>CALOBC010000007.1:0-77387 GCA_942491145.1 Myxococcota bacterium | reverse complement strand
AGGTCGGCACGGTGCTGTGTACCCTGCGGGGCTCGGTGCGCTGCCGCCGCAACCAGGCTGTAGACCGGACTAGGCAGAGCATGTGGGGCAGCCATTTCCCCGACTTCACGTTCTCGACTCGCATCAGCAACCTCAAGGTGAGCACCAGCCAGCTCATCGTCGACATCGTCGGCAAGGCCCTGCTCATCTGCGGCATCAATGGCTACCGCAATGACCATCGCCACTCCCTCGGGCGCTACCTGCGCGACTGCTACGGCACCGCCTTGATGGTCAACAACGAGCGCATCCTGGGCCAGTGCTCAACGGTGCAGATCATGCAGCGTGGGGCGGGTGAACCATAGTGATGTCGAAGCCAACACAACGCTGGGCCCCACCTTTCGAGACGTACCGTCTCGAACGGCCTCTTGCTGCCTCTGGGCGTCGAAGGCGTCTATGGCCGCAGCAGCGTGTTCGAGGGCATTGTCGAAGGGGTACCGAGCGCCTGATCACCAGAGGCAGGCGACGAGCCGACCGAGGTGCTGCGGTTTCCGCCGGTGTTCAGCCGCGCCCACTACAGCCGCATCAACCACATCCACAACTTCCCAGACCTGCTGGGATCGGTGCACACCTTCACCGGCAATGAGCGGGACCACCGGGCGATGGTGGGGCGCTTTGAGGCCGGCGAGCCGTGGACCGATGACCTCGTTCCGTCCGAGCTGATGCTGATTCCCGCAGCTTGTTACCCGCTGTATCCCACGGCCACTGGGCAGCTCGGCGCTGAGGGCCGCATGGTGGATCTGCGCTCGTTTGTGTTTCGACATGAGCCGTCGCCCGAGCCCACCCGCATGCAGATGTTCCGCCAGCGCGAGATGGTGCGGCTGGGCACGGCCGAGCAAGCCCTCGCCCACCGAGATGCGTGGCTGGAGCGGGGCGGGGCGCTGTTGCGCAGCATGGGCCTGCCGGTGGAGGCGGTGGTCGCCAACGACCCCTTCTTTGGTCGCGGCGGGCGCATGTCCAAGGCCAGCCAGCGGGAACAGACCCTCAAGTTTGAGCTGGTGGTGCAAGTCAACGACACCGGGGGTCCGACGGCCATCTCGTCCACCAACCTGCACCTCGACTACTTCGGCAAGGCCTTCGACATCATCGGCCCCGACGGTGTTCCCGCCAGCACGGCGTGCATCGGCTTCGGCCTTGAGCGTGTCACCCTCGCACTTCTCCGCCACCACGGTCTCGACACAACCCACTGGCCCCATGAGCTCCGACACCGGCTGGGCATCCACGGGGGCAACGCATGAGCGCCGCCCGCATCCTCGACCTCGATCCGGCCACCCACGTGCGCCACGCCACCCACCAAGGTGACCGCATCTGGGCCGAGACGAACTGCTACACCGACGTGGTCATCGAGCTTCTGCACGCCTTGGGCTTCGAGCCCCTCGCAGCGATGGCCTTTGCGCTCACGGTCGACTGGGATGTGGACCAGTGGACCTTCTTCAAGTTCCCCCACCAGGACGTGGAGGAACAGTTCGCCGTGGCCCTGTTCGAGCTGGCCCCGTGGCGCCCCCTCCATGAGCATGTACACGCCCACGTGGCGGCCGGTCGGCCCGTGCTGGTGGAGCTGGACTCCTGGTTCTTGCCGGACACCGCGGGCACCGCCCACCACCGGGCCCACGTCAAGTCCACGGTGGCCGTCAACCACATCGACCTCGACGCCCAGCGCCTCGGGTACTTCCACAACCAGGGCTACTTCGAGCTGGAGGGCGACGACTTCGTGGGCTGCTTCCAGTCCGAGGGGCTGGCCCACGCGCGGATGCTGCCGCCCTACATCGAGTTCCTCAAGCCCATTCCCGGCCGGGCCGCGCTTCAGGGCAAGGACCGCACCGACGCCAGCCTCACCCAGCTCCAGCGCCAGCTGTCTCGCTTGCCCCCCACCAACCCCATCCGGGCCTTCAAGACCCAGATGCAGACGGACCTCGAATGGCTCCAAGATGCTGGACTGGAGGGCTTTCACACGTACTCCTTCGCCACGTTGCGCCAGTACGGTGCGGCCTACGAGCTTGCCGCCTCCCACCTCGCCTGGCTGGAGCGCTGTGGGGTGGATGGCCTGTCGACCGCGCAAGAAGCGCTACTCCGCATCAGCCGGTCCGCGAAGGCGACCCAGTTTCAGCTCGCGCGGGCCATGGCCCGACGGCGCACCCCCGTGCTGGACGCCCTCGATGAGCAAGCGTCCGCCTGGGACCAAGCGATGGACAGCCTGAGCGCCCGCGCATGAGCGGTGAACCCTTGGCGCTTGGACCGTGGGCACTCTGCAGCACCGCACCGGGCGCCGCGTCGTGTCCCAAAGAAGTCGACAGTGTGGACTGGATCACGGCGCCTGTGCCCGGAACGGTCGCCCAGGCCCTCAACCTCCCGCTGGATCACCGGCCCACCGGCAACCCGGCCCACGATCTGGACGGTCGCGACTGGTGGTACCGCACCCGCTTGCCTGCGCTGCCCGAAGGTGTGCGCCACCACTTGCGCTTCGACGGTCTGGCCACCCTCGCCGAGATCTGGATCAACGGCGTTTCGGTCCTTCAGTCCACCAACCAGTTCTTGCCCGCCGTCGTCCCCCTCGACCCTGCCCTGCTGCGTGCCGACGGCGACACCAATGCGCTGTGGATCTGCTTTCGCTCGCTGACGGAGCACCTGAAGGCACGGCGCCCCCGGCCCCGCTGGAAGACCGCACTGGTCGACGAACAGAAGCTGCGCTGGGTGCGCACGGGCTTGCTGGGGCGCATCCCCGGATGGACCCCTGCCCTGCCGGCGGTGGGACCCTGGCGGGCGGTTGTGGTGGAGCCGGTGCCCTCGATGGTGGCGACAGACATCCGCATCGAGGCCACTGCGGTGGACGGGGTGGCCACTTTGACGCTGAGCTGTGCGCTGCCGGAGGACGTGGACTCCTGCGCCGTGACAGTGGGCGAGAACACACTGCCAATGAGCATTGTCAACAATCACGCCTCGGTGAAGGCCGCCCTGCCGGGTGTGCCCCTGTGGTGGCCCCAGGGTGCCGGCGAAGCCCACTGTGAGCCTGCGGTGATTCGCTTGTTGTCCGGCGGCGCCACGGTCGACCAACCCCTGCCCGCGCTGGGCTTCCGCAGCATCGCCGCCATCACCGACGGCGGCCAGTTCACCCTAATCGTCAATGGGCAGCGCTTGTTCTGTCGGGGGGCGTGCTGGACCGTCGAGGATGCGCGGTCCATGGACGGTGCCCCCGGCGACACCGCACGGTCCGTCGCGGGGGCGGCAGCATCGGGCCTCAACATGCTGCGCATCGGCGGCACGATGACCTGGGCCTCGGATGAGCTACTCAAGAGCTGCGACCAGCACGGCATTCTCATCTGGCACGATCTGATGTTCGCCAACATGGACCTGCCGATGGACGACCCGGCCTTTGCCGCGTCCATCACTCACGAGCTGGACGCCAACCTCCGCCGCCTCGCCGGACACCCCTGCGTGGCGGTGGTGTGCGGGGGCAGCGAGGTGCTGCAACAAGCCAGCATGTTGGGTCTCGGCACCGATGCGCCGGCGGCCCTGCACCGGGAAGCCGAGGCACAGACCGCGCGCCACTTGCCCGGGACCGCCTGGGTCGACAACAGCCCCAGTGGCGGCGTTCTGCCCTTCCACACAGGCCACGGCATCACCCACTACTACGGCGTCGGGGCCTACCAGCGCCCGCTGAGCGACGCCCGCCGCGCCCGGGTGCGCTTCACGCCGGAGTGCCTGGGATTCTCCAATGTGCCCGCCGACGAGACCCTGGCCCTGCTCCCCCGAGGGGCCGACACCCCTCCACACCACCCCGACTGGAAAGCGGCCGTGCCCCGGGACAACGGCGCGGGCTGGGACTTCGAGGACGTGCGGGACCACTACCTCACCGCCCTGTTCGGTCTCGATCCGGTGCAGCTGCGGCGGGTCGACCCCGGCCGCTACCGGACCTTGTCCCGACTGGTGACCGGTGAGGTGATGCTGCGCACCTTTGCGGAGTGGCGACGGCCCGACAGTGGCTGTGATGGTGCGCTGGTCTGGTTTCTCAAGGACCTCCGCCCCGGTGCTGGTTGGGGCATCCTCGACAGCGCCCGCCGGCCGAAGTCCGCCTGGTGGTTCCTCAAGCGGGCGTGGGCCCCGCGCGCCATCCTGCTCACAGATGAAGGTCTCGATGGGGTGGGGGTGCATGTTCTCAACGAGACCCCGACGCCGTGGTCCGGCGAGGTGGAGCTGCTGCTCTGCGACAGCCTGCGGGGTGTGGTCCGCAGCACCCACCACGCCCTGAGCTTGGCGCCGTTCTCGGGCACCACCTTGAGCGGGGATGCCTTGCTGGACGGCTTTGTCGATGCCTGCCACGCCTACCGCTTCGGCCCGCCCACCCACGACTGCGTGGTGGCCCGAATGCTCCAAGATGACGTGTTGATCAGCGAAGACGTGTTGTTCCCAGGTGGGCACGCGCTGCCGATGCTGGCGCCCACGGAGGTGGAGGCCACCGCATCCACCCAACCCGATGGGACTGTGCAAGTCGACCTCAGCAGCACCCGGCTGATCCAAGGGCTGCACGTCGAGAGTCCTGGCTACACGCCCGATGACGACTGGTTTCACCTGAGCCCCGGTCGGCCCCGCACCCTTGTGTTGCGGCCCGGGCCGACGCCTCCGCGGCGCTTCAAGGCCTGGGTGCACGGGTGCAACCTCGACGGCAGCATCACCCTGCGGACGTGAGGCTTCCGGTCGCTCGGCACGCGGCCAGCGGGGTGCGCTGAGCGCCGTCGGGTCCATGGTTGTCGGCGCTCAGCCATGCGTCCAGGCCCGCACGAACCGCCGGCCAGTCATCGACCGTGATGGAGAACCACGCCGTGTCCCGCTGTCGCCCCCGCACCACCCGGTGGCAGCGAAACACCCCCTCCGGTGTGAACCCCAGCCGCAGCGCCGCCGCGATGCTGGGCGCATTCCGCGCATCGCACTTCCACTCGAAGCGGCGGTAGCCCCAGACCTCAAAGGCCTCCCGCAGCACCAGCGCGAACCCCTCAGTCGCGGCCGTCGTGCGCCGGAGCGACGTGCCCAAGGTCACATTGCCCAGCTCGATGGTGCCGTGGTCCGGCACGATGTTGAGGAAGCTCGACAGTCCACACGCCACGCCACCCACTTCCCACACATGGAACAGCGGGTCCCGGGAGCGGCCCATGTCCACCAGCCAGGCCTGGAACCGAGCCGCATCGGGGAACGGACCGAAGGCCATGTAGGTCCACGTGCGAGGATCCTCCGGCGAGTGGAAAGCGCTGTGAAGATCAGCACCGTGGCGCTCTGGGTCCAGCGGCACGATGCGCACGTGCGCGCCGGTCAGCGGCAGTGAGGACGGGGGTTGGCTCGGGGTCCAGTCCACCACGAAGTCGCCAACCGGCTGACCATGCTCATTGTCGGGCACGCTGCACCTCCGCTGCGGCCTATCCTGTCCAGGTGGGCTTGGGACCGGCTACGCTGCCGGCGCCCACGAAGCCCTCCCCTGGGGCCTCGCCGCACCCAGAAACCCCATGGACTCGACATGCGCATTGCTCTGCTGATGGTCTCCTTGCTGGCTTGCAACACCAACAAAGGTGGCGAAGGCGAGAGCGGCACCGCGGACGGTGGTGATGGTGCAGACGGGGCCGATGGGGGCGAGACCGAAGACCTGGACCCGAACACGGTCCCGCTGGAGGGCGCGTGCCCCCAAGAGACCCGGCACGGGGTCTTTGAAGTGGAATCCAACGAGGACTATGCCGCGGTGGTCGGTGAAGTGGCCAATGCGGTGCTGCCGACCTCCGTGCTCACCGAGCTGCTGACCGAGGGCGACTGCACCATCTGGCGCCGGGAAAACCCCTTCTGTGACCCCGGCTGTGAGCCCGGCTTCACGTGTGATCTGTCGGGCACCTGTGTCGCCTACCCTGAAGCCCAAGATCTCGGCACGGTCGATGTTCTGGGCCTGAGCACTGCCGTGTCGATGCAGCCGGTGACCCCGGGCAACAGCTACTTCGACACCAGCCTCGACAACCCGCCGTGGGCGCCCCGGGACGTGGTCACGGTGCGCACGGAGGGCGGGGCCTACACGGCGCTGACGCTGCACGGCGTGGCACCCGACCCCTTCGAGCTCGAGAGCTCCGACTGGTCGCTCGCACCCGGCCAGCCGTTCACCGTGCGATGGACACCCCCCGACAGCGGCTCCCGCACCGAAGTGGCCCTCAAGCTGCGCATTGACCAGCATGGCCTCACCCCCAGCAGCCTCATCTGTGTGTTCCCCGACACCGGTGAAGGTGTGGTGCCCGCCAGCGCCTTCGACGCACTCATCGAGTTTGGCATCACCGGCTTTCCTGCCGGCGAGATCGAGCGCCGCACCGTCGACAGCACGGACTTGGAAGACGGGGGCTGCGCCGAGCTTCACACCGTGAGCGCACGGCTGGGCCGGGTGGAGATCGACGGCTACACACCCTGCCGCCGCGACGAAGAGTGCCCCGAGGGCGAGACCTGCAACGAAGCCCTGGAGCGCTGCGAGTAGCGGCGCATCGGCTCCGGCGTCTGCGCACGCACAGGCCCCCAAGACCGCATGGGGTACCCTGCGCCGGTGTACCCGATCGACTTTTTCTGGCCGCTCGCCTGGACGTTGTTCGGCGCGGTGCTCATCGCCCAGCGTCCGGCACTGCGGTGGCGGCCCGATGGGGTGCTCGCTGGCGTGATGACTGCGCTGTTGCTGCTTCCCGGCTTGGTCTTCCTCGCCATCTGTTGGCACGTGGGCGCCATCACTGAAGACGAGGTCTCCAGCCTTCGCCACCCCGACACGGGCACCCTGGCGTTCTTGATCGGGGACCGGGGAATGCCGTCGCGGCTGCACCGCATCCTGGCGCTCACCGCCAACCAGACCGTTGGACTGGGCCTGATCCGGGCGGTCCATGTGGTGCTCTTTGTGGTCGGCGGGCTGATCCTGGGCCGCACCACGTGGCGACTCGGGGGCGTGGCCGGACTTGCGGCGGCGGGCGTCGTCCTCTGGGACCCGACCTGGCTGATCTACTCTTGGGAGTCTCGGGCCTACCCCTTCTTTTTCTTGTGCAACGTGGTGGCGGCCTGCGCGATTGGGTTGGGGACGGTGCAGCGCCGGGCCACCGGTCCCATGGCGGTCGCGTTTGTTGCCACCGGCCTCGCGATGCTCGACAACCCCCTGTGCATCATCGCTGGCGTGGCCTTGGTGCTCGCCAGCGTGCCCGCCCGACGCTTCCCCCACCGCCGCCGGATGGCCTTTGCGGTCGCCGCCGTCTGCTTCTGCGTGGCGATGCTGCCCACGCTCCTGCCGGCACTGAGCGACCACAGCGCCCGCGCCACCGACGGCTTCTGGCCCACCCTCGCCCAGGTGGTCCGCAACCCCGACAGCCCGCTGAACCACACCGCGTGGGTGCTGGCGGTGCTCGCGCTTGTGCCCGGTCCCAGAGGCCACCTCGCCAGAGTCGCAACAGTCGGCACCCTGGGACTCTGTGCGGCGATGTTGAGCGGCGTGTTGCCTGTGGAGCCCAAAATCAGCGCATTCTGGCTGCCTTGGCAAGCCGTGGCACTGGCTTCGTGGATGCCCCGATCCCGGGCCGTGGGCGCGCTGCTGGTGGCCTTGCTGCTGCAATACTCCGGCGCCGCCCGCCCACCGATCATCGAGGTCCGCGCCCCCCTCGACGCGGCCAGCGAAGCCCAAAACATCCTCGCTCAGGTCGGTCCCGGCATCCAAGTCTACCCCGAGTTCACCCGCACCCGGCTGGTCAGCTCCCAAGTGGACACCCGGTGGATGCGCTGGGCCACGTACTGGGACGAGGTGGCGCCAGCACTGCAGCGGCAAGAGACCTGGCTCACCGACTGCCCCCAGCAGGGCAACGTGATCATCGATGCACGGTACGAGATCTGCGGCCAGTGCGACACCCTCATCCCCGGCAGGCACTGGGCATTGCTCGACTGCGGTCCACCCCCCCGACCCTGAGTGGCCAACCCGTCCGATTCCTGATGACCGACATGGTAGGTTGCGATTGATCCACTTCTGAATAGCAGCAGCGGACGCCCAGAATGACCCGTCAGCGGGGCATTGCACCCAGGAGACTCTGCCGCTTGCCCGTCCCGCCCGGGGAACGGCCACGCCAGAGCCCACCGCAGTCGGACGGCCCCATGCCCCGCGCGCTCTTCATCCGCCTCGCACCGTGGCTCCGATTCCAGAACCGGCATCCCCACGACCTCATGTGGCCCTGCTCGCTGCTGTACTCGGCGGCCATCGCCCGCCAGAGCGGCTGGCAGGCGCGCGTGCTCGACACCCACGTCGAGCCTATGGACCCCCAAGCGCTGTGCAATGAGGTCGTGAACGATGGCGCCGACGTCGTCTTCATCGACTCCATGACGCCCACGATCCAGTGGTCCATCGAGCTGGCGGAGCTGCTGCGAGCCCGGGCCCCCTCGGTGCGTATCTATGGGATTGGACAGCACGCAAGCGCCCGTCCCCACGATGTTCTCGACGAGCGCGGCCTGTTCGATGGCATCCTGCGCGGCGAGCACGAAGCCGGCATCGCCGCGCTGTTGTCGGGACAAGCCTTCGACACGGTCCCCGGTGCCACCACGTGGGACGGAGAAGTGCACGAGCACGGCAGCCACGCCGAGGTCAAGGACCTGGGGGCCCTGCCGCCGCTCGACCCCCAAGGGCTGCACCTGGACCGCTACCGGATGCAGTCTGCGACGGTGCCCCAGTTCGGCAAGGTGCGGTGGGGCTTCTTGCTGACCAGTCGCGGATGCCCCTTCCCGTGCACCTTCTGCTCCCAGACCCTGCGCCAGTCCTATGGCCGGGGCTTCCGGGGCCAGCCCGCCGAGCAAGTGGTGGATGACGTGCTGCGGTTGAACCGCGATGTCGGGATGACCGCCTGGTACACCATTGACGACGTGTTCAGCCTCAACCGCGAGCGGGTCGCCGCCATCTGCGAAGGCTTGATTGCGGCGGGTGCACCCACGCGCTGGGTCATCCAGACCCGGGGCGAGCTGGTCGACCCCGAGCTGTGCCGGCTGATGAAGCGCGCGGGCTGCGTCGGTGTGAAGATGGGCGTCGAGTCGGGCGTGCCACGGGTGCTCAAGCAGATCCGCAAGCAGTCCACGCCGGACCAGATGCGGGCGGGGGCCAAGGCCGTCAAAGAGTCGGGGCTGCAGCTCACCGCCTACTACATGCTCGGCCACCCCTCCGAGACCCGCGACGAGATGGACCAGACCTTCCGCTTCGCCCGGGAGCTGGACGCCGACATGATCCAAGTGGCGTTTCACACGCCTTACCCCGGCAGCCAGAGCTGGAAGGACCAGATGGGCCACGTCGAAGATCTCGGCGAGCTCAACCACTACGAGACCCAGCACGTCAACCTCAGCGAGGTCGACAACGCAACGCTCGAGAAGATCCAGCGCCAGTTCTATCTGCGCTACTACTTGCATCCCCGCGTGTTGACCCGCTACCTCCGCCGCCGCTTGCTGTACCGGGCCACGGACGCTGGCGAGTGGAAGCTCGCAGCCGGCACGATCAAGTACCTGCTGCTGTCTCGTGGGGTCGCGTGACACGCGTGGGCTGAGATGAGCGGCCCGATGGGAACAAAGGTCTGGGCCCGGCTCGCGGTGGGCACCGTGCTGGGCGCGATCCTCACGGCGGTGTGGTGGCTCCTCGCCGAGCCGGAGCTGCCGTCCACGGTCCATGGGGGCTGGGTCGTGGCGGCGATGGTCGCCATGGGCGCGGCGGTGGGCATGCAGATCGGCCGCAGCATCCTGCTGATTCCCGAGATGCCCGCCGAGCGCTGGGGCGCCCTGGTGCTCTGGACCCATGGCCTCAACACCGTGCTGGCGCTGAGCGGGGACGCGGCAGAGGCCCTCTGGCTCAGTCGCAGCAGCACCCTGAAGTTGAGCCCCCTCGCCGGCAGGCTTGTGCTGCGGGTCGCCGGGAGTGCCTTCGGTGTGGGCATTCTCGTGGTGTTCGCCGCGACCTCTCCCCGCCTGTGGCTGGGGGTGGCCCTCCCGGGCATCGGCCTCGCCTGGGCACTGCGGCAGCGCACGGATCGGGTGTCAAGACTGACCGTGCAGTGCGGCTTGGGCGTGCTCCACACGGGCATTGAGGCCCTCGCCGTCGGCTGTGCCGCGCGCAGTGTGGACGTCACCGTGGGGCCCGCGGTCGCGATGCTGGGCAGGGCCGGCGTGGAGCTGGGCACCTGGCTGCCCGTGCCCCTTGGCGGCACCGGCGTCCACCACCTCGCGCTGACGGGGGCCGCCGAGCTGCTCGGCAGCCCCACCGCCGCAGAAGCCGTCATGGCCCACCACATCATCACTCTGGTGGTCGGCATGCTCGCGCTGGGCATCGGCGCCGCGCTGGCAACCAGTGCTTCAGAAGCCCGCTGAGGCCAGATCCCAGTCGCGCCGGTCGAACCACGCCACCACGTCCGCCTGGCAGGCCTCGACCTCGCTGCGGCCATGCTCCAGGTAGGGGTCTCGCAACACATCCGCCGTCACCAAATCCATGGCCGCCTCGAGCTTGCCCATCAACACGTCATCTTCAAGGGCAACACTCAAGTCGGCGACCGCATCTTGGACCTTGGCAAAGCAAGGCACATCCGCAAAGCAGCGCTGGGCCAGCACCCCGTACGGTGAGCCAAGGCTGGTGCCGGCATAGAAGGCCCAGTCGGGATCCCAGGGCAACAGCACCATGCGTCCGTCACGCGCGGGGTCGAAGTAGCCCCGATAGTTGTTGCTGTAGTACACGTAGCTGTCGCTGTGGCCCGTCCAAGCCGTCGCCGCGATGAAGCGGGCGAGCTGGTCGATGTCCACGAGGTCCGCGAGGGCTCCATCCAGCGCATCCCCCCGCTCAAGCGCCTCGGCCACAGCCCGCAGGTCTGCACGGGCCACGTCTTCGCCCTCGTCCTGCTCGAACAGGTCCACCAGCTCGCTGCGAAAGTCGACCAGGGTGTAGGAGCGGTCGGCGTGCATGAAGTAGTCGCCGTCGTACAAGGTGCCCGTGGGGTCGGCGAACCGGCCCTTCAAGAACACATCATCCTGTTGCTCAACCAGCGTGTAGATGCCGCGGTCATCGCCATTGACCCACACATGGGCATAGGCCACACGGGGGGCGGGCGTGCCGGTCAGCTCATGGATGCCGTAGGCCGCGAGCTCTTTGATCTTGGCGCAGTCCTGCACCATGTTGTTGAGGTTGAGCTTCTCCAGCCCATCCAAGCGCTGGTCCTGCCCAAACTCCAGAAAGTCCAGCTTCAGCGCTGCCTTTCCCCGGATCGATCGCTGCGAGCCGAGCCGCCCCTTCACCCGCACCCCAACCTGGGAGAAGGCCTCCCCATCGACCAGGACGTCCGCCACCACCCACTCTCGGGGCTCGCTGGTCAGCGACGCGATGCCCGCCTCGGAGATGTCCACTTCGACGCTGTGGATGACGCTGAGATCAAAGACTTGGTCGCCAGGGCGCGACGTGGGCTCACCCGCCGGAACGTCCTCCACATCGTCGTCTTGGATGGGTCGGGGCTCGGACGGGCCCTCGGTCTGGCCGTCCGGACCGTCCCCCGCTTCCGGCGTGGTGGACGCCTGATCTTCGGGCTCAGCCGCGATGCCCTCCACACGGGGGGTGCAGGCGGCGAGAGACAGGAGGAGGAGGGAGGAGACGCGCATCCGGTGACAGTACGCGACCCCCGCCGTGTCCACAACCACCCCGTCCCGTCCGGCCGACCGAGGTCAGTCTCCAGACTCCAGAGGACGGCGGGCGACCAGCGCTTGGTGACCGGCAAAACCAAACGCCCGCAGCCAGAACTGAACCGGGAATTCGATCAGGAACCACGTCACGAAGATGACGGGCCCCAGCACCTTGTCGACCCACGGCGGGGGCTTGCTGTCCGGGGACACGAGGTCGTGGACCATGCCCCGCAGCGACAGGGACCACTCGACAGGCATCAGCATCGTCTGGTGGTGAAGCACCTCCAGCCCGGCCTTCTCGGCGGTGGCTTTGAGGGTCGCCGGCGCGAAGTGCACCGTGTGTTGGGGCACAAACAGCGGCATCCACCACCGTCCCCAGAACCAGCGCCAGAAGCTGCGCCAGTTGGGCACTTCGATGAGCACAAGGCCGCCCGGCTTGAGCAGCGTGCGGGTGGCCTTGAGTGTCGCGACAGGATCTGGGTCGTGCTCCAGGCACTCCAGATAGGTCACAATGCTGTATTGGCCGTGCTGTTCGGGCTGTTCGGCGAGCTCCGCAGCCGTGCCGATGTGCAGCGCGCAGGGGATCTTGCGGTCCGTGAGCACACTCTGTTCGATGCTGCCCACGTCCATGTCGACCCCAGCCACCGCACAACCCCGCTCGTCGTGCACCTTTGCGAGAAAGCTGCCGAAGCTGCAGCCCACGTCGAGGATGTGGTCCTCCGGCACGATCTTGCGCACCTTCTCGATGCACGCAATCCGGTAGATGTTCAGGAGGTGACCGAATGGCTGATCATACATCTCCTTGATGTTGCTACCGTCTTGGCTATAGGTGTCCTTGTAGTAGAAGCCGAGGGCTTCACCCGGAATCGGCCGGGGACGGGTCTGGACCAGTCGGCAGTCTTCGCAGATCTGGACTTGGTAGCGCCCCGGCTTGAACCAGATGCGGTCTCGCACGCCCCGCAGCACGGTGCGAAACGACTCCCCGCCACACAACACACAGGGGATGGTCTCGACCGGAACTGGCGCGACAACGCCCTCTGGCAGAGCACTGTCGGGAGTTGCTGGACCAGTCATGCGCCGCCTCCAGGGATGGTGCGGCCCTTCCAGACCGCGGTGCCTCGGCTGGTGCGCACGGCAGAGCCCACCAACAGCGCGATCAACAGCGCAAAGCCAAGGGGCCAAGTGACTGCAAAGCGCCGGTCGTGGCCACTGAGTCCGTCCACACGCACCCGCAGCGCAAGCATGAGCGACGCACAGACCACGCCGCCGATGGCCAGCTCCGCGCCGACCGGTCCCGCGAAGGCCGCGAAGGGCAAGATCCAGGGCAGCACGGCGAAGAAGAAGACGAAGGACACCGCGCCGAGCAGCCGATCCCACCGCCGGTCCAGTCCCGCAAACAGGTTCTTGGTCCAGCCGTCCCAGATCTCCTGCAAGCTTGTGTACATGCGGGTTCGGAACAATGCGGGCATCAGCACCACCCCGTTGCGCAAGCCCGCCGCCATGGTGGCCCGGGCCATGCCCACGTCATCGAGCACATTGCCCATCACCGCGCCATGTCCGCCAAGCTGGGACCAAGCAGCCGACCGGAAGAGCATGAACTGGCCATTGGCCATCGCCGGACGGTCCTCCCGGTCGAGGTCGTTGACGGCCGACAGCGGTCGCCCCAACAGCAACAAGGTGACCACCGCGGGCTGGACGACCTTCTCCCAGAAGCCCACGAGCTCCAGATCCCCGTAGCCGGACAGCAAGTCGAGGTTGTGGGCTTCAGCATGGGCCAAGGTGAGGCGCAGCGCTGTGGGCTTCAAGCGCACGTCGGCGTCCACAAAGAGCAAGCGCTCTGGGGGGGGCTCGGCGGCCAGAGCGGCTTGTCCGGCACGCTGGCAGGCCCACGGCTTGCCCATCCAGCCGTCGGGCAGCGGGCCACCACCGCCATCGAGAACGGTGATCCGGTCAGCATTCTCGGCTTTCAGCTTGCGCAGCACGTCGCCCGTGCCATCCGTCGAGCCGTCGTCCAACACCAGCACCCGACACGGAGGCTCGTGGTCCTGCGCCAGCAGCGCTTCCACACACGGCCCGATGTGGTCGACCTCGTCGCGGGCCGGCACCACGACCGTCACCCGCACGCCGCCCCCGTCCTGGTTCTTGGCCGTCTCGGGGTCCAGCACCCAGTCCACGTCTTCGGCCGATCGGTAGCTGGCCCGCAGCAGCGATGCCCACAGCAACGCGACCAACACGAGCCAGATCCGCACCGCCCAGATCAGCACCGCGAGCACCATCAGCCACCCGCCTGTGCGGCGTCCAACACCCGCTGCCACTCGGCATCATCCACCGCCAAGATGGGGTCCTTCACTTGCCCATCGGGCGCGCCAGCCGCCACCCGCGCCGCACGCCACCGGGCGTAGGTGCCCCGGGGCAGCACCTCAACCACCGGGGGCCCGATGCGCTCGGACTCCCGCTTGGCTTCGTACTCGATGTTGATGGTCTGGAGCGCACGATCGAAGGCGGCGGCGAGGGCGGGTCCGGCGGGCGGTCCCTCCCCTTGTTCCAGCGCCACCACAAATCGAGGCAGCGCCCCCCAGTCGATGCGCGCCGTGAAGCCAATCGCCCCCCCACCCTCGGCGGCGACCGCCTGGCGAAAGGCATCGGCGACCTGGGCCTCGGTGACCTTCTCGCCGGTGCAGTTGAGCCAGCGGCCAGTCTTGCCGACAAAGCGCATCACTGGAGTGTTCTCGCACCGACCCACAACCTCGAGGGTGTCGCGCAGATCGTAGCGCAGCAGGCCATTTTCGGCGCTGACCACCAGCCGCACCCGCTCGCCTTGTTCCAGCTCCCACATCCACCGGGGCTCCCCGTCGTCGCCGATGAACTCCATCAAGTGGCCGAGGGGCCACAGCACCCCGCCGGGCCAGTCGTCCCCCAGCGGAATGGCGAAGGTGCCCTCGCTGGCGGTGATGCCGACCTCCCGGACAGGCACATGGGCACCCAACGCCTCCGGCAGGCGCTCGACGAAGTAGCCGGCAGGCCCCCCCTTCCAGCAGTTGACCAGCGCGAGCGGCCAAAGCTTGGCCGGGCGAAAGTCCGCTTGTGGTTTGGCTTTGCGGAGGCGGCGCTCCAGCTTGAAGCGCAACCAGCGGGGCAAGTCGGCGGCCGGTCCATGGCGGAGGGTGCCGGCCTCGAGATCGCGGGACAGCGGATCCTGCCACTCCAGCAGCCGGCGGCACATGAGCAGCACCGTCGATGGGTTGGCCGTGGTGATGGACGCGATGTCGGCTTGGATGGCGAACCGGAGCAGCACGTACCACTTGAGGATGTCGGGCTTGAGGCCATAGACAGACGTGGGCACCGGAAACCGCAGCTTCACATACCAGGGCTGGCGGCCGTGCATTCGGCCGGTGTTGCTGCCAATCGCCAAGCCCCCCGCTGAGCGGGCGTGCTCGGCCGGCGAGACCATCGTGAGCGCCCGCCCTTTGGTGACTGCCTCGTGGTCGCGCACCATGGACAGCACCCACATGGCCTGGGCCTCGGAGACCGACCGGGCCCACGTCTGGGTGACCGGCAAGTGCTTGGGGCGTCCGGTGGTGCCGCTGGTCTCGAGCAGGGACGTCACCCGCTCTCGCGTCAGCACATCCTTTTCACCGGCGGCGACCCGATCCAGCCAAGGCAGCAAGTCGCTGTGGGTCCGCAGGGGCACGGCGCTGCGGAAGTCGGCCAGGGACTTGACCCCATCCAGCCTATGAAGATCACCGTAGCGCGTGCCCCGAGTGATGCGCAGGAGCACGTCCAGCCGCTCCTTCTGGGCCGCTTGGGGGTCCCGAACCGCATCGTGAAAACGCTCCACCAGCTTCTTTCGGCCAGCATAGAGCAGCCGATAGGGGCCATGTCCCTCAGGACCGAGGGGGAAAGACCAAGATGGAGAGCTGTCGGGACCGGCCATCGTGCGTGGCTCCAGGAGGCCAGAGGAACGGGCGCACCCTATTGCGCTGCTGCGGGGAAGGTTGCGACACCGGGGGGGAAGGTTGCGCGCTCGGTGGCGATGGCGCCCGGTGGTCGACCTGAAGAACGCGCAGCAGTCGGCCGCAGCGAGGGGGGGCCGGCCGTTGACACCACAAGAGCCAAGCGATAGCCGGCCACTGGTGGCAGCTTTCTCCAAGATGCCCATCCGACGACGCCTCCCCCTGGCGTCGTGGTGCGGTCCCCCCGCTCCCCTCGCGATGACCAGCTCGTGTCCGGCCCTCTCCGCGCCGACCCTGGCCCTCCCCTCTCATCTATCCGCGAGAGATCCATGAACATCGGCGACACCGTCAAGGACGCCCGTGGCACTGCATGGCAGGTCACCGTGTCCTACGGTCGCAGTCTCTGGGCGCGAACTTGGGGGCTCCATGCCTCCGATGGCACCGACGCTCTGCTCCACCGGCCTCTGCGTGCCGCCGAGCTGGGCGGAGACAACCGCCTGGCCGCCGCATGCACTGACATCTCGCGGGAACAAGCCCGCGCGCTCGGTGGCGACACGCCAGCCCTGGCCTCGCTCATCTCGATGGTGGACGTCGACGGCCAGTCATGCCTGCTCAGTGTCCGCCGTGGCACCCCGTGGCGGGAGTGGGTCACCCAAGGCCAGACGACCCTGGCGATCTTGAACGCCAGCGCCAACCTGACCCGGGCCATTCTCGAGATGGGTTCTTTGATCTCGGTGCACGGCGAGATCTCGCCGGAGTCAGTGTGGGTCGGGGAGCGGGGTGCCATCACCTTGACCGATCCCGCGACACCGACGACCCGCCGCCACCAGCCCGAGCTCCATGCCGCGGCTGGCAGCACCGGACGGCCTTGGCGGGCGCCTGAGCTTCGGGGTGCCACCGCACCGCTGCCGCTCAGCACCTCCAGCGACACCTACGCCATCGGGATGCTGCTCTATCAAGCGCTGTGCTCCGGCCAAGAACGGGCGCCCGAACTTCCCGCCGAAGGGCTCGACAAAGCCGCTCGGGTGGCGCTTCAGGACCGCATCATCAACCGGCTCAAGGGCGAGCCGGCCAACCCTCGCTTCCACGCCCGCCTGAGCGAGCGCTTGTCGTCGACGCTCAACCGGGCGCTCAGCCGCGAGACCAGTCCCTCGCCGCCGTACCGGTTCCGCCAGCTGGAAGAATTCGCAGCCCGGCTCGACGAGATCGCCGCGATGGTCCACCCCACCATCGCCCAAGCCGGCCGCATCAACTTCGACCTGCGGGCCGGGGATGACTCCTTCTCCAGCGACCAGGAAGTCGGCTTCACATGCTCCGTGGCGTGCAGCCCCGGCGTCGACTCCCACGAAGAAGTGGCCTGCGGCATCGCCGTGTTTGACGCTGACTCGGCCACCCGCGTGCGCGAGGTCCAAGCTGGCTACGCCGTGGACCGCCACCCCAGCGGCCGCTTCCGGTTTCGGTTCAAGCTGCAGGGCTTGATCCCCCGTGCCTACAAGGTGCGGATCGCCTTCACGATTCGGGACTCTGGCGACGAGCCGGTCACGGTCGAAGGTCCATTCTTGGTGCGCGCGGCCCCCGGGTACGTGCCCCCTCGGCCCGCGCCCGCCCCGGCGATCCCGCTGAGCATGGAGCGCGAGCCCAAGACTGCTGTGACCGAGCCGGGCGTGAAGCCCAAGACCGAGACCCCCAGCCTCGTGCGGCCCATCGATCGCAACGCCCGCACGGCCCGCGCCGCTCGTCCTGTGGTCGAGCCCGCTCCGCTGCCCCCGCTCCAGAGCGCCACCGCGTTGGTCGACGAGGCGCCCACAGTGGACGTCGCGCCCAAGCCCATCGCCCCCGCACGAGCGGTCCCCGAACCTGTCCCAACGACGCCCCGCCGGGCTTCCGTGATCGGTTTGGCTGCCGTGCAACCGGTGCGTGCGACCCAAGATGTGCAGCCGGGCCCACCCCCCATCCGGGCCAGCATCGGCGCCGAAGCCCCCATCGGCCGCCGATCCAGCAGCCCTGGCATCTCGGTCGCCCCCACACTCGACGAGCCCCCCGATCCCGCAGACCTTCCCGAGTCCGAGCCCGACTTCTCCGGCGCCGGACGGTGGAGCCGCTTGCCCCTGCCGAAGGCCCCACGCATCGCCGAGGCGGTCGAGGAAGAAGACGAGCCCACGAGCCGGCCGTCGAGCTCCTACACCGATGACGAGGAGCAGGGTCCGATTGGCGCCATGGTGCAGCGCGCGGTGGACTTGGTACGTGGCGACACGTACGTGCTTCTAGTCGGCGCACTCGGCACTGCAATTCTGGTCCTGGCTCTGGTGCTGGTGATGCTCCGCCAGGGGGGATAGCAGCGCCCCCGCCTGTCGCGACCGAGCGCGGGGGGTCGGATCACGCATGCCGAGGTCTCCCAATGAAGCTGAGCCACTCCGAATCCACGCCTGCAACCGCCGCGGTTGACCTCCTTGTCCTCGGTGTTCCGAGCGACGGCATCGCTGAAGCGCTCGATGCAGCGCTCGGGGCGTTCGGCACACAGCTCGCCGAAGCGGCCACTGCAGAAGGCTTCAAGGGCAAGGTGGGCACCACCCTGGTCACCCGCACCTTCAACCTGATCCCCGCTCGCCGGGTGTGTGTGGTGGGTCTGGGCAGCACCCGCTCGGTCGACGGCATCCGCCGGGCCGCCGGAGCAGGCGCAAGTGTCGCCCGGGCCGCCGGTGATCAGCGTGTGGCCTACGCGCTGGGCGCACTCAGCGCCGACGAAGAGAACGCCCTCGTGGAAGGCATTGAGGCGGGCACCTACCGCTTCGATCGCTACAAGCCCGAGGCCGGACGCAAGGCCATCGCCACCGAGGTCCAGATCCTCGGCAGCACCGCGAATGACGCCAGACTGGGCACGGCAGTGGCCGAGGGCCAGTCCTTTGCGCGTGACCTCGTCAATGAGCAGCCAGACGTGCTCTACCCCGAGACCCTCGCCGAGTTCGCGCAGGCGCTCGCCTCCGACAACATCACGGTCGAGGTGTGGGAAGGCGACAAGCTGGTCGAAGAGAAGATGCACGGCATGCTCGCAGTGGGCCGTGGGTCCAACCGTGGGCCACGCTTCATCCACCTGACCTACACCCCCGCCGGCACCCCCCGCCGCCGGGTGGGCTTGGTCGGCAAGGGCGTCACCTTCGACGCCGGTGGGCTGTCGCTGAAGACCCCCGGCGGCATGCAGACCATGCGCTGCGACATGGCCGGTGCGGCCGCTGTCCTGGGCGTGATGAAGTCAGTGTCCCGCCTCCAGCCCGATGTGGAGGTCCACGGCTTCGTGGGCGCCGCCGAGAACATGCTGGGTGCGGCCGCCTACAAGCTGGGCGACATCATCACCTACCGCAACGGCAAGACCGTCGAGATCCACAACACCGACGCCGAGGGCCGGCTGGTCCTCGCGGACTGCTTGTGCATCGCCAGCGAGCTGAAGCTGGACGCGGTCGTCGACATCGCCACCCTCACCGGCGCGGCTGTCGTCGCCCTGGGTGAGCACTACACCGGCCTGTTCACGGACGATGATGGCCTCGCTGGCGAGCTGTCCTGCTCCGCCGAGGGTGCGGGCGAAGGGCTGTGGCGGATGCCGCTCCCCGAGTTCTACAAGGACAAGCTCAAGGGCGAGTGGGGCGCGATCAAGAACGTCGGCGGGCGGGCCGCTGGGGCCACCACTGCGGCGCTGTTCCTCCAGGAGTTCGTCGACGGCACCACCTGGGCCCACCTCGATGTTGCTGGCCCGGCCTTCCTCGACAAGACCACACGCCACTTCGTGTCCGGCGGCACGGGCGCGATGGTGCCCACGCTGACGCGGTGGGTCTGCGGCTGAAGGCGACTGAGAGCCCCTTCTCCAGGGGACTGCTCCCGCCAGGCCCTCCTCAACCCGAGGGGGGCTTGCTCGCTTCAGGCGCCGGTGACCTCAGGTGTCGCCCGCTTCAGTGTCCATGGTCCGCGGCGCCAAGCGCGCTTCCGCCTTGAAGCCCGTTGCCACGAAGAAGAACTCAACGCTCTGGTCCCGGGTGGCCTCGGGCCGCACCCGCTTCGCCTTCGTGAAGCACTTGCGGACCGCCAGCGTGAAGGCTTGCGCATCTTCGCCATCAAAGACCTTCACCACGAAGGACCCACCCGGCGCCAAGACTTGGCGGGCCACCGACAGCGCCATCGTGGCCAGCCGCAGCTGGGCCACATGGTCGGTCAGCCGGGCGCCTGTCGTGTTGGGGGCCATGTCGGACAAGACCATGTCGGCCGGCCCGTCCAGGGCGTCCAGAATCACTTGGGTCGGCAGCTCCAGGATGTCGGCTTGGATGAAGTGGCCGGCGTAGGCACCGGTTTCTTGAATGTCGACCCCGACCATCCGGCACTTCGGGCGCTTTCGCTTCACATACTCGGTCCACGATCCCGGTGAACAACCGAGGTCCAGCACCCGACCCGATCGCGGCAAAACCCGCATTTTGCGTTCGATCTCGTCGAGCTTGTAGGCACTGCGCGCCGAAAAACCTTCGGCCTTTGCCCGGTCCGTCCAGTGGTCGCCCCATCGCCCCGTTGCGCTGCGCTTCGCCATCTTGTCCTGCGTCCTCCGGCCCGCCCGGGCACAATGTGCGTGGCCGCCGTCTTGTTCGTTGTCGCGGTGATTGACATCAACCCAAGACGTCGGTAACGTCTCAGTCCGGCACTTGTCGGAGGCCAGAGCACACGTGTGCACCCCAGATGTGGGGAACCGTTCCGCTCACAGCGTCCCCGCCACGCCCCACGGAGCACCCGATGAGTTCATCTCGATACGCCCTCTTGGCCTTGCTTCTCGTCGGTTGCGACGGCGGTGATGCCGGCAAAGACGACGGCGACACCGGCTCCGACAGCGTTGTGGGCGAGGTCTCGGTCGACGACGCGGATGGCGACACCATCATTGACATCCATGAGGGCGAGGCCGACTCCGACGGGGACGGCACGGCCAACTACATGGATGAAGACTCCGATGGCGACACGATCAAGGACTTCATCGAAGCCGGGGACAACGACCCGCTGACCCTCCCCATCGACTCCGATGGCGACGGCATCGACGACTACCTCGACTCCGACTCCGACAACAACTGCATCAGCGATGCCGACGAGAAGCGCCCCACCGGTGACGGGCCAGTCGACACCGACGGCGACGGGATTCGCGACTACGCCGACGTCGACAACGATGGCGACGGCATCCTCGACGTCGACGAGATCGGTGAGGGCTGCGCGGGGCTCGACTCCGATGGCGACGGCGACCAGGACTACATGGACCTGGACTCCGACGGCGACGGCATCTACGACATCTATGAGGCGGGCAACAGCGAGTTTGACCCCGACGTGGCCGACACCGATGGCGACGGCACCCCGGACTACCTCGACAGCGACTCCGACAACGACGGCATTCCCGACTCGGTCGAGTCCGGCATCACCGAGATCGGCGGCGAGCCCCGCGACACCGACGGCGACGGCGCCTACGACTTTGCCGACACCGACTCGGATGGCGACGCGCTCTCGGACTGGGACGAAGTCAACACCTACGGGACCGATCCCTACGATCCCGACTCGGACGGCGACGGCTACTCCGACGGTGGCGAGATCACCGCGGGCACCGATCCGTTGGACGTGGGCAGCGTGGTGGACGGCGTCTACGTGGAAGTGCCAGAGCGCACCAACACCGAAGAAGTCTTCGAGTTCACCCTCGAGATCGAGATGGGCGACATCGCGTTCCTCATCGACACCACCGGCTCGATGGGCGGCACCATCAGCGCCATGAAGTCGGAGTACTCGGCCATCGTGAGCGCGCTGACGACCGCGCTGCCGGACGCCCAGTACGCGGTCGGCACCTACGACGACTACGCCTACGGCGGCTACGGCTACTCGAGCTCCGGTGACAAGCCCTTCTACATGCTGCAGCAGGTCACGGACAACACGTCCGCCGTCCAGTCGGCGCTGACCGGCATCGGCACGCATTACGGCGGCGACGGGCCCGAGTCCAGCATGGAAGCCCTCTACCAGGGCGCCAGCGGCGTGGGCTACGACCAGAACTGCAACCGCGGCTACAACAGCGACACCGATGTGCTGCCCTTCCTCGCCGACGCATCCGATCCCTTCGGCGGAACCGGCGGCCAGCACTTCAGCAGCACCTCGTCCGGCGGCGGTCTGAACGGCGGCTTCGGCTTCCGCGACTACGCCCTGCCCGTGTTGGTCTACGCGACGGACTACGACCTCCGCGACCCCGACAATGGCTATGGCGCACCGGGCGGCTGCCCGGGGGATGCTGGCGAGAGTGACGTGGTGGCGGCGCTTTCCGATGTGGGCGCCTATGTGATTGGCATCCAGGTCGGCAGCTACACGACCACGCCCTACAACCAGATGCTCCAGCTTGCTGCGGCCTCCGGGTCCTACGCTGACACCGACGGGGACGGCGCCGCGGACGATCCGCTGGCGTTCAAGTGGACCGGCTCCGGCTCGTCGACCTTCCGGACCACCATCGTCGACGCCATCGGCGACTTGGTCAGCTCCATCCGCTTTGAGCGGGTCAGCCTCGACATCGAGGGCGACTCCTGGGGGTTCGTCACCGGCGTCGAGCCCGAGTACTTCACCGACATCGACCCCGCCGGTGGCAGTCAGGTCCTGAACTTCACGCTCAACTTCCGCGGCGTGATCGCAGCCACCACCGAAGACCAGCTCTACCGGCTGACCCTGAGTGTCATCGGCGACGACTCGGTGCTGCTCGACACCAAGGACATCATCGTCCTCGTGCCCGGCTCGTCCTACTGAGGAACGGGCTCAGTCTTGGCGCTCATGGTCCCGGGCCGCCCGCAGCACGGCGGTCCGCAGCGCGTCCACGCCTGTGCGGTCCAGCGCCGAGAACGCCAACACCGACGGCATGCCCAAGCCTGATGCGAGCTTGCGCAGCATGCCCTTGGCCTTCGACTTCGCGAGCTTGTCCACCTTGGTGGCGACCACGAGGCACGGGATGCCCGCCTTTTGGAGCCCGCGGATCAGGTCCAGATCCAGCAATTGGGGCGGATGGCGGGCGTCGACCAGTACCACCACCAGACACAGCGCGTCCCGGTCGGCCAGGTAGGTCTCGATGGCGCCCTTCCACCGTTCTTGGATGTCTTCGGGCACCTTGGCGAAGCCGTAGCCGGGCAGATCCACGAGGGTGAACCGGCCCTTGGTGTGGTGCACATCAAACAGGTTGATGGACTGGGTGCGGCCGGGGGTCTTGCTGACCCGCGCTGCCCCTGTGCGCCCGAGAACCCCGTTGATCGCACTGCTCTTGCCCACGTTGGAGCGACCGGCAAACGCGACCTCGGGGCCAATGGCCGGGGGTGGCCTCCCCGGGAAGCTGCCGAGAAAGCGCACGTCGTGGGGAGCCGGCACGGGCCGGATGGGGGACTGGGACATGGGACCTCCGCCGCCAGTGGTACCTCGGCGGGATAAACTGCGCACAGGAGTCTCCATGTTCACTTGGGCAACGTCGACGCCACTTGAAGTCACCGGGCGCATCTCGGCCGACCAGCGGGTCTACTTCATCAGCGACCTCCACCTGGGCGACGGCACCCGGTCCGACAGCTTCCACGGCAAGGACCGTGAGCTGATCCGGCTTCTCGACAAAGTGCGGGACGAGGGCGCCACCCTGGTCATCGCCGGCGACGCCATCGATCTGCAGCAAGCGTTCTCGGTGACCCGAGTGCTGAAGGCCCACGCCCGCTTGTTCGGAGAGCTGTCCCGCCTCGCTGACCAGGGCAAGGTCTGGTACCTCTGGGGCAACCACGACTACGACATCTCTCTGTTCCGGGACCTGTTGCGCTTCAACGTCGCCAGCAGCCTGTGGATCGGCGACGAGATCTTGTGCGAGCACGGGTTTCAGTACGACCGCCACATCGGCACGGACCTCGCGGGCACCCACGTCGCCACCGTCATCCACCACGGCGTGGAGCGGATTCTGGGCACCTGGCTGCGGCTCCCCCTGCAGCACTTCTACACGCCCTGGACCCGCATCGCGTTTTGGCTATTTCACAAGTATGGCCTGTACGTCGATGTTCTCGACAGGTTCTGGAACAGCGTGGGGCGGCCCGATGTGATGGCCCGGGCCAAGGGCACCCTCTACTACTGGTCCCAGAACGAGATGGGCGACGCGGCAATGCTCTACGATGGCGTGCAGCGGGCCCTTCCCGAGCTCCCCTGCAAGTACCTCGTCGCCGGCCACTCCCACATCCCCGGCCGGATGCAGATGGGTGACAAGGAGTACATCAACACCGGCTCGTGGACCTTCGCCAGCTCCCAGTACGCGCTGTGGGACAACGGCAAGTTTGTGGTGCGGGACTGGATCACCGGGCGCACCTACAACGACGACTACTATCGCGAGCTCGCGCTGGGCCGGAGCCGGCACAAGTCGATCCACGAGTGGTGGGAGGAAAACTACTTGGGTTGGTTTCGCTTTCGGGTGGGCGAAGAGGGACCGATCCCATCATTGCCCCGGCCGCCCAACCGCCCTTCGGCATGACCGGCCCGTCGCGATAGAGCCTGCGGCCACGAGGAGGCCGCATGCGCGTTGGAGATCAGCACTTTCGCACCGTCTGGATGGAGGGTCGCGTCGTCCGATTGATCGACCAGCCCCGGCTGCCCCACACGTTCGGCATCGTCGACATGCCGGACCACCACGCCACCGCACAGGCCATCTCCACGATGATTGTGCGGGGGGCCGGCGCCATTGGTGCCACCGGTGCATTTGGCATGGCCCAGGCGGCGCTGGAGGCCCCCGACGACATTGCGGGCTTCGATGCCTACATGGCCACCGCCGCCCACACGCTGGCCCACACCCGCCCCACCGCACAGAACCTGTTCTACGGGATTCAGGCCGTGCAGCGGGGCATCGCGTCGGCATCCACGGTGGCAAGCCGCAGGGCTGCTGCGGTTCAAGCCGCACAGGCGGTGGCGGACGACGACGCTGCATGCTGTGAGGCTCTTGGGCGCCACGGTGCGGCCCTCATCGCCGACGGCGCGCGCATCAGCACCCACTGCAATGCCGGCTGGCTGGCCTTTGTGGACTGGGGCTCGGCGCTGTCGCCGATCTACATGGCCCAGCGCCAGGGTAAGAAGGTGTTTGTGTTTGTTGACGAGACCCGGCCCCGCAGCCAGGGCGCACGGTTGACCGCGTGGGAGCTTGGCCAAGAAGGCGTCGAGCACGCCGTGATCGCCGACAACGCGGCGGGGCACTACCTGTACCGGGGCGAGATCGACATGGTCATCGTCGGCTCAGACCGGATTGCCGCAAATGGCGATGTGGCCAACAAGATCGGCACCTACACCAGCGCCCTGGCCGCCAAGGCTGCAGGCGTGCCATTCTACGTGGCGGCGCCCACGACCACCATCGACCCCAATTGCCCGACCGGCGCCGACATCCCCATCGAGGAGCGCAGCCCCGATGAGGTGCGCTGGACCTGGGGTTGGTCCGAAGCGGGGGAATTCACGAAGGTGCGCACGGTCCCCGAGTCCAGCCCCGCCCGCAACCCGGCCTTCGATGTGACCCCCGCCGCACTGGTCGCCGGCATCATCACCGAGAAGGGTGTCGTGCCGGCCACCGTCGAGGGCATCGCGTCAGTCGCCCGGCTCTGAGCTCTTCAGGGGCACCACCAGCCCGTTCCGTACGGTCGCAACCCCCGCCACCTCGCCCCCCCGGTAGAGGTCGGCGCCGTCCCGCACCAGCATCATGCCGGCCGGGACCGTGGCCCCGTGCTGCATCCGCACGCCTTGGCCCACCACGGCCCGGGCCCCCACGGCCACCCCCAGCAGGTGGTGCCCGGAGTCGACCATCTGACCCTCGTGGAGCACCTGGACCGGTCGACCGAAGCTGATGTCGAGCGCCGTGGCGCCCATGGCCACGAAGCTGTTGGGCCCAAAGACGCTGAACTGGAAGCCGGAGCCCGAGGACACTGAAGCCCCCGAGAATAGCGTACACCACGTGATCATCCCGTATCTACCCACCCGGGCTCCGGCGCCGAGGGTGCTGCCGATGACCGAGGCGTGCTCCTCGATGCGGGCCCCCTCCCCCACCGTCGTCCCGCGGAGCACCGCGTAGGCACCGACCTCCACATTGTTGGCCAACGCGCTCATCTCGACCACTGCCGTCGGGTGTATCCGGCACCCCTTGCCCACCGTCGACAGCGAAGCCGCGATGCGAACCGGGTCGAGGCTGCCCGCCCGAGCCACCGTGCGCACCCCAGCCCAGATCTTGCGCAGCAGGCTCGCTTGCTGAAGGTCCACACCGATCTGCTCAGCGATGGCGGCCAGCGCAAGCTGGTTGACCCGCCCGAGGTGGGTCCAGTGGTGGATGCCATGCACCATCGCCGGACCCAGCCGCAGCGGGCGCTGGATGTGAGACAGCACGGCCGGCGGCGGCGTCGCGGTGTGGGTGCGAAGGCCCAGATCCAGGTGCAGCAGCGACAGCTCGGCCAAGGGCTGGCCACCACCGGGGTGAAGCGCCAGCTCGGTGACACCCCCGCCAGGCTGGAGCGGGCCACACGTCAGGAGCCAGTCGGCATCGTCGACAACAACTCTTCCGTGGGCGTTCTGGGCAATGAGCCGGCGCACCGCGTCCGCCGTGAACCAGCAGCGGTCCGTGAAGCGAACATGGGGACCAGCGGGCTCGACATCCACCCAGTCCACACCCGCCGCTTCGACGGCCGCTCGCTGGGCGTCCCCCAAGGTGCCCGACAGCACCGGCACGTCCTGCACCGCCGTCTCAAACGGGGACAGGACTGCGCCCGTGCTCTCTCGAAATGCCGTCAAGCGCACTGTTGTCAGGCGCCCACGCGCTTCATCTCGCCCGACTTCAGCCGTCCCCAGTAGTCATCGAGGGCACGGCGAACCTTGCCCGACAGCAACAACAACCCAAGGATGTTCGGGAAGGCCATGCCCAAGATCATCAGGTCGGAGAAACTGACGACATTGTCGAGCTTGAGCCAGGTGCCGGCCCACGTGCACACACAGAACAGCAGCTTGTAGGGCAGCGACGCACCGGCGCCGAACAGGTGGGTCGCGCACCGCTCGCCGTAGTAGCTCCAGCTGATCATGGTGGAGAATGCAAACAGCACCACCGCGGCACTCAGCAGCATCGGGAACCAGGGCAGCACACTCTGGAAGGCCCACGCCGTCATGGCCACACCATCGCCGATGGGCTGGGTGTAGGCGCCGGTGATGACCACCACAAGGCCCGTCATGGTGCAGACCACGATGGTGTCGATGAAGGGCTCAAGCAGCGCGACGATGCCCTCCCGCACGGGCTCACTGGTCGCGGCAGCACTGTGCGCAATCGAGGCTGAGCCGACGCCTGCTTCATTGGAGAAGGCGGCCCGGCGGAAGCCCTGGATCAGGGCGCCAATGACACCACCACCGGCGGCTTGCCAGGAGAACGCACCCTCGAACATGATCCCGAAGGCTTGGGGCACATCGGCGGCGTGCACACCGAGGATGTAGAGCGCGGCCAGCACGTACACACCGCACATCACTGGCACGATGACCCCGGCGACCGTGGCGATGCTGCGGATGCCGCCCAAGATCACGAGCCCCACGAGAAGGGCCATCACAACGCCAAAGACACCTGGAGAGTCAGCGACGCTGGGCGCGATGGAAGCGACCATCGCGAAGGACTGGTTGGACTGGAACATGTTCCCGCCACCCAGGCTGCCGCCGATGCACATCACGGCAAACAGCACGCCCAGCACCTTGCCGAGGGGGGCCATCCCCATCTGGGCGAGACCCTTGTCGAGGTAGTGCATCGGTCCACCGGACACCCGGCCTCGGGCGTCGGTGATGCGGAACATCTGTCCAAGCGTGCACTCGGTGAACTTGGACGACATGCCGAGGAAGCCCGCAATCACCATCCAGGGGATGGCGCCCGGACCGCCCGCCGCGACCGCAATGGCCACACCGGCGATGTTGCCGAGCCCCACCGTGGCGGACAAGGCACTGGCCAGTGCACTGAAGTGGCTGATCTCGCCTTCGTCCTCGGGGCCATCGAACTGGCCGGCCGTCACCCGAATGGCGTGGGTGAAGCCCCGCAGGTTGATGAACTGCATGCGCAGCGTGAAGAAGACCGCACCAAAGATCAGCCACACCACGACGACGGGGAGCTGAATGTCGGCGGGGTTCTTCATCGGCCCGGGGCGCACCACTTCCGCTTTCGAGAGCAGCGACAGGGTGTTGTCCTGCACCGCCGTGATCTGGGCGTCCACGCCGTCCACCCGCACGAAGCGACCCACGCCGACGGGGAGCTGGGCCCGGGGGAAGGGCACGACTGCGGCGACCAGCATCAAGCTGCCGTCAGCGGCCTCGCGAATGGCCACTGGCACGCCATTGACGTCAACAACTCTGAGGTCCACATCCGGTGGCGAGGGGATGACCATGCGGCCCGTCTTGAGCTCCACCACGGTGCCCGCTTCGTCGCGGGTGATCTCGCCAGCGTCCTGGATGAGGGTGCCGCACAAGTCGAAGGCGCTGCAGTTGTCGAGCTTCACGGGCCCCGGGGCCACCGCTGCGACCACCCGCTTGTTGCCCTCTTCGACCACTCGGGCGAGCACACCCGGCGCGACCTTGATGGGCTCCTGATCATCGGGAATGACCACCACATCAGCAATCTTGCGGGTCAGCGCTTCTCGGAAGACGTAGCCCTTGCCCTCACGGTACTCCATGAGCTGCAGGTCGCCGTCCTTGTAGGGCGCACCGTTGACCCCCGCGGGCATCTCCCCCAGGGGCAGGTCGGCATCGAAGAACCACAGGTCGAAGAACATGACCGTGGCCATGGGATCGACCAAGTACTCGCCAAAGTAGCCGTCGAGGCGGTCTTGGAGGCCTGGTTGGGCAGCGGGAGCCTCATCCTTCGCGTGGGCCGGCGCCCAAGGCACCACCAACACGACCGCAGCAAGCAGCAGCGCCGCCCACCGGCTGAGGCGTGCGAGAGCAGTGAACGTGCGCCGATTCTCGTCCGGCATAGATGAAACCCCCTGGCAGAGCCAGCAATCAGAATCGCCGAAGGATGCCACCTTTGCTCGCCCGGGTCCACCTTGGGGCGTGGATGACACCGCCACGGGGGGGAGCTGCGCCGTCGCTTCAGCCGGGCAGCGCCGTGATCGCCCGCTCCAGCTCGGTCGCCATCACCCGGGCATCCAGCGCGACCGCTTCGCCGTGGGCGGCCTCCAGCTCAGCCCGGGCTTCGTCGGGCTTGCCATCTCGCAGCAAGGTCGCGGCAAGCAGCCTGCGGCCCGTCAGGATGGTCTCGGGATCCGCGAGCGTGCGCGCGTCGGAGATGGCGGCCTCCAGCCGGATCCGGGCGTCGGTCCGCGGCGCACCGGTCGTGGCCTCCTCCGCTTCCAGTCCGGCCATCCACACGTCGTTCATCACCTCGCCTGCCCGCCAGCGAATGCGCCGAGCCAGCGAGCGGCTCTCCGTGAAGGCCCCCCAGGCCAGCGCCCGCTCACCCAGCCGGGCCCAAGTGTCGCCGATGTTGTGGAGGTTGACGGCCACCCCGCGGCGGTAGCCCAGCCCCTCTCGGATCCGGCGCGACTCTTGAAAACAGGCGAGTGCGTCGCGGTACCGTCCGGCGGCATGGTGCACTAGGCCCATGTTGTTGACGACCCGACCCTCCAAGATGCGGTCGGCCGCCCGGACCGCACCCGCCCGGGCCTCGGTGAGCAGCGTCTGTGCCCCGTCACCGTCCCCGCTCCGGAGCAAGACATTGGCCAACCCAAGCTGGGAGCGGGCCACAAGCGCATCGTCCCCTGACGAGCGAGAACGTGCTTCTTCAAAGCGTTGTCGGGCCACTGCGCCATCACCTGCGCTCATGGCAAGCTGGCCGAGCGCCTCCAACGCTTCGACCCCAACGGTCTGCGACCAGACACAGTCCCGGTGCTCAGCCCCCCCCCCAAGGGCGGCGTCGAGGTGGGCCACCGCGAGGGTGTCCCGGGACCGAGCCCGGTACAGGCATCCGAGCTCAAGCTGGGCCCGGGCCTCGACCTCGGGCATCCACATCTCGGCGGCCAGATCCATCGCGAGGTGGAGGTGCCGCTCGGCCGCACCCACGTCCCCCCGCAGCGCCCCCACGGCCCCGGCATCCAGGCTCAGCCAAGCTTGGGCGAGGGTGCACCCATCCCCCGGCTCACCCGCATCGCGCGCCGACTCCGTCCACCCCAGCGCCCGCTCAAACGTGCTGGCGGCACCGTCGAGCAGCTGCTGAGAGGCCAAGATCTGCCCGGCCCGTCGTGCGCTGCGGGCCGCGTCCAGAAAGCGCCCCGCACCCGCAAAGTGGACGGCAAGCTCTTCCCAGTGGGCTTCGAGATCATCACCATGGAGGCGCTCGATGGCCAAGGCCACGGCACCGTGGGCCGCGCGGCGCTCCCGAGCCAAGATGGAGTGGTGGACGACCTGCCAGAGCAGCGGGCTGCAGAACGACAGCGTCTCGGCGCGCCCCGCGTCAGCCACCAGCAGCCCTCGCTCTTCCAAGGTGGCCAGCAGCTCGTCGCAGCGGTCCAGCCCCGCTGCCTCCCGCAACAGGGACCGAGAGACGTCGGCGCCGATGATCGCCGCGAGCTGGAGCATCCCCTTGACGTCGGGTTCCTGGCGGTCCACCCGCTCCGCCAGCAGTGCTTCAAGGTCCGGTGGTGCCCGCAGCGGGGCGCCCACATCCCGCAGCCGCGCCCCTTGTTCGTCGACGTGGAGCTCGCCGCTGCGCAGGAGGCTGCCCACCAGAGACTCGACAAACAAGGGGTTGCCCTCGGACGCCCGGACGACCCGGCGCAGCAGCGAAGGTGCGACCGCCTCCACGCCCAAGATGTCGGAGGCGAGGGCAGCCGCCAGGGTGTCGTCCATCGGGCCCAGCTCGACCTGACTGGCGGGCGCGGGCAAGCCCTTGGGGAGGCCCTCACGGCTGGACAGCCACCACAGGATGGGGGTGCCTTCGGTGGACGTCACCAAGCCCGCCAGGATCTCCAGCGCTGCGGGTGCGAGGTACTGCACATCTTCGAGCGCGATGATGAACGGCTGCTCCCGTGCAATGGCGCAGATGAGTGGGCTGAGCAGGCGCTCCAGCGTCGGCAGCGCGACCCCCCGTGCGGTGGCCGCCGGGGTGGACATGAACAAGCGGCGAATGCCGACGCGCTCTTCGGGTTCCAGATCGAGCTGGTCCAGCCGTGCCAGGGCTTCGGCGCGGGCGCTGCGCGGTGACTGGGGGTCGACGCCCAGCAAGCCGGCCGCGAGGTCTCGCAGCACCCGCAGGGATCTCTCGTCAGAATACGGCAAACCACGCACCGCAAACACACCCACGCCCCGACGACGAGACAGAGACAACAGCTCCCGCAGCAAGCGCGACTTGCCAGTGCCGGCCGCCCCCTGGACCGAGAGCAGCCCACCTTGGCCGCCGCCCAGGCGCTCCAAGGCTTCGCGGACCACATCGAGCTCCCGTCCCCGGGGCATCCACCGGCCCCCATCGGCCTCCACCCGGCGACGGGGCCTCAGCAGCCGCCAGCTTCGCAGCGGTTGGGGCGCGCCCCGAAGGCGAACCCGGGGGCCCGGTGCCAGGTGCCAGCGACGTCGGGCCAGGCGGGCCACAAGCTCGCTCACCAGCACCTCGCCGAGGTCTCCCTCCATGCAGAGGCGCCGGGACAGCTTCATCGTGTCGCCGTGCCCGAGGTAGCGCAGCCGCCGACCGACCCGGGTGCCCACCGAGATCTCGCCGGTGTGCACCCCAATGACCAGATCGGTGCGGGGCCCGTCCGGCGGGGCATCACGGGCGATGGCGCAGATGTCCCGGGCGCAGGCCAAGGCACGCTCCAGGTCGTGCTCACTGGTGCGCGGCAGCCCAAAGAACGCGAGGAAGGTGTCGTCCTGCCAGCTCTCGATGCGACCGCCGTGGCGGGCCACACACCGCCGCATGCGCCGCAGAAAGCGCAGGTTTCGCCGCACGATGCGCTCGGACTCGACCGCGGCCGACAGGTCCGTCAGCCCCACCATCTCGCCGGCCAACACCACCACTGTCTTGCGCTCGTGCAGGCCCGGCTCTGCCGAGAAGGGCTCCGGGCTCGATGTGTTCACACGAGACAGCGTGCCGTCGCCCAAGGCCTCGAGGTCTCGCGCAAGCCCCCCCAGGTCCACCGTGGCCCCGCTGGGCCGGGCGGCCTCTTCGGGGAACAGGTCGCGCATGAAGGCCCGGGCGGCCCGCGCATCGGCGGCTGGAAACTGCGGGAACAGCGCCGCAGACAGCATCTCGGCGGCGGCATCGGCGGACTCTGGGCGGTCCTCCACCCGTCGGGCGAGCATGTGGCGAAGCACCGTGACGAGCGCCTGGGGCACGCGGGGTTCAGCGTCGCGCGGGTCGGGGATGACCGCAGCCCGCACCGCGATGCGCTTGGCTTCGAGGTCAGCGCCACCAAACAAGCGCTGGCCCGTGATCAGCTCCCAGAGCAAGATGCCGACACAGAACACATCGCTGCGGCCATCGAGGGGGGCCCCATCGAGCTGCTCTGGCGACAGGTAGCCGTGCTTGCCGCCCCCGCCGGTGCCCTCGCCGCTCAGCCCGGCGATGCCGAAGTCAAACAGCTTCACCTCGCCCTCAAAGCCGAGCATGACGTTGTGGGGGCTGACGTCGCGGTGCACCAGGCCGAGGGGCCGGCCGACGGGGTCCGTCAGCGCGTGGGCATACGCGAGCGCGCGCATCACCGACACCGCAATGTAGACCGCAAGATTGACGGGAACCCGACCGCCAGATCGGCGCAGGGCTCGCCCCACCCGCGCGAGGTCGCGGCCGTGGATGAACTCCATCGCCATGTAGTGGTCATCAACAACGCGCCCGAGCTCGTAGACCTGTACGAGGTTGGGGTGACTCATCCCCGCGCTGATGCGGGCTTCTTTGACAAAGAGCCCCACAAACCGTGGGTCGCGCGCAAGACCCGGCAGGATGCGCTTGATGACGAGGTGCTTCTCGAAGCCATCCACACCGAAGCTGCGCGCGCGAAACACTTCCGCCATGCCGCCGGTGGCAACATGCTCCAGCAGCTCGTACTTGCCGAAACGGTGGGGGAGGTCCATGGCACCCTGGGCGGCGCGCTGCGTGGGCGGGGTCACAGTCCGTGGCGCGGGCTGTGCCGCAAGATCCAGCAACACAGCGGCGGGACAGACACGCGGGCACGACAGGAAAGCGGACGCCGGTGCCCGCCCTCGTTAGTCAGTGTAGCCCGACCTCCCCGGCTGAATCGCAGCGAACTGTTTTTTGCTGCATCAGCCCCAGTCCCGCGGATTGCCCAGCCCCTGTCTCCAGGGGAGCGGTGGTGTCTGCGGGGATGCCTTCCGCCATTGGCCAGCAACACTCCCCGAGCCCCAGTGCCCAAGCGTGGGCCCGCACCTCGACCCGTTGCCGACCCCAGAGCCAGCGAGCGCGCTCCGACATCATGCGTGGCCTCAAAGCGATCCTCCCGACCCGCGACATTGTCGTCCTGCCGGGCATGCTCACCCGCCTCACCTTGGTCCGTCCCGCCGAAGTTGCGGCGCTCGACTTCCACTTGCGCACCGACCGTCCGCTGGTCTGCACCCCCCTGCTCGACCCGATGGTTGAGGAGCCCCAGCCCGAGGACCTCATCGAGCTGGGTTGCCTCGTCAATGTGCTGCGCTCCGTGCGGCTCGGCGATGGCACCGTCCGTGTGCTCCTCGAGGGCGGGGCCCGTGTGCAGATCACTGCACCGCGCGTCGACAGCGATGCGGGGCTCTTGTGCACAACCCGCATGGCACGGGAGTCGGTGACCAACGCCGCCCAGGTCGAGATGCTGTACACGCAGCTCCGCCAGAACCTCACGGAGTTCATCGAAGCTGACCCCCAGAACCCGCTGGCGATGGCCCGCATCGTCACGCTGGATGTGGAAGCCTCACGGCTGGCGGACCTCGTGGCCGGCAACCTCACCCTGCAACCGCGGATGCGGGGGGCATGGCTGACCGAGCTGTCCGTCGACGCCCGACTGCAGATGTCCCTGGAGGGGCTCGGCCGGGAACAAGCGCTGCGGGCGCTCAAGCTGTCGGTGGACCAGAAGGTCCAAGGCTCGATGGACACCCAGCAGAAGGAATACTTTCTGCGGGAACAGATCCGGGGACTGCGGGAAGAGCTGGGCGAGATGCCCACCCGCAAAGACGAGATGGGCGAGCTCGAAGAGAAGCTCCGGGCGTGTGGTATGCCGGAGGCCACGCTCGAAGACGCCCTGCGTGAGCTGGACCGGCTGCGGCGCATGCACCCTGACGCAGCCGAGTTCACGGTCACCCGCACGTGGCTGGACTGGCTGGCGGCCATCCCATGGTCGACCACCACCGAGGACCACAACGATCTCAAGCGCGCCGAGCGGGTCTTGGACAGCGGTCACCATGGCCTGAAGAAGGTCAAGGACCGCATCTTGGAGTATCTGGCGGTCCGCACCCTCAAGCCCGATGGGCGGGGTCCGGTGCTGTGTTTTCTGGGGCCTCCGGGCGTTGGAAAGACCTCACTGGGACGCTCCGTGGCCGAAGCGCTGGGCCGCAAGTTCGAGCGCATCAGCCTGGGCGGCATGAAGGACGAAGCCGAGATTCGGGGCCACCGGCGCACGTACGTCGGCGCCTTGCCCGGTCGCATCGCCCACGCGCTCAAGCGAGCGGGCACGAAGAACCCGGTCATCGTGCTCGACGAGATCGACAAGCTCGGCAAGGACTTCCGGGGCGACCCGGCCTCGGCCCTGCTCGAAGTGCTCGATCCCGAGCAGAACAGCGGGTTCGTGGACCACTACCTGGACCACCCCATCGATCTGAGCCAGGTCCTGTTCATCTGCACGGCCAACGAGCGCTCGCCGATTCCAGCCGCGCTGGAAGACCGCCTCGAGCTGCTGGAATTGCCCGGCTATATGCTGGAAGAGAAGCTCAAGATTGCCCGTCACCACTTGCTTCCGCGCTTGAAGACGGACCACGGGCTCGACGACCGCAGCTTCGAGATCACCCGCCCGGCCGTCCAGCATGTGATCGAGGCCTACACGGCCGAGGCCGGCGTCCGTGGGCTGGAACAGAAGCTCGCGGCGCTGCACCGCAAAGCTGCCCGCCAGTTTGTGGAGGGCCGCACGCGCGGTGTGCGCATCGACAGTGCCGAGAAGGTGGAAGGACGGCTCGGTCCGCCCCGCCACTTCGTCGAGCTTGCCGAGCGCACGGACCTTCCGGGCATCGCCATAGGTCTGGCTTGGACCGCGGCTGGGGGCGACATCCTGTTCATCGAGGTGACCAGCTGGCCGGCCGAGAAGGGCGGGATGCACCTCACCGGACAGCTCGGCAGTGTGATGAAAGAGTCCGGCGGCATCGCCGTGTCAGTGGTGCGCAGCCGAGCGGCCCAGCTTGGCCTCCAGCCTGACGTCTTCGACAAGACGGCGTTGCACCTGCACGTGCCCGCTGGCGCTGTTCCCAAAGACGGGCCGTCCGCCGGTGTGACGATGGTCACCGCCATCGCTGGGCTGCTCACCCAGCGTCCGGTGAAGGCCTACTTGGCCATGACCGGCGAGGTCACCCTTCGTGGGAAGGTGCTGCCCGTGGGCGGAGTCAAGGAAAAGGTGCTGGCGGCACGGCGGGCGGGGGTCAAAGAGATCATCATGCCCCACCGCAACCAGAACGACCTCGAAGACATCCCGCCGGCGCTCCGTGCGCAGCTGAAGTTCCACTTCGTCGAGAACATCGACGAGGTCCTGGCGCTGGCCCTGGAACCCGCAGGCTGAAACCCGTGGACGGGCGGCCGACAACGTGCTGACTCAGTGGCTTCCGGCCGCTGAGCCGGCTCAGTCGCGCTGCTCGTCGGGGTTGAGCTGGGCGAAGCGCTCGATGAGGTCGCGGCTCTCGTCATCCAGGTTTCGCGGCACCACAATGCGGATCTGCACATGGAGATCGGTGCCGTCGGGCCCCCGCCCGCGCAGCCGAAGTCGGGTGCCGCCGGACGTGCCTGGCGGGATGCTGACCTTGACCGTGCCGCTGGGGGTGGGCACGGGCACCCGGCCTCCGAGCAGCGCTTCCACCACCGAGATGTCCAGCGTGGGCTCATCCTCGATGGTGGACACATCCGGCTTGGCGGCCGAGCGTGCGGACCGAGGGGGGGACGGCGCCGGGGCAGGCGCTCGACGGGGACTCGGCCCCCGCGCCGTTGAATTCGCGCGGCGGCCGGACGGCGGAGGTCCACCAAAGCCCTCGAAGCCCCGCGCCCGCACTTCCTGGGCTTCAGGGGGATCGGGCACCACCCGCAGATCACACACCAGATCGCCCACGCTGCCGTCGGTGCCGGCGTTGCCCATGCGGGGCACCCGCAGCGTTGTGCCGGAGCGTGCCCCCGGGGGCAGGCGCAGGTCGTGTAGCTCGTCGTAGCGTCCGACCGACCGGCCATCTTCGGTCAGCCGCAGGCGCGGATACTCCAACGTGACCACCCCGCCGCGCTGGGCCACACGGGACGGAACGTCCACGTCGAGGGTGATGTCGCTGCCGGGGGAGCCCGATCGATCACCCTCGGCGTCCCGGTTGCCATAGGACTGGCGGTTGTCCGGCGGCGGACCGCTGGTGCCCCCCGAGCCTCCGCCATCCCCCGCTGGCTTGGCCCCGCCATTGCCGGACTCGGCCCCGAAGCCGAAGTCCCCAAAGATGTCGTTGAGGTCCATCGTGTTGCTCGGATGCACCTTGGTGCGGCGCGACCGTGTGGGGCTGCCCCCGGGCCGTGGCGCACCCGGCTCCCCGGCCATGTTGCCCGATCCATCCCGCTGCACAAAAAAACCGCCCGGCATCCGGTAGCCCTGGTCGGTCCACCCCCGCCGGCGACGGGGCTGGCCCCGCTTGTCGTACCGAGCCCGTTGCTCCGGGTCGGACAGTGTCTCGTAGGCGCGCCGAATCCGGTCGAAGCGCCGCGCGAACTCCGGGTCGTCACCGGCCACGTCGGGATGGCACTCGCGGGCGAGCTTTCGAAAGGACTTCTTGATCTGCTCGGCCGTCGCATCCTTGGATACGCCGAGGGTCTCGTAGTAGTCGCCAATGAAGGGAATGTTCTCGGACATGGCTCTGGCGCTTTGATGGAAGAGCGGGGGCGGCCCACGTTGGTGCGAGCGATGCCCGATGATACCCCTTACCGAAGATCCTGCCCCGCCGCTCGCACGGTTGCAGCCGGCCCGACCGGGTCGGAACCTCGAGCATCCCAACGCCAGTTCAGCGCACTCACGCAGCTTTTCAACAAAGCACGCGGATTATCCTCCCGAGCGAGGTCTCTGCGTCCGTATTTTGGTGAGAAGTCGGGCACATCGAGACTCGCGCCCCCCGTGCGAAATCCTCTGCCCCCATGCATTGACGCTCCACGACCGGCGCGCATACCCTCCCATCACCTCCCCTCGGCCGGACCGACATGCCCAAGTACACGAACCCTCCTGGCCTCGCTTGTTCGTTTTGCCACAAGCCCCAGCGCGAAGTGGACAAGATCATTGCCGGTCCGAACGTCTACATTTGTTCGGAGTGCATCAAGCTCTGCTTGGACATCATTCGCGAGAAGAACCAGCCCAAGCCCCTGTCGTGGGGGCAACAGCGGGTTCCGCCCCCGGCGCGCATCAAGGCCTTCCTCGACCAGTACGTGATTGGTCAGGACCAGGCGAAGCGCAAGATCGCTGTGGCCGTCTACAACCACTACAAGCGGCTCGAAGCGAACCAGAAGTCTGAAGGCAAGTCGGACGAGGTCGAGATCCAGAAGAGCAACGTCTTGCTGATTGGCCCCACGGGCACTGGCAAGACGCTGATGGCCCAGACCCTGGCCCGCTTCCTCGACGTGCCCTTCGTCATCGCGGACGCCACGACGCTGACCGAGGCCGGGTACGTCGGCGAAGATGTCGAGAACATCATCCTGAACTTGTACCAAGCGTCCGGCAACAACCTGGAACGCACGATCAAGGGCATCGTCTACGTCGATGAGGTCGACAAGCTCGCCAAGAAGAGCTTCACCAGCTCGGTCAGCCGCGACGTGTCCGGCGAAGGCGTCCAGCAAGCCCTGCTCAAGATCATCGAGGGCACCCAGGCCAACATCCAAGTCCGCGGCAACAAGCGGCTGCCGAACCAAGAATACCTGCAAGTCGACACGAGCAACATCCTCTTCATCTGCGGCGGCAGCTTCGAGGGCCTGTCCAAGGTCATCGAGCAGCGCATGGGCAAGAAGCAGGTCGGCTTCCTCAAGGGTGCCGAAGAAGAAAAAGAGCAGCGCATGGCCCCCCGCCACGCGACGGACGACCCCAAGCAGATCCTGCAGCGGGTCGTGCCCACCGACCTCGACAAGTTCGGCCTCATCCCCGAGTTCATTGGCCGCCTGCCGGTCATCGCGGTGATGAACCTGCTCGAAGAAGACGACCTGGTGCAGATCCTCCAGGAACCGAAGAACTCCCTGGTGAAGCAGTACCAAAAGCTGTTCCGCTTCGAGAAGGTCAAGCTGACCTTCACCGACGACGCCTTGCGTGCCATGGCGAAGAAGGCGGTGGAGCGCAAGACGGGCGCCCGGGGCTTGCGGACCATCATCGAGACCGTGATGCTCGACATCATGTACGAGATCCCCAGCCGCGACAACATCCGTGAGGTCATCATCAACGAGGATGTCATCACGGAAGGCAAGGCCCCCCAGGTTGAGCCGGTCCAAAACTACGGCGTGCCCGGGTGACCGACGAAGCCCCCGACCCAAGCCCGGCCTTCGCCCCCTCCGACACCAAGATGATGGGCGGGCTGCTGATCTCCGCCCCCAACCAGCAAGATCCGAACTTCTTGCGGACCGTGGTGCTGATGTGTCAGCACGACGAGAAGGGCGCGCTGGGACTGGTCATCAACCGGATCGGCCCCGTCCCGATCGATGAGGTCCTCGAAAAGCTCGAGCTCGCGGCCAGCGCCGACTACCCCCAACCCACGTGGTGGGGCGGGCCCGTCGGCATGGGCACGGGCTTTGTTGTCTGGCGCGGTGAAGTCGACGACGACGAGGGCTGGAACTTGGGCAGCGGGGTGGCGGTGTCTCCGTCGGCTGAGCGCTTGGCCGCACTCGCCCGCGATGGCGACGACTTCGAGCTGTGTCTGGGCTACGCCGGCTGGTCTCCGGGCCAGCTCGACCGAGAGATCGACGACGGCGGGTGGCTGTTCACTGCAGTGGACCCCACCATCGTCTTTGAGGTCGCGCAAGCCGACCGCTACCGTGCGGCGCTGGCCACCCTCGGCCTCAGCCCCGACAGCCTCTGGCAGGGGCCCGCCGACGCCTGAGGGGGGGGTCTGCGGCCAAAACGCGCCGTCCAGACCGACCACCGTGGTGGGCTGCGATCCGCTCCCTGGGGGAATTCCTTCGGGCGGTGCGTCCGGTGAGGTCATGACACGTCAAGTGTGATACCGTCTGCAAGATGCGCGCACTCACCTTCCAAAGCACGGTCGGCGCCGGGGCATTCGGCACCGTCTACCTGGCAGAGCTCAGCTCTGGTCAGGGCTTTCGGCGTCAAGTGGCCGTGAAGGTGTTGCACCGTCGGGCCGGGGACGACGAGCGGTTCCTCTCCCGCATCCGGGACGAAGCGCGGCTGCTCGGCTTGTTGCAAGACGACGCCATCCTCAAGGTCCTCGACATGGTGGATGTCGACGGTCTCGATGCGGTCGTCATGGAATTTGTGGAGGGCCTCGATCTGGAGACCCTCGTGGAATCTGGCAACGCGCCGCCGCCTCGGGCCCTCGCCGAGCTGGGCGCCAGTGTTGCGTCCGGGCTGAGCCGCGCCCACACGGCCCGCCATCCGAACACAGGGCTGCCGCTCAACGTCATCCACCGTGATGTGAAGCCGGCCAACGTGATGATCACGACCAGCGGCGGTGTGAAGCTGCTCGACTTCGGTGTGGCCCGCGCCCGGTTCGATGCGCGGGAGTCCCACACCGGCCACTTGGTGCTCGGCACGCTCAACTACATGGCGCCCGAGTACATCGTGACCGGCGAGGTCTCCACGGCTGCCGACGTATACGGCCTTGCCCTTACTCTGTGGCAGGTGGCCACGGGCGAGAAATTCGGACAGCCGAAGATTCGCGAAGATGCCCATGACCAGCGGCTTCGCCAGCGCCTGGACCAGCTCTCCTCCAGCCACCCGCCGCTGGTGCCCGTGCTGGCCCAGATGCTCGCTTGGCATCCGCCGGCGCGCCCCACTGCCGAGCAGGCCGAGTCCATGCTCCAGACGTGCGCAGACGCCCTTGGCGGCCAAGGCCTACGGAGCTGGGCACGGGGTGTGGTGCCCCGGGTCATGCAGAGCCGTGCACCGGCCCCCGACGGCCTGGAGCTCCTGGGCCGCACCGTGACCATCTCTGGCGCGGCGCTCACCGACGAAGCGATGCCTCCCGCACCCGCACCTGCGCCTGCGCCTGCCTCTACCTCCGGCTCACCCTCGGCATCGGCCCCTGCCGCCGCGCCGGCCCCCAGAGCCCCGTCCTCCCCCAGTCTGCTGGGCCCCATCCTCAAGGGCCTGGCCATCGGCGGCATCTTCGGCTTCATGGTCGTGGTTGCCGTCGTCGCACTGTTTGTCTTTCGCTGAAGCTGGTGCCCCCTCCGCTGCTGTTCGCCTGGGCACACTCCCGCCTCGCCCGCTCCCCTCGGGCCACCCCCTCCCCTCCCTCCTCTCGGCCACCCCATGATCCGTCGCTTCAACCGTCGCACGCTCCGCACGCTGGTCACCGTTGGCTGCTTCAGCTCGTTCGCCCTGCTGATGGCCACCGTCTCCCGGCCCGCCGATGCGCCTGTCGAACCCGCCACGGCCACGTCCACCGCGGCCCCCCTCACCGCCGACGAAGCCCCCGAAGCCGAGGTCGCGCCGGAGCCCACGGGCCCCGTCTGGACCAACCACAAGATCGCCAAGGGTGAGGTGCTCAGCCGCATCCTCCCCCGCTTTGGGTTGCCCACCCATGCCGTCAGTGTGGCCGCCAAGCCCCACTACAACCTGTCGCGAATCCAAGCCGGCAAGACGCTGCGCTTCCGCACCCAGCCTGGCGAGACCCAAGCTGACCGGCTGGAGTACGCGCTCGATGAAGACCGCACCTTGGTGGTCGAGCGCCAGGTCGAGCCGGGGCCCCTGCTGGCCGACGGCACCGTGGGGGAGGCCGTGGTGACGTGGCTGGGCCGCATCGACGCCATCGAGTACAGCGCGCACGAAGTGGAGCGCTCCTTCACCGTGACCAGCTCGCTGTGGGCCGCTGCGGTCAAGGCCGGGCTTCGCCCCCGGGACATCGCCTCGCTGGCGCAGGTCTACCGCTGGGACATCGACTTCAACACCGAGATTCGGGCCGGTGCTGAGGCCCACATGATCGTCGAAGAGCTACTCGTGGACAATGTTCCCGTGAAGCTGGGTGCGCCGCTTGCTGTGCGCCTGATCAACGATGGCGAAGAGTATGTGGCCATCCGCTGGACGTCCAAGGACGGCACCACCCGCTACTATGACGCCACCGGAAAGGCGCGGAAGAAGGCCTTCTTGCGCAGCCCCCTGCAGTTCAGCCGGGTGACCAGCGGCTTCAATTCCAAGGGTCGCTTCCACCCGGTGCTCAAGCGCCGGCGGCCGCACCTGGGCGTCGACTTTGGTGCCCCCAAGGGCACGCCGGTCCACGCAGTCGGCGACGCCACCGTGTCGTACGCGGGCACCAATGGCGGGCATGGCCGCTACGTCAAGCTGGACCACGCGGGCCCCTATGACTCCAGCTACAGCCACCTGTCTCGGCTCAGCGTGAAGAAGGGCCAAAAGGTGCAACAGGGCGACATCATCGGCTACGTGGGCTCCACTGGGCTCGCGACCGGTCCCCACCTGCACTACCAGTTTTGGGTCAACGGAAAGTACCAGAACCCCCTGACGGTCAAGCTTCCCAATGGCGGTGCGTCCGTCCCCGACAGCGAGCGGGCTGCGTTCGCTGTGCATCGGGACGACATGATTCGCCGACTGGGCAGCCTCTCGACGGACGACATCGCCGTCGCCGACGCAGGGGACTGAACCGAACGGGAAGCCCGGGCAGCAGCGCGCTATGTGGACAGGGACCGGGGCGAGAGCCGCTGACGGTCCCGTGCGTGCCCTGACCTTGGCGGCTTGTGATGATGCTCTGCACCCTGATGCTGCTGTTTGCTGCCCATGGTGCCGAGCGTCAGTTCTGGGTGGAGGCGCCCACAGAGGGGGACCGGGCCACGCTTCAGGCGCTGCCGCTGGGCTTCGCCGAGGGCCAACGGGGCGCTTGGTTTCGGATGGTCGGCGACGACACCTCGACCGCAGCGCTGGAGCGGTCCGGACTGCGCCACGAGCCCATCCCCACACCGCCGCCCGCCCCCCCGGGCTACGCCTCCCCCGACGACATGAACGCCGCATTGATGGCGCTTGCCGACGAGCGTCCCGATCTCGTCGAGGCGGTCCACACCGGCTGGAGTGTCGAGGGTCGTGACTTGCTCGCGCTGCGCATCACCGCGGCCACCGCCCCCCGGCTCGGCTGGCGGGTGCTCGGCACGCACCACGGCGATGAGCTGTCGAGCGCCGAGCTGGCCCTGGCGACCGCCCAGCGGCTGGTCGAGGACTACGGCGAAGATGAGCGGGTGTCGCGCATTCTGGACCGGGACGTGGTCTGGGTGTGGCCCCACGTGAACCCGGACGGGGTCGAGCTGGCCACCCGCGGCAACGCCCATGGCGTCGACCTCAACCGCAACTACGCCCACGAGTGGGACGCCAGCGCCTGGGCCGCAGGCCCCTCCCCATTCAGCGAGCCCGAGACCCGCGCCGTGCGCACCTTGTCGACCTGGACCGCCCTGGGCGCAGGGCTGTCGATGCATGCCGGCGAGATCAACCTGGGCTGGGTGTGGAACCACACGACCACTCGTGTTGCCGATGATGCCCTACTGGAGGGTATCGCAGAAGAGTACCTCGCGTCGTGCACGGTCCCCGACTTCTGGATCACGAACGGTGCCGATTGGTACGTCACGACGGGCGACACCAACGACTGGTCCTACGGGCGCCACGGTGTGCTCGACTACACGCTTGAGATCTCCCTGCAGAAGACCCCGGCAGCGGCGGACATGCCGGGAGTCATCGAGGACCACATCGACTCGGTGGTGGACTTTCTCGACGAAGCGACCGTGCTGTGGGGGCAGGTCTTGACCACCTCCGCAGCCGGGCTCGAAGCCACCGTGACGCTGGAGGGGGGCTCCCCTGGGTTGTCGACCGGTCCGATGGGCCACTTTGGTCGACCGGTGGGCCCCGGTCCGTGGACGGTGACCGTGACCGCTGTGGGCCACACCCCCCAGACCTTGACCGTCGTGAATTCCCCGTTTCAGGTCATTCTGGAGCCGACAGAAGCCACTGACGTCCGGCCCTCGCCCCCACTGCTCTCCCGCAGCGGCGAGGGCCAGTTTGTGTTGCCAGAGCCGGCGACCGCTGTGGTGCTGCACCGCCGGGGGGAAACATCGGTTGATGCGGCGCCCGATGGGGAGGGCTGGCGCGTCGACCCCAGCGCACTGACACCGGGTCCGTGGTCGCTGGAGATTGACGGCGCCGTGGCCCGAAATGCCCTGTTCATCGGAGAACATGTCGGCGCACCGGTCGTTGAGCTCACCGGCGCCGGGACCGACTCCCTCCGCCTCTCGGCGGACCCGCCCGTGGTCGGCGTGCGGGCCTGGGCCGTCGAAGACACGCTGCGGCCAGTCCCCGTGAGTGACGACGGCGAGGGCAACCTCACCCTCACCGTGGGCGAAGCGGGGCCCGAGCCGCTCGACCTCATCGTGCTGGCCGGTGGGCACCAGATCGCCGTGCTCGACGCCCTGGGCAACGTGCTGATCGACCAACCGGAGCCGCACGACACGGGAACCCCCCGGCCGGATACAGGTCCGACCTCTGGGACAGCCACCCGCGCCGGCTCGCTCACAGCCTGTGGCTGCTCCACCCACCGCATGCTCGGTCCCATGGGGCTGCTCATCGCGATGCTCGCCGCTGTTCGCCGCCGCTCCCGGAGTCGCTCCTCGTGATGACCCACCGCCGAATCCCCGCTGTTCTTGCGCTCACGCTGGCCACCGTCCTGTCGGGCTGCAGCCGAGACGATCTGTACGGCGAGGCCACGTTCACCGACAACGTGGCCGACGCCTACGCGGACTGTGACCCCGGAGAGATCAAGTTCCTCTCCAGCAAGCACAACTTGCGGCTGGCATTCCGGGCGTGTGGCTCCAACAAGTTCCACCACACGGCCTGGTCCCCTGACGGCACGCTGCTGTACTTCCAGCTCACCCACGGTGGGCACTTGCTGATTGGCGAAGAAAAGCGCATCGAGACCATCGATCTCGAGACCCCCGTGGGGCCCGCGGCTTGGCTGCGCAACCACGCGCTGGCGATTCCCCTGCCCCCCCTCGATGTGGTGCCCAAGGGCGAGAGCCAAGAGATCGCCGCACGAAAGGCGGCCGCATCCGGCCAGCCCTACCGCATCGCCATCTATGAGCGTGGGGCCCGGACGGTGGAGGAGTTCCCCCTCCCGTCGCTCAAGAAGCCACTCGATCTGTTCAGCACGGGGAAAGCCAACAACATCGTGCTGACGGGCATTGGCGACGACGGTCTGCGCCGCCCCTACCGCTTCGATCCCGACGTCGGGACCATCGAGCGGGTGTTGCCCCAGCTCGACGCCCACGTGGACCGCTTCGTGTGGGTGCCCGAAGCCGACATGGCCACATGGGCGGACAGCAACGGCGCCGAGATCATCCGCATCTCGACCGGCGAGGTCCTCGCGGAGCTGCCGGGTGTGAAGCGGGCCATCCCCCACCCGGACGGCCGCTACATCGCCCTCGAGCTGGAGGGCCAGCCGATCTCCCACTTCGACCAGCGCACTTGGCGGGAACTCTCGCCGGAGGCCCAGGAGCGCGAAGCCGCCCGCAAGGCCCAGTGGCTCGAGACGCTGCCCGAGTGGGCCCCCCGGGAAGCCATGCCCCCCGAGCTGCACATCCTCGACCTCCAGAAGGGCGAGCGCTGGCGGATCACGGCTTGGTACGCGGACCACTTCGAGTGGCTGGCGCCGATGCCCTACTGGTGCTCGATGATTGTCTGGGGCATCGAGAACAAGCAGCTCCACCGCAACGTCGCGTTCACGGACCTGCGGGAGAAGCTGCGCATGGCAGACAAGGGTGAGGTTCCCTACGGACTCGAGCGCTGGGGAGCGGCCCCCAAGGGGTCTCCAGCGACACAGAACGACGACACTGTGTCCCCTGAGACCCAGTTGGGGGAGGGTGAAGCGTCGAAAACGGGGATGTGACGGCATCTTGGGGATTGGCACGGCCCTTGCTTTGGACCTCCCTGCATACAGGAGGTCCCATGCCCCAGCCGACGCCCGCCACGAGTTCTGTGCCAGCCACTCTCTCCCCGAACCAGCTTCGAGAACGGCAGGAACGGCGCAACACCCTCATCGCTGAGTACTACCCGATGGTTCGTCGGGTGGCCTTCAAGATGGTCCGCAGCTTCCCTCGCTGCGTCGACGCCGATGACCTCATCCACATCGGCATCATTGGCCTGATGGATGCCCTCGACAAGTTCGAGGAGAACCGCGCCGACTCGTTCCGCGCGTACGCCCGGATGCGGGTTCAGGGCGCCATTCTCGACGAGATGCGCAAGAACGACTGGGTTCCGCGCAGCGTCCGGGACCGCGCCGCGCGCCTGACCCGCGCCCGCCACGAGCTGACCGATCAGCTGGGCCGCGACCCCTCCCATGACGAGCTGGCCCGCTTCCTGGGTGTGTCCACCGACCGCCTGGACGAGCTGATGCGCACCGCCGATGTGCGCGTGCTCGTGAGCACCGAAGAGGGCAACGACGACGAGGGCACCGTCGGCGACACCCTCAAGAGCGAAGCCGAGGACTTGTTCGCCATCATCGAGCGCCGGGACATGGACACCAGTGTGCGCGACGCCGTCGGCATGCTCAGCGACCGCGACCGCGTGATTGTGGACCTCTACTACTACCGCGACCTCACCTTCAAGGAGATCGCCGGCGTGCTTGGGGTCACCGAGTCCCGGGTCAGCCAGCTCCACACCCGGCTCAAGGCCCGCTTGCGTGAGCACCTCGAGGCAAAGATCGCGAGCTGAGTCGCAGGGTCAGCCCCGAGGCATCAAGCACGTGCGGATCTCTTTGGCCAAGGGCTCGGAGAACTGCACCATGCCGCCCGGCTGGGGCTCCCCGCACCGGCTCTGGCCGTTGAGCTCCACACAAGGCGAGACCACCTTGCCGTCTGGCGGCGGGGTGCCGACGATGCCAAACACGCAGTGACGGGGGCCTTGGAAGGCCTCCACGCCGACCCGGAAGCTCGCCACCCGCACATCGAACCGGGCGGAGACACTGGACCGGTACGTGGCCAGCGCAGTGGTGACCGGCGCAAGCTGGGACAGGTGGACATCCCGGCCCGTCCCGCCCACGGCCGCGATCAAGGTGCCCGGCAGTAGCTGAAGGCGAATATCGCCCACAAACCGCTTCTGGTCGTAGTAGACGTGGATGTTCACCGGGCCGCGGGCGACGCCGTGCAGGTCCTGCTGGAGCTGCGCAATCACTTCAGCATGGGTGAAGAACGACTGGTACAGCGGTCCAATCTCGTGCCAGACGAAGACCAGCTCCGGTGGTGGTCCCTCCAGTGGAGCGCCTTCCACAGACAGTCCGTCCACTGGGGCCGCTGTGGGTGCCGCCGTCGACGGTTCCCCTGGCCCCACAGCTGGGTCCGTCGGTGTCTCAGCGGCGGCAATCGCTTCCGCACGCGCGACAGCATCGGCTTGACTGGGCTCTGGTGGTTCCGGGGGGCTCGACGCACATCCCAGGGCCAGCCCAACCCAAGCCAAGCGCATCACGGCGCCAACAGCCCGTGGCGCTTCTTCACTTCGCGAACCGCACGCTGGAGCGCAAGCTCGTAGTCCACCGTGCCTTCGCGGACGTTCTTGATGCGGCCCTTGGCTTCTTCGCGCAGGGCAGCCTCGTCGACCGTGAAGCCCCGCAGGGTGTCGACAATGATCTTGTAGAGGTGCTTGTCTTCGGCCCAGACCTCTTCGACGAAGTTCGACATCATGAACTGCTCGATGAACTGGCGGGCCAGCCAGCGCTCGACGTCGTCGCCGAGGGGATGGCCCCACTGTTCGGCGATCTGGCCCCGCACCCGCCCGAAGCGCTCGTAGGGGATGCTGTGGTTGGCCATGTAGTCTTTGACGGCCGTGCGCAGATCCCCATCGCGCACCATGAAATTCTCCAGGATGGCTTCGAGGTCCCGTTGGGCCTCTTCGCGATTCGTGGGGAGGATCTCGAGGGAGTCGTCGCTGCGAAGGACCTCAATGACCTGTTGGGCGATGGCCGGAATACGGGCGCGATAGAGCCGCATGAGAATTCCCTGGGGAGGATGGGGCGGGGCCTGACGCTCGCTCAACACCCGGTTGAGCAGTCTGCTGCCGTGCCCGCGCCGTAGCCCGCTCATCGGGCCGGGGCACCTGCATCCACACATGACAAACCGCCAGGGGCCTACTCTGCGCCAATCAGCTCAGCAGCTTCGAAGGGCCCTTCCACGGTGCAGGTCTGGTCCGCGCCGTCGTCGACCACTGCGGACAGGTCTCCCGCGAGCTGCCAGCGTTCTGCACCCTCGGTGAACTCCCCCGTGCCGGTGACCGCGAGGCTGGCACCACGCTTCGAGAGATCCGCAGTGACGCGGAATGTGGAGTCGGACTTCAGCTCGCCAGTCAGCACATCGCCGCCGCCGAAGTCGAGCTCCAAGGCGTGACCGCTGGCCCGCACCACCAAGGGGCCCGCCGCCCAGTCGTTCAGCCATCCGGGCTCACCCTCACAGCCGACAGTGCCGATGACCACGCTGTTGTACTCACCGGAGGGGTCTGGCGGAGGGACACCTGCGCCGGAGTCCTCGTCCTTGCCGCTGCAGCCAACAGCACCGAGAAGCAGGACCGCAGCGAGCATCCGGCGAATCACTGGAAGTCCCCATAAGAAGCCCGCAACAGCGCAGGGTCGATCGCGGTTGGGCGCACGCCGGGGACCAAGGCCACCACACGGTCGGCTCGAGGCACAAAGCCCTCGGAGATCTTGGCCAGGAGGAAGGCCTTGTAGGCGGCGCCGACATCTCCGGCGGTGTCGTGGGTCTGCGCATCCCGCAAAAGGGGGCCATCCGGGAGGCCGAAGGTGAAGACATCCCCGTCCTCGACCACGACGTAGCCGCGCAGCAACCGGGTCACCTCGGCCGCCATCTGGTCATTGCCGCCACCCACCGGGGCCGCGGCCGGGGCGGGTCCTGCACTCACGGCGCCGACGCGGTTATCGTAGAACCCCGTAAACTCATCCGGGTCGTGAAAGGGGTCCTCCGTGGGGTTGTCGGACTCGTCTTCCACCAACGAGAAGCCCGCCACGCCGACCAGCTCCATCTCGCCCTCGTACTCGGACTGGGCAGCGGGCGCACCGGCCTGGCCGCCCCCGTCCCGATCGGACGCAAAGCCCACACTCTGCCGTCCCGCTGAGGCAGAGAAGGGGTCGTCCCACTCGTTGGTCGCCGGTGGCGCCAAGCCTTCGTCTTCATCGGGCAGCATGGCCAAGCCCGGTCCCGCGGGCATGCTCGAGCTGGCGTCATCGTCGTCGACGATGGCGAAGCCAAGCCCGGAGTCATCTTCGTCCTCGTCTTCGTCCTCCAGCATCATCAGCGGCGATGCATCCTGGGCACCGGTGGGACCGAAGCTTCCCGGTCCGTGGTCGCTGGGTCCGACGGCGTCGAAGGGGTTGCCGCTGGGGAATGCTTCGAGCTCCTGCGGCGCCGACACAAAGCCGCCCAGGCTGGGGTTCGCGAAGCTGACGCCCTGATTGTCGGAGTGCTCACCGACCATCTCGAAGGCGCCGGTGTCCTCCTCTTCGTCGTCCTCGTCCTCCAGCATCATCAGCGGCGCGGCATGCACCGGTGCCGGCGCTTCCCGGCGGGGTGCAAACGCGGGAGCTGGGTCGGCGACATCCTCCAACGAGAAGTCGTGCAGCCCTGGGCCCGGGTCGCTGGTGTGCTCTTCCAGCTCGTGCTTGTACTCACCCAGTCCGGAGAAGACATCCCCAGGAGTCGGCGTGGGGGTCGGCGAGTCCAGCCCAAAGAAGCTCTGGCTGGGCTTGTCCATCTCACCACTGTAGCCAGAGACCGCCGCCACACTGCGCCCCCGCTCCGCCCGGGCATGCACCCGGTCCGCGGAGCGCCAGGCCACCAGCTCGTCCGCGGACATGCGCCGCAGCTCCGACGCGCCAGCATGGGCCGTGTGTGGTCCGCCCAGAAGCAGTGCAGCCACGACGTCTTTGCCATCCTGCCACCAAGCCCGGACCGCGTAGGACTCGAAGTCATCGCTGACCCCACCACACTGCCCGCTCTCCCCGCGCACATGGAGCGGCACCCCGCGCTTTCGGGCCCGATCGACCACGCTGCGCACGAAGGTGTCCGAGGCCACGACCCCATGGTTGTGCAGGCCATCCTGGCCCCAGCCCGCCGCCCGCGAGGACAAGGGGTCATGGGCCACCGAGTCTGCCCGACCATTCCCCGCAAGCATAAGGGCTTCAACGGAGGCCCGTCCACCAAGGCTGCTGGACTCACCATCGGTGCCCCCGTCGACCGCACCCAGCGCCAGCCCAATGCCCAGCGCGGCGCTGGCGGGCACCTTGACTTCCAGCCCATCGGCGTCCACCGCCAGCATGGCACCGGGTCCAAGCGCCGTGCGGATCTTGCCGGCGAAGGCCAGCGCGTGCTCGGGGGCGGGAAAGGCCACGAGCGCGGCATCACCGAGCACCTGGCGCACCGAGCCGCCCGCGTCCCGACAGGCAACGTGGAAGGCCTGGATGACGCTCCAGCGGGCCCAGTGGCGCCCGCCGAGCGCGACGGTGACGGAGTCCAACACGTCGCTCAAGCGCACTGCGGCCACCGCGGCGAGGCTGGACTGGGATGCCGGACGGGGCACCAGCAAGCTCCAGCGGGCATCCACGGGGAGTCGCCCCCGGGGCGTGTGGGCGCGGCCACCTTCGATGCGAATCGGAACAACCAAGTCGACCATGCGGGACAACACATCCCACTTGCACATCGCCATCGTGAATTGGCGCCACACCGAGGCCAACGCCCGCGCGGACCGCTGGTTTCCATAGGCCTTGGCCGCGTCGCGGGACAGGCCCACAGTGCCGAGCTGCTTTCCGGCCAGCAACGGGGCCAAGCCCACCATCGCGGGACCGGCAAAGGGGTGCCAGATGGCCCGTTCTGGGTCGGTCCCGCTGTGGAAGAAGTGGCTGATGGCGCTGTCTGCGGGTTCCAGCTTGCCCGCATCGGCCCGGTCTCGGTGCGCCTGAAAGACCGCTGTGGCGACCTTCTCGGCATCATTGAGCACCGCTTCGCTCACCTTCAAGCCGAGCATCTCGGCCGCGGCGCCCAGCCCCTGACCCGCGTCCAGGGTGCCCCGAGGAAACGCCATCACCAGGGGATCAGGGAGCATCTGACGGTACAGTCCGCCGAGCTGAACGGGTGCCCCCGCCATGGCCGCCATGTTCGCTGCCGCACCAAGGCGCCCGGCGAGCGCAAAGCCAACGCCCCGCAGACACGCACCGCGGGCCACGGGGTCGACCCCGCCCAACGCGCCGGCCGCCAACATGGCCTTCTTGGCCGCATCGCCGCTCAGTCCGGGGACCTGGCCAGAACGGCCCGCAGCAAGCTGTTGTCCAATCCAGGCCACCGCGAGCACCGGCACCACAGACGCACGGATCCCGGGGGTGCTGGCTTGGGCGATGAGATCGGTGAGGGCAAGCACCAGTGGGTCATCCCGCAGTGCCTCTGGTTCCAGCCCATCGACGGACGACAGGGGGGAACCGGCGAGCCCTTCTTCCACGGCGCTCGCAAAGACCAAGGCCACACCGTCCGCCAACGCCGGGATGCAGAGCACCGGCACACCGGGCACCACGTCGCCGTCCGGTGTCGGGAGTGCCACCAGCGGCGGGGCATGCTCCGACAGCCCGGGCAGCAGCAGGGCCGCCAGCTCCGGGTCGCGCACCCAGCGGCAGTCCACCAGCAGCGTCTTCAGTCGCTCGTCGATGTCCATTCCAGCCCTTCCTGGCTCGTGTCCCACCCCCCCGCACGCTGCGCCAGCGTCGGTGGGCAATAGAAGAGGTCAGTCTACACTGACCGCACTGGAATCCCCGCCCTCGGAGCCCCCTGTGCCCTCCGGCCTCCCCCAGTCCACGCCTCCTTCGGCGCTGGGCCACGTCCACGGTCTGGTGCTGGCCGCTGGGGCATCGTCCCGAATGGGGCTTCCCAAGTCTCTGCTCATGATCGATGGTGAGCCATTGGTGTGTTGTCATGTGCAATCGTTGTTGGCGTTTGGTGCGGATGTGCGGGTTGTGCTGGGCGGCCATGCCGATGTGGTGCGCACTGCCATCCACCAACGCTGGCCACCGGATCAGCCGGGCTCCCGCGTGGAGTGCCGGATGAACGACCAATGGGACCGCAGCCACATGTCGGACTCTGTGGTGGTGGGCATGCGAGGTTGGCCGGACAGCGACCTGGCTCTGGTGCTGCCCGTCGACACGCCACCGACGCCCGTGAGTGTCCTGCATCAACTGCTTCAGGCCGGCGCTCCAGCGGTACCCTGCCACGACGGCCGCAACGGGCATCCGCTGTTGGCCGATGTGGGCAGCCTGAGGCGGGCTTGCTTGGCGGGCTCACTCCGCAGCCTGACTCCGGCCCCCGTGGCCATCGCGACCGCTTGGCGAGACTGCTGGCGAAATCTGAACACTCCGGCCGAGTGGGCGGACTGGCGCAGAGCGAGCGCGGACAGAAACGGATAGTCGTCGGCGGCACAGGGCTGGTTCCCGTGCTGCGGGAAAGAGGTGCGGGCACATCCACGCCAACCCTCCTCCCGCACGCAAGAGCGGGCCAGTCGACGGTCGGCTCTCGCCGCGGACCGCCAACGTGTGGGCCGAGGGTGTGGAAGGTCGCGCTGTCCCGGGGCACACTGCCGCGCGGAACGAGTCTTAGGGACAGGAGGTCGCAGCATGTTGTGGTTGTTGGTCAGCGCTGCGCTGGCCGCACAGCAAGCCCCGGAACCCGCCGACGGTGGGAACTCCGATGCGTCAGAGTCCCCGGAAGCCCCGGTGCCTGCGGTTGTGCCCGAAGAGACTGAGGCCGTCGAGGCCACCGACGCAGCGGCGCCTGCTGATCCGAGTGCGGTGATCCCCGAGCCTGAGCAAGCCGAGACTGAGCAAGCCGAGACTGAGCAACCCCAGCCGCAAGACGCGGCCGAAGGCAGCGAGGCGACCGAGGGTCCGGTCCCGGCTGTGGCGCCGATCCCCAAAGACTCCGGTGCAGAGAAGACCGAGGCCACGGGCACTCCGACTGCCGCGCCCGCTCGCAAAGCCCCCCCCAAAGGCGACAAGCCCGCAGCCGCCAAGCCGGGCACAGCGGCCGAGCCTGTTGCGCCCAGCGAGACGACCGCTGCCGCGCCAGGGGTGGAGCCGGCCCCTGCCGCCCCAGACGCGACCGTTGTGTCCCCAGAGCCCGAGGCCCCGATCGGTCCTCCCCCGCCAGTCGTGGTCAACTGGACCCAGCGCAAGCAGGAGTTCGACCGGCGCAAGCTGGCCTTCCGCGAGCTGACCCCCATGCGCGACGAGGCCGACCGTCCCCCGTGGGTGGTCATCGACGGCCTGGGCATTCCCATCACCGCCTCCCAGCTCGCCGAGCGGACCCGGGACGACGACACCCTCAGCCGCCTGACCCGGGAAAAGCGCAATGCGGACCTCACGTCCAAGATCGTGCTGATCACTGGGCTGAGCGCCCTCGCGCTCACGCCGGTTCCGCTGTTCCTGTTGGAAGATGGGGCGAGCGCGCGCAACGCCGATCTGGGCTGGACTGCCGTGTTCATCGGCGTTTCCGGCGCATCAATCGCGGCGTTGTCCCCGATCCACAAGAACGTGCAAAAGCACCGCAACCGCCAGCCGGCGTTCCTCTACAGCCGACCAGAAGCTGAGACTCGGGTGGGACTGCACAACCGCGACCTGTTCCGTGCGCTGGATCTCGCCTCGGCCCCTCCGCCGGAAGCTGGCGAGCCCGCGACCCCAGAGCCCGACGGCAAGCCCACGCCCGAGACCGAGGCCGAAAAAGAAGCACGGCTGGAGGGCGAGCCCACGCCCCAGACCGAGTCGGACGGCGGGGAGGATGCCCCAGAGGACACCGCCGGGCCGGATGCCAAGGCGGGGTCTGCGATCGACAAGGCCGCAGACGACGACCTTCCTGAAGCTGACGGGGCGGCACCGGACACGTCCGAGGACGCTGAGGCGGCAGCACCAAAGTCAGCAGAACCGAAGACACCAGAACCGGGGGCAGCACCTGCGCCGGCCACTGGGGATGCCCAGCCCGACTCAGACGCCGTCACCCCGGAACCCGCTGCGCCCGCGCCCACCACGCCGGACGCCGCTGAAGGAGGCGCCCAATGAGCGCCGCCATCCTGTTCCTCCTCGCCTTGGCTCCCGCCCATGCCGCGGGCGTCTCTGCCGACATTGAGCTGATTCGCCCCACCCTCGCCAAGGATGCCCTGCCCGGCATCGACAGCCCAGTGCTCGAAGAACCGGGCACCGTGCGCATGGGTGGCATGATCCAGCAAGTCGTCGATCCGCTGGTGCTCTACGAGAAGGGCCAGGAGCTCGGCACTGTGGTGTCCAATCGCACCACCCTCAACCTCGCGGTGGCCTGGGACTTTGCCAAGGTGGCCGGCTTCCGGCTGACCCTGCCCGTGGCGGTCCAGTACGGCACAGACATCCCCGAGCTTGCCCGCGACGGCGCGGTCTTCGGCGACATGATGGCCGGCGTTCGCTTGAACCTGTTCCGCAAGGACTACTTCGAGCTCGGCCTCCGCGGAGATCTGGGCGTGCCGTCGGGCACCCGGGGTGCGTGGATGGGCGAAGCGGGCTTTCGGGGCCAGTTCGGCACCCTCGCCATCGGCCGCATCGGCGACTTTGATGTGCTCAACGAGCTGACCTTCGTGGGACGGCCGCTGATCCCCACCGGCCTGGACTTCACCCTCGGCAACGAGCTGCTCTTCGGCCTGGGTGGGCGCTACCATCTGTGGCGGGACCGCGCGTCATTCTCGATGGTCTGGGCCGGTCGTGGTGGCCTCGGCAGCTTCGCAGAGCAGGGCGCCGAGAACCCCTCCGAGCTGCTCGCCATCACCCAGTTCCTCCCCCGCCAAGACTTTCAGATCGACGTCGGCGTCGGCAAGGGCTTGGCGGATGGCTACGGCACAAGCGCCTTTCGGGCCTTCGTGGGCCTGACCTGGGTCGCCCGGCCGAAAGAGCCCGAGCCGCCCCCGCCGCTGATTGTCCCCGAGATTCCGCCCCCGGTGGACAAGCCCATCATCGAGCCGGACCCCGAGCCGGAGCCCGAGTGGGAAGAAGAAGAGCTCGCCCGCATCGATGGGGAGCGCATCGTCATTCGCGACCCCATCGAGTTCGAGTTCAACACCCGCAACATCCTGCCCCAGTCGCTGCCGACGCTGCGCTACGTCGCCACATTGATGAACGAGAATTGGCAGCTTGGCCATCTTGTCATCGAAGGCCACGCGAGCGATGAGGGCACGTTCATCTACAACTACGATCTGTCCCTCAGGCGTGCCACAGCCATCTGGGAAGAGCTCATCCGTGCCGGCGTTCACCCGGACCGCATGAGCATCCGCGGCATGGGCGAGGTGGTTCCCCGCACGATGGGCGAAGACGAGGCCAGCCTCGCCGACAACCGCCGCGTGGAGTTCAAGATCGTGCGTCAGTATCGGCCCGATGAAGACCCAGAAGTCCTCCGGGATGGTGCGCGTCTGCCCTGGAACGGTGATGATGCAGAAGTCGGCACGCCCGAGAAGCCCCCCGAGGCATCCCGTCCGCGGCCCAAGCCGGTGCCCACCAGCGGCACTGAGCTGGAGGACTTCTTCGACGAGATGGACGATCCCGACGCAGACCCCCCCGAAGAGACCACCCCCGACAGGGACGGCGAATGACACCCGCACTGCTCATGCTCGCTGCGCTGTCCAATCCCGCTGCGGCCCAAGACGCCGGCTGCTTCAATGATCTGCGGCAGGACCTCAATTGCAACACCATCGATGTGACCGACGAGCGCCCCGTGGACCTCGGCGACCCGGTGTGTGCGTCGACGGTGGACGATCTTGGAAACCCGTATCCAAATGCGGATTACTACGTTCTGTACGAGAGCTTCGGGTGCTTGCTCTCGGTGGTCGATCTGGAAGCGGATGCCGACGAGGACGGGCTCGGGGGTGGACAGATCAAGTACCCGCTGGACGCCACGTTCCCCGACATCTCGGTCACGCTGGGCTGCGACAATTGCCCCGACATCCCCAACAATGACCAAGCTGATCTCGACTGCGACAACGTCGGCGACCCCTGCGACAACTGCCTGGAGGTCTTCAACCCAGACCAAGCGGCCAACGACACCGACGCGCTCGGCGATGCATGCGACAATTGCCCGCTGCACTACAATCCCGACCAGCTCGATGCCGACCGTGACGACTGGGGAGACGTCTGCGACAACTGCCCGGACGAGTACAACCCAAGCCAAGCGGACGCCGAGAACGACGGCGTTGGGGACCAGTGCGACAACTGCCCTGTGACCGTGAACCCGGACCAGTTTGACCAAGACGGCGACGAGATCGGCGACCTGTGCGACAACTGCCCGTTTGATCCCAACGCCGACCAGGCCGACCAAGACGGCGACGGCATCGGTGATCTGTGCGACAATTGCCCCACCGACTTCAACCAGGACCAGTTTGATGGCGATCTGGACGGCGTGGGGGACGTCTGCGACATCTGCCTCACGGTGCCTGACCCGGAACAGCGCGATGTCGACAACGACACCATTGGCGATGCCTGCGACAACTGCGTTGAGGTGGCCAACGAGTTCCAGACCGACGACGACTTCGACGGCACCGGCAACGCGTGCGACTACTGCCCGGGGCTGACCGAGTACGACCGACTCGACTCCGACGGCGACGGTATTGGCGACGTCTGTGACAACTGCCCCCAGGACCCCAACCTGGACCAGCTCGACCTCGACTCGGATGGCATCGGCGACGTGTGTGACGAGGTGGTCTACGTCCGGGGTGGTGGATCCCGCTGCGCATCGGTGGCCGCGCCCACCGGAGGCCTCATGGCCATGCTTCTGACCGGGCTTCTGGTCCGCCGCCGCCGGAGCGAGCCGACCGCCCGTTGAGCCCCCGCGTCCTCCGGTGGGTCAGCCCCCCGGGCGAACGCTAGGGGACCTCGGAGCACCCCCGCGCGGAGATCAGACGCCTTCGGGCAGTGTGGATCGATCGATGGGCAGCGCGACCTGAACCACCGTGCCCCGGCCCTCGGCCGAGCGAAGCCGGATGGCCCCGCCGACATGGTCGAGTGCGGACGCGACCGCCGTCAGCCCCAGTCCAGCACGGTTGCCGTCCGCATCGGCGCCCACGCCTGCGACGAAGACATCGCCCAGCGTGTCGGGGATGCCGTGGCCGTCGTCCGCGACCTCCAGCCAGAGCCAGGTGCCGTCCAGCAGCTCGGTCTCTCGCCACAGCTGGGCTTGCTCGAAGCGCATCTCGCCCGCCCGCACTCGGATGCGGCTGGCACCGGATGTGACGGCGGCGCCAGCGTTCTCGACCAGCTCCAGCAGCAGTTCCCGCACAAAGCGAGGGCCCACCGCCGGCCGCGCGAGGCCCTCCGGCACTCGCCAGTCGAGGGTTGCGCCATCCGGCACGCGGCGGCTCACGGTCAAGCGCTGGTCTTCGAGGAGCTCGGAGAGTGAGCGGCCGTCCCCACGTCGCGAGAATGGCCCACCAGACAGCGCTTTCAGCCTCCACGAGAGACGCTCCACACGGCGCCGCAGCGCAGCCCGGGCCGCCAGCTCTGCCGACGTCCGTGCGCCGGGGAGCTGGTCCACCAAGGACTCGAGGGACTCCGCTTCCGGTGCCAACGCACCCGCCGGCAGCCCCGAGAAGGCCGGCCCCGCCTCCACAACCAGCGCACCGGCGTCCCCTTCCCGCTCCATCCACACCGCCGCCACCGCCTTCTCGGGCAGCGGCACCAGCACCAGCCTCCATGGCCCACCGGCCGGCTCGTCCACATCCAGCGTGGACCGCTTGAAGCTCATGTGCACCGCGTCCAGCTGTGCGTCCGCCACAGGAAGGTCCTCAGCATGCTCCGCACAGCCACTCATGTGCACCACTTGCCAGCCCGTGACGCTGCGCATCCACACCACAACGCCGTGGCCCACACGATCCAAGAGCAGCCCGCCATTGCGGGAGGCCCACCGCAAGAACTGTTCTCGCCGGCCGGCGCTGAGCAGCGAAGCCACACTGCCCATCGGCACTTCGACGGTCTCCCCGGACGTGCGCGACCACGAAGCCCGGGACACCTCAAGCATTGGGGCGTGGGCCTGCATCACCTGTTGGCCGGCCACGTGCGCTGCCAGCGCGGCCCTGCGGGGTCGTGGGATGTCCATCGCCGCTCCTCGATCTCTGCCAGCGGGCGCCGGCCGCAAGCCGACTCTACCGCAAGACAAATCATGACCGGCAGCTTTGTCTCCCCTTCGCGCGATGCGCCACGGGACGGCAAGCTCAGATCAAGCGCTTGCGGGCACGGCTGGAGAGAATGCCGAGCTGCTCACGGTACTTGGCCACCGTTCGGCGGGCGATTGTCAGCCCGTCTTTCTTGAGCTGAACCACCAAAGCGGCGTCAGACAGCGGCTTCTTGGGGTCCTCCGCCGAGACCAGCTTCTGGATCTTCTGCTTCACGGCTTCCCCAGCCAGATCGTCCCCACCGCTCATGGAGATGCCCGCATTGAAGAAGTACTTGAGCTCAAAGATCCCGTGGGGCGTGGCCACGTACTTGTTGGACGTCACCCGAGAGACCGTCGACTCGTGCACGCCGATCTCGTCGGCCACATCGCGCAGAATCATCGGCCGCAGATGCTCGGGCCCGCGGTCGAAGAACTCCTGCTGGCGAGCCAGAATCGACTTCATCACTTGGTGGATGGTGCGCTGGCGCTTGTAGATGCTGCGAATCAGGAAGTCTGCGGACTCCAGCCGCTCCTTGATGTACTTCCGCTCTTCGGACGAGCTTGTCTTGCCCAGCAGCACCTTGCGGTAGTACGGGCTCACCCGAAGCCGGGGCAGGCCGTCGTCGTTTTGGCGGATCTGCCACCGCCCACCGACCTTCTCGACGTCGATGTCGGGGGTGATGTAGAGGTCTGGCCCGTCGGAGTACTGCAGCCCCGGCCGGGGATCCAGCTCCCGAATCATCCGATGGTACTCCAGCACATCTTCGTATTGCTGGCCGAGCGCACGGGCGATGGCTTGATAGTTGCGGCCCTCCAGCTCCTTGATGTGATGCTGGAGAATGGTCGCCACGGCGGGATCTTCGGGCCATCGCACCTTGGCTTGGATCACCAAGCACTCGATGAGATCTCGGGCACCACAGCCGATGGGATCGAGCGACTGAACAATCTCGAGTGCGTCCTCCATCACTTCGAGCGTGACGTCCGCCTCGTCGGCCAAAGACACGATGTCGGTGTCGAGGTAGCCCCGGTAGTCGAGGTTGTGGATGGCCGCGACGGCGGCTCGGTGCTCGTCCACATTGCACGCCAGCGTGCCCAGCTGTTCCAGCAGGTGGGCGCTCAGCGACTCGGGTCGCGTGAGGTTGGTCTCGATCGGCGGCAGGTCATCCATCGAAGACGGGCCTGCGGCCGACATCCGATCGCCCGGGCTGGCCTGGAACTTCTCCAGGTACTTCTCCCAGTCCACCCTGTCCGCGTTCGACTCCGCGCCGTTGCTCTGTTCGAGCGAGTCCCGCTGCTGGTCGCGAGACTGCTCTTGCAGCCGCCGCTCCGCATCACTGACTTCAGCGCTGGCCGTGCCCGGGATCTCTTCGAGGGTCGGGTTCTCGACGAGCTCTCGCTGGACCTCGGCCACCAGCTCCATGTGGCTGAGCTGCAGCAGCTTGATGGCCTGTTGCAGCGCTTGGGTCATCACCAGCTTCTGCTGAAGCTTTAGCTGGAGGTTCTGCGAAAGGGACATGCCTTGCCTCGGGGGCGGACCGGGGAACGCGCGGTGCCGCCACCCTCAGCGTGACCGACTGGCACGGGGTTTGCAAGCCCGATCCCCAGAGGCCGCCGAGGCACGCCGTCTACACAGCCGCGCGGGCGTTCCGCCGTGCGAGCCCGGCCTTCACAAACGCTGAAAACAGCGGATGGGGCGCCAGCGGACGGCTCTTGAACTCGGGATGGAACTGGCACGCCACGAAGTAGGGATGACTGTCCAGCTCGACCATCTCGACAAGCTTGCCGTCGGGGCTGCGGCCCGACAAGCGCAGGCCCCCCGCTTCGAGCCGCTCGGCATAGGCCGGGTTGACCTCGTAGCGGTGGCGATGGCGCTCGGAGATCTCGGCGGTGCCGTAGATGCGATGGGCGAGCGTGCCCTCAGCCAACACACAGGGCCATGCGCCCAGACGCATCGTGCCGCCCTTGTCGACCACGTTGCGCTGCTCGTCCATGAGCTCGATGACTGGATGGTCCGGGTTCGCCTCGAACTCCCGGCTCTGGGCATCGGTGAGGCCCAGCACAGACCGCGCAAACTCGACCACCACGAGCTGAAGCCCGAGGCAGATGCCGAAGAAGGGCACGTTGTTCTCGCGGGCCCAGCGCACGGCCGCAATCTTGCCTTCGGCACCCCGCTCGCCGAAGCCGCCCGGGACCAGAACGCAGTCGCAGTCGGACAGCTGCTCGCCGGGGGAGTCCGCGTCGAAGCTCTCGCTGTCGACGTAGCGCAGCTCCACCCGCACCCGGTTGGCCACACCGCCGTGGTGCAGCGCCTCGTTGAGCGATTTGTAGGTGTCGGCGAGGTGGACGTACTTGCCAACAATGGCCACAGTCACGGTCTTCCGAGCGGCCTTGCGCCGAGCGACCAGCTCTTCCCAGGGCTCAAGGCGCGCCCGTGCGGCCCAGATGCCCAGCCGGGAGAGGATGAGGCTGTCCAGCTCCTGCCCGTGGAAGACCAGCGGCAGCTGGTAGATGTCTTCGACGTCGGGGGCCGCGATGACCGCGTCCTTCTCGACATCGCAGAACAGCGCGATCTTGTCGCGGATCTCTTTGGGCAGGTCGCTCTCGGTCCGGCACAACAGCACATCAGGTTGGATGCCGATCTCGCGGAGCTGCTTGACGCTGTGCTGGGTGGGCTTGGTCTTCTGCTCACCGGCAGCCTTGAGGTACGGCACGAGCGTGACGTGCACGTACAGCACGTTCTCGGCGCCGACGTCCAAGCGGAACTGGCGGATCGCTTCGAGGAATGGCGTCGACTCGATGTCGCCGACCGTGCCGCCGACTTCGATGATGCCGAGATCGGCCCCCTCGACGCCTTCCCACAACAGCCGCTTGATCTCGTCGGTGATGTGCGGAATCACTTGGACCGTGCGGCCGAGGTACTCCCCGCGGCGCTCGCGCTCAATCACGTTGCGGTAGACGCGGCCGGTGGTGAAGTTGTTGCGCTGGGTCATCTTCGAGCTGACAAAGCGCTCGTAGTGTCCCAAGTCGAGGTCGGTCTCGGCCCCGTCGTCGGTCACAAACACTTCGCCGTGCTGGTACGGGCTCATCGTGCCCGGGTCGACGTTGATGTACGGATCCATCTTGATGATGGTGACTCGGAGCCCTCGGGCCTCGAGCACTGCGCCAATCGCGGCGGCGGAGAGCCCCTTGCCCAAGGAGGACAACACACCGCCGGTGACGAAGATGAACTTCTTGTGCATGCCTGCCTCGCGGTCCACGCTCGGCCTGATCACAACGCCTGGCCGGCCGGGTGCCGCCTAACCGACGGCGGCCCGTGCTCGCGTCCAGCGGGTGACATCCTCGGGGAGGTCAATGCTGGACCATGCGCGGGGCCAGGGCAGCACGTCGATGGGCACGCCGTGCTCCAGCAAGCGCAGCTGCTCCAGCGACTCGCTCGCTTCGAGCGTCCCGGTCGGCAACGAAGCCATCGTGCGCAGGATCGACGGGCGAAAGGCATAGATGCCCAGGTGGACCCGGTGGGGACCGCCGACAGGAATGGGCGAGCGGGAGAAGTAGAGCGCACGGCCCGCGTGATCGACGACCACCTTCACCCGGGCGCGATCCTCCGCGGGCCCCAACAGAGGCGCCGACAGCGTGGCCATGCCGCAGGACGCGTGGGCGTGCATGTGGGCAATGAGAGCCGCAAGGGCGGCGGGGTCCAGATCAGGCTGATCCCCCTGAACATTGACCACCACGCAATCTTCATCAAGTGCGTCGTCAAGCTCAGGCAAGGCTGCGGCGATCCGATCGGAGCCCGTTCGTGCACGCCGCGGGTCGTACAAGACGGAAAAACCCGCGGACGCCACCACGTCGCGGACTCGCTCGTCGTCGGTGATGACCACACACTGGTTCACGGCAGCACAGGACAGGACACAATCCACCACCCGGAGAACAAGAAACCGCCCGCCGAGATCGACGAGCGGTTTTCCGGGTAGCCGGGAAGCATTCATGCGGACCGGAATGGCCACAATCACACGCTTCCCAGCCATGGTCCGGCCGCAGATCAGCGCTTGCTGAACTGGAAGCGCTTGCGGGCGCCCGGCTGACCGTACTTCTTGCGCTCGACCTTACGGGCGTCGCGATTGAGCATGCCAGCCTTCTTCAGCACGGTGCGGAAGTTGGGGTTGGCTTCGACCAGCGCGCGGCTGATGCCCAAGCGGATTGCGCCAGCCTGACCGGACTTACCGCCACCGTGCACGTTCACGACAATGTCGTAGTCGGTGTCGGTGTCGGTGATGACCAGCGGGACCCGAAGCACGAGCTTGGTGCTCTCGCGCTCAAAGTACTCGTCGAGGTCGCGCGAGTTGACGGTGATCCGGCCATTGCCGGGGCGAAGATAGACTCGGGCAACCGAAGACTTGCGCCGGCCGGTTCCGTAGTGCTGCAGAGTATTGGCCATGGTCCGGCTGCCTCTCAGACGTGTGAGGGGAAGGTCAGGGGAGCCTGCGCTTCGTGCGGATGTTCCGCGCCGGCGTAGACCTTGAGCTTCTTGAAAACTTGACGGGACAGACGGTTCTTCGGAAGCATCCGACGAACCGCCGACTCAAGCACACGCTCGGGGTGGGTTGCGAGAACCTCACGCGCCGTGCGGGAGCGAAGGCCACCCGGGTAACCGCTGTAGTGGTGGTACCGCTTGGAGTCCAGCTTCTTGCCAGTCAGGCGGATCTTGTCGGCGTTGACAACGACAACGAAGTCGCCGCAGTCCACGTGGGACGTGAAGCTGGGCTTGTGCTTGCCGCGGAGCACGGTGGCAATGCGGGTGGCGAGACGCCCCAGCACTTCATTCTCAGCATCAATCACGAACCAGTGATGCTGCACGGTGGCCGGCCGGGCAATGGTCGTACTCATCAGTTCACCAGATAGTCGGGGGAAACGTTGGGGCGTGGGCTGCCGCCTTGGCGGTGGCACCGGCGAAGGGTCGGGCCGAACCGATTGAGGATCGCGCCCTGGAGCTGGTTTTCGAATCGAGTGACTCGGGTTGTCCCGAGGCTCGTCGGCAGCTTTCCGGGGGAAAGACCACCGAGGGTGGCGGCGTCTGAAGCCAGACCACCGTTGCCGGACCGCCAGCGACCGAGAAACAAGCCAATGCGGAGGCAGCTCGGACACGCCGAGCCCGCGCGGGCTTATGGCTTGGATGAAGGGCTGTCAAGCGAGGCAGGGACGGAAGCGAGGCTGTGGACGGATTCGGCGGTTGTTGGTCCCGCCCCGGAGCAGGGCAAAGTCAACAGCGACGAGGGGTCCAGCGGGCCCGGCATGATGGAATGGGTTCCAACCCTCTACCTGCCTGTGCCGACCGCCCACGCATAACGCAGCCGCTGCAGTCCGTGGAGGGTTGGATGTGCGTCGATCGGCCCATCCAGGCGGTCCCCTGGGTTCGCCTCTCCTTTGAGCTTGCCCAGCCAGGCCGCTGCGACCGCGACGCCCCCCGTCGGGTCCCCAGCAACCGCTGGCGCCAGCTCGCCACTCAATGCGGGGTCAGGCTCTCTGCTGCACCACGCACGCCACTGCAGGTCCGCGCCTTCGGGCGGGCTTGCGGACCCACAACCTGGCCCTTGAAGTGCCCCCGTCCAGGCGGCCACCCAGGTGGCCCCCAGGTCAACCTGAAGTCCGTCGAGCAGGTCATCCACACCAGCTGATGGCAGACCGAGGGCCAAGTGCCAGGAGACATTGCGATCGACCTCCCCTGCGGCTGCCCAAGCCAGCACGGGGCTCATCTGGCGCAGCTCGTGGGCAATGTGGGGCACGTCTTCGGGCAGTGCACGCCACCACGCCTCCAACACAGCGAGATGGTGGGGCTGCTGCTGGTGGGCCCGCTCGAATGCCGCACGGGCCTGGATGGGGTCACCGAGGCGGGCGTAGGCGGTCCCCCGGAGTGCTTCGGAGAGCCCATCATCGAGACCCGCGACGGACGCGAGCGCCGCACCCGGCTCACCTTCGGCGAGGGCCAGCGCACCGACGAGAATGCGGGAGGGTGGGTCGGCCGCATTGGCGACCGCCAGCTTCGTCCGAAGGGCACGCTGCGCGATCGGATCGCCGTCCGCGAGCGCGCACCAAGCCACCTGACGCGGCCCAGCGGGTCCAGGCTGAGCGGCGGCCAGCTCGCGAGTGCGCGCGTCTATGCCGACTCCCTCCTGGCACGCCACAGCCAAAGCATGGAGCACAGCACCGCTGAGGATCCAGGCGTCCCGAGCCGCTTCAGGTCGACCGATGCGGTCCAAGAGATCCCCACGAAGCCGGCCCAGCGCGGCCCCGGACCACCCGCATGCCGCACCGGTCCGCTCGGCAAAGGCCAACCGCCCCCGCGCCAAGCCCCAGCGCACACCGACCTCGCAGGCCCGCGGGTGGCCCGGCCAGTGACGCAAGAGCTCTACGACAGCGGGCTCCAGGCCCTGAGCAGGGCTGAGTCTGGCGATCTCGAGGTTTCGCCAAGCCTGCCAGGGGCCAGTGGCGGGGGTGATGGCGACCGGCCGACCTTCACGCAGGGCGACCAACTCCGAGGCAACACCCACCAGAACATCGTCTGGCAGGTCATTGTCAACAACAGTCAGCACATCGAACCAGCGGTCTGGCGGCAGGCCACTGGGGTCATTGCGAGCGGCCGAGATCAACAGGATGCCGAGGAGGCTGTCGCTGCCATGCCAGGGCTTGGCAGCGTCTGCCGCGTGAGGGAGCAAGCCGGGACGGGACGGGGCTTCTCGCCAAGGTCCGGCACTCGCTTGGGCCCAGCGGTCGGGCAGATCAGCGATGCGGTCCCTGGCCGCCGTGTCGTCCTCTGGCCACAGACGCCAGCAGGCCCACGCGAGCCCCAGCGCTGCGGCGAGCCCTGCCACACCCGCGACGGTGCGGACGTTCACAGTGCATGCTCCCAGGCCAGCGGCGGGTCGAAGTGCACCGACTGCAGCCAGAGCCCATGCGGCGGGGCGGTGACCCCGGCGCGGCTGCGGTGCGGGGACTCCAACAAGCCGGCCACGCTCTGGGCCGCCCGTGCGCCCCCCCCAACCTCCGCCAGCGTCCCGGCGATGATGCGCACCTGGTGCCTCAAGAAGCCAGGACCGAAGACGTCGACGATGACTTCATCGTCGTGTCGACGCACCTCGATCTGGTCGATCGTCCGCATGGGGCTGTGTGCCGAGCACCCGCTGGCCCGGAAGCTGGTGAAGTCGTGGGTGCCCACAAGACTGCGCGCCGCCTGCTGCATGGCCTCGACGTCGAGCGGCCGCCGGATGTGCCACAGGTCGAGGCGGCGAAAGGGACATGGCGCTTGGGCTTCGCGCCACCGATATCGGTAGTGCTTGCCCAGCGCCGCACGACGGGGGTTGAAGCCCGGTGCGCACGGGGCGACCGCCAGGCAACCAATGTCACCGGGCAGCAAGGCCGACAGACCCCGTATCCACGCACGGGCGGACCGAGCTTCAGGGACGTCCACGGCGATGACCTGACCGCGGCTGTGCACGCCCGCGTCCAAGCGACCGGCCGCCTTCGCATGGACCGTCACCCCGCCAAAGAAGCGCGAGATGGCCGACTCCACCGTCGCTTGCACGGAGCGCCCATTGGGCTGGCGTTGCCATCCGACGTAGGCATCCCCACGCCAGGCCATCAGCAGCCGCCAGCGATGCCCGAAGTCCGAGTCCAACTCAGTAGTCGAGCTTCAGACCAATTCCAAGCACGGTGCCACTGAACGTGAGGCCGCCGGCGTCTTCCCCGATGGTCTGGTCACGGTAGTCGATCACCAACCACGTGTTGTCGATGCCGGAGCGCGCTTGCAGCTTGCTCGCCGCACCACGGTCGAAGGCATCGAGGAGGATCTGACCGCCGGCATTCCAGTGCCAGCCCACCTTTCCGCCGTTCGTCTTCGTCTCGGCCACAGAGAAGGTCTCCTTCCAGGGCCAGACTTGGAGGCCGGCGCCACCGTAGGGCACGATGGGCTGGTTCTTGAAGAAGTCCAGCCGAAGCGTGCCGGTCAGCGACAACGGCAGCGAGGTCACCATCGCGAAGTCATCCGTGCGGGAGCCGCTCGCGGAGATGGCGTGGTCGACTTCTTGGTACCAGCCGATGCCACCCTTGATCTCAATTTGCTTGATCAGGTGGGGGCCCGCTTCCAACCAGAGCACGCTGTGGCCGCTCTCGCCCATGACACGAACCAAGTTCGGATCGGCCGGGTTGAAGAATCCGTAGCGCAGCTCGGCATTGGCCCGTTGGCGGGGCTCATCGTAGGTCTCAGTGGCATGGGCAGGTCCTGCGGATGCCGCGAGGCCCACCACAAACAAGCCTGCGCCATAGCGGCGACGGCGTGCGGCCATGCCCAAGCCGATCGCCCCGAGCGCCATCCAGCCGAAGCCAAGGGCACCACTGGCAGAGGCTGTGGCACAGCCCCAGCCCCCGGACTCACCCGCAAGCGCAGCCGGGCCCAGCCCAACCACGGGGGTTCCGGAGATCACCTTGCTCATCTCGCCCTCCAAGCCGCTCGCGTCGTACGCACGTACCGCGATGTAGTAGGTCTGGCCGTTGGTCAATGGGGAAAGCTCCAACTCCACCGCTTCCCCGGGGGTGCCGGCCGACACCCGCACGGGCGATGATGGACCGCCCGGCTCCGCAAACTCGGTGGGGCCACAGGGCGAGCTGGTGCTGCCCTCGCAGTCGGTCCAGTCGGCACGAGCGAAAGGCTCATCGCTGATGAACACGAGGTAGTGGTCAATGTCGTCCGCCGAGAGACCCGTGAAGCTCAGCACCAGGGTCTTCGCCACTTCGCGCAGGCTCTTGTTCTTGAGCCTCACAGCACCCGGCGGTTCATCGTTGGCCACATAGATGGTGTCGTGGCCCACCGTCGAGTCGTCGGCATCGGTCACGACCACGCGAATGGCGTTGCGCCCTTCGGTGTAGTCATCGCCAATCTCGTAGGTGAGCTCGACGGTCTCATCGTCGGCGATCTCGCCCGCACTCAGCTGGGTGCCTGAGGTATTGCTTGTGCCACCCCGGCGCACCACGTACGATCCTGCGCTGGTCGAGGTAAAGGTAAACGAGAACTCAGTGCCGATGGTGCCGCCGGCGACCGATGGCTCAGAGGCCTCGACCCACGGGGTGTCCGTCACAATCCAGAAGGTGCCGCCGTCGGTGGCCACCACGGAGTGCTCGTCCAGATCGATGATCTCCACAGGATCCTCGGCAGCAGGCGCGTCGTCCGGGGGCTCGATGGTGCCCACCCGTGTCGACGTCGGCAGCCCGCCGCTGTCGAGGGAGAGCCGGACAAGCTGGTCCGCACCCGCATCGCCCACCAACATGTCGCCCTGGTAGTAGCCGACGGCCACTGCCCGGCTGAGCGCGCTGGACGCCAGCAACGAGCTGTTGCTGGCCCCCCACAGCATGTAGGCCAGCCCCGAGGAACCGGCGGCAGCGATGAACTCGTTGTCGGAGATCGCGATGATGTCGGTGTAGTCGCCCGCAGGGAAGCCGAATGAGGTGAGGCCGGTGCCCCCCACCGAGGCCCCGCTCCAGGTGCCCTCCCCTGCCGTCGCCATCACCGCAAAGTCGTTCGCTGCCACGTCTTCGAGGGTGTACGGCAGAGAGAAGCCGAAGGTCGTGCCGCTGTCCGCACCGGTGGCCGCCGTCAACGTCGTGACCGCCACCGCGCCGCCACCGTCAGCGGCGCCTGTGAACACGAAGATGCTGGTGTCATTGGCCGCGATGCCGGTGACCGCACCCGGCAGCGACGCCGGCGAGGTCGAGACATCAAACGCGCCCGACGATGTGGGATCGACAATTCGCACGGTGGCGTCGGAACAGCCCACAAAGATGCGGGAGGCGTTGGCCCGTCCACCGACCGCCGTGGCCCGGCTGCTGCCGCAGGGGTCGAGCGCCGTGATCGACCACGACCACGTGTCGAGGATCGCGACTTCACCGGTGTCGACGACTCGAGCCGCGACCCAGCGACCGTCGTCCACCCCCACTGCATCGTCGTAGCGGTCCCCGTACTCCAGGCGCGCAGCAACCCGGTGGTCAGCAGCGCTGGCAGCCGGAATGGCGAGAAGCAGGATGGGAACCAGCATCGCAGCTCCGGGTGCGCGAGTGAAGGGAACAGGGTCGAAGCGGGGCCGCGCAGCGTAGCGCCCTGCAGCAGTGGCCGGCAAACGGGACGCGGCTGGCAGCAACGGCGACACGGCGGGCGTTGTTGCCACTGCTTAGCAAGTTCGGTGCCAATGTGACCCCGCACCAAAACGCCGCGACATCGCAGCATCGGCGGCCAAGCTCGGACAATCTGTCATCGCAGAAAGGCGGGGCCCACTCAGAGCAGCGATCGGTTGACGAGCTGTCGGACGAGGGCGAGCACGTTGGTCGATGCCCCAAAGCGCAGGTTGTCAGCAGAGACCCAGAGATGCACGCCATCCTGGCCCGGATCATCCCGGAGGCGGCCCACACTGGCGGTTCCGGTGCTGTCGAGGTGGCGCGGACCCGGGACGGGGTCTTCCAGCCGCAGCAGGGGAATCTGAGCGAGGAGCTCCCCCACCTGGGTCGCGGAGACCGGCTGCTGGAAGCGGGCATGAATCGACGCTGCGACACCCGTGAACAGCGGCACCCGGGCCACGGTGAACGCAAAGCTGGCCGGCGGGCGGCGCAGGGCAGCACCGAGCTCGAGCGACAGCCGACGCTCGGCCGAGGTCCATCCATTGGCGGGATCTCGCACCCCGACCTGGGCGTGGATGTCGAATGCGAGGCCTTCGGGGTAGACCGCGCGGCGGGGGTCGGTGTGGTTGAAGAGCGCGACCACCTGGGCACTCAGCTCTTCCACGCCTTCCCGACCATCCACACCCGCCGACTGGAGCACCGTGCCGCGGGCGCTGTGCAGGCCGAGGGCCGCCAGTGGTGCCAGCACGGCGGCCAACAGCACACCCGGGGCCGCCGGGGTCGACAGCACCCGAGACTCTCGAAACCGCTCCTCATCCATGCCGCCGGCCAGGCCGACACCGAAGGCACCTTGGCCAAGCAGCGCGCCACCGACGTCCAACACCGCAGGCCCTGCATCAACCACGGCCGTGGCGAGCGCCCGCGTGATGTCCGGGGGGCAAGCGAAGATGACCAGATCAGCGTCTTCCACTGCCGCCACAAGCTCGGCCAGCTCAGGCATCCCGCGAACTGAGATCACCCGCTTGTCCAGCTCAAGGGAGGGCCGCCGTCGAGCGGGCGCACCGAACAGGGTCCAGGTCGCCACTGGAATGGAGGACCGCTCCAAGCTCTGCACGATGTCGGAACCGGCAGAGCCGCTGGCCCCGATCACCGCAATGTGCAGGCCGTCTTCGCCATCTGCCATGACACCACCTCGCCGTCCCGCAGCCGGAAGGCCGAGGGCGACGGCCCCTATCGCGAAGGCCCGGGGGGCGGACCCACAAGGGACATTCCTTTGGGGACCTTGGCATCGGGGGGGCGCACATAGGCGAGGCGGACCGCACCGGGGTCACAGGGCTGAAGGGCGCCGGTCAAGGCATAGAGGGCCAGCACCTGGGCTGGTGAGGCGTCGGCACCCGCGACGACCGCCACGCCCGCAGCGGCCAGGACCTCGGCGTAGACCCTCGCGCCCTCCCCCACGGCCACACAGCCAGGGCCAACCAACGCGAGAACATCGTTTAGATCAACATCTTCAGCATCCCGCAGCGGTTCAGGCCCCCGGGGCGTCGACCGAAAGCGACGTGCGTAGACCCGCCCCTTTCGGGCGTCCAACACTGCCAGAACCTCAGGCGCGTCCAGGGCCAACAGCGCCCGGGCAGCCAGCGAACCCATCGGGAGCACCGGCACGTTCCGGGCGAGCGCGATGCCCGTTCCGATGGCGAGGCCCACCCGCAGCCCTGTGAACGCACCGGGGCCCGTGGTGAGGGCAACCCCGGTCAGTGGGGCGGGGGCACCCGAGAGAAGGTCGGCGATGGCGGGAACCAACACTGCATCGGCGCCTCGACCGGCACGGGCCGACCAAGACTGGGGCTCCACACCCACACCCGCGAGGCAAATGCCCACCACCGGCCCCGACGTGTCAATCGCGAGGATCACGTTGTTCAGCCCCGTCCCAGGAAGTCACCGACCAATGCACTCACGTCCTTGACCAGCACCACCAGCATCAACAGCACCATCACCAACACACCCACTTGCAGCGCGCGCTCCCGCAAAGCGATGGACACGGGGCGCCCGCGGATGGCTTCCAGCAGGAAGAACAGGAGCTGGCCGCCGTCGAGAACCGGCACGGGAAGCAAGTTCACGATGCCGAGGCTGAGGCTGAGCATGCCCATCATGCGGGCATAGTCGAACACACCCCGCTCCGCGGCCTTCGACGCCTGGCGCACCATCTCGATGGGGCTGCCGACGGCCTTGTCGAAGGCCGCCTCGCCGGTGAACAGCTTGCCGAGGTGGTCAACGATGAGGCCGGCGATGGCGACGGTCTCGTCGGATGCCCGACCCATGGCTTCAATCGGTCCGTAGTAGCGACGAATGGTGGCCGGCCGGGCCCAGGCACCAGCGCTGCTCACACCGATGATGGGGCGAAACTCGTAGAGCCCCATGGCGTTGGTGTTCTCGATGATCTTGGGCGTCATCGACAGCTCGAGCGTCTCGCCGTCTCGCACCAAGCCCACCGTGACCGGGCGGGCCGTGGCACGATGCGCGATATCGGGCCAGTATTACCGGCCTTTGAATTGAATCGGTGCCAGGGCAGTATAGGCGTACTGTTGTGCATGTCGGATGGTAGCGGCCGGCGCCGTGACGCGCACAAGACTCGTCCCCATTGGTGAGGACCTCGTGATCTGACTGCATCGTACCCGCATGAAATGCCACGACTGATTCCGTCAGTCAGTCAGGCAATCCGGTGATTGGTAATCCCGTCAGATACGATCCTGGATAACCTTCCAAAATCAACACCACGCACACGGCCGCCTGTTTGTGCCGACACCTGAATCTGATCTAAACGATGTTCGACCAAAACCTGACAATATCCAAGAGATCAGTCTCCAACAGCAGCAACACCACTTGAGTTTCTGGGTCGCCAAACCTCGCGTTAAATTCTAGAGTATAGGGTTTGCCATCTTTAATCATGAGACCTGCATAGAGCACACCGTAAAAAGGACTTCCTACTCTGGATAAACCCGTCACCGCGGGATGAAAGACCTCTTCGACAATGCGCCGTTGCAGTTCCGGTGTGGCCAGTGGGGCTGGGGCATAAGCGCCCATGCCTCCAGTATTTGGTCCAGTATCGCCTTCACCAATACGCTTATGATCTTGCGCAGGAATCATCGGAATGACCGTTCGCCCGTCCACAAGGGCCATAACCGTTACTTCTTCGCCTTCCAGAAATTCTTCAAGAACCACGCCTGCACCGGCTTCTCCAGGCAACTGTTCCCCCAACATGCTATTCACGGCCTCCTGGGCTTCAGCTTTGGTGGCACAGATCACCACACCCTTGCAGCAAGAGCCAAGCCATCAGCGCCCTACCACAATAGGCAGCGGACAGGATTGTTTTCATGCCAAGGCCGCATCGGAATGCTCGAACGTTCAGGAAGCGGCGGTAGGAATGCGTTCCCGCACCATCAGTTCTTTGGCGAACGATTTACTGGATTCAATGCGTGCGGCATTCCGGAGTCGGGCCAAAATCCTCAGCTTGGCTTTTCAGGAATTCGTCAACGGCAATGCCCACAAAGATAAAGGCAGTTCAGGTCCTACGATGGTCAGATCAATGGCATGCTCTTTGGCAAAAGCTTTGCAACCTGGCAGATCATCGACACGAGGAGGGACGCATTCCCTTGATTCAGAACGTCCGGCATTACCCGGCGCGCAATAGATTTTCGAGACGGCGTGGAGATTGAGCAAGCTTCCACACGAGCGCGTATTCACGCCCACCGTTACCAATGACCAGAAGTTTCATGATTATTTCAAAAGATAGAGGAGGAGCAAGAGAGGATCATTGGGAGCAAGGCCTTAGTTGTGCCTCCTCTAACTATTCAAAGAGCTTTTCCCCTCACCCCCAAACCCTCCCCTAAACGGGCACGGGAGTTCTAGAATTCTGATTATTGTTGTTCCTCTTAATGCCGGAAATGGCGCATCCCAGTCAGAATCATCGCCACCTGTTGTTCATCCACAGCTTGAATGATTTCTTTATCCCGAATGGAGCCACCTGGTTGAATGACCGCCGTGATACCGGCACTGACGGCAACATCGATCCCATCGCAGGGAAACGGAAGAAGGCATCCGGAGGCCATCACGCAGCCTTTAATGAGTAAATTGGCTTTCATGGTGGCCAACTTGACCGAATCGACCCGGCTCATTTGCCCCGCACCAATCCCCTACCGTTTGTTGGGACGTGGCGAACACAATGGCGTTGGACTTCACGTACTTGCACAGCAAACCAACAGGCAAAATCGCACGCCCGGTAATTTCTTCATTCGTGGGTTGCCGCTTGGAGGGAATCGTCAAGCTCACCCAATTCTGGCAAAGATCCCAAATCCCGATCCTGCACCAACGCTCCACCCACGATTTTTTTCATATCCAGGGAATCGCGGTTAGCGGTTTCCAATGGTCCACGGCCAGCAGGCGAAGATCTTTTTTGCGTTGCAATTCGGTTAACGCCTCATCGCTAAAGGACGGGGCAATCAAGACTTCGACAAACGTCGATGTCAACCTTTGGCCATGTGAGATCACGTGATTACAGGCAATGGCTCCACCAAACGCCGACACCGGAGTCAGTTTCCCTCGCCCGCACATAGGCCTCCACCGGCGTCTCGCTGCGCCACCCCGCATGGATTATTGTATTTGACGATCACCACCACCGTTTCTCAATTTCCTTGACTAATTCTAAGGCCGAATTAGCATCCAGATAATTGTTATAGGACATCGCCTTGCCGCCGGCTATTTCGCCCTGACAGACAGAGGCCTCAACCTTGGCGATCTTGATAGACCGCCCCGGCTTGGTGAGGGTTTTCACCACTTACCGCGAGTGCCATGCCCCTGGTGACCGATTCCTGGTTCTCGGGACGGGTCATCAGTTTCAGGAAGGAGGTGAGATTTTTGCAGGTGGTTTGCCAGGTTTCAAAGTTTTTGTGTGCCTTGTTGTGTTTCGTTTTCTGGGCGTCTTCGTTGCCCTGGTTTCCAGGGGGGACACCGCCCGGGTCCTGCACCTTTGCGGCATTGTCCCAGAAAGTGGTGGCCATGTTCATCCACGAAGAGACAAGATCCTCGTGCACGTTTGTGCGGGCTTGCTGTTTTGTCATGAACATCTCCGTTGTTCGGTTTAAAAAAATCGCTTAACATTATTTCTTATCGTCATTGTTTCCCAAGGTCGAGGAAAGAACCCCAGGGGATCAAACTCTTTTAAGGTCTTTTCGGCAAGGTTTGAAAAATCCATGCCCATCTCAAGGTAGGCATGGATCTGGTCATCCATCGCTTTTCTGTATTCCAGGTAGTTCGCCATGGTCTTTTCCAGGTGCCGGTCGAAAAAATCGTGGAGAATGTTTTCGCCGTACTGGATGACCAGATGGAGAAGGGATACCGGCAGCAGGGAGTCGGCCTCCTTGGCCTTGTTCATGATGATCTGGGTCAGGATGAAGGCGGTGACATCTTCCCCGGTTTTCACGTCAACGACTTCGATCCTGTGCCCCTTCTTGACCGAGTCCGCGACATCCTGGAGGGTGACATAGGCACTTTTTCCCGTGTCGTAGAGCCGTCGGTTGGGATATTTTTTTATGCGTATGGTGTGGGTCACTCTGTTTTTCCCCTGGTTCGCGTGAACGTTGTTAAATAATAAAGATATTGTTCAACTGACAATGTAACGAGCTTGGGAAGCGGCGCGTTTTTCGAACTTGAGAACTTGGCTAAAATTAATTTACGTTGCATCTTACAGCGCAACAAAATTGATGTCAATGGCTAATTTTTTAATGCGATTTTAATGGTAACTTATTGAAATCGCAATGTATTGCCCTTGAAAAGTCAGATTTATCGTATGGAATATAAAAATTGTGCGATGCATCATTTTTCCCTTGACAACCGGTTGGCACCCCCCTATTATGTGCCATACGAAACGGAAGATTAGAGGACTGGTGCCGTGGCAAATACCCCCTGTAGTGTGGTGCGTTAAATATCCCGGCAAATCGAAAAATCCATCAAAAAACAAGGTGTTCAACGATCCAGTGTCTGGTGTGACAGTGTTGGGCTTGTCAACCTCTGGGACGGATATATCGATACGATATCGCTTTGTTTTAATTAACCGCAAAAAAGTTTTAATTAACCCCAAAAAGAGGAGTCACGATTATGGAAGCAGCAAAACTTGCAAAACAGATGGTCGGTTTTCAAAAATCATTTTTCGACAACAGCTACAATGCCATTTGCATTGTCCAGGATCAGACCGAAACCATGATGACCAGCTTTTTAACCCAGCTGCCCTGGGTGACGGCAGAGGGCAAAAAGGCCATGGACAGCGGTCTTGGGATTTTCCAAAAAGGCCCGGGGCGATATCAAGAAGACCATCGACGATGGCTACAAAAACATTGATACCCTGTTTGACATCAAATAACACGGCACTATTAAAAGGAGATCCCATGGAAGCAAACAAAACATTTACCCAGATGGTCGATTTTCCAGCAGGTGATGTTCGACAACACCTTTAACCTGATGAAAACCTTTCAGACCCAGGGGGAAGCATGGATGAACCTGTCCATGGCTCAGAATCCCTGGCTTCCGGAGGATGGGAAAAAGATGTGCACCTACTGGAATGACACCTGCCAGAAGAGCCTGGACAATTACAAGGCGTTCATGGACACCAATTTCACCAAGGCAAGGGAGATGTTCGGCCCCCAGGAAAAAACGGCCAAAAAACAGTAACCCCAGACCCTGCCGGCAGGCGTACGCCTGCCGGCACGAGCAGCACTCCCAAAGGAGACAATGCCATGCGTACCAGTGATGTGGATTTCAACAGCTTTTCAATGGAGACCCTTGTCCGGAACATGGCCTCGCAGCCAGGCTTTTTTGCCGATCAGGTCAGCACGGCCCAGGAGTTGTTCCAGGGATTGTCCAAGTATAACAATGAATTCCTGCTGCCGTTACTGATCTCCACCAACTATTTCAGCAATGTTGAGATCTCACGGATGTTCTGTAAATCGCCCCTGGAGAGTTTCAACGCCTACATGGGGCTGCTTGAGTTCAACATCGATCTCCTGACCCGGTATTTTGCCGGAAGCCTCAACGCCCTGGACGAGTACAACCGAAGGGAACTTAAAAGAGGGGTGGCCTCCTGGTACAACACCCTGTTCAACCTCAAGGGCGAAAAACTGGGGGGGTTCGTCTCCCGGCAGTCTGAGATGATCTTCAACGTCACACAGCGATTTCCCCAGGCCATCCAGGATATCGAGCCCGAGTACGGGTTTCACTTTGAACGGGGGGAGCATCCGAAACTGACCGAGAGCGACCGGTTTATCGTCTACCGGATCGCGCCGAGCGATAAATCGGTCAAAACCGATGCCCGGATGAAGCCGGTGCTCATCATTCCGCCCTATGTCCTGGGAAGCAACATCCTTGCGTTTCTGCCCGGCGAAAACAAGAGCTATGCCCACAGCTTCGCCAACCAGGGGATTCCCACCTATGTTCGCATCATGAAGGATATCGCGACTACGCCTGCGTTTCAGACCATGACCATCGAGACGGATGCCCTGGATACTCGCGAATTCTGCGAAAAAATAATGGCTGAGCACGGGAAACCCGTGACCCTGAACGGGTATTGCCAGGGGGGGTACTCTGCCCTGTGCAACCTGTTGTCCGGCGAGCTTGACGATCTGGTGGACGCCTTTATCAGCTGCGTGGCGCCCATGGACGGCACCCGGAGCAGTGGGCTTGGCGCGTTCCTGAAAAAGCTGCCCCTGCGGTTCAACGACCTGCGCTACGGCACCAAGACCCTCCCAAGCGGTAACAAGGTCGCGGACGGATTGCTCATGGGCTGGGTTTACAAGCTCAGGAGCATCGAGGCCGAGGCGCCCATGGTTTCCTTTCTCCGGGACATGGCCATGGTCACCGGTAAAAATGACAATCCGGTCAAGATCAGCAAGACCGCCGCGGCCCTCAACTACTGGCTCCAGAACGAGCGCTCCGATCTTCCCCTTGCCGTCACCGAGATGAGTTTTGCTTCCTACAACATTCCGATTACAGAGGACGGCACCCTGCCGGTGAAGATGTTCGACAGGGCGCTCAACCTCAAAAGGATAAACGAGAAGAACATTTCCTGGCTCATCTGCTATGGCGAACATGACGATCTTGTGGAAAAGGAGACTGCCCTTGCCCCCCTTGATTATGTGGATGCGGAGGTGACCCCGTTCCCCAAGGGACATGTGGCCATCGCAACCTCATGGTCAAACCCGGAATCCGCCTGTGCCCTGCACACACGGTTTGGAAAGAATCAGGTCCGTGGTCCGGTGCGGTTCCATCTCGATCTTGACAAGGCCCTTGACCAGGCTGCGATACCGGTGGAAACGCCCCTGGAGAAGGGGCCGGATCCTGAAGTAAAAACGGCGACCCCAAAGCCAACGGTTCCCAAAGAAGCGTCCCCGTCGATAGAAGCAGCTCCACCGAAAAAAGAGGCTCCTCCGAAAAAAGCGGCCAAGACGGCCAAGGCGGCAACACCCGCTTCAACGGCTCCCCAAAAAACGGTGAAAAAGGCAGCTCCTGGAAAAGTCACGGCAAAAGTCATGTCACCCTCCCGGGTTAAAAAGAGCGGTGGGGCCGGCGAAAAGGCAACCAGGAGAAAAGTAAAAACCCTGGCCAAAGAGTAGGTCTATCCGGAAACGGTTTTTCCGGCCCTCATTTTCAGGTGGATTCTGTTCGGGGAGAGCTATGCCGTTAAAAGGAAGAAGGGTAACCATGAAGGTGTTTGTCAAGGTTTGCAAGGCCCTGTCAGATTCCAGCAGGATCAAAATTATCAAGATGCTTCAGCACAAGGTGATGTGCGTGTGCGAACTTACCCATGCCCTGGGACTTGCACAGCCAACGGTGTCAAAGCATCTGAAGATCCTGGAACAGGCGGGATTCGTCAATTCCGTACGGGATGAACGCTGGGTCAACTACAGCCTTTCCGACGGAAAAGACAATCCCTATGTTGCAAGCTTGCTTGGCAAAATAAAGAGTTGGATGGAGGATGATCCTGAAATGGCGTCCCTCATCCGCCGCCTTCCGGAGATCCGGCGGGAAGAGGTCTGCTGAAGACAGTGGATGCCTCTGTTTCTGCGCTTTATATCGTCTTATGACAATGGGGGGATTTATCCTCCCGCCTTACCGTATCCCCAAGGATGACCCGCTAACCTGCCCGACACCCCTTTGAAATTCGTCTCTTTACCCTAGCCCTGGGAAGGCCTCCCCCCATGGATCATTCGGGCGTTGCCGGACCCTGATCAAGCAGATCGTTTGGTTCGATATGGATGATGGCGTCCGAAAGGTCCGGGAGCCTTGAGATGAGATCCTTCTTGATTCGTTCCGCAATGTCGTGGCCCTGCTTGATGGTCAGCTCACCGTCCACCACCAGGTGAAAATCGATGCGAAGGGTTGATCCCAGGTAGCGGGTCCTGAGCTTATGGATTTCGATCACCCCCGGGTGGCTCTCCGCAAGGGATCTGATCTCTGCCAGGGTCTCTGCTGAAGCCCCGCCTTCCAGGATCTCGCCAAATCCCGGCAACAGGATCTTGAACGAGGCCTGGACGATGAAGATCGATACGATCAGGGCACCCACATGGTCGAGAAAGGTGAGGTTCGGGAAGAGCATGCTGCCTGCCACGGCAAGGAATACCGGAATCGAGCTGATGGCGTCCAGCCGGTGGTGCCAGGCATTGGCCCGGAGGGCGCTGCTGTTGACCCGCATGCCCGCACGGGCGGTCCAGCGGAAGAGGATCTCCTTGGTGACCAGGGAGATGGCCGCCACGACCAGGGCGATGAGACCGGGCCTTGCAATCGTCTCCTCATGGTGGAGGGTGGTGACCGCGTGCCACCCGACCCCCACACCCGCCAGAAGAAGGATGGTGCCGATGACGATGGTGACCATGGTTTCGATGCGCTGGTGGCCATGGGGGTGGCACTGGTCCGGC
>CALOBC010000006.1:0-468304 GCA_942491145.1 Myxococcota bacterium | reverse complement strand
CGTCACGGCCAACCCGTGGGCCAGGGGATATGGCCGGCGCAGGGAATTGGCAAAGGGTGGTGTGAGCGGAGGGGACTGACGTGTGAAAACCCAGACGGCTCCTTTCGGTCAGTCTCTGTGTGGAATGAGGTATCCATTTGAAAAAAAGAGAGCAGATGGATTCCCGATGAAAAATGCCGGGGAATGACAGATTTTTTTTGGCATCCTCGCAAGTTGTTACACCTGCCCCTGCAGTCGTTGGTGGTGGGCAGGATCCTCCCCCCGTTCGTCATCCCTGCGTGTGTGTGGCAGGGATCCCTCCGAGAAAAATCTCGCCGATCCGGATACCGTCAACTTGGCACAGATCCTTCGTTTCCCTCAGGATGACAATTCGTTTGACGGAGGTCGGGCATGACAACGCCTCTCCGTCGTCTCAGCAGGTGGGTGGCAGGGATCCCTCCCCGCGTTCGTCATCCCTGCGTGGCGGGGATCCATCCGAGAAAGGGCAAGATGGATTCCCGATAGAAAATGTCGGGAATGACGGAGGAGAGATGGATGTCCGATAGAGAATGTCGGGAATGACGCGGGAGAGAGATGGACGCCCGATACCCAACGTCGGGAATGACGGAGGGAAAGAGAGACTCCTGATAACCAATGTCGGGAAAGCGAGGATGACGCTTCGGCTTGCATGGAAAGGATAGAGGGAGACATATGCTGCATCTGTGCGTTGGCGAGTTGGGGGGTGAATTTTGGTGGAATGTGCTCAAATGAAACGGGTAATATTATTCTCACTCAGACAAATGATTGAAAATTTGTGTTTGCCGTCAAATCGAACAAGAAAGACATGACCGGCCCGCGTCCACCCCGTACGCGGGGTCCTCGGCATCCTCCGCCCCCACGAATGTGGCCACCACCCACTGCACCACGGCGGCCTCGTTGAACCGCAGTCGGGCGCCCGCCACCCGCAGGTGGTCCGGGGCCGGGCGGACCACGCTCAGCTCCACGTCGACCGGGCCCGGGGGGCTTGGCGGGCCAGCCGGGACCAGACAAGCCGCCAGTGAAGGGGTCCCCCACGCCCACAGCGCCCGTCTCGAGCCTGATCTGGCCCAGTGGTGCGGTGGAGACGGTCCAGGGCTGGTCGGCGTCCTCCTCGACCTTCACCGGTCCAGCGAAGAGCAGGTCGAGATCGGAGACGGGCAGTGTCATGGGCCAGCGGGGCTTGGGGCCCGCCCAGTGTGTCCCGAGTGCCGCGTCCGCCGGGCACCAATGGGGCGCGGAATCAGGCTACGTTGGAGCCATGCGCAAGCCGTGTCCCTGTTGCTGTCTTTGGTGCGCTCCTTCGCCGGTGCTTGCGCCACTTCGCCGGCAAGTACGCCGGGACGGCGACCAGCTCGACGCCCGCGGACGGCGCGCGATGGCGCGGACGGGGGCACAGACGGCGCGGACGGGGGCACGGACGGCACGGACGGCGGCACGGGGGACTCGGGCGAGACCGGCACCCCACCGGCACTCCCGCCTGCTGTGGTGCTGTTCATCGGGGATGGCATGGGCTTCGCCCACCTCGACGGCGCCAGCTTGCTCGACACCGGCACCCGCGGTGGGCTGTTCATGCAGTCCGCGCCCGTCAAGGGCAGTGTCACGAAGGCCTCGCTCAGCGGACTGACCGACTCCGCTGCCGCCGGCACCACCTTTGCGACCGGCGTGAAGGTCCCCAACGGCACCATCTCCCGGGATGCCGATGGGGTCGACATGGCGACCTTGCTCGACCTCGCCCGCTCCCACGGGATGGCCACCGCGGTGGTGACGACCGACACCCTCACCGGCGCCACCCCGGCCACATTCCTCAGCCATGCGACCTCGCGGTACTACGGGGATGCCATCGCTGACGGCATTGTCGCCGATCTGCCCGACGTGGTGTTGGGGGGCGGGGGCGACATCATGCTGCCCCGGCTCGAGCCCCTGGGCACCGACATTCAGCTGGTGCGCACCCGGGACGAGCTTGCGGCAGCAACGGACGATGACCGTCCACTGGTGGGCATCTTCGCGCCCATCACCCTGCCCTTTGTGCGGGACGGCTACGGCGATGCGCCCCAGCTTGCCGAGATGGTGGCGGCCACCCTGCCGCGCTTGTTGGACGACCCCGAGGGCTTCTTGTTGGTGGTGGAGGGCGCCCGCATTGACCACGCCAGCCACGACAACCGCACGGACGCGGTGCATGTCGAGACCTTGGCCCTCGACCTCGCGGTGCGGGAAGCGGTCGACACCCTCAGCGCCCGGACCGACCGGGAGGTCACGGTGCTCATCACCGCCGACCACGAGTGTGGGGGGATGACGGTCTTTGATGAGCTGGACGAGCTGGGCACGCCCCGGACCGAGTGGCGCTGGAGAGACCACACCAATGCCGCCGTGCCGGCCCTCGGCTGGGGGGACGCCACGGGGGTCTTTGATGGGGCACGCCAAGACAGCCTGTGGGTGCACGCCGCGCTCACGGGTGCGCTGAACGGCCGTGCACTGGAGCCGCCGACCGTGCCCCGGCTGGTGGATGGCTTGCTCGACGACATTGGCGGAAAGGTCGTTCAGCAGACCATTCCCACCGACTTCGGGGCCAGCTTCAACCAGCTCGATGCCCTGCGGCTGACCTCGGATGAGGCCGGGCTGTGGATCGGCGTGGACGGGGTCTTCGATGACCGCGCAAACGCGGTGGTGGTGTGGCTCGACATCGACGTCGGTGTGGGCTCGGGCATTGGTGTGGACCAAGTGGTCGACGACCACGCGGGCGCCGTGGACTCTCTGCTGAGCGCCCTCATTCCCGTCCCCAGCATCAGTGGTGTTGGCTTTGAGGCCGTGGTGGCCCAGCTTGAGGCGACCGAGGTGCGGCTGGGCAACACCGATGATCTGGCAGGACTGCGCTTGCTGCGGCCGCCCTTTGGCGACGAGATGAACTTGTGGTGGGGCGAAGCGATGGTCAACTTCGAGATGGACCGGGTCGCCAACGGCCGGCCGGCGGTCGAAGCGGGGGCCATGGGCGCCACCGAGCATGGCATGGAGGTCTTTGTGCCTTGGCCGGCGGTCTATCCGGAGGGCCTGCCCACGGACGGAGCCCGCATCGGGGTGTTTGTGACGCTGTCGGATGCACTGGGCGAGAACCTGACGACCCAAGCGCTGCAGCCATATGCGACGGCGCCCGGCGCTGTGCCGGATGCGGTGCCGGTGGCCCAGGTGGTGGTGCTGGATGTGGACCGCGCGGGGATGCTCTACGGCTGCGCCGGGGCTCTGGCCCTGAGCGGATGGGGCCCCGCTGGTTGGGGGCCTGACACTTCCTTGACGAACCAATGCACGGTCGCGGGGTCGGTCCTGGCATGACCGGAATGCACCCGGTGAACGGTGTCCTCGTCGAGCGGGGACCCAAGGGGCTCCCAGTGTCTGCTGCATCTCGTGCACCGCGCTGGCCGCTGTTTGGCTCCCTCATCGGTGGGTTGGGACTGGTGGCGGTGTTGCTCCGTGCCTCGCCGGACCCTGAGCGGGCCTGCCATCTGTGCCGGACCGCTTTGTGGGCCCTGGAGCCCCTGGCGCAGGAGGCCCCACTGCCGGAGCTCGGCGAAGGGGCCCTTTGGAGCTGGAAGCCCCCGACACCGCTGCCCCCGCCCAAGCGGACGAGGTCGCCGCCCAGAAGAAGAAGGGCAGCCGGGCCCTCGGGCTGTCGGCGGGCCACGGCTCGGGTGCTGCCTCGGATGGTGTGCTCGGCCTGGTCGGCAAGGGGGGCGACGCCACCGGGAACTTTGGCGACCGCGGCGGCGGGCTCAGCGCGGGCAAGGTCGGTAACAACACAGGGAGCCTGGGATCCAGTGGCTACGGCATGGGCGGCGGCGGCACAGCGATGGGGGCCGGGGGCTTGGGCACACGGGGATCTGCGCGCGGCAGCAAGGGCAGCACTGGCCAGGTCAGCAGCTACGGTCAAGCTTCGTCCAGCGGCGCCGGCAAGGCCCGCAGTGCGATGCGCGGGAACGTCGTGTTGATGGGGAAGAGCAGCGCAGACAAGGCCGTCGTGGCGTCCTTGCAGAGCGCGCGAGACACCGCGCCGGGCCTGCTGGAAGCGCTCTTCGCCCAGCAGCAGCGCGGCGAGGCCTTGCCGCTCACCCAAGTCAGCGCCGACCCATTGTCGACCTTCGCCGCCGACGTCGACACCGGCAGCTACACCGTCAGCCGGCGGGCGCTTCGTGAGGGACGGGTCCCCCACCAGAGCACCGTGCGGGTCGAGGAATTCATCAACTACTGGCGCTATGACTACGCCCAGCCCACCGGCAAAGACCCGGTGTCGGCCCAGGTCGAGCTGGTCCCCCATCCCGACCACGCCGGGCGCCACCTGCTCAAGGTGGGTGTGCAAGCCCGCACCATCGCCGAGCGCAACCGCAAGCCAGTTCGGCTCACCTTTCTGGTGGATGTGTCCGGCTCGATGCGGGGCAGCGACCGCCTGGGCCTCATCCAGAAAGCCCTCCACCACGCCATTGACCGCATGGGCGACGAAGACACCGTCGCCATCGTGACCTATGCCGGCCGGACCGAAGTCCTGGCCGAGCCCACCCCCATGAGCCGCCGGGCGACCCTGCACACCGCCATCGAGCGCCTCACCAGCTCGGGCGGGACCAACATGGGCTCCGGGGTCGCCTTGGCCTACCAGCTCGCCGAGCAAGCGTGGGTTGAGGGCGCCGAGAACCGTGTGATTGTGCTGTCCGACGGCGATGCCAACATTGGCCAGACCGGCCCGGACGCCATCCTCCAGACCATCCGCAAGCACGCGGAGGGGGGCATCACCCTGACGACGATGGGCTTCGGCACCGGCAACTACAATGACCAGATGATGGAGAAGCTCGCGGACGCGGGGACGGGGCCTACGTCTACGTGGACAGCGAGAAGGAAGCTCGGCGGGTGCTGGGCAAGGACCTGGGCGCCACGCTGGAGACGGTGGCCCGCGACCTCAAGCTGCAAGTGGACTTCAACCCCGACGCGGTGCTGGGCTGGCGACAGGTGGGCTATGTCAACCGCCAGATTGCGGACCACGACTTCCGAAACGACAAAGTGGACGCGGGTGAGGTCGGCAGCGGCCACCAGGTCACCGCGCTGTATGAGCTGGAGCTGAAGCCCGGCTGGGACGCCGCAGTGGCCCTCGGCACCGTGCGGATGCGCGCCAAGCCCCCCGGTCCGGACCGTCCAGCGAAGGAGTGGAGCGTCGAGATGCCGGCGGCGGCGACCTCCGTGCCGAGCGCCGACCTGCGCATGGCGGTCGCCAGCATGCACCTCGCCGACGGCCTGCACAGCCGCCGGCGGGGGCCGGTGGAGCGCGCCCAAGCCGATGCCAAGCGGCTGGCCCAACAAGGCCGTCGGGGTGCCGATGAGCTGCTGGAGCTGTCCACCCTCGCGTTGCGTGCGCTGGGTGCCCAAGGTGGTCTCGCCCAGGCGCAGTGACCCGGCCGGTGCCCCCTCGATGACCGAAGCGGGGGCGGCTCAGGCCAGCCGGGTGTGCACGGCGGTGAGGGAGGCGGCCAACGTGGGGCCCAGCGCGCGGGCAAGCTGGCGAAGTGCGGTCAATTTGCTCGCATCGGCGGCGGCCTCCACGTCCTGAAGCCGCCGGCTCAGCGACGCCATGCCCAGGGTCTCGGCCGCTGCCCGGAGGGTCTGGGCTTCTGCGCGGGCCACATCGGTCTGGCCGGTGGCTGCAGCGGCCACGATGTGGGTGCACCGCACCGGTCCGTCGCGCTGCATCGTCCGGGTCAGGCTGAAGACCGCGCCGGCCCCCAGATCGGCCACAATCTCGTCCAGCACCCCGTGGTCGATGGGATCTTCTCCGTCCTGGGGCCCCAGGCCGTCCCCCTCCACCGGATCCAGTCGCGCCCCCGCCCCTCCAGGGCCCGTCGCAGCGCCTGTTGCAGCCGTCGCCGGTCGAGGGGCTTGCCCAAGAAGTCCTGCATCCCGGCGTCCAAGCACCGCTCTCGGAAGTTGGGCATGACGTTGGCCGTCATCGCAATGATGGGGGTCTGGGCCGCCGGACCGGGCAAGCTGCGGATGGCTTCTGTGGCCTCCAGCCCGTTCATGCCGGGCATCTGAATGTCCATCAACACGAGATCGTAGGCGGTGGTTCGGATCGCGTCCACCGCGCCCTGACCGGTGGCCACCACCTCGACGCTGAAGCCCTCCCGCTCCAGCATCAGCCGGGCGACCTCTTGGTTGACCGGGTTGTCCTCGGCGACCAGCACGGTGGGTGTCGAGAACGTCGCGCTGGTGGGGATGGCCGGCCGTCCCCGGCCCGGGCTGGACCGGGCGAGGCGGGTGACGGTGGGGGCAAAGGCCGGCAACCAGCCATCCGCAGGAAGCACCGTGATGGCGGGATCTGCGGGCTCCACCTCGTCGAGGTGCATGCCCGGTGGGGCGATGACCAGCAGCTTCACGGAGGCCAGTGAGCCCACCAGCGCGTGGCGCACGGCGGGGGTGAGGTGCACGGCGGTGGGCGAGAGCAGCACAAGGTCGGGCCGGGGACCGTTGGCCGCGCTCATCAGCAAGGTCTGGAGCCCCTCCGCGAGGTTGGCGGTGGTGTGGACCTCGGCCCCCCAACGGGCCAGCAGGTCGGGGGGGGCGCCGCCGTCGAGGTGGTCAGGACAGATCGACAACACCCGCAGCCCGGCCAAGTCCGGCATGCCGTGGAACCGCGGCACCACACACGAGCGAACCGGCAGCTCAAAGTGGAAGATGCTGCCCTGCTGCGGGGCGCTGCGCACACCGATGGTGCCACCCATGCGCTCACAGAGTCGCTGGGAGATCGCCAGTCCCAGCCCGGTGCCGCCAAAGCGCCGTGAGGGGGTCGAGTCCCCTTGGGTGAAGGCCTCAAACAGCGTGGGGAGAAGCTCGGCCGAGATGCCGGGACCGCTGTCTTCGACTTCCCCGCACAGCACCGTGTGGTCCGGCGTCGTCCGCGCAGAGATCCGCACCTCGACACCGCCGTGATTGGTGAACTTGACGGCATTCCCGATCAGGTTGACCAGCACCTGTCGGATGCGTCCGGCGTCGCCGTGCATCCAGAGTGGGACTTGGGGGTCGATGCTCAAGCACAGGGCCAGCCCCCGGGCGTCCGCTCGGGGTGAGACGATGTTGACCGCGCCCTGTGCGAGGGCCACCACGTCAAAGTCGACCGGCTCCAGCTCCAGCCGCCCGGCCTCGACCTTGGAGAAGTCCAGGATGTCGTTGATGATGCTGAGCAGGGCGTCGGCGGACTCGCGGATGGTGACCGCAAACCGGCGCTGGGTCTCGGTGAGCGACGTGTCGAGCAACAGCCCGCTCATGCCGATGACCCCGTTCATGGGTGTGCGGATCTCGTGGCTCATGGTCGCGAGGAAGTCGGTCTTGGCCCGGGAAGCGGCCTCTGCGGCGTCCCGGGCTTGGCGGATGGCGTCGAGGTTCTTCTTGCGCTCTGTGATGTCCACCGAGATGCCCAGCACCATGGTGGTGTCGTCGATCCCGACCATCGGGCACTTGACCGTCTGGTAGTGGCGCAGGGTGCCGTCGGGCTGGGTCACGACCTCTTCGGTGCGGACCGTCTTTCCTTCCAAGATCACGAGGCGATCCACATCCGCGTAGCCGTCGACCTCGGCTTGGTTGCCGTGGACCTCGGCGTTCGGGCGGTGCTCGATGGCGGCGACGGTGCTGCTGAACAGGTCGGCCACGGCTTGGTTCACCAACCGAAAATTGCCCGCGAGGTCCTTGACGAAGATCAGGTTGGGGTCGGTGTCGATCACCTCGTGATCTTGGAAGGAAAGACGGTCCGCACCGAAGAGGTCGTGACCCAGCCCGACGGCACCCTGCGCCACTACCAGACGGTCAAGTGCCCGATGGTCGGGATCGACGACACCACCATGGTGCTGGGCATCTCGGTGGACATCACAGAGCGCAAGAAGAACCTCGACGCCATCCGCCAAGCCCGGGACGCCGCAGAGGTACTTCCCGGGCCAAGACCGACTTCCTCGCGACCATGAGCCACGAGATCCGCACCCATGAACGGGGTCATCGGCATGAGCGGGCTGTTGCTCGACACGTCGCTCACCGAGACCAGCGCCGGTTTGCGGTCACCATCCGCGAGTCCGCCGACGCCCTGCTCAGCATCAACGACATCCTGGACTTCTCCAAGGTCGAGGCCGGGCGGCTGGAGCTGGAGCCGGTCGACGACGTGGTGGCCCTCGCACCAGGGCGCGGTCAGCATCGTCTCACCCCGAGCGGACGCCCGGGGGCTGACCCCGGTAGCGGGCATCGACCCCCGAGTCCCACTCTGGATGCACGGCGACGCCGGACGCATCCGACAGGTGCTGGTCAACCTGATCGGGAATGCCGTCAAGTTCACCAATCACGGCGGTGTCGAGGTGCGGATCTCTGCGCAGACGACGCCGGACCACCTGGTGCTGTGCGGGGAAGTCGAAGACAGCGGTCCCGGCATCTCGGCCGAGCTTCTCCCCACGCTGTTTGAGGCCTTCACCCAAGGGGACTCGACCCCCCTCACGGCGCTGGCGGCACCGGGCTGGGACTGGCGATCTCCCAGCGACTCTGTGAGCGCATGGGTGGCACCATCGGTGTGCGCAGCGCCTCGCAGCAGGGCAGCATCTTCCACTTTGAGCTGCCGGTTCGCTCGTGTGTGGTGCCGCGGTTCCACGGCATGCCGGACTTGGCCGGGCTGCGGGTGTTCTCGATCTGTCCTGACCACCTCGACTTGGCAGCGCCCCCGACCTGCTGGCCCGTTGAGGGGCCGGGGTCCACACCACCGCCAACCTCGCGGAGGGGCTCCAGACCTTGCTGATGAGCGCGGCCAACGGTCCCCGGCCCGACCTTGTGCTGCTCTCGCCCACCGCCGTGCACCTCACCCCCGCCGTGCGCCACGCGCTGGTGGGCTCACTGGCCTCCGTGAAGCTGCTGGTCATCGCCCCACCGGGCATGCACCTCGACGAGGTGGAGCCCGCAGATCCCGCCATCACGGTGCTTCCTGCGGATGGCTGGTTGCCGGCCTTTGCCCCCACCGTCACCCGCCTCGCCCGGTCCAGCCCGGGCCGGGGACGGCCGGCCATCCCCACCAGCGCGACGTTCTCGACACCCACCGTGCTGGTCGCCGAGGACAACCCGGTCAACCAGAGGGGTCGCCCGGCTGATGCTGGAGCGGGAGGGCTTCAGCGTCGAGGTGGTGGCCACCGGTCAGGGCGCGGTGGACGCGATCCGAACCACCGCCTACGATCTCGTGTTGATGGACATTCAGATGCCCGGCATGAACGGGCTGGAGGCCACAGAAGCCATCCGCAGCTTGCCCGGTCCGGCGGCCCAGACCCCCATCATTGCGATGACGGCCAACGTCATGCCCAACTTCCGAGAGCGGTGCTTGGACGCCGGGATGCAGGACTTCTTGGGCAAGCCCCTCGACCGGCGACGGCTGCAACAGGCGCTGCGACGGGCCCTGGAGGGGCGGGGGGCGCGACTGGATCCGGTGGAGGGGGACGGCCTGGGGCCCCAGGACGGAGAAGATCCCATCGACCACGGGGTGCTGGACGAGATTGTGGCCGATCTGGGGGCCGGCGCGGTCTTCAGCCTGACCCGGACGATGCAGCGCGACGGACCGGTGCGGTGCACCCACATCGTGGCCGCTGCAGCCACCGGCCAGACCGATGTGGCCCGCGCAGAAGCCCAGACCCTCCGGGCAGCGGCCGAGACCCTGGGCATGGCGTCGCTGAGCCGGCGGCTTCAGGACGTGGAGGCCGCCGCCGATGCGAGCAAATTGACCGCACTTCGCCAGCTTGCCCGCGCGCTGGGCCCCACGTTGGCCGCCTCCCTCACCGCCGTGCACACCCGGCTGGCCTGAGCCGCCCCCGCTTCGGTCATCGAGGGGGCACCGGCCGGGTCACTGCGCCTGGGCGAGACCACCTTGGGCACCCAGCGCACGCAACGCGAGGGTGGACAGCTCCAGCAGCTCATCGGCACCCCGACGGCCTTGTTGGGCCAGCCGCTTGGCATCGGCTTGGGCGCGCTCCACCGGCCCCCGCCGGCGGCTGTGCAGGCCGTCGGCGAGGTGCATGCTGGCGACCGCCATGCGCAGGTCGGCGCTCGGCACGGAGGTCGCCGCCGCCGGCATCTCGACGCTCCACTCCTTCGCTGGACGGTCCGGACCGGGGGGCTTGGCGCGCATCCGCACGGTGCCGAGGGCCACTGCGGCGTCCCAGCCGGGCTTCAACTCCAGCTCATACAGCGCGGTGACCTGGTGGCCGCTGCCGACCTCACCCGCGTCCACTTTGTCGTTTCGGAAGTCGTGGTCCGCAATCTGGCGGTTGACATAGCCCACCTGTCGCCAGCCCAGCACCGCGTCGGGGTTGAAGTCCACTTGCAGCTTGAGGTCGCGGGCCACCGTCTCCAGCGTGGCGCCCAGGTCCTTGCCCAGCACCCGCCGAGCTTCCTTCTCGCTGTCCACGTAGACGTAGGCCCCGTCCCCCGCGTCCGCGAGCTTCTCCATCATCTGGTCATTGTAGTTGCCGGTGCCGAAGCCCATCGTCGTCAGGGTGATGCCCCCCTCCGCGTGCTTGCGGATGGTCTGGAGGATGGCGTCCGGGCCGGTCTGGCCAATGTTGGCATCGCCGTCGGACAGCACAATCACACGGTTCTCGGCGCCCTCAACCCACGCTTGCTCGGCGAGCTGGTAGGCCAAGGCGACCCCGGAGCCCATGTTGGTCCCGCCCGAGCTGGTGAGGCGCTCGATGGCGGTGTGCAGGGTCGCCCGGCGGCTCATGGGGGTGGGCTCGGCCAGGACTTCGGTCCGGCCGGCATAGGTCACGATGGCGACGGTGTCTTCGTCGCCCATGCGGTCAATGGCGTGGTGGAGGGCTTTCTGGATGAGGCCCAGGCGGTCGCTGCCCCGCATCGAGCCGGACACATCCACCAGAAAGGTGAGCCGAACTGGCTTGCGGTTGCGCTCGGCGATGGTGCGGGCTTGCACACCCACCTTGAGCAGGTGGCGCCCGGCGTGGTCGGGATGGGGGACCAGCTCGACCTGGGCCGACACCGGGTCTTTGCCGGTGGGCTGGGCGTAGTCATAGCGCCAGTAGTTGATGAATTCCTCGACCCGCACGGTGCTCTGGTGGGGGACCCGTCCCTCACGAAGCGCCCGCCGGCTGACGGTGTAGCTGCCGGTGTCGACGTCGGCGGCGAAGGTCGACAATGGGTCGGCGCTGACTTGGGTGAGCGGCAAGGCCTCGCCGCGCTGCTGCTGGGCGAAGAGCGCTTCCAGCAGGCCCGGCGCGGTGTCTCGCGCGCTCTGCAAGGACGCCACGACGGCCTTGTCTGCGCTGCTCTTCCCCATCAACACGACGTTCCCGCGCATCGCACTGCGGGCCTTGCCGGCGCCGCTGGACGAAGCTTGACCGTAGCTGCTGACCTGGCCAGTGCTGCCCTTGCTGCCGCGCGCAGATCCCCGTGTGCCCAAGCCCCCGGCCCCCATCGCTGTGCCGCCGCCGCCCATGCCGTAGCCACTGGATCCCAGGCTCCCTGTGTTGTTGCCGACCTTGCCCGCGCTGAGCCCGCCGCCGCGGTCGCCAAAGTTCCCGGTGGCGTCGCCCCCCTTGCCGACCAGGCCGAGCACACCATCCGAGGCAGCACCCGAGCCGTGGCCCGCCGACAGCCCGAGGGCCCGGCTGCCCTTCTTCTTCTGGGCGGCGACCTCGTCCGCTTGGGCGGGGGCAGCGGTGTCGGGGGCTTCCAGCTCCAAAGGGGCCACTTCGCCGAGCTCCGGCAGTGGGGCCTCCTGCGCCAGGGGCTCCAGGCCCACAAAGCGGTCCGGCACAGATGGCAGGCCCGGCTCAGGGTCCGGCGAGGCACGGAGCAACACCGCCACCAGTCCCAACCCACCGATGAGGGAGACAAACAGCGGCCAGCGCGGTGCACGAGATGCAGCAGACATGGGGAGCCCCTTCGGTCCCCGCTTGACGAGGACACCGTTCACCGGTGCATTCCGGTCATGCCAGGACCGACCCCGCGACCGTGCATTGGTTCGTCAAGGAAGTGTCAGGCACCCAAACAGCGGGGCCCCATCCGCTCAGGGCCAGAGCCCCGGCGCCGCCGTAGGCATCCCCGCGCGGTCCACATCCAGCACCACCACCTGGGCCACCGGCACCGCAGCCGGCACATCGCCGGGCGCCGTCGCATAGGGCGGCAGCGCTTGGGTCGACAGGTGCTCGCCCCGGGCATCCGACAGCGTCACAAACACCCCGATGCGGGCTCCGTCCGTGGGCAGGCCCTCCGGATAGACCGCCGGCCAAGGCACAAAGACCTCCATGCCATGCTCGGTGGCGCCCATGGCCCCCGCTTCGACCGCCGGCCGGCCGTTGGCGACCCGGTCCATCTCGAAGTTGACCGTCGCTTCGCCCCACCACAAGTTCATCTCGTCGCCAAAGGGCGGCCGCAGCAAGCGCAGTCCTGCCAGATCATCGGTGTTGCCCAGCCGCACCTCGGTCGCCTCAAGCTGGGCCACCACGGCCTCAAAGCCAACACCACTGATGCTGGGGACGGGAATGAGGGCGCTCAGCAGAGAGTCCACGGCGCCCGCGTGGTCGTCGACCACTTGGTCCACACCAATGCCCGAGCCCACACCGACGTCGATGTCGAGCCACACCACCACCGCGTTTGCGCGGTCATCGAAGACCCCGTCCACGCCGATCCACAGCCCGGCCTCATCCGAGGTCATCCGCAGGGCATCGAGCTGGTTGAAGCTGGCCCCGAAGTCGGTGGGAATGGTCTGCTGAACGACCTTTCCGCCAATGTCGTCGAGCAAGCCATCCACCAGCCGGGGCACGGTCGGCGGCTCCAGTGCACGGCCGTTCAGCGCACCCGTGAGCGCGGCGTGCACCCACAGGCTGTCTTGGCGTGCCCCATCAAAGACCCCCGTGGCGTCCCCCCAGCCGAGGGCCGGCACGGCGGCATTGGTGTGGTCTCTCCAGCGCCACTCGGTCCGGGGCGTGCCCAGCTCGTCCAGCTCATCAAAGACCGTCATCCCCCCACACTCGTGGTCGGCGGTGATGAGCACCGTGACCTCCCGGTCGGTCCGGGCGCTGAGGGTGTCGACCGCTTCCCGCACCGCGAGGTCGAGGGCCAAGGTCTCGACATGCACCGCGTCCGTGCGGTTGTCGTGGCTGGCGTGGTCAATGCGGGCGCCCTCCACCACCCACAAGAAGCCCTCGGGGTCGTCCAACAAGCGCGGCAGGGTGGCCGCCACCATCTCGGCAAGCTGGGGCGCATCGCCGTAGCCGTCCCGCACAAAGGGCAGGGTGATGGGCGCGAAGATGCCCACCAGTGGACGGTCATCGTCCGTTGCTGCCGCAAGCTCGTCCCGGGTGCGCACCAGCTGAATGTCGGTGCCCAGGGGCTCGAGCCGGGGCAGCATGATGTCGCCCCCGCCCCCCAACACCACGTCGGGCAGATCGGCGACAATGCCGTCAGCGATGGCATCCCCGTAGTACCGCGAGGTCGCATGGCTGAGGAATGTGGCCGGGGTGGCGCCGGTGAGGGTGTCGGTCGTCACCACCGCGGTGGCCATCCCGTGGGAGCGGGCGAGGTCGAGCAAGGTCGCCATGTCGACCCCATCGGCATCCCGGGAGATGGTGCCGTTGGGGACCTTCACGCCGGTCGCAAAGGTGGTGCCGGCGGCAGCGGAGTCGGTCAGTCCGCTGAGCGAGGCCGTGGTGACACTGCCCTGGTGGGGCGCGGTCTGCATGAACAGCCCACCGCGGGTGCCGGTGTCGAGCAAGCTGGCGCCGTCGAGGTGGGCGAAGCCCATGCCATCCCCGATGAACAGCACCACAGCGGGCGGGAGTGCCGGTGGGGTGCCGGTCTCGCCCGAGTCCCCCGTGCCGCCGTCCGTGCCGTCCGTGCCCCCGTCCGCGCCGTCTGTGCCCCCGTCCGCGCCATCCGCGCCGTCCGCGGGCGTCGAGCTGGTCGCCGTCCCGGCGTACTTGGGCGAAGTGGCGCAAGCACCGAGAAGGAGCGCACCAAAGACAGCAACAGGGACACGGCTTGGCATGGCCCCAACGTAGCCTGATTCCGCGCCCCATTGGTGCCCGGCGGACGCGGCACTTGGGACACACTGGGCGGGCCCCAAGCCCCGCTGGCCCATGACACTGCCCGTCTCCGATCTCGACCTGCTCTTCGCTGGACCGGTGAAGGTCGAGGGGGACGCCGACCAGCCCTGGACCGTCTCCACCGCACCACTGGGCCAGATCAGGCTGGAGACGGGCGCTGTGGGCGTGGGGGACCCCTTCACCGGCGGCTTGTCTGGTCCCCGGCTGGCCCGCCAAGCCCCCCCGGGCCCGGTCGACGTGGAGCTGAGCGTGGTCCGCTTGGCCCCGGACCACCTGCGGGTGGCGGGCGCCCGACTGCGGTTCAGCGAGGCCGCCGTGGTGCAGTGGGTGGTGGCCACATTCGTGGGGGCGGAGGATGCCGAGGACCCCGCGTACGGGGTGGACGCGGGCACCGGCTGCTTTGTGTGCGCCACCTCGGCCCCCCAGTGGGACACCGAGGCCAGCAGCGAGGTGTTGCTGGCCGCCTTTGACGAAGACATGCTCGGCTGCCGCCACCCCGATGCCCCCGACCACATCGCCACGTTCAGCTCCGGCTTCGGCGACGGCATCTACATGACCTGGTGGGGCCTCGACACGACGGGCGCACCGGCCCAGCTCGTCACCGACTTTGAGGTGCTGGCCCGGCCCATCTGGCAGTCCACTGAGGTCCCCCTGCCCCTCGCCCGAGGTGCCCTGGCCACCGAGCTCTTGCATGAGTTTGGGGTGGTCCTGAAGCGTCCGTTCTTCAGCGCGGCGACGGTGTCGTGCGAGCGCCCCCGACGGGTGCCCCGCTTGCGGGTCGGGCCCAGCGGCGGGCCTTGGCGCCACCTCCGCAGCGCATGGCACCTGTCCCGGTGCACCTGGACCCTCGGGGCCACATCGGCCGGTGAAGTCCTTGAAGTCAGCATTTCCGTGGGATCCCGACCGGCCCGGGCGCTGAATTGACTCGAAAGGGTCATGTCAAAGAGTGGTAAAGACAACCTCCACCGCCCCCCACTCCCAACCCAAGAGAGTCCATGCCCGGTCGCTGGATTCGACGCATCTCGGCCGCTGCGATTGGGCTTCTCTCAGGCCTGGGCTTGGCGGAGCTGGGGCTGCGGCTTTGGGCCGGCGACAACGCCGATGCATGGCTTCATGCCAGCGGGGCGACGCCACCGCCGGGCTTCTTGGTGACCGCCAAGGGCATCGGTGTGGAGCCCGCGGCCAACTTTGATGGCCACACGGTCACGGGTGTGCGCCTGAAGACCGATGCCCACGGCATTCGCGTCGACCCCGGGGCCACTGTTCGCCGGTCGTCATCGTGGTTGGTGCTCGGCGACTCGTTCACGGAAGCTGCCCAGGTGGAGGCCCACGAGGCCTTTCCGGCGCGGCTCTCCGCCCGGACGGGGGTGGAGTTCTTGAACGCCGGGGTGGATGGCTACAGCACCTGGCAAGCGGTGATCCGTGCGCAAAGCTTGCTCCAGAAGACCAACATTCAGGGCATTGTGTTGGTGTTCTACACCGGCAACGACTTCGCTCAGAACCGAGAGTGGCACACCACGTCTCGACGCTACGCCACCGTCCAGTCCGGCACGCCCTTTCCAGTGGGGACGGCCGCCATCCCCTTCGCGCCCCAAGTGGCCAGCTCACTGCTCTACAATGCGCTGCTTGGGGTGCGTCTGGCCTACCTTGGTGCCGTGCCCGGGCCCCAGAGCACCCCCGCCCAGGAAGCCCGGCTGTTCCACAGCTCAGGCACCCGCGCCCTCAATGAGTCCTTGCGTTCCACCCGCGCAGCCCTGGCCAAGCTCCACCAAGTTGCCGACCAACAGGGCATTCCCGTGATGCTGGCAGCGGCTCCCCCACGCTATGTGGTGCGCCCCGACAAGGCCGACGCCCTCTTTGAGCGCTACCAAGTCCCCGACGGCACACCGAAGCTGGACCGGCCCCAGAACCGGGTGCTGGAGCTGGCCAAGAGCGAAGGGCTGCGGACCTGTGACCTGACCCCCGATCTGCGGGCGGCCGACGCCGCAGGCCACCAGCCCTACCTGATCTTCGAGGGCCACTGGTCACCCAGGGGGCACGCGGTGGTCGCGGAGTCCTTGGCCAACTGCTTAACCAAGGAGCGGCTGCTGGACGCCAGCCACACGGCCGCCCTCTGACCCTGTCTGGCCCACCGGAGTGCCGATGTCCATCACCACACCCGCCGCGTACTTGGCGGGCCTTCCCGATGCCCGACGACAGATGGTCGACGCCATCCGCGAGGTCATCAACCACAACGTGCCCGAAGGCCTCGAAGAAGGCATCCAGTACGGCATGCTCAGCTGGGGCGTGCCCCACAGCATCTACCCCGATGGCTACCACTGCAGTCCGGACCAGCCGGTCCCCTATGTGAGCCTGGCCAACCAGAAAGGCAACGTCTCGCTGTACTTGTTCTGTCTGTATGTGGATGAAGACTTGCCCACTTGGTTTGCAGACCAAGTCAAGGCGCGGGGCATGCGACTCGACATGGGCAAGTCCTGCGTGCGCTTCAAGCGCATGGAACACATCCCGCTGGACCTCATCGGCGAGACCCTCCAGCGCATGCCCCTGGACAGGTTTCTGGCCCGCTACACCGCCAGCATTCCGGCGTCCAAGCGCAAGAAGTCCAAGAGCTGACGCATCACCAGCCCGGGTGGGTGTCGCCATCCAGCAACGCACCGGAGCGCACCAGCTCGCCGGCCGCGACAAGGCAAGGATGCAACACACCATCGTCGGCCCAGTACTCGATGTCGGCGCGCACCCGGGCCCACGCTGAGTACACCCGGGGGGCCAGCGTGATGGGCGCTGCGTCGACCTTCTCGCGATCGACATCCTCGGCCACGCCCCGCATCCGCAGGTCGAGGGCCTGGGCGGCCAACAACAGCTCAATGCCCACGATGTCGGCGGCGCACTCCGCACACTCCAAGGCCGTGCGGGCGGCGATGGGACCCATCGAGACATGGTCTTCGTGGTGCTGCACGGTGGGGATGGTGTCGACGCTGGCAGGATGGGACAAGCCCTTGATCTCACTGGCCAAAGAGGCCGCTGTGTACTGGGCCAGCATGAAGCCGGAGTTCAGCCCGGTGCCTTCGACCAAGAAGCTCGGCAGCCCAGGCGTGAGCTGGCCATAGCTGAGCCGGAACGTGCGCCGCTCCGACACTGTGGCGATCTGAGCGAGGGCCAGCTTGATGTGGTCCATCGCCAGCGCGAGGGGGGCGCCGTGGAAGTTGCCGGCCTCGATCCACTCGGCCGCGTCGCCTTCTCCGAAGAGCAAGGGGTTGTCGGAGACCCCCTGAAGCTCGATCTCAACCACGGCCTTGCAGTGAGCGAGGGCCTCGGCCGCCGCGCCGAGCACTTGGGGGGCGCATCGAATCGAGAAGGCATCGGGCTTGCGGCCAAGGGTGACTTGGCTCGTGCCCGTCAGCAGGTCCCGCAGGCGGGCCGCAATCGCGATGGGGCCCTTGTGGAGGCGGGCCCGAATGGCGCGGTCATCGATGCATCCGGCGTCGGCACCGACCGCTTCCATGGTCATGGCCAGCGCCACCACCGCCGTGTCGAGCACACGGGTGGTGCGGTGGACCGCCAGCGCCGACAAGGCCGCCGTGAGGCTGACGCCATTGATGACGGCCAGCGCTTCTTTGGGGGTGGGCGCGATGGGGGGCAGGCCGTCGATGGGGCCGTCGAGCTGGAACAACACCCGGGCGATGTGGGCCATGGGGGCGAGGTCACCGGCGGCACCCACGCTGCCCTGAGAGGGCACGTCGGGGATGATGCCAAGGCTGAGCATCGTGAGCAGCCCCTCGACGATCTGAGGGCGAACAGCCGAGACGCCCACCAGCAGGGCATTGGCGCGGGCGGCCATCGTGGCGCGCACCACACCAGGCTCAAACAGCGGGCCCACACCGGCGCAGTGGTCCAACACAAAGGCGCGGGCGAGGTCTTCGGCCGGGATGCTGCGGGCATGTTCGCCGAGCAACCAAGCCCGCTTGGCCTCAAGCACGGACGTCTCGCCCACGGGCACCTGGGCGGCATTGTGGGCCATGCGGGCCAACGCATCGGGATCGGCACGGACCGCAGCGCCCGCGGCCACTCGGGCCAGGTCGTGGCAGCTCAGTGGGCCGCCGTCGAGCACAATGACACTCATCGGCCTTCCTCCGGGGCATCGCCCACGGCGATGAGGCGAGGCACCCCATCGATCAAAGAGTGGGCACCGTGGGCATCCTCGCTGGCGAGCAGCGCACAGACACGGCCAATGGCTTCAGAGGGGGGCACGGTCGGATCCACCCCACCGAGGGCATCGCGGACCACCTCAAAGGCCGGCCCGGTGCCCGCACCGTGGACCAGCGAGGGCTCTTCTTCTCGTCGAAACGCGAGCGCGTGGGTGGCGCCCAACAGCTCGATGGCGATGACGATGCGGGCGTTGTCGAGCACCCGGGCGGCACGGCGCGCGGCGGTGGTGCTCATCGCAACGTGGTCTTCCTGATCCTCACACGTGGGGATCGAGTCGAGGGTGGCCGGCCAGCCGAGCGCCTTGTTCTCGCTGACGAGGGCGGCAGCGGTGGTCTGGGGGAGCATGAGGCCCAGCCGAGGGCGGTCCCGACGGGAGAGCCCCGGGGGCAAGCGCTGGCTGAGGCTGCCAGTGGTCAGGCGGTACAGCCGGCGCTCGGCCAGACTGGCGACCTCGGCCACCGCCACCTTGAGCGTGTCCATCGCCATGCCCACCGGCTCACCGTGGAACAGGCCAGCCGAGTAGGCATGGTTTTCCGGGTCGTGAGCAAAGCCCTCCAACACCGGGCCGGCATCGGGGAGGATGAGCGGGTTGTCGGTGGCCGCGTTGAGCTCGACGCCGACTTGTTGGGACGCAAACGCGATGTGGTCGCGGCTGGCCCCGAGGACTTGGGGGGTGCAGCGCAGCGAGTAGGCGTCCTGGACCTTGCCGGGAACACTGTCCACGAGGCTGCTTCCGGCAAGGAGCGTGCGCAGGTTGGCCGCCGTGGCCCGGGCCCCCACGTAGGGCCGCAGCGCGTGCACCGCCGGATGGAAGGCACGGGTGGCCCCCCGCAGCGCTTCGATGCTCATCGCCGCGCTGATCTCGGCAAACCACACCAGCTGGGCGGCGTCGTAGGACGCAAGGGCGGCGAGGGCGGTCGTGAGCTGGGCTCCGTTGGTGAGCGCCAGCCCATCTTTGGCTTCGAGGGGCACCCGGGGGATGCTTGCCGTGCGCATGGCACCGGCCCCCGTCATCGCCACACCATCGAGAATGGCGCGACATTCATGATCCCCATCGGCGAGCACAAGCGCGAGGTGGGCGAGGGGGGCCAGGTCGCCGGAGCTGCCGCAGCTGCCCCGAGACGGCACCACGGGGGTGAGCCGGGCATTGAGCATGGCGCACAGCGTGTCGACCAACAGGGGGCGGCACCCGCTCGCGCCCTTGGCCAAAGCGTTGGCGCGCAGCACCATCATCGCGCGCACCACCGGCACCGGCATCGGAGGGCCCACACCCGCCGCGTGGGACCGCACCAAGTTGAGGGACAGCCGGGCCCGATCTCGCGGGGCGATGGTCACCCGAGCCAAGGACCCAAAGCCTGTGGTGACGCCATAGACGGGTCTTCCACCACGCCCGGCTTCCTGGACCCACGCACACGTGCGGGCCATGCGCAGGCGGGCATCCGGACACAGCGCGACCCGCTGGCCAAAGCGGGCGACCGCCACGACCGCGCGCAGGTCAAGCTGGCCCCCGTCGAGGAGGAGATCGCCAGGGAGGGGCTGGGCAGAAGAGATCGGATTCATCCGGCCCCCCTAATGCCTTTGTGCTGGTGACACTCGCTCTGCACAGGCGGGATGGCCGGGCCCCCGCGCGGTGCCACCTGCACCCACGACCCCGGCGCCACCCCTGTCCCCAAGCCTCAAGACGCCAACACTGCGATGGTTTGCAATTGGCACACCCAAGGCAGGGACAAACTCAGGTATCCAGCGATCATGGGCCCCATGAACCTCCGCACCTCTCTGCTGTCCTGCGCGCTCGCCGCCGGTCTGGGGGCGTGCACCACACACTCCAGCCCGTCGCTCGATGATGGGGCGATGGCCCAGTGGGTCGACGACTTCAACCGGTCGCCCAAGCCCACACTGGATCGCCTCGCCGCCGTGTCCGACACCCAAGAGCGGGACCTCATCATCCTGAGTGTGCTCGCCGCGACGCCCTCGATGGCCCGCGCGCTGTGTCCGATGGCCAGCCAGCCCGAGACCGCTGACCACTGCGACAAGCTCTCCAAGCGCCCCCACTTGTTCAATGGTCCCCCGGGTGGTGGCCCTGGCGGCGGCCCCCCACCCCGGCGCCCGACCGGAGAACCCCAGCCGCTGCAGACCTACCAGCCTCGGTGGAAGGGGCTGGACGCCGACCCTGGCAGCTGCCCCGACAACCCCGACCGGGTGCGGTGTCTGACGGTGGACGGCGTGGCCCTCGCCACCGATGGCAAGCCGCTGGTGGCCGCCAGCCGGTGCCTCGCGGTGCCCGCCGGAAACAGCCGGTCCGACTGCTTCTTCCAGTCGGCCGAAGCGGCTCAGCTCCACCGCTCCGACCTCCCGGCCGCAGTGGACCTGTGCGCGGGTGCGGGCGACTTCACCCGCCAGTGCCTGAGCCACCTGCACGCGGCCCTCGAAGAGCAGTTCACCGACCTGTCGCCCGCCGAGGCCGCCCCGTCCCTGAAGGCTCGGCTCGGCACCCTCTCGACGTTCTGGAACCAGACCGACCCCACAATGGTGAGCGCGGCGACTACCCAGTTGCTGTACTCGGCTGCCCCACGCTTGCTGGGACCCCAAGGTCTGACGGCCGAGACCCGCGCGGCCATGCCGGCCGCAGTCCTTCCCCACATCCACACCCACATCGGGCTGTCCGTGGCGATGTTGGCCGATCCCTTCGGCACCGCCAGCGCGGTCGCCGCCGGTCACGCTGCGCTGCCCCCCCTGGACGCCTCGGTGTTTCGCTGGAGCGTCGACGGTCAGAGCGCGCCCTCAGCCCAGCGCGTGTCGATGGGCGCGACCCCACGGGTGCGGCCGTCCGACCCCGATCCGGACCATGACCTCGAGCTCGCGGTGGCCACGGCGCTGACCGATCTGAACACCCCCCGCAACCCGCTGATCAACCAGGCCCGCCACCTGACCGCCCCAGAGCGCGGCTGGTTCACAGAGCAGTCCCGACCCGACCACCAACGACCCCGACAATAGCCTGACCATAGGCATTTTCGGGAATCACGCCACCTACAGCCGCTCGACCTCGCTGCACCGAAGGACATGTGCGTGCTGGTCCCGCAAGCACAGCACCGGTGCACTTCGGCGGGCGACGAATTCGCCCATGTAGCCGCCATCCGGCATCAGCGCGGTCACCTTGCAGCGACCCGGCGGCAGTCCCTCAAACGACAAGCGCTCTTGGCGCAGGCCGCTCCGGCGAGCCCCACTCTCACAGAGCACCTCCAGCGACGTGGCCAGGGGCACCTCGACCATCAAGTCGATGGGGCCACCGTCGAGGGGGGGGGCGTCCGCTTGAGCGGCGTCATCATCCCGCTCCCGGGCCAGCCGGGGGGTGCAGGACAGCTCGTTGATCCGCAGCCGGCGGCAGATCAGGTCGACCGAGCTCTCGAAGGCGTACTCGGCCTCCGCGATGGTGCCGTCGGACATCTCGGCTTCCAGTCCACAAGCCCCCGCGGTGGTCTGCATGATGGCCACCCGCTCAGGCGACACCCCATCCAGCGAGATGCCGTTGTCGCAGGACAAGTGCACCCGGGTCGCCAGGGGCACCTCCACGAAGAAGTCGAGCGCGCCCAGAGAACCCGCAGGACGGGGCCAGGGCGGCGGCCCACTGGGCTGGTTCACGCCACGGCGGGCGTCAAAAGGCGGAGGTGGCGGCGGTGGGGCAACGGGCGGGGGCTTGTCGGCCCCGTCTTGCACGTCGGGCCCCATGAGGTCGGGGTCCTGGGCGTCCGGGTCCTTGATGTCGCCGGCCTCGGGCTCACCGCTTGGCTGTGGTGGCGCCGGGGCCGCCGGAGGGACCGCCCCACCAGCCTCCGCGGCCCCCGCAACCACTTGGGTGCTGGGCTCACCCGTGGGCTTGGATCCCGACGAGGAAGACGAGGAAGACGAGCCCTTCGCATCCTCGGGCAGGGGCTCTTCAGCATCCACATTCGGCAGGTCGAGCACGCCGTTGAAGTACGGCAGCCAAAAGCGCTGCAGCTTGAAGGCGCCGAAGCTCGCGACGACCATCACCCCCAACAACAGCAGCAAGACGCGCGCGACCACACCCACGCCGCCCGCTTCTTCGGCCGGGGCACGGGCGCCGACCCGCTTGAGGGGCCGCAGGCCGCCAGCGCCACTGTCGGGCGCTCGGGGAGCATCGTCCCCGTCGTCACCTGAGATGGGTCGGGGCCTGCCGCTGGGGCCGGGCGCCTCGGTCTTTGACTCAGGCCCCCACGCGGTGGGGGTCGGCATCGACAACGCCGGCGCACGAGAGTTGGGCAAGACGTCGGCGGCCCAGGCCGCCAGGTAGCTGCCCTCGAGATCGGGGATGAGCTTGCGCAGCCGCCGGGCGACGGTGCGGGCCCCCGGTCGCACAGACGGGGAGGTCGCCAGCAGGTCCTTCAACAACGCGACCACGCGGTCATCTTGGGACTCAATGGCCGCCAGCTCGGCGGCGAGGACCGCGCCGTGCTCCGCCGGGTTGTCCCCTGGGGGTGTGGGGCGGCGCCCCGTGAGGCACTCGTAGAAGATGGCGCCCACGGCCCAGACATCCTCGGCGGGCAAGGCCCCGGGTGTGGTCGCGCTGAACAGCCCGTAGTCCACCAGGGTGACCTCACCCGACGACGCCAGCCGCAAGTTGGCGCTGCTGATGGCGCCATGCACGACGGGCACCGGGCGGATGGCATCGGCACGGACGGCCGAGTGGGCCGCATGCAGCGCCCAGGCCAGCTCCAGAGCCAGCTCTGCGGTGGCCCGGACCGACGGGCGCGACCGGTCCAGCACTTCCAACAAGGAAATGCCACCGACGGGCCGTGTCACGGCAGCCGCCCCCTCGGGAAGCACCGCCAGCGCTTCGGCAACCACGAGGTTCGGATTGCGCAGAGCCCCCAACACAGGCATGATCTCGACGATCCGGTCCCGCCACTCGGGCGCCATCGCCGACTCCGCGTCGAGCACCACAAAGCGCATCGGGCGCACCGTGCCGTCGGGCAGAATCGCCTCGCCGGAGTGCTCGGTCCCGAACGGGGTCACACCGGTGCTGGGGCCCAAGCGCCAGCTCGTGCCCTCAGGCAACAGCCCAGGCTCGCCAGGGGGCGCGTCGGGAGAGTCTTCCAGCTCGTGCAACATCAACCGTCCGAAGGGTGTGCGAGTGTAGGCAGCCCACAGGCATAGGACAACCCAAGCCCCCCGGCTCAGGCTGCGCTCGTGTGCGTCTGGGTCGATCGCTCAGACGCGGGCACCTCACCCAGCCGGGCGACGCGCACAAGCACAAGTGCAGTGCATACCAGATCAGCGCCCAAGAGGTGAGTGAGCTGAAGCCTGCCAGGGTCAAGCAGCGCAAGGAACAGCCCACCGCGCACCAGCTCTCTGCTGGCAAGCCTGCACGCCACCCCACTCTGAGCGGGGCCCCGCCCCCCACCCTGCCCACAATGGCCTTCCCCACAGCATCCTCGAGCTGAGGTCGCCGCCGTCCGGTCCGGGCTTGCGTGGGTTCAGCCCATCGCAAGCACCGAGATGAGGGCCCACCCACCCAAGCCCTGACGGAGATGTCAGCGCCGGGGCGGCAGGTTGCGGGCGGCCTCGCGGCGGCTCAGGCCCGACAGCCGGTCACCCTGGCCGTCCAAGAACGCCCAGACCGCATCGGGATCGGTGCGTCCGTGCTCCCGCAGCGCCCAGCCGATCGCCTTGCGCACAAAGAAGTCCCGCTCCTCGGCGCACGCCGCACACCACGCGAACAGCCGGCCGGTGTCGGTCCCCCCCTTGTGGCGCAACTGGGCGAGCAGTGCCGTGCGCCGGATCCAGAGGTGGGGGTCCTCAATCCAGCGGTCCATCACGGGGGTCACGGCGTCCGGCTCGGCCATCCACAGCGCGCCCACCAAGTGCACGGCGATGGGGTCCGCCAAATCCCACCATGCGCCCTCCCGCACCATGCGCTCATAGAGTGGCAAGGCATCCAGAACGATGGCCTTGCGGTGCTTTCGAGCGAGGTCGATGGCGAGGTACCGGGCCTCCCGCTCGGGCAGCGCCCACAGCCCGGCGACCACGGCATGCACCTGAGCATTGGTCTTCAGGGGCAAGTCAGCCATGCTCCGCAGGACTGCTTTGCGGGCGGGTGCCTTGACCCCGAAGAAGGGCTCGGTGGTCTTGAGGTACGCCTGCATCGGCGCCACGTTCGCCGGCACACCGGCCGCAGCCAGCCCCGCGTGGGCCCGGGCCACCCATGTGGAGACCCGGGCTTGGTCGGGGTGCATCTCTCGCTGGGCGGTCTCAGACACGGGACACGCTCAAGGAGTGCACGTTCTCAAGAATCAGTGGGCACGGGACGCGGGACCGAGCCCGCCAGCTTCCACTCGATCTGGCCCGCCGTGCGAATGTGCGCCGCCCGGAATGCCCGAAGCACCCGCTCGTTGACGTCGGTGCCAAACGCCGTCTCGAAGCGACCGTCCAGCACGTAGGCCTTGCACGTCACCTGGATCGCGAACCGCTCGGCGCCGTTGGGCACCGGCCCCTCCAGCAGCGACAGGGTGATGGGCTTCTCCAGGTAGACGTAGCGGCTCGACGCTGCGGCCTCGTAGATGATGGACTTGGCCAGATCGAAGTCTTCGTTGCACCCGATCCAGAACTTGAACACACACATCTGGTCGAGGGCGCCGGCGTTGGCGCTGCTGACCACATCGGTGAGGAAGCGGTTGTTGGGGATGCTGATGAGGTTGTCGTCCAGCGTCGCGATGCGCACGGTGCGCAGGCCCAGCTCGACCACCTCGCCGTACTCCCCGCCGAAGGCCACCCGGTCACCGACCTGGAAGGGACGGTCGAACAGCAGGATGATGCCGGCCATCAGTGCCGCCAACAAGTCCTTGAAGGCAAAACCAACCGCAACCGCCGCCGAACCACCGATGGCCAACAGGGCCTGGTCGGACAGCCGGAACACCGTCGAGATCACGATGCCCGCGGCCACAAAGATCACCGTGAACCGGCCGATGGCCGCGAACTGCTTGAAGAGCAGTCGGTGTTCGGTGAAGCGCTCGCCCAGCGCATCGAGCGTGCGCATCACCACCCGGTTCGAGATCAGCCCGATGGTGATGACGACCAGCGCAAACGGAATGCGATCCGGATCAACGAATTTGATCAGCTCTAAGCTGTCCATCGTGTCTCCCTAGAATCGGTGGAGGAGATGACGCTGGCGAAGCCGACGGTCGACGACCGGGCTCCACGCAGGCACCACCTGGTAGTACGAGTCCATGGCGTCTCCGGAGAGCACACCCAAGCCTTGGAGATGCCGGCAGATCGTGCGCACTTCAGGCACCGAGATGTTGAGCACATTCGCGAGAAGATTGACGGGCAGACCATCGTGAACAACAATCGCCGCCAACAGGAACAGCGCCATGTCGCCCGCTTCTTCCAGCGCGGCAGAGTCGGGTTGGTCAAAGAGCACCACCGCAGCCTCGCCGGGCGCACCCTGGCGAAGGCTGGTCAGCCATGCCGAGTGGGACACCCGGGGATTGCCCCGGCTGCTGTCCACCAACAAGCGCCAATAGGCCGCACGCGCACGCTCTTCAGCCCGACTCTTGTCGGTGCCGCGCAGCCCGGTCGCCGCAAGATGCTGGTACCGAAGGACCAGACCTGCGGCCCGCGCCCGGGCTTCCAACCAGTCGCGCAGGCGATGTTCATCCAAGTCGTCCACTCGAATGCGCTGGCGGAACACACCGAGGTTCACCGCACCCCGCACCCCCTCCAGCCACGCCCAGGTCTCGCCGTGGAAACCACAGACCCAGAAGTGGCGGTCCGAGGCCGCATGCATGACCGTGAGCACTTGGCGGAGGGCCTTGAAGCCGCCCACTGCGCGCACAAAGGCCCGGTGGAGGTCGTCGACCACAAACAGCGACGGCGGCAGCCCTGACAGGGCCTCAATGCACGTGTCGGTGGTCCAGCCCTCGGCGGGCCGCTCAACCTCCGGTGCGGTGCTCTGCATCAGCCAAGCGAGCACGGCCTCGGGCTCGATCGTCTCGCGGTCCATCTCTGCACGGCGCACCGGCAGCCCGGAATTCAACCACTCCGGCAGTGTGTCCATCAGCCGCGACTTGCCGCTGCCACGCTGTCCGGTCACCGCGATCACGCCTCGCCGTTGCTCGGTCTTCCAGGCGTCGAAGGCCTCACAGATCTTCTGCCGCTCGGCAGCAAAGCCCAGCCGTCCATCTTCGAATGCACTGAGCTCTTCGATGATCTCGGCGGGCAGCATCTCGGTGGGGGCATCCGCGGACGCCCGGAGCGACTGGCGGGCCATCACACTGCGAAGCCAGCCCAGCGAGCCCCGGCCCTCGATGATCTGGTTGCCGAACCGCGCGATGCTGCGGCCCACCAGCACAACCAACGCCACGCCGGCCTGGGGGACCCGAAAGATCCGCGTGTTCGATGGCTTGGCGAGGCGAATGGAGAAGGGGTCATCCGCCACCCGGGCCAGCGCGGTCTGAATCGCCGGCGCCCACACGACAAGGGCCGCGAAGACCAAGCCCCAGCCGAAGGCCAGGGAGATGCCGCCGACGACGTCGTGCATGCGGTCGCCGTCGAGCAGCTCAAGGGTGAGCCGCTCCATCAAGCGAGTGAAGCCGATCCACAGGATGAGCACCCGCAGGCTCGCCGCCGCCAGGTCACGGTTGCCCCGGTTGCTGCGGACCATGCCGGGACGGGTCTCGCCGGGAATGGCCACGAGGAGGTGCACAAGGCCGCCTGCCAGCAGCACCGTTCGCACCACCGTCCAGCCGAGGATGAGCAGCTCGAGGGCGACCACACGACCCTGGAGCAGCTTGAGCACCAGCAAGCCCGTCACCACATCCACGAGGCGACGACAGACCGGCTGGAGCAGGGGTACCAGCTCCATCCAGTCGCCCGCAATGCCCCGTGCTTCGATGAACTGGACCACGCGTGCGAGATAGTGATCGTCGGTCGGCCGCACTTCGCGGGCATTGTCGCCCACCTCGGACGCCCAAGTTCCGGCCCGAGAGCGCAGGAAGAGCCAGCCGGCGAGCACCAGCACAAACTCGAACGAGCCCTTGATGAACGCACCGATGGCGCTCAGGTCCACAATCAAGCTGGGCAGCCGCTGGCCGAGCGCGAGCAGCTCCCGCGCCGTCCGAAGCAGCATCGGGCCCACTTCCTGGACCTCCTGACGCAGCTCGGTGAAGAAGGTCCGCTTCGCCAAGCTGCGGGCCTCAGTCGATGCTTCCAGCGCCGCTTCTCGACGTGCGGCCTTGGCGTCGCTCAGCAAGCCCAGCGATGCACTCAGCTCAGCGCTGGCGGCTTCCAGCTGGCTCGCCAGCTCCACGCGCAACTCACCCACCACCTCGCGCCACTCCTCAAGCTGGGGGCTGGCGTCTTCTGCGGGATCACCCACATCCGGCAGCTCAGCGGAGCGCTGTTCTTGGTGGGAGCGGGCTTGTAGCAGTGCGTCTTCGGAGCGCGCGACCTCTTTGCGGCACTCTTGGACGATCTTGCGCATCGCCACGTAGACCCGGTCCAGCTCGGCTTGACGGCGGGGGTCCAGCGGACCGAGGCCCCGCGCGGCAGCCTGGGCAGCCCGCTGCTCTTCGAGCCCCTTGGAGATCGTGTCGGTGATCTCCAGGGCCCGGTCATGGCGAGACTTGCCCGTCGACAGCAGGCGCGCGTATTCCTCTCGGAAGCCTGCGATCTGCTCGGCGAGGCGGGCCTCAGCATCTACTTCTTCGCCACCGGCGGCGGCTTCTGCGACACGGGCCCGCGCGGCTTCAGCTGCCGCCTTCGCCGCGGCCACCTGGTCGTCGGTCGCGGTCTGGGCCAGCCCCAGCTCAGCGCGGCGCTTCACCCGCTGAAGGGCATCCTCCGTGCGGGTCTTGCGCAGCTCCGCGAGCTGGACTTCCAACAGGCGTATCTGGAGACGGAAAGCGTCCCCTGTGTCGACCTTGCCCGCCGCGGACATCACCGCTTGCTCATCCGCTTGCACCCGCCGAGCTTCATCGGCGGCTTCGGTGCGCTCCGCAAGCTGGGCGGTGAGCTCGTCCAACGACAGATCGGTCCCGCTCTGTGGCTCGGAGCTCGCCTCGGTCTCGGCCGCCAGAGTGGACTCGAGATCAGCAATCTGGCCACGAAGCTCCGCCCACTCCCACCGCTGGAGCAGGTCCATGGTCTGGGCCGCGAGCGCCGGGCGCATCACCGACAAGCCCGCGTTCAACCGGGCCACTTGGGCCCGCAGCACCGCCTCCTCCACCGGCGTCCGCACCACCAGCGCCGACCCGTCCAGGGCGCCAAGCTCGCTGGTCAACGCCGCGAGGTCCGCCGCGAGAAACGCCTCAAGCGAGCGATCATCGGGAACCACGAACGAGCGGAGAACCGTCCTCGCCATCCGACCGAAGGCAGCATCGGCCTCGCCCAGGGCCAGCGCGTCCCGTCCCGTCTCGGCGGGATCGACGGACTCACCCTCGGCCGGTCGGACCGAGCGAAGCTGGGCACGGGCCTCGACCAGCGCAGGTCCGGCCAGTCCCGGGTGTTGTTCGAGTCCAGCCCGAACGCCGCTGATCATGCGGTGCTCAAGGGAGTCCGCGCGGTCCTCTGCGTCCAGACACGCGTCCCGAGCGGCCTTGGCCGTCCGCAGGTCGCGGGAGCTCAGGTTCACCGGAAAGGGCGCGACCCGCTCTTTGGCCCGCGCTTCAGCACGCCGCTGCAGCACCGTCAGTCGCCCGCTCAGGTACAGCGGGTCCGTGAGCGGGGCGTCCGCCAGATCGGGAAACGCGAGCTCAAGCAAGCCTTCACCGGCGAACCAGCGGGCCGCCGCGCTCTGTCGCTCATTTGCGGACTCTTGGCGCGCCCGCAGCCCCGGCAGCTCGACTTGCACCAGCTCGGCATGGGCACGTTGCTGTTCAGATGGGGCCCCGGACGCAACACTGCCAAACGCAGCCAGCAGCACCAACACTCGCAGCATGGATCGAGGGGTCAGAGCTCACTCTCCTCAATGCGCTGTCCGTCGTCAAAGCGCGATGACACCGACGTTGTACCCCATGCCCTCGAAACGGGCGCTTTTTTCACCCGCGCAACCACACGAAGCCCCAGCAGTCGACCTTCCCAGGCCACCGGCACCCCCTCCAAATTCCAATCGAAGGTCATCTCGAGCCCGGACCCCTCGAAGCGAATGCGCTCCACCGTCATCTCGGTCTCGCCGATCATCGCGGGAATCTCACCAAGCTCTTCGGACACACCGTTCACCACCACACCCGTGTCTGCAACCAGCATGGCCCGGTCAGGCGCATCCACCAAGATCTTGTGCAGCAGGGGATCGTAGAGGTCCAGCGTGCACAAGTTGGCCGCCGACCGCCGCAGCTCGGTGACGGTGTTCGAGACGCCGTCGTTGACCACCAGGGTCCACTGTCCGTCCTTGCGCCGCCGGCCCTGGACCTCTCGGAGGTTGCCGCTTTCGTCCACCACCGAGGTGAAGCTCATCGTGCGACCCGCCGCCCGCGCGGTCTGGCGGGATGTGTAGTACTTCTCCACACCCGCGACCGTCGCCCGCAGCTCGGTGTAGATCTCGATGACGCGGGTCTCCTCGCCCCCCTCCACACGGGAGGGTCGGTACCGAATCACCACCGTCTGGGTGCCCACGGCGCGGCCCGCGACGGTGAGGTCGAAGGTCAGCTCAGACGTGGGGTTCTGCACGACGTCGGCGGTGCCGGGCAAGTCGGCTTGGTCATCGGACGCCTGGGCCCAGGCCGCGGGGCACAGCAGGGCGGAGAGCAGCAGGAGCGGGGCGAGGCGCATGGCGGAGTTCCTCGGAGGCGGTCTGGACACCAGCGTATTGGCTGGTGGTTGACATGACAATATCGGGGCCGCCGAACCCGGGGGACCCTCACCACCATCCGGCCCACGAGGGTCACGACCGATGGCACCATCCCGCCCCAGGTCTTGCCTCCCGCGCGGGTTAGGTCGCCACTCGCCCAGCCCCCCGAGTGCCCATGTCCCGTCGTGCGTCGTCCCCCGTCAAGCGCGCCAGCGCCACCGATGACATTGCGCGCCGGATGGGCCAAGAGAGGGGCAACGTCTTCGCTTTGGGGGGCCCCCGGGTGGCCATGCTCTACCCGAGCCCCTACCGGGCGGGCATGTCGTCGCTCGGGTTCCAGTGGATCCTCCAGATCCTGCGGCAGGCCGGCTTCAGCGCCGAGCGGGCCTTCTTGCCGGACGACGCCAACGACGCCGTGGGCACCAAGAGCAAGGGCCTGGTGACCTACGAGACCCGCACCCCACTGTCCAACTTTGACGTGGTGGCGGTCTCTCTGGCGTATGAACTCGAGCTCGCCGGCCTCGTCAAAGCCCTCGAGCTTGCCGGCATTCCCCCCCTCCGCCGGGACCGCCGCCCCAGCGACCCCCTCATCCTGCTGGGCGGCCCCCTCACCTTCTCCAACCCGCTGCCCGCGGCGCCTTATGTGGACGCCATGCTGCTCGGCGAGGCCGAAGACGTCGTGGTCGAGGCGGTTCACCTCCTCCACGATGTCCACCACGGCAGCAACCGCAGCGACGCGCTGGCCCAGCTGGCCCGCCTTGAGGGCGCGTATGTGCCCGAGCTCCACGGCACCTTCCTGCCCGCAGTGGCCAAAGCGTCGGACAACCTGCTGCCGGCCCGGGGGCCCATCCTCGCGCCCGAAGCGGAGCTCTCCGACATGTTCATGATCGAGGGCGAGCGGGGATGCCACCGCCAGTGCACCTTCTGCGTCATGCGGCGGTCCACGAATGGCGGCATGCGGCTGGTCACCCCGGACCGGGTGCTGGGCTTCATCCCCGATGAGGCCAAGCGGGTGGGGCTCGTGGGCGCAGCGATCTCGGACCACCCCAAGCTCGTGGACATCCTCGCCAACATCGTCGGCAGTGGCCGGCAAGTCGGCGTCAGCTCGTTGCGGGCGGACCGCATCGCCCGACGCCCCGAGATCGCCCGGCTGCTGAGAGAAGGCGGCTACACCACCCTCACGGTGGCCAGTGACGCCGCGAGCAAGCGCCTGCGCCGCACCATCGCGAAGGGCACCACCGAGGCCCACCTGCTGGAGGTCGCCAAGCTCGCCCACGAGCACAAGTACCGCTTGGTCAAGGTCTACATGATGGTGGGTGTGCCCGACGAGACCGAAGCGGATCTGGACGAGCTCATCGCGTTTACCGCCGAAATGGCCAGCATCCACCCCGTCGCCCTCGGGGTCGCCCCCTTCGTCGCCAAGCGCAACACGCCCCTCGATGGGGCCCCCTACGCGGGCATCAAGACCGTCGAAGCCCGCTTGAAGCAGATCCAGGTCGGCCTGCGCAAAGCCACCAAGGGTCGCGCCGAGCTTCGCCCCACGTCCGCACGGTGGGCTTGGGTCGAGTACATGCTCGCTCAGGGCGGTCCCGAGCATGGTGAAGCGGTCATGCGCGCGGTCCACCGCGGCGGGCGCTTCGCCGACTGGAAGCGGGAGCTGCTCGCCGTGGACGATGCCACCATGCGCCCCTGGACCCGCTCAGCCTCCTGAGCTGGGCTCGGCGACGGCCGCCTCAGAGTCTCGCCGCCCCGCCAACGGCAACAACCCCAACATCGCGATGGCCAGTGCGATAAACAGCCATCCATAGCCATCTTGGAGCACTCGAATCAACCGTCGGGTGGCCGCACTGTCGCCCTGGGTGGTGACCCAGCCGGTCGCAAAGAGCCCCGTGAGCACCGAGCGCAGCAACACCAAGCCCAGGGCGCGGCCGATGCTGCGGTTCACCACCTCGGGGTCGCCCGTCGTCAGCACCGTGTGCAGCAAGAACAGCGGCAGGAAGGTCTTCACGAACACCGCCGTCGCGATCAACCACCACAGCTTCTCGTGCCAGCCCGCCGGCAGCCACTGCAGCACAAACGCAAAGTCGATGCCGGCCACCGACAGGCCGAGGGTCCACGCCATCCCGACGTAGGCACCGAAGGCCAGCACCACACCCGCCACCCATGCCGCCGCATCTTTGGCCGCCGGGGTGGGGTGGAGCTCCGCGAGGGACATCGACGCGCGCATGCCGCCCCCGAGCACCAGCGCCGTGACGAAGATGCCCAGCTGTTCAGCACCAGTGAACATCACTCCGCTGGCGAGCCCCAGCATGGGCACCAACACTTGCTCTCGACGCTTGCCCCGCAGCACGATGAGGCTGACCACCAGCGCAATGAAGACCACGAGCTGGACCGGCGCCGGCAGCTGAGCGCCCACCATCACCGCCAAGGCCGCCGCAACCACCGGCGCGACCTCCATGCGCACGAGGCCTTGCACCCCCGCCGCTGCAAACCCAGCGAACACCGCCGCCCACATCCCGTGCCGCCGAGGCCAGGCGCCGAAGGGCATGCCGATGAGCCGCACATCATTGGCACGGAACGACAACATCCAGACCGACGCAATGGCCGCAGCCAGGGCCACGCCGGTCCACATCAGCGCACGCCGCCGGGCCGCCGGGTCACCGTCCGACCAGGTCCCGCGCAGCACCCACGCCCCCATCAGCGCCGCAGTGAAGACGCCGGGAATGACCACTGTCTCAGCATTCCGGAGCACACCTTCGGCACCGCGAACGGGGAAAAGCAACAGCCCGAATGCCGCGCTGCACCACACCACCGTCAGCCAGCCCCGATCGGCACGCCGCCAGATGGCCAGGCCGATGAGCCCGGCCAGCGGGGGCAGGTAGATGGTCAGATCCACCCAAGCCCGGGGGCCCACGCCCTCCAGGTTGGCCTCGTGCAGCGACGGATAGACAAGGCCCAGCCCGAGGCCCCACACACCCGCCGCGAGCCCCACTGGCCAGCCCAGCGCGAAGCCACCGACCAGCGCGAGCAGCAGACAGGTCGCCAGCGCAGCGACCGGCACTCGATGGTCGCTGGCTTCCCGCTCCAGCGGCGCACCGCTCTGTCGCAGAGCGTCCTGCATGTGGTCCGCCATCCACGGCCGCCACTCCGGCGCTACGCGGGAGGCTTCCGAGCCCAGGCCCGTTGAGGCCGCCGCGAGCCAGCGCACCGACGAGATGGGAATGCGCCCCTGGGGACGCCCTGCCACCACATTCGGGCTGCGCAGGATGACCTCGGTGGGCGTGTCGAGACCCTGAAGGTGGCGACCATCATCGAGGTGACCGTGGTCACCCGTGATCAGCAGATCGGTCCCGGGGGGCAGGTCGGCCACCAGCCCCTCGATGAACGTCTCCAGTGTGCGCAGGCTCTTGGCGTAGGCAGGCGTGCCCCGAGGGTAGCGATGGGACGTGACGTCATGCCAGACGTAGTGGTGAAAGACGAGCCGATGGGACCGCGCGGCCTCCAGCCCAATGCGCAGCTCTTGCTTGCGGCGCGCCGGGCCCACCACCCGGTTGACGTCGGCTTGTGCCCCCCAGTCGTCCATGTCGCCCCGGGAGATGACCGCCACCGACCAGCCCGCCCGCTTGGCATCGCTGATGAGGTTGGCGCCCTTGTCCCGCTCCAGCACACCCATGTTGTCCAAGAAGGAGAACAGCGAGAAGGTGGTCCGCCCCGTCAGTGCCTCGTATGTGCAGGGGTCGGTGTAGTTGTCGGCGCAGGGCTCAACAGTCGCCGAGAACGCCCCATTTCGCAGCGCTTTGACCGACTTCATGTCGTCGACATCTTTGGGGGCCAGGGAGTCCACCAACAGGATGTAGAGCGACCGGCCCGCAGGGTCAGCGGGAGGGGGCGGCGGCGCTGCACGATGCAGAGGGTCGGCGAGGTGGTCTTCCAGCGCCCAGGTCAGCAGGGCTGCCAACGCCAGAACTGCCACCAACAGCGCAAACCGGGCCCGCGGGGACGTCGGGGGACGAAGCAATGAGGCTCCAAAGCCCCCGTATATTCGGTGGACTGAATCCGGCCCACCGCCACCCTGACAGGATACCTGCGCCGGCATGTCCACCCCGCCAAAACCGTCCCCGGACGCGGCCACTGACGGCCCATCCACCCCCGCCACGCCGTCCATCCCGGCCACGTCCACCGCGGGCTGGGGCTGGTTTCTGTTGCTGGGCACTTTGCTGGGAATCTTTGAGGCGACGGCCATCGTCCGCTACGACTGGCTGATGGACGACTGGGCGCCAGGCCGGGTGCTGGCGGCAGTGCCACCCCTGCTGGCGATTGTGGCCGTCAACGTCGGGGGCTGGTCCCTGCTCGCGCTGTTGGGCCGCCGCCGGCCTCTGGTGGTCGTCACCCTCGGGGCCGCCCTCATCACCGTGGGGCGGATGGTTCAAGCCGACCGCTTCGAGCGCTGGACCGTGGGACTCGCCCTCGCCGCCGTCTCGACCAGCGCCTTCGCCCGCCGAATGCCCCGCATCTCTGCCGCCGTGATCTCCCTGTTTGTGGGCATTGTCGCACTCTGGGGCCGCGTGCCGTCCAGCGGGCTGGCCATGGACGCCCGGGTGCTCCTGCTGGTGCCGGGCGTGGTCCTCGTGGGGGTGGTGGCCCTGGGGGCCGCCCGCCTCACCCGCCGCCCAACCCGTGGCGTGATGACCGCCGCTGTGGTCCTCTTCGCCGTGGGCTTGTCGCCCATGTTGTCCAGCCGGGCTGCCCCTGCCACCCGGCCGCCCAGCCTGCTGTTTGTGCTGGTGGACACCCTCCGCACGGACCACGTCTCGCCCTACGGAGCGCGGGCCACCCCCTCCACCGCCCGGCTGGCCGCCGAAGGCCTGACATTCGATAATGCCATCACGGTCATCCCCAAGACGACCCAGTCCGTCGCGGCCTTCCAGACCGGTCGGTACCCTGTGAACAACGGTGTGCGGGCGCTCAAAGATGCGCTCCCCGACGCCCAGACCACCCTCGCTGAGCACCTGTCGGCCCAGGGCTTTCGCACGGGCGCGGTCGTCCACAACCCCTGGGTTCGCCGCGGCCGGGGCTTTGAGCAAGGCTTCGATCAGTTCTGGAGCTTCTACGAAGTGGAGCGGGCGTGGGGCACCCTTCGCTACACCGGTCTGGTCACCGCCCTCGACACGTTCACGGTGCGCGCGATCCGGTCCTTCGACCCGAACACCGACGCGGCCACCGCCACCGACCGGGCCCTCGCCTTCCTCGACGAGACCCCCGACGACCAGCCCTTCTACCTGTATGTGCACTACTTCGACCCCCACTGGCCCTACCGGCCGCCGGGCGAAGACGCCGAGAACCGGGTCAACAACATCCACCACACCCGCTGGAGCAAGGGAGAGCTCGTCTTCCGCAACCCGCTCCGAGACGACGAGAACGCTGAAGCTGTTCGCCTCTACGGCAAAGAGGTCGACCACAATGCGGACCAAGTGGGTCGGCTGCTCCAGTGGCTCGATGACAACGGCCGCGCGGACGACACCATCGTGGTGTTTACCGCCGACCATGGGCACCACCTCGGGGACCACGACTACTGGTACCACCACGGCGCCTTCCTCTACGAGCCGGGCCTGAAGATTCCCCTGCTGGTGCGGGCTCCCGGCGATGTGCAGCCCAGCACCGTCGAGTCGGGCCAGTTCCGCTCCATCGACCTGCTGCCCACGTTGCTGGGGTGGATGGACCAACCGGCCATGCCCGCTCTCGACGGCATCCCGCTGGAAAAACTGCACGACAATGGCGCGCCAGCGGCCTTCTTGGAGTCGGACCAGGTCTTCTTCAAGGCGAACCGACGCCGTCCGCTGCGGGGGGCACTGGGCAAGGTCCGGGGCATCCGCGACGGACGCTGGAAGCTGCACCTCACCCCCACTCGGGCCGGTGGACGCTGGGAGCTGTACGACCTGGACACCGACCCCGACGAGCTCACCAACCTGATTGCCACCCCGCCCACCGGTCTGGATCTCCCCGCACTGGTGGCCGAGCTCGCCAGCCACATCCCGGACGACGAGCGGGCTGAGCTGGAAGCCCGCGGACACCACTTCGATCAAGCCCCCTCGGGGGTGATCGATGCCGGGCCCCAAGGCGACGCCGAGCCGGAGCCCTCCGCCGACCCCGGCATCAGCGAGCAAGAAGCCGAGATGTTGCGGGCGATGGGATATATGGACTGATCGGCACGCGGGGGTCCACCCACACACCTTCGGCCTGCGGTACCCTCGGCGACCCCGATGGTGAGGATCAGCTCTCGACCTCGGGACCTCGGCGATCTGCTGCCCGCGCCCCCGTCCGCTCCCTGAGCTGCCTGTTCGGCGCGAGCGCATCCCGACGCCAGCTCCGGACTTGCCCTTGCTCCAGCCGAACACCGAGATTGAGGCCCGCGGACTCCGCGTGGTGCGGTGGCTCGGCAGCGGCGCGAGTGGCGATGTCTATGAGGTGGTCGACACGTCCACCGACGAGCGGCTGGCCCTCAAGGTGCTGCGAGAACCGCGCCGGGGTTGGATCGTCGGGTTCAAGCGAGAGTTCCGCCTGCTCGCTGATCTTCGACACCCCAGCCTCGTGGCTTACCACAGCCTGTGGACCACCGACGACCAGTGGTTCCTGTTGATGGACATGGTCGATGGGGAGGGCTTGTGGGAGCGGAGTGCCCCAAGTGTGGCGGTCGCCGCCACCACCACGCTGCCCTTCGCCGAGACGGACGCCTCACTGGTGGCCTCTGGTTCCGAGGCCACCGAGCTCGACACGGAGGCCACCGCGGCCGTCCCGCTGCATTCGGTGCCCGGCCACGACGCCCGACCGGACCCCGGCCCCCCCGCATCGGACCTCACGGGTCAGACCTTTGACGACCACCCGACGATGCCCGACGAGGGGCTTGGCGAGCCGTCGCCCTCCGGCACCCCCCTGCCCGCCACCACAGTGGCCCTTCGCCGCCTACCTGCCGACGGGGTGCTCCCCATCGCGCGAGGCCTCGCCGAAGCCCTCCAGTACCTCCACAGCACCGGCCACCTCCACCGCGACCTCAAGCCGCGCAACATCATCCTGAAGCCCGATGGCACCCCGGTCATCCTCGACTTCGGGCTGGTCTCTGCGCGGTCGGACATCAGCTCGCTGGTGGTGGGCACCCCCCGCTACATGGCGCCCGAGTGCCTGAACCCGCCGGTGGGGCCGCCGTCCGACTGGTTCGCGTTTGGCTTGATCCTCTATGAGCTGCTCACGGGGGTCACCCCACTCCCCGGATCGGGGCTGTCCCTCGTCCAGCGGCGCAGTCGCGAGACCCCGGCCCCCCCGAGTGACATCATCGCCGGGGTGCCCCCAGAGCTGAGCGCCCTGGTCGTCGACCTGCTCCAGCCCCGGCCCGAAGACCGCCCCAGCGGCCCCGAGATCTGTCGCCGTCTCGGCCTCCCCATGGCGTCCACCGCCCTGCCCCAGATGCCCTTCGTCGGGCGCACCCAAGAGCTGGCCCAGCTCATGGGCGCCGCCGACCGCATCCACACCCACGGCGGTCCCCTGGTGGTGCGCCTGGAGGCCGCCGCGGGGATGGGCAAGTCTTCGCTGCTGCGGGCGCTCCGGACACGCCTGCACCACACCCACCCCGACACCCTGGTGCTCCACAGCCGCTGCCACCCCCAAGAGTCGCTGCCCCACAAGGCCCTCGACGGGGTCATCGACACCTTGGCCCTCACCCTGTGGGAGCGCCGGCTGCCCCTCCAGCTGCCCCGTGGCACCGTGACCGCCCTGAGCACCGCATTTCCCGCACTGGACGCCCGCCTCCAGCCCACGCCAGGCTCCGACCCCACCGAGCCCAACCTCGCCGATGCCGTGCAACAGCTCATCGTCTCCGCAAGTGATGGCCGCGGGGCCATCGTGGTGATCGACGATGCCCAGTGGGGTGACGCCGACAGTGCCGCGCTGATCGGCTCCCTCGTGGAGCGGGCCACGCCCCTGCTGTTGATCCTGGCCCACCGGGACGAAGCCCCCGGGCCGTTCTTGACCGCACTCGCACCGATGCTCCGTGACGTGCCCCTCACCCGCTTGGGGCCCCTGGACCGCGCCGACGCCGAGCAGCTGGCCGCCGTGCTGTCCGCCCAGCACCCCGAGTCCGAGACCCTCGACCAGCTCCATACCCAGACCCAGGGCCACCCCTACTTGTTGGGCGAGCTGCTGCGGGTGCGCCAGGGTGCCCACCGTCCGTCCGCCGACCTCCACGACCTGCTCAAGCTGCGGGTTCAGGAGCTTCCCCCGGCCGCCCTGCTGGCAATCCGACTGGTCGCAATCGCCCCCCGCGCGATTCCCGACAGCATCCTCCAGATCAGCATTCCCGAGCATCGCCAGCAACTTCGAGGACAGCTGGGGTTGTGCCGGGCCCGCCGCCTGCTGCGCACCGCCGACGTCGCCGAGGGGGACCAGCTCGACGTCTACCACGACCGGGTGCGGGAAGTGGTCCTCGCGGATCTCAGCCCCGACCAGCACCAAGCGCTCTCGCTGCGGCTCGCCACCGCGTGGTCCTCGGACCCCACCACCGACGCCGATGTGTTGGGTCAGCTGTGGACCCAGGCCGGCGAGCTGGGCCAGGCCCTCACCGCTTGGCGTCACGCGCGCCAACGGTCCGAAGATGCCCATGCACACAGCCATGCCGCCGAGATTGGCCGCCGCATCCTCGCGCTGGAAGGCGCCACTGAAGCCGACCACCGGGCCCTCGTTCGGGCGCTGTCGCGGTCGGGTCAGCGCAAAGAAGCTGCCGCCCACCTTCAACAGCTCGCCCAAGGCAGCTCCGGCCTGACCGCCGCCCAGGACCTGCGCCGGGCCGCCGAACACTTGCTCCGCAGCGGGCACTTGAGCGAAGGCATGGCCCTGTTCGAGTCCCTGGCCGCCCGCCAGCGCATCCCCCTCGTCCACGGGCGGGTCGCTGCGCTTGTACGTATTGTCTCGTATCGGGTCCGCGTCTACTTCCGGGGCTACGGCTTCACCCCCGCGCCACAGAACACCCTCGACCCCCACCGACTGGAGCGGGCCGAGCTGGCCGGCGCGCTGAACCGAGGGCTCCGGTTTCTGCGCACCCTGGACGGCGTGGTCCCGAGCGCCATCAACATGCTGGAGCTGCTTGAGCTGGGCGACACCCAGCGGCTGCCGCTGTCCTTGGCCAACGAGCACAATTTGCTCGCGGCGGCGGGCACCCAACAACCCCCACGCACCGCCCGCCTGCGGCAACAGATCCTCGATCTGGTGGCTGACATCGACGACCCCCTCGTGGTCGGCACCACCCACTTGGAGCTGGCCGGTGGGGCCTGCCTGTCGGGCGACTTCGTGGAAGCCAGCCGCCTGATTGAGGTTGGCGAGCGCCTGTTGCTGCCGATGGGTGACGCCGCCAACGAACAAGTGGACGTGCGCTTCGCCTACCTGTCCCTCGCGACTTGGTACACCGGGGACTGGGCCCACCTCGCCACCCAAGCCCGCCGGGGCATCCGGGACGCCGGGCTGCGGGGCGACCGGTGGACCCGCCTGTGGCTGCAAGCGGGCTACGCGGCGGTGGCCCGAGTGATGACGGGTCGGTCGATCGACCTCACCCGCGCAGAAGTCGAGAATGTCCAAGCTGAGGCCACGGTCGCCAGCCCAGTGCTGTGGTGCAACGCCGCCTTGACGTTGGCGATGCTCGATGTGTTGGGTGGCCAACCCAAGCAAGCCCTGGTCCGTCTCGACGCTGCACGCCCCCTGTTTCACGACAGCCTGCTGCTCCAAGCCCAGCTCACCCGTGGCATGGTCTGGGACGTGGAGGGCCGGGCGGCCTTGGCTTGTGTGGCGCTGGGCGACGACGGGGCGGTCGGTCGGGCACAGTCCTGCCGGGACGCCCTGCACCGCGAAGGTGTGGTCTGGATGCACTGTGTTGCCCACATGCTCGACGCCGGGCTCGCCACCCACCGGGGTCGGCACCAGCTCGCGAACCGGGCCCTGTTGCGCGCTCAGGAGCTCGCCACCCAAGCGGGCATGAAGGCGCACCTGTCGGTCATTGTTGCCGCACTGGGGGCGTCGTCCACCACCGACACGCTCACGATGCTGACCTCCCTGCGTGTGGCGAGCGCCGCCCGACCCGACGACCACCCCAGCCGTTGACCTCTCCCTCTCATCGACCCCTCTCTGCACGGAGCCTCCCATGGCCAGCGTCTTCACAGCGTCACGCCTGCGCGAGCTGGTCAACCAGGTCCTGGCATCCGTTCCCGAGGATGCCCCGCCCGAGCGGGTGATCGCCGCCATGCACGGCACCCTCCGCGCCGCCTTTCCGGGTGACATCGCGTCCAACTTGCGATGGTCGATCATCTCGGCCACCTACGGCACCCAGATGATCGCCCCGCTCTACGTGGGCATCGGCGAGTACCTGCTGTTCACCGGCACACCCATGCCCACCGGGGGAGAGACTGGACGGTTCTGGGCCCACATGCAGGACTATGTTCTCGCCGGCGAGATCGAGACCACATCGGCCCACCGCCAGACACCCTCGGTGTTCCGGCGAGGAGAAGCCGCCTACCAGTCCTGGGGGCGGGGCGGGGTCTTTGCCGTTCGAGAGCATGTCTGGATGCTGGAGCATGTCGAGGGGCCCATCCCCCTGATGTTTACCTTGCCGATGTGGGCGTTCTTGTTCAACACGCTGAACCACCGTGAGCTGTGGGCCACGATGCGCAACACAACACGGCTCTGGCTTGGGTACGACACCGACTACTGCGACGTCCCTCGATGGAAGAACTGGCTGGGCAACATCCAAGCCGATCCCTGTCAGCGCCGCACGCCCAACAACCTATGGGAAGTCGCCCAGATCGTGCAGGAGACCCGCGCTTGGAACGAGGCGAACCCCGAGCGGGAGCCCCGAACCATTCGGGCGGTGGGCCGCAGCCACAGCTGGTCACCCCTCGTGCCGACCAGCGGCGTGCTCGTCGACATGAGCAACATGGACACCATCCTGGATGTGGACCGGGTGCGACAGCGCATCACCGCCCAGCCCGGCACGCCCCTTCGCCAGCTATTGGAGATCGCCTGGAACGAAGGCTGGCGGGTGCGCAGTGTCACGGCGATTCAGTCGTTGACCCTCGGGGGCATGCTCTCGGTGGGTGCCCATGGCAACGACACAAGCGCGTCTACATTTTCCGATGATGTTGTGTCTATCGAATTTGTCGATGGCACTGGCAAGCTGCGTTGCGTGGACACCTCCTCCCCCCAAGAGCTGCGCGCACTGCGGGTGGCCCTGGGCACGGCGGGCATCGTCACCGCCCTCACCATCCAGTGCTATCCGAGCTCCCGCTTCCTCTACCAAGTCCAGACCCTCACCCACGACGACGTGAAGGAACAAGCCCAGATTGACGCGTTGGTGGCCGACAATGAGCTGTTGGAGATCTACTGGTACCCCTTCATCGACCGGGTGCAGGTGCTCACGTGGAACCAGATCGACGAGGCCAGTCCCCCCAAGTATGTGACCGAGTACGGTTGGATACGGAGGAGCGCGAGCAGGCTGGTCCAGACCGTCGGCCAGTTCGCCGTGGGCAGCCCCGTCGCCTACTTCATCGACCACGTGCGGCCATCGCTGGCATGGGTGCTGGCGTGGCTGTCATCGCAGATGTTTGTGCTCGACGAGTACCTCCAGACGCCCCTCGATGCGGGTCACTACTTGTACGCATACCACAAGGTCCGTGACTCTGGCTGGGCCATCCCGGCGGAGGATGCAGCCGCCGGTCTGGCGGCGTACCGTGCCGAGATCGAGCGATGCTCAGACCAAGATCGGTACCCCGTCAACATCTGTGTGCACCTGCGTTTCATCCGCTCGGGCGACAGCTTGCTGGGCTTTAACTTGGACGATGATGCCCCGGCCCACGTCGATGACTGCTCCTCCCAGCGGCTCATCTGCCAGATCGAGGCCGCGATGACCCGCCACGCCCAGTCTGCGCCAGAGTTTCAACGCACGATGGAGCGCACATTTGTGGACCCCCGGTTTGGCGGCCGTCCCCACTGGGCAAAAGAGGGCTGGGGCAACGTGCAGCCCTTCGCCTACCGTGGCCGAAAGAAGTGGGCCCGGTTTGTGCAATGGCGCAAGAAGTGGGACCCGAACAACATCTTCGCCAACCATGCGGTGCAAAACATGGACCGCCAGATGCAGGAGATCGAGGGCTGGTTGGCGGATGATCCGGACCGCACCGACGGCACCTTGATGCGCACGCTGCTCGACTCCCCGAAGGCTGTGTTGCCCACCTCGGCCATCCACAAGAAGTTGCTCAAGCCCGAGGAAGAGGACGAGGGCGAACGTGCAAGAGACGCACTGCTCCGAGCACTCCGCCGGCGCAAGCCACCGCCCACTTGAGCACCGCCAACCGCACACACACAGACACAGACACAGACACAGACACAGACACAGACACTTCCAGATCTGTGTGAGGGAACCTGGACTTGACCTTTGGATAGTCCCACAATGTGTCCACCCCTCAGCGGAGCCTGCATGTCCACCCACACCCCCACCGTTGACCCTTCGCGGCGGTCGGTCCTCGCCGGCGTCGCCCTGAGTCCACTCCTCGCTGCAGAGGCCCACGCCGGCCCCACTGTGCGCACAGCCCTCGGGGGCACGCCGCCCGGTGTCAGCCGGCTCGGGCGCCAAGCCGCCACCCTCCGCGAGCGGTGGGCGCGGGGCGCCGAAGAGCTGAGCGCCACGATGCTCGTCGACCCAGGCCCCGGCACCGACAGCGCCCTCGTCGCCGACGCCGACGCCCTTCGCCAAGGCTTCGCGGCCGTGGAGATCTTTAAAGAGCTCGAGAGCATGCCCCTCGAAGACCAGGTCCAGGGGCCCATGCAGCGCTTGATGAGCGACGTGCTGGTGTCTGTGGGTCGGGCGGTGCGCACGTCGACGCGCTGGGCCCATAGCTGGGCGGACGGCGAGGGGCGCCACAGCGACCCCGACGAGCACCACCTCCAGGGTGCACTGGGCGCACTGCGGGTGGGACTGCGGGGTGCCAACACCACCCATGGCCGGCAACAGCAGCTCATCACCACCCTGTCTGAGGCACTCTCGGACAAGAGCCCAGGCGCGCTGCGTCGCCTCGTTCGTCGCCACGTTCGCCGCGCCCATCGGGCCGAGAACCTCGCGGACCGCATTGCGGAGTCACCCAACAGCACGGGCGTTCTCCACCTCGACGACCCGATGGTTCAGGCCCGGGTGCAGACCGCTCTGGCATCGAGCGACGAGCCAGACACACTTGCGGGAGCCGAGCCGGAAGACGACGAGCACTGGGCCCTGAAGACCCTGGCCAGCATCGCGCTCGGGGTGGTCATCGCTGGCGGTGTGTTCATCACGGTGCTCGGGCTGTGCGCCGTTAGCTGTTCCGGGGCGAGCGGCATCGTGATCTTGTTGCTGGGCATCGGACTGATCGGCTTGGGGGTGTGGGGCGTCATTCGGGTGGTGCGTGGCCCAAGCACCCATCAGGCCGCGGTCGGCGAGCTCCCCGACCAAGCACTGCAACCCAAGGCGCTTCGGTCCGCCGGGTGGGCCGACGTCGACGCATCCAAGGGCTGGATCTCGGCAGGCGTCGACATCCACCCCGACACCCCCGTGGTGGCCCGGGCGTGGGGAGTCGTGCGGGGAGGCCGCATGTGGGCCTCGGACGCGGAAGGCGACGGCGTGGCGGCCGGCAGAGGCGCACCCCTTCCTGGAGCGCCCGCACGCGCGCTCATCGGCCGGGTGGGCCAGCGGGTCTTCTTCATCGGCGCCGAGCAGCGGGTGCCCGCCGACGTCTCGGGCCCCCTGGAGCTGTGCGCCAACGTCTCCCCAGACCGCCATGGCCGGCTGTTTGGCGGCTTCACCGTCCAGCTCCTCACCCCGCAAGTGCCGGCATGAGCCCCACGCCCGGTCCATCCCGCCACACCCGCGCACCCCGCCCCCAGTGGCTAGTGGAGCTCGATGCGTCCAAGCAAGAGCTCATCGAAGCCCGCACCCACACACTGGAGCGCGCGGCCAACCACAACACTGTCGAGTGGGGGCCGGCCAAGGGTCGTCGTGTGCCGTCGACCCCGTCAACCGCGCAGGTGCTGCCCACGCCCTGCCTCGATCCGGCTCGCTGGAACATGGACGGCTTTGCCGTTATTCAGGGCATTGTCAATGACTCTGGGCTCCGCGAGGCCCGCGTTGCCACCCAGCTGCTGATCGACGCCGCCTTCGACGCCTCCGGCATGCCGGACCTTGACCAGTGGCTCGCCCGGGTGGCCCAAGTGCCCGACCCCGCCGACTGGGACCCCCGCTTGGCCAAGCTGGAACACAACCGCCGGCTGTGCGAGGCCGCCGCAGCGGCGCTGGGCTTGCCACCGACCGAGCGCTCTCCCGCCGTGCGCTGCGCTTGGGCCCACCTCGTGCTCAAGCCCCCCGGACACGCCCGGCCGATTCCTTGGCACATCGACCGTCCCACCTGGCCCCTCCCCCCGGGCGTCGAGGGCGTCGCAGCGTGGATCAGCCTGGACCCCCTCGGCGCCGACAGTGGGCGCATTCGGTATGCCCCCGGCAGCCACCTCCCCGACGCCCCCCTCCAACACTACGTCATCCCCCAGGCCAACGCCGGCGACGCCATTGTCCACCACGCCGACGTCCTGCACGCCAGCGCCGGCAACATCAGCGGCGCATGGCGACGGGCCTGGATTGGGGTGTTTATCGCGGCTTGACAGCAAGAAATCACGCTGACTCAAGCCATCTCCACCGAGAGTGGCGGCTTGTCCAGACGCTCGGTGGCCTCCGGCGACACCCCCATCGCCAATCTGTTGTCCAGACGGGCCCAACCCAATCCCGCCCTCCCGGCCAACGCCAATCCCTCGCTCAATGGCCCGGTGCCGATGTTCTACGGCGTCCCGTGGCGTGTCCAGGGCCGTCCGGCAAGCAGGGGGCCGACGTCGACATAGATCGCACTGTCCGCTCCCACGGACGACGAGCGACGGGACAGGGCCGCGGCGTACCAGTTCCAGCCCAGGGGATCCCATCGGCCGGTTGAGGTGTGGCGCTGCACCGCTGCCCAGCCACCTGCGGCCTGAGAGGTGAGCATCGTGGTCGGGAGCAAGCTTGGCACGTCGATCAGGCACCCAGTGGAGACCCCCGAGCCGCCACGGGTCACTGGACCACTCGGCCCGTGGGACCAGGAGTGCGTGAGCACCGTGGCGCCGAACTGCACCGAGCTTGCCCACCAAGTGCACGAAGAGGGGGTGGCCCCACCGGGGGAGTAGGCCAGAGCTCGGCCTTGCACGAGGTCGATGGTGTGGGTGTTCTGGTAAGTTGCGCCGGAGCTCCATGACCACGAGGTGGAGTGGCGGCTCCACCAAGCGTGCTCCATGCGGCGGGTCAGCTCGCCGCCGCCGGTGACCTGAAGAGTGACGCTCCCGCAGAGCCCGAAGCAGTCGTCGTCCTCGCAGTCGACCGCCCCGTCCTCGTCATTGTCGATGCCGTCTGTGCAGTCTTCGTGGCATGCTGCCGCCTCGATGCACTCGGCGTCTTCGCAGTCCGACCGCCCGTCCTGATCGTTGTCGAGGCCGTCTGTGCAGTCCTCCCTGCATCCTGTCGATTCAGCACAGTCCGAAACTGCGCAGTCGGCCAACCCATCGCGGTCATCGTCCGTGCCATTGCTGCAATCTTCGACCGGCCCACCGCAGTCGCTGTCAACCTGGTCGATGTCCCCGTCTCCGTCGTTGTCCAGGCCGTCCCCGCAGTCCTCTGGGCACAGCCCGAGGCAGTCCAGATCCTCACAGTCGGTGAGGCTGTCGAGGTCGTCATCGAGGCCATTGTCACAGTCGACCTTAGCTGCAGGAACCGGTGCGCCGCCGAGGCCGACCTCCCGCTGCACGCACACATCCCCCCGCCAGGTCGTGCCCTCAGGGCAGTTGGTCTGCTTCGCGGCATCCGACCCGCACCCGAGCCCAAGCCATGGCCAGAGCAACCAGGTGCGCCGTCTGCCCACCACCCCGATGGCCGCCAGCAAGAGCACCCCGAGTCCTCCCCCGGAAACCGCCTGGCACCCGCCTCTGGACCCGGGGGCATCGGCGGGAACCACTTCCAGCACCGCATCGCCGTCACAGTTGCCTGCAGCCGGCGACACCGCCGGGTCGCTGTCGTCGCAGTCCCCAGCGGTCGTGACGAAGCCTGAAGGGGCGGTGCAGGCCACCCGGTGGTGCATTGGGTTGCCGTAGCCATCACCGTCGGCGTCGGACCACCACGTCGGAGCGCCGACCGCGTCGTTGTCGATTATGCCGTCGCAGTCGTCATCTTGATCGTTGCAGCGCTCGGTCTGTCCCGGCCCCCGGGCTGGGTCGGTGTCGTCGCAGTCCCATGGGCCAGTGGCTGCGTTTTCCGGCGCCTCGCAGGCCCAAACGAACGCCTCCGGATTCGGTGCCCCGTCGCGATCGTGGTCCAGAAACCACACGGTGGGCGCGCCCTGAGTTGGGTCGCTGTCGTCGCAGTCGGTGGCGTCCACCACCCGCCCATCTGGTGCGGCGCAGCTCCGCAGCGCGTCGGCCGAGTCGCCCAAGCCGTCACCGTCCGCGTCCCGGTGCCAGCTCTGTTCTGCGCTGACCGTGGGGTCGTTGTCGTCGCAGTCGAGCTCTGCGCCGCTGGGACAGACGGAGCTGCCGTCGCCGTCTGCATCGGAACAGCCCGCGATCCAGACCAGCTCGCTGGCACTGCGGCCCACAAGGTCGTCCCGTCCGTCGCCGTCGATGTCGGTGGCCAGGAGCTGGACCAGCCGGACGGGCAGGTCGACCACCGCCCATGCCGCCTCCCCAAGCCGGCCGTCGTGGCCTTGTACCAACGCCGGTCAGCCATCGTCCAGCCAAGCACCGTCGAAGTCTCCGTCGCCGTCCACATCGAGGAGCACGGCGCCCCCCTCCCCCAGGTGGTCGCCCCGGTCTTCCCCCATGCGGTCCCAGGCCTGGGTTGGAAACGCCTGACCCTCAAAGGTGGCGCCGTCGTAGGCCAGCACCCGCCCGGTCGAGCCCGCCGCGCGGGGAAGGCCCAGGAGCATGTCGGAGGCGCCGTCCTGGTCGATGTCCCCGCCGACCGCCCGGGTGTCTCCCAGCCAGGTGTAGCGGCCCACTCCAGTGGCTTGGCCCAGGACGGCGTGGGCACCAGGGCTGCCGCTGTAGAGCGTCACCCGACCCCGGTGGGTGTCTTCATCCGCGTGGCCGAGCAGCAGGTCGTCGGTGCCGTCACCGTCGACATCGCCCACCGTGCTGACCGCGGTGCCCGCGCTCGCGAACGCTGCACCGCCGGGGCCACGCATGCCCACCCGCTCGACACCGGTGGTGCTGCCTAAGTGGAGCCAAGTGCCCGAGGTGGGGTGCCACAGCAGCAGGTCACCATGCCCATCCCCGTCAAAGTCCCCTGCCTCCACCCCTGCGGGGCCAGCGTAGGGCTCGGTGCCGGACACGACCTGTGCGGGAGTGGCGACGTCTGCACCGGCGAGGGTGAATCTGGACCACCCCACCGCCCCCACTCTCGGCTCCCCAGCCCAGCGGGGCGGCAACCGCCAGATCGGGCAACCCATCGCCGGCCAGGTCTCCAAGACCGGTCACCTGATAGCCGAAGTAGCGGCGGTCTTCTGCGCTCACCAGGGCGGTCTGGCGCACAGTTGAAAGCCCCGTGATGGATCCGTACACGAGCCAGGCCTGCCCCGGGGTGCCTTCTTCGCCGTGGCGGGACAGCAACAGATCGGCGTGTCCATCGCCGTCCACGTCACCCGGTGCCGCCATGGCGGTGGCTTCTTGACCCAAGAGCTCGCGCTGAAACAGCAGCTGGGGGGTGTCGACGCCCGCGGATGCCGGCCCGGCGGCCAAGATGCCGACCATCCCGCACCGACGCCGGCGTCCGGCCAGCATGAGCATGCTGAAGGCCAGTGCAGCCAGGCCCCGGACGCTGACCACCCCGCACCCCGCCTGGGCGCCTGGACCTGAGGTGCAGGCCGGGTCCTCGTCGGTTGTGCCGTCAGGCAGCCTGTCATCGCAGTCTCCGGCCTGGGCCACAAAGCCCTCGGGGGCCGCACAGGCAAGCCGCATGACGCCGTTCGCCCCCAGGCCGTCACCGTCCCGGTCCTCGTACCAAGCGGCTTCGCCGCGGGCCCCGGCCTCGTCGACATTGCCGTCGCAGTCGTTGTCTACGCCATCACACTGCTCAATGATCCCGGGCCCGATGGCGGCATCGCGGTCGTTGCAGTCTCCGGCATTGGGGGCCCGTCCCGGAGTGAGGGCACAAGACACTGTCACCGTGTCGGGTGTGCCGTAGCCATCACCATCTTCGTCGAGAAAGGAGTCCACCAAGTCGCCGGGCCGGCTGCAGCCCAGGAACACTTGGACTTGGCCGGGATGGGTCTTGCAGCCCAGGGACACCGCAAGGTCTCCGAAGCCGTCTCCGTTGAGATCGCCGAGCCCAGCCACGTCCACGGCATAGTACTCCTCCGCACATGGAGTGGTGGAGAACAGCAGCTCCGCGACCACACGGGTGGGATTGTCTGCACCGGTCTACATGCGGGCGACACCCCTGCCCCCCGGCCACAAGCTCGTCCCGGCCGTCCCCGTCCATGTCGGGCACGATGTCCACGGAGAAGCCGAGGTGTTCACCTGTGTCGCCAGCAAAGGAGCCCCAGGAGTCCCGGGCGGGGCCTGTTTCGGTGCCCAGCCAAGCCGATACCCGTCCGGCCCCACGAGCTGCATCCAGATCGCCGGCGACCACGTCCGGGTGGCCGTCCCCGTCCAGGTCACCGCCGCCGCCGACAGCGTATCCAGGTTCCGCGATACCGAGGCCCGGGTCGAGCAGCAAGCGCGCGTCTCCCTCCAGGCCATCGGGGCCACCGGGCACCACAAAGGCGCCTTCGTGCATCGCGCCAACAATCACATCGTCGGTGCCGTCCCCGTCGACGTCGCCTGCAGGGGCCAGCGACCACCCAAACACCCCGTAGTAGGTCCACCCGGAGACCACTTGGTCCGGCATGGGGGACACGCCGCCGGGCCCGCCCAGGTAGACGAAGACCAAACCCGACGAGCCCTCGTCCCCTGTGTCCAGCCAGTCGCTGGTGACCAGATCGGCGTATCCATCGCCGTTGAGATCGGCTCCCCCACCGCCAAGCACGGATCGTGCAAAGGTGCTGTGATGGGCAGTGCTCGGCTCCAGGATCTTGTCCGGTCGGACCGCTGGGAGGCCTGCGTCACCATAGAACACTGACACCCGCTCTCGGACACCGTCGCCCACCCCAATGTCGTCGAGGCCGTCTCCATTCAGATCGCCGACAATGCTGACCTCGCCACCAACGGCGAGGCCGGAGCGGTCCCCCTCGGAGGTCCAGTCCGAGGCTGGAGAGGGTCCGGTGGGGCTGCCAAGAAAGAGGTCGATTGTGCCTTGGGTGGACCGGTAGGGACTGCCCACCAGCAGGTCTTGGAAGCCGTCGCCGTTGACGTCGCCTCCGCCTCCGACAACCGAGCCAGAGTCCGTGCCATCCCCTGGGCCCACCAACACTCGCCAGGGCTGCGGCCACTCCTGGGCATGGCTGGCTTGGGTCCCCCAGAGCAAGATGAGGGCCGTCGCGAGTGCGTGCGTCATTGTGTCCCCCACAGCTCAGCCTGATCCACCAGCGCACGGCTTGAGCTCTCCCCGGGAGACGCCGGCAAAGACGGCGTTCTCGTGGATGTTCGTGGAAGGGTGACCCCCTGACTCCCGCTCGGCAATTGCAGCCGTTTGTCGAGTGGGATGAGCGCACCTCCAGCCCAAGAGCAAGTTGGGCTGCCGTCTCGGGACGCACGCTGGCCGCAGGCGCACGGGGAAGCCGATGGGCTGTGCTGGGTTGGGAGCGGGGACGCTGGCGATTGCGGATTGAGAGATGCTGGCGTGCCGACCGTCGTGAGAGCGAGCACCAGGCCTCAATCATCAGTGCTTCTCTTGGATGTACTGATGAAGTAGACTCTGGGGGAGAGCACAACACCGAGCCATGCCGACGACTGGTGTTTATGCAGCCACCCCTGCTGCCCCGAGCTCGCGTCGAAGCGTGTGCGAAGGATCGAGGGAAGACCGGCGTGCGAATTGTGGCCGCCGATTCCCGCCGTCAGGCCATCTCCACCGGGAATGGCGGGGAGTCGAGACGCTGGGTGCCCTCCGGCGACACCCCCATCGCCAAGCAGTCCATGGCCACATTGGTCAGCGCATCCGCCCGCTCGTTGCCCAGCTCGCCGTTGTGTCCGCGCACCCACGCCCACTGCACCGTGTGTTGGGCCAACAACCCATCGAGCTCCTTCACCAGATCCAGGTTCTTGATCTCGCCACCCTTCTTCTTCCAGCCCTTCTTCTTCCAGCCCTTCATCCACGTCTCGGCCATGTCCTTCAAGTACTTGCTGTCGGTCCGGATCTCGATGGTCTGACCGGGACGGCGCAGCGACTTGAGCGCATGAATGGCCGCCGACATCTCCATGCGGTTGTTGGTCGTCAGCGCCGCGCCCCCCCGCTGCTCCAGGCTGGTGCCCGTGGGAATGTGGATCAGGATAAACCCCCACCCCCCGATGCCAGGGTTTCCACGACAGCCGCCATCTGTGTAGGCGACCAGGGGGACAGTGCAAGGTTGAGGCTTCATGGAGCGCCGCTAACCCCTTGGCGAGCTCGGCACGCTGTCCGCCGCAATCCCAGCTTGTCCCCCCACGATGGCCCCAGAGCGCTATGCTGGCCGCCATGGGATTCCTCGACGACTTGAAGAAGAGCATTGCCGAGCGGGCCGCCCGCGACGCGGGCACGGGTGCGGCCAAGGCGCTGGGCAAGAGCCTGGAAGCCGCCGTGAATGCTGTTGCTGAAGATGTTCTCGGCGACGCCGAACAGGCCCTCGCGAGGGCCCGTGCCGAGCGGGGCCACACCGATGCGGCGCTTGAGGTCTCCGAGGACAAGCCCAGCGCGCCTCCCCGTGACTTCCGCGCTGAGCGAGAGGCCCGCAAGCGCGCGGCCATCGACGAGCTCGCCCAGCTCAAGGCCGCTCGCGACGGCACCCCGACCGCCTCGCCTCGAAAAAAGACTCTATAGGTCCACCCGATCTGGCCCCCACTGCTTTGCCCGGAGCCCGCCATGCGGCACGTCCTCTTCGCCCTGTTGGTCCCCACTCTGGTTGCGTGTGAGCCCGAGGACCCCTCCCGTCCGGTGTCCGTTGCAGGCAAGCCGAGCGCCTCCAGTCCGGACGACGAGGCCGACGACGTGGACCTCAGCATCCCGACCTGGTACCGCGACGTCGAACCGGTGCTCGCCCGGAACTGCACCACCTGCCACAACGCCGATGGCATCGGCTTCGACCTGACCCACTACGACGACGTCGCCCTGCTGGCCCCCGCGATCGTCAATGCGGTCGAGTCCGGCCAGATGCCCCCGTGGCCCCCCGCCGATGACTGCGCCCCTCTCGACAACCCACGGCGCCTGTCACCGGATGAACAAGCCATTCTCGAGGGCTGGCTCGCCGCCGACACCCCCGAAGGCAACGCGGCCGACGCCCCAAACGACACGGGAATCGCTGACGTGGTGCTGCCCGACGAAGACGTCGTCCTGATGCTGCCCGCGCCCTACACCCCCACCAACATCGACGACGACTACCGTTGTTTTGTGGTCGACCCGGGCTTCACCGAGGGGGTCCAGATCACCGGCTTTCAAGTCCACCCGGACAACTCCGCCATTGTCCACCATGTGCTGCTGTTCACGGATCCCAGCGATGAAGCACGGGAGCTGGACGCGGCTGAAGACGGCCCTGGCTACACATGCTACGGCGACCCCGGCTTCTACGACACCAGTGTGGTGGGTGCATGGGCGCCCGGCAGCCCCGGCGTCAAGCTGCCCGACGGCACCGGACTGCCGGTCACTGCCGGCACCAAGCTGGTCATCCAAGTCCACTACAGCCCCGCCGGCGACCCGGGCGCCAGCGACCAGTCCATCATCTCGCTGGACCTCGCCGAGACCCCAGTTGAGCCCGTGTACTTCTTCCCGTTCATCGACTCGCGCTTGTCGATTCCACCCGGCGAGGCCGCCCATGTGGAGGGCAACAGCATGCGCCTAAACTACGGTGTTGACCTTACACCGTACGGAGGCGGTCCCCACATGCATCGGCTGGGACGCTCCATCTCCATCGCTCACGAGCCCGAGGGCGGCGAGCCCAGCTGCCTGATCGACATCCCGGACTGGGACTTCAACACCCAAGAGATCTACATGCTTCAAGAGCCCGTGCGCATCAACGATGGCGACACGGTCCACTTGGAGTGTGTCTACGACAACTCGGCGACCAACCCCTACGCCACGGGCGAGACGGTGCGCTGGGGCGACGCCACCGATGACGAAATGTGCCTCGTGTACGCACTTGTCGGAATCGCACATTGAGTTAGGACCGCCATGTCAACCCCGTACTTTAGAGGGGCGAAGGCGGGGGGGCTGTGCATCCCGCGATTGATGCACCGGGGGACTTCATGGAAGACAAGGCCCAGAACAGCATCGCTCCACAAGAGATGCTGACGGCCAACATGTATCGCCACTTGGCTGAGTCCTGCCCAGTGGCGATGCTTCTGGTGAGCAGCGCAGGCACCATACTCTACGCCAATCCCGAAGCGTGTCGGCTGTTCCTCATCGACAACAACGTGCTCGAAGGCTCCCCCCTCGAGAACCTGATTCCTGAGCGATACCGCAAGGGCCACGCCAAGCTGCGCTTGCACTACCAACAAGGGGCCACGCGCCGGGCGATGGGCTCCAACCGTGCGTTGTTCGCGCTGCGCTCCGACGGGGTCGAGGTTCCGGTCGAGGTCGGGCTCAACCCCATCCGCACGGAACACGGCCAGTTTGTGTTGAGCACCATCATCGACGTCACCGAGCGCAAGCGGGCCGAGTCGCGGTTCCAGCTGGCGGTGGAGTCGGCACTCAACGCCATGGTCATGGTGGACCAAGACGGCACCATCGTCTTCTCCAACACCCGCACGGCCGAGATGTTCGGCTACACGTCCGAAGAGCTCAACGGCCAACCCATTGAGATCCTGGTGCCCGCCCGCTTTCGCCGGCACCACCCCGAGAAGCGAGCATCGTTCAGCAATGCACCAGCGTCCCGCCCGATGGCGGCCGACCGCGACCTCTACGCCGTGCGGGCCGATGGCAGCGAGATGCCGGTTGAGGTGGGCCTCAACCCCATCCGCAGCAACGGCGCGGTCTACACCTTGTGTTCCATCGTCGACATCACCGAGCGAAAGCGAAACCAAGAGCTCCAAGCCATCCACTCGCTCCAGCTTGAGCAGAGCAACCGGGCCTTGGCCGCCGCCAAAGCCGACTTGGAACGTGCGGTCCACACCCTCCAACAAAACAACAAGGAGCTCGACGAGTTTGTCCACATCGCATCCCACGACCTCAAGTCACCGCTGCGGGGCATCGGCCAGCTCGCGCAGTGGGTCATCGAAGACGAGGGTGATGCGCTGTCTGACGAAGGGCGCCAGAACCTCGCCACGATGCAACAGCGCGTGACGCGAATGGGCCAGCTGCTCGATGACTTGTTGGCCTACTCCAAGGCGCTGCGGGTGCATCCCGTGGTCACAAGCGTCGATGTGGGCGCGCTGGTCCTCGACATCGTGTCGCTGCTGGCACCCGCGGACGGCTTCGAGGTCACGGTGGGGCCCAATCTACCCACCATCCATGCCGAGCGCCCCGCGGTTGAGGTGGTGTTGACCAACCTCATCGGCAACGCCATCAAGCACCACGACCGCGACACCGGCAAGGTGCATGTGCGGTGCCTCTCCGTCGACTCCGACATGGTCGAGCTGGAGGTAACGGACGATGGGCCGGGCATTCTGCAGCGCTACCACGACCAGATCTTCCTCCCTTTTCGCACGCTGCAGCGACGCGACGAGACCGAGACCACCGGTGTGGGGTTGGCGCTGGTAAAAAAACTGGTGGAAACCCGCGGCGGAACGATTCTAGTGGAGTCTGCGGGTCGTGGCACCTCGTTCCGCTTCACTTGGCCCAGAAGCGCAATTGCCGCCCCCCCCGCCCCCTCCGCTTGACCTCCACATCCTGCTTGTCGAGGACGATGACATCGACGTGAGGGCCCTTGCGGCGCCAGCATCAGCGCAGTGGGTTGGAGTTTGCGTTGGTGGTGGCCCACGATGGCGAGGCGGCGTTGGCTCAACTTGAGCTGTTGGCGCCCGAGACGACCGTGTTGATCGTGAATCTCAACTTGCCCGCGATGGATGGGGTCCAGTTTATTCGCCACGCCCGCCGGGTTCCCGGCTGGACCGCCGTTCCGACCTGTGTGTTCACCACCAGCGGCTGCGTGGCCGACCGGGCCCGGGTGCAGCCCCTGCAAGTCTGCGCCTATTTGACCTAGTCAAGCCCCCGGGCCTATCCCTGGCTGATGTCCAAGCTGCGCGAGTATGCTGACCAGGTGGCTTGAGCCGGGGTGGATGGCACCGCCCCTCGCATCACCTCAGCCAAGCGGGGTTGTCGGTCAACACCGACCCAAAGTACTCCCCGCCGTCTCCACAGTCCCGACACTGCACGTTGCGAATGGGCACCAACACACTGTCGATCGCAAAGTCGGTGGTGAGCGAGAGGCTGCCTCCCTCTCCGCCATTCCCCGCGCAACCATCGGCGGTCACCGTGATGTTGTACGGCGCATAGCTTGAGCTTGCGTAGGGCGTCTGGGTGCCGTCGAAGAACTCGAACCCGAACGCATACGCATAGGAGGCCCCCGCGTTGTAGTAGTAGTGGATGACGTGCTCACAGCGCCCCACATACTCCTGGTAGCCCTCCACAGACAGCGCCTGGATGGCGGCGATCTGGGCGTCGGACAACACAAACGCAAAGTCGGTGGCGAGGTACTCATAGCGGTCGCCATGGGTAAACCAGTTCTGGAACGCGACGTCGCTTGCATAAGCAATCTCGGTCCAGCCGCCGCTGTCTGTGGACATGTCGCAGGGCACCTCGAAGGGATCCAGACCCGTGCCAAAGCCATCGGGATCGATGAAGTAGTCCCCATCCCCGGTGCTGCGGCCCTCGTCGAGGATGTCGGCGCACGTGAGACCCAGTGCACAGTCGCCCGTCGAGTCGGGCTTGATCGCGCTGTCATCGTCGTCACAGTCGTCCCCCCCGCAGGTCGCGTCCGCGAAGCCGTCGAGGTCTGCGTCCCCGTCGACTTGGCCGTCACAGTCGTAGTCCTCACCATCGCAGCCGAGCGCCGCGCCCGGGTGGTAGTCCGTGTCGCCATCGTCGCAGTCGCCGTCCAAGGCCACCGCCCCGGTGGGTGCCACACACGCCACCGACGAAGCTGTGGAGACACCGTAGCCATCACCATCCACGTCGGTGTACCAGGTGGTGGCGGTGGACGCATCCAGCGCCGGGTCGTCGTCGTCCGTCGTGCCGTCGCAGTTGTCATCCACCCCATTGCAGACTTCGGTCGCCAAGGGGTTTACCGCCCCTTCGCCATCGTCGCAGTCGGTCGCGTCAGAGACGTGGTGGGTGGGCGCATCACAGGCCGTCGTCGCGCTGGCACCGTCGCCAAACCCGTCGCCATCTGTGTCGGCATACCAAGCCGAGCCGGTGCTCAAGTCGACACTGGAGTCGGCATCATCCACCGCCGCATCGCAGTCGTCGTCGATGCCATTGCACACTTCTGAGGCCCCGGGGTTCACGGCCGAGGCCATGTCATCACAGTCCGTCGGGGCCGCCACATGCCCTGCGGGCGCCACACACCCGAGCATCGGCGCCGTCGCATCCCCGTAGCCATCGGTGTCGGTGTCGGCGTACCAAGTCGCCACGTCCAGCGCGGTGTCTTCATCGACCGCACCATCGCAGTTGTCGTCGGCGCCATTGCAATACTCGGCGGCATCGGGATGCACCGTCTCTACGCCATCGTCGCAGTCGCCAGGCTGGTTCGAGTAGCCCTCCGGCAGCGCGCACGCCTCGGTGGGCCGGCCAGCATCCCCCCATCCGTCGCCGTCAGTGTCGGCGTAGAAGGTGACCGTCACCCCCTCGTCCACGTCCCCATTGCAGTTGTCATCATCTTCGTTGCAGACCTCCACCGCATCGGGGTGGACCGCATCGTCGTCGTCATTGCAGTCCAGGGCGTTGTCGACGGCGCCTTCAGTGACCTCACACGCCACGAAGCCGCCTTCTGGATCGCCAAAGCCGTCGCCATCGCTGTCCTGCCAGAGGTCGAGGGTCACGCCCTCGTCGATGTCCCCATTGCAGTCATCGTCGACGCCATTGCACACCTCGACCGCGCCAGGAAAGACGCTGTCATCCGTGTCATCGCAGTCGCCAGCCGCCCCCACAAAGCCGGTGGGTGGGGCACACGCGTCCGTGACCTGTCCCTCATCGCCAAAGCCGTCGCCATCCGCATCGGCAAAGAAGGCCTCGGTGACGCCTTCGTCCACCACCCCATCGCAGTTGTCGTCCAGCCCATTGCAGAGCTCCACCGCACCGGGCCCCACCGCGGCATCGGTGTCGTCGCAGTCTTCTCCCTGGGGAATGCCGTCGCCGTCATCGTCCACCACAACGCCATCCACATCGGCATCGATGGACCCACCACCCTTGGGATCCGGCTCACACCCCAACACAAACAGCAACAACAGAGGACTCAGGCGGGCACCAGCCGATAGCACTGGAGATCCGTTGCTTTGGACGGCAGACCGAAGGAGGGACCCACAACGGGGCATGTGATGGGCAGGGGACATGAACGGCTCCGAGGTCGCGGCACTCGCCCACGGTAGCCCGAAGCACCCACGGTTCGGAAGAATCCCCAGCGTGGCAGGCCCACAGCCCCGACTGACTGGCCCCCAGCCCCGAGAGGACAGCCGGCCGACGGGCGGCAGCCCCCCTTCCAAGCGGATAACGGGGCCACCCCGAACCGAGCCGCCCCAGGGACACTTCCATGGCCACACCGCCTCCGGTCCCCGTCCTTCCCGATCGATACCGCTTGTGGCCCGCCCCCGAGACCGCGGCCCTCGGCTCCGGCGGCGCAGCGACCGTGTGGCGGGTGCAGGACCAAGCCCTCGGCGTGTTGGTGGCCATCAAGGTGCTCAAGAGCACCAACCCGGGCTTCCTCGACCGGCTGGAGCGCGAAGCCATCCTGGCCAGCCGAGTCGTGCATCCCCACGTGGTCGGCATTCACGACGTGGGGCGCACCCCCGAAGGCCGGGGCTATCTCGCCTTCGCCCTCGCCAGCGACGGCACGATGCTCGACCTGGCCACCCGCCCCATCGCCTGGGCCGAGCTGAAGCAATACATCATCCAGCTTCTCGAGGCCCTCGGCGCACTGCATGCCCGGGGCATCCTGCACCTCGATGTGAAGCTGTCCAACCTGCTGTTGCACCGGTCCGGCGTGAAGACCCGGGAGCTGTGGCTGGCCGATCTGGGCGTCGCACGGGCCATCTGGGGTGAAGACGACCACGACAAGTCCGTGGTGGGCACCGTCTCCTACATGTCGCCCGAGCGGCTCACAGGCCAGCACCACCTGTGGGGGCCCTCGACCGACCTGTTCGCGGTGGGGGCCGTCGTGTATCGCCTGCTCACGGGCCGGCTTCCCTACCCGGCACGGGTGCCCACCGAAGCCATGAGCCAGCGCCAACACCCGCCGGTGCTCATCCGTGCGCGCGCCGGCCTGTTGTTGCCCCGAGGCATCGAAGAAGTGGTCCTGCCCATGCTGGCCTTCGACCGGCGGGCCCGCTTCGACCAGGCCGCCGACGTCATCCGGGCGCTCGAGGCCCTCTCCGACGCGCCAGACCCCCACGGGGTGCCGGAGCTGATGGGCAGTGCCGGGCTGAGCTCGTGGCCCCAGCTCACGATGAACGCCAACAAGATCGGCAACCCCGGCGGGCGCCAGCCCACCGCCCCCGACAAAGGGGTGCCGCCCTGGTTCCGTCCGCCCGCCGTGCCCCTCCCGGCCACCCTCAACCGCGCCCGCCTGCGCCGCCGGGTGCCCCAGGCGCCTTCGCTGCTGGTCCACCGCGAGATCCGGCTGGTCGGCCGAGACCCTGAGTTTGAGCTGATGTGGCGGGCGGCCCGCACCGCAGCTCGCCTGCGCCGGCCGATGCTGCTGGAGATCACAGGAGCACCAGGATCGGGCCGCACCCGGCTGGTCCAGGAGTTCACCCGCGCCCTCGAAGAAGCCGGCATCGGGGAAGGCATGCGGATGGAGTACGACGTGCGCGCCGGGGCCGATCCCGGGCTGCGGGGGGCATGGCGCCGCGAGATGCCGCCCGGCTCCCGCCACGACTACTTCGTGCACGAGATCGCCACGACCTTTGCCCGGGACCGCCAGTCCAGCCTCGGCGAGTGCCGCAATGACGCCCGCCAGCTCGCCGAGTTCCTCAGCCCCCAGCGCGGCGCCCGCACCACCAACCGCGCCCCCCTGCGCTCCATGCTGGTGGAGCACCTCGACCGCCGCTCGTGGCGAGGCTTGTCCTGGCTGTGGCTCGAAGACGCCCACCTGGCTGGCGAGAACGATGACTGCTGGGCAATTCTCGATGAGATCCTGTCGAGCAGTGCGCCGATCCTGATCTTGGCCACCACACGGGGGGACCAGATCACCCCGTCGCTCATGGAGCTGCGGGCCCGGCACCACCGCGCCGTGCGCAGCATCGACCTCGAAGCCCTGCCCGCGCGCATTGCCGACGAGCTGGTGCAGGCCCACCTGCCGTTGCCCCCACCCCTGGCTTCGCGCCTCGCCCGCCACGCCGGGGGCAACCCGAAGGCCATCAAGGACCTGCTCGCGCACTGGGTCCAGACCAACGCGCTGGTCGAACAAGCCGAAGAAGGCGCAGGTCGTGTGTGGGGACTGGCCCCAGGCACCCCCCCGCCCCCCGCCGACCAGCGGGCATTTGCCGAGGCCCGACTGCGCGCCACCACCCTGGACGCCGAACCCCAGCGGGCCTTGCTGGCGCTGGCGCTGTCGGGCTCGGGCACGCCCGAGCGGGTGATCGCCCGGGTGTCCCCCACGGGCGTGGATCGCCTGTTGATCGAAGGTCTGGTCGACCTCCGCATGGGCGCACTGGTCCTGCAGCCCCCCGAGCTTGAAGCGGTGGTGATCGCCCGCCAGACCGCACCAGAGCCCGTCCGTGCGCTGCACGCTGCCCTCGCCGAAGCTTGGGCTGCGGACGGCGAGAGTGCCGATGTCTGGCACCGGGTGGGCCGCCACCGGTCCGAGGCCGGCCAAGCAGTCGACGCGCTGGAGCCCCTCGGCAAGGCGCTGCACGAGCTCGCGTCGATGTTGCCGGTCCCCGAGCTGGATGCCCTCGCCCACCGCACCCTGGCTGCCGCGCGGGCCGCCGCGTTGGTCCCCGAGCTCCGCCCCACGGCCCAGCGCCACTGGCTCGAAGCTGCCCTGAGCCTCGCCGACAGCCGCTGGCGACGGGGCAACCCCGAGGGCGCAGCCAAGCTCGACGAGCTCATCGCTGCGGAGCGCCTCGGTCCCGAAGACGCGCTGCGGGCCCTGTGCGCGCGGGTGCGCCGAACCGACCGCGACCTCGCCCGGGCATGGGAGGAGCTGGCCGAAGGGGCCGCACTCCTCGGAGACGTGCCCCTGCCTCGAAGAGCTGAATACCACGCCACTCTCGCGATGCTCCGTGCCCGCCGGCTCGAGACCGAAGGCGCCCTGTCCGACCTGCTCGATGCGTTGGCTTGCCGCCCCGACGTCGAGACCGAGTGCCGGGCGCGGTTGCTCCGGGCGCGACTGCTGGCGAGCATCGACCCGATGGTGGCGTGGCACGAAGCGCTGCACGTCGTCGAGGTGGCCCGCGACCACGGGCTGCTCCGCTTCGAGATGCTGGCTTGGGGACTGGCCGGACCGGCCATGGTCTTTTTGGGCAAGGCCGAAGAAGCCATCGAGCGCCAGCGCAGCGGTGTGGCGCGGCTGCTCGCCCACGGTGAGGGTCGGGCCGCCGCCGAAGCGCGCTTGCACCTTGGCAACACGCTGCGGGCCGCGGGGCGGGACCGACTGGCCGCCCAGACCTGGCGGACGGCCATGGACGGAAACCTCGCGGGCGAGGGCACAATCGCTCTTGGCGCACGCGCTTGGCTGGGGGTGCTCGCGGCCCTGGCGGCCGACGGCGACGAGGTGCTCCGCCTTGCGCCCGCCCGCGCCGACAGCGATCCCGCCCAAGAGGTCGCGTGGGCGCTGCTGCTGCCGCTGGGCATGAGCCTCGAACCCGACGAACGGACCCCTGCCCCCCCCCACGAGGCGGCCATCCGGCAAGCGGTCGGCCTGGGCAGCGTGGGGCTGTTCCTCGTGCACGCCCTGGCCATCGCGCTGAAGACCAACGAAGGCGCCCAGGGTGAGCACGCCGCCAGCCGGATCCTGGCGGCTGCCGGGGACGAGTGCACCCGCCGGGGCGTGGATCCCGAGGCCGCATCGCCGATGGTGGAGCGCTTCTTGCGTGCCCAGCACTGACGGACCCGTGTGGCAAGGCACCACGCACGACTGACCTCTGGGCGGCGCGGGGCAAAACGCACCATTGGGGCAAAACGCCCCAGGCAACCTGAGGCATTCTGCCCCAGACGACTCCCCCTCCACGCGCAGATCTGGCCGTGTCCCAGTGTCCATGGGGATCGCCATGGACTGGCACGGACTGTGCTCAGGCAGTCTTGGACGGACCCCTCCTCCCTTCACCTCCGGGGTCCACTGGAGAGCACCATGGAAGTCAGTGAGCAGACCCGGATCGCCCGCCTGATGCGTCGCTTCTCCGGCGTGGAGGAGCTGATTGGCTGGTACGGCATCGACACCGAAGACATCGGTGCTGGCGACACCGTGCAGGAACTCGCGTGGGCCCACCGGGTGGACGTGGACGACCTGATTGCCGATCTGCAGGCCATTGTCGACGATGAGTCCAACACCGCCGAGCGGGACCCCGACGAGGATGAAGAGGACGACGACGAGGACGACGTCGACTCCGATGACGAGGATGAGGATGAGGACGACGGAGGCGGCGACTGGAGCGACGAGGACGTCGACGAGGAAGACGAAGACGATGACGATGACGTGGACGACGACGAAGCGGACGACGACGAAGAGGACTACGAGGACTGAGTCTGGCGCATTCCGCCACCACCCTGGAGCCCACTGTGTCCACTTCCGAGTCCCCCGAGCTCACCTCGGCCCCCCGGGTCTCGCCCCGCGGCATCACCGGTCGCGAGACCCCTGAGCAGCTTCTGGAGACGGCGTTTCCCGCGTTTGTGGGCCGCCAGCTCCGGACGGCTTGGCAGCTCATGCGCCGCTGCGCCGAGGGGGAACACACGGTCTTTCTGACCCTCTCCGGCGCCATGACCCCCGCGGGCCTGCACCGCTCCTGCATCGTGCCGATGGTGCAGGCAGGCTTTGTGGATGTGCTGACCACAACTGGGGCGAACCTGTACCACGACGCCCACCGGGTGATTGGCCACGCCATTCGGGAGATCAACCCCGACGCCGGCGACCGGGCCTTGCGGGAAGCCCGCATCATCCGCATCTACGACCTGGGCTTCGACGAGAGTGTGCTGCTCGACACGGATCGCTTGTTCGCGAAGCTGCTTCAGCGGCCGGAATTCCAGCGCACGATGACCACGGCAGAGATGCACCGGGAGCTGGGCCGCTGCATGCACGAGCTGGAGCTCGAGATCGGCGTGGACCAGCCCTGCTTGCTGTCGGCTTGCTACCAAGCCGGCGTGCCCATCTTTGTGGGTGCGCCCCAGGACGGCTCGATCTTCCTCAACGTGGTCAAGCTGCGGGCCCTGCTTGGGGACACCTTCAAGTTCCGGCTGGACCCCTCCGCCGACGTCCACGCGATGGCGGCGATCCAGTGGGCGGCCCAGCAAAAGGGCCAGACCGCGGTGTGGATCCTCGGTGGAGGCGTGCCCAAGAACTACACGCTCCAGGGTGAGCCCACGCTGTCCCAGATCTTTGAGCTGGACGCCCGAGGTTTCGACGTGGACGTGCAGTTCTGCGTGGATCCGGTCGACAACGGCGCACTGTCGAGCTGCCCCGCGGGTGAGGGCCACACGTGGGGCAAGGTGAGCGCCGAGTGTGTCGAGCACAGCAGCGTCTACGTCCACACCGACGTGACCGCCGTGCTGCCTTGGGTGGTGCACGCGCTGTTCGCCCACTGCCCCCCGCGCACGCCACGGCGCTGGCTGGACCGGATGGACGCCGACATCGCTGCGCTCGACGCCGACATCGCCGCTCAGCGGGACCGCCTGGTCTCCGAGCTCACCACCTGAGCGCACGGTCCTGGGGCGCGCCCGCCGTGACCCCAGGCCCCCACCCCGCCCGTCCGCCTCTGGTACCGTCGCCCCATGCTTCTCGCGGTCCTTGAGTGGTGGTACGGCATCGACTGGGGGCGCCTCCGCCGGGGTGCCGCCGAGCTCGTCGTGGCTGCGCTCGCCTTCTTGGCGCTGGCCATCGCGGTCACGTGGCCCGTCCTGATGAACCTCAACGACGTCATTCTCGGCGGCGGTGAGCTGGGCGGTTGGCTGTGGCGCCAGTGGTGGCACTTCTCTGAAGTGGACGCGGTTGCCCACGCCGACCTGAGCCTGTGGGCACAGCTCTCCCAGCTCGTCGGGCTGGGCCGCTACCCCGAGACCGGCAACATCCTCGACATCTTGTTGCTCGGGTACTGGCTCGACGGCCTCCTCGGCATGCCCGCCAGCCACAACATCAAGGTGCTGGTCATCCTCGTGGGCAACGGGCTGTGCGGCTACGCGCTGGCGCGGTCGCTGTCGCCGTCTCGGACCGTGGCCATCGCCGCGGGCACCCTGGCCATCCTCAACCCCATCGTCATCCAAGACATCAACAAGACGGGCCTTCGCCAGGTGGTGCTGTGGTGGCTGCTGCTCTACCCGGTCTTCCTGACCCGGGCGTGGCGCAGCGGTGGGCGCATGGCGGGGGCAGCGGCGGGCGTCTGCTTCGCACTGGTCGCGGCATTCTATTGGTTCTATGGCCTCTTTGCGGCCATGTTCACCGTGCTGCACATCGGCGGGCTCTGGCTTCAGGAGCGCACTCCCTGGCGCCGGGTCGCCCGCTGGGCCTTGCCCTACGTGGTCGTGGGCACCATCGGCGTGGCCTTCTTTGTGAGCCCCTACCTCGCGAGCGGTGCGGACTCCGGGGGCTCCGGCGGGATCACCAAGCTGCCAGAGCTGACGTTCTTCCTACCGTTTCCCGACTACGACACCATCGCGGATGCGCCCCTGCGGCCCTCCAACTACCGCGAGAACGTGCTCAGCTCGCTGCACCGGACCGTCGAGTCGGCCTGGCCCGCAGACTACGTGATCGACCCCAGGCACGGTGTTCTCGCGCTTCCCGCGGCCGCGTTCTTGATGGGTGTGTTGCCCGCCTTCTTGCGCCGCCGGTCGTGGGGCTGGCTGTCGGCGTGGTTGCTGTTCTACGCCGGCACCCTCGGGCCCTTCCTCAAGCTGGGCGCCCAAAGAGACACCAGCGAGGTGGTCCGACTGGGCGAGTACGTCGTGCGGCTGCCCTATGCCATCATGTTCCAGGTGGTGCCGGGCATGAGCCGGATGTTCGCGCCGTACCGCATGGGCAGCATGGTGGTGGTGACGTCGGTGGGCCTGCTCGCGCTGTCGCTGGGCTCCGTCAAGGGCATCTGGCGGCGGCGGGTGCTCGGTGCAGTGGCCACGGTCGCGATTGTGCTCCAGCCCTTCTACCGGTTCGACCTCGGCCCCATTGGCGAAGGCCAAGCCCGCCCCGAGATGTGGCGGGTGCCCACCCAAGTCTCGGCAATGCGCCTGCCCGACTGGTACGAGCAGCTCGATCCCGACGGCTGGGAGGGCATCATCGAGCTGCCCCTGGAGCAACAGCAGGACCTCATCTGCGCGTATCAGGCGGTGCATCGCCGCAAGGTCTACCGGTCCTGGGCCACCGAGCCGGCCATCCCGCCCCTGTTCCGCAAGCGTGGGGGCGGCGAGAGCGCCAAGCGGCTGCGGTGGCTGGCATCCGAAGAGCCCCGAAGGGACGAAGCCGAGAGTCCGCTGCGGGACCTCTCCCGCAAGCCGATGGAGGCCGATCTCTCCCAGCTCACCGACGCCGGGTTCCAAGCGGTGCGCGAGAGTGGTGACTACCGCTACATTGTCATCCATGAGCGGGGCTACTATCTGCTCGATCCCAAGCAAGGCGCCACGCTGTACCGCCACGTCGTGCGGGAGCTGACCGAGCGCTTCGGTGTCGCCCCCTTGGAGACGGTCGAGCAGGAAGCCTTTGAGTGGCCCGGCAAGGCCCGCAGCTTCCCCGTGGGACCGGCCTGGATCCCCTGGGCCAGCCGCGAAGTGCAGCTGCCCACCCAAGAGATGCCCCGCCGCTACTTCATGGCGGTCTTCGACCTGAACGACTGGGCCGCGGCCACTCCTGAAGATTGATTGGTGGGCCATCTTCGAGGCTTGATGGCACCCGCTGAGGACCAGACCTGACCAGAGCGGGACAGCAGGCTACGGGGGCCCACCACCAGAACCCCCCGCACTGCGGGAGAGGAGCCATCATGCCCGTGCTCATCGACGGCGTCGCCGGTCTCAAGTCCAAGGCCAACACCGCACTCGGCGCCACCGAGTGGGAGACCATGACCTTCGAGGACATCCAGGCCTTCGCCGACGCCACTGGCGACCAACAGTGGATCCACGTGGATCGGGAGCGGATCGCCAAGGAGTCCCCCTTCGGTGCCCCCATCGCCCACGGCTACTTCACGCTGGCGCTGGTGGCCGGCCGCTTCTTCGACCTGCTCGACCTTCAGGGCATGGGCATGGTGATCAACTACGGCACCAACAAGGTGCGCTTCCCCAACCCCCTCAAAGAAAACGCCCGCTTCCGCCTGTCCATCGCCCTGGGCGACGTGGTCGACAAGAAGGGGGGCTGGGTCGAGGCGATCTTCAACGCGGCCATCGAGATTGAGGGCGAGCAGAAGCCCGCCGTCGCCGCCGAGTGTGTGTTCCGCTTCCTGCCGGCTTGAGCCGCTTTGTGAGCCGCACACCGGTGGGCAAGCGGGGTTCGACCTGAAAAAGTTCGAGCTTCGGGTTTGCAGACCGGCGGCGGCTCATTAGAAGGCGGGGGCTTTGGGAGACCGTGGTCTCACCGATGCCAGCCGCGGGGTCGTGGCGGAATTGGCAGACGCGCTAGACTAAGGATCTAGTTCCTTTACCGGAGTGGGGGTTCGATTCCCCCCGACCCCATATCGATTGCCGCCTTCGGGCGGCTTTCGTCGTTCTTGGGCAAGTCAAGTCCAGTGCGGACCACTCAGCCGGTGGGCTGCTCCAGCCTGCGCCGCACCGCGTCCAGCAAGGGCACGTCCGCCGCCGCCCACGCGACCGAGTCCAGCGCATCGGGACCCAGCCAACGGGCCGCCACATGCTCGTGCAGCACCGGCTCCTGCCCCGCGGGATCCAGCGTGCACGGCAAGCACACCAGCAGCAGGTGCAGCGTCGGGTAGCGGTGCTCCGCGCGGGCGAGTTCCTTCTCGACAACAACGTGCAGATCGAGCTCTTCACCAAGCTCGCGGGCCAGGGCCACCCCGTCGTCCTCCCCGGGCTCGACCTTGCCCCCCGGCAGCTCCCACCGGTGGGCCGCCGCACCGCCGGGCCCGCGCTGGACCGCCAGCACCCGCCCGTCACGCATGACCGCCCCACACACCACTCTCAGCGGACGCCCCGTCATCATGCCTCTCCGTTGCCGGCCCTTGCTGTGCTACCTCTCTGCCATGAAGACCGCCCGCCTCTCTCTCGTTTCCATCTGGCTCAGCGCCTGCAGCTCCCCCTGCGCCAGCGCACCGCCGCCCGCCTTCGACCGCCTGCGCGCGGACCTGGGCGGCCCCAAGACGCTGACCATGACGGTGGGTTGGCCCGATCCCCAGCTGCCGACCACCCACCCCGTCGACCTGATGATCTCACCCGACCGGGCCAGCGCATCCGCGTCGATGGGTGAGGTCTGGACGGACGGCGAGACGGTGCGGGTCGGGGGCGATGGCATGGACGTGCCGCTGCCCAACTTGGCCGAAGGGGCCGCCGAGCTCTTTGCCGAGCTGCGCGATGGCTTGTCCCATGCGAAGTGGCAGGCGATCGAGGCCCCCCGGGTGGGCGCGCTCAAGCCCGCGGCCGACGCCACATGGGCCGAAGTGGCGCTGCCCTTTGACTGGGCCGCCAGCGAGAAAGTGCTACTGGCGGTCGATCCCGATGATGGCCACCTGCGCTATCTGGTGATCGAGACGAGCCAACCGCCGCTCGAGATCGCCGCACGGCCGCCCCGGGGTGGGGCCCGCATCATCACGCTGTCCAAGGGCGCCCAGCTCGGGATGGCGGTCACCGACTACGCCACAGAGTGAAGGAGCCCCCCATGGATGGGTCGCACGAGGTCCCCGCCGCATCGCCCACGGCCGCCAAGGTGCGCACGCTGGTGGACCGCCTGCAGCGCACGTTCGCGGACCGCTTGGAGGCCCACGCCCGCACTCGAGGGGACACCTCCCCCGCGGCCCCGGCGTCGTGGCTGCGGGACGAAGGCCGACACGGCGGCGGCACCCGTCTGGGCTTTGCCGACACGGCCACGTTCGACCGCGCCAGCTTGAACGTCTCGGGCATCCACTACGACGACCTTCCCGACAAGCAGCTCAGCTCGGCGACGGCCTTGTCCTGCATCGTGCACCCCCGGCATCCCCGGGCGCCGTCGATGCACATGCACGTGTCGTGGACCGAGATGCGCAGCGGCCGAGGGTACTGGCGCTTGATGGCAGACCTGAACCCATCGATCCCCGTGAGCACCCACCAGCAGCGCTTTGACGATGCACTCCAGGATGTGTCCGGGGACCTGTTTGCCGGCGCCCAAGCCCAAGGGGAGCGCTACTTCTGGATCCCTGCTGTGCAGCGCCACCGGGGGGTCTGCCACTTCTACCTGGAGGGCCACAACTCCGGGGACTGGGCAGCCGATGCGGCGCTGGTTCAGGCGTTCGTCGAGCGTGTGATCACCGTCTACGGAAGCATTCTCGACGAGACGCCCACCACGGATGCGACCGCCGAGGAGCGTCAGCAACAGCGGGCGTACCACACGCTGTACCTGTTCCAGGTGCTCACGCTGGACCGGGGCACCACCTCGGGGCTGCTGGTCCACGCCCAGAACGACGTGGGCATCCTCGGATCCTTGCCGTCGACCGTGAACCCCCGGCTGCTGTTGCGCTGGAAGCCGGCGATGCCCGAGGCCCAACATGCCCTCGTCGACATCCTTGTGGACTGTCTCGGCGACGGCGAAGAAGCCGCAGTCGACCGCTCCGCCAAGGTGCAGATGGCCCGCCGGATTCGGGCCTTCTACCGCGCCCACCCCGAGGCCCTCAAGCACCAGGCCCGGGGGGAAGTGCTGCCCCCCACCGTGGCAAACCACAGGTAGGACAGCCACGAGAGTGGCTTAATCAAGGCCATTGTCAGGAAGTCATCAGTCTTCGGAGGCCAGCAGCGCCTTGAAGGTGCCGTCCTTCATCGCGGCTTCCAGATCCGACGCCCCGCCGACGAGCTTGCCCCTGGCAAAGACCTGCGGGTAGGTGGGCCAGCCGCTCCACATCTTGATGGCCAGCCGCTCTTTCCACATGCTCGTGTAGCCGCCGTAGGTCAGGAATGTGAACTCGTGGCCGCCGTCTTTGAGCAGCGTGCACGCCTTCTTCACCGCGGGGTTGACCGCCATGCCGACCACCACGATGCCGTTGGCTTCGACCGCCGCAGCAACCTCCGCGACAATGCCCGCATGAAAGCCAGTCTGGGCAGCTTTGGCAGCCGCAGTGGCCCCACCGGCATGAACGGCACGCTCTGCACTCGACATCGTAGAACTCCAAGCTGATCGGCACACCCTGCTCACCACCCGCATGGTTTCGGCGACATGCCGAACCCTGCGACGCTGGAGATGTCCGTTGACGGACTTGCGCCCCGCACAGCGATAGGCACTTCACACCGGGAGGGAAGCTATTCGACGGCGATTGCTCCAGTTCCTGCTGCTGTTCGGCATCGCCCACGTGGTGTTGGTCGGGGGCTTGCGCGTCGTGAACCCGCCGCTCACGGCCACCATGGTCGGGGCCACCATCGACCACCGGCGGCTGCCCCGCCTGCAGTGGCGCTCGCTCGACGCCCTCGGCCACACCCCGCGCATGGCGGTCGCCGGCGAGGACAGCGCGTTCTGGATGCACAACGGCTTCGACTGGATCGGCATCTGCAGCGCCATCGACACCAACCGCCGCAACGCCGCCCAGGGCAGCAGCGCCCGGTCCGGGGGCAGCACCATCCCCCAACAAGTCGCCCGCAATGTGTTCCTCTGGCAGGGGCGCAGCTGGCTGAGAAAGGGCCTGGAAGTGTGGTTCACGGTGTGGCTGGTGGCGCTGGTGCCCCGGGAGCGCATCCTCGAGCTCTACCTCAACATCGCCCAGACCGGCCCCACCCAGTTCGGCATGGAAGCGGGGGCCAAGCGGGCCTTTGGCAAGCCCGCGTCCAAGCTCGGTGCCAACCAGAGCGCCCGGCTGATCGCCATTCTGCCCGCCCCGGCGACGTGGACGGTGTCCGACGCCAACGTGCAGGGCCACGCGCGCACGATCCTCAACAACCGAGATCCGTGGCCTGGCGAGGAGCACTACGAAGCCGTGGCCGCCAAGTACAATGAGAAGAACCCCGGCGCGCTGGGGTGTGCGTGGCGGCAGCTCACCGGTCGGGGGGCGCTAGCGAAGGATTGAGGGGCCGCCCCCGGACAGAGGGCACAACCGGGGTAAACCCGAACATGCCTGTGACACGCCGACGTCTGTTGCTCGGAAGCACCGCTGCGCTCGGCACCGCCGGGGCGGGCTGGTTCGACTGGCGGGCCCGCCGCATCCGGGATCCGGGGCCCGCATCGGTGCAACCGCCGCTCGCTGGCCCGGTGCCTTGGCCACGCACCCACATCGCCGGGATGAACCTCGCCCACATCCATGACCGAGGGCGGGGCTACGGATCGGCGACGTGCCGGGAACAGCTCGTCCAGCTTGCTGCGATGGGCGTCACCCACGTCGTGGTCACACCGTTTGCATTCCAGCGGGCGCTCGATGACGTGGACGTGCAGTGGCGCGACCTGGACCGCACCCTCACTGACGCAGACCTGATCCAGTGCGCCGCCGACGCCGCCAGCCTGGGCATGGCGGTGGTGCTCAAGCCCCACATCTGGTGCTCAGCATTTGGGCGCTCGGGGGCCAGCCGCCAGGACATCCAGCCCGACCCCGCACGAGGGGGCTGGGCGGCGTGGCTGGACAGCTACACGGCGTTCTTGGTGGCACAAGCCCGGCTCGCTGCCCAGATGGACGCCACCATGCTGGTGGTGGGGCTGGAGTATCTGCAAGCCACCACCCAAGTGCCCGGCGCTTGGGCGGCGGTGGCCCAAGCTTGCCGAGCGGAGTTTGGCGGCGCACTGACCTACGCGGCCAACTGGTGGCAGGAGGTCGACGCCTTTGCCGACTGGCAAGCCTTCGACGTGATCGGCGTAAACGCCTACTACCCGCTGACTGTGGCGGGCACACCCACGGCGGCTTCAGTGGCTCAGGCATGGGCCCCCCACCTGACCAGCCTGGGCGCCTTGGCCGCCCGGGAAGACCGCAAGATTGTGTTTCTGGAGGCGGGCTTGCCGGCGGTGTCCGGGGCGCTGACCGAGCCCTGGAACTCAGGGCTGACGGGCGCCGAAGATCTTGAGCTGCAGGTCATCTACGTCGACGGCCTCATGCGCGCCGCCTTGCCCCAGCCGTGGTTCTCCGGGGTGTGTTGGTGGAAGTGGCACACCGATGCGCCCCGCAGCTCCCGCCACCACGGCGGGGAGCCCTACCGACTCGCCGACCGTCCGGCCGCCGACCGCATCAAGGCATGGTGGACGGCTTGATCCCGCCACCCACCGGCTGGTACCGGGCGCTGTGTGCCGCCGACTCCACCCTTGAGGCCGTGCTGCAGGCCTTCGGGGGACCCAGTGCAGCGTCGGCGTGCAGCATCAGCGCCGTCGAAGACTGGGCCCTGCGCGCCGGCCCCAAGCTCACGTTCGGCATCGCCCAAGGGCTCCAAGGAGAGGTGGACACCGACCAGATCCACATGTTTGCCCGCCGCACCCACGCCGTGGCCGTGCTGCTGCAGAAGCTGGGCTTTCGCACGCTGTGGATGGGGCTCTTGGCCCGCACGGCCGAGGTGCTGCACGGTCCCCCGCCCCGGGCGCTGCGGGTGCGGGCCGTCGCCGACTTCTACTACAGCCAAGGCGCACGGCTGCACCACACCGCCACCACCGCCCCCCGCACGATGGCTGCACTGGTCGCGACCACCACATGGACCGACGTGCACCCCGGCATCGCCCACGGACGCTTGGTGGGCGCTGGACCCGCAGGCCCCGTGCACATCAATGTGCTGCGTGCAGACTCGCCCCGGTTGCAGTGTGTGGACCTGCGCAATGACCCACGGAACTTTGCCGAAGCCGTCTCTGCACGAGGGGCCATTGCGGGGGTGTCCGGCGGCTTCTTCCTCTACTCCGAGCCCGACATCGTGCCCCCGCTTCAGCGCCGCCAGCCGGTGGGCCTGCTGGTCTGCGATGGTGTAGTGCAGGGCATTCCCGGGCTTCGGCGCGCCACTCTGGTGGTCGACCCCAGCCCCCGCATCACCCGGATGGGACCGGTGGGGTGGACGGTGCGCCATGGTGCCGAGGCCTGGAAGATCGCCGCATGCAACGACCCCACGATCCCCGGCCCGACGCTCTTCACCCGGGTGCACGGTCGACGGGCCCCCGGCCCGGGCCTGGGCTTTGCAGGGCGACACACCCTCGGCTGGACCGACGAGATCCCGCTGCTTGGCGGTGTGGTCGTCATCCCCGGCGCCCGCCGGCTCACCGAGGCCGTGCCCCTGTTGTGGACACCCCCTGCCCCCATCCAGCAAGCGATGGCCGGCGGACCGATGCTGCTCGGTGACCCACCCAACCTGGACCTCGCCCGGGAGGACTTCTGCGGCACCGCGCCACCCATCACGTTCTCGACCGACGAGACCTACGACCAGAACCTGCTGCCCCGCATGGCCGCCGGCATCGACCACCAGGGCCGCTTGGTGTTTGCCGCCATCGACGGCCGGGACTTCCACCGGGCGCCGGGCTTCACCCTCGCCATGACCGCCCAGCTGATGGCAGCCTTGGGGTGTGGGCGCGCGATGAACCTGGATGGCGGCTCGTCGAAGCGCATGGCCATCGGGGGGGCGCTCGTGGACCTGTCCTCCACGGAGGTGCAGACCGGCACCGCACCCACGCAGACCCCCGTGCGCAAGGTGGTCTCGGCAATTCTGGTGCACGGGCGCTGAGGGACACGGGCGCTGAGGGACCGGGGCCCCCCAACACCCGACGGCGCTCAGGCGTTGGGGGCCTGGGGAATGCGCAACACTTGGCCCGGATAGATGAGGTCCGGGTCCTTCAACATGGGCTTGTTGGCCTCGAAGATCTCGGGGTAGCGGCGATAGTCGCCGTACTGGGTCTTCGCGATCTTGGACAACGAGTCGCCCTTCTGGACGGTGTAGAACACAGCCGGCGGCGTGACCACCGGGGCCTGGGTCTCCACCGTGGGGGCTTCCATGTCGACCGACTCGGGGTCACCCATCGACGCAGGCTGAACCAAGAGCTGGTCCACCACACGCTCGACCACCGTCGTGTTGCCAAGCTGCAAGACGGCCTTCTCGGCCACCTCGGTCGAGGGCACAATCCCGCTGATCGTGGCCACACCGTCGGCAAAGTGAACGCCGAGGTCGCGGATCGGCAGGCCGAGCTTGTTGACCTTGGTGCGCAGCTGGTCCGCCACAAATGCCGGGTCAAACGTCGGCTTTGCGGGATCGGCCTTGGCGGCTTCAGCCGCGTCGTCACCCTTGCCAAACAACTTCTCGCCAGCACCCTTCACGAAGTCGAAGAAACCCATGGAACGCTCCTTGTGGAGGGCGCCATATCGCGGGCCCACCGGCTCGGCTCCCCCCGTGCTGCGGCGATGAAACACGAATGTTCATGGGATGTGGGCGGCAGAAACACACTCGGGTAGACGGCGCCGCCTTGTCCAAGTGGGGCAAGACCCTTCCCTCGCTCCGCGTTGAGCGGAGGTTCCATGTTGAGCACTGCCGCACTGCGGTCCCCCTCAGCTCAGTGGGCCGGTCCCCTGTTGCTGTTCGCCGGCGTCCTCTGCATCAGCTTCGCGGCACTGTTTGTGCAGGTCTCGGGCCTGCCGCCCACCGCCGCTGGACTGCACCGCATGGGCACCGCATCGGTGCTGTTGATGCTCTGGGCGATGGGGTCCGGTGCCCGTCCTGCGGCGGTCGCCCCACCCCGCGGAGTCGCCCGGCTTGCCGTCACCTTGCTCATTCTCGCCGGTGTGGCCTTCGCGTTCGACATGGCGATGTGGAACCGCAGCATCCTGGCCATCGGACCGGGCATGGCCACCCTCATCGCCAACCTGCAGATCTTCCTCGTGCCCGTCATCGCCGGGGTTCTCGGTGCTGGTTGGCCCCGACGGCGCTTCTGGATGGCCGCCCTCGCGGCGCTGTTCGGGCTGGCGCTGCTTGCGGTCCCCTTGGGCACCCTCGACAGCGGACTGGACCCGACGGGGCTGATGCTCGGCCTAGGGGCCGCCGCCCTGTACAGCGTCTACATCGCCTTCTTGGGCGAGTCCTCCCGGCGGTGGGCGCTCGGTCCCACCCTCACCCTGCTGGTGGTCTGCAGCACCGGTGCGCTCACCCTCGGCACCATCCAGGTCGTCGAGCTGGTCCTCGATCCCTCCGCCTCGGTTCTGGCCCGCACCCCGTCGGCTTGGTTGGGTGTGGCCGGCATGAGCCTCGTCTGCCAGCTGGGTGGCTGGGGCTTGCTGCTGCGGGGCATTCAGCGGGTCGGTGCCGCCGCAGCAGGCGTTGCCCTCGTCGGCCAGTCGGTGCTGGCGACAGTGTGGGACGTGGTGCTCCTGGGCCGCCAGCTCAGCGCCCAAGAGCTCATCGGCGGGGCCATCGTGCTGGTGTCCATCGCGACGGCCTTCAGCGCCGCCCGCACCCAACGTTGAGCGCTGGCCCGGTTCACCGGTTGGCGCGCCGCTCACCCTGCTTTGTCCGCACCTTCTGCCACTTGTCGTCCAAGGCTTCGCCCATCGCGCTCTGCATCTTGACTTGCTTGCACACAGGCTTCCACTCGGTTCCATCCGGCCGACTCAAACAGTCAAACAAGCGCATCTTGCCGTTCCACTTGGTCTTCACCACAACATAGTGAGCATCTTTTGAGGGCTGTTCCCCCATGCTCACGGTGTAGGCACGCATACATCCCGACGCCAGCACGGCGATCAAGACCATCAATGAGCTGCGGATTGGCATGGTGGAGCATCCTTGAGATGTGTGGATTCGCAGACCCACCCAAGCTCAGGGGGCCGACTCGCCCCCTTAATCCGTCCGTCGGGAACCGCAGGGTCGGGCACCCTCGCGCGCTGACAAGGTCACCCCATCCCTGGCACCGCCAGTCCCTCCGCGAGCAAGTCAAAGACCACCCGCAGCCGCCGGCTCGTGCGCAGCTCCCGGTGGCTGGTGAGCCAGATGGGCACCACAAAGGGGGGCACCTCCACCGGCAGCCGCTGCACTTGAGGCTCGGGGTCGCCAATGTCGACCATCATCATGCAGATGCCTTGGCCCCGCTTGGCGAGCTCCCACTGCACCAAGTGGTTGCTTGTCACGATGGGAAAGTTGGCCGCCGTCACGGGGATGCCCATCTGGCCAAAGCCCCGCACCATCATCTCGGACCGGTCAAAGCCAAAGAACACGGCGTTGGTGAGGTCCTCGGGCCCCCGCAGCGGGCCCAGTGAGTCAAGATAGGCTGGCGACGCATACAGGGCGGCAGAGGTGTCACGCACCCAGCGTCCGACCAGCTCAGGATCGTCGGGACGCACGTTGCGCACGGCAATGTCGGCCTCTCGTCGGCGCAGGTCCCGCAGGGCATTGCTGGCCACCAGCTCCAGCTCAATCCGGGGATGCAGCGCCCGGATCCGCTCGATGATGGGCGGCAACAGGTGGGCGGTGACGACCTCGCTGGCGGTGATGCACACCACCCCTTCGAGAGATGTGGACTGGCCGGCCGCCGTCCGAGACACCCGCATCGCAGCTTGGCCCATCTCGCGCACATGCTCCACCAAGTCGAGGCCCGCCGGTGTCGGCACCACCCCCCGGCCCACCCGCTCCAGAAGGGTCACCCCCAGCTCTTCTTCGAGGGCCGCCACCTGTCGTCCGATCGTCGGCTGGGACTGGCCCAGGGCCACCGCCGCCGCCGAGTAGGACCCCTCTTCCACGGTCACCCAGAAGGCCCGTGCACGGTTCCAGTCGAAGGTGATGGTGCGCCAGTCCATGGGCCACCTCTATCCCGGACCGCCTCCCCGGGGCGCCCATCGCCCACGCCACCGGATAGGCCCCCGACCGGGGGATCCATGTCCACACCACAAGCGTCGTCCACAACCTATGCCAAGGCCACCATGGTGCAGGTGTCGACCGTGTTGTTGGCACTGTTCTGCGCGGTGACCGTCATCGGCTTGCCCATTGCGGCGTGGTTGGTCCTGATCGCACTGAGGCGGGTGGTGGTCGATGACCAGGGCATCGCAGTGGTGCCCATGGGCCCAACAATGCGGTGGGCCGACGTGCACCGACTCGGCATTGGGTTCAAGGAAGGGGCGCTGAACCGGGGCGACCCGATGCCCCTGCGCACCCAGACCGTGCATGTGTTGCTCGCGGACGGCACCGGCAAGACCATGGCGGTCCACCCCGCAAACCTCAAAAACGGCCGACAGCTCATCAATGACATCAAGGCCAGGGCGGGGTGCAACGTGGAGCCCGTGCGCGTGTCGTTCCCGTTGAATCGCTTATCGTTCGACCCCAAAGACCCCACACCACGCTGAGCCACAGGGAGCCTTCATACGGGATTTTCGGGAAGTACCCTCCAATCCCTTCCATGCATTTGCTGACGGGCTGGGGCAAGCCCAGCCCTTGAACCGAGCTGAATCAGATTCATCTCGGTTCAGCCCACCGGCGACCGATAGACCAACACAACATCTTCGGCCCCACCTTCAGTGAGCCAACACATCTCGACGGGCCCGTGGGTCTCCAAGATGCCGTGCACAGTGCCCAACCGGCGAGCCGAGGTGCCATCAGCGGCCCCTTGTCCCACGATCCAGTCGATGAGGGCCCGATCCTGGAGCCCCCCGCGCCGTGTGGTCGCGACGCCAGCTTGGTCCACCCGGCGGGTGTGCTCCACCGTGGTGGTGCCCAACAGAGCAGGGGTGTCGGTCGGCCCGCCTCGGGAGACCACCGCAAGCGTCGGCGCGCCCACGCCGTCGGAGAACAGGTCCACCCCGTGAACCTCACCGAGCGCCGGATCGAGCAGCCGCTCACACTGGTCCGGGGACACGCCGAGCCCACGCAAGGCCGCCCGGGCATTGCTGGTGCTGATCCCCCGCACCCCCGCCCGCAGCCAGGTGGGCCGGCCGACGAGCACTTCCACCCGACACGCCTCTGCCGGCACCGCCGTGGACAACGTGCGGAAGACCGCGCCCGCTTCTGCGTCGAGCAAGGTGGTGAGAAGCCCGACCACCGCGTCCGTGAACGCGTCCCCGCGGCCCGTGCCCACGACACCGAGGGACCGCCCCCGGGGAGAGATCGCGAAGCCGATGCTCGAAGCCCCACCCTGGAGAAGGGCCGAGAGCACCGCGCTGTGGGGGCCTTCGGGCAATGGCGTCAATGCCCACAGCTGCATCAGCCGGGCGTGTTCCACGATCGAGCGGGCGTCGGTCGCAGGCAGGGGAAGAACGTCGGGCATGGTCGGCTCCAGATCTCCACCGCAGCATAGACCAGCGAAGCACAGCGCACCGCTGGGCACCGGGGGGGGGGACGCAGGACATCCATGCGCCCGGGGGGTCAGCCCGCCGGGGTGCGCACCCAGAGGTCGCCGGACGCGGTGAAGGTGTGGCGAGGGGCGCCGCTTCCTCGCTGGTGGACGTCGACACCCGTGACCCGAAATGCACCAGGCTCACCGCCCATCGTCGGCGCGCTGGGGTCCCAGACCACAGCGAAGTCCAGCACAAGCTCCTCACCGTCCGCCGTCGTGGTGGCGGCCAGCGCGTGGCCATCCAGCGGTCCGGTGCGGTAGGCCTGGGCCCGCCCATCGGGATGCTCGAGGATGTCGGAGCCCCGGATCTGGAGCACGTCCCCACTGGCCGAGTCTTTCACCGTGTAGGGCTTTCCGGCGGTGATCACAGGCACGTAGTGGGTCTGGGCAATGCCCGCGGCGAGGGCCGTCGGATCAGACCACGGGTCCCGGGCGGGCTTGGCCGGGGTGACGGCCGGGGCGGGCACAGCGGTCGAGACGGCGGGCGCTGGCGCGGGCGCAGGGGCCGGTGACGAGGCCTCGGCGCACCCGGACAGGCCGAGCGCGACCAGCGCAACAACGGTTCTGGACGTGGACACGGCTCAGTTGCCCGTCGCGGTGGAGGGCGAAGCCAGCTGTTCCTGGTCCCGCAAGCGCAGGTAGTCGTCCCGAATCTCGGACGCCGCCGGCGTGAGCACCCGCTCGGTGAAGTACGGGATCGCCGTCAGGTCGTTGAGGCTGGAGAGCCCACCCGCACCGCGTTCTTGGATGATGCGCGCGGCGAGCGCGGGACCGATGAACTTCACGGTCTGGAGGGTCTCGGAGTCTGCAGAGTTGAAGAAGTCCAGCGTGGCGGAGACGTCCTTTTCGGCGGACTGGGCGGTGACCCGCGCAGAGTTGGTGGTCGACGCGACCTTGCAGATGAGCTTGACCATGTCCTGGGCGCTCGGCGGGGTGCCCGACAGCAGCTGGGTGGCCCCCGTCGTGATCGCCAAGTCGATGAGACCCTTTTGCAGGAGCTGGTCGGAGTACTCGTCCCAGTCGCCGCTGGCGCGCAGACCGGCCAGCAGGTCGGTGCGGTCGTTGAGCGCGCTGGTCAAGCCCTTGGTGATCATGGTCGTGCCGAAGTCCTGGAGCGTGGCCGACAGGGCACCGGTGGCGCCGCCAAGCTCCTGACGCAGCAGGCCCTCGGTGCGGATGAGGTCTTCTGCGTACTTGGACGGGAAGGTCGACAGGGCCGAGTCCAGTCCCGCCGTGCCGACGGTGCCAGCGTAGCGGGCGAAGGTGTCGCCGAAGCGGGTCTTCAGGGCCGCGTTGATGGCCTGAATCCGCGTTGTGGCGGCCGCGCCCTTGGCGAGCTTGTCGACCAACTGGCCCATGCCCAGGGTGATCGCGCCGGTGACGATGGACACCAGCATGTCTTGGGCGCCCTCTTCCACGTCGTAGCTGTTGCCCTGAATGGCGGCTTCGGTCAGCTCGGTGAAGGTGGCGCCAATGACCGTGCCCAGGAATGCGGCGCACGCCGGGCCGGCGGTGCCTGCCGTGGCGATGGTGACGATGGTGGCGACGATGACGCCGACGATGCCACCAGCGATGGCAGCCGCAGACGCCTTGGCGGCTTCGTACTCCTCATGGCTGGTGAGGAAGGTCTGGTAGGCGGCGTCGGCCTCGGTGATCTGCTGCTGCTCTTCGGCACTGCCGTCGACGGCGGCCACGGCTTCGGTGGCTTCGGTGCGGTAGCTGCCGAACGCTTGCTCGGTGGCCACACCGGTGGCGGACCACGAGTCGTTGAGCCCCATGCTGATGCCGTTCCAGAAGCCGGCGCCGCGGTCGTCTTCGGCGACCTCACGGGCCTGGGCGTACTGCAAGCGCACCAGCATCTCGGCGCGGGCCACATAGTGGAATTCTCGGCGAACCATGTCGGCGTAGGTCGGCGCGCGCAGGGCTTCGATGAGCCGGCCGCGCAGGTCGCCGAGGAGGTCCCGCCAGTCGCCGCGCTCTTCGCTGAGCATGTACTTGACGTCGTTGTTGATGTCGACGATGAAGCCGGTGAGGTCGGTGGCTTGTTGGGCGGTGCACACGGCCTCGGCTTGGGCCTTGTAGTCGGACAGGTTGGACCACTCGCGGACGAGCACGATGTCGGGCACGTCCTTGAGGGTGGCGTCCATGCCGGTGTTGTCGGTGCCGGCACCCGAGGACGCGGACTCGAGGCGGTCCTGCCAGGTGATCAGGCGGGTGCCATTCAGCGCATCCATGATCTCGGTGCGACGGGCCGAGTCGAGGTCGCCCAGCGCCGAGCGGGCCCGGGTGAGCAGCGCAGCGTCGGCTTCAGCGTCCATTGCACCGCCGGCGGCCTGCCACTCGAGCACGACTTGGTAGACGAGATCTTCGTCGTCATCCCAGCTGTCGACCGCGTGTTCCAGGCGAGCGACGAGGCGTGCATTGGAGGCCGCCAGCTCGGCGCCAGGATCCGAGCCATCCGCGGGCACGGTGCACGCGCCGGTGTAGCCCACAAGGTCCCGCAGGCGGTCATTGTCGGAGACACCGTTCTCGATGCGGGCATACAGCGCCGGATCGTCCCGCAGCCGCACGAGGTCGGCCGGGGCCATGCGCTCCAGGCAGTCCCAGACGGTGGCATCGCTGATGTAGACGTTGCTGTCGAGCTCGGCGAGCAGCTCTTGGTAGGCCGTCGCCGACTCCCCGGTGCCGCCGGCGCGCAACAGGGCCATCGCCCGGTCCTGCTCTTCGCCCTCGTCCAGGTAGGACATCACCCGGGCGAGCTCGGTGGGGCTGGCGAGGATGGCTTGGCGCTGCTCGAGCGTCGCCCCGGCGAGGGCGGTGTAGATGCCCTCTTCATCGGTGTCGGAGATGCCCCAAGTGGTGTCGGAGCCGGCCTCGTCGATGCTGTCCATCACGGACGTCTGGCCCGCGGTGCGCATGATGTTGAGGGCTTGCTCAAACTGCCGCGACGAGAGCTGACCCCGCAGCCACTCCACGGCCGGCGCGAGCTCAGCGGGCTCCACATTGGAGGCGGTGAGCTCCGGGAAGCCGGTGCCCCGGGCGGTCATCCATGCGGTGACATCGTCGATCATGCCGTCTTCGTCGTCGTCCAGCCATCCGAGGCGAGCGTCGAGCCGGGTCACCAGCGTGGACACCTGGCTGGAGAGCTGGGCTTCGCTCTGGCGAATGGCCTCGAACAGGGCCTCGCGAGACTCGACGCTGAGCCCGCTCTGGTCCATCAGCGGCCGCAGCACGCTCAGACACCGTTCGCGCACAGAGCCGCTGGTGTCGTTGGTGATGTAGAAGATGATGACCGCGTTGTTGGCCATCGCCAGCCGATCTTCGAGGCTCGCGCTCTCGAGGATGCCGTACAGCTTCTCATGGTCGGTGCCCATGATGTCCCAGGTCACCGCAGCGATGCGGCTCTCGAGCCCGGCCTCACCGGTGCGGGCATACGCGAGGCCCCGGGTGAGGTTGGCGTAGGACAAAAACTGGATCATGTCGGTGGCCGCCGAGTGGCCAAAGTAGGCGCTGTAGGCGCTGTTCACCGCGCTGTTCTCGCCCGCGAGCAGCGAGACAATGGTGCGCATGTCGTTGCCGCGAATGGCCGACGACAGTTCCTGGGCCTTCTGTTCTGGCGTGGCGTCCAGCTCGCCCTGAACCGCCGATGCGTCGGCAATCTCGGTGGAGGAGCTGCCATAGTTGAGGGCGCCCCGGTCCGCGTCGCGGTGGATGGCCCCCCCGCCGGAGAGCCCCCCGATGGTCGCCGGGTCGATGGCGTGGCCCGCCGCAAGCTGCTGGGCGAGGCCGCTGGCTTCTTGCTCGTGGGGGTCACTCGGATCACTCGTGCCACTGCCGCCGCCGCCGCCCCGCCGGGCTTGGACCACGTGGACCAGCTCTTCGAGCAGCGACGCTTGGGTGGCTTTGGGCCCCATCGCGATGCTCTCGCCGTCGGTCGCCGCCCGGGCACCCATGGCTTCCATCGCCGCGCCTTGGCCCCAGTGGACCTGGACGTCGGAGAGGTCTTCACCGAACAGGGCTTCCATCTCGGCAAGATCGGGCACGGGCCGGCCTGCACCTTGGGTCGCCGCGGAGAACTGGCCCAGGGCCGCATCAGCCTTTGCGGCATTTCCCACACCACCCGGTGCCGACGAGCGGGCCCCGGCGGCCGGCTGGGTGTCTTGGCTCGGCGTCTGGTTGCGAGTGCGCTTTCTGGACATAGGCCCTCCCGGAGATCACCGTGTCGGAAAACAGGGACAACGGCGGTTGTCACCAAGGCACCCACGGCTGCTCACCTCCCAGCTTAACCCGGGGATGCCGGCGTTTTGGCCCCCCGCAACCGGCCCGCTACCGGGCACCGTTCGTCCTGCACCGGCGCTGCCCCGCACCCTGCGCCCACCCCCGTCGGGAGTTCCGCTCGACCCCGGTCTAAGATGGCGTGCCTGCGGCTCATCCGCCGACATTGGAGCTCCCATGCGAATGCCCTCAATCTTGTTTGTGGTGACCGGACTCATCGCGTGCAGTGGCACCGATAAGGCCGATATTGAGGGCATTGTCGAAGAAGGTGACGATGGTGCTGACGGCGCGGGAGACGGTGGGGGGGATGGCGCTGGAGACGGCGGGGACGGCGCGGGAGACGGCGGGGACGGCGCGGGAGACGGCGGCGACACCACCGACTTCTCCGAAGCCGACGCGGTTGTGGTGCACGACTCGGTCTCTGTCTCCAGCCCCCACTTCGGCGAGGACTTCGCCACGGACGCGCCCACCGTGACCCTCGCGGGATCAGTGCCACTGGACGCCCAAGCGGTGCGCTGGTCGACCGACGCTGCCGAGGGGGACGGCACGCTGGACGCCGGGGCCTGGTCTGCCGAGGTTGCCTTGGCCGAGGGCGACAACGTGGTGCTCATCACCGCGAGCTTCGACGACGGCAGCACGGTCTCAGACCGAGTCCAGGTCCGCCGCAACGACTCGGCCACGGTCCAAGGTACGATCCGCCTGTCCCACCCCCGTCTGCAGACCGACCACATGCCCGATGCTGTGCTCGTGGACGTGGACGTGGACAGCACTTCGGTGCCCACGACCCTGGCGCTCGGCGTGGATGACGGCGCCGGCGGCCTCTCCGAGGTCTGGGCCACGCTAGAGCCCCTCGACAGTGGCCGCTGGACGGGCTCCTTCACCCCTCCCAGCGGGCCCGGAGAGTGGACCCTGCGGGCGGTCGCAGATGACGGCGCCCAGACCCCACCGCTGCCCTGGACGGTCTTGGCGTCCCCAGATCGCGACACCATGGACGCCGCACGAGTCGTCGAAGATGACGCATCCGAGGCCTTCTTCGCGGACGGCGATCCTGCGGACGGCCTGCGAGAAGCCTATGAAGCACTGGTCGCCGCTGGCGTGGACAGCTTGGTCGTCGACCTGCGCGGCACGGGCCAGCTCTCGTGGCTCGATCCGGTCGGCGATCCGGTGGTCCTTCACTGGCAGGATCCGGGCACCAAAGGCGGCACCCACAGCACCACCCTGGCCCCCGTGGCCCCGCCCGTCGGCCCCATTGCCACCACCCTGGGCACCCGGGGACTCGTGATCGCACCGTACGCATCCACCGACTTCGCCGGCGACGACGAGGCCCACGAGCTGATCAACACCCTGAACGACAGCACCTGTCCCCTGATCGAGCCGGTGCCCGGCCTCGGCACGGTGGGCTTCCTCGATGGGGCTGCCCAGGACCTCAGCGTCTGGCGTGAGGTCCTGCAGGGCGATCTCGTGCACATCTCCACCCACGGCGTCGTCGCCCCAACCGTGCCTGCGGTGCTGGGCTCCCCGGGGGACGAGGTGCTCCTGCTGACCGGCATCGAGCTCACGTCCGGCGCCATGCCCCCCGCAGTTCTGCCCTACACTGGCCGGGGGCTGCTGGCGGCCAACCGGGTGTGTGAGGTCGGCATCCCGTGCCGCGCCGAGCGCCAGGTGATGGTGCGGACCGCGTTCTTCACGGCGGGGCACGTGGGCCAAGATGACCGTGGTGGCATCATCTTCGTCAGTGCTTGCTCGTCGGCGAAGATCCCCGACTTGGCCAGTGCGCTGCATGCGGGCGGCGCTTCATCGGTCGTCGGCTTCACGGCTGTCGTGGGCGCCGACTACGCCTCGGCCGAGGCCACCGCCTTCTGGGACACCGTGCTGGAGCGCACATCCCCCATCGCCGCCGCGCTGGACTTCTCGACCCTGCCCGATGACGACACCACCCCCGCGCTCGCCCGGCTGTCGCCCACCGACGACCGCATCTTGGCGCACCACGTCATCGACGACACCACCTTCACGGGCGACATCGACTGGGCAACCGGGGGCAACGGGCCCGTGTTCATGGGCGGTGTGGACGGTGAGCCGGCAGCCGAGGACACCGAAGATGGGCGGGGGGTCGCCCTGTCACTGGACCCCCTCGCGGGCCACACCTACACGGAGATCGGGGTGGAGGTCTGCCCGGTGGAGGGCGAAGACATCGCGGTCTCCGGGCGCTGGCAAGTGACCGCCAAGCCCTACATCTCGGCCAGCTCGGACCAGGACAACTACGTCATCATCCGGCTGGACGAGGCAGATCGCAGTGCCCACCCGGCCACCATCGTCGAGTACCTTCAGTGGACCCACATTCAGCCGCTGCTGTCCACGACGGCAGGCAGCTGGGTGGGCACAGGGTGGCAGGACGCCATCTGGTTCACCACTGCGCCCTCCCCTGGCGCACACCGGGGCCGGCAGCTCAGCTTTGCGGTCGGCGGGTGGAACGCATGGGAGTACACGTTGACGATGGACGCGGTGCGCATCGAGGTCGGCAACTGATCGGGCCCGGCCCCCCCACGCGTGTGAACGATCACCCCAACACAATGCCGAGGGAGCCGTGCTGACCACCTTCCTCAGCCTTGTGCTTCCGCTGCTCTGCCTGCGGTTCATGACTGGCTGGCGGCCGGCGCCCTGGAAGACCGGTCCCGACCTCGCCCTGCTGCTCGGTGCCGGGGTCGGCGGGGGTCTGCTCAGCGGGCTGTGGCTGGCCGACTTTGCCCTGTTGGACGGCAACCTGAGCGCCTCGCCCGACTTCTGGGAGTACTGTGGGAGCACGGCCGCGCTGGCCGCCGACCAAGTCGAGCACTTCAGCCACAACCGCAGCCGCCTCGCCGGCTGGTTGCCAGGCAGGCTCGCGCCAACCCTGGGCATCGAAGACGCCCTGCTGGTCAGTGCTTTCACCTCAACCATTGTCCTGTGCTGCGCGGCGGCACTGTGGGGTCGGGCGGCCCACTCTCGCCTGGCGGGCGTGGCGTCGGCCCTGCTGGTGGGCGCGGTGGCCCCCCTGGCGGTGCTGCCCCGCACGTTGACCTTCTACCCCGAGATCTTGGCCGGCCTGCTGTTGTGCTCTGCGACCGGCTTGGTGGCCCTGCGCTGGCGCACCCCGGTGGCTTGTCTGGCTGCGGGCGTCGGCGCCGGGATCGCGCTGCTCATCGACGCACGGGGCCTGATCTGGGCGCTGACCACGGTGGGTCTGGGCGCACTGGCGGCCATCTGGGGGCCTTCCCGACGATGGCACCCCCGGGGCCTGCCGCTGCGGGTGGCGGCCCTCGTGTTGCCGCTGTGGATCAGCTTTGTGTGGGGGCCTTGGGCCTATGGGCACAACGCCCAGAGCTTGGAAGGCATCACGAGTCCCCTGCGCGAGCTTCGCGACCGGGGCTTGCTCGACGCCACCGTGTCCATCCCGCCGGAGCCCCCCACCCGCTTCATCTGGGGGCGCACCCCGCTGTCGGGCATCCCAGGCACACTGCGCACCGTGGCCGCCATGCAGGACCATGTGCCGGAGGCCGCTCGGCAGACCCGTGAGGCCCAGCGGGGGCGGGCGTGGTGGGTGGACCCGTGGCGACCCGTCGTCTGGGGGGCCCTCGTGATCGTCATTGTCGGTCTTCGGCGCAAGCCCGTGCTGCTGATCGGCATGCTGGGACTGATGCTGCCCTGCGCGCTGAGCTTGGACTCGGCATCGGGCTTCAAGAGGGCCAAGCCCCGGTTCCTGGCCAACGCGATGCTGGTGCTGCCGCCGCTGCTGGGGGTGGCCGCGGCGGTGCTGGCCCATGGGGCGCCGGGGCGCACGGTGCTGACCCACGGACACTGGCGCCGGCTGACCCTGGGGGTGGGGGTTGTGGTGGTGATGCTGTTGGGCATCTGGCCGAGCTGGCTGGGCCCCGATGCCGACTGGCGGGTGCCGCTGCAGCGCAATGACCGGGCGCTTCAGCAGGCGCGGGACAACACCACAGCCGATGCGCACGGGGACGCGAGAGCACGCTGTGCAGCGGCAATTGCAGCGGGTCCCGAGCGGCGGTTCACCCCGTGAGCTGGCGCGCGGCGGAGACCTTGGCTCCGCCGCCCCGGAGGCGCCGCGCGCCGGAGGGCCCCAGAATCGGTCACATCAGCGCTTCACCGTCGGGATGGCTGAGCAAGCCTCGGCCGACAGAGGCCCAGATGGCGGTGCCCACCACCGCGCCCACCCCGGGACCGAGCCACGTGGCGGTGGCGTAGCCGTCAGAGACGTGCAGCAGGGTGAGGAGAACACCCAGCACCAGCACCACCCAGCGGGCATTGAAGTTGTGCCAGCGCCCCTGGCTCCACCACGCGAGGCGCACCATCGGAAAGCGCAACGCGTAGAAGGTCGCGATGGCCATGGCGGGGCCTGCAGCGCCGACCACCGGCTCGCCAGGAATGCCCACCATGAGCCAGTGAAGGCCCAGCGTGAGGGCCTGGGCGATCACCACCATGCAGACAAGGAGGGTGGGCCCGAGCAACTCTTCGACGTTGTCGGCGAGCACCAGTCCGACCCAGATGATCCCAAGCGCGTGCATGGGGTTTACCTGGAGCATGGCACCCGTCAGGAAGGGCAGCCCGCCGAGGCGGAGGGGAGTGTCCAACACGGAACCCCACGTGAGGGTCAGCTCGTCGCCACCGACAATGCTGAGGACAGCGCCAATGGCGGTGGTCGCCACGAACAGCCAGCTCAGCCACGGGATGCGACGGACGGGCGGCGCGTCCACCTCGGAGGGCACCCCCAGCATGGCCCGCCAACCCAGCTCGGCGGCGTTCAGGGCATCGGCGCTCTCTCCGGTCAGCACGTCGGTGTGGATCTGGTCCATCTTCATCTGAACCAGGGCATCCCGAGCTTCGTGGGGCAGGTCTGCGATCTCCTGGCCCGCGGTGGGCGTCGGGGGCGGGGGCGGACCCAGCTGGACCCGCTCACCGGTGTCGAACCACACGAAGTGGCAAGGCTTGCACAGGTCCACTTCCAGCGGACCATCGGGCGTCTGGTGAAGCACACTGACGCTGAGGCGGCCGCAGGACCCACACGGCAGGCCGCGCGCTTGGGCCGCCCAGGCGTCGATCCACCACGCCTTGAACCGGTCCGGCGCGAGGAGCTGGCGCACAGAACCCACGGTCAGCAGCTCGCCGTGGTCGTCCGGGCAGACCCAGCGGCGCAGGTGGCCCATCCGCTCGAAGCGCAGGCCTTGGGTGCAGCGGGGGCAGAGAAAAGCAGACACGCCGGCGACTCCTGAGGGGAAGAGTGTAGGCGACGCGGCCCGGCGAGGCATCCACACGGGACACCACTGCCGACAACGATATGGCATTGCAAACACGGGGAAATCCACGGACCACAACGACATCTCGGTCGCTGGTCTGGATTCGCCGGGCGCCCCAACGGAGAATCTGGTCCCATGCTGAAAGACCTGACGGAGCAGCTTCACGACCTGAGCCGGCTCACCAGTCGGCCGGAGTCCATCGATGCGTTGCTGACCGGCGCGCTGCATGCCCTGCACAGCGTGGTGCCCTACGATCTCGCCGCGCTGTACCAGCTCGATGGCGAAGAGCTGCGGGTGCGGGCAGCGGAAGGACGCTTGCTGACGCCGGCCGTGATGCGCCACCGGCTGGCACTCTCGCGGTTTCCGACCATCCGCCGGGCGCTGGCCAACCGCCGGCCGGTGGCGCTGGATGTGCACGACCACGCCAGCGAAGAAGGCGACCCCTACGATGGCTTGCTGGACCTGCCGCCCGGGCACTCCTGCATGGTGGTGCCGCTGTACGCGGGCGAGCGGGAGCTGGGGATCATCACCCTCGACCGCACCACATGCACGGTCTACCCGAGGGAGAAGGTGGACCTCGCGGGGGTCTTCGGCCAGATCGTGTCGACGGCGCTTGTGTTTGCGGAACAAGCCGCGCTGCTGGACCGGTACCGGCACCGGCTCAAGGAACACGCGGACAACCTCGAAAACGACCAAGCTGACGGCATTGACGCGACCCAAGCGCTCGAGTCCAGCGTCGACCCGGGCATGATGGCTTTGGTGCAGCAGCTGAGGGTGGCGGCCGGCTCGGACGCGCCCATCTTGCTGCTGGGCGAGACGGGTGTGGGCAAGGAGGTGGTGGCCCGGGCGGTGCACACCTGGAGCCCCCGGGGGCCGGCGCCGTTCGTGAAGCTGAACTGCGCGGCGATTCCCGAGAACCTGGTGGAGAGCGAGCTGTTTGGGCATGTGCGGGGGGCCTTCTCTGGCGCCCACAAGGCCCGCTTGGGGCGCTTTGCGACGGCCGACGGCGGCACCCTGCTGCTCGATGAGCTGGGGGAGATGCCCATGCCCTCCCAAGCGCGGCTGCTGCGGGTGCTCCAGGAGGGCAAGTTCGAGCCGGTGGGCAGCGACCGCACCACCACGGTGGACGTGCGGGTGATCGCGGCCACCAATGCCAACCTTGAAGAAGCGGTGAAGGCCGGTCGCTTTCGCGAAGACCTGTACTACCGACTGGCGGTGTTTCCCGTGCGTATTCCGCCGCTGCGCGCCCGCCCCGCCGATGTGTTGTCCATTGCCAACGCATGGCTGGCCGCGCGCACCCGCACCACGAGTCGCGGCCCCTGGCGGCTGTCCCCGGAGGCCAATGCTGCACTGCGGGAGTACCGGTGGCCGGGCAATGTGCGCGAGCTGGTCAACACGCTGGAGCGCGCGACGATCCTGCAGCCCCAGGGTGTGCTCCAGCCGGCCCACCTCGCCTTGGTGCCGAGCACCGCCCAAGCCGCGCCGGCCCCTGTGGGGTTGATGTCGTTTGAGGCCCACGAGACCGCCTACTTCGAGCGGCTTCTCGCCGAGACCGACGGCCGCGTCTATGGCGAAGGGGGCGCAGCCGAGCGGGCGGGGCTCAAGCCCACGACGCTGCAGAGCAAGCTGCGCAAGCGTGGGCTGCGGTAGGCGCCGCCGCGGAGGGTAGCATCGGTCCAGCCCCGGAGCCCCGATGCGGTTCTTGCAACCGACGCCCCCGCCCTACGACCCTCTGAAGTGGCGGGCCTTGCCCTTTGCCCAGCGGGCCCGACAGGTCTGTGTGGCTTGGGCCGAGCAAGGGTATGGTGCGCCGGCCGCAATCTATGGGCTGTACTTGGCGAAGATTGGGTTGTTCATCGGGGCTTGGCTTGCGTTCTGCGCCACCAGCCCCAGCTTGGGCACCCCCGAGTCGGTGGCGGACTGGTGGCTGCACCCACTGGCGTTTCAGAAGGCCATCCTGTGGAGCATGCTGTTCGAGATGTTGGGTCTGGGGTGTGGGTCGGGCCCCCTGACGGGACGGTATCTTCCGCCGCTGGGCGGGGTGCTATACTTCATGCGACCGGGCACCCTCACCCACCCCTTGCGACCGGGCATGCCCATCCTGGGCGGGGACCGCCGGACGTGCCTCGATGTGGCCCTGTATGCCGCAGTGGTGAGCATTGTCGCATGGCAGCTATTGTCGCCCGAGGTCAGCCGGGGGCCCCTGTTGGCGGTGCTGGGGTTGATGGTGCCGCTGGGCCTCTCGGACCGCACGGTGTTGCTGGCCGCCCGGGGGGAACACTACTTGGTGACCATGGTGGTGTTTGTGTTTGCTGGGAACTGGATCGCTGGTGCCAAGGCGGTGCAGCTTGCACTGTGGTTCTGGGCGGGGGTGTCCAAGCTGAACCACCACTTTCCCGCGGTGGTGGGGGTGATGACCAGCAACGGTCCGCTGACTTCGTCGCCCCGGTTGCGTCGGGCCATGTACCGCAGCTTTCCCGATGACTTGCGCCCGTCCAAGCTGGCGACGGCGTTGGGACACGGGGGCACGGCCCTGGAGCTTGCGGTGCCCATCGTGCTCTACACGGCGACGGGGCCCTGGGGCTTGGGGCTGGGCCTTGTGTTGATGGTGGCCTTGCATGCCTACATCTCCAGCAATGTGCCGATGGGGGTGCCGCTGGAGTGGAATGTGATGGTGCTCTATGGTGGGTTTGCCTTGTTCATGGGACACCCCGAGGTGGGACTGGGCGACCTGGACGCGCCGTTGTTGGGCGGGGCGTTGGGCGTTGTGTTGTTGGGGGTGCCGCTGCTGGGCAATGTGCGGCCAGACCTTGTGTCGTTCTTGCCCGCGATGCGCTACTACGCAGGAAACTGGGCGAACAGTGTGTGGTTGTTGCGCCGAGGCAGCGAAGACAAGCTGCGCCATGGACTCGTGATGAGCAGCCCGTGGATCTATCACCAGCTTGCCCCCTTCTACGACGAGAGCACGGCCGAGGGCTCGGTGGGCAAGGTGATGGCCTTTCGGCTGATGCACCTGCACGGGCGGGTGTACGGGCCGCTCATCACCCGCGCGGTGCCCGACCTGGCCGCAGTGCACTGGCTGGACGGAGAGCTGGTGGCGGGCATGGTGCGAGGCTGGAACTTTGGAGACGGCCACTTGCACGATGCGCGGCTGCTGGCGCAGGTTCAGGCGGCGTGTGGGATGGCGCCAGGGGAGCTGGTGTGTGTGATGGTGGAGTCCCAGCCGATGGGCGCGGGGAGCTTGAGCTGGGAGGTGTGGGATGCGGCGCTGGGGAAGGTGAATGGGGGGACGGCGGATGTGGGGGACTTGAGGGCGCGGCAGCCTTGGGAGACGCGGGCGCTGCGGGGGTAGACCCCAGGCTTGCATCGAACCCAACGACGCCCAGTCCAGGCGGTGGTGGTCGTCAGTCACCGGCGAGGTCGAGATCGGAAACTCGAACACGGTGTCTACCTGACAACAGCACGACCAAGGCTCTGGAAAAGGGCTTCGGCCTCCAGCATCTTGACCAACTCGTCAATGCTGGAAGGAGCAGGAGGGACCGGTGGGCCAGACTCTTTCGTCGGCTTCATCCAAAACCCGGTTGGGTGAGTGCCTCCGCTCCGAGCACTTTCGCCGTCGTCCCCACCAAGAGCTCGACTGGCTGTTCACACTGCCGAGGGCTCAGCAATTCACCAGCACGATGGTCGCACCCGGCAGCCAATCGAAGGACGGGCGCCCCCTGGGTGCCGGTCATCGCCACTGCGCTCAGCGCCGGCGCCGCAAGACCGCACCCAATAGGGCCAGACCACCCATCCAAGTGAAGCTGGCCAACGGCGCGGCGCTGCATGCGCTGGCTTTGCCGTCCCCCCTGCCGTTGACGTCGCTCGCTTCCCCGCCCACGTCGCTGCCATCGTCACCGCCGTCACCGCCGTCACCGCCGTCACCGCCGTCACCGCCGTCACCGCCGTCACCGCCGTCACCGCCGTCACCGCCGTCACCTGTGGCATCGGCGCCGTCGCAGTCTTGATCGATGCCATCGTCCTCGATGTCCGTCGCGTCGGGATGGATGTCCGCATCGTCGTCATTGCAGTCGTCGCCACCAGCGGCCTCCCCTTCGTGGCCATCGCCGTCCACGTCCGTCAGGTCCGCCCCATCACAGTCCTGGTCCACGCCGTCATAGGGGGTCTCCGCTGCCCCCGGATAGCTGTCGTCATCGGAATCGTCGCAGTCCGTCGAGTCCGCCGCGTACCCCTCTGGCGGGGCGCAAGCCTCTATGGTTGCCGCTGCATCCCCAAAGCCATCGCCGTCGGAGTCTGTGTAGTAGATCGAGCCCCCGGTCGCCCCGAGCTCATCCACGTCCCCGTCGCAATTGTCGTCCACCCCATTGCAGACTTCTGCGGCCCCCGGGTTGATGGCCACGTCGTCATCATCGCAGTCATCCTGATTGTCGAAGCCATCCCCGTCCCCGTCGAAGATGGCGCTGCCCGGGCCACCGTAGGCACCGATGTCCGAGCTGGAGCCGTCCGGGTCCAAGATGGAGGGGTCACCCGCGTCGATCAGCGTAGATGTGGTCGACAGCCGCAGGTCATCGTTGGTGCAGTCGCCGTCGCTCGTGTAGTCGCGGAGCAGCGGGTCGGCCGTGAGGTTGCCATTGGCGCTGGTCGAGGCCGTGAAGCTGCCCCCGATGTCGTCCCTTCGGTTGTCGTACCAGTTGTTGTACGTGATGCTGGCAGCAGCATCGGTCGCCGAGACGGTGGTGCTGATGCCGTCGCCGTCCACGGTGTGGGCGACGAGGTTGTTGGTGAACGTGGGCGAGCCTGTGTAGTAGAAGACGCCGCCGCCATCATAGAAGCCGTCGCTGCTCACAAAGGTGTTGTTCACCAGAGCATGGTGGTCACCGCTGTAGACGTAGAGCGCACCGCCGCGATAGTCCGCTAGGTTTTCCTGAAACACATTGTTCTTCCAGTCTTCCGTGCCGTCCGCGCCGAGGGCGTACACATACGCCGCACCGCCAGAGTACCCCTGGTTGGCACAGAAGGTGTTGTTCAACACGGAGCTTGTGTTGGATGTGGACAGGTACAGCGCGCCGCCGCCATAGTAGTAGTAGTTGCCGTCTACGGCGAGGTTGCCCTCAAACCAGCTGTCCTGAATGCTGATGTCATCGGCATAGTAGGCATAGATGGCGCCACCCGAGTAGGTCGCTTCGTTTGCCGAGAAGGTGCAGCCACTCACGTCCAGCGAACCGGTGGAGTTGCCGCTAAAGTAGATGGCTCCGCCCCGGCTCTCGGTGGAGTTGCCCGAGAAGGACGTGCCGCTGATGGTGAGGCCGACACCACTGTAGGCATCCACAGCACCACCATAGGTTGTGGCGGAGTTGGTACTCAGGGTGCTGTTGGTCAACGTGACGGCGTCGGTATAGGCAGCATAGATGGCGCCGCCATAGTCCGCCGATGCGCCCTGAATGTCCACCTCATCAATGGTCACACCGTTGTCGACTGACGAGATATAGATTGAGCCGCCGTACGTCGAGTAGGTGCTCGATGTCGTCGCACCAGTGCTCGTGATGTCGGAGATCTCACCGCTGAGGCAGGAGCTGAGCCCAATGTCGGGACCCGAGGCGCCGGTGTTGTCCGTGAATCCAACCGCCGAGATGGTCGCATCGCCGTCGTTGTAGCTGTAGAGCGCACCGGTGCCGGCGGCAGTGTTTCCGTCCACCGTGCAGTCGGTGACCACCAGCTGCGTGTCGTTGCTATAGACCGCGCTGCCATTGTAGCTCGTGGAGTTGTCGACGAATGCCGTGTTGGTGACGGTGGTGGTTCCCGACACGTTGTAGACCGCGCCTCCATAGCCGCCCTCATTTCCCGTGAAGTCGCCAAGGTCGATGGTCAGCGTGGCGCCGTGGCCTTGGACCGCACCGCCGAGGCCACTGTAGCCGCCTTCGTCGGCGGTGTTGTCGGTAAACACATCGCTCGACGAGTCCAGCTCTCCGCCATTGAGGTACAGCGCACCCGCACCGTAGTTCTCAGCTTCATTGGCCTCATAGGTGGAGCTGGCGCTGGTGATGTTAAGCCCGGACTCGGCATAGATGGCCCCCCCCGTGTAGGTGGCAACATTGGTGCTGAATGTGGAGCTGGTTACATCCAAGCTCGGGTCGCCCCGGGAGCCAGCATCCAGATAGATCGCCCCGCCATAGGTTGCTTCGTTGGCGCTAAACGTGGAAGACGTGAACGTCAACACGGCGCCGTTGGTGGCCACGATCGCCCCACCGTAGCGAGCAGTGTTGCCATCGAAGGTCACGTCTGTGCCGACAAAGCCGCCACCATCGAGGAAGGCACCGCCACCACTGTCACTGTCGGAGCCGAGGCCGGAGAAGATGAGGTCCGAGGCCGTGATGTCGCTGTTGAGGGTCTCAAGGCCCTGTTCCTCGTCGTTTTCGATGGTGAACCCAGAGATGGCAATCGTCTCACCACCCTCCGCCACAAGGACGAAGGAACACGCCCCGTCGCCATCCACGGTGGTCGTGCTGCTGCCGGCGCCCGTCAACGTGAGGTCCTTTCCGTCAAAGTCCAGGCACTCGGTGTAGGTGCCGGCCACAACATTGATGATGTCGCCGGAGGACGCGGCGTCATCCACCGCACCTTGGATCGTCGCGTAGGCGGTCGAGTCCGACGGGTCCACCGTGAGGGTCGATGCGAGGGCAGGAGCGACGAGAGCGAGCAATAGCATGGAGACCTCAGCCTTGAGTCGCGACTCTACCACCCCGACTCTGGGTGCCCTGGGGGTCAGCGACTGCCAACCCACCCCGCCCGTGACGACCCGCCCCGCCATTGCGAGGGCTCGAGCAGTGCATCCAGACCCGCCGGTGAGCGATTTCCCCTGTCCCACAGCGAAGAGAACTGCCGAAGAAGGCTCCCCAACGCATCATATGGCGCAGGCCGTGGTCCTGCAGCAGGGCCTCTAACGCAACCATCCCAGGGCAGCGGACACTGTGCGGGGCCTCGGGCGTGCGCGTGTTGCGCGGAGGTCGCGGAGCGAGGCGGGTGCCTGGGTTTGGGCGTTCGTCGGCTTCTACCGCCACAGCTCTACGGGAGCTGCGAGGCGCACACGGTGCACTCGGGGTGCGCTGCTCGGGACGGCCGACTCCGCAGCGGCGAGCCCCGACGCGCCATCCTTCGCTGGGTGGGCTGGGCGGTCTGGGATGCGGCGCTGGGGAAGGTGGATGGGGGGACGGCGGATGTGGGGGACTTGAGGGCGCGGCAGACTTGGGAGACGCGGGCGCTGCGGGGGGGACGGTGAGTGTTGAGCGGGCTCCCGCAAAACCTTGCATTCCGTGCATTGGCGATCGGAACACTGCGCCCATGGAGGCTGCATTGAGGCGCAACGCAACGGCCCCGTTCGTGTCCACAGGACCTGCCACTGGGCAGGCGAACCCAACGTTGCGTTGCTGAGCGGGCCCCCGAGTGCTCGAGACCGCGCATCGCCAGCGGCGCGACCGCACCCCCTTATGGACCGCACCTGGGCAGGCCGGTTCAGCCGGCTCCCGGCATCCCCGCACAGACGGTGAGATGGGTGACGGGACACTGTGACGCGCGGGTCAAAGACGGCCTGCAACTCGGCCGGTCCGCAAGACCTCTTCAACCAACTCGGTTATCCCAGCCGACCGGCCCACATGGCTGGTCACCAGCATCATGCAACCGACCACCGGGGGCCCAACATGCCTGCGCTTTTCTTCCTGTTTGTATTTGGGATGCTCCACGGTGCACTCGCTGCGAGCCCAGACCCAACGCCTCTCAATGGCGTCGACGCGGCGCTCGCTTTGGAAGTGCACAATGCCGCCGTTGGCTGCGCACGCAATCGCCGTGCCGACTGCACACGGCTCGGCATCGAGCTGCAGCGCGGCGCACTGGTGGAGAAGGACCTGGACGCGGCCGTTCGCCTTCTCGATCGGTCCTGCCGGAGCGGGGATCAGGATGCGTGTGGACGGATGGCGCTGGCCTACCTCGACGGAAAAGGAGTCGACCAGAACCAAGCCTATGGGATCAAGCTCGCCACGAAAGCCTGCAACAGAAGAGCCGGAGAGGGCTGCGGAATCCTCGGGTATGCCCACTACGAAGGAATAGGCGTGCCCCAGGATCGGGGCCGCGCCATGGCGTACTATGAGCAAGCGTGCTCAATGGGGGTGGCATGGGCCTGTTCTTCAGTTGGCCTGGGCCACGAGCTTGGCACGGTGGGACCGCAGTCGGCCTCTCGCGCTCGGGACTACTATCGAAGGTCTTGCGAGATGGGATCCGGACGGGGCTGTGCAAGCTTTGGGGTGATGTTGGAGCTCGGGAAGGGTGGCGCCAAGGATGGGGCCGACGCAGCGCGCTACTACGAGAGAGCGTGTGGCCAAGGCTATGCCCGCGGTTGCGCCAACCTGGGCGTGCTGTACGAGCTTGGACGCAGTGTGCCGCAATCCGAAGATCGGGCGTTCGAACAGTATGGTCTAGGATGCCTGCGACACAACGCGCGGGCCTGCACCAACTTGGCCTACCTCATGACCCACGGCAAGCCCCACCACCGAGACCTCAGCAATGCCATCAGCCTGCTCAGCGAGGCATGTGAACAAGACTACCCTCGAGCCTGCAACAACCTTGGTGTCCAAGTTCGCGATGGCAACGTCCCAGGCACGCCACCCCAGCACGCATTGGCGCTCTTCGACCGGGCCTGTGCCGGCGACTACTCCCTTGGGTGCAACAACCTCGGCACCCAACACCGAACGGGCCTCGGCGTCCCAGCGGACAACGGAAAGGCGTTCGCGCCTTCTCCAAGGGATGCGAGCTGGGGTTCGCTGAGTCCTGCGCGTGGACGGGATGGCACCTGGCGAAAGGCAAGGGGGTCCGAGCGGATCCACCGGAGGCCAGGCGGAAGTATGCGGCCGCATGCAAAGAGAAGGTGGCTTGGGCATGCACCAACGCCGGTTCAATGTTCGAGAAGGGGTCGGGCGGGCCCCGGAGCGGGGTCAAAGCGATGGACCTCTTCAACCAGGCGTGCGAGCTGGACAATCGAACGGGATGCCACCAGCTCGGACTGGGGTGGCGAGATGGGCTGGGTGGACGAACGGACTTGACCTTGGCCGCCGACTCGTTTCGCTTGGCCTGCGACAAAGGATACGGCTGGGGTTGCTACCGACTGGCACAAGCCCAAGATCTGGGCGCCGGGACCCCACGCAGCGAGTCGCAGGCCCGCCAGAACTATCGAAAGGCCTGTGATGACGACGTCTCGGATGCGTGCGCCGCGCTGGAAACGGCCAATCGACGCCGACGGGCCGGCGACGCCGAAGGCCCCACGCCAGCACGGACAGCGAAGACTTCGCGGGACGAGGCGGCCTGGGACCAGCGGCCAGTGCATGTCTACGCACGGGCGGGAACGCTGGGCAAAGCTTGGTGGCCTTCGCCTGTACGTGGGGTGGAGTTTGCCGGTCGGACGGTTGGGTCGGCCTACGCCCTGGCCCGCATTGAGTTGTGGGACACCGTCATTCTCCGCCGGTTTCGGTGGGAGTCGACTTTCGGTCCCCAACAAGATCAAGTCTCCGCACCCGGCACCCAGATCGCCGAAGACATTGATCTGCCGCCAATTGCGGGGCGATTGTTCGACTTGGTCGGAAGCGCAAACTTTAGTGGCGACCCCGACGCACGCCACGGGCCTGCCCTGCGCTATCGAAGCAGTACGTATCACTTTCGCTCCAAGACCCTTCGACAGAAGCAGTTCATCGACGTCACAGCGGGGGACACTCAGTTTTCGACTGTGCCCGCTGGCGAAGCCTTGAACCTCCAGGTCAGCTTCCACGAAGGCTTTGTCGGCTACGGCTTCGGTGAAGGTGATCGATACGAGCGATGGGATGCGGCCTTCGGCTTTTCCTATCTGCGGTTCGCGCGACCCTGGAGTCCAATCCTCCAGGATGCCCAACCCTTGATTCTTTCGCCTCTGGATGCCTTTGGATTGGGTGCCATTGTGGACGGACAGTACATCACCGAGGGCCCGAGCTGGTTCCTCGAACACCTAGTGCTGGAGGGTTCAGCCGAGGCACGGTGGGGTCTCGGCCAAACCAAGCTGGGCGGAACGGAGGCCGAAGGGGTCTTCCCCGAGGGAACCCTCTTTGTGTCCAACTTCCATGTTGCGGGAGGAAGGGCACGCCACGGTCGAGTTCCTGCGTGGCAGGACCGGCTCCTTGGGCATCGGGGCGCACGGGGGCTTGTCGATGGACACCTTCAATGCGGAGACGAAGGGCTACCTCGCGTCCCTGTTGCTCTCGACGGCCGTCAATGCCTTGCTTGGCGGCAGCGGCGTCAGCGCCTCCGCACAGCGAAGCGCCGATGACTACCTGACCTTCGACTACCAAGTGTTCGGCGGGCTGGAGCTGCGTGGCCGCATTTAGCACCACGAGCGCCTGCCACGCCGTTGCAGCAGAGGCGACCCGCTAACGCACATACACCCGCATCGTGTTCTGCCCACTCCCCCGCGTGCCCGTGTTCAGCCCCAGCGTGGCCGCAAACCCAAGGCTCACCGACTCCGCCGCCGACGTGCCCGATGAACACAACCCACACTCGTTCTGGGGCCCGATGCCGCCGCCCGAGGGGTCATCGAAGGGGCATCCATTGTTGTTGCCCATGCTCCACACCGGCCCATAGCTTGCGTGGTTGTAGGCCGCGCTCAGGTTGGCGCACGCCGCCACGCCCGACTCGTGGTCACCCACGCTAAAGTACAGGTCTGTGTCGCACAGGTTGCCGCCCAACACAAACGTGCCCCCGGTCAGCGGATAGCCATTGCCCGCCATCGACAGGTCACAGTTCGGCGAAGGCACCGCGTCGATGAAGCTACCCAAGTCTTGGGTGCCATCGCCCACTGCGGCGTACTCCGCCGTCGTGCCCGAGGGGCTGTGCACGAACAGAATGTCCTCAAACAGGATGTCGTGGTGGGCTTGGGACTTCATGTCTTGGGTGAGGTTGCCCACGCTGCCCACCAGGGTGGTGTCCGAGCTCATCACCAGCCGGTCGTCCCACGTCCACGTCGCCTGCCCGTCGTCGGCCATCACCATCGCGAGCGTCCAGCCCCCGCCTTCGGTGGTCAGGTCACACCACACCTCGTAGGCGCCCGACCCCGCGGGATCAATCCAGTACGCGCCGTCGGTGGTGCTGCTCGCCAACACATCCACACAGTCCAAGGCCGGACAGGCCGCGGCGCTGCCGTCCATCGGGTCGCCCACCCCATCACAGTCATTGTCCTGGCCATCGCAGACCTCGGCGGCCCCGGGAAAGACCGTCGCCTCGTCATCATCGCAGTCCGTGCTGTCGGTCACCGTGCTCGTCGGCGCATCGCAGGATGCCGTGCCCAGCGTGCTGTCGCCGTAGCCATCCCCGTCGCTGTCGCTGTACCAGACCGTCGTGGTGCTCGTGTCCAGGCTCGTGTCGTCATCGTCGGACAGCCCGTCGCAGTCATCATCCAGCCCATTGCAGATCTCGATGGCGCTCGGGCTGATGTCGGCCGCATCGTCGTCGCAGTCGGTGTGATCGGCGACATGGCCCGAGGGCGCCGTGCAGGCCTCGACCAAGGTGGCGGCGTCGCCGTGCCCGTCCCCGTCCGCATCGACGTAAAAGCTCAACAGCACGCCATTGTCGGGCACACCGTCGCAGTCCTGGTCCACCCCATCACACAACTCGGGCGCGCCTGGGTAGATGGTGCCCACCGTCGGCTCGCAGTCGCCCCCCACCGACGCGTAGCCCACAGGCTCGGTGCACGCGTCCACCGGTGCGCTCAGATCGCCCCATCCATCGGTGTCCACGTCGGCGTAGAAGGTGGTCTGGGTGCCCTCGTCGACCACCCCGTCACAGTTGTTGTCTTGCTCGTCGCAGACCTCAACGCCGTCCGGGTTTGTGGTGGCCTCATCGTCGTCGCAGTCCCCGGCCACCGCCACCACGCCCGACTCGGGGTCGCAGTCTTCGACAGTGGCGTCAGGGTCGCCATAGCCGTCGCCATCCCGGTCCACATACCAGATCGACATCACCCCTTCATCGACCTCACCATCACAGTCATTGTCGACGTCATCACACCGCTCCGCGGCATCCGGAAAGCTGTTGGGATCAGCATCATCACAGTCCGTGTCGGTCAGCACCGCGCCATCGGGCTCGTCGCACGCCTCGACCGGCGCCCCGGCGGACCCGAAGCCGTCCCCGTCCGCGTCGGTGTACCAGGTCGACAGCACCCCCTCGTCAATCTCGCCATCGCAGTCATTGTCGACGCCATCGCAGACCTCTTCGGCGTCGGGAGAGACCGCCGGGTCACTGTCGTCGCAGTCGTCGCTGCCCACCACACCGTCGCCGTCGGCATCCAGCGAGCCGTCGTCCCCGGTGGTCCCGGCCAGCCCATCCTTGCCCAGGTCGCCCTCAGGCACCGTGCGGCAACCCAACGCAAACACCACCACACACGACACAAGACAACGAACAGAAACCGGGGACATGCAGACTCCAAGGCCGGGGGCCCGTAGCATCGCATCCTGCGGCGGTGAGGGTGGAATCACGTCGCTTTCACCGAAGGAGGATGGGGCGAGGCTGGGGCGGTAGAATGCTCCCTCTCGTCCCACCGGAGCCCCCGTGCCCGTGCCCTGCCACTTGCGCTTCGTGTACCACAACACCGACTTGGGGCGAACTCTCGCGGTTCCCGATGGCCTCAGGGTGCAGGTCGTGGACCGGGATCAGGTCGGCGCGGACGACGTGCTCGCCCGGGGGCGCACAAGGCAGGGCGGGGTGCACCTCACGCTGAAGGACGACGGCGAGCGGCGGCCGGACATCTTCGTGCGGGTGCAGGGCGGCGGGGTACCGGGCTTGCCGGAGGACTGGTCGAGCGAGCAGCGCTGGACCCGAGAGGGCCGCAGCGGCCTCTGGCGACAACACAAGGGGCAGGACATCGGAACGGCGGACGCACCGGTGGTCTTCCGGCTGACGACCGACTGTTTCTTGCGCTTGGTGGTCTGGAACCCCCACCATCAGAAGTTCTTGGCAGTGCCGCCGGGGCTTGTGGTCGAGGCATGGGACCTGCAAGGACGGGGTCGGGACCAGCGGCTGGCCCGGGGGCGCACGGGGGAGGACGGACGGGTGCACCTCGCCCTGGACAACAAGCACCGGCAGCGGCCGAACCTCGTGTTCCGCACCCACAGCGAGCGGCGGAAGATCGACCCGGTGAGCGGCGACTGGGATGCCGACGGGAGCGTGGTCTTGCCCCGGGACTGGAGCAGTCAGAACACCGTCGCCGTCGAGCGTCCCGACCATGCTGGCTATTGGCAGGCCTTCCGCGGATCTCGGGTGGGCCGGCCTGGTCATCCCTACACCTTCGCCATCGGAGACGACCGCCCCCGGGTGGTCCGCGGCACCCGCGCAAGAGCGCTCATCGACGGCCCTGAGACGCTGGCCCACATCGAAGACGCGATCCGGGGCGCCCGCCACAGCGTGCACGTCGAGATGATGCTGTGGTTCGCCGATGAGACGGGGGAGCGCATCGCAGACCTGCTCATCAAAAAGGCCGAGCAAGGCGTGCCAGTGCGGGTTCTCGTAGACCAGCGCACCACCGAGACCACCCACACGCTCACGGCCCTGCACGGACTCTGGCTGCGCTACTTGCGCCGGGTGCCGACCGAAGAAAAGCGCCGAGTGCTCGCCCACATCGACGCGGAGGTCGAGCTCGAGAAGCGCCGGGGCGCCGTCGGGCCCCTCGTGAAGCGCATGAGACGCACGGCCAACCTGCGGCTGCGGGTGTCGAGCTTCCCCCTTGTGTTTCTTCGCCCACCCCCCGACTCCGACGCACCCGCCGCCTATCAAGCACTGGCCGAGGCCCGGCCCTGGTTCAACTACGCACGCGTGGACCACCGCAAGATGGTCGTGGTGGACGGCAAGACGGCCTTCCTCGGCGGCATGAACATCGGCCGGGAGTACCTGCACCCCACCCCCTTCGACCCCGCCCGCACCGCCGAAGACGAGCCCTTCCACAAGTGGCATGACGTGATGGTCGCGCTGGAGGGCCCTGGCGTGCGGCCGGTGCAGCACTTGTTCCGGGAGCGCTGGGTGGAAGAAGGGGGGGACACCTTTGCGCTGGGCCCCCGCACCGACGGCGTGGGCACCGACCCCAACGACCCCAACTTTCCTGCGCTGAGTGCCCATGACAACGGCGTTCCCGTCCGGGTCATCTCGACCACACCCGGGGCCCGCCACCACGTCCACAGCACCTTCTTGTCGCTCATGGACCGGGCCAAGCAGCGCTTGTTCATCAGCAGCCCCTACGTGTCGAGCCCCGAGGCGCTCACCCACGTGATGGACGCCGCCGAGCGAGGGGTGCGCGTGGTGTTTATCTTCCCAGACCACCACAATGACTCGGTCGACTTCCACCATGCCGCGCGGCTGCACTACCGGGAGCTCATCGAGGCCGGCGTTGAGGTCTATGAGTACCAAGGCCGCATGACCCACGCGAAGGTGCTGGTGAGCGACGACATCACCGTCATCGGCTCGGCCAACCTCAACCACACGAGCTTCTTCAACCACTACGAGGTGGCCGCGGTGGTCAAGGACAAGGCGTTTACCGCCGACTTTGTGCGCCGGCTCTTCGATCTGGACATCGGCCGGTCCACACGCATCCGAGCCCGCCACGTGGACGGCCTCATCGACCTGAACGCCCTCGGGCGCCTGTACTGTTCGGCCATTGTGGACCGCTGGTACTGACCCAACGAACGCCCCGGAGTTCCCATGAGCCGCACCCACCTCGCCCTGTGCATCAGTGTTGTCGCCGGATGCAGCGCCGGTGAGGACAAGCCCGAGACCCCAGACGGCGACTCGGGCAACACCACCGTCGCTTCAGGGATGGACCGCTACCTGGGCACCGCCGTGGTCGATGACGAGACCACCGAGCAAGGCGCCACCACCCGCACCTTCTCGACCACCGAAGGGCGCACCCGCTGCATGCGGGGCGACCCCTTCCGGGCGTCCACCCTGGACCGGGGCAGCACCGATCTGGTCTTCTTCCTGCAAGGTGGGGGCGCGTGCTGGGACGAGTTCTGCCTCGCCGTGACGGCCGCGCCAGCCGGTGTTCCCGCCGTCGACATCCTCGACCCCACCACGCCGGGCAACCCCGTCGCCGACTGGAACGTGGCCTATGTGCCCTACTGCGACGGCTCGCTGTTCGTGGGCGACCGGGACCACGACGACGACGGGGACGGCACTCCCGAGCGGCTGCACCGGGGACTGGCCAACCTGAGCGCGGCCCTCGACATGGCACGGGACACGCTGCCCACGCCGGACCGCGTGCTCTTCGCCGGCAGCTCCGGCGGCGGCTTTGGGGTGCTGCTGGCGAGCCCCCTGGTGCGGGAGGTCTTCCCGGACGCCGAGCTCATCGTGCTCGCAGACTCCGCCCAGGGCCTCGGTCGGGGGGCCGCCGAGCCGGGCTTTGTCACCCATGTCGTCGACCAGTGGGGCGGGCAAGACCTGCTGCCCGAGGGCTGCACCTCATGCCTCGAAGATGGCCACATGACGGGAATTCCCGGCTGGTACCTGGACCACGACCCCACCCTGCGCATCGGCATGTTCAGCGCCTGGTATGACCTCGTCATCGGGGACGTCTTCTTGGGCGTGGGGCCCGCGGCGTTCGCGGCCGAGCTGGCCCAGACCACCGACGCCCTGCACGCTGCCCACCCCGACCGCTTCCGCCGGTTCTTCATCGACGGGCGCATGCACACCAGCCTGTTGGGCGATGCGTCGGGCATCGTGGGCGAGGACCTCGGTGCTGTGGAGGTGCCGCCCGAGGTGTTGTCCGTGCTCACCGAGCTGGAGCTGGGTGAACTCCACACCACCACCAGCGCCGACGGCCATGCCTTGACGGACTGGGTGGGCGGGCTCATCGACAATGACGCGCGCTGGACCGATGTGGTCGATGACCCAGGGCCCGTGCCCGAGTAGCTCGGCGCCTCGCAAGTCGCGCAACCAGTGCGTTCCTCGCGGGGCTCACTCCCGGGCCGCGCCCATCGAGCGCCCCGCCACCACGGCAACTTCGCGCCCAGGCTGCCGTCCAGACTGCGGGCGGCTACAGCGGCTTGGTGCACAGGATGAAGGCCGTCGTGGATGCCGCGCCAACGTCGGGCTCTTCAACGTCCACAAAGCCCGCCCCCGCCATGTCTTCGCGCAACTGCTGCTTCCGGAGGATCTTGACCATCGGCGCCTTTCCGAACCACCGGCCGACAGCCAGCATTGGCCGATACGGCACCCACGTCTCGCCCAAGCACACCGTCGACGACACGAAGAATCCCCCCGGCTTGAGCAACCCAAAGAGCTGGTCGAGGGCACGGCGCGGGTCGTCCACCAAATGCAGCAAGCTGTAGGCGCAGACGCCATCGAGGCTCGCCGGCTCGAAAGGAACGTCGTCGTTCAGCTCGCCCAAGTGAAAGGTGACGTTGGGGGCGTCGGCGGCCGCGGCCTTGCCTCGGGCGATGCGCACCATCGCGTGGGAGATGTCGAGTCCATGCACATGCTGGGCTGAGGGGGCAAGGCGCAGCACGAGGGAACCGGTCCCGCATCCAAAGTCCGCGACGACATGGTCGGGGGCCATGCGCCCGAGGGTCAGGGCGATCTTGCGCTCAAACGCTTCGGGGTCGTCCACGGGCTTCTGAGCGTAGTCCTCAGCGATGCGATTCCAGAATCGGTCGTCAGCGGCCATGTCGGGCTCCTTGTTGGGATGCACCCAACCTACGGCGCCCCGGCCCAACCCAAGCGGTGCAATTTTGGGACGCAGCGGAACAGATCTCAGCAGAGTGTCCAGAACCGCGACAGGATGGGGGCTCTCGGGCAGGGTGATGTCGTCGGAACCGCCGTCAGTCGGCCGCTGGGCCCAGGTCGCCCCCAAACAGCGGCAGCTCCGCCGTGAGCACCGCTGCGACTTGCTTGCGGGCTGCACGGAAGCGCACGTTGTCCCGCAAGTCGGCGTGGCACAGCAACCACAGGTCGGCGACGTGGCGCACATCTGGGCGCCGAAGCCGCTGTAGGCAGGGGTCGCGGTCGCCCACATAGGTGGGCAGCATCACCAATCCAAGCCCCGCCCGGGCGGCCTGCGCGCGCACTTGCATCGACGAAAACGAGCCCCAGATGGGCACATTGGCGTGACTGCTGGTGGCGACCATGGCGTCCATGGTCTTGCGCTCCACCGCCCCGAGCCACCGGGGATGGGTGCCCGGCAGGTCCGGGTCCAGGCGCTCAGCGTGGCCCCGTCCGACGTAGTTGGCGAGGGTCACCGGCACGAGGCGACGGCCCAGCAAGTGTGCCGGGGGCGAACCATCGACGCCCACTGCCCGAACGGCCAAGTCTGCCTCCCGCTTGGTGAGGTCGTAAGACCGGCTGTCGATGCTGATGCACAGCTCGATGTCGGGGTGGGCCTCACAGAATGGCCGCAGCCCATGGACCAGGACTCGGGAGACGAAGGCGTCCGTGCACGTGAGCACCACCGGACCCGCCAACCGCTCATCTTGCCCCACGAGACCCAGCTCCAGCGCAGCCATCTCCCGCTCGACACGCTGGGCCCCGGGGAGCATCTGGCGCCCCGCTTCGGTCAGGGTGTAGCCATCGCGGCTGCGGTCGAACAAGCGCGCGGCGAGACGAGCTTCGAGGGCCTCCACCCGGCGGGCGACCGTCGAGTGGCTCACCCCGAGGGACGCACCGGCCGACCGCACCGAGCCCATCCGAGCGAGCGCGAGGAAGTGGCGAATGTCATCCCAGTCCATGGCGCCGTCGTATCACGGCCGGTCCCCCACGCGGGACGCCCCCGAACGGCCATCGTGAGGCCGACCCAGGGGCCACTGGCAACCCAGCCTGACTCAGCGCCCCTTGCGGGACTTCTTCGTCTTCTTCGAGGCCTTCGACCGGACGTTGCCGGGGTTGCGAAAACCGGGGCGAGCAGCCAGATCTGAGCCTCGGGTGAGCTGGCTCTGCATGCCGAGCTGGGGGGTGGTCGGCTGAACACCGACCTCGGCCGCGCCCTCGTCAAGGGCGGTGTCAACTGCGTCATCCGACGCGGGGCTCGTCTCATCACTCATGGGACCTCCAGAGGCGACCCGCACGGTAGCGCGGCCTCGCTCGCGGGGCCACCGGGCTCAGTGCCCTTGGGGTGCCGCGCTGAGGTCGGCCGCGGCCCAGACGACCGCCGCTTGCACCGACACACCCTCGATCTCCATTGTCACGATGGCCTCGGCTGGACCGGGATCTTGGGGGATGGTGGTCACCCAGCGGGAGCCCTCGGCGTTGGGGCGCATCACCAAGTTGAGCTCGTCCCCGGCGGACGGCTTGATGCGCAGGGCCACCTCACCCTTGGCCGGAAGGGGCTTTTGGCTGCGGTGGATGACGTGCAGCGAGACTTGGTCGCCGGTCACCACAAACTCGCCGCTGTGGTCCTTGCCCAGCCGCATCAGCGGACCACCCCGCGTGCCCCGCACAAACGGACCCGGCCGGGGGTCTTCGGACGCCGACTCGCCCAGCTCGGCAACCGGCACAACGGCCTCTGGCGGGGCCATGGGCGACGGCTCGACCACGGGCTTGGCGTCATCCTTGCCAACGGAACAGCCAGAGACACCCACCAACAGGGCAACAACAACAAGGACTCGACTTTGGAGGCGCAACATGGGCAGTCCGAGACAGAGGAGGCGGCACCGGTGTATCCAGATCGGCGCCGCAGATGCCCCGAAACCTCAGCGCCGCCGCGAGCTTCCCACCGCGCGAATGCAGGCCAGCTCGTCGTCATCGGAGCCCGCAGACTCCGCACAGGCGCGGACCACATCCGGCCGATCTCCCAGCGTGGACGACAGCGCACGGAGGCAGTCCAGCTCGCTGGCTTCGGTCGTGAAGGCCGTGTCGCAGGCATCGACAGCAGCAGCACTGGGGGCACTTCGGATGCACTCCACCTCCGCTTCATCCGACAGGAAGGCTTTGTCGCAGTGTTCGACCACCGGGCCACTCTCCGCAACTGCGATGCACGCGAGGGTGGCGTCCGCCGAGGTCATGGCGCTGTCGCAAGCCTTCACGACCTGCACGGGGTCTGCCACCACCCGCTCCAGTGCGTTGACACACGCCAGCTCCTGCTCGTCCACCATGAAGGCATCGTCACACGCCTGAATGACCTGCACGGCATCGCCGGGCAGCCGCGTGATGGCGGCCAGACACGCCTCGCTGTCGCGCACAAAGCCGGTGCACAGCTCGGGACGGGGGGCGTTGGTGGCGCGGGCCCCGCTGAACAAGGCCTTGGGCTGGCCCTGAATCGAGCGGACCTCCCAGTCCTTGGCGAAGCCGACCACCTCGATGGTGGCTTGGGGACCCGGACGACGGGGAAGCGGCACGATGCCGGACGTCCCCTTGAGCGGGGCACTCCAGACGAGCTGCCGGCCTTCGCGCACGACCAGCGTGGGCTCCACTCCCCGGGCCCGCAGCACTTGGGCCGAGGCCGGCGACCAGGTCCAGTGCACCCCGTCCCGCGCCATGGCAAATTGCTCAAACTGCAGATCCCCCTCGGCCGGTCCGGCATGGGCCACAGAGAAGAAGAGCAGCGCGGACAGCAGACTGAGCATCGGGATTCCAGTGGCGGGGACTATTCCGGAAGGCGCGCCATCACGACATAGTCTTCACCAAAAGGAAGACCGCCGGGGCGCTCGGCCAGCACACGTGCTGTTGCACGCAGGGCCTCAATGTGGGTGCGCAGCGACGCGCGGAGCTGAGGATCGGCGATGTGGCCCAGCTTGCGCACACAAACATCCAGCTGGCCATCCACGAAGCGCTTGCGGTACACGATCGGCACCGCCTTGCTCTCTTCGACCACCAGCCCCGCCCGCTCCAGCGCCCGGTGGACCCACTGTCGGGGGTACTCCCGGTAGCAGCGGTGTCCCGCGAGCAGGATGCAGGCGTCGCGCAGGCGGGCGATCTCGGAGATGACCCGGCCGGCCTCGGTCTCGGGGGGCTCGGGGTAGGGCTCGAGCCCCACCACATACAGCCAGCCACCAGGGCGCAGGTGGCGCACCAGGCGGTCAAACAGCCGGTCCTGGTAGTAGGGCGCCCAGCCGTCGATGGCGCCGAGCAGGTAGTCGGCCAAGACGACGTCGTACACGTCATCGTGGGGAAGCAGGACCGGGTCGAGCCAGTTGCCGGTGACGAGCTGGTCTTGGGGACGCACGCGGTCCCCCAGGCGGGTGCGGAGGTCCCGCTCCCGCGATGCGGCGCCCGTCACCGCCGTCCACCGTGCGGTGGGCAGCGTGCAGATCCACGACAGGGAGTGCCAGCCGCAGCCCGCGTCGAGCACCGCGCCCCAGTCCCGTGCACCGTGAAAGCGCGTCAGCGACGAGAACAGCGCGTCATCCGCCGGGGGGGGATCGGGCGTCGGAGGTGGGGCAGACAGCAGCGACATCGGGCCCGTGTAGCCCGTTGCAGCGTCAGCTGGCAGCCGCTCCGGGCTCGGGCACGACCTCAGCCGCACGGCGACCGTCCACCGCCCCCCGGGCCAGTCCGGGCAACGCCGCACGAATGCGGTCCACCGGGGGATGCTCACCGAGCAGGCCCAGCTGCACCACCCAGGCACCCTGGCCCTTGTGGATGCAGACCGCGGGGCTGCGGGGATCGGCCCACGGCAGCATGATGGCGGCTTCTTGGAGCGCAGCGAGGGCGACGGGCTCGGGCACGTCCGCCAGCAGCTCGACTTGGATCTCGACGTGCGTGACGCCACCCTCGATCTCCAGGATGGCGGCACCGAGCAAGCGGCGGTTGGGCACCCGCACCGGATGCCCCTCGGGGCTGGCGAGATCGGTGGCCAGCATGCCGGGGCGCCGGACCACCCCCGTCACCCGGTCGCTGGCGAGGCGACGGCCGGGCCGCAGTGCGCCCGAGACGCGCAAGATGATGCCGGCCAGCACATCGGCGACCATCGGACGGATGGCCCAGCCGGCGGCGACCACTCCGCTGGCGGTGGCCAGGGCCAGCCAGGGCAGCAGGCGCACCGGGAGCAAAGACAGCAGCAGGCCCACCCCGGAGATGCCCGCCAGCAGCTCGCCGCCGTGGCCCATCCAGCGGGTCAGCCGGCGAACCGGCGCGGGGCCAGCCCGGCCGGCGATGCGGCCGAAGAACACGGCCAGCAGCACCCCCAGCGCACTCAGCAGAAACCGCCGCAGCACGGTCTCGGGGTCCCGGGCGAAGTAGTGCTCGGGGTCGAAGGTGCTGTTGGGGTCCGCGGGGGTGGAGGCCTGGGGTGGGGCAGCCCGGTACAGCGCTTCCATCCATGCCGGTGGCGTGGAGGGAAAGCCGATGAACAGGTCATTGTTGGAAGAGTAGGCGGGCGGCTGGGCAACCGGGACGGGGGCGGCCGGGGCGGCGACCGCGGGGGCCTTGACGGCCGGGACCGGAGCGGCCGGGACCGGAGCAGCGGGAACGGGGTCTGCTGGGGGTGCTTCGACCGCCGGGACCCCCGTGGGCGGCGCCGAAGCCTGCGCCGGCTCCACGTCCCAAGGCATGGCTTCGGCGGGCGGCGGGGACGTGGGGGCTGGAGCCCATGACGGCGCCTTCGCCGCCCGGGACTTGGGCTTGGCCTTGGGGCTGGGCGTGGCCGGTGCGGGGGCTTCAGGCGTGCCTTCAGCGCTCGGTGCGGGCTGGGTCGTGGGGACAGCAGGGTCCGGGGTGTCGACCCCCTCGGCGGGCTCCACGGGTGCCGGAGGAGCCTCTGCCGGAGGAGCCTCTGCCGAAGCCGCCCCCGTCGAAGGTTCGGGCGTGGAATCCGGGGGCGCATCCGCAGGCACCGTGCTCCCCGACGCGGCATCGGCCGGCTCGGTCGAGACCGGCACCCCGGTCGCCCCGTCCACTGGCGCACCATGGGCCACCACCGTCACCAGCAAAGAAAGCCAGAGTGAGGTCATGCTGCCCATCCTCGCCCAATGAGGGCCTCCCGCAGGGGACGACACAGGTGCATCGGCACCGTCCACCGATCCGGGGCCACCAACACCAGCAGTCCCCGGGCCTCCAGCGCAGCCAGCTCCGCGCGGGAGGTCAACAAGTCCAAGCCCTGCACTTGGCTCAACCGCACCGGATCCAGTCGACCAAAGATCAGGCCCTGGCGCATGAGGATCAGGCTGCCGTCGTCCAGCGCAGTCAAGGCCCGCAGCGCGGTCGGTGCCACCGGCCCCACCCGCAGCACGCCGTCCTTCTCGTCCACCTCGCGCACCGCCGACATCCACAAGCGCAAGCCCAGCGACAAGCTCCCGCCGCACTGCTGGCGGAGGTGCCGGAACCAGACCTCGCGGTGGTGGCGCTGGCGGTCCCCGGTCTGGACCAGCACATCGGCCAAGCGCATGCCCCGCAGCTCCCGCACATCGAAGTCGAGGCTGTAGCCACTCATCGCATGGCGGCCGAGAATGGCCTCTTTCAGCTCATCTTGGGAGAGTGGGCCCGGATTGAGCACCGTCGGCACCGCCCGCCCCAGCGCGGAGTGGTCCACCAGCAAGCCCCAGGTCTCGGGCGCCACTTCCAGCACCCACACCCGCCGACCTCGCTCAGCAATGAGCATGCCCGCGAGCCGATCGGCGGCCGCCAGCCCACCAGGGCCCATCCCGACCAGCTCCGCCAGATCGCTGACCACCACCGTGTCCGTGCCCGTGGGAAGGCCCCGCGCGAGGTCATCGGCGCCCACCCGCAGCGCCGCGCCCGGCAGCGAGCGCAGCAGCTCCGTCGTCAGCATCGCCCGGCTGGCCGCGTCTTCGCCAATGACCACGGCCGCCCGCACCCCCCGAGGGCGCTTGAGGGTCGCCACCGCCGCCGCGACCTGCGCAGCCCGGTCCCCCACCAGCGACGTGTTGGACACCACCAGATCGGTGAACAGCCGCTGATACACGATGGGCAGGCATGCCGACGGCTCCGGGGGCTGGAGCTCCTCGACCGTGGGGGGCAGCAAGGCCTGCCCGCTCCACCATCCGTGCAAGGCCCGGCTGCGTTCTTGGCCCAGAATGCCCAGCAACACTTCATCGCCGCGACGCAGCAGCGTGGGCAAGGGCTGGAACAGGGCCGATGCCTGACGGGCGAGCCCCCGGCGCACGGCCGCTTCGGTGCGGGCCAAGCGGCGCAGCGACGACAAGCGCCCCGACACCAGCTCTTCTCGCAGCTCCCGCAGGCCACTGACCGCGATGGCCCGCAGCTCTCCCCCAAAGCTCTGTTGCACGTCGGCCAAGGTCAGGCCGGCGTCGGACACCCGCACCAAGCTGCGCCCCACAGCGCCCAGAATGGTCTCCCCGACGATGTCCCGGACGTCCTGGGGCGGATGGCGCTCGCCGAAGACCTCCAGCTCTGAGGCCGCGAGCTCGGTGTTGAACGCCAACACCCGCTCCAGCTCCAGCGCCGCCGACAAGCTCACTTCCACGTGGGCGATGGTGCGCCGCAGTGCCGTGAGCAGCTCGCCTCCGATGCGGGCCTCCACCCAGCCCTGGGCGGTCTCCCGCAGCGGCAGCGACACGGTGCTCGCCACTTGGGGCAGCGCCCAGCCACCGGGAATGGCGTCCCGTGCGGGCACCTCCACGCGGTCGGTCAGTCCACCGACCTCTTCGAGGAGGTCGTCTTGGAGCCCCTCGGTGACCACCTCGGACAGGCTGCCTTCCAACGTCGACAGGCGCTCCCGCAGGTCCCGCACAGCGCTGCCCATCGTGTCGGCGTGGCCCTGGAGCGTGGCCCCCAGCTCGGCGCCGCTCAGGGCCTCGTCCTGGACCGCGAGCCCCACGGCCTCCAGGGCCTCCTTCGCCCGCTCTTGCAAGGTCTGGTGGGGCTTCACACCCAGGTCAAGCATGTGCCGAGAGATCGCTTCAGCGTGGTGGGTGGCCGCCGCCGCCGCCGATGCCTCCACACCTGCGACCTCCAGTTCCACCGACAGGCCACGCATCCGTGCGCCCAGTCCTTCTCGCACCCGCACCAAGCCCAGGGTCAGCGCTTCCATGCCTTGGTTGCGCTCGGCGTACACGAGGCTGAACCGGCGGGTCCAGCGGGGCAGGTCCACCGTGCCCAGCACCACCGTGTCGGTCTTGATGTCGCGCATGCCCGTCGCCAGGATGGCCTCGAGTCGCCCGGCAGACTCGCCCACCGCGGCCGCCGCCTCGTCGTGCAGCCCCCCGATGCGGTCGCCCACGAGCTGCTTGAGGGTGTCCAGGCCCGCCACGGCCTCCGGTCCGCCCTCGGTCGGCCACGCCTGAGCCAGCTCGGCAATGAGCCGCCCGAGACCCGTGGCCACATGGAACTCCAGTCCGGCTGGCGGCGCGATCACGCCCTCCAGCCGACCGACCGACCGACCACCAAGGTGGAAGCGCACGAGGGAGCGCATCGCCAGCTCCCGAGGCCGCCCGCCCACCCGCCGGTGCAGCCGCAGCCACGCCCGGGCCGCGGCCTTCCACATGGGCTCATCCCGCCTCGCCAACACATCGTCAGAGACCGCCGCCACCACGGTGAGCGGCACGCCGTCCAAGCGCAGATCGAGCTGGGCCACCAAGCCCGCAGGGTCCCACCCAACGAGTGGGTCTTCGGCCGAGCGGCGCAGCACAAGCACCCGCCAAGACTCCTCCAGATCCCGCAGCAGTGCGGCCAGGGCGAGGGGGTCAGCCTGGGGATCTCGGGCCACCACGGACGCCCGCCGGTGCACCCGCACAAACTCCCGCCGCACGTTCGCCAGCCAGGTCTGGAGCCCCGCCTGCCACGCAGCGGGAACACCCTGGCCATGGACCAACACGAGCCTCCTGAGGTCTTCTTCCAGCTCCCGAACCGCTTGGTTCAGCTCCACCGAGTCGGAGTCCAGCGTCGGGCCCCATCCGGCCTCGTCTTCAACCACCGGCTCCGGTGCGCCGGGGACATCCACCACACCCTTGGTCTGGGCCTCCTCGGCACCACCGGGCACTTCCCCCGCCTTGCCCAGGGCCACTTGCAGCATTCCGGGGCCAATCACCTCATGCGCCGCCACCCCGGCGAGCACAAGCGCAAACAACTCGTCGCCGAGGCCACCGGGAAACAGGGACGGCAGCTTGCCCGCCAGCGAGATGGCGAGCCCGGCCTGGGCGATCATGCCCATCCAGCCGTACTTTCGGGTGTTGGCATCGGCCCCACCCAGCTTGCCGCCCACCGCAACACCGGCCCAGGTGGCCAGACCCCGGACAGTGATCAACAGCGCCGCGTAGCCGGCCATGCGCACGATGACGTCGACGTGCAGCCGGGCGCCGGCCAAGGTGAAGAACACCACAAACACGGGCAAGCTGAGGCGCTCCACGTCGCGAATCAGCACTTCGCCTTGGTCGGAGAAGTTCGCCACCACAAAGCCGGCCATGATGAAGACCAGGGCCACTTCAGCCTGGATCGCCGTGCACACAAAGGCCGTGGTGTAGATCAACGCGACGAGAAACAGCAGCCGCTCGGCATTGATGAAGCGCAAGTACAAGTGGACCAGCCCACCGACGACCGCGCCCAGCACGATGGACAGCAGGATGTGCACCATCGACGCGCCCAGGCCGTCGCCGCCGCCCACCCCGAGCGTGGCTGACGCGATGGCCGTCGCCGTCGCGAACATCACGACCACCGCGACGTCCTTGAGCACCACCACCGACAGGATGGTGCGGGTCATCGGGCCCTTGGCGCCCGCCCCGAGGATGACCGCAATCGTCGCCGCCGCACTGGTCGCCAAGCCGAGGGCACCGAGCACAGCACCGATGGAGAGCTGGCCTCCGATGCTCAGCGTTGAGATCATCGGCAGCCCGATGCCGGGAATCAGCCCACCAAGCACCAAGGCGAGGGCCATGAACGCCAAGGTCAGGGTCACCATCTGGCCGAAGAGCACACTCAAGATGGGCTTGAGCCCCTCCTTGAGCTCCCGGATGTGCAGCTCACCGCCCGCCGTCAGTGCGATGAGCGGCAGCGCGAGGGTGTCCAACAAGCTGAGCTGGGAGATGACCCCCTCGGACAGCACACCCTGGTCAAACGGTGGGGGGAGGGTGTGGGCGGGCAGCAGCGCCCCCAGCTCGTGGGCCACACTCGGCCCCAGCAACAGCCCGGCCAGCAGGTAGCCGGTGATGTGCGGCAGCCGCAGCACCTCGGCCAGCTCACCCACCGTGTATGCGGTGAGAATCACGAACCCAAGCGCCATCAGGCCACGGGGGTCCGCACCGGCGTCCCCGGCAGCGAAGTGGTGCAACAACACCACACCACCGACGAGAACGGCGACAATCAGGGCTTTCTTGAGGACATCCACCGACTGCGAGGCGCCGGTGGGGCTGGGGCCGTGGCTCATCGCTTCCAGACCTCAGGCAGCAACACTGCCAGCACGGTGAAGAATTCCAAGCGGCCGAGCACCATGGCCACACAGAACAGGCCCTTCGCCGTTGTGCTCCATCCGCCGTAGTTGTCGACGTCGACGTAGAACGGCGAGGGGCCCATGTTGGACAGGGCGCTGAGCGTGGCCCCGAAGCACGCCGGCATGGGCGCACCGTCGGTGATGCAGACCAACAGCGAGATCAGCATCAGGCAGCCGGCGTAGATGAAGAAGAAGCTGGCCACTTCCAACAGGATGGAGCGGTCCACCGGACGGCCATCCACCCGCACCACCCGCACCACCGCCGGCCGCACCGAGCGGCGAACCTGGGCGATGGCGTTCTGCATCAGAATCACGATCCGCGCGACCTTCACGCCGCCCGCCGTGGAGCCTGCGCAGCCGCCCACCACCATCAGCGCAATCACGATGCCGATGCCCAGCGGCGGGTAGGCGCGGTGGTCGTCGATGCCAAAGCCGGTCGACGTGATGGTGGTTGCTACGCGGAAGAAGGCCACCCGCAAGCTGTCGACCATGCTGCCGCCGTTGAGGTCCAGCAACGACAGCGCCAACAGCAGCGTGGACATGACCACAAGGCCCACGTACACGCGCAGCTCGGCCGACCGCCACAGCACCGAGCCCCGCCTCACCCGCAGCACCGAGTAGTACAGCCCGAAGTTGACCCCTGCGACCAACATCATCACCGACAAGAACCACTCGATGGACGGCGATGCGAAGGCCGCAATGGATGCATCCTTTGACGAGAACCCTCCAGTAGAGAGCGTTCCCAAGGCATGCACGACCGCGTCGTGGGGCCCCATGCCGAGCAGCCACAGCCCGGCCACTGTGAACACCGTGAAGCCCAGATACAGCTGCCACAGCGCCATCGAGGTCTCGGTGATGCGCGGCCGCAGCCCTTCGGCGGTCACCGCGGGCACCTCGCTGCGGAACATGTGTTTTCCGCTCACCCCGATGTTCGGGAAGATGGCTACAAACAGCACCACCACGCCCATGCCACCCAGCCAGTGCATCACCGCCCGCCACATCACGAGCGGCGGAGTGAGCGTGCCCTCGATGTCGCCGTAGATGGTCGCCCCGGTCGTCGTGAAGCCCGACAAGGACTCAAACAAGGCGTCGATGAACGTCGTGCCCGCGCCGAAGATCAGCGGCAGCGCACCCATCACGCCCAGCAAGGCCCAGATGGCCGTGACCGCCACGCTGGCTTCCCCTCGGTCGAGCGAGAGGTCTTCAGGCACCGGGCGAGCCCAGCGCATGGACAGGCCGCCGAACAACGCCGAGAACGGGGCCGCGAGGAACAGCGGCAGGGTCTGAGACGCCCGCCCCTCAAAGTCATCCCCAAACAGCCCAAAGCCCAGCTCAAGCACGCCGGTGATGACCATCATTGCGGCCACCACGATCATCACCAGACCCACGGGGCGGGCGATCATGCGGTGCACGGGTGGGCGTTGGCGAGACACTAGCTACGACCCTTGAACAAGCGCGACATGGCGCGGCGGGACGACTGGACCGTCAGGAAGATGACCCCATCGCCCTCATCGATCTGGTCATCGCCGCCGGGAATGACGACCCCACCAGGCTTCAGGAGGGCACAGACCGTGGCCCCCCGGGGCACTTGGAGCTTGCTCAAGGGCACGGACAGCGCGGGGCATCCCGCCGGCGCCCGCAGCTCCACCAGCTCGCCTTGGCCTTGGGCCAGCACCGCGAGGTTCTGCACTTCATCCCCACGGCAGTGGCGCAGGATGACGTCGGCCGCAAAGGCCCTGGGGGACACCACCACGTCGATGCCGAGCTGTTGGTAGATGGCGGTGTACTCCTCGCGGTCCACCAGAATGCCGGTCCGTGCGGCACCGGCCCGACGGGCGACCAGGGCACCGAGCAGGTTGGCTTGGTCCTCGCTCGACACGGCGAAGAACATGTCGACCCCGCCGACATCGTGCTCCTCCATCACGGTCAAGTCCGTGCCGTCCCCCACCACCACTTCGGCCTCGGGAAGGGCCACCGCCAGCGCCTGTGCACGGTCTGCATCCCGCTCGATGATGGTCAGGCGCACCCCGCTGCCCGTCAGCAGCCGCGCCAGCGACTCGCCCACCACACCGCCGCCGAGGATGGCCACGCGAGTGGTCACCCGGACCTGGGCAAACGAGGACAGCGACTTCGACACCACCTCGGGAATACCCACCAGGAAGACCCGGTCGTGGGCACGCAGCACGTCGGCACCCCCGGGCACAAAAAGCTTGCCGGCCCGCGTCACACCGCCGATTCGCACGCCCTTCGCCAACGACAGCTGCGCCAAGGGCCGGCCTTCAGCGCGGGCACCCTCCGCCAGCTCAATCTGGACCACTTCGACCCGGCCCTCGGCCAGCTCCAGCACTTCCAGCGCGCCAGAGGACCGCACGATGCGGGCCAGCTCCCGGGCCACCAGCACCCGGGGGTTGAACACCGCGTCCACCCCCAGAAGGCCCAGTGCCACACCATCGCTGCCGCCGACCTCCACCCAGTCCGCGCCTTGCACCCGCGCCACCGTGCGCCGCGTGCCGAGGTGGCGTGCCGTGAGTGCGGCCACGAGGTTCGTCTCGTCCTGATTGGTCACCGCGACGATGAGGTCCGCCCGCTCACAGCCGGCTTCCCGGAGCACCCGCGCGCTCGCGCCATAGCCCTGCAGGGTCGCCACATCGTGGTGTTCCTCAGCCCAGGCCAGCGCGTCGGGGTCCCGATCGATCGCCACCACGTCGTGCCGCTGTCCCTCCAGCGCACGCACCACCGCTTGTCCGACCTGGCCCAGGCCGACGACCACAACATGCATTTCAGGCCTCCTGCGGGCTGAGATCGAGGTCCTGACGCAGCTCGCCGGCATCCACCAGCAAGCCCTTGAGCAGCCGCGGACCGGCGGCCTCAGCGATCACGACCGACACGAGAATGGCCGTGAACACGAGATCCACGAGAGGACCATCGTAGACCAACCGACACGACAAGGCGATGGCCACCGACACAGCGCCTTGGGACATCGTGCCGCGCCCGAGATCGCCGCGCAGGGGGGTGCCCGCCGCCGAGAGCATGCCCGACAGCAGCTTCAGCCCCGCACGCAGGGCCACAATGCTCAGCGCCAGGACCACACCGGAGACCCACGGCACCGGCTGCCAGAGCACACCGGCCAGCAGCAGCAGCATGAGCACGACCGGCCCGAGGGTGCGGGTGAGGGTCTGGTGGAGCTCTGGACCGCGGGCGCCCTGGGCCAGGACGACGCCCAGCACGAGGTTCACGGCAAGCGCGGACAGGTCCAAGAAGAAGGCCGCACCCGTGGCGAAGCAGATGATGCCCACCATGGCCATGAAGCGGTGGTTCTCGGTGGACTCGGCGCTCACCAGCAGCCGGAACAGCCCGCCCAGCACGACACCCAGGCCCAGCATCAACAGCAGCCACTCGGCGGCCACCGGCGAGGGGTCCATGCCGGGAACGTCGGGGTGGAAGATGCAGAGCAGCACACCAAAGGCGAGGATCGCGAAGGTCTGGGTGAGCCGAGCCACCCCATCGAGCAGGGCCAAGGTGTCGCCAGACTCGGCCAGCTGGGGAAAGCGCCGGCCCAACAGGCCCGTGGACGTGGTGCTCCCCGCTGCCGCTGCGAGGCCCAAGATCGCCGCCGGCAGGTGAGCATCGGCCGGTTCCGCGCCGAGGCCCAGGGTCAGCATCAGCCACCCACCCAAGCCCACACCACCCCCGACCACCACCAGCTCCACAAGGGCCAAGCGACCGGCCCACCGCGGCAGCGTGCGGATGCGCTGGCCGCTGAGCCCGACGCCCTGAAGCAAGCCGATCCAGCCCGTGCCCACCGCGACCACGGGCGCGAGGCTGTCCACGTCGGACAACACACCACTGGAGGCACCGAGAAGCACGCCCAGCAGGATGTACTCGACGCCAGAGACAAACAGCAGCTTGCGCTGGAGGCGGTCCACGATGAAGTGGGTCAGCAGGTAGGCACCCCCGATGGACGCCAGAATGGTGAGCAGCAGCACCATCGACTCTTGGGGAGCCGCCGCACCGCTGGCCAGCCCGACGCTCGGCCAAGCCGCCAAGGCCAGCGAGAGCGCGCCGAGGATGGGCCACTGCGATGGGTGCGGAGACGTCGACTGCATCGCGTCCTCCGTGGGGAGCCGACCGGCGCACAGCGGCCCCGATGCCCCTGCCCGCGTCAAGCGGCGAACATAGCGCAGCTCTTTGGCCGCGTGCGCCAGTCCTTTTGGTTGCCTACGGGCAGGAAGCGCACCCACCGCCTGCTGGGCGGGTTGACCGTGATAGCCCGGGGCCGTGAACCCCTCCCCGCCATCTGTGCTTCGGCGCGTGCTGTTCGCCGGCGCTGTGGTCTTCTACATCGTCACAGGGCTGGTTCCCGGCTGGCGCAAGGTCGTCGACTCGACCGCCGCCCGGGACTACGCGACGTACCACTACGCCGTCCAGGAAGCGGTGGACGGCGGGGATCCGTACGACACGAAGGCGCTGAGCGCGCGGGCCCGCACCGAAGGCACACGCCGGAGCGTGCATCCGTACTTCTACCCGCCACCGTTTCTCGGCGCGATGCTGTGGGCGGCGCCCCTGTCGTTGGCGACCGGCTACCGCATCTTCTTCGGCCTGAACCAGCTGCTGCTGCTTGCCGCCGCGTGGACCATGCGCAGGTGGGTGCACGGGACCTGGCTGCCCATCGCGGTGGCCGCCCTGACGCTCAGCCCCATCGCCGACAGCAATGTGATGGGCCAGGCCAACCTGTTGGTGTTGGTGTTGGTGATCCTGGGCCTGTCCACCCGCAACGGCAAGCTGGTGGGGGTGGCCGCGATGTTCAAGATGTCGCCGGCGCTCTACCTCGCTGCCTGGGTCGCCCGTGGCCACTGGGGCCAAGTTGTCTTTGCCGGCGTGACGGCCATTGCCTTGACGGTGCTGGCCTTGCCCCTGGTCGACGGCTCAGCCCAGCTCCGCTTCTACACCGAGATTCTGCCGGGCTTCTCGAGTGGCGAGTACCACGGCTTGCGGGTGCCCATCACCCTTCCCGGCAACCACTCGATCCCCGACCTGTTCAACCAAGCGCTTCCAGGCCCGGACACCCACCACCTGAGCACCGCCGCCCGGGTGGGCGCCCAAGCTGTCAGCCTGGGACTGCTCGCCGTCCTGACCGGCCTGTCGCGCAAAATCCAGCGGGACGACAGCCTCGGGAACGCCCTAATCATGGGCGTTTTCACGGTTTTGCTGACCCTCACACCCGTCTACACCTACGAGCACCACTTCGCGATGCTGTTCCTCCCGGGGGCCGCCCTCTTTGTGGCGTTGGACCGGGGCCGCCTGGGTCCCCGCTGGTGGGCGGTGGTGGGCCCGGCGTGGTTCGCAGTGGCCTGGAAGCTGGGCTGGCTGCGGGGACTGCAAGAGCTGGTGCCCGCCCTGGACTGGGTGCTTCAGGAGAGCAAGTTTGTCGGGGCGGTGGCCCTCGGCGTGGCGTGTGTGGTGGCGGCGCTGCAGCCCGTCGACCGGCCCGAGACCAACAAGGAAGACCCCATCGCCCAACAACAGCGCATGGCGCGGGAGCTGGAGCGGGTGCAAGCCGAACAACAAGCCCGCCAAGCCGAGCAGCGCCGAGAGCAACAAGCCCACCAACAGTCGCTGTTCCCCAAAGACATCCGCGAGCGGGGGACAGAGTGACCGGCCCCATCGCGGTCACCGGGGCCACCGGGTTCTTGGGCGGCCACATCTGTGATGCCTTGCTGGAGCAGGGTCTCGACGTGCGGGCGGTAGTGCGGGACCCCAACAAGGGCGCCCACCTCACCGCGCTCCACATCCCGATGGCCACGGCCGACCTCGCCGACGCCGACGCCCTGATCATCGCGCTGAAGGGCTGCTCGGCGCTCGTGGCCAATGCGGCGCTGGGGTCTTGGGCCGGCCCCATCGACCGATACATGGCCGTCAACGTGCACGGCACCGCGAGGCTGCTGCGGGCGGCTGCCCAAGCGGGGGTCACCCGGGTCGTCCTCATCTCCACCGTCGCCGTCTACCGCACCCGCCTGAACTCGTGGATGGACGAGAACGCCGCGCTGCACGGCCCCAAGCGCCGCTACTTCCTCGCCAGCAACCTCACGACGGACTGGCGCTACGCACTGAGCAAGTCCTTGGCTGAAGCCCAAGCGTGGGACCTCGCCCGCGAGCTGGGCTTTGAGCTCACGGTGCTGCGGCCGGGGCCCATCTTTGGACCCCGAGACCCCAAGCTCACCCAGCGCTACGGTCGACTCATGGGCCAGCGCCGCTGTCTGGTGCCGACCGTGGGCGTTCCCCAAGTGGCCGCACTGGACTGTGCCCGGGCCGTCCCCGGCGCCCTCGCCAACCCCCAGAGCATCGGCCGGGCCTACAACCTGGCGGGGCCACCGACGACGATGGTCGACGTGCTGCGCATGCTGACGGCCCTCACCGGTGCCGGCCCCCAGCTGGTGCCGGTGCCCGTGCCGCTGTGGGTGGGGTACCGCACCGACCGGGCCCGCGACGAGCTGGGCTTCATCAGCCGACCGCTCGACGAGACCCTGGCCGAGGTGGTCGCGGCCGGGCTGGGCTGAACATCAGGTCCCGAGCAGCCCATTCTTCAAGGCCGAGGTGGGCGGCTTGGGCCCCAAGTAGACGCCCCAGAGCGCCTGCATCACGTCCACACCGGGGATCGTGCCCTTCTTGCGGCCGTCCACCGTCACCGTACAGCCGGTGCCGGGAACATAGTCCAGCACGATCTGTTCGCCGGAGTCGACGTCTTCCATCCAGCCCGCGAGGGTGGGGGCCGCCGCACGACCGGCGGGCTGGGAGGCGGCGTTCAAGCTCTCCATCATGGTCTCAGAGAGCTGGTCCTTCGACAAGCCCCGCACCATGTGCATCACGATGCGCTTGGGCACATCGTCGTTGATGGCTTTGCTCGCATCCGTGGTCTTGGTCGGCAGGTAGAGACCGCCCACATAGATGTCCAGCATGTACTTCTCGCGGAGCCCCATGCCATTGAGCACCAGGGCCTTTCCGCCGACCGTGGCCGAGTCCGGCAGGGTGACGCCCGCGAGGGTCCCAGCGAAGGCAGGACCACCGATGAACAACAGCGCAGACGATAGCAGCGCGGACACCAAGAACGAACGCATACAGACTCCAGGTCAGGATTGCCGGACACAACACCGTACCAGAGCGCCAGGGTCCGGGCGCTTCACCGCCATTCCAAGACGCGGTCAAAATGCCCCCGGCCGGCATCCTTCGGGTGCTATCAGGGGGCCATGCCTGACTCCCCTCCCGCGGACATCCCGCCCAGTCGTCCGTGGCTGCGGCCCGTCATCGCCCTCGGCACCTTCTTCGGTATCATCGGGATCCTGCACGCAGCGGGTGTTCTCGACGACTTGAGCCCCGAGACTGTGCGCGTCGCCGTGGCCCAGGCCGGTCCCCTCGCCGCTGTCGCTTTTGTCGGCATCTACATTGCCGGCATCTTGCTTCAGGTGCCGGGCTGGGTGTTCATCGGCGCGGGTGTGTTGGCTTGGGGAAAGCCGATCGCCCTGGTGTTGTCCTACATTAGCTCCGTGTCCGCCGCGGTCATCGCCTTTGCTGCGTTTCGACGGGCCGGTGGCCAGCCCATCGAGAAGGCCCAGCGCCCCTGGGTGCAGAAGCTGCTCAACCGCATTGAGCGCAGCCCCTTCAAGGTTGTGTTGGCCCTGAGGTTGGTCTTTGTGGTGTCGCCCCCGCTGAACTTTGCGCTGGCGCTGACGCCCGTGTCCCTCAAGGACTACACGCTGGGCACGGTGCTCGGCATCCTGCCGCCCCTCGCGATCATGGTGGCGATGTACGGACTCGTGCTGGACTGACAGCCCCGGGCGGCGCCGTGGGCTACCCTGCCCGCCGCTTTGGGAGGAAATGATGCCGCTGCCGATGCCCGAGTACGACAACCTCGACGCCACTGCCCTCGCGGCCCTGGTCCGGGATGGTGAGGTCTCCCCCCGCGAGCTGCTCGACGCCGCCATCGCGCGCATTGAGTCGCGGGGTCCCAAGCTGAATGCCGTCGTGCTGCGCACCTTCGAGCGGGCACGGGCCAATGTCGACACGCTGCCCGACGGCCCCCTCAAGGGTGTGCCTTTCCTGCTCAAGGATCTCAAGATCAAGCTGGAAGGCACGGTCACCACGGGCTCCTGCGCGCTGTACACCGACGACGTGGCCCAGGGGAGCAGCGTCAACGCCCAGCGCTACGAAGCCGCCGGCTTGCAGATCGTGGGCAAGACCAACACGCCTGAGTTCGGCATCATGGGGGTCACAGAGCCCGCACTGCGGGGGCCCTGCCGCAACCCCTGGAACCTGGACCACACCCCCGGCGGGTCCTCGGGCGGTGCCGCATCGGTGGTGTCGGCGCGCATCGTGCCGGTGGCCCACGGTGGTGATGGGGGCGGCTCCATCCGCATTCCGGCGGCGGCGACGGGGCTCGTTGGCCTCAAGCCCACCCGGGGCCGTGTGACCATGGCGCCCTACATGGGGGACGCCTGGAACGGCATGGTCCAAGAGCATGTGCTGTCCCGAACCGTTCGCGACTCTGCCCTGCTGCTCGATGTTGTCGATGCGCCGACCCCCGGCGAGCCCTACGCCGCCCCCCACAAGGTGCGGCCCTGGGTGGAAGAAGCCGCCACGGCGCCGGGCAAGCTGCGCATCGCGTTTTGCCGCGAGGCCCTGTACGCCGACAACCAGCACGCCGACTGTGTGGCCGCGGTGGACGACGCCGTGAAGCTGCTGCGGGAGCTGGGCCACGAGGTGGTCGAGGCCAAGCCCGAGTTCGACCGGACCGCCCTCGTGCGCGCCTACTTCCTGACGGTCGCCGCTGGAGTCGCCTACTACGTCGAAGAGGCCGCCAAGCACGCCGGAAAGAAGCCCCGCTACCGCGACTTCGAGCCCGGCACCTGGCTGCTGGCCCTCATCGGCTGGCGCACGTCCGCCGCCAACTTTGAGCGGGCCCGCCACGACATGCACCGCGCCGGTCGCCAGTGTGCCGCGTTCATGGCCAACCACGACGTGTTCCTCACCAGCACGCTCGCCCAGCCGCCGGCCCGCATCGGCGAGCTCACGCTGACCGAGTCCGAGGAGCTCCAGATCTCCCTGCTGCGCCACGTGGCCTTCGGGAAGGTGCTGGACTTCGCCATTGACAGCATGGGCCAGGGCAAGCTCGCCTACACCCCGAACACCCAGCTGTTCAACCAGACCGGCCAGCCGGGCATGAGCGTGCCGCTGTTCTGGAACCGTGAGGGCCTGCCCATCGGCACCCAGCTCGTCGGCCGCTTTGGGGACGAAGCCACGCTGTTCCGCTTGGCCGCCCAGCTCGAAGAAGCCCGTCCCTGGGCCGATCGCAAGCCCGCCATGGTCAAGGCCTGAGCCTGGATGCCCACCCCGCGGTCCGCCCCTCCACCCGGGCGCTCCCGTCGGGCAACGCTCGGCGCTGAAGTCCTCCAGCTCGCCATTCCCGCGATTCTTGCGGGGCTGGTGACGACGCTGGTGTTCTTCACGGACCGGCTGATGCTGGGCCGTCTCGACGACCGGGCCCTCGGCAGCATGCAGGTGTCCGGGCCCTGGCTGTGGTCCTTGTTCAACGTCTTCGGCGTGCTGCGCTTGGGCGCCATGACCGTGGTGGGCCGGGCCATCGGGGCCGCCGACCGCACCACCGCCCGCCAAGCCGCCGCGGCGCTGGTCCTCGCATCCGCTGGGATTGGCGTGGTGCTCACCGTCTTCGGCTTGCTGAGCCGAGACTTCGTGTGTGATGCGATGGCGGGCACCGGGCCCGATGCGGCGGTCACCCGGGCCCTCGCCCACCGCTACATGACGGTGCTCTTCCCGACGGCCCCCCTCGTGTTGGCCGGTGAGGCGGGCATTGTGGCGCTCCAGGCCAGCGGCAACACCCGCACCCCGATGCAGATTGGGGTGGTCACGGGCGCCATCAACCTGGGGGTGTCCTGGGGGCTGATGTTCGGGATGCCGATGGTGGGCGTGGACGGGCTGGGCATGACCGGCGCGGCACTGGGCACGGCGGCGTGCTTTGTGATGCTGTGGGTGCTGACGATGGCGGCACTGATGGCCCCCGGTGGGGTGCTGGGACCGGGGCTGGACTGGGTGAAGGCAGGCTGGCACGAGGGCCGCACCAGCCTGCGCCGCATCGCCCGGGTGAGCCTGCCCGCACTTGGCGAGAAGACCTTGTTCCACGGTGGCTTCATGGTGTTCGCCGGGATGGTGGGCCACCTCGGCGAGACCGCGATGGTGGCGAACCAGTCCTTGCTGGCCATCGAGTCACTGGGCTTCATCGGGGCCGGCGGCTTCGGCATCGCTGCGGGGTCCTTGGTCGCCCAGAAGCTCGGTGCAGCGCGCAGTGCCGACGCACGCACGGCGGGGTGGCTGGCGGCCGGACTGGGCACCGCCACACTGGGCGCGGTGGGGCTGGTGTTCGTCGTCTTTCCCGAGCAGCTCGTGGGCCTGTTCAGCGATGACCCCGAGGTGGTGGCCCTGGGCGCCCGCTGCTTGCGCATTGGGGCCCTGGCTCAACCACTGATGGCCCTGTGCGACGCCTTGGCCGGTGCACTGCGGGGCTCGGGCGACACGGCGAGCCCGATGGTCGTGGCCCTCATCGGTCCGGTGGGGGTGCGCCTCGGTGCGTGCTGGCTGCTGGCCTTCCACTGGGAGCTGGGGCTCGTGGGCATCTGGCTGGGCACGACGCTGGACTGGGCCGTGCGGGCGAGCATCCTCACGGGGCTGTGGGCGGGCCGGGGCTGGGAGCGCAGGGGAGCAGCCCGGGCCGGTGCTCCCTAAGCCTCCCCCACCAGCCCATCTCCCCCGCGCTACGCTGCCGACCCCTCAGTCCGGTGGCCCATGCTGAACTCCCTCCTCGCGCTCGCACTGACCTCGGTCGCCCACGCCTGGACCGCCGACGAGCCCTGGCGCACCGTCGAGACGGACCACTACCGCATCCACTACCCGCTGGACTCCGAAGCCTGGGCCCTCGACCTCGCCGGCCGCATCGACGCCATGCGCGACCGGGTGGCCCCTGTGGTGGGCTGGCAGCCCGAGAAGCGCACCGAAGTCATCGTCATGGACCCGTGGGGCCAAGCCAACGGCTTTGCGGTGCCCTTTGCCCGCATGCCGCTGATGGGCGTCTTTCCCACCGCGCCCGGCGCCGGCTCAGGCATCGGCAACTACCGCTTGTGGGCCGAAGACCTCGTGGTCCACGAAGACGCCCACCTGCTCCACCTCGGGCGCCCCTCGCGCAACGCCTTCGAGAAGATCTTCTACGACGGCATTCTCGGGGTTCCAGCCATCGCCACCAAGTCCCCTGCGTGGGTGATTGAGGGCTACGCCACGCTGGTGGAGGGCATCCTCACCGGCGCCGGCCGACCCAACTCCGACGGGCGGGCCACCTTCCTGCGCACCCTCGCCCGGGAAGGGCAGCTCCCCAGCTACGACGAGCTGGACGGCTCACCGCGCTGGCGGGGGCGCTCCATGCGCTACCTCGTCGGCTCGGCCTACCTGGAGTGGCTCGCCCACAACCACGGTGACCAAGCCCTTCCCGACCTGTGGGCCCGCATGACCGCCAAGGAGCTGCGCACCTTCGACGACGCCTTCGAGGGGGTGTTCGGCGACAGCGCCCGGGACCTCTATGGGCGGTTTGTGGCCGAGCTCACTGCGGGCGCACTCAGCGTCGAACGGACCGACGACAAGACCCGCTTCATCGACCTTCAGGGCGAGGTGGGCGCCCCCGCCAGCTCCCCGGATGGCAAGAAGGTTGCGGTGGTCCGCAGCCAAGAGTCGGGCCCCTCCCAGCTTGTCGTCTATGGGGTGGCGGTCGACGCCGAGGCCCAAGAAGAGCGGGAGGAAGAGCTGGCCAAGATGCTCGAGAAGGACCCGCTGGACGTGCGTCCGGTCGACACGGGCCTGCAGCCCCACGAAGAGCTGTGGGTGCGCACCCACGGGGGCCGCGGCGCCAAGGACGTGCGCTGGATCGACGATGGCACCTTGCTTTTCTCGTCTTGGGTTCCCGACGGCCGGGGGAACCACCAGCCCGACCTGTTCACCTGGGCACCAGAGTCCGGCAAGGAGCGCCGGCTGACCCGTCAGGCCAACCTGCGTGAGGCCGAGCCCTGCGGGGACTTCGCCATCGCAGTACACCGCATTCATGGGGGTTCTGGGCTCGTTCGGGTCTCCCTCGAAGACGGCAGCACCACACCGCTGACAGACCCCGCCCCGGGCATCGTGGAGGGCAACCCCCGGATGGACAGCGCATGCCAGACGGTCGCGTGGCTGCGCAATGACGGCGAGTGGCGGGTCATTGTGGCCAGCCCCGATGACCTCAAGGGCACTGAGCGGCAGCTGATCCTGCCCACCGGCGGCCAGCCCCTGTCCCTCGACGTGCGCCCCGACGGCAAGAGCGTCGTGGTGGCACTTGGCACCGAAGGCTGGTTCGACCTTTGGGAGCGGCCCCTGCCGGACGGAGACTGGGTGCGGCGCACGGCCGGCGTGGGTGGGGTCTTCGATCCCGATGCCAGCACCGACGGCAGCATCTTCTATCTGGCCCAGACCGCCCAGGGCTTCGACCTGCACCACCTTCCCGCCGATGCACCCCTCCCGGAGACGCCCGCACTGGCGGCGAGCCCCTTTGCCCGGGGGGCTGTGCGCCCGCCTCCCGTTGAAGACGCCCCCGCCGTGCCCGAGGGCACCGCCCCCAGCCCCAAGCCCTACGGCCTGGGCAAGCAGTACATGCGCCTCGCCACCGGCAGCAGCGTGTCCTTCGGCAACAACCGGAACCTGCAGTACAACATTGGCTTCACCATGGGCGATCTCGTCGGTCGCTCCCAGCTGCTCGTGCTCGCGGGCGTGGGCAGCGAGCCAACCGGAGACAAATTCACGGGCGCCCGAGCGGCCTGGACCGTGCGTCAGTTTGCCCTGCACCCCACCCTCGAAGCCTGGGCCCTCGACGACGGCACCAATGCCCTGAAGCCCGGTGGCGGCGCCAGCCTGAGGCTGCAGCGCATGTTTGGCGGCGGCGGCATCGTGCTCACGGCAGGTGGCGCAGCGGACGGGGACCTCGGCGCCTTGGGCTCGGGCTGGATGGAGCTGAACCAAGTGCTGTGGATGGGCCCCACTGCGCTGTTCTTGCACCTCGACTCCGCCGGACGGGTCGGGCCGGATGTGATCGGCCAAGCCACCGCCAACGTCTCGTTTGGCCAGCGGGCCTGGCGACTGGGTGTGGAAGCCGAGCGGGCGGGCGCCCTGGAGGGAGAGGTGCCCGTGGGCCTGCTGGAGCCGGGCATCCAGCCCCGGTTGCGCACGGCCGGTTCGGTCTGGTGGCCCCAGATTCCCGATGCCACGGCGTCGTCTGCCGCATCCCGGGCCCGTGCCGAAGCGCGCTTTGCCAGCGGCATCCTGGGGGTGTGGGTCGAGCGCGCCGAGCTGGCGGAATGTGCGCCGGGCTGCCTGAGTGCCTTTCCCGAGGGGGACCAGTCGTGGACCGTGGCCGCCCTGGACGTCATCGCCGACACCGGCGCCCAGCCCATCGGCAAGGTGCCCGGCCTGCGCGCGACCATCGGCGTCGCATGCACCTTGGCCGCGCCCGGCAGCGAGCTGAGCGTGCAGCAGTGCGACGACGCCGCGAGCTGGACGGCGTGGCTGGGAGTGCGCCTCGAGCCCGCCCGTCCCCCCGCCTACCCCTGAGCGAGGTCAGCCCACGCGCAAGCCCGACACCATGGTGGCGATGACGCGGTCGAGGTCGTCGGCGTCCATCACCAGCGGCGGCGTGGTGTAGACCACATTTCCGAAAGGACGCAACCACACACCATTGTCGACGGCATGCTGCACCCACCACTCCCGGTCGGCCGGCCCCGCCAGCTCCACGACGCCGAGCGCCCCACGGCAGCGCACGTCGACCACACCCGGCAGATTCGCACAGTCCGCGAGCCCCTCCCGAAGCTGGACTTCCATGGCCTGGGCCCGGTCCAGGCGGTCGGTGTTCAGCGCAAACAAGTCGAGCGATGCATTCGCCGCGGCACACGCCAGGGCATTGCCCATGAACGTCGGTCCGTGCATCAGCTCATGGCCGGGCTCGTCACTCCAGAACGCGTCAAAGACAGACGACCGGGCGACGGTGGCCGCGAGCGGGAGCGTGCCCCCGGTCAGCGCTTTGGACAAGGTCATGATGTCGGGCACCACGCCAGCTTGGTCGCAGGCGAACATCGTGCCCAGCCGCCCAAAGCCCGTCATGATCTCGTCGGCAATCAGCAGCAGCTCCCGGTCCTCGGTGACCCGGCGCAGCCACGCGAGGTCGTCCGCCGCGTGAAAGCGCATGCCGCCGGCCCCCTGCACCAAGGGCTCCACAATGACGCCAGCCAGCTCACTGTGGTGTTCCGTGAGCAAGCGCAGCACCGCTTGGCGGTCTTGTCGTGTGCGGGGAATCGGCGCGATGACTTGCTCGGCCAGCGCCCCCCGAAACATCGTGTGCATGCCCTCTTCGGGGTCACACACCGACATCGCGGCCATCGTGTCCCCGTGGTAGCCGCCGTGAAACGCCAAGAAGCGGGTGCGGCCCTGCACGCCCTTGTTGCGCCAGTACTGAATGGCCATCTTCAGCGCAATCTCGACCGACACCGAGCCGGACTCGCTGAAGAACACATGGTCCAGGTCGCCGGGGCACAGCGCCGCCAGTCGGGTGGACAGCCGGGCCGCTTGGGGATGCACCAGCCCGCCCAACATGACGTGGTGGACGTGGTTGAGCTGGTCGGCCAGTGCGGCGGTGATGTGGGGGTGGCGGTGGCCATGACACGCGGTCCACCACGAGGCGATGCCGTCGATGAGCTCGTGGCCATCCGCGAGGGTCATGCGCACGCCGGACGCACCCACCACCGGCAGGCTCGGGGGGGCGTTCTTCATCTGGCGGTAGGGGCGCCACAGGGTGTTTGCGGCGGCAGCTTGCCAGTCGGGAATGTCCATCACGAGACCACTCTCGAAAACAGGGACCGCACGGGCGCTGTGCGCACGGGCGTGCGGAGGCTGCCGTGCTGCCGGAGCAGCGGAGGCTGCCGTGCAGCCGGAGCCCCCCAAGTCCTCAGACCTCAGACCTCAGTCCGCAGGCTTCAGATGGCCATGCCGTAAAGGCCATAGAGCAGCATCTTCGGGGAGATGGTGCGCAGCTCGATCATCTGGCGCTTGATCTGTTTCGGCCGCATGTAGAAGCGGCGCAGCGCCCAGCTCTGCATCTTGATGAGCAGCTCAGGGTCGTAGCCCTCGGGGTGGTAGATCAGCCGGTCGGGATCGGGGTTGAAGGTCGTGTAGTTGTCCCAGTCGTCCCGGAACAGGTCCTTCTGCCAGCGATCGGCGAACAGCTTGGAGCCCGGGAAGGGCACCGTGATGGCGAACTTCGCGAAGTCGACATCGAGATCCACCGCGAACTCGACGGTCTCTTTGGTCATCTCGGGCGTCTCGCCGGGCATGCCAATCATGAACAAGCCCACCGTCTGGATGCCGGCCTTCTTGGCGTTGGCGACACCCACCCGCACCTTGGCGGTGGTGATGTTCTTGTTGACATTGCCGAGCAGCAGGTCACTCCCGGACTCGATGCCCATGAGCACCCGCCGACAGCCACCGTCGTACATGATCTGGCACGTGTCTTCGTCCAGCCGGTCGGCCCGGGTCTCGGACAGCCACTGGCACTTCTGGTCGAGACCACGGCGCACCAGCTCTTTGCAGAACGGCTCGAGGTCCTTCTTCACCAACGGGAAGATGGGATCGATGAAGCCGATCTGCTTCACGCCGTAGCGGTCGACCAGGTACTCGTACTCGTCGACAAGCTTGATGGGATCGCGCTTGCGGTAGACCTTGCCGCCCGTGTTGATGAGCGAGCAGTAGTCACACCGGTAGGGGCAGCCCCGGGACCCGGCCATCGTGAGCACCGGCTTGGCGAAGTCGGCGAATGGAAGAAGCCCGTAGCGATGATAGGGGAACAGATGCCACGCAGGATAGGGCAGGCTGTCCAGATCACGGTTGAGCACCCGCTCTTTGTTCGTGATGACGTCGCCCGCGCTGTCTTTCCACGTGAGGCCATCGACCTTGGCGATGTCGGCGTCATTGCCCGACTCCAGCGCATCCACGAGCTCACAGATGGTGATCTCGCCGTCCTGATGCACACAGAAGTCAGCGTCATCCTCGCGGACAATGTCTTTGGCGAAGACATCAGCGTGCACGGCACCCCAGACAATCTTGACGTTCGGCAAGCGCGCCCGAATGCGCCGGGAGATCTCGGAACAGATCGGGGCGGACGGCGTGAGCACGGTCATGCCGACCATGTCGGGCTCAAACGCGATGGTCTTTTCGACCACCTCGTCGCCGGAGAGCTTGTCGGCGAACATGTCGATCGCCCGAACAAAGCATCCGTGTTGCTCCAGCGCACCGGCAATGTAGGCCAGACCAATGCAAGGCATCGGCTCCAGCAGCCCGGCAAACCTGCCGAGTTTCTTCATGTTCATCGAAGGGTTGATGAGCAGAACACGCACGGGGACTCCCAGGGACTGGCACCGGCCGACTGACGCCACCGTAGCCCACCGGGCGGTTCTGCCCACACCCCTGGCAAAATGGGGGACGGTGCCACGCATTGCCCCGGCGCCACGCAGCAATCACCTGCCGCAGGCCTGCCTGTGCGCTAAAGGGCTGCCCAAATTCGCTTGGGGTGCCCATGATCGCGCTGCTGTTGCCTGTCCTGATTGCTTCGGTCCACGCCGAGGATGCGCCGACCACCGACGACCCCCGGCTGTGGATGGAGGATGTCGAGGGCGAAGCTGCGCTGGAGTGGGTGCGCGCCCGGAACGCCGAGACCCAGGGGGCCTACGCCGACGAGCCCGCGTTCAAGGACATCGAAGCCCGCATCCTGGCGGCGCTCGACTCCGATGAGCGCATCCCCTACGTCAGCGAGATGGACGGCCAGCTGTACAACTTCTGGAAGGACAGCGACCACCCCCAGGGCGTCTGGCGCCGGACCACTTGGGACTCGTACCGCTCCGACAGCCCCGAGTGGGAGGTCATCATCAACCTCGACGCGCTGTCCGAAGAAGAGAACCAGCGCTGGGTCTGGCACGGCGCAGACTGCCTGCGGCCCGCGTTTGATCGCTGCATGGTCGAGCTCTCCCCCGGGGGCTCCGACGCCAGTGTGATTCGGGAGTTCGACCTGAACACCCAGACCTTCGTGGCCGACGGCTTTGTGCTCCCCGAGGCCAAGTCCGAAGTCAGCTGGATCGACGAGGACCACTTGTGGGTGGGCACGGACTTCGGCGAGGGCAGCCTGACCGACTCCGGCTACGCCCGCACCGCACGGGTGTGGACCCGCGGAACGGCCCTGTCTGAGGCCATCTTGGGCTTTGAGGGGGAGAAGACCGACGTGTGGGCCGGGGCATGGCACGACGACACCCCCGGCGAAGACCGCGAGTTCGCCGGCCGGGCGGTCACCTTCTTCACCGACCAGCTCTTCGAGAGCATCGGCGGTGAGTGGGTCAAGATCGACAAGCCCGACCACACCCAAGCCAAGGTCAAGGGCCGCTACATCTACTTTGAGCCCCGGGAAGACTGGGAGATTGGCGGCGTCACCCACAAGGCGGGCTCGCTGCTGGTGGCCAACTACAAGATGTGGAAGAAGGGGCGCCACAAGCCCTCGGTGCTGTTCACGCCCACCGAGACCACCAGCCTCGCCGGGTGGACCACCACCGAGACCCAGCTGGTGCTCGAGATTCTCGACGATGTCCGCAGCCGCGTTGAGGTCATGCACATTCGCAGCCGGGGCATGGGCAAGGACCGGCGCCCCATCGAGGGTCTGCCCGAGCTCGGCAAGATCAGCGTCTGGGCCGTCGAACCGCACGAGTCCAACGACCTGTGGGTGCAGCTCACCGACTACCTGACCCCGTCGAGCCTGGGCATCATCGAGTGGGGCGGCACCCCCGAGGTGCTCAAGCAGTCGCCCGCGTTCTTTGACGCCAGCAACCGCACGGTGACCCAACACTTCGCCACATCCAAGGACGGCACGCGCATTCCGTACTTCGAGGTTGCGCCGGCTGAAGTGCCCGAAGGTGGCGTGCCCACGCTGCTCTACGGCTATGGCGGCTTCGAGGTCTCGCTGCTTCCGGGCTACTCGGCCCACGCCGGCATCGGCTGGATCGAGCAGGGTGGTGTGTATGTGGTCGCCAACATCCGGGGCGGCGGTGAGTATGGTCCCCGGTGGCACCAGGCCGCGCTCAAAGAGAACCGGAACAAGGCCTACGAGGACTTTGCCGCGGTGGGCGAGGACTTGGTGAAGCGTGGGGTCACCACCACCGAGCAGCTGGGCATCATGGGCGGGTCCAACGGTGGCTTGCTGATGGGCAACATGTACACAACCTATCCGGACCACTGGTCGGCCATAGTGTGTGCGGTGCCGTTGCTCGACATGAGGCGCTACACGAAGCTTCTCGCGGGCGCGAGCTGGGCGGGTGAGTATGGCGACCCCGACGATCCGGCCCAGTGGGCGTACCTTAAGCAGTACTCGCCGTACCACAACATCAACGCAAGCCAGGACCACCCGCCCATCCTGTTCACGACGTCCACCAAGGACGACCGGGTGCACCCGGGGCACGCCCGCAAGATGGCCGAGCTGGCGCGCTCCATGGGCAAGAACGTCTCGTACTTCGAGAACATCGAGGGCGGCCACGGTGGCGCGGCGAACAACACTCAGCAAGCCTTCATGCGCACCTTGGCGTATCGGTTCTTGTGGCGTCAGCTCACGGGCACGGCGCCAGAGCCGTTTGTCGTCGAGACGCCGGACACCGACGCGCCGGCCGACACGCCCCAGCCCTGAGTGTCGAGGGGTGCCCCCCCGCGGTCCACTCCCCCATCCCCTTGCGCGCGCACGCCTGAGATGCGTGCAAGGGGATGCAACGTCGTGAAAGGCCGTGCCTGCCGCCATCCAAGCGACACGGACTACCATCAAGGCTGAGCACACAGTGCGCACACGCACGGGGTGCTCTGGGGATCGCCTGAATGTCGACTCGACGCCTATCGTGGACCCTCGTTGTCGCCTGTGTCGCATCGCTGGCGTGTGGCGAAGAGGAATCCAAGGACGGTCCCGATCCCGGCGCCGACAGCGCGGATGTTGCTGACGGGGACGACGGGGACGACCGGGACGACGGAGCTGAGGAAGCCATCGATGCGGATGGCGATGGTCACCCTGCGGGCCCGGACTGCGACGACGACGACCCGCTGGTAAACCCAGACGCGACAGAGCTGTGCGACGGCATCGACAACGACTGCGACGGCCGCATCGACCAAGACGCCGTCGACGGGACCCCCTGGTACCTCGACGCGGACGACGACGGCTATGGAGACCCGGCCGCCAGCGTGGTGGCCTGCGCTGCACCGCCAGACCACTCCGCCCACCCGGGAGACTGCGACGACACCACACCCGCCGTGAACCCGCGTGCGAGCGAGGTATGCGATGGCGCGGGGATCGACGAAGACTGCGACGGCTTGGCGGACTGCGATGACAGCCAATGCGCGGCCTACGTGATCTGCATGGAAGACTGCGACAACGGTGTGGACGACAACGATGACGGACTGGTCGACTGCGACGACGACGACTGTGCCCATCATCCCAGCTGCGTCGAGGACTGCGGCAACGGCGTGGATGACGACAACGACGGACTGGTCGACTGTGAAGACGGGGAGTGCACCCGTGATCCAAGCTGCGTCGAGGACTGTGAAAACGGCCTCGACGACGACGACGACGGGCTGATCGACTGCGAGGACGCGTACTGCATGGGCACTCCCACATGCGGCAGCTTCAGCGTCCAGATCACCGGGGGGCACCTGCGCACCTCCCGAACCTGGGACCGGCACTCCTCGGTCACTGTGATCGAGGCGCAGAGCATGTCCGGCACCGTGCGGGCGCTGACCACCGGCGGCGGCATCGGCACCTGCACATTCAGCGAGGTCTCCCACCGCGGCACCAAGTTCTTTTCGGGGTTCGGGAGGCGCCCCCCCACCGGCACGATCACGGGGGACTGCGGCATGTCGCTGACGTCGGCGTTGCCAGTGGAGCTCAATGGAACCCTCGCCGGCGTGTTCAGCTGGGGCACCGCTTGGTTTGGGGCAAGGATGACCGCCACGTCTCGAGGCTGGTACGGAGCACGGGTCTTGACCAACTCAAGCCGGACTTCCCACTACATGAGCACGTCGGGTTGGATCTACAGCTACTCGGGCAGCGTCACGCAGAGCTTCACGCTCGGCGGCACGAGCGCGTCGTTCTGAGAGATGCCCGCCCAGCGCTCAGAACTGGGTCTTGATGGCCACCGGTCGGCCGTGCACAGGCGCGGTCCGTCCTGCGCTCAGAACACCGCGTACACAAACGGCGCAAACACACCCGCGCTGCTGGTCAGCACCAAAAACGTCGCCGCCACCACCAAGATGACCACCACAGGAAGCAAGAAGAAGCGCTCCCGGTGGGCGTAGTGCCGCAGCACCTCAATGATGGTGTTTAAGCGTCCCATGCTGCCCCTACTGACAAAACGCACCACCATCCCACGCGGTGCAGGTCCCGACAGTGCAGGGGTGGACGTCATCACAGAGGACTTGGCAAAACAGACCCGCGCCCGCCACCGCTTCGCCCGCTTCACACTGAGGCAAGAACTGACGAGCGCCCTGCACACAGGACCAGCGGTCCGCACACGCCGTCCACGCGCTGCAGTCCGCCACACCGTCACCAAAGCGCGCCAGTCCGTCGACACATGCGGGCATCTCGACCGCCTCGAGCCAAGGCTCGTCCCCGGTCGTGTCCACCGCCACGAACGCCGGCACGCCGTCCGCCGGGACCGTCAGCCGCTCGGTGCGGTCCGCCCACTTCACCAGGATGCGGGCCTCTCGACCCGGCAGCACCGGCACCACCACGTCGACCAAGTCCGCCATCACCAGCACCATGGCCTCGGCCGGGGCATCTTCAACCCGAGCGGTCAGCACGGCGGCCCCACCCTCGGGCGACGTGCAGTGCACCCGCTGCCACTCCCGCAACCGAAAGGTCTGGCAGTGGTTTCGGGTCGAGCCCCGCACAAGGTTCTCCGTGAGCGCCGTCCACTCGATGGCCGCCGGGACTCGGCTGCGTCCAGGCGCCAGCCCACGACCGGGGGCCCGTGCCGGGGGCGGCTGCTGCACCACCTCGGCGATGGCCTCGGCTGCGATCTGTTGACCACGGGCATTCAGGTGAAGGTCTCCCTCCAGATGAAGGTCTCCCCCGGCAGCCACAAGGGCCGGCGCCAACGAGACAGCACGATGCCCCCGCCGACGGGCCTCGTCGACCAGAAGGTCCAACAACACGAGCGTCTCACTCATGTCCTGCTCGGACGCACCGTAGGAGGCGAAGCGCGCCGGGTCGATCTGCACATCCAAGGGCAGCGCCACCACCACCAGCTCGGCATGGTGGCGCTCGACGATCTCCTCGGCCGTGTCGAGCATGGCCGAGAAGGGACCGTGACCCGTGGCCGCTTCCACCGTGCGGGCCAGGGCGGCCAGCTGGTCGTCCGCACTGGACAGGGCCTTCTGCTTGGCCTGAACCTTCTGGCTCACGGCATCATCAGGCCGCTCGGCCAGCCGCGCATCCACCTGGGGTTGCAGCCTCTTGGCCAAGCGCGCCCCCTCCCGCAGCATCTCGGCGGTGACCGTCACCGGCCGGGCGGCCTCGGAAGCCCGATCAGTGACAATGTCCCCTGGGTGAGCATTCTCCGCAATCGCTTGCAGCATCATGCGCTCTTCGTGGGAGGACGCCAGCTCCCAGCGGAGCGCTTCCTGGAGCTCTGCAAGCTCCGCCTTCGCCGAGCCCCGCTGCTGCACGGCTTCTTCGATCTGCACCTGCAGCCCACCCTCCGCACCCTCCGCGGTGCTGACCGTGTGGGCCAGGACATCCTGCCAGTCGCCTTCAGAGGGAAGTGAGGCCCCCTCCGGCACGGCCTCTTGGTGCCACCAGCGGCGCGCCCCAAACACCAGATGGCTCTGGCTCATCAACCAGCGGCGGCCGGGAAACTCCAGAGTGTCGTCGGGCGCCGTCTCGATGCGCACGGCCCACCCATCCCACACCGCGTGGCGCTGGCGGTTCGGCCGGCCCAGCTCGAACATGTCATTGGAGAAATTGATGACCAGCACGGCCGTCCCGGCACCAGTCGCGGTGAGCAGCTCGTCCATCACCGCCAGGTACTCGTCGGGTCCATAGGTGGGCACGCCGCCGTTGTGCACCGGCAGATCCAATGCAACGCCCAGCTGAGCAGCCACCGTGTGTGCATCATCCACGCCGAGACCGAAGACCTGGGAGTCCCCGACAACCACCACGCTGTCAGGATTCTTGGACAGCGCTGGCCCCGTCCGCCAGCCTTCAGGCCCGGTGGAGTAGGCCGCACGGGGGTTGTCTCCCAGCGTGATGGCCCCCGACGCATCGGGCAACATGCGCACTCCCAGCACCGCGTCTTCGACCAGGATGTTGATGTGGGGGAACCCAAACCCGTCCCGCACCCGAAAGGCCAGCTCCGCCAGCCCAAGGCCCACGGCCATGCCCAGGACCAGTCGCGGCAAGATCGAGCGCAGTCGCGGCATGAGAGCTCCAGAAGGCGGACCGGACCACAGCCCCGGCACCCTGTTCCCGGTATCTCACGGACGGCGCCAGGGGGACAGGTCAGCCCTCGGACTCCTCTTTGGCCATCCGGCGCTCCACCAGGGCCATCAACGCAACCAACAAGCCGTGCAGCTCGGCCATCCGGTCCTCCCCCAGCTCCGCCGCCAGCTCGGCTTCCACTTGGCCCAGTAGCCGCAGACCAGCCAGCACACCGTGGGTGCCGTCGGGACCGGATGCAAAGCGCACCAGCCGCGCCCGGCCGTCGTCGGGATCGGGCACCCGCTCCAGCATGCCCATGCCCTCCAGCTCGGCCACCAGCGGACCGACGGCTTGCTTGGAGGTGCCGAGGCGACGGGCCAGCTCGGTCGGCCGGGTGCCGTCGAGGTCGATGTGGGGAAACAGGTTGGTGTGGGCGGGGCGGATCGCATGGCCGGTCTCTCGCCGGATGGCCGACAGCGCCAGCTCATTGAACAGACGCGCGCAGCGAAACAACACCTGGGCCGTGCTCGCGTTCTTGGCGGCTTCGATGGCCACCCGGGCCGGCGGTGCGGGGTCTGTCACGGAGATCTCCACTTTGGTCAGGTATACTTGACGATAACCGATAAACGGGCCACACTGAACTCGTCAATCATACCTGACTATCAAAGCCATGACACGCACAGGAGCCCACATGCCCTCCCCGGCGGTCCCCACGCTCATCCCCATCACCACGGACATCTGGTCCCTGGAGCACCCCTTCTTCATGCCCGGTGGCCTCGACTTTCGGGGCCGCATGACGGTGGTGCGCCTCGCCACGGGTGGGCTGTTGCTGCACTCTCCGGTCCCCATCGACGACGGCGTAGCTGAGCAGCTTCAGGACATTGGTGGGGTTCAAGAGATCGTGGCCCCCAGCCTGCTGCACCACCTGCATCTTGGACCGGTCCAGGCGCGCTACCCCCAAGCTCGATGCTGGGGACCGCCGGGGCTCACTGCCAAGCGCAGCGATCTGCGCATCGACGCCACACTGGGCACCGACCCCGCCAACTGGCACCAGACCCTCGAGCCCATCTTCATCGACGGCATGCCCTGGATGACCGAGCACGTGTTCTTCCACCGACCCTCGGGCACCCTCATCTGCACCGACCTGTTCTTCAACATCCATGAGGTCGCCAACTGGCAGAGTCGCCTGTTCTTCGGCATGTACGGGGTGCTGGGGCGTCCCCGCCAGAGCCCCATCGTGCGCTTCTTGGCCAAAGACAAGACTGCCGCTGGGGTGAGCGCCCAGCGTGTGGTGGCATTGCCCGTGAAGCGCCTGATTCCCGCACACGGGCGGGTCATCGACAACGACGCAGCAGCGGTGCTTCAGGATGTGTTGGCGAAGCAGCTCTCGTGGGCACCGGCAGAACTCCTGCTGGCCTGATCCAATCGAATGAAACTCAACATCGCACAGCCCCAGCGTCAGGGATGGGCGGTCACCCAGGCCCGGATCTCGTCGGGGGTGTAGTAGTCACGCTCCTTTTCGGCACGGGTGTTGTCGTCCACGACGCTGTAGAGCCACTCTCGGTACGCGATGAGTCCGGTGGCACAGCCCAATGACAAGGCCGTCTCATCGGTCTGGCGTTCGTACACTGCAACATCCCCCTGGGCGTACCACAACGCAAACTCGACCAAGGCTTCGCTGTCCAGTTCGGTGTAGTCGACCACATGGGCCAGCTCGTGGGCAAGAATGGCCACCACACCGTCCTGGGGCGCACCCAGCTCAAACACACTCTCGGCATACTTCACCACGTAAGACCGCTCCAGCGGCGCCGCGTCGAGGGTGGACAGGTCCAGGTTGGCCGCAAAGAAGCTGGTGGTGCTCGTCACAGGCTGGAGCGCCAGCGACACCCCGTCGAGCTCGGGGAACAGCTCCCGCTGCACGGCCGTGAGGCTCTCTTGCAGGCCGTCCAGATCTGAGGCGCCGGGAAGCTCGTCCATCAGGGCATCACACGCCCCGGGGTCACCCCCCTTGTCCGTCTGGTTCGGTCCCCCACACCCCACCAACACGCCCACAATCAACCCACGCATGGTCACCTTCCCGCCCGGACCTACTCCTCCGTGAGATCGATGTCCAGCGGCAACACGTCCATCACCACCGTGCCCCGGTGCTCCGAAGCCAACAGCCGGGCGACCCGCAGGGCGTGGGGGGCATCGGCTTGCAACGTGGCAATGCTGGGCCGAGCACTGGTCACCAGCAAGCGGCGGTCATCATCATCGACGGGCACCACATGCACCAGTGGCAGGGCCAACAGCAGGGCTGGCTTCTGCACAATGGCCCGCACCGAAGCCCGGAGCGCCCGCTTCCGTGCTTGGCCCTCCGCACGAATCTCGCCACCGATGCCCAGGATGCGATTCAGCTTTTCTGCAAACCAATGACGAAGACGACGCATGACCCATCCCGGTGCCCGTGTGGATGCGCGAGACTGGCCACCCCAGAAGGATAGACAAGTGTACCAAAGCGATGGGGCCATGAGGACATCGCACGCTCGCGGAGCAATTGTTCCCGCACTGCCCGCCAGGACGTTGCCATGTTTGCCCTGCTCGTCGCCATTGTCGCGCTACTGCCATCGGCCGTGGCCGCCTCGCACCTGCCCCAAGCCCACCAAGATTATTTGCAGTTTGCGGAAGCGCAGCCCTTGGCCCCCCACCCCGAGCCCGCCTACCGCTTCCAGGCCGAGCTTCACCACCAGCTCGCGGGCTGGGTGGCGCAGCGCCCCGGGGTGATTCGGCCCTTTGAGGTCGGCCAGACCGCCGGTGGCCGCACCATCTGGGGCTTCCGGGTGTCGAACCCGACTGACGAGATCACCACCCACGTGCTGGTCTTCGGGGGCATCCACGCGCTGGAGTGGGTGGGCACCGAGGTGGTCATGGACCTGATGGACAGCGTGGTGCACCGGCCCCCCCCGGGCATGGAGCTCGTCTTCATCCCGCTGTACAACGTGGACGGGCGGGTGCGGGTCGAGGGGGACCTCATGGCCGGCGAGAACCGCTATCGCCGGGGCAACCAAGCCAACGTGGACCTCAACCGGGACTTTGCGTCCAACCGCACGTCCGAGGCGATCTGGCGCCACCTAATCCCCAAGCGCTACACCACCTCACCCGGGGCACTGTCCCAACCAGAGACCCGGGCACTGTCCGCCCTCGCCGCCGCCGAGCAGTTCGACTATGCCGTCAGCTTGCACGCTTTCGGTGGGTTCCACTACTTCCCCTGGGCGGGGCGATGGGAGCGTCCCGAGGACTGGCAGGAGTTCCTCAAGCTCGGCCGCGTGATGGAGTGGGGTGAGGTCGAGCACGCCTACAAGTCCCGGCAGCTGTCTCGCTGGGGCTTCTTCTTTCGGGGCCTGGGCATGGAGGTGGACCACTTCTATGAGCAGTACGGCACGCGGTCCTTCCTCATCGAGATGACCCGCTCCGGGCTGCATCCCCTCAAGCCGGCCGAGTGGTCCAACAGCTTTCGGCTCTACAACCCGCCGGACCCGGCCCCCCACAGCGAGCGGGGCATGCGGGGAATTCGGCAGATGCTGTGGTTCGTGGCCCGGCCCGAGGTGGCGGACCGCTGGGACTGGCACGTGGACCCGCCGGCCAAGACGAGGGTGCCGAACGACTGACGACAGTCGTCGACGACTGTCACCCTTGAGTACGCTAACTTGTTGAGTTTACAGTGGAACAGTTCTTGCTTGGGACCACCGCGCGAGGTGTCCCATGCAGCAACAATCCACCAGAACGTCCACCACCGCCCCCACCCAGCAGGGCCCCCAGTCCACTGCCCCGGGCATGGTCCAGTCCAATGCCGACCTCCAAGCGAAGCTGTTGGCCCACAAAGCCGCCGTGGCCGCCGCCTTGGGGATGGAGACCGAAGAGGAAGCGCCCGCCCTCGAACAAGAAGCCGGTGGAGGCCAGGCCCAGGTGGCCCCGACGCCAGATGTGGACGGCGGACCGGTGGATGAGGCCCTGCGGGTGCTGTCGCCCGAAGCGCTGCTGGGCCTCAGCAATGACGAGCTGATCGTCTACATCGACGAGTGCTTGGCGTGGTGGACCGGCGAAGAAGACGTGGCCGAGGTGGAGGCGGCTGAAGCGGGAAGCCAGGGGCCCACCCAAGTCCAGCTCGACGAAGCGGCGGCCATCTTGGCCGGGGAGGACGAAGAGGAGGACGTCGACGTCTACCTGAACCAGCTCGACAACGACCAGGCGGGCAACAAGGCGGCCGACGCCCAGTGCTCGGCGACCTCCGCGACGATGGCGCTGCTCAAGCTCGCCGATGGTGATGAAGCCGCCTTCATGGCCGAGACCCGCACCCTCATCGGCGACAACGGCGGCACGGCGAGCAAAGACTGCCCCGAGGAGCTGTTCATCGAGCTGCTGCTCACGATCAACTGGGAAGAGGCCTACACGGCGGCGCCGGCCATGTTCGCCAACCAGCCGACCTGGCAGAGCGGCCACCCCGGCGACGACGTCATCAAGCATCCCTACGCCCAGGCCTATGCCGCCTCGCTCTACGCCTTCTGCGCCCAGGACAGCCTGGAGTGCTCCTCCAAGTTCCGCAATGCCGAAGGGACCGAGGACCGCTCACCGAGCGAAGGGGCATCGTTCGAAGACCGCTGGGCCCATGCGATCACCGCCAAGGGCGAAGGCGCGGAGCTGACCTTCCAGGGCGACTTCACGGGCAGCGGGCACGTCGTCTATGTGGTCGGGATCAATGACTCACAGGTGGTCGTCCACGACCCCTACGGGCTCAAGCGCCCCAGTGGCAGGTACATCAAGAACGGGTGCAAGCCCCCCAAGTCCGACGACACCCAAGCCGAGATCGAGACCCGCAGTGGCGGCCACGGGCCCACAATGGTGGCCTACGAAGCGCAAGAACCGTACGAGCGCTGGGGTGAACACAACGTCTACACCAAGGATGAGATCAAGAGCTTGGGCGCGCTGTCGTGGCTGCTCATCCTGAGGAAGGCGTGAACACCGTGATGCACGCCATTGTCGCCACGGTCTTAGGCGGCCGAGGGCGGGTGTTCGTCCAGTCCGGTGGCCTCCGCCCGGGCCAGCCGCGCGAGCACCTCACTCTCGTCGAGCAAGTCGCCTTCCCGTGCCGCCACCACCGCCGCCACCATGCAGTCGCCGGTCACGTTGGTGCTGGTGCGGCACATGTCGAGCAAGCGGTCCACGCCGAAGATGATGGCCAGTCCGCCCTTCATCACCGTGTCGTCCATACCCACGGACTGCAGCACGATGACCAGCATGATGAGCCCCACCCCGGGCACGCCCGCTGTGCCGACGCTCGCGAGGGTCGCGGTCAACACGATGGTGAGCTGGTCGGAGAAGCTCAGGTCGATGCCATAGAGCTGGGCGATGAAGACGGCGGCAACCCCCTGGTAAAGCGCCGTTCCGTCCATGTTGATGGTGGCACCCAGGGGCACCACAAAGCTCGCCACGTCCTCGCCGACCCCGAGCCGATCTTCCACACACTCCAGGGTCACCGGCAAGGTTGCAGAGCTCGACGAGCTGGAGAACGCCAAGAGCTGGGCGGGGGCGATGGCCTTGAAGAACCGCCGCGGACTGACGCCACCGAAGATCTTGAGGGCCAGCGGGTACAGCACGAAGGTCATCAGCGCCAGACCCAACACAACGGTCAGGCTGTAGACCACCAGCGCACCCAACACATCGAGGCCCAGCGTGGCCATCACCCGCACGATCAGGCAGAACACCGCGATGGGCGCCGTGAGCATGATGCCCTGCACCAGCTTGATGATGACGTCAGTGAGGCCGTCGGCGGCGGCGATGATGGGCTTGGCCTTTGCGGCCGGGATCAACGTGAGCGACACGCCGATGGCCAGTGCCAGGAAGACCACTTGCAGCATCCGCCCCTCGGCCAGCGCCTCAAAGGGATTGGCCGGGATGATGTCGAGCAGGGTGTTCCAAGTGTTCGGGGCGGTGGCTGCGGCGACCTTGTCCTCGATGGCCCCCGCCGAGGCGCTCGCGAGCGCATCCCGCACCTCGGGCGACAAGAACGTGCCGGGCTGCAGGATGTTCGCGAGCAACAAGCCCACCGAGATCGCGACGGCAGTGGTGCACAGGTAGATCAAGATGGTGCGGCTGCCGATGCGGCTGAGCTTCTTGAGGTCGTTGAGGCTGCTGGCGCCCACAATCAGGCTGAACAACACGATGGGCACGGCGATGAAGCGCAGCCCCCGCAAGAAGAGGTCTCCCACGAAGCCGTTGAGGTTCACCACAAACTCAAAGACGGCGGCCACGGCCGAGCTCGCTTCGGCCGCGCTGTTGAGGGGGGCTTGGGCCACATTGATGATCAGGCCGACCACGAGCCCCACCACCATGCCGATGATAATCTGCCAGTGGAGGGCAAGACGCGTGCGAGGGGCGGGCTGCGAAGTGGACACGGAACCTCCGAGCGCGGAGACTACCAGCTTCCACCTCCCCGCCGGCCCCGCCCGGGCTGTCCGAGTCTGCAAAGTGGAGCCCGGCGCCGCCCGACACGTGAACCCATCCCCCCAACTTCAACCCAACCCACACGGAACCAGTCGGGGGGACTGCACCGCCCGACCCCAAGCGAGCGAAACCATGCGAACCTGCCTGCCCGAAGAGACCGTTGCGTTTCTGCGCGACCTGGACCAAAACAACACAAAGGAGTGGTTTCAAGCCAACAAGAAGCGGTACGAGACCGACATGAAGCGCCCTTCACGGGAGTTTGTGGACACCGTGAACACCGTGCTGGAAGACATCTCCCCGGACCACTGCACCCCCGCCGCCAAGGCGATCAGCCGGATCAACCGGGACATCCGCTTCGCCGCCGACAAGACGCCCTACACCACAAGGGTGTGGGCGGCCTTCCACAACACCACGCGGGACAAAGGCGCCGGGGCCGGCTTCTACGTCGCGGTCTCCCCGACGGGGGCCGGCATCGGAGCGGGGGCCTGGCGGCCGCCGAAGCCTCACATCGACCGGCTGCGGGCGCACATCGCCGCCAACTATGCTGATCTGGACGCCATTGTCGCATCACTGGCGGACGAGTTCGGACCGCTCCAGGGCGAGAAGTACAAGCGGGTGCCGAAGCCCTGGGCCGCGGACCATCCCGGTGGCGAGCTGCTCAAGCACAAAGGGCTCTTCGTCGCCAAAGAGCTGCCCATCGGCGTGGGGACCCACCCCGACTTCCTGGACCAGATCCGGGCCAGCTTTATGCGCCTCGCACCGTTGGTGGCCTTTCTCGACGCTGGCCTTGCCTGACCGGGAGCACCAGACCTCCGGTGGGCCCCCTTCAGTCGGGGTCGCAGGGGCCGTCACACACCGAGATGACCTCTCCCGTCACCAGGAAGTGGGCGCTGAGCGCCTGGGCCTGGGGGCTGCCGAAGGGCATGTTGTGGGGTCCCCCTTCGACGTCCACCGTCTCGGGGTTGGTCGGGCCCGGCTCCTCGTACCCAAAGTCCATCTCCAGCAACGCCGACCCCGAGAACGGCGGCGCAGCACTGGGCACGCTCCAGACCTCCCGGTTCAGGGGTTCCATGTTGGTGGCCCCCGCCGCCCGCGCGATGATGTGGCCGCCGCGGGAGTTGACCGACAGATCGCCGATGGCCGTCACAAGCAGCAGGTCCCGACTCGACGCGACCTTGTCGTCGACGGGGTTGCCGCTCAGAAAGTGCATCAGCCCACCGGTCTCGGTGGGGTCCCACATCATCTGGGTGAGCGCCAGGATGGCCGAGATGTCGACGGGGTCGCTGTACTTGGTGTTCAGAATCGAGAAGAAGGGCTCAAAGGGCGACGAGCGGGGCAACAACATCGAGAAGGGCGCGCCGGGCACGTTGAGCACCGCGCGAGAGATCTCGGTGGACATGGCCACGTGGGCCCCGCCCAAGATGCTGCCGAGGCTTGTGCCGAAGTAGGTCACGGTGGTGGGATCGATGAGTGGGGTGTCCGCGTCGGTCCGCAGCAAGGGCTCACTCACCAGCACGGTCTGCATCGCGCGGGTGGCCACCCAGCCCTCGACATGCCCCTGGTGGAGCCGGTCGGTCATGCTGACAAAGTCGGTGGGATCATTGGACATGATGAGGGCCGCAAACGCCGCGTCCCGGTCCTTCATGCCCGTCCAGTCGACGGCGTAAACCACAGACCCCGCGTCGTCGGCGACCGCTTGCATGCTGGCGGACTGGGAGTGGCCCCGGTTGCCGAACAAGCCATGACCAAACTGCACAAGCGGCGCAGGCTGGCCGGCCTCCAGCACCGAGCAAGGCACCTGAACAACCATGGGAACGCCCACCATTGCGTCACTCTCAGGCATACCGTCCGCACCGCGCACCATCCGGCCCTCCGCCCCCGGCGCCCAGGTCGTCAGGTAGAGCGGGACGTCCAGCTCCAGCTCCAGGGTGCGGCCAATGCGGGCCCCGCCGTCGCAGTCGCCGTCCTGTTGGGCGGTGATGCGGTAGGTCGCCGAGTCCCCGACCGTGGCCAGGGCATCGTCCCGCATGTGCAGAATGGGGCCGAGCGAGCCTTCTTGGCTGGTGGTGACAAAGTCCCAGGCCATCTGAAGCTCGTCCCGCGCGATGCCGGCGCTGTCGAGAGCCGGAAAGACCACGTCGTCGTAGTGGCCTTGTTGGCGCGTGAGGTCGCCATCGGTCGCAGTGCCGTCTCGCAACGCTGCGAACCCCGCCGGGGCCGCAACCAGGCTGCCGGTGCCGTCCACCATCCCGCGAATGCCCACCACGTAGCGACGGCCAAAGTCCATCGGTGCCACCGGCCGCAAAATCAGCGCGCGGCGGTCGGGATCGTCGGTGAAGCGCTCCAGCTCGACCCAGTGGGGCACCCGCTCGCCCGTCTCGGCATCCAAGATGACCGTGGGGCTGCTGTCCTCCATCGACAGGCCGATGTCATCGACCACTGCGGCATTGTCGACAACCACACCCGGCAGGAGCGCGAACATCCCCCCCATGATGGGGAAGCCGTCTTTCCGGTTCCACTCGGCCGGGTCCATCTGGACCCCATCGATGTTGGTGGGCAGCGAGCCCTGGCCAAAGTCCACCCGCACGCCGCTCGGCGCGGTGTCATCGTCTGCGAGGAAGAAGCTGCTCGGGAACGGGAACAAGCAGTGGCCGCCATCGACGGGATTGCAGTCCCCGCGGGCACCCTCTGCCGCAGGTCCGCTGTCGCCCCCCGCCTTGTCGACCGGCGCATTGCCACAAGCCGCCAGCATCCACAGGGGCAGCACACACACAACGGCAGACAGACTTGGGCGCATCGGACCTCCAGCCCGGCCAACCTATCCAGTTGGCGGCCATCGATGGGGAGCTCGAATCGCCACGGGTTCACCAAGCGCGGTCGACCCCCACCGAAGATCGCCCCCATCTCCAGTTGCCCCTCGCTCCGACCCAGATTAGACCACTGGTCCGACTGGCAGTTTGAGTTGGGCGTTCGGTTTCCAAGGGACCGCAGTTGTGTCTGCGGGTCCGGTCCGGCACCATGGCGGTCCGTTGTTCGACTCGCCTGTGGAAAGGGATGATCATGGCCCTGTTCTCCGCTCCCCGTTCCTGGTCGCTGGTGCTGGCTCTGGCCGCCCTGCTGCTGCCCACGGCCCCGGCCTTCGCTGCCGCACCGACCCTTGACGAGCTGCTCGATGCCACCGATGACTATGCCCGGGGCGCGTCCAGCATCGCGCTCATCGAGATGCGCGTGAAGACCAGCCGCTACGAGCGCACGGTCAAGATGCGCTCGTGGAGCCTGGGGGAAGAAAAGTCCCTGGTCCGCATCGAGGAGCCGGCCAAAGAAAAGGGCGTGTCCACGCTGAAGGTCGACGACAACATCTGGAACTACCTGCCCAAGGTCGACCGCACGGTGAAGGTGCCGGCGGCGATGATGTCGGGCGCGTGGATGGGCAGCCACCTCAGCAACGACGACCTGGTCAAGGGCTCCCGCTACGCCGATGACTACACGGCCACGCTCACGGCAAGCCCCGGGGTCGAGGGTGCCGAGAACTACGTCATCTCGCTGATTCCCAAGCCCGACGCCCCGGTGGTCTGGGGCTCGGTGGTCATCACGGTCTCGCCCGACAAGCTGCCCCTCAAGATCGAGTTCAAAGACGAGAAGGGCGCCCTGGTGCGCACCCAGTCCTTTGCCGAGGTCAAAGACGTCGACGGCCGCAAGGTGCCCACGCTGATGCGGGTCGAGCCCGCCGACGAGCCGGGCGAGTACACCGAGATGCGCTTCATCGAGCTCGACTTTGACGTCGAGCTTCCCGCCAACACCTTCTCACTCCAGGCCCTGCGCCGCTGAGCGGGGTCCCGGTGAACCACCATGCGGTTTCTGTTCAATGTGGCCTGGCGCAACCTCTGGCGACACCGCCGGCGGTCGCTGCTGACGGCCAGCGCGATGGGTGTGGGGGTGGCCATGTGCATGGCCATGCTGGCGCTCACTGACGGCATGTACCTGAAGATGTTTGATGTCATGGTCACCGATGCCATCGGCCACATCCAAGTCCACAACGCCGACTATCCCCGCAGCCAGCAGCTCCACGACACCATTGAGGGCGGCGAGGCGCTGCTCACTGAGACGCTCGACGGTAACCCAGCGCTGCACGCCAGCACCGGGCGACTGTTCGCGTTCGGCTTGTTGGGGTCGGACAACACATCCGCCGGCACCCGCTTCATGGGTGTGGATCCGGTCCGAGAAGCCGCCGTCTCGGGCATTCCCCGCCACATCAAGGCGGGACGCTGGCTGGAGGGCACCACCCCGGGCGAGGTGGTCATCGGCACCGGGCTCGCCGACACCCTGGAGGCCAAGGTGGGCGATGAGCTCGTGCTGATCACCCAAGCCGCCGATGGCTCGATGGGCAATGAGCTGCTCACGGTGGTCGGCTTGGCGCGCACGGGGAACACCGCCATGGACCGGGGCGGCGCGTGGATGCCCCTGACGGAGCTCCAGTCGGTGCTGGCGCTGGAAGGCCAGCTGCACGAGGTGGTCACCATCGTCAAGGATCCCGATGAGATCGCCGTGGTGGCCGATGGACTGCGGGCGTCAACCCCCGACGGGCTGCTCGTGCGCCCTTGGTTTGAGGCCAACCCCCAAGCCGCCGAGATGCTGGGCAGCCAGGACGTGGGCAAGGGCATCATGCTCTTCATCGTCTTCACGGTGGCGTCTCTGGGGGTGCTCAACACGATGCTCATGAGTGTGTTTGAGCGCACCCGCGAGCTCGGGGTGCTCCGTGCACTGGGCCTCGCCCGCAGCCGCTTGATGGGCCTCGTGATTGTCGAGAGTGTCCTGCTGGCGACCATTTCCAGCGCGGGCGGCCTCGTGCTTGGTGGCTTGTTGGACCTGTACTTGGTCACCACCGGCATCAACATGGCGGGCAACAGCGACGGGGTGTCGTTTGGGGGTGTGACCTTCGACCCCATCATCAAGGGCGACGTCCAGCCTGGGGGCATCGTGCTCACCCTCGCGTGTGTCTTTGTGGTCTCCCTGCTCGCGTCGATCTGGCCCGCGCTGCGTGCGGCCAACCTCGAGCCGGTCGACGCCATGCGTCAGTCTTAGGGAGCCCACGATGTTGCCCCTGATCAAGCTTGCGTTTCGCAACCTGCTCCGCAACCTGCGCCGCACCCTCATCACCGCCAGCGCCATCACCTTCGGCATGGGCCTGATGATCTGGGCCAACCAGCTCGGCTACGGCATGTACCAAGAGATGATGCGGGTCGGCATCAGCACCGCCGCCGGCCATGTGGTGGTCCAGGCCGAGGGCTACCAAGACGACCCAGACCCCCTGAAGGTCGTCAATGACGCCTCCTCGGTGGCCAGCTCGCTCCAGTCCACCTTCCCCGATGCGGTGGTGCTCCAGCGGTCCCGGCTGCAGGGCTTGTTGATGTCGACGGCCAACTCCGTGGGGGTGGGCATCATGGCCATCCAGCCGAGCGCTGAAGCCGAGCTCACCGACTGGCACACCAAGCTGGTCGACGGGGAGTGGCTGGCGGACGACGACGAGCGGGGCATCATCTTGGGCGCCGAGCTCATGCAGCGCTTGGACGTGGAGCCGGGCGACAAAGTCGTGCTCATGGGCCAAGGCCAGGACGACGTCACCAGCCGCCTGTTCCGGGTGCGGGGGGCCTTCCGCACCGGCTCCACCGAGATGGACGCCTTCACCGCCATTGTCACCCTGCCGGCCGCCCAGCTCTTCTTGGAGAAGCCCGACAGCGCCAGCCAAGTCAGCGTGCACCTCGCCAACATCCGGTCCACCGACGAGGCCCTGCCCCAAGCGAAGGCTGCCGTCGGTGGTCCCGGCGTTGAGGTGCTCGGCTGGGCCGAGGCGCTGCCCGAGATGGTCGAGTTCATCCGCACCGACCGCACATCGAATGCCATCTCGATGGCAATCCTCGGTATCATCGTGTCCATCGGTGTTCTCAACACCATCTTGATGAGCGTGATGGAGCGCATGCGGGAGTTCGGCGTGATGCTCGCCCTGGGCACACCCCCGGCCAGCTTGTCGACCATCATCCTCATGGAAGGCGTGCTGATGGGCATCTTCGGGGTCGGCCTCGGCGTCACCCTCGGGATGCTCGGCACCTGGCCCATGGTCGCCTACGGCCTGGACTACTCCGAGATGCTCGGGGGCGAGACCATCGAGACCGCCGGCATCGTGCTGAGCACGCGCATCTTCGCGGCCTGGGACCCGGTCGGCACCGCCGCCTATGCCTTCGCTGGGCTGCTTCTCACCAGCCTCTCTTCGGTCTACCCCGCTTGGCGAGCCGCCAACCTGGAACCGGTCGCTGCCATGCGCCACGTCTGAGCTCCGGCCCCCCTGGCGTCCGCCAAAGACGCCCACCACCGCCTCTTCCGAGTCCCTTGGAGCCTCCATGGCCATCGTCACCGTGCGCGAGCTGACCCGACACTACCAACAGGGTCAGATCACCGTGAAGGCCCTCAACGGCGTCGACCTCGACATCCAGGCCGGCGAGTTCATCGCGCTGATGGGGCCGTCGGGATCTGGCAAGACGACGCTGCTCAACCAGATCGGCGCGCTGGACACCCCCTCGTCGGGCTCCGTCGTCGTGGACGGCAATGAGCTGGCCAGCATGTCCAAGCCCAAGCTCGCCCAGCTCCGGCTGCGGCGACTGGGCTTTGTGTTTCAGGCCTACAACCTGATTCCTGTGCTCAGCGCCTACGAGAACGCCGAGTTCGTGCTGATGATGCGGGGCACACCGGAAGCCGAGCGGCGCAAGATTGTGATGGACACGCTCGCATCGGTCGGCCTTCAGGGCATGGAGCACCGCCGCCCCAGCGAGATGTCGGGTGGCCAACAGCAGCGGGTCGCCGTCGCCCGGGCGATTGCCGGGAGCCCCGCGCTGGTGCTGGCGGACGAGCCCACGGCCAACCTGGACTCGAAGACCGGCAACGAGCTGATCGCGCTGATGCGCAAGCTCAACGACGAGCAGGGCATCACCTTTGTGTTTGCCACCCATGACCCGAAGATCGAGGAGCGTGCCCGGCGGGTCATCTGGATGGAAGACGGCAAGATCTTGCGCGATGAGCGCCGCGACTGACCCCGCTGGTCTTGCTCCAAGCTGAGCCCACTTCACTCTTGTCCACGGTTGCGCCATGGTCCTGCTCACCGCCCTTCTCGGACTGGCCCACGGGGGCGAGATCTCTGCCGAGGGCGGCGGCGATGTGAAGTCGTTCTTCTTCGCGACCTTCCCCCAAGACTCCCCGCTGCTTCCCGAAGATCCCTTCGCACAGGGCATTGTCAACCTTCGACTGAAGTCCCGCGTGTTCTTCGGGGACCAGCTCGAGCTCAAGGTCCACGGGGTGTCCACGTCGCTCAGCGGCAGCGCCATGAGCACCGGCAGCTTCGTCCAGACCGGCCTCGGCATGCCCCAAGCGGTCGACCTCACCTGGGAGGTCATCGACGGCGCCGGCATGACCAGCGCGCTGCGGGTGGACTGGCTCGTCGCGGAGTGGCACGGCAACGGCATCGACGTCGCCATCGGCCGCCAGCCCATCACCTTCGGCAAGTCGCTGATGTTCACGCCGATGGACCTCGTGAACCCCTTCCTGCCCACGGTCATCGACCAAGAGTACAAGCCGGGCATCGACGCGGTGCGGCTGGATCTGTACGCGGGCATGTCCACCCAGATCACCCTGGTGAGCGCCTTCGCCGGCGACTGGGATCTCCAGGGCACCATCCATGCGCTGTCGGCCCAGACCACGCTCGGCGTGTGGGACGTGGGCCTGTTCACGGGCCTGGTGCGCCGGGACATCGTCGCCGGGCTGAGCACCGCCGGCAGCCTCGGGGCCGTGGGCATCCGGGGCGAGACCACCGTGACCGTGCCCGATCCCGACGCCCCTGCGCCAACGCTGGACGCCTCTCGCACCCGCATGGGCCTCGAGCCGGTGGCCCAGGTCGACCCCTACGTGCGGGCATCGGTGGGCGGCGACTGGCGGCCGACCGAGAAGACGACGCTGTCGGGCGAGCTCTACCTCCAGACCAATGGCACGGGCGACCCCGACGACTACTTCGCCCAGAGCACCGGCCCCCGCTACGCCCGGGGTGAGCTGTGGCTGAGCGGGCGCACCTACGCGGGCCTCAGCGTGTCCCAAGAGCTGTGGCCCATCCTCCACGCCAGCTTGTTCTCCATCACCAACCTGCAAGACCCCAGCGCCATGCTGGGCGCGTCCTTGGCCTGGTCCGTGGCCGACAACGCCGATGTGGTGCTCGGCAGCTACGCGGGGCTGGGACCCGGCGCCAAGGTGCCCGGCCAACCGCCCCAGAACGTGCAGGACGAGGCCATTGTGCGCGCACTCAGCGATGGTCAGCAAGCCGCCGAGCAGTACGTCGTGGACTGGTACAGCGTCAACACCGTCGCCCAGTCCGAGTTCGGCATGATCCCCGTGCTGGGCTTCCTGCAGATGAAGGCCTACTTCTGAGCCGAAGCCGGCCTCCAGCCAGACTCAGCGGCCGACCTTCTTGTAGTCAAACTGCACTTCCAGCGCTTCGTTGAGCACCAGCAGCTTCTCGAAGTACAGCGGCCGCCCGTCCACCGGCAGCGTGACCCGCACAGGCTGCACACCCGCCGCCGTGGCCTCGCTGTCGAACTGCATCTGGGCCTGGCGCTGCACTTGCTGCGTCGCGTCGGGCAAGCTCACCCCACCCAGGTCGATGGGCGTGTAGGCGCTCACCCGACGCAGCGAGCCCTCGAAGCTGCGCTTGGGCACCTTCGCCTCACCGGGCACATACACGGTCCACGCCACTGCGGTCGCCGGCACGTCGGCCTTCGGGAGCTGGGCGTTGAAGGTGCCGCTGCCCCGACCATCGGGCTGGGTGCCGTCTTCGACATAGACCAGCTCCACGGCAAAGCGGGCGAGGTCCCCACCGGCGGTCTGGCTGCGGGCCAGCGGAATCATCACCTTGCCGTCTTCGGCCTTGGCCGGCTTCACCGCCCGACCACCGACGTAGGCACTCCAGGGCACCGAGCCTTCGGGCATCTCGATGCGCAGGTACTGGGCGCGGTTGTTGCGCATGGCCCACGTCACCTGGGTCATCCGGCGACCGTCGGGGGTGAGCACCGTGGTCGCGGCGAGCTGGTCGATGATGGTGACCAGCATGTCGACTTCTTCGTGCTGGCGAATGACCAGTGGGATCTGCCAGCCGGCCTTGCGGTAGGTGAAGCCCAGCAGCACGGGCCAGTCGGTCTGGCCGAGAATGGCCGGCGGCAGCTCTCGGACATCCACCGTGCGGGCAGCGGTGGCCGTGCCCGCGTCGATCTCCAAGTTGGAGCGGGCGTCCACACCCACCCAGCCCTTCACCCGCTCCACGCCCGCGAGCTGGAGGTCGGGCACCATGATCTCGCCGCCGCCCTCCGGCAACACCCGCTCGTAGTCGACCACGAGTGAGTAGCTGCCCTCAGCGGCGAAGTTGAGCGCCACATCGACCACCTTGCGGCCGTCGGCGTCCAAGCTGGTCCACTCGCCCACGCCCTTGCCCTTCACATCGAGGAGGCTCACGTCGTCGGGCAGGCTGAACCGCAGCGTCTCAACACCGGCGTGCAGGATGCTGTAGTGGATGGCGCTGGACCCCACGAGAACACCCTCTGCCACGCCAATCAGCGCATGGTGCTCGGCGTAGAGTCGGGCATCGGCCGCGACCGGATCGGGGGCGCCGGGATCATCGGCAGACTTGCGCCAGGTCACGGCGAGGTTGCCATTGGCCGGCAGCAGCGCCGTCATCACCCGATTGCCGCCCCGGTCCGCCGTGACCACTTGCTGGGCGTTGGCCACGTCGAAGTCGAGCAGGTCCTGGGAGGGAACCGACAGCTCCACTTCGAGGGCACCGGCCCGGGGAAGTGGGAAGGAAAAACCGTGCTCGCCGGCACTCTCGAAGGTGCTGACGGCAAACTCCAGGTCCAGGTCGACCGGGCCGGACTTGTCGGTCAACAGATAGTAGTAGCCCCCATCGAACCACAGCGGGGCCTCCCGACCGCCGATCTTGGCAGACCGAAGCGCGACCTGGCCGGGCAGGACCGGAACCTTGGCCCAGCCCTCTTTCTTGAGCACATCCACCCGCAGCTTGGCCGAGAAGATGACCGACTCGTCGCCCACCTGACCCGTGAACCGCACCTTGCTCAGGGTGTAGTCATGGGGGGCCGCCTCGGGGGGCTTGGCCGGCGCCATGCCCTTGTCGTAGAGCGTGCGGAAGTCGGACCACGGCATCACCACCCGAGCAGCGCCGAGGTCATCGGCAAGCGCCGTGCCCGAGAGGCCAAAGGCCGCCAACAGAACAGGAATACGTCGGATCATCATGGGACTCTCGGGGTGCGGGCGGGTCGATAACGCAGGTCGAGGCTGAGCGGCTCGTCGGCCGGCACGACCCGTTGTTCCAACAACAGGCGGGTGCCAGACTCGGGCAGCGACAGCGACAAGGTGGATGCCTCGATCGTCGTGGGGACAGCGAGGCCAAAGGGAGTCGGCGGCGGTGGGGCAGCGCGGCGGGGCCAGGCAGCGGCGGCCATGGAACGGCGGGGAACATCGCTCAATGCGGCGTTGCGGGGAAACGCGGGCGTCGCCGGGTGGGCACGGACCGGCGGCGCGCACGGGGGCGCTGCGACGGGAAAGGCAGGGGGCGGGGGGGACGCCCACGGTGTTCGCTTCGCCTCTCGACGGACCTTGGCGGGTGCCTCGCCCAAGATGCCCACGCCATGCACGCTGACCGCCATGCCTCCGCCACCGCCCGACATCTCCCCGTCTTCTTCGGTCCAGCCAAAGCTGTCCACCACGGCCGTCTCGGAGATCTCCTCGTCCATGTCCGCGCGGAGCTGGACCAGCGGTGCAAACTCAGCTTTTGCCCGCTCCAACACCAGCGCACCGTCGGGCTTCACGAGCTCACCTGCGACGTCGATGCCATCAAAGTCGATCTCGGTGGCGCTGCGGGTCACCACGGGGGGAGGTGGGAGCGCAGTCGCCGCGGTCATAGGCCCCCGCGCCCGAGGGAGACGGGAGGCTTGGGAAGGAGCCGGCGCGTTGCGGTCGACGCTCTTCTTGTCGATGACCACACGCTTCTCCAGCTCTTCCAGCTGGGTGCGGTAGCCAGACACGCGGCCCTTCTGCTCCACGGCCTCATCCTGCTCCACCGCCGCCAGCGTCTCGGTGAGGGACAACAACACCCCTGCCGCCTCCGCCGCCGCCGCGTCATCCCCCCGACGCAGGGCCTGCTCCAGCACCACTTCTTGGGCGGCTTGCTCCAGGACGGCCCCGCTGGACTTCGCCTTGGCGAACGCCCGCACACGGTTCGACGCCATCGTCTGGTCCTCGCCCGGCGCGGAACGTCCCTGAAGCATAAACACATTATCCCGCAGGGACTGCGCTGATTGGTTGTCCGGGTTGGCGTCCAGCGACCGCTGCAGCAAGCGGCCCGCCTCGTCGAAGGCGTTGGCCTTGTAGGCCGTGTAGGCTTGGTTCCAGTACTCCTGAGACAGCTGCTCGCCGTCCCCATCCATGTCGGGATGGACGGGTTCCGACCGGGCCTTCACACCGCGACCGATCAGCAAAGTCTGGTCCCCGAAGGTCCACGAAGCCACCACCTTGGGGCGGCCGACAACATCGCGGGGATCAATATCCTGGGGAAGCCGGAGGTCCCACCGGGCAACGGCGATGGGGGCGTCCACCGCCGGTGTGGACAACGCACGCACCCCCCGGCTGGACCACACCGCGTCGGCCCCCACCAGCATGAGCTCCACCGGGAACGCCACCAGCCCGTCCAAGGTCTCGACGGACTTCTCGAGCGGGATGAGCAGCCGTCCATCGGCGTCCCGCACCGGCTCGGCCGTCTGGCCCGCCACACGCAGCCCAAAGACCCGCCAGCCCGCCGGCACATCCACCGCGAGGAAGGGGTTGCGGTCATTGCGCACTTGCCAGCTCGCCCGCATCCACGCGCGGCCATGGGTGGTGTGAACGGCGGTGTAGCGGGCATCATCGATGAATGTGGGGGGCTGGTCCACCGGTGTGAAGCGAAGCTGGCGCAAGCCAAGCGCCACGGTCTTGCCGGCGGCGACGCGGTAGCTGACCAAGGGCTCACCGGGCACCAGCCCACGGGCCGCCAGCGGCACGTCCCGCATCGAGACCGCATCGAGGTCCGCCCCAGGATCGGGAAGCAACACAGCGTCATCCCCGCGCACGAGCACAATGTGGGACTCTCCACGACCCAGCAGCGGACGGGGCACGGGTGCGGCGGTCTGGTCCTCGCCTGGCGCGGCAGCACGAAAGTACAGGTTCACAGTGATGACGCCAGCCACCGCCTCACCCAGCGCCACCACCACCCGCTCGCCAGACACGGTCGCACCGACCACCCCCGGACCAGACGCGGTCAGGGTCTCCACACCGCCGGGAACATTGAACACGACTTCATTCACGGTGCCATAAGAGACCACCTGATGGAGCACGGCCCGGCCCTCGATGCCATCGTCACCCACGCGCAAGGCCACGGCATGATCATAGTGGATCTGCCGGGGTCGTTCTGAGGATTCCCGTGGTGGCGCCCAGGATAGGTCCAGGGAAGGGCCGCTCGTGACCTCCCACTGCCCGGGCGCGGTGTGGACCCCAGGCACGGTCCACGCCAGCTCGGGCGCGGTCACGACCACATGCACCGGCGCCGACGCCGGCGTCCCCAGAGACAAGCGGTTGCCCCCACACGCGGCCGTGCCCTCGGCCCGGAGCGTGTGGTCCCCCTGCTCCAGACGGGCGATGAGCGCGACGCCTTGGTTGTGCCCGGCGAGGCGCACCGGCCGACCATCGAGGCTGGCGCTGGACAACACAAGCTCCGGTCCAGCGAGCGGCAGCTGCACCCAACCGGACTCAAAGACCCGAAAGGGCAACACCAAATCCAAGCCACACTCGGTGGCCGGACGCACGGTGAGTTGCAGCGGGGCGGCGGCCCAGCGGACAGGGGGTCCCACGGCGGGTGCGGGCAGCACCAGCGGGCGGGCGAGTGCCGGGAGCACCCCCAGCAGCACGGACAACGCAGAACCCAAGCCAATCCCCCGGTCAGGACACCCCAAGGTGGACCCGACAACGCCGGACGTTCAGGGTTCCTTACAGTGCCACCTGCAAAGGACCAGACCGACGGCCCCCGAAGACGCCGTGCGTCCAGGAGGCAGCAGGCTCAGCGCTCGACTCAGGACTGCTTGTCGGCGTGGGCCGCGAGGATGCGAACGGCCGCGTCCAAGGTCATTCCCGTCTCGGACAAGAAGTCCTGCAGCGCCCCTTCATTGATGGTGCCGTCGGACTGCTTGGGTGGGGCTTTGCGCAGAATCACACGCTTTTCCTGGTCCCGCTCGGGCGTCGCGAACTTCGGCGAGGCGGCCATCGGCAGGGTCGGCAGCGCCACATTGGGGGCCAGCGCCGGGGCAGGAGCAGGCGGCCGAACGGGCGGGCGCTGGACTTGCTTGAGTGCGGAGGACAGGGCCTCTCCGACGAGGGTGTCCGGCGCCGCCACCGTGGACCGGCGCTTCCGACCAGAAGGCTTCTTCACCGCGACCGGCTTCTTCTTCGCCGCAGGCTTCTTCGCCGCAGGCTTCTTCGCCGCAGGCTTCTTCGCCGCAGGCTTCTTCGCAGCAGGCTTCTTCGCCACAGGCTTCTTCGCCACAGGCTTCTTGGCAGCCGGCTTCTTCGCAGCAGGCTTCTTCGCCACAGGCTTCTTCGCAGCAGGCTTCTTCGCCACAGGCTTCTTCGCCACAGGCTTCTTCTTCGCAGGCACATCGCTCGCGGTCAGACCACCCTCTCGGGTCATCGCCGACCATCGGCCCACGGGCAACCCGGCTTGGGCGAAGTGCTCTTTCGCGACCTTGCGGCTGTGACCGCCCAGATCGGCGTACTGGTCAATCGGCATGCCCGCCGCAATCTGGTCCGCACACCACCGGGCACGCAGGCCCCGAAACGTGAACTGAACCTCGGACGGCACACCCAGCTCGTTGAGCAACCGCCCCAGCCGCTCGCCCGCCGCTTTGCCAAAGGACGGCACAAAGATCCGGTCCTTGGTGCCGTCGCGCAACGCCAGCAAGTCGTCGGCAAGCGCAAGCGACACCGGCACGCGGCGCACCCGGGTTCGCCCAGCAAATGCAACCGAGGCGCCGTCGGGCCCTCGCTGCACGTCCCCCCACCGCAACGCGCCGATCTCGCCAATTCGCCCGCCTGCCTTCCACGCCAACAACACCGCCATGGTCAGGTGTTGGTCGTCCGTGTTGTCGAGCACCGCGAGGACCTCGTCGCCCTCGGGGACGTGAGCACGGTTGACGAAGGTGTTCTCCAGCGCCTTCGCCGGCAACAGATGCGCATAGATGTCGACTTCGGGCACCGGGTGGCCCACGTCCCTGGCCCACTGCAGGATGATGCTCATGATCTTCATGCATTGGTTGACGGTGCGGTGGCCGTAGGCCCGTCCCGCCGACGGGGAAGACCCGCCCCCCGACCGGCTGGCACGGTAGGCCGGATCGAGCATCCGGTCACGCATCACGTCCAGGTCAGTGCCCGCCAAGCTGGCCACCCGTCGGTCGCCAATCGTGTCGTGCACATGGGCACACGCCATCCGGTAGATGCGCACCGAGCTTGGGGCCAGTGCATCGGCGCCCGTGCGGGCCTCGATGGACGCAAACCAAGACAGGCACACTTCGGCGAGAGTGGCCCCGTCATCAACATTATCGGAGACACCCTGCCCACCGCCCACCGCCGTCTTCGGAGCCGCCTTGCGGGACGCCTTCGGGGCTGCCTTCGGGGCTGCCTTCGGGGCTGCCTTCGGAGCCGCCGCCAACACCTTGACGTTCTTGGGCTTCAGCTGGTCCCAAGCCGCCAACGCGGCGGCCTTGACGTCGTCCACTTTCAGTCGCCCGAGGCCCCGGTTTCGCCGGCGCCCGGAGTCCGCTTCCACCCAAACGATGCGCCACGTCCACAGCGGGTTGGTCTCGGAAGGGCTGCGGTGGGCAACCGCTGTCGCGACCGTCTCGCCGTTGGTGATCAGAGGGATAGATTCAGGCTTGGCAGCATTGGTCATGTTCGCTTCGGGACACAGATGAAGGAGCGTTGGGAAACCCCAGACACCGCTCTAGCGACAGCTAGCACGCCCCGTACATTGCAGCAACACAGGGAAACACTCCTGAGTACGCCCTGGGCCCCCAGCGCCGGCAAGCATGCACCCATGCCCTTGTTTTCATTGACATCGGTGCATCCGCCACCGCCGACTCAAGACATCGACAAGAAACTGGGGTGAAACCCACAGCCCACGTATTCCCCCGTGGAATTCTCACGGTTCATCTATGGGTTTACCCACGAACCCCCCGCAGTCTGACCCTCGCCAGCCCCCGCCCACCCTGGACCGCCACGGTCATCCAATCCCCCGTCCGGCCTCAACTCGGACACTGACCCAAGGTCAACAACGAGCCACACTGGGCCTTCCACGCCTCAACACCTTCGCCGGGCGGCACCGTGAGCTGCTGCTGGTCCACAACGTCCAGCCCCGCCGCCACAAAGGCCTCCCGCCACTGGGCCATCGAACACAGTGCCATCGGCACGTCCAGCATCTCGGGCCATCCGTGGCTCGCGGGGTTCTCTGCGTAGAAGTCCACGACACAGGCAAAGCGTCCGCCCGGCTTGAGCAAGCGCGCCACGTCCGCCAGCCCCGCCGCCAGATCGGGCAGGTAGTAGAAGACTTCCATCGAGAACACCGCATCATAGCACGATGACACCAGCCGCTCCGCCGCGTCCCCAGTCGCCGCGACCGGCGCCGGAAAGGCCGTGTGGACGAACCGCGCGGGCAACCCAGCCGACTGGGCGCGGGCTCGGTCGACCATCCGCGCGCTGCCGTCCAGCCCCACCGCCAACCCACCACAGCTCCGGGCCCGCACGAGCTCGGCGGCCCAGCGCACCGTGTACCCATTGCCACACCCGATGTCCAGGTAGCGCAACGGCCCCTGAACGCCCTCCAGACCAAGCATCTCGAAGGCTTGTCGGGCATGTGGACCGTGGCCCCGCTCCATTCCTTCGGCCCGCCCCGCGTCCGCCCATGCGTCAAACACCGCAGTCACCTTGCGCACTGTCTCGTCATTGTCCAACGCGTCCCCCAAATTGTGCAAAACGGCCCCAGACCGGGGCATCAGCCGCGACTGCGCAACACCATGCCGGCCGTTGTTGCGAAGAACAACAACCCGGCGAGAAAGAAGAAGACCCCCAGACCCACGTCCAGGTAGCTCCAGGCCTCACCCGACAGAAACACCGTCGAGAACGCAAACGACCCCAGACACATCGCGGCCGAGATGCAGCGGTTGACGACGCGGTCGGTGCGGCGAAGCTTGAGCTCCGCGTCGGGATCTTGGGTCTGGATGCGAAAGCGCTGGGCCTCGAAGTCATCGAGGAGCTGGCTCGCCACCACCGGGAGCCGCCGCCCCAGCGAGCTCAGCGTGAGGAAGTTGTAGAAGGCATCCTGCTTCAGGCGCTCCTCGCTGAACCGCTCGACCAAGAACTCCCGGATGTAGGGCTCGGCGGCTTGGATGGGGTCGACCTCGGGCGAGACCGCCTTGGCCAGGCCCTCGCTGGTCAACACCGCCTTGAAGAACATCGTGTAGGCCCGGGGCACCCGCGCACCGTGTCGCGCCGCTGCCGCCGCGAGGTCCACCACGTAGGGGCCCAGCTGCATCTCGGTGATGCTCTCCCCCTCCCAGTGTTTTTCCATGATGGCGATGGTCTCGGCTTCCACGGCCTCGTAGTCCACCCGCCCTTCCTTGATGGCGATGTCGTAGTACAGCCGAGCGACCGTGCGGTAGTCCCCCCGCTTGAGCGCAAAGATGATGCTGATGATGTTGTTGCGCATGTCGCGGGTCAGGCGGCCCACCATGCCAAAGTCAAGCAACCCCAGCACATCCCCCGGCAGCACCAACACATTGCCCGGGTGGAGGTCGCCGTGGAAGAAGCCGTGCTTGAACAGCATGTCGTAGGCGACCGTCAGGTAGCGCTTGCCCACCCGCTCCATGTCGCAGCCCGCTTCCCGGGCTTCCCGAATCTTCACCCCGTCGAGGAACTCCATGCACAGCACCGTGCGCGTGGTCAGCTCGTCGTAGACCTTGGGGATGCGCACGATGTCCAGGTCGCCGAGGTTGCGCTGCATCCGCCGCATGTTGCGGGCTTCTTCGACGAAGTCGAGCTCAGCGGTGATGCTGGACTGAAACTCATCGAGGATGCCGACTGGATCGAAGGCCCGGGCTTCGGGGTACTCGATCAGGGTGCGCCGGGCGATGGCATTGAGGATGTGCAGGTCGGCCTTGATCTTCGCCAAGATATCGGGCCGTTGGACCTTCAGGACAACCCGTTCCCCCGTCGGGAGCGTCGCACGGTGCACTTGCGCAATGCTCGCGGTCGCCAATGGGGTCTCGTCGAAGTGGGCAAAGCGGTCCCGCCAGTCTTCGCCCAGTGCCCCCACAAGCTGCTTGGTGATGGACTCAAAAGGCAGCGGCTGCACTTCGTCCTGAAGCTGCTCCAGCGCGGTGGTGTAGGTTTCTGGTAGCACATCGGTGCGGGTGGAGAGCACCTGGCCAAGCTTCACGTATGTGGGGCCGAGCTCTTCGATGGCTTGCACCAGGCGGTCCGGCGTGCTCCGAAACTCCCGGTCCCGGCGCGGGTCAATCCCTGGAATGTCGAAGCCCGCCACCAGCATGCCCAGCCCATGGCGCACAAGCACACCTGCGACTTCCTGGAGGCGGCCGAGATCGCGCACCTGCAAGGACAAGCTGCCCACGGTCTGCACAACGGGACGAACAAAACGCAAGAGGCCTCCGATTGGGCGGGGTATCGCCGCCCTCCACCCCGTGCCACCCGGCGGTCTTGGCCTCCCCTAAAGCATTTGTGCCACGGCTTTCTGGCCCGGGGTGTGGTCAAAGCCGAGGCCGACCCCAAGCAAGCTCGCCATCTCCTGCCAGGCCCCACCCGGGGCGCAGTTCCGCTCCCGACGGCAGAGCTGGGCAGTCAACCGGCCCACGTAGGCATCGGCCCAAGGCATCAGCGTGCGAGGCCAGTCGATCGCCGTGTCGCGGCTCTGGGCCAACACCCGGTCCGCTGCTGTGCGTGACAGCGGGCTCAACCGCAGCCGGCACTCGGTGCCCTCCTGCGCCACGCTGACCCACACGCTGTCGCCCAGCCAGTCCACTTCCAACCGCAGCGGACCGGCCCAGCTCATCGCCGCGAGTGCCGCCCGGGCGAAGTGTTGGATCAGCGCATGGCCACCCAGTCGCGGCACAGCAGGCGCCCCCCCCTCCACGGTCAGCAACCCCAGCATGTCGAGCTGGAGCAGCGTCTCGGTGACCGCTTTGGTGCGAGACACGCGGCCGGAGGTGCCGATGGGAAACGGCTCCAACAGGGAATTGACGGCATCCTTGATGACCACAGCTCCCCGCAGCGCCGGGAAGATGCCCGCGGGGCGCTCGGCAAAGGTCGGACACGCCAGCCGCAGCCCCGGGTCGAGGGGGTCATTGAGCTGGACCTCGACGTACTGAATCTCCCGCCAGCGGTCGACAAAGCGGTTGGTGTGGTAGCCGGAGGTGGGCGCCCATGGGCACAAAAGGCGCACCCTCGAGTGGGCCAGGTTGCGCCATCGGGCCAGCAGCGCGCGCCGGGACTGGGTCTTGCCTTCGGTGATGCCCGCCACCTCGGAGCGCCCCCCGTCGTCCCGCCCCGCCCGCCCAAACAGCCGATCCGTGGCGATCCATGTGAAGTACTCGCTGCCCCAGACCTCGGTGGAGTGCTCCGGCAGCGCAGCGTCGAGGGGGCTGTTGATGACCCCCAGACACACCGCCGTAAACGCGTCGGCGTCGTTCTCGAACAGGGCCGCGCCCCCGGCCGTGCGCAAGCGCTCCTGGCGGGCTTGCCAGTGCCACGCATGCGTTCTTGAGTTGCGCTGGTACCAGACCCGGGCCATGCGGTGGTAGGCGCTGGAGATGTCCCGGTAGGTGGCCGCATAGCTCTGGCGCAACAGCGCCGGCTTCACGTCCGGATCTTGCTCCAATGTGGTGATGGCGTTGGCGACCATCGAGGCACCGGTCGACGCCAACGTCAGCCCGCTCGACAGGATTGGGTCGACAAAGACAGCCCCGTCGCCCATCTGGAACCAGCCAGCCCCACACACCGTGTCGCTTCGGTAGGACCAGTCTTGGACGACGTTGACCCGGGCCGGGTCGCCGCTCTCGGGACGCTCCCCCACATAGTCGGCCCCCGCCACCAAGGGCCCCACCCGCCGCGCCCCCCTGACCGCATCGAGATAGGTCTGGATCAGGTCATCCTGGCCAATCCGGGCGAGGGTCTCTCTGTCGGTCACCAGCCCCACACTCGCCAGATCCGGACCGATCGGGATGTGCCAGACCCAACCCAAGCTGCAGCTCGAAACCACCGCCCAGCGCTCTCGGCCGATGAGCTTGTCGCCGTTGTTTTCCAGCTCGCCCCCCCGCCAATATCCGTAGACCGCAAAGTTGTTCATGTCCTCGTGGCGGTGCTGAGGCAAGGACCACAGCCGCGTCAGCAGCCTTGCTTGACCGCTGCCATCGACCACGTACCGACAGCTCAGGGTGCGGTCCTGACCATTTTCTTGGCGCACCCCCACTCGAAAGCCGGGGCTGGTCCCCTCGACCGGCGGTGGGGTGGGCCCGGACAAGGGCTGCACCGACACCACCCGTGCCGGCTGCAAGACCGTCGTGCCGAGCTGCGCCGCATGGTCGAGAAACAGCGCATCCATCCACGCCCGGTCCACATGCCAGGACCCCACCGCAAGCCCACCGTCCTCCCCCCGAAAGTCGGCGGTCCAGACGTCCTCCGATTCCTCAGGGCCCCAAGAAAAGATGAAGCCAAGCTTGTCGACTTTGACTTGTTGATGGGCTTTTTGGAGTATTCCCGCGCGATCGAGGATGCTGGCCCAGCCCGGGAGGCACGCCTCGCCCACATGATGGCGAGGAAACGTGGCTTGTTCCACCACCACGACGCGAATGCCCGGCACTTGCTTGCGCAACAATGCTGCACACAGGCTGCCCGAGGGCCCGCCGCCAACAATCACAACATCGCAGTCCACAGCAGTCTCCGGAGCAACCCAGTAAGGAGGGGCAAACCCACGGGACCGATCAGCCCGACAACAGGGCCAGCGCCACCATGATCAGCATCCACTCCAGCTCGATATAGCCCAACAGCACCGTGATGCCGATCTGGAGCAGCACGCTGAAGATGGCGATGGGCCAGCGGGCCACCGGGATGGCAAAGAACAGGCCCAAGAACTCGCCATAGAATCCGTACAGGCCCGCCGCGAGGCACAGGGTCGGCGAGGCGGCCACCCACTTTCGCAGCGCGCGGATGGGCATCGGGCCCGAGTACGACCGCTCGACGATGAGCACGGCTTGGTGGCGGGCCTTGATCCACTGCATGCCCGACTCGCGTAGCTTGGCGAGCCCCGCCAAGAAGAAGGCGCCCCCCATCACCCCGCACCCCGCTTCCCATCCTGCGGCGTTGGCCACCTCGTCCGTCTGGCCCGTCAACTCGGCCACTCCCCGGGCCACCACATAGCCGAGCAACGCGGCAGCAGCGGGCACGTACTTGCCCAGCTTCACGACAATCTCGTCGTGCCACATGCGCCGCTCCAGCTGGCGAATGCCCGCCATCAGGCCGAGCAGCACCACCCCACTGAGCAGCGGCCGGGTGCCCATGCAAAACGCCACCGTCGCCAAGAGGAACACGGGCGTGGTCGCCCCCACCACCGCGAGCCCCGGCTTGGACGCTGAACGCAGGAACATGCTGGGCCCACCGCTGTAGACCGCCTCGTGGGGGTAGAGCACGTGGGTGCTGGAGTTGGCCCAGGAGTGCAGCAGACAGATGCCGAAGAGCACCGACCCGATCCCGGCCCCGGTCATCGGCGCCCCGGCCGGCGGCGGGCCGTGCCACTCAAGGTCGGGCGAAGCTTCTCGGTGATGTGTCCCTTGTCGTCGACCCAGATCAAGCGAAAGCCAAATTCCATGGCGACGTCACCGGGGCCCCCGTCCGGGGGAGCCATGTGGGCCTCGATCCACCGCCGTGCCTCGTGCACCTGCCACTCAAGGGAGCACGGAATCCCCTGGGGATAGATGTGGGCCACATCAAAGCCACCAAAGTGCTCCAGCCGGTCTACGGTTGTGAACTCCCCGTTCGCCTTGCAGTACGGTGCTGCGCCGTGGTCACGGGCGCCGATGCTCGCATACATCGAATACCGAGAAAACGGGAACCAGTCGCCGATTGCCAGCGACACCACGATGTAGACAAGGGCCGCGACCGGCGCAATCCAGACCATGGGCACTCCTTAGCACACCCCGCCCGGCCAGCCCGGGACATTGCTCGCAAGGCGCGGGGCCGCGGCCGCTCTCCCGCCGCTTTGACGGCGGGCGCCACGGGGACAAGTGCCCCAGCCCGGGGTCCGGACCGCAACCCATGCATCGACCCACCGCGAAGCTGTCCCGGGACAGGGTAGGCTCAGCACGTCGCCCCCAGGGAGCCCGTCATGCCTCATCCCATCACCGCCAAGTGCAACTTCAATTGCACGTTCTGCGACCGCCAGTGGTCCCGGGACGAGGCGGCTCCCGTGGCGGATGTTCTTGAGAAAGCCCCCATCAGCGAGCTCTCCGGCATGCGGGCCGTGCTGGGTGGTGGTGAGCCCACGCTGCACCCCCAGCTGCCCACCATCTTCGAAGGCCTGCGGGAACAAGGGGTGCGGCGCATCTTCTTGCGGACCAACGCGGCGTGGGCATCCCGTGAAGCCCCGGTCAAGTTCCTCCAGAAGAAGGGGCTGACCGAGTGCACAGTGCTCTTCCCCACCCACGACCCCGCACTCTTCGACGCACTGACCCGCAAGGTGGGCGCCTACGATGCCGTGGTGACGGGCATCTTGAACCTTCGCAAGCAGGGCGTGCGCGTGAGTCTGCGGGTGCCGCTGCTCAAGCCCACGCTGGCCACCTTGCCCGACACCTTGCGGGCGGTGCGCACGCTGTTCACGGGTGTGCGCCGGGTCGACCTCGTGCACCTCGACATCAGCGATCCCGCGCTCCAGGTCTCATGGGAAGAGATCCACGCCGTCTTTCCCCAAGGGTCCGACACCCTCGGCGATGAGGCCCCGGCGCTCTACCTCGACCCCGGCCCCGGCATCCCCCTGTGCCGCCACAAGGACTTCCCCCAGTGGCGGCTCAGCCCCGACCTGCCCACCGCCCGGGGACGCCATCCGAGCCCCTGCCAGACCTGCTTCATGCGCACGGCCTGCCCCGGAGTGGCCGGCTCACTGGTCGACCTCTACGGCGAAGGCATCGTGCGCCCCTACGGCGAAGATGTGCAGCCGATGGACATGGAGCCCCGCCGGGCCCCCGTGCCCCGGTCCATCGCCGACAAGGCGTTCGAGACCGTCAAGGGCATGACCTATGAGTGCCCCGAAGATGGTGATGGTGAGGCCACTCTCGCGAGCGTGCGCCTTCGTGTGGGCCACAAGTGCAACCGCCGGTGCGACTTCTGCTTCATCCCCCACCACGAGAAGTCCGTCCAGGACTACGACATCCCCAAGAGCATCGAGGCGGCGGTCCAGGCCGGCGCCCGAGAGATCGTGATGACGGGCGGCGAGCCCACCCTGGCGGACGATCTGCCCGACTTCGTCGAACAGGCGCGGTCTCTGGGGGCCCGCCGGGTTGTGCTCCAGACCAACGCCACCCGCTTGGCCGACCCCGACTTCACCCAGCGCCTCGCGGACGCCGGCTTGACCAGTGTGGTCGTGTCGCTGCACAGCCACCAAGACGAGGTGCTCAGCAGCATCACCGGCCTGAAGAACTCGCTCGGGCGCATCGAGCGGGGGCTGCACAACCTGCACAAAGCGGGCATCCAGTCGTCCATCACCCACGTCATCGGGCCGAAGAACTTTGCGCTGATGCCCGAGTTCGTGCGGCACATGACCGAGCAGAATGGGGTGCGGCGCTACTGCTTCATCTTCGCCACGCCCATGGCTTGGCCGATGGCCCGCAAAGACATCATCGTGCGCTACTCCGACGCGGCGCCCTACATGATGGAAGCGATGGACTGGTGCATCGACCAGGGCATCATTGTCGACGGGCTGAGCTTCAAGTGCGGCGCCCCGCACTGTGTGGTGAAGGGTGACCCCCGCTACTTGGTGGGCGCGGTGCCCATTCCCGAACAGAACCGCACGCCGGACTGGATGCGGGTGCCGGCGTGCGCAACATGCAGCCTGAAGCACCAGTGCTACGGTGTTCGCAGGCTCTATGCTTGGCTGTATGGCACCGAGGAATTCCAGCCGGTGCTCGAACCGGGCCAGATGGCCGAAGACCGCCGCCCCCGCCTGAGGATTCCCGCCCAGCCGGGGGGACCGGCGATGGCGCGGGAGATGCGCACGCTGGTGCGCACGGTGGGGGAGCGCATCGGGGTGACCAGCGCGAAGCTCGACCAGCTTCTGGCGCCCGGCGAGGTGCTGTCGTGGACCGTGAACGTCGATGGTCAGAGCATACCCGCTTGGCGGGTGCGGCGACCGGGCGGCGGACGACCCGACACCCTCGGTGCATTGGAGCTGAGCCCCCAGATCGACGCGGAGGGCTGCGCGACCGGTGCGCTGATGCGGGACCTGCGGGCGGCGGCATTCGGTTGTCCCATCGCTGGTGCCCACGGCGGCTTGGCCATCGCGCCCGAAGCCATCGAGGGCGATGAAGCCACCGTTCTCCAAGGGTGGATGGAGGGCCTGGACCAGCAGCTTCAGGCGAACAGCCGCGGCCGGGACTTCTTGACCCCCCACACGTCGAGCCCCTGGTCCACCATCGAAGCGGTGGCCGACGCCGGGGATCTGAAGCGGGTCGGGCTGCTGCGGCGCACACCCGACGCCCAGCGGGACGAGCTGCGCATGACCAGCGTCGACAGTGCGGTCGCCGCCACCATCGCGGGCATGCACCGCCTCGGCGCGCCCAAGCAGAACTTCATCCGCTACGGCGTGTGGGGCTTTGGCCGGGCGGGCCGGCGCTTTGCCAAGATCATCGACGGCATCGGACTCTTCGGCGGCAGCCACCGACCGATGCTCGTGGCGTGCAGCGACAGCGCGTCCTCCTGGATTGACCAGAACGGCCTGGAGCACGAGCGAATCGCCGGATTCAAGGTGCGCAACGGTCGGCTCCCGGCGGGACCGGCGGGCACCAACCAAGGGCCGGACGCGGTGCTCTCTGCGCCGCTGGACGTGCTGCTCCTGAGCGGGCGGGGCCGGGCCCTGACGGTGGCCAGCGCCAGCAAGGTGCAAGCCCGCTTGGTTGTCGACTTGACCGGCCAGCTCGCCCCGGACGTCGAGCGGGTGCTCCAGAAGATGGGCGTGTTGGTGGTGCCGTCGGTGCTCGCCACGGCGGGGCCGATGATCCTCGCCGAGCTGGAGCACCGCGCCCCCGTGGCCCCGGATGTCGCCACGGTGCGGGCGGAAGTGGCCCGGCGCACGGCCGAGGTGCTGGAGCGGGCCATCGTGCTGAGCAACGCCGAGGACCTGACGATGACCGAGGCCGTGATTGGGCTTGGTGTGCAGGTTCTCGCCGGACCCCGACCGATGCCAGGACTGTCCTTGGCCCCACGAGCCTGACCCTTCCCCCCCTATCATGCTCCCTTTGCCCCTTCTTTGATGAGACCGGACACCTCCATGGCCCTCAAGCGACTCACCTTCGGACCCGCCAAGCCCACCGGTGCGGTCATCTGGCTGCATGGCCTCGGCGCCAGCGGCCACGACTTCTCGTCCATCGTGCCCCACATGGACCGGCCCGACCTGCGCTTCGTCCTGCCCCACGCGCCGGTGCGACCCGTGACCGTCAACGGCGGCATGCCGTGCCCCTCCTGGTACGACATCCGGCACATGGGGTCTGGCCCTGGACGGGAGTCCGCTGAAGAGGTGCACCAGTCCGCCAAAGACATCAATGCGCTCGTCCAAGAACAGCGCGATGCCGGCATTCCCGCGAACCGCATCGCCTTGTTTGGCTTCTCCCAGGGGGGGGCGATGGCACTGCATGTGGCCCTGCGCTGGCCCGAGCGGCTGGCAGCGGTGGTCGCGATGTCGACCTACCTCGTGCTCGAAGCGTCGCTCGAAGCGGAGCGCAGCCCGGCGTCCGACGGGATGCCCGCCTTCTTTGCGCACGGCACCGAGGACGGTGTGGTGGACATCACACGGGGGCAGCGGGCCCACGACCTGCTGTCGGACCGCCTCGACGCAAGCTGGGCGAGCTACCCGATGACCCACGAGGTCTGCATTGACGAGATCCTCGACCTGCGGGACTTTCTCGGGGAAGTCATCCCGACGGTCTGATCGGGCGGCTATCGACCGAGAAGGCGCCGCTGTTCGGCGGTGAGGGCATCGTCGGCCAGCAGAGCGTCCACCACACGTCGGCACCGGCCGGCGCCCCCCACCAGGGTGCCGCGCACCGCTTGAATTCCCGCCAATGCCTCGTCCCCTTCGGCGAGGGCTGCTGTGGCCACCGCACACCGCAGCGACGCCGGTGCCCCATCGTCCAGTGAGTCGAGCAGCGGCAGGCCAACATCCAAGACGCCCGCGTTGTCCCCCTGAAGGCCGAGGATCTCCACCAGCATGGTCTGGCCCTGCACGTGGCCCGGTGACAGCTCCCGAAGTGCCGCGACAGCCCCCGCGTCATCGCCACCGAGCTGGGCGACGCGGCCCCGCAGCCACGGGAGATCCACGGCGTCGGGCTCGGCAACGGCGGCGGCATCGACCATTCGGGCCGCCTGGTCCCCCGAGGGCGTGCCACAGTCCAGCGCCAAGGTGGCGCCGAGTCGCCAGAGCCAGCCTTCATCCGGCGTGAGCGTCACAAGATCGTGCAGCTCGGCCATGTGGGCACTCCGGTCCCCCGTCGCCACGCAGCTGGCCACCGCCGACGTGCCCGCACAAGGCGCCAAGTGGACCAGTGCGTGCGCTGCCGCCGGATGGGCCCGGGGCACAAACAGTGCATCCCGCTCGCCCATCCAGACCGCCGCCCACTCCGGGCTGTCCGACAATGCCGTGCAAATGGGCATCTTGCGCCCGATCAGGGCCCCCTGAAAGCCAAACTGGGCGTCGAGCTGGGCGAAGGCGGTGAGGTCTTGGGTGGCGGCCCGCTGGGCGAAGTAGCGCTCGTCGTCAAAGAACACCGGCGTGCGGCCATCGATGATGACCCGGTTGTGGCCCTCAAGCTGGGCGCCCAGGTAGCCCCCATCGGCGTAGGTGTTGAACAAAGGGCCCCGCACGACCAGCCCACGGATGGCTTGAGCCCCCGCCACGGGCGCGGCGGCGTCGTCCAGAGCGGGCCAGGACGGGCCTCCCTGGCGCACCAACAACACAAGGGGAACCCCCAACACCGCGGCCCAGACCGGCGGGGGTGTCCACGAGACCTTGAGCCCCGCCAGTCCCCGGGCCACCCAAGGCACCGCCAACAACGCAAGCGCCGCCCGGAAGCGGTGGGCGGTGAAGGTCATGGCGACACCCAGCAACACCGGCACAAAGAACCAGAGCCAGCCCCGGGGGTGGGTCTTGGCAACGCCCCAGGCTCCGAGCCCAAGCAGCAACCACATCCACATCAAGCTGTTGCCCGGCAGCGGCCACCACCCCATCGCTGGCATCGGCCGCATGTCGGTGATGTGGCGCGCGGCATCACTGCCGGAGTGGCCGAGGACTTGGTCCACGATGCCCAGGCCGAAGGGCCCCGCCAGAGGCAGCAGCACACAAACAGCGAGAACTCCGACCCATAGACGATCTCTTCGAGCTTCTGGCGTGTGCAGCGCCAGGGCACCCACCACCACGGGCGCAATGACCATCGAGGAGTGCAACTGGGTCCAGGCCGCCACACAGCCGAGCAGCGCCAGCCCCCACCACCGACGCTGGGCCGGCTGGGCCACCGCCCCGCGCCATGCCAGCCCCATCGAGAGCGGCACCAGCACCAGAAAGACCGCTTGGGGCCGAGGTGCAAAGCGCCAGCTGGTCGCGCCCAGCGCCAGGGCCGAGATGACCAGCGCCGCCCCGGGACTGCCCGACACATCCCGGGCCAGCCGCCAACACAAGCCCACACTGAGGGCTGCCAGCGCCGCCACCGCCAGACCGATCAGCGGCACCCCACCCAGGTCGTGCAGCAGCGCCAGCACGGCATCAAAGGCCCACTCCGGGTTGGTGTAGACCAGACCTTCCGGCAGCCCCGTCGGGTCGGGGTAGGACCGGGCCAGATTGCCGATGACTGCGTGACCCTGGGCAATGTGCCACCACATGTCCAGGCTGTCGATGGGCCGGAGCTGCAGCACCGCCGCGAGCCCACACAGCACGGCCACCGCCAAGGCAACCTGGCGGGAGGACAGCGCGGGCTCTGGCGGCGAGGTGGCGACAAGCACTCCAAGGTGCCCACGATACCCCAGGGGCGCCCGCCGACCCGCCAGCCGACGCCGCCCCGATCAGCCGAGGGTCGCCCCACCTTCGACCGGCACGACCCGCCAACGGGGGTCGACAATGACCCGGTGACCGACCACCTCGTCCAGATCATCCGATGCTTGGGCGCGCTGGCGAAGGGCACGAAAGGGGCCTTCCCGGTAGGCCTCGTGGCTGGCCTCGTCCGCCCACAGGGTGGTCACCAGATAGCGCCCCTCGTCGGCCTCCACGGCACTGAAGCGCCCCCCCAGCATGCCCGAACAACCCGCCATTCCCGGCGCCCACACCCGCATCTGGGCGCGGACAAAGTGGGGCACCCGGCCCCCACGGACCCGGCAGTCGGCCACCCGCAGCAGCCCGGTGGTCCGGAGCGCCGCGCCGATCCCGACGGCTTCTCCGGGCAGGATGAGCAGCCCCTGGGCGAGGGTCACCGACAGGTGGGTGAACGTGCGCGCCTGGTCATTGAACTCGGTGATGGCATCGTGGACATGGGCAAAGAAGCGCTCATAGGACGCATCATCGGCCCACACGGCCAGCACACACGCTTGGCCATGCTGGTTCCAGCCACCGACCTGGCCCACGAGTCCGGTGGCACACGCGATTGGCGCCCACTGACGCTGGGCAGCGGCGAAGTCGGCCCGCCGGTCGACTGGCACATCACACACCATCCACTTGATCAGCACAGGATCCCTCTCGACTGGGTCGCCGCCACCACCCTATCCGACACCCAACTCGGCGCCCCCTACGATTCAACACGACCCACCAGTGGCCCCGCCGGCACGTCAACGGTACTTCGAGATCCGACCGAACCCTCAGGGCCGCTGCCGACACCTCGGCCCCTCTGCAGACGGGAGCTCCGGATGAGCGACACCTTCACGTGGATCTTCGCAGCCCACGCGCTGCTCTTTGTGGTGCTTGGACTATACGTGATATACCTTAGAATCACAGGAGAGGTCGGCATAGGCGACGGAGGGAACCCCCGTCTGAAGCGGGCGATCCGCGCTCACGCCAATTTCGCCGAGTGGATCCCGATCGCGCTGATGGCCCTGGGCCTGGCCGAGCTGCGGGGGGTGTCCGAGAGCACCATTGGCATCCTCGGCGGGCTGCTCTTGCTCAGCCGGGTGGGCCATGCCATCGGCCTGAATCGGTCCATCGGTGTGTCGGTCGGCCGCACCGGCGGGATGACACTGATGTTCATCGTGATGGCCGTCACCACCGTCATGGCCGCGCTGGCTTAGGCTCCCGGCACGAATGTCACCCAGCGGGGTGGCAGCCTGCCCCCTTGCTTCGCGTGGGACAGGGCACGACCGGAGTCCCTCATGTCTGCACACCGCATCCTCAGCCTGCTTCTTGTGGTCGGCTGCACCACCAGCACCACCGACAAGTCCGATGAAGACCCGACGTCCACCGACGGTGGGTCGGACGGGTCCGATGGGGGGGACGGCGCGGACGGCGCAGACGGCGGCGACACAGGCGAAGCCGACAGCCTCTGCAGCAGCACCGAAGCCACCAACTGGTCCGAGGCCACCCATGCCAAGGGGGTCGACGGCGACGCGGAGACCGTGTTCGGCCAGCCCAGCCTCGCCCGCCTCGACATCATCATCTGCCCCGAAGACCGCGAGACCATGCTCGCCAACCTCGACGAGCTCTACGGCGGGTCCAGCGGTGGCGGTGGTGGCGGTGGTGGTGGTGGCGGTGGTGGCGGCGGTCCCGGTGATGAAGAGTTCGCCGAGGAAGATCCCGTCTACGTGCCCGTTCACGTTCAGTTCGGCGACCAGAGCTGGCCGATGGTCGGCATGCGCCACAAGGGCAATTCCTCCTTGTCCTTCTCGGTGCGGGACGGCATCGAGAAGCTGCCCTTCCGCTTGAACTTCGACTACTACGAGGACGACGTCCCCGAGGTCGATAACCAGCGCTTTCACGGCTACAAGGAGCTCAAATTCTCCAGCGGCTACTCCGACCCCTCTCTCATCCGCGACAAGCTCACCAGCGAGCTGTTTCAGGAAGCGGGCGTGCCCGCTGCTGACGGTGGCTTCATGGCCGTCTATGTCGATGCCGGCGACGGTCCCGTGTACTGGGGCGTCTACAATGTCTTTGAAGACCCGGCCGGCGAGCTGCTCGACCACTGGTTTGGCGGCGACCAGGGCAATGCCTACAAGCCCGAGGGCGATGGCGCACGCTTTGAGACCTTCGACGAGTCCGCCTGGGAAAAGAAGACCAACGAGGAAGAGGCCGACTGGTCCGACGCCCAGGCCTTTGTCGCCGCGCTCAATGCGGACCGCAGCGACGCGGCAGCTTGGCGCACCAACCTCGAGGCCACCCTCGATGTGGACGGCTACCTTCGCTACCTGGCCATGAACAACTTGGTCGGCAACTGGGATGCCTACGGCCAGATGACCCACAACTTCTACATGTACGGCGACCCCGAAAACGGCGGGCGGCTGTCGTGGATTCCGTGGGACTTCAACGAGACGCTGCTGCCCGAGAGCCGGCAAGCTCCCGTCAGTGTGGCGATGACCGAAGTGAGCGACGAGTGGCCGCTGATTCGCTATCTCGCCGACGACCCGGTCTACATCGCCCGCTACCGGGAACACATCGAAGACCTGATGGCGACGGTGTTCACAGAAGACCACATCCGCACCAAGGCCGAGGCCGCCCACGCCTATGTGGCCGACGCCGTGGCCGCCGAAGCTGCGCCCTACACCCACCTGCGCAACATCAGCGAGTTCGAGGACTCCCTCGACGACCGCACGGGCATCATGACGCGGGTGACGGATGCGACCGAAGAAGCCAACGCTTGGCTTGCCGATTAGGGGTTAACGCTTATGTCAACCTGGGCTTGAGGCGCACACCGCCCCGGGACCTTGGCCAAGCCGTGCGCTCTTCAGGGGTGCGGATGCTCTCGGCCAAGAACCGGGGGAGCTTGCCGAGATCGGCGTGGCGGCGCAGCATGCCACCGAGCACCCCCGACATCATGCGCACGTCGCCCAGCGCGCTGTGGGCATTGCGCACCGGCACTTCGTAGAGGTCCGCCATGCCCCCCAGCCGGTGGCCGGGGTTGCCCTTGCGCTCGGGATGCAGCCGCCGGGACAGCGCCAGCGTACACAGCCGGGGAAGGGCCCAGAGCCCGCCCGACCGTTCCATCTCGGCGCTCAGAAACCGGTGCTCAAAGCTGGCATTGTGGGCCACCATCGTCGCGCCGGCGCACAGCGCTTCGAGCAACGGCAGCACCTCTTCGATGGTCGGCGCACCATCGAGCATGCGCCGGGTGATGCCGTGCACATGGGTGGCCCCGACCGTGCGCCGGCCGTGGTCCACCAGCGTGTTGAGCACCACCGTGGGCTCGCCGGGCGCCTTGCGCACCGCCGCCAGCTCCACAATGCGGTCGGACTGCACCCGCACGCCCGTGGTCTCGAGGTCAATCATGACCAGGGGACCCGGGAGCAGGTGCCAGGGCACAGCGTCGGGGAGGGCAGGCGCAGACATCGCCCCCGTCTATTGTGCCGGCCCTGGACCGACCGCCCCGTTTGACAATCAGGGGGTTGCAGCGGCCTCGACACCTTCACCGTCTTTGGCAGCTTCGGCCTTGGCTTGAGCCGCGTCCCGAGCAGCCTTCTCATCGGCGGCCTTCTGGTCGGCAGCCATGCGCGCCTTGGCCGCAGCCTCCGCCTTCTCCCCCAGCTTGGCCAGTCCCTTCTCGTAGTCGGGCCCGAGCATGTCATCCATGTCCATGAAGGTGGTCATCACCTTGCCCATGAAGTCGTTTTTCTGATCAAAGGTCCACGTGACCGAGACCTTGTCGCCTTCGGGCTTCACGATGAAGCTCGTCTCGGAGACCCCCTCCCAGGGGGAGAAGAATTCGAGCTTGTGGGTGACCAGCGCGTTCTTCTCGAGCTTCACGACCGTCATCTTGCCGTGGCCGACGTCGTCGTTGCCTTCCCACTCATACGTTGCGTTGAGTCCGTCGCTGGGTGTGGAGAACGTGACCTTGGAGTTGGGATCCATCTCGGTCCAAGGGCTCCACTCCGTGAACTTCTGAAGGTCGACCAGGTGGGGATAGACATCCTGGGCAGTGGCCGCGTAGGTCGCGGTGCGCTCGACATGGGTGACGTCGGGGCCACAAGCCACCGAGAAGAGACTGAGGCCGAGGAGGGACATGCGTGTGCGATGCATCATGGAGAGATCCGAGGTGTTGGGGTCAGCAGCGCGCAGGCTATGACAGCCCGAGTGCCGCTGTCGATGCTTTTGCGCACCAATGCGCCTGACCCAGCCCGGACGGCGTGGTCCAACCAGGAGAAGTGTGTTGCAGAGCATCGGGCCCAACCCCATCCACAACGCCCTACTTATCACCATTGTCAGCGTTGGCTGCGCGCCGATCAAAGGGCGAGTCGACTCGGGAACGGCCACCCAACCGGGGCTGGACGATCCCACTGCGCGGATGTGGACACGGGCAGGCGCGTGGTACCCCGAAGATCCGAACACGCTGGATCGCACCGTGCAGGCGCTGCTCGACGACACCGGCGCCAGCCGCCAAGGGCGGGCACGGGCACTGCTGACGCCCCATGCGGCCTTGGCGTATTCGGGGGCCGTCGCCGCCGAAGCGTGGGCGAGAGTCGAGGTTCCCGACAGCATCATCATCCTCGCACCCAGCCACTGGGACGAGGGGGAGCCGCTGGCCATCTGGACCGAGGGACCGTGGTTGGTTCCGGGCCACGCGATCCAGATCGACCGCAGCCTCACCGCCCGCTTGGCCGAGCTCGACCCCACGCTGGTGTCGGACCGTGCCGCCTTTGACCACCACGAAGTCGAGATGAACCTGCCCTTCCTGCAAGCCGCCAACCCCGATGCCCACATCACCGTCGTCAGCTACCGGGACAACCAGGACTGGACCTTCCTCAACATGGACCTCGCGCAGATCGAAGCGGCGGGGCAAGCCGTCGCCCAGGCGGTGCGGGAACGGGAGGCCGAGGGAGACGACGTCATGCTGCTCATCACCACAGATCTGACCCACTACCAACCGCGCACTGTCGCCGATCGAGACGACCCGGCCATGTTGGATCTCATCGCAACGCTGGACGTGGAGGGACTCTACACCACCGTCCGTGAACAACACATGACCATCTGTGGCGAGGTGCCCGCAGCAGTGGGCATGGTGGCGCTGCGGGAGCTCGGTGTGGGCAGCTTCGACATGACCACGCGGGACACCAGCGACCGGGTGACCGGCGACCCCACCGACGTGGTCGGCTACCCGGCCGGCGTGGTGCTCCGATGAGGTGGGCCACCATCGTGCTGGTGTGTGGGGGCTGCGCATCGAGCAAGGGCAGCTCCTCCAGCTTCGAGGAGTGTGGCCCGCCCGTGCGCACGGCCGACTGGGACGAGGATGCCCTTCCCCGCGCCATGTCCGAGGACGACGGCGCCCCCATCGCCCTCGACGGTGTCGATGACGGCCAGCCCGGTGTGGCGTGGTCCGCCGCGCTGGCCGCCTACTATCAGATCAAGGTCCAGAACCCGCCGGACTGCATGGACGGGGACGTGCCTTGCCCGCCGTTCGGCTACCTCTACGATCCGGTTACTGACGACTTTGTGGACGACGAGAGCATCCACCGACAGCTCGTCGGCACCCTCGCCAGCCTGCGGGTGTATGCGCTGGTCCGGCGACCCGAGCTGCTCCGGTCGGCCGTGGACGCCCTGACCCTGCTCACGCCCCACATTCGCACCACCGACACGGGTGATGCACGAATGGGGGACCTCGGGGCCACGGTGCTGATGGCCATGGCCCTGTGCGAGCTGGAGCGGCTGACCGGGGACAACCGCTGGGCCACCGAGCGGGCCGCACTCGGCGAGTCCATTGTCGCCGAAGTGGACGACGACGGCAGCTTCTTGAACGGCAGCGCCCTCCAGCGCCAGCAAGCCCACCACGCACTGTGGCGGCTGTACCAAGTATCTGGCGACACACGCTACCGAGACGCACTCGAGCGGGCCGCAACCCACGCCAGCGCCCACCGAGACGACACGGGGCAAGGGGGCATGTGGGAGTGGCCCTATCTGTACGGCCTGTGGGCCCATGAGCCGCTGGTGGAGCTGTACCAAGAAGTCGAGGAAGACTGGATTCCCGAGCTGATCTTCTGGGTCGCCGACCAAGTGGTGGCCGGCCAATACAGCGACCGAGAGCCCGGTGTCATCACCGAGAGCTGCGGCTGGCGGGGCGGCTTCACGCCCAACAACGGCTCGGGCGCCCCTAACTGGAATTCCACGATCAAGCTGGAAGCCGTGGTGGATGCGTACCGCATGGCCGAGCTGGTCCAAGATGACGCACGCATCGATGTTTACGGTCACAGTGCCACGATGGGTGCGGCGTTTTTGATGCAGAGCCAGTACCGCGCAGGAGACCCCGAGCTGTCCGGCTTCGCGAACCCCGACCGGTCAGTCGGGGGCCTGCCGCTGTACTCGACCGATCCCACCGTGCGCATCGACATTCCTGGCCACGGGGCCATCGCGCTGGCGAAGGTGGCGGAGCTCGTGCACGGCGAAGCGACACCGGGCTCGCTGCTGGACTGACCACCGCTTGGTGCGGCCCGCGCGCCGGTGGTCGGGGAAACGCCCGACCTTGGTGAAACGCCCTGCAACACCGCGCCTGAGCAAACCCGGTGGACGAGGCCCGACCACGTGGGCAAGTATCGGCCAGCCTCGTCCACCTCCGATAAACGGTCATTCCACTTGGAACCTGCGTGACGCCACGTCCAACCCAGTCCACTGGTTCCAACCCAATGGAGACCCCAACGCATGAGCTGGCCCAGGCCGCGGGCACACTCGCGACCATCCAGACGGTCGCCTTGTTGATCAGCGGGTGCGGCGCGGTGGTGTCGGTGGGCTTGGCCCAAGCGCTGGCGGCCGATCGGTTCCTGCTCAACACCCCCACGCTGCCGGGCGCATTGCTCGGGGCGGTGGTGGTGACGGCCTTGGGCTTGGGCTTGGTGGTGATCACCCGGGGCCTTGGTCGACGCATCAGCGGGCTCAACACGACGCCCCCGCCCGGTGTCCCCGAGGTCCCCGAAGCCCTCGAAGTCCCCGAGCCGCCGCCTGCCAGCGCGGAGCGGCTGCTCGACCACTTGCCGTGCGATCTGCATGTGTTGTCGACCGACGGACGGGTGCTGGCGTCTCACCACAACATTGCCCGCGCCCGGGGCTACCCCCGCCCAGACCTCGGCGAGTCGAGCCACCTCGAAGGGTGGATGCCCCCCATCGGCCGCACGCTGGTCAACGCCCGCGCCCTGCCCCGCGCGCTCGCCGGCGAGACCGTGGTCCTGACGCCGCTCAACCTGCGGTTGCGGCAGAGTCCCGGCACCGGCACCCAGCAGGTCTCCATCAGCGTGGTGGCCAAGCTTGTGCCCATCCGCGCCCCGGAGTCTCCCGACGGTGATGGCCGCGTGGAGCTGGTGGTGCTGCTCTTGGAAGAAGACGGCGAGCGGCAGCGGGGCCTGCGACACGTGCGCCGGGCGGAGCGCATCGCTGCAGTGGGGGGACTCGCCGCCGGACTCGCCCACACCTTGAACAACGCGATGACCAGCATCTCCATGAACCACGAGCTGCTGGGTGAGCTGGTCCACGAAGCCGCGCCGGACGATGTGGATGTCTCACGGTTGCTGGGGGCCATGAGCTCGGGGCTTCAGTACGTGCAGGGCGTGGCCACGACCCTCGCTGAGATCGCTGTGCCCAGTGGGGAACAGGCCACCTGGACCGAGCTGGATGCCGTCATCGAGCGGGCGGTGCGCAGCGTGTCCGCCGGCCTGGCGGCGACCACCACCATCGACGTGCAATCCATGGACCTGCCGCCGGTGCTCGGGGTGGCAGGGCGGCTGCAGCTGGTCTTTGAGAGCTTGCTCGACAACGCGGTGCGGGCGTGCAGAGACGGCGGACAGATCACGGTTCGCGGTGGCACTCGGACCGACGGTGCAGGCTGGATTGAGATCGAGGACACTGGCGTCGGCATCTCGCCAGAGGTCCAGGCCCGGATGTTTGAGCCCTTCTTCACCACCCGGCCGCATGGCGAAGGCACTGGACTGGGGCTCTTTCTCGTCCAGACGGTGCTGGAGGAGTGCGCGGCGACCCTCGCGTTTGAGACGGCGGCGGGACGGGGCACGCGGGCCCGGGTGACCTTGCCATCGGCGCACGAAGACACCATTCCGCCGTCCGATGGGGCGGCCTGGGCAGTGTGCGGGGGACGCCTGGTCGTGGTGGGGCCGGCGGACCTGGCCGACGAGCTGCGCGCCCTGATTCCCGAGGCCGCCGAGATTGACACCGTGCCCTCGGTCGAGGACCTGGGACCGATGGCGGACGCCCACGAGCGCTACGACCTCATCGTGTGGGACCTGGACACCTGCGGGGCGCCCGACGCGCTGCCTCCGGTGGCGCGGGCGAAGACCGTCATCATCGGCGAAGGCACCCTGACCCGGCCACTTGCGCGGGCAGCGGTCTTAGACGCGATGGAAACACCAATGTGGGCGGCATGTTCGCCAGTGTGATGCGGGTCGCCGCAGCCGCCACCTGAGCCGAACCCAACCGGGATGCTCAGGTGGCCGCTGAGCAGTCGCTTCGCTCAGGGAGCGATGCTGTACCCGCCCGAGGTGGCGTTTGAAGACCCACCCAACAACACACCGTGGCCAGTGCCTGCGGTGTTGTCGTATCCACCCACGACGACCGCATAGTTGTCGGACGACTCGTTGAGCTCGCCGCCCGCCACGCCCGCCCCATAGCCACTGGCCAGGTTGGCATAGCCGCCGTGGACCGTCGCGACGGCGCCCGACGCCTCGTTGTTGCGGCCGCCGGTGATGGTGCTGCCCTGGCCCGTCACAGCGTTGATCAGGCCCAGCGCCGAAGACCAGTATGCGTCCACACTCAGCTCGTTGTCGTAGCCCACAAGAAGGCCGCTGGCCGTTGTGTAGGTGTGGTAGGGGCCCACCACAATGTTGTGGCTGCCCGTCTTGGTGTCGCCGTCGTCCTCGTCATAGCCAATGATCAGGTTGCCCAGTCCGTTCGGCGATGAGGGAGAAGACGTGCCTTGACCGTTGCGGATGTGGACGTTGGCGCTGGTGAACGTGATGGTGTCGGTCGCCGTGTCGACCGTGACGTAGCTGTCGAGGTCTTCCACGCCAGGGGTGGTGCTATAGCCTTGGGCGCTGACCCAGCTCTGGGTTGCGTAGCCACTCAACGCACTGGACGTCAGGTACGCTTGGGACGACACCCAACCCTCGGTGGCATACCCCGACAAGTCGGCCGCCGTCAGGAAGTCCGACAAGTCATCGGTGGTCGCCACGGTGGCGAGCAACCCCGCGATCGCGTCGCTGTTGGCGCCCACAGCGGCCGTGCTGCCGTAGTCTTGAGACACCACCCAGCTCTCGGTGGCCAGCCCATCCAGATCGGCTGCGGACAGGTAGGCACCCTCAATCTCGGCAAGGCGAGCGTCGTGGTCGGCCACCATCGCCGAGGGGTCGCTGGACTCCAGCGCCGCAAGCTGGGCTTCCACCACACTCAAGCGGTCTGCAAACTCGGCCTCCGCCGCTTCCCGACCGGCTTCCACACCTTCTTCGTAGCGGTCATTGGACGCTTCTTTGTCGCCACACGCAAGCAACAGGGCAGGGACAAACGGAAGGAAGAATCGAACTGCAGACATGACCGCTCCAGACTTGGGACAATGCACCCACACAGGGCGCACTTGTCATAGCAGACCACGTCCCCCCCTGTGCAGAATCGAAAGCAGCTGTAAGGTCGATCCCATCGGCATCTGCAGCGGCCGGTCACTTCGGTGGCCATGCCCCATCAGTCGTGAAGAATGCGCTCCGCGGCATCATCCAAGCTTGCATCATCAAACTGACCATCCTTCACGGCACGCATGAAGAGCCAAGCGAAGACAGCGCCCATCGCGAGAGCCACCGGAAGCAGAACAAACACGGCGTTCATGGGGACCTCAGCGAGCGGCGAGTGCGACCGAATCGGTCGTCGCATGGACCGGGAGCACAACAGACGCTTGGGTCTCGGCGCGGCGCACACTGCGCTCCACAGACAGCGCACCGATGACCACCAGGGCGCTCGATAGCGGCATCAGAATGGCCGCCACTAGGGGATTCACGAGACCCAGCACCGCACCGAAGACGGCAAGAATGTTGTAGGCCACACTGCGATGCAGGTTCTGGCGCATGGCGCGGTCCGCCGCATGGGACGCCCGGATGCCCGCCACCACCGGGCCCAGCGCCGGGTGGGCCACCACCGCATCGGCCACCAGCACCGAGCTGGCCGCGCCGCTGCCCATCGCGAGGCCCACGTCCGCGACCGCCAGCGCCGGCCCATCGTTGAGTCCATCGCCCACAAACAACACCGTGCGCCCGTCCCGCTGGGCAGCCTCGATCCACGCCACTTTGTCGGCGGGCCGACAGCCCGCGAGCACAGTCTGGATGCCCGTCTCGCGGGCAATCCGGTTCGCCACCGCATCGTGGTCACCGGTCAGCAGCACCACGTCGAGCCCCGCCGCCTGGAGCTGGGCCACACAGCGCGCCGCGTCCGCACGGACCGTGTCCCGCAACCGGATGGTGCCCTGCAGCACACTCTGGGCATCCCACAGCCCCACCTCGCCCGCACCAGCGCTGCGCAGGCTCCAGCGCTGGCCATCGACCACCCCCGAGATGCCCTCGCCTGCGGTCTCTTGGAGGGACATGCCCAGCGGCAGCGCAATGCCCCGGGCGACCGCCGCGTCCACGATGGCCCGTGCCACCGGATGGATGCTGGCCCGCTCGATGCCCGCCGCGATGCGCAAGATGCGGTCATCGGCCTCGACCACCTCCGGACGCCCGCCCGTGACGGTGCCTGTCTTGTCCAAGACCACCGTGTCGATGGTGTTCAGAGCGAGCAAGGCGTCCCCGGAACGGAACAGCAGGCCTCGGCGCGCCGCAGCGCCCAAGCCCGCCGACAGCGCCAGCGGACGGGCGAGCGACAAGGCGCAGGGGCAGGCCACCACCAGCACCGCAATGCCCACGCTCAGCGCAGTCTCGCGGTTCACCAACCACCACCAGCCCGCCGTCGCCAAGACCGCCACAGCGAGGGTCACCCCCGTGAACCAGGGCGCTAAGCGATCGGCCAGCCCCGGGTCCACCGGTCGGTCCGCCGCAACCCGGAGCCCTTCCGCCATGCGTGCCAGCACCGACTCATCGGCCGTGGCCCGGACTTCGACCAGCAGGTTGCCGTCCTCCAACACCCCCCCGGTCACCACACCATCCCCGACCGCCACACAGACCGGCTCGCTCTCGCCGGTCAGCAGGGCCATCTGCACGCGGCCCTGGCCCTCCACCACCACACCATCCGCCGCGATCTCCTCGCCCCCGGCGACCCGGATGCGGTCACCCACCGCGAGCTCGGCGGGATCCACCTCGACCAGCTCGCCTTCATGCTCCCAGCGGGCACTCCGGGGGGCTTGTGCCGCCAGCGCCGTCGCCGCATCTGCCGCCCGCCGCCGTCCCCGCTGCTCCACGATCCGGCCGACCAACAACAAGGTCACCAGCATCGTGAGCGAGTCGAAGTAGCCATCCTCGTGCAACAGCGTGGCCACAACCCCGTGGGCATAGGCAAAGCCAATCCCCAGGCTGACGGGCAGGTCCATGTGCAGGACCCCCATCCGCAGTCCGTTGACCGCGCCCCGGTAGAACGGGGCTGCTGACCACAGCGCCACGGGTGTGGCCAGCAACAGAGACGTCCACTGAAACAGGGTCTGAAACAGCGGGTCCATGCCCTGAAGCCAGCCCAGATACACACTGACCGCGACCATCATCACGTTGGTCATGCCAAAGACCGCCACGCCCAGCCGCAACATGAGGTCTCGGTCCGGCGCCCGCTCCACATCCAAGGCCCGAGGCCGGTAGCCCAGGTTGCTGACCCGGCCGAGAATACCGTTGAGATCAACAACATCGGGGTCCCACCGCACCGTGCTGCGACCGCTGGCGTACGACACATGGGCCGCCACCACGCCAGGCGTGCGCTCCATCACCCGCTCAGTCACCCAGACACAGGCCGCGCAGTTCAGCCCATCGATGCGCAAGTCCGCTTCGACCGAGCCATCGGCAGCGGCCCGTTGCTCCACCCGATCCCAGCCCGCTCCGGGGGGCGCCACCGGCCGGTTCCCCGCTTGCTCCCGGTCGGCGTAATACCGCCCCAGTCCAGCATCCTGGATGATCTGTGCCGCCAACTCACAGCCGTGGCAGCAGTAGAGCGGGGCCCCCTCTTCGTGGGTGGCCGGCGCCTCCATCGGCGTGCCACAGTGGGTGCACGGCAGGACATGAACCATGACTCAGCGCCGATCCTGGGCGTAGGTGGGCTCCACTTCAGGGGCATTGTCCATCGCAAACCAAAGCACCGCGGCGTTGGCGATGAGCATCATCCCGAAGAAGCCCACCAGCAGGCCCACCATGAGCCGTCGGCCCTCGAGGGTGTGCTGGGCGGTGAGCGCGTCGGGGGGAGAGTGGGCGATGGGCATCAGCCCTCCAGCGTGAGCGAGTGGCCGCTCTTGAAGGTGGTGTCGACGATGACCGTGTCGAGCTCGGTGCGGACCTTGATCTGGATGGGGGTCGTCCGGGCCGCATCCATGCCCGGGGGCACCCGCACCACAAGGGGCACGTTGACCGAATTCGCGGCCGTCACCGTGATGGGGGGCACGATCAGCTCGGCGCCGTCAATGCCGTCGAGGGTGACCGCGACGTTGGTGGCGGTGTCGCTCTGGTTGTTGCTGATGTTGAGCAGGAACGTGTTTCGGGTCCAGCCATCTTCGTCGACTTGAAACAGCGTGCCCGGCGCCCGGTTCACGGTGGCTTCAATGCCGTGGCGGTTGGCCGCAAGGAACAGGAAGGCGGTCGCAAGGCCCGTCAGCAGCGCAGTGTAGCCCACCGTGCGCGGCCGGAGCCAGCGCTGACCCTTGCCGGTGGTCTCGGCGATGGTGGTGTAGCGAACGAGGGACTCTTCGCCCTTCTTCTCCATCACGATGGTGCACGCGTCCACGCACCGTGCGCAGTTGATGCACTCAAGCTGGAACCCGTCGCGAATGTCGATGCCCTGGGGACACACAGCGACGCACTTGTTGCAGTCGATGCAGGAACCGGTGTCTTCGCCGATGGCCAACGCCAGCTTGCGCTTCTTGCCGCCGAGCCGGGGCTCACCACGGGGGGTGTCATACTCGATGACCACGCTGTGGTCGTCGGTCAAGGCGCCCTGGAAGCGGGCGTAGGGGCACAGGTAGTTGCAGAACTGCTCGCGGAACCACGCGAAGTCGATGAACAGGGGCACCGCAAAGGCCAACACCCCGATGTAGGCGCCCGCGGACGCCGTACCGGTCCACAGGGGCACCGGACCCGCGAAGTAGGACACGATGGCCATGCCGATGATGCCCGCCACTGCGGCGTAGCTGGTCATTTTGCCGACCTTGCGGGCGACCTTGGCGACCGTCCAGCCCTTCTTGTCGAGGGCCATGCGCTTGCCGCGGTCGCCTTCCCAGAAGCGCTCGATCGGACGGATGAATTCTTCGAGAAACACGGTCTGGGGGCACGCGTAGCCGCACCACAGCCGGCCGAAGAGGGCCGTCGCGAAGAACAACGTGAAGGCCGCGCCCAACAGCATCAACACGAGGAAGATGGTGTCCCGGGGGGTGAAGGTCGCGCCCAGCAGGAACATGCGGCGGCTGGTCAGGTCGAGCTGCACGGCAGGATGGCCGCCGATGGGGATCCACGGGGTCACGAACAGCAGTGTGTTGAGGATGATCCCAGACGCCCGGTGGAGGCGCTGGAAGCGACCCTTCACGCTCGCGGCATAGACCCACTCTCGCTTGCCTGTCTTCGGATCGGTTCCGCCGGCCATTGGGGCCTCCCACATTGAACTTGGACCGGGCGGGGCACGGGGGACCCCACCGGTGAGACCCATGCTCAAGCAAGATTCGTGCCGACAATCCAGATCGCACAGCGCCCGGAGGCCTCCTGCCCCAGGGGCTGATCTGCATGTGTGCCAGATCAGCTGTGGGCTTTCCCACACCCAGGCCGGGTCAAGCCGCCCAGCCCTTGCACCATGCCCCAAACAGCGCCACTCTGGGGCTGCAGCAGGAGCCGCAGGATGAAGCGCAGACTTTGGGCAGTGCTGGGCATGGTGGCGCTGGGATGCCAGTCGCCCTCGATCCCCGGTCCGGTGCGACCGCTGCCCGGCGGACGCCCGGGCGCCGGGCGAATCCAGTCCCATGGAGTGCCGGGCGGCGTGGTCGGTCAAGAAGCGCGCCGCGGCACGGGCAGCGCAAGCCCTCCCCAACACAGTGGACACGCCGGTGGAGCCACCCCGAGGCAGTGACGCTCGTGCATTTGTGTGAGATTGACACGAAGCCATCGCTCCGCTACCCTTCGTGTTCCAATGACACAGTAATTCGCGCTGGCTTCCCCTGTGAGGTTCCCATGTCCATGTCCCCCGACCGCGCCCGTGCTGCCTTCCTCGGCCTCGCGGTGGGCGATGCGTTCGGCCGCTCCCTGGAATTCATCCGTGGTCCCCGGGTGCGCACCCGCCCGGTGGTCATCCCGTCCGCCGACTTCATGTGGACCGACGACACCCACATGGCGCTCTACCTCGCCGATGCGCTGGACAGCCTGGGCACGGCCGGTCTGGCACGGCTGGCGGACGACGACTTCGGGCGCGCGGTGGGCGCCGCGTTTGTGCGCTGGCTCGACGACCCGCTGATGCCCTCGACCGCCCCCGGCAACACCTGCCTCGCGGGCGCCCGCCGCTTTCGGGCATCCGGGGACTGGCGCACGGCGGGGATCGCCGAGAGTGATGGCTGTGGCGCTGTCATGCGCATTGCGCCACTGGCCATGGTGCTCGACGGCGCCGCCCTGGTGCGGGGCGCCCAGATCCAAGCGCTGCTCACCCACGCCCACCCCAACGCCCCGGCGTCCGCGGTCGCGGCCAGCCTGCTGCTGCGGGACCTGCTGTGTGGCGCACCCCTCAACATCGCCACTGTGCAGCGCACCATCCGCAAGCTCCAGAGCGGGGGCTGGACCGGCCAGAACGACGTGGTGGTCAATGCACTCGAGGCGGCCATCGCCCAGTCTGAGCGCCCCGAGCTGCCTTGGCTCGACGAGCCCGCGATCCCGGATGGGGACGGCGGCTGGCGCTCTCCCAGTGCGCTGGGGCTCAGCATCGTCGCGGCGCTGCGGTGGGGAGACGACTTCGCCCTGGCCGTCGAGAAGGCCGCCAGAATCGACGGAGACAGCGACAGCGTGGCCTGCTTGACCGGCATGTTCCTCGGCGCGGCCGGCGGCATGGCGGTGCTGCCCCAACCGTGGCTGGACGGGCTGCCCCAGCGGGCGCGGATCGACGGGGCCACCACCCGGCTGCTCGCCCACGTGATGACGGTGCCTGCCGCACCCCCGCCGCCCCGCTCCGGCGCCCGCACCAGCACATCGGACCCCATCCGGGTGGCCTGGGCCGCCAACGTCGGCGCCCGTGGGGGCAAGCTCGGCCTGACCTTCGCGCCCGGCAAGCACGCGCCCTCCACCATCGGCGCCCCCTGGGCCCGAGACCTCTCCGCCGACCTGGACCGCCTGCGAGAGGGGCACGGGGTCGACGTGTTGGTCAGCCTTGTGGAAGACGCCGAGCTCGAGTGGCTGCAGATCTCCACCCTCGTCCAGGAAGCCGAGGCCCGGGGCATTGCAGTGCTTCGCCACAGCGTGCCCGACGGGGGGGTGCCCGATGCATCGACCGCCCGCGCAACCGTGGACGCCGCCGTCACCCTGGCCCGCAGCGGCCGCCGGGTGGTCTTCCACTGCCGGGGGGGCCTGGGTCGGGCCGGCACCTTCGCCGCATGCGCCCTGAAGACCCTTGGCATCGACACTTCCGGTGCGATCCGCCAAGTCCGCAGCGCGCGCCCGGGGGCCATCGAGAACGCCGCTCAGGAGCGCTTCGTCGGCAAGTTCTGAGGCTCAAGAAGCAAGAGTGCCGGGCCCACGGAGGACCCGGCACTTCAGAACACCGACAGCTACGCCTACTTGGCTTCACCCTCGACCGTCAGGCGGTCGTGAAGCAGCGTGGCCACGTCCACAATCTTGGCGTCTTCGGTGCGTGCCGCGTTCAACATCCGGTGGCAGCCCGGGCAACCCGTGGCCACTTCCTTGAGCTGGGTCTCGGCCATGATCTGCTCAAACCGGCTCTTGTTGACCTTGGCGGGGCTGTCCCAGAGGAAGCCACCCCCACCACCACCGCAGCAGCGGGGGATGTCGGGGCTGTCGCCCGCGGTCTCACCCTTGATGCCGGCCAACTCCAAAAGCGCGTCCAGATCACCCTGCTCATCGTTGTGGATGGTCTTGCAGGGGTGGTGAACCGCCATCGTGGCCGCCTTCGGCGTGACCTTGAGGCGGCCCTCCTTGAGCAGCTGGTGGAAGTAGGAGATGTGGCTGCGCACGTTCGTGAACGCGTTGCCCATGTGGGCATACTGGGTGTGGATGGAGTCCTTGCAGTGGGGGCAGATCGTGAGGATCAGCTTGTTGTGGTCCCCACCGAGCATCTCGCCCAGCACCTCGGCCTGCATCGACTTGTAGATGGGCCAGTTCTCCATCAGACCGCCGCCATGAAGCACCGCTTCACCCCAGCAGCTCTCTTCGGGCAGCACGCCGTACTTGATGCCCGCCGCTTCCAACAACCGCGCCGTCGCCACGACCACCGGCTGGACCTCGGGGGAGTACCCGCCCTGGCAGCCCAGCACGAACAGCATGTCGTGCTCGTCGGCATCGAAGATGGGCAGGTTGTTCTCGGTGATGAAGCGCTCGCGCTCATCGGGATCGAGACCGAAGATGTTGCCCGAGGACTCGACCGGGTCGTTGCCGCCCTTCTTGAGCGCACGGGGCGGGTAGACACCCTCGGCGGTCAGGCGACCCCGAAGCTCGAGACCCGCCATGCTGGGCCGGTTTCCGACAGGGCACACCGTGTCGCATGCCCGGCACTGGGTGCACGTCGCGACGATGTCGGGCGGGGCCAATTCCTGCAGCTCATCGGCGTTGGTCGCCGGGTTGCGGAAGGCCAACACGAAGTGTTCCCGGGGCTTGAGCCCGGCCGCGGCCGACGGGCACGCATCATTGCAGCGTCCGCACTCGATGCATGCCGCGGGATCAAACAAGGTGTGGAACGAGAAGTCCGACACGCCGTTGGGCATCGCCACACGGGCGAGCTCCTGATCCATGAACTCTTCGGGGGAGTCGTCGTCGCCCATGTCGAGGTCATTGCCGGAGACCGGGCGGTCGCTGGGAACCTCGGTCATGTGCTTGAGCACCACGTTCACCGGGCCCACGACCAAGTGGAAGTGCTTGCCGAAGGCGATCAGGCTGGGGAAGCCACAGAGCACCAGGAAGTGAACCCACCAGTTGATCTTCGCCGGCACGCTCGACTGGAGGTGCTCCAGCCCGATGCCAAAGGTCGGCCGCTCGATCTGGTAAGTAATCATCAGCGTGGCAATGAGCAACAGCACGATGCCGCTCTCGAGCATGTGCGTCAGCCGGTCCCGCATCGTCGAGAAGCGCCGAATCGCCATGAACACGACACCCGTGAGCACCAAGACGCTGAACACGTCGATGACGTAGTCCAGGGGCCCCAGGCCGATGGGGGTCTCCAGACCCAGCAGTCCGTTCAAGAAGTGGGTCACCGACTTCGCACCGAAGATCACGAAGCCGTAGAAGATCAACAGGTGGAAGATGCCTGCCACCGGCCGGTTCGCGATCACCTTGGTCTGGAACACAACCTCGGCAATGCCGGTCCAGAGTCCCGACGGGTTCACGATCTTGATCTGATCCCGCTTGGGCCACACATGCTTGAGTCGGTTCTCCCAAGCAATCTTGCCCGCGGAGAACGCGCCCGCACCAGCGGCTGCGAGGATGAGGACGACTTCGAGAAAATGCATGGCCAACCCGGAAACAGGCACGCGAAGCAGGGCCCCGCGCGGATGAATGGGGATTCAGTACAGGAAGACGGTCGGCTAACCGGTTGCCGGCCAACGGGAAGGCTGGGGCACCACAGCCCCCCGTCGCCAGGTCAGCTCGACTCCTGACCCAGTCCGCCGGCGACCCGGGTCGCCTCTTGGATCGCCCGGGCCAAGGTGGACCGGATGCGCCCGTCCTCCAGGATGAGCAGCCCTGCGATGGTGCAGCCAGCCGGCGTCGTCACCGCGTCCTTGAGCGCTGCGGGGTGCTCCCCGGTCTCCAGCACCATGCGCGCGGCCCCTTGCATGCTCTGGGCGGCCAGCTCCACCGCCACTTCCCGCGGCAGGCCCATCATCACGCCGCCGTCCGCCATCGACTCCAGCAGCACACACGCAAAGGCCGGTCCAGACCCGCCCAGCGCGGTCACCGCATCCAGGTACCGCTCTTCGAGCACCCGGCAGCGTCCCACCGCCCCGAAGATCTGTTGGGCAAAGGACACCTGATCCGGGGTCACCCGGGGGCCCGGCGACAGCACCGTCATGCCCTGTCGAATCGTGCAAGGCGTGTTGGGCATCGCCCGGATCAGCGACGAGAAGGGCAGCCAGCGGTCGAGCTGCGACAACCGCACACCCGCCACAATGCTGATCAACAGACGATTCTCCATCGCCGACTGCAGGTAGGGGTCCGACAGCACCTCCCGCGCAACTTGGGGCTTGACCGCCAACACCACAATGTCGGCCCGCTCCACGGCCTCGACGTTGTCGGTCACCACCTCAATGCCCAGATCTGCCCGCAGCCGGACCGCTGTCTCGGCCCTGCGGACCGATGCGATGACCTGCGTAGCCGGCAGCACGTCCGCCTCCACAAGCCCGGTCACAATGGCCCGGCCCATCGTTCCACAGCCAAGAACAGCAAGAGTTGTCACAGCATCCTCCAGTCGCAGGGCGCCCGGGGTAGCCGGTCTGCGCGGCCAACGCCGCAGATCCCCTCGTGTCCCCGAGCTTCCCGCCCCATTCAGACCGCTGTCCGCCGCAAGCCTGACGCCGGGAGTGTGGCCCGGGCCGAGTCTCTCGAGACCGACCCGTCTCTCCCTGTGCTGGCGGGTTGCGGCAAGCACAACTCGAGGGCTCAACTCAACCGGATTCGCCTCGGCTGTGGATTGCCCCGACCGATAGACCACCCACCACCGAGCCCCAACACGGCGCTCAATCCCACCAACGCGCTGCCCCCGCTGGTGAGCGCCGAGAGCCAGATGCCGGTGCCGCTGCACCGCCGCCGCTCCGACCCTGAGGCAGCATGAAGAAGCTGACAGAAGAAGAACTCCGCCACACCGTCGAGATGGTGCCTGGGTACTTCTGCCATGTGTCCGCCACCGGTCATTTCTTGTGGCTCGACCCCGCCTGGGAAAACCTCCTTGGCCACCCCGTCTCCGCGATGGGCGGCACGAGCGTCTTGGAGTACATCCACCCCGACGACCGGCACCGCACCGTGCAAGTGATGTCGGTGCTCGCGACCGGCGAGCCCATGGAAGGCTTCGTCAATCGGTATCTCACCAAGACCGGCGGCTTGGTCCACCTGGAGTGGGCGGGACGGTCGCACAACGGCGTGCTGTACGCACTGGCGCGGGACGTCACCCGCCGCGTGGCAAACGAACAGCGCCTCGCGGAGTACCACCACCTGCTCCAGCTCGCCGGCGACATCGCCCGCATCGGCCACTGGCGGGTTGATCTCGTCGCCGACACGCTGCACTGGAGCCCCCAGACCTTCCGCATCCACGGGATGGATCCCGACGGCTCGGGGCCATCACTGGCGCACGCCATCGATGTGTACCACCCCCAAGATCGGGCCGACGTCGAAGCCGCGGTGAGCAAAGTCGCATCGGGCGGGGGCAGCTTTGAGTTCGAGAAGCGCATCATCCGCACGGACGGTGAAGAGCGGCTGGTCCGCTCCCGGGGCGTGGCCGAGGTCGACGCCACAGGCCGGACCATCGCCATCATCGGGATCTTTCAGGACCTCACCGACGAACGAAGGATGCTGCTGGAGGTCAAGGAGTCCGAGCGCCTCGCGTCCATCACCAACCTCGCGGCCGGCATCGCCCACGAGATCAACAACCCACTGCAGTACCTCATGGCCGGCATTGAGTCGCTGGCTGAGCTCATCGACGCCCTGCGGCCCAACTCAAAGAACGACCTCATTGAGGATGCCCAGGCCACCCTCGTCGACTGCCGTCACGGGGTCAACCAAGTCAAGCGCATCGTTGGCGACCTGCGCACACTCACCAATGGCCCTCAGGACGCGCACACGCTGGAGCTCCTCGACATCGCCGAGGCCTCGACGACCGCGGTGAGCATGACCCGCCACGAATTCACCAAAGACGGCTGTCGGCCGGTGCTCTGCACCCACGCCCCGACCGCACGCATCCGTGGGAATTCCTCCGAGCTCATCCAGGTCTTCATGAACCTGCTGACCAACGCCCACCACGCCACCGTCAGCGCAGGGTCCAGCGCCGACGTGCGGATGGCGACGTTCACCGACCGAGACGGCAACATCATCGTGGAAGTGCGGGACAACGGAACCGGCGTGCCACCGGAGCTTCACACTCGCATCTTTGAGCCCTTCTTCACCACCAAGCCGCTCGGCATCGGCCACGGAATGGGGCTGCACATCTGCCGCACCATCGTCCGTGATCACGGTGGTGACCTCTCTGTCGACAGCCGGCCCGGCCGCACGGTCTTTCGGCTGAGGCTCCCCCCGGGAGAGTCCATCAGCCCGCAAGAAGCCGCACCGGATGCGCTGCCCAGGGTGCTCATTGTGGACGACGACGCCCGCGTCGCCCGTGGGGTCTCGATGATGCTGCGCCGCCAGTTTGACTGCACCGTCCACAATGAACCCGAGGCCGCGCTGGCCACCTTGCTGGGCAGCTCCTTCGATGTGGTGATCTCCGACATCATGATGCCGGGCATGACCGGCTGGGAGCTCGCCCAACGCGCCATCCAAGAACGGCCCGCCCTCGCCAGCCGCATGATCTTGATGTCCGGCGCCGCCCCCGATGAGTACCGCCCCGAGCAGGCCCCGGAGCTCCCGTTTCTCCAGAAGCCGTTCACACGCGAAGACCTGTGCGTGCTGATCGATGCGGTGCTGGCATCCGCACAGTAGCGGCGGTGCCCCCGCGCGGGCCATGGCACCCGGCCGGCCCACAACGCAGGGCCCGAGGCGGGGCTTGCAGGCGACCTGCACCATCCCGTGGTCCCGACGCAAGCATATCTACGTATTTTAGATATGTTGAGCACCTCGCGTCTGGGCATAGAGAACGCTTGAAGCCACGGGAGCACCCCCACCGAGTGTGGTGCTTGCGATGAGGACGGGGCAACCGACGCAAACGCTGCAGCGCAACCATCTATCGTCGACCGACCGGGCGTTGATGGTGGTAGACAACGTTCCCGACCACCTCGTCGCATTCCTGAGTTGAGCCGCGCCGGGGTGGCCACAGCAGACCTCGGGCGCTTCGTGGACGGCTGTGTCGACGCACGGGACTACTTGGAGAACCGCATCCACACCGTGCATCCGTGCCTCGACGGCGAGACGGTGCTGGTGCAGAGCCGTGAGGTGTGCCGGGTCAAGACGACCGGCCGGGAGTTCAGCCTGGACCTCGCGAGTGTGGTGCGGGTGGTCGATGGCACGGTGGTCTCACTGCTCGAGTACGTCGACGCCACGCCAAGCGGGCCACGGGGCTGTCTTTCAACCTCAGCCACACCCTGGGGTTGGTGGCCACTGCCATCGGGAATGGCGCAGCTGTCGGCATTGACGTTGAGTCGACCGATCTGGTGGCGGGCACGCTCGCGGTGGCGGATCGCTGGTTCGCCCCCAGCGATCAGGTCCGTATCCACGGCGGGCCCCCGGCGCTGCGGGTTCGCCCGGGGGTGGACGAAGGGGTCGATGAGTGGCGCTTCTGGACCACCGCGCCCTCCCCCCGCCACCGGCTGGCGATCTGCTGGCGGGCAACGCTCACCCCAGACGCCCCCTAGTTGGCGTGACCGCGCAGTTCACCCACGAATTGCGCCGGCGCATGCATCCACTGCAAACCCTGGGCACTCCCCGGCATCTCGGGGTAGCCTGACCTTGCTCGAAGCTCGGGCCCTACTTTCTGGAGAGACCCATGATCTTCCGCTCTATCGTTCTGTTCGTGGCCACCAGCGCTCTCGGCGTCGCTCTTGCCTGTGGCGGCGCGGCCTGCGATTCCTGCGACAAGGCCGCCAAGTCCGCCGCAGCGACCGACCTCAAGGCCGTCGACGGCACCGCCCTCGCACTGACCGTCTCCGGCGTTCACTGTGGTGGCACCGCTGCCAGCGCCCACGCCGCGCTGCTCGGCATCGACGGTGTGAAGGCCGCCACGGTCGACCCCACCGGCAAGGCTGACGTGCGCTTCGACGCCGCCAAGACCAGCGCCGACGCGATCATCGCCGCCGTCGCCAAGACCGGCAACTTCACGGCAGCCACCCGCGACGACGCCTGATCTTCCAGCATCTTCGCGGTTCCCCCGCTGCCTGCGGTCCCGTCCTCGACGGTGACCTGGGTCAGCGGGGGTTCTTGCGTTTGGGGGTTGCGCTCTGCACACCCCGGCTCCCCGACACCGGGGACGAGGGGCCCGCCGCTGCAGCGGGACCGACCGCGGTGCGCGACGTTCCCCTCGTCCGAAGTGCGCACCCTGCGCGCTGAGTCTGATTCACACGAGCTGGATCAGACTCCGCACGCTTGCAGTGCTGCGCGTGCCGCAGCCCGCCAGCAAGTGGACGCACGGGATTGGGCGACTTCCCGAGAATCCCGTGCTATGGCGTGACCACGATGCATCCACTGATGGTGCACTCCACCTCCGACACCGATCCGGCCAGATCGAAGGGTGCGCCCTCGGGGAACGCCACATCGTGGGGCGTGTTGGCCGTGGAGCCCGCACCGAAGTCACCCCCCATGAGCACCACCGTCGCCGATGCATCGGCACCCGCCACGTTGACGAACTCCAGCGCCCCGCCGCCCTCGGCCGACGAATTCACGCTGTTGTTGGTCATGTCGGCGAACATGTGGACCGTGGCGCCTTCCGCACCCACAAGGATGTTGGTCGCACCGCCCCAATAGGTCGCGGAGTTGCCGGAGATGGTCCCACCCTGGATCTCCACCGTGGCCGGTCCGCTGGCCTCAGTGGTCTGGATGTTGATCGCCCCGCCCAGCATGTCGGCGTGGTTGTTCGTGATGCTCGGATACTCGGCGTAGAAGGTGCCCCCCGTGATGTGGATGGCGCCGCCGTCGGTGGTCGATGAGTTGTTGTCGAAGGTGGCCTGCTGGATGGTCACCGCGCAGTCCCGGGCCGCGAGGGCACCGCCACCGCCCGTGGTCGCGGTGTTGTTGTTGAGCGCTGTGAAGTCGAGGAACACCGTGCCCCCGGTGCAGGAGATGCCCCCGCCGGTGTCGTCACTGCCGTTCTGGAGCGTGATGGCCCCCACGCTCAACAAGGTCGCGCCGTCGTCGATGTTGATGACATTGCCGGCCCGCCCGCCATCGATGGTCACTTCGCCAGTGGGATAGACATTGAGCCAGTCGTGGATGCTGCTCAGGTTTCCATAGTAGGTCCCCGGACAGAACGTGAGCTCGCCGTAGCTCGGCGCCGCCCAGGCCACCGGGCTGCTCGCGCTGCCAGCCGCAAAGGTCGCGGTGAGGTCGGTGTAGACCGCGTCCGCTGCCCAAGTCACCAGGCCGGGGCCGTCGACCGCACCGTCGCAGTCGTTGTCGATGAGGTCGCAGTGCTCCGTCGCACCGGGGTAGACATTGGGGTTGGCGTCGTCGCAGTCGGTGTCGTCGGCAACGCCGTCCCCGTCCGCATCGACCGGTCCCCCGCCGTCGCCGCCATCCGCGCCGTCGCCGCCATCGGCACCGTCGCCGCCATCGGCACCGTCACCACCATCGGCACCGTCACTACCGTCGCTGCCATCGGCACCGTCGCTGCCATCGGCACCGTCCGCGGAGCCGGAGTCGCCGATGCCCTCGTCTTTGAGCTCGCAGGCGGCGAGGCTGAGGGTGGACGTGAGGAAGAAGAGGAGCTGGATGCGGCGGGTCATGATCGGTCCTTGGCGTGTGGCGTCCGTCCCCGCAGCACCGTTTCGGGCTGCTCAGGACGCCCACAGCCTATGACCTCAATCGCCGAGAACACCCTACCACAAGGCATTTTGCGCATATGCGCGCAAAGAATGCGCATCCAGCCGCACGGTCACCCGCCCAAGTCCCCCATGAACACTGCCACCTCGCCAAGCCGGCGCAGCGGGCACGGGGGCCATTCGTCGAGATGCGCAGCCGATGCGTCGACATGCGCAGGCCGTCGTCCAGAGAGCTCATCAACACGCCATCTTGCAGGCCAGACCTCGGAGGGAGGGTCGCCGCCTCAGGGCACCCGCGCCAGCCATGCCGCTCTGTGGGCCACGGCCTCGGCGGTGGCCTCCGGATCCACCTTGAGCACCATGGTCGGCGCCGGCGCTTCGCCAAGCTCCACCGCCACCGTGCGCAGCCGCCCCGCGCGGCTCACCGTGACCACCACGGTCTGGCCCGGCCGGTGCTCCTTCATCAGCACCGCAGGACCGTCCTTGGGCACGCGGAAGCCGTCCACGGCCACCAGCTCGTCGCCCACCAACAGCCCGGCATCCATCGCCGGTGTGCCCCGCTGCAGCGTCGAGATGACCACGCGCCCGCCGTCGTTGCGGGTCTCCTCCCCCATCCATCCCGGGGTGGGTGCCCCGTCCTCAGGCGCCTCCCCTTCATCTGAGGTCTCGTCGTCCTCACCCTTGTCGTCCGGAGACACCAGCTTCAGCCCGAACCAGTCGAGCGCCGGCGTGTAGTCCAGCTCTTCGGTCGTGCGCAGCGCCCGGTCCAAAAAGGCCTGAAGCGCGGCGGCCTCGTCGGGTCCCACCGTGTCGCGCAGCACGGTCTCCAGCTCGGCCGGCGTGAAGCCCCGCTCCCCGCTGTGGCGGGTCCATGCCAACCGCAGGGCGTCGTCCAGGCTCTTCTGCCCCTCGGTGGCGGCACGGATCCGAGCGTCGAGCACAAAGCCCACCGCCATGCCTTTGACATAGTAAGAAATGGCGGTGTTTACGCTGTTCTCGTCCCGTCGGTAGTGCTTGATCCACGCATCCGCGGATGCTTGCTCCAGGGTCTGGACGGTGCGCCCGGGGGTCTCGGACAGCTTGCCGATCTGGTCGGTGATGCGCTGGAGGTAGGCCTTCTCGTCCATCAAGCCCGCGCGCACCAGCAACAGGTCGTCATAGTAGGACGTCAGCCCTTCTGCCACCCACAAGCTCGGGGTGTAGACCTCGGCTTCATAGTTGAAGGGCCCCAGGGGTGCCGGGCGCAAGCGCTTGACATTCCAGGTGTGGAAGAACTCGTGAGACACCAGCCCCAGCCACGACTGGTAGGTCTCGGGGTCACCCATCACCCGGTTTGCCGACATCATCAGCGTCGAGTCGAGGTGCTCCAGTCCACCCCTTGTGTTGTTCGCCACATTCAAGAAGGTGTACTCGGCGTAGGGCACATTCCCCCAAAGGGCCTGCGTGGTGCGGGTGATGGCCGCCACATCGGCCGTGACTTTGTCCAGATCCCAGCCCGCGGTGTTGCCCATCAACACAAACCGGTGGGGGGCCCCACCCGCCTCGAACGTGGTCACTTCTGCATTGCCCAACACAATGGGCGAGTCGATGAGCTCATCCAGATCGGCTGCGGTCCAGTCCGTGGGTCCGCCGCCGGCGCTGCGATCCAGGCCCGTCCAGCCGCCCCCCCACGTCTTGGGCAAGTGCGCGACCACGCGCTGGGCCCGCACTCGGTCGTCCGCCAAGGCCAAGAACAGCGAGGCCCCGTTGATGATGGCACCGTCCCCATCGACATAGCTGGCCTGCACCCGCGGCTCGTTGGCGTACAGCCGGTAGTGCACCGCCACCGCCCCCTCCGCCCCGTCCACCACCCACCGGTTCTTGGCGGTTCGCTGCACCAACAGGGGCTTGCCGTCCGGCCCCCGCGCCTCCAGCGACTCGATGTTTCGGGCGTACTCACGGATCAGGTAGGACCCCGGGGTCCACGTGGGCATCCACAGCTCCAGGGTCGCGCCGTGATCCTCGGGAATGGCCATCTCCACGTCAATCATGTGGGCATTGGCTGCGTCGAAGCGCAGGTCATGGCGCACCGCGAGACCGTGTTGAGACGCCGCCGGGAGCACCGCCGACTCCACCGCACGGACGGGAGCAGCCGGGGTCGCGGGCACCTCCGGCACGACCGCTGGCTGGCAGGCCACCACCCACACCAACGGCAAGGGAAGCAGGGTGACCAGGGGCAATGGGGGGCACAGGCGCATGGGGGTCCTCGGGGCAGGCGGTCCGCTAACGTGGCCCCCGAAGCCGCCCCGCACTGGACCGGGGACGGACCAAGCCGGTATGCAGGGCCGCCCCGCCTCTGGACCCGAGCCCAGCCCCCGGAGTTGCCCCATGCCCCGTGTCCTCCCCGTGCTGTTGCTGATCAGCGGCGCCTTGTCCCTCGCTGGCTGCGCCTCGTGCATGAGCCTCGACGAGCTGGACACCCTCCCCGATGGCTTCCCCCTGGACGTGGCCGCGATCGGCGAGGTGGGCCACATCACCAGCGCCCAGACGTCGTCCCAAGTTTCCGTGGATGTGGTCTTTGAGAACAAGGCTGACGCCCAAGCCGGGTGGGCCGCACTCCAAGACCAGGCCGTCGCCAAGGGCTTCGAGCAGACCGACACGGGCGCCCGCAAGAAGTGGGACTTCGTCGAGATGGCCGGTGCCCCCGGCAAGCTGGAGCTGGGCTGCTGCCCCGACCGGGCCGACCGCCGCACGTTGGTGCTCGTGAGCTGGTGGCCACCGGCGCCCACGCCCTGAATAGCGATGTCTGCGCCGTTCCGGGCCGCCCGCTGTGCCCCCTGTTTGGAGAGCGGCCGGCCCGTCCCCTGGGCGGCAGATCCCGAAGACTCAACACGAACCGCGACGCTGCACCCACGCAGCGGTCTCTGAGACCGGCAGCCCCCACCCCATGGTAGAAGCGAGCCCAGCGTCGCGCGACCGCTCCAACGTGCCTCACGCCAAGAGTGTGGGCCGACGCAAACCCGGCACTCCCCCTGCTGTTGGACGGACCTCATGCGTACACTGTCTCGCCATCTCGTTGTCGGTCTGACCTGTTCACTGTTCTTTCTTGGGGGCTGCAAGGACGGCGACAAGGACGGCGAAGGTGGCTTCCCACCGGGGCTCGACAGCGTGCTCAAGGGGGTCACGGGCTACGAGACCGACGTGGACGCCCGCTTCGAGGACGCCACTTGCGAAGGCGACACTTGGACCTTCGAGGTGAGCAGCTCCTCCTTCTTCGCGGACCCGGCCGACGAGATCGCACTGGCGACGTGGGATGTGGCGACCAACACCTTCGGGGGTGGGTGGAACCTGGACCGAACCGGGAGCGAAGACGAAGACGTCTTCTTTGGCGGCACGGTGGGGGTCAGCGACGCAGGAGTGCCCTGTGATGGGCCCACGAGCATGGTGTTTCTGGCGTTTCCCATCGTCGGGGACCGCGCCGGCAGCCCCGATGGGTCCGGCGGCCACGGTGCGTCGTACGGGGGCGGCATGTCGGCCGGCGGACCGGACAGCAAGGCGGAAGTGAGCATCTACGCAGACGACACGGCCGATGCAGGAAGCTGGCGTCTGACGGACATCTTCGAGAAGAACTCCACCCGCTCCGGCGCACTGGAAGACCAGCAGGACGGCACCTACGGGGCCACCTTGGACGAGGACTTTGTGTCCACCGACACCGACCCGGCACCGGTGCTGGGGATGTGGCTCACGGCGGGTGGAGAACCAGTCGGTGCGATGGCGCTGTAGCCCCCCCGGCTTCAACCACGACCGGGATGGACCGCGTCGAGAACCGCCTCAGCGACGACCTCTGCGGCCACATACCCCAGGTGGCCCAGCATCCCCGCTGAGGGCCGACCGGGACCGCCCGTGCTGGCCACGATGATGGTGTCCCCGTCGATGGGCGCAAACGCCGGCACGAGGGTGCGCGCGAGGCCCGCCGACGCCATGCGGGCCACGATCCCACACGCCGCCTTGTCGAGGGGATGGTCCGTGGTCACGACCACCAGCGTGGTGTGGCCCATTGCGGCGGCCTCCCCACCCAACACCGGCGGCCCACCGACGACCCAGGCCGCCCGCGCCGGGTCCCACACGCTGCCAAAGGCGTTAACCGCCGCGACGGCACCCACGCGAACGGCCCCGATGCTGCGCGCGGCACACCCCGAGCCCCCCGGCGACGCCGTTCCCGACGCGAGGCCCACCCGCGCACCCGCCCCGGCGCCCACCCGGCCCGATGGCAGGGGTGCGGTCGACGCCGCTTTCGCCGCCGCTCTTCCCCACGACGCGTCCGGCCGTGCGGTCGCCACCGGCAGGTCGAAGAGAATGGCCGCAGGCACAATGGGAATGCAGTGCTCACCGACCAAAAAGCCAATGCCCCGGGTCTCCAGCACCGCCATCACCCCATCGGCAGCCGAGAGCCCGAAGGCGCTGCCCCCGCTGAGGCAGACGCCGTGGATCCGGTCGGCGAGGTGGCGGGGATCCAGCACCCCCTGCTCCCGAGAGCCCGGGGCACTGCCCGGCACAAAGCCGCCCGCCACAGCACCGTCAGGGAACAACACCGCCGTGGTGCCCGACGTGCCCGAGGCGTGGGTGAAGTGGCCGGCGAGCACACCCGGGACGGACGTGATGGTGGGGTTCATCGGGGTCTCCAGACAGAGAGAATCAACTCAAGCGGGCCGGTCTCAGCCAAGGCAGCAACAGGTCGTCACGGGGCTCGTCGGCATAGGGATCTTCGCCGCAGATCAACTCAAAGTCGCGGCAGTCCGCTTCGCCAATGGGGCCCCGCTGCTCGGCGCCCATCCACGGCATGCGGGACGTGGCCCGGGCGGCATGCAGCGCCAGCGACCGACGAAACCCATCGCTTCGGTTGGGCAAGGAGCGATGCACCAAGTGGCCATCAAACACAATGAGGGTGCCCCGGGACACGGGCAGCGGCACCGCCTCGGACTCGGCATGGGGGTGGTGGGCGGCGTCCACCGGGTCAAAGTCGGCGCTGCCATGGGGACGGTGGGGCCACACAATGCCCCGACGGTGAGACCCGGGAATGACCCACAGGCAGCCATTGTCGACGGTCGCATCGTCCAAGGCAAGCCACGCCCCCGTGAGGCTGCGGTCCCGCGTGGGGACAAAGCGCTCGTCCTGGTGCCACGCTTGGCCCGGGCCCCCGGGCGGGCGGATGAAGTACATCGACTGGACCACCTTGACGTCCGGGCCCAACAACGTGGAGAACAACGCAACAAGCCAAGGTTGGTGCACAAACGTGCGCACCAGCGGTGAGCACTTGTGGGGAAAGTGCAGGGCCACATGGCGGCTGAGCACCGCCGCATCGCTGTCTTCGGGGGCCACCGGTGCACCACCGCGGATCGGCCCACGGTCGCCGCGGCACAACGTGGTCAGTTCACCTGTGAGCCCCCCCAACAGCGCATTGTCGAAGGCATCTGGGAAGACCAGCCACCCGTGCTCCCGGTAGTGTTCGCCGTCGACCGGGCCGGCCATGCACGCCTCCAGAGGGCGCAGATGGTACCACAGCGGCGACCACCCCAGCCTCTGTGCGGAGCGCCGTTGAGACCCCTGCTGGAAGCGCTGTCCCGCATGCCCCGGCTCCCGGCCTTGATGGGCCTGCTGACCGTGCTTCTGTGCCTGCCTGCCCTCGGCCATGGCTGGTACGGGGACGACTGGTTCCACCTGGCCCTGCTGCGCAACACGGGGATGTTTCCGGAGGTCTCACCGGTCTGGAACCTGTTTCGCTTCTTGGGCCCCGGCGCCCCCAATGACTACCTCCTCAACAACGGCATGATGCCCTGGTGGGCGGACGAGGCGGTGCGAGCGGCGTTCTTTCGGCCGATCTCCGCGCTCACCCACATGGCCGACAATGCCTTGTGGCCGCACAATGCCGCACTTCAACACGCCCACTCGCTCGTGTGGGTGGGACTGGGCGTCGGCGGCATGGCGACCGCGATGGGCACGATGCTGGGGCCCGACCGCGAGGGCCGCCCAGGACTGGCCCCCACCGCCGTGGCGCTTGCCCTGCTCATCTTTGCCGTGGAGGACGCCCACTCCACACCGGCAGCCTGGCTGGCCAACCGCAATGCCTTCGTGGCGATGACCCTTGGCAGCCTCGCCTTGCTGGCCCACCTGCGCTGGGTTCGCCACGGGGACAAGCGCTGGGCCCCCCTCGCGGTGGGGCTGGCGGCCGTCGCGCTGTGTGCCGCCGAAGCTGCGATGGGCGCGCTGGCCTGGATCGTGGCGTGGCAGCTCACGTGTGACCGGTCCCCGTGGTCGACGCGGCTGGTGCGGCTGCTGCCCTACACCGCGTTGGTGGGGGTGTGGCGCCTGCTCTACGACCACTTTGGCTACGGCGCAGCGGGCTCGGGCCTCTACGTGGACCCCGGCGCCGGCGTCCTGAAGTTCCTCGCGGTGCTCACCCAGCGGTGGCCGGTGCTGATGTCGGGGCTGTGGGCGCCGCTGCCCATCGATGTCTGGGCGGCCTTTCCCCTGGGCACCCACTGGATGCTCGCTGTCGCTGGCTTTGCCGTGGTGTTGAGCATTCTCGCATGGTCCTGGCCGATGCTGCGCCGACACGACAGCGTGGGCGACCGGGCCCGGCTGCTGCTGTTGGGCGCCGCGGGCTGCCTGATTCCGCCCAGCGCCGCGTTTCCCATGGACCGCGTGGTGGGCTTCGCGGCCGCCGGGAGTGCCGCACTCATCGCGCTGGTGTTCATTCATGGGCCAACATCGGGGCCCCGGCGGTGGATGTCCCAAGCGCTGCTCTTCCTGCACTTGCCCGTCTCGGCGATGCTGCTCGTTGCCCGCGTGGCCAGCCTTCCCGCGATGGGCGACATCTTCGGCGCCGGCGCGCTCGGTGCCCCGATGGACGAGGCGCTCACCGGCCAGACCCTCGTGTTCGCCAACGGCACCGACTTCGCCGCGGTGTACACCCCCGTCCAGCGCCAGACGTCCGGCGTGGGGCCGGTTCCCCGGCGGGTGGCCCTGCTCGCGGCCTCACTGGGCACCTACTCCGTCACCCGCGAGGACGACCACACCCTCGTCTACACCGCTGAGGACGGCTTTCTCAACCGGGGCCTGGAGCTCCTGTTCCGCGACCCCGCGCACCCGATTCCCATCGACGAGCCCATCCGCCGGGACGACTTCACCGCCACCGTGCGCACCACCACCGACGACGGGCGTCCCCGCACTGTGGCCTTCGTCTTTGACGTGCCACTCGATGATCCGAGCCTGCGCTGGGTGGCCTTTGAGGGCATGGACCCCCTCGCCTCGCCACACTTGCTCCCCTGGACCCCGCCGCCGCTGGGTCAAGTCCTCACACTGGAGCCGGCGTTGCCGATCCGATAGCCCCTCCCGCCCACCCCGCGCCCGTGTGCCCACGCGCCGACAGGGACTCCAACCGAGGAACCCATGGCCGCCCAGGACCTGCGCACCCGCGTCCACGCCCACTTGAGCATCGGCTGGACTTGCATCGCCGTCTTTGTCGTGCTCGGGACCATTCTCGAGATCCTGCATGCGTGGAAGGTGGGACTGTATCTGGACGTCGGCAACGAGACCCGCCGCCTGATGTGGACGCTGGCCCATGCCCACGGGACGCTGCTCGGGCTCGTGCACATCGCGTTTGCGGTGACGATGTCGGCGCTCGGACAACACCTGCCGCGAGTGGCGGGCAAAGCGCTGACCGGGGCGAGTGTGTTGCTGCCACTGGGCTTCTTTCTCGGCGGCATCTGGACCCACGGCGGTGACCCAGGCCTCGGGGTGTTGCTCGCACCGGTGGGCGCGCTGTTCGTGCTCTTTGCGGCGGTGCGCACGGCCATCGCGCTGCGCAAGCTGGCCCCGGTGCCGGTGGAGCGCCAGCATCCCCGCCGCTGAGGGCTGAGCCTCCGGGTCAGTCCCGGAGTACAAAGCCCGTTAGCTCACTCTTCAGGCCGTTGACCCGGACGTCGACACCGTGGGGCCCAGGGTAGAGCGCGCGGGTCGACACAACACGCATGGGGTGGGCGCGCTGGAGCACAACCTGGGCGCGAGGGGCAAGGGCCAGCTTGGTCCACTTGAACACCTTGGGCCGCAGCGTGCCCCGGGCGCCCCGGTGGTGGACGGCATAGTCGACCATCAGCGTCTGTTCGTCATCCGAGAGCGACGTGAGCACGATGCGGAACTGCAGGGTGTCGCCAATGGCCACCTCGGGCGCCATCACCTCGACGGTGCCCAGCGACACGGCTTGAGCGCCGAAGCCCATCAGTGACAGTGCCCCAGGGTGGCTCTTCTTGAGCAGGTCGCGCAGGGCGTGCTTGACCACCCACTGGCGCTCCTCGGAGGCACCCTTCAGCCACTGGGCACAGCGGGCCACGGCGAGGTCCGGGTCCACCTTGCTGAGGTCGTTGAGGTGGTTGGCGACCGAGCGGCGCACGTAGAGCTCGGGGTCGTCCTTGAGGGCTTCGAGCACACGCAGGTTGTCGGTGGGGTCCTGCTCCAAGTGGTGCAGCCGACCACCCCAAGGCAAGCGTGGGCGGGTGCCTTCGGAGGCCAGTCGCCGCACGTGGGCGTCGGGGTCCCGCACCCATGCGTCGTTTCCGTCCAGCAGGGTCGCGAAGACTTGGGGCGGATCGGCGACCAACAAGGGCCGAATGGCAAACTCACCGCTCCACCGCTGGGTGAGCTCACGCAAGGCACCCAAGGCAGCGGGAATGTCCTGTGGGCCAATGTTCTCCACAACTTGAAGCACGGGCCAGAGGTGCCACTTGGCGGCCACGGCCTCGGTGGCTTCCAGGGGTGGCCCAGCAGCGTCCACGAGCAGCGCGAAGAGGCGGTCGGGCGGGAGGGGGAGGTGGGCCTCAATGGCTCGGGCGACGTGCTTGACGCGGGCCTTGAGCTCTAGGTCGTCGAGGCCTTGGACCGCGTCGGTGGTGAAGGCGGGGGCATCGAAGGACACGCCGGCGCGGGTGGCGGCGAGGGCGAAGGCGGCGGTGAGCTCGGCGATGGCGGCGGGGCTGATGTTGTCCTTAAAGGGTGGCATGGGTCCTCATCATGCCGATTCTCGGCAACTGGTAGGGGTGCTCGGTAGGGCTTGGTCATCGCATTGGTCCTTGGGGGTATCGGTGTGGAGGGTCAGCCGCCGCCCTGCTTGGGCAACGGAATGACGAGCCCACGGGGAACGGACAGGCCCTCGACGGCGGCTCGGCGTCGGTCCTCGAAGGGGTGGGCGTAGGTCTTCAAGAGGACCTCCGCCGAGTGGCCGGTGATGCTCGCGATGGTGGCAACATCCATCCCGCTCGCCACCATTCGCGACACGGCCAGATGCCGAAGTCCCTTGAGTTGCCAACGCTCCACGCCAGCAGCCTCCGCCGACCGAACAATCGCCTTCCGCCAGATGCTCAGAATGGAGCGAGTCCCCGCGGCAGGGGGAAAGAGGGGAGCCTCCCGGCCCATCCCGTCGACATGGGTGCGCAGGATCCCGACGCACTGTCGGTTCAGCGGAACGACCCGTCTCCCCGTCTTGGCACCTGGTCCCGGCCGGATGACCCAGGTCGCCGCGTGGAGGTCCAGGTCGTCCACGCGGCTTCGGGCCACCTCTCCCGGCCGGGCTCCGGTGCCAATGAGCACGGGAATCGCAACGCAGAGCTGGGCCATCCGAACGCCCCTGTCTTTGTTCTGCTGGAGGTGTTCGAGGGTGGCCATCACATCGTCAAGCAAGGGCATCGGCGCCACTGGACGGTCAAACTTCCACCGCGGCCAGCGGACTTCATCGCAGGCGCCGATCTCCACACCCCAGCGCCACATGGCCGCGAACGCGACCATCGTGACCGCGACGGTCTGGTCCGCGAGGCGTCCGCGGAGACGCTTGAGCACAGCAAGCAAGTGGTCTTGGGTCACCGCCCGCAACGGGACCTCAGCGATGGGCTCTCTCGCGAGCACCACGGCCTTGTCCCGGTAGCCAATCCAAGTCGACTGCCGAATCTCGACCCCGACACGGAGCTTCTGTGCGCCGAGCCAGGCTTCCGCGAGGTCCCGAACCGTGACGATGGCTCGGGTCTCGGACGGCGCTGCGTCTGGCAGTTGGAGGTGCAGGCCATCGGCCAGAATCTCGGTTGCGCGGGCAACCGCAGTGGTTTGGTCGATTCTCTCGCCGCGCGCTCGGGCAAGCGAGCTCGTCACCATCCGGCCGTCTCCACCGGGCGGGTACCACTCGGCCCTCCACCGGTACAGACCAGCCTCCCCGGCAAGCGCACGCAAGGTGATTGGACCCAAGGAGACAGTGGGCCGAGTTCGACGACGTGGCATGGGCACCTCCATTGGCGGCAACGGTGTCATGTCGACCGTCATCGCTGGAGGGACTCAAAGGCGTGAACAGGCAGAGTCGGAGCACTCTTGGACCGTGTCGGACCGGGATCGCCCAAGGCCACGGCCGCGCGCACGACATCACTCCAGAGGTAGAGGTCCCATCGGCTGAGGGTGCCGGAGGGGACCTTTCGACAAGCCTCCAAGACGCCGGACTCCCTGAGCGTCTTCTGGGACACGCGAAGCTCCTTCGCGATCTCAGGCAGCGTGGCGAAGATTGCGCCCATCAGGCCACCCCCTGCTGTCTGGCCCGTCGTGCTGCGGAGCGCCAACCAGCAACGGATGCGAAGTACAGCTCGCCTTCGACTCCTGTGGGATGTCGGACCCGGATGCAACGTACCGTCACCAGCTCGGTGTCGCGCGACCGTGGTGGGCAGCCGCGCGCCAGTGCCGCCGCGGAGGGCCACGGTGCGACCAGCGTGGTGGAGCCCAGGACGGTGACTGGCTCGTCGTCCACCAGCCACGTCTCGGCTCGACGTGGCCACACGGGCGGACGGCAGCCCTCACACCAGCGCCGAGGGCGACCTGGTCGTCCGGGGGTGTAGGGGATGGGCTCGCCGCAGGTACAGCGAGGCCCGAGGTCGAACAGGAGGCACTGGGCGCTGCTCATGACGCTGCACCCGTCACTCGTGCCAGGAGGCGACGGCCGGCTTGTCGCCAGTCGTCAGCCAAGTCGCTCGCGACCAGTTCGCCGTTTCGGTACACATCGATCAGGTACGGCTTTCGGTGTGGCCCGCATGGCGCTGTCGCGCGCACCGCCACGGTAGACGGTGGCTCACTCTGGAGTATCCATCCTCGACCGTGAATACGTCGCCAAGCCGGTTGCCGCTCGTGTTGCACTCGCCCGCCCTCCTTCGACTGTCAGGGGACAGGCTAAGGATAGCGGAGATTCGCCTGTGAGACGAGGCCGTTTTTTCTATTCGTTCACTTTGGCTTGGTCTGCCCACGTCGGGGTGGTTGCTGGAAGAACCGAGCCACACCACAGCTCAAACTGAACGATCAAGCCCTGCTGGACTTCCTTCGAGAGAGTCGGCCAAGCTCTAATCAGCCGTTCGAACATCACGACCTCATTGGGCGCCAGTGGGAGCAGATCGAACTGCGGCCAGCGCTCATCGACGACGACCACTTTGTGCTGGCAAACCTCGACCCACTTCTCGAACCGGGAAGTTGGGGTGTCTCGTTGTCCGAGTTCCACGCGGGAGATCGTGGACACCGAGATCCCGATCCGATGGGCGAGATCGGCCATCGAAATTCCGGCCTTTTCTCGTATCGCTCGTAGAGTCGTCGCCATGCGCATTGTCATTGCCATGATGTTGTCTACTTCACGGCTGAGGCTTGAGGCGCTTTCGACTCTGAGGCAATAGTCAGTCTTCGACTCAGGGACGAACAATGCATCACGACCCGCTGAAGCCATCGGGCAGGCGAGCCCAGGCAAGCCTTCTCCGAACGATTCGGAAACGCTGCTCGATCTCCAGTGCCATCGCCGCAGAAGCGGGCGGGATCACGATTCAGCACCTGTCGAGGGTGGAACGGCTTGAGCGGTTTCCTTCGGTCCCCGTGCTGCACGCCCTTCTCCGCCTATACAGAGCATCTCCGGCTGAGCAGGCAAAGGTGCTGGCGGAGTTCGCGAACGTAGATCCAGCGGCGGTGGCCGCATGAGCGTCGTCCGCTTCCAGTCCGAACAGGATCTGCTCGACGCCCTGAGAGGGCTAGGGCCCGCCATCCTCGCTGTGAGGACCGCGGGGACCGCGTGGAGGGAGGCCGGCTGTCCCATGATGGACACGGAGTCCGTGCTGTTCATGTGGAAGGTCCTGTCCAGCCAGGTGGTGCCGCCGAATCCCGCGCAGGTGCTGGAGAACGCCAGCCAGATGCTCCTGGCGATCGGCTTCTCTGAGGCAGAGGTTGAGGAGTGGATGTCCATTCTGCTCGGGGAAGAAGCTGGCCTCGTCGATGCCTTTGCGGTCTTCAGCGATGTGTTGAACGCTGGCGACGCGGTCGAGCACTAGGTTCGGTTCATTGAATGGGGACGCGCTTGAGCACCAGTCCGGACAATGCTGCCGACGCCACGACTGCCGCCGCCAAGGCGGGTGGGCGGCTGCGGGCTGCGGTCGCTGCCATCGGGCAGGCGGGCACGCGATGGCTCGCCGCGGGTGATGCCGCGCTGGAGCGTGTGGAGCAGTCCGTCATCTTGGCGCTCTTGAACGCCGTGGACTGGACGACCTGGTCCCGGCCGACCCGGTGGCACCACGGTCAAGGCATCAGTGTTGAGCGGCTGGGCGAGATGTGCGGCTATCGCCGGCGACGGACGTGCTGGGCACTGCGCCGTCTGGAGGCGCGCGGGATGGTGGAGATCGACCGCCGCCCGCCGGCCACGTCCCAGTACCGTCTGGTGCCAGAGCGCATCATGGCGCTCGCGAAGTTGCACCAGCAGCGCAAGGTCGAGTGGGACCTCGCGCAGGAGATCGCCCGCGCCGGCCGGTGGGGAGACCTGGTCCGGTCGGTGGCGGTGGGGGTCGCGTTGGCCGCGAGCTCGCCGACGCCGGCCGAGGTCTCGGGGGCCTCTCTGGAGCGCGACGTCGCGTCCGCGTCGGCTCCGGACCCAACGAGTCCTGTTGCTCTAGCGGCAGCCGGAGGGCCACCGGGAGGACCGGCGTCGGAACACACGCTGCCGCCGTGGGCGCGCTCGGTGGCGATTGCGGCTGACTTGGGCGCGGACGCGGCCCCCCTGGTCTACACATTGACGGCCGCGGTAGTCCGAGAGGTGTGGGGGGAAGCGATGGATCCCCACCGCTTGGGCAGTGAGGCCCGCGGGGTGGTGGCTCTGTGGGAGGCCCAAGGGCGCCCGGTGGTCGGTTCCCTGGTCGAAGACATGCGGTTGGTGGTCAAGGCGCTGGCGACCGCTCCAGGGCCGTTCTGGGCGCAGCACCGAGGCCAGCAGGTCAGTCGGTCCGGACGGCCAGCCAGAGACCGACGGGGGGACCTTCGATGGCTGGCCCGACCGCAGACCTTCACCCGTGCTTTGCGGGAGGCCCGTGCGTGGGTGGTGATGAGCGATTCAGCATCCTCAGTGACACCTCCAGGTCGGGCTGCCCGACGCCCGGGACCTCCCCCACTCTCGGCCGCCGACCTTGCCTCTCTGGTCTTCATCGCGGCCCTTCCTGACGGCCCGCACGCACCGGTGCCCGACAGCCCAGACGCGCGGATGAGGGCCGTCAAGGCCGCGCTGCGGAAGGCGAACAAGGACTGCACGCTCGCGTCGATGCTGTCACCCGGGATCGAGTCGGTGACGCTGGCGGGCTCGGTGGTTGTGGTGCGTGTGGAGGCGTGGGTCCTGAAGATGTGTGGGTCAGGTCTCGACCCAGATGGCATGGCCGCGACGCTGGGCTGGCCGCTGCGCATCGAGCCGGCCACCGGGCCACCGCCAGACACGGCCTAAGGGCCACCGTGGCGGCCGCCGCCAGCCTGGGGAGCACGCTCCCCGGGCTTTCGCACGTCTTGGTGCGGCCGTGACGTGATCAAACGGCCAATTCTGAGGCTCCGAGGCCCCGTCGGTGCCCGTGGGACGCCGGGTCGGGGCTGCACACCGGTCCGTGGCGACGTGCGACCGCACGTCCACGAGCGGCGGTGGGGAGCCGTCGGGCGGTCACTTGTCGAAGATGACCCATTTGTGGGCATTCTGCCTACCCTGCAATCTTCGCTTGGTACTCTGCTTGTGCAGCCGAGCACCCTGCTTGTGCAGCCGAGCACCCTGCTGGCGCAGCCGATGATCCGTTCTGATCGTCCTTCTCGTTCCCATCCCAATTCACCCCCCAACCCCCGCTTCGCGGGGGGGCTCGAATCGGGAACAGGAGACGCCCAAGAGCAAAGAAGCCCCCGCGGTGAGGCGGGGGCTTGCTGGACGTCGGACGGGCTTGGCAGAGGCTCAGAAGGCCAGACGCAGGTCGCCGACTCCTGTGACCGGGATGGCCAGCTTGGTGTTCTTCGGCAGCCAGACCACGGTCCCGTTGGTGGCGGGGTCTCGGGCATTGTCCAGGCCGGCGAGGCTCATGCCGGCGGCCTGTCCCAGCGTCACCAGCATCGGAGGGATGTGGATCCGGAGGCGGCCGTTGTCGTCCATCACGGTGAGGACCCCCACCACCCCGAGGGGCAGGTCGATGCCGGTGCCTGGGGTGGTGTTCAGGACGTACTCGTTGCCCCCAAGGCCATCGGGGGTGACCTTGCTGGCGGCCTTGCGCAGCGACGGATCGAGCTTCGCCAACATCACCGCGCCGACGAACGGGTTGCTCGGCCTGGGCACGTTCAGACGGACCTTCATGCGTCTTCCTCGCTGACGACTTCCTCGATCACGTCGTCTGCATCGACGTTGCTCTCGTCCTCGTTGCTCTCGTCCTCATTGCGGGCGTTGGGCTCGTCCTCGTCGTCGTGGACGGCCTGGTGCAGGTCTGCCCGGGATTCCATGGCGCTCTCCATTCCGCTCGTGAGCAGGTCAACGGCCTTCTGGAGGGCGTCCTCGATGTCCACTTGCGTCCCGGCCATCTCGGTCAGACCGGACACCAGCTTCTTGTGGTGGGCGCTGAGTGTTCGGTGCAGCTTGGCGAGCTCGTCACCGTTGCCGGCGCTGACGATGGCCTTCTGGACCGCCACCTGGTTGGTGTAGATGCCCTTGAAGCCCTCGATCATGGTGCTGCCCATGCTGGACAGGTCTGCGCGGAGCCCGCGCAGCTCGCGGAGCAGGGCCAGGGTGAGCGCCGCTTGCTGCCACTCGCGTTGGGGTGCGGGCACAGACGCGTAGTCCTTGCCGACCGTCAGCATGTTCTTCAGGTCCGTGGGTGCCAGACTGGCGCTGAGCAAGCTCAGGAGCACCAGCGTGGGATCTGGCGGCGGCGTCTCGGCTTCGTTTGCGAATGGGTTGCTCATGTGGATTCCGGGGGTGGAACGGTGGTGGTGTCGGGAGCCTGCTGTACGAGGCTCATCATGGTGGTCAGGGCCTCGCTGAACTCGGGGCTTTGGAGAAGGAGTGCGAAACGCGGGTCTTGCGTTGCGGCGGACAGCTTGGGGTTGGCTGCGACCATCGACGCGAGGTTCATCGCTTCGGGCGTCAGTCCGAGCAGCTGCGGGTGTTCCCGCGCGAGGTAGACCCGCCCGACGTTCTCCAGCAAGCCCATGCCCTTGTCGATTGTCTCGGTCACTCGGGTCTCATGGGCGACGACGCGCCGGTCTTCCAACCTGGCTTCCACCTCCCGCTCTTTGGCGTCGACTTGCTCCTTGCGGAGGTTCAGCGAGGCCATGAACATCTCCATCGTCATCTTCCGCAGGGCCTCCGCCTCTGCGCGGCTGCTGTGGGTGGCGTTCATCGCCTGATCGGTGAGCTGTCGTTGCTGGTCTTGGAGCTGGCTGATGCCCCAGAAGATTCGTTGCAGGAGCGATGCCCCCGCGGCCTCGTGAGCGTGGAGGAGCCGGCCAAAGGCGTCGTTCAGATCTGGCTGGAGCGGCCCGTCGAAGCCCGCGGGCTCTGCGGGCGGCACCGCCATGGTGCCCATGCGGGTGCTGGCCGGGTGGGGGAGGTCGGAGGCCAACACCGTGCCCTCTGCCGGGCGGACCACGGCAATGGTGGTGGTCCAGAGCCGCTTGGATCCGCGGTAGACCTTCGCCCTGAAGGTGGTGCGCTCGGGATGGCCGCCGGTCTCGATGTTCATCTGGCTGCGAATGTACTCACACACGCACCGGATCAGCTCGGGCCATGGCACCTTGTGGGGTTGCATGAGACGGGGGTCTGGCGCGTCCTCCTCGTCCTCGGCCTCCTGCTCATCGGTGTCGTCTTCTTCGGGAAACTCGTCGTCTTCCGCGTACGGGTCGTCGTCGTCGTCGTCGTCGTTGTCTTCGAAGAAGCTCTCGGGCAGGCGGTGCTCGAAGGGGAGGAACTCGTGCAGCTCGTCGACGACCTGCAGTGTGGTCAGCGGCAGGCTGAGCTTGTTTTCCTCGCTGTTGCCGATGCGCTCCGCGACCACGATGCGGGTGGCGTTGACTTGTCGGACGAGCCTGCTGCGGAGTGCGCCCATGCCTTCCGACAGCAAGAAGCTCTGGTTGATGCTCATGATCCCCCTCTGGGTGTCAGCCCTGGCTGCACAGACAGTGTGGGCTGGCATCGCTTCGGGTGCAAACTGAGCGATTGACACGTCAACACGTCAGCCCTGTCGTGGGCATCGGCGTTCTCGCGAGTTGTCTGGTAGGCGATCGGCTGGAATCCCCGCACACTGCGCAACTTAGCAAATCTGCCCCTTTCTGCACCCCTAGCCCTGGTGGCCAGCCCTATCTCGGGCTCAGGGCTGGCCTGTTTCTTGGTGTCTTCGGTTGCCTGCTCTTGTATGTCTGAAGTCCACGGGAGCCCCAAGTCCCAAGCCCCAGAATCAGGAGCGGAAGCATGTCGTCCACTGCGGGAAAAAACGCACTGACCAAGGCCATGGCAGGTGGCACCAGTCAGCTCTCCGAGAGTCAGCTCAAGTCGGCCATCACCGAAGGCGTGAAGGTCATCGAGCGGACGCAGAACAAGGCATCGAAGGCCACCGCCATCGCCCAGACCATGGGCTCGCACTTGGTGACCACGTTGGAGGTCCAGGTCGGTGCGTTTGGCAGTGGGATGCTCTATGGGCTGTGGGGTGAGAAGCTCAAGCTGGGGGGCAAGGTCGACGTGCGCTTGGTCGCCGCCACCGGCCTCATCGGGTGGGGCCTCTGGAACGTGCTCAAGGGCAAGAGCGGCGACCACCAGATGGCGCTGGCCAACGGTGCGATGGCCGTGATGGCCGGCGAGGCCGGCGCCTTCGCAGGCCAGGCCCTCCGGAATCGCTACAACGGCGTCGCAACGCTGCCCGGCGGACTGCCCGGCGCTGGGGGGCAGGTCCCCGGTCTGCCCGCACCTGCCGAGGGCCAGGTCACCATCCTCAACGGCGACCTGCGCGAGGTCTACCAAGCCCACGCAAACCAGCAGGCCAACGCCATCCAGGCCGGCACCGCCATCAATCCCTTCTCTGAGCGCCAGGCCGCGTAGTCGGCGCTCACCTCGAACCCACGCGGGCCGCAGTGCCCTGTTCTGCCCCAACAACCACAACGGAGGCCCCCATGGGGACCATGACCAAGGGCATGCTCGCCGTCCTGAACCTGGGCGTGCTCGGACACCTCAAGCTCGACGACGACGAGTTCGTCGAGCTTGGCTACGACGACGGCTACGACGACGACGACGCGGACCTTGAGGGCTGCGACGACGACGATGACGACGACGACTTCGACGACGATGACGACGATGACGACGATGACGACGACGCCGACCTGTCGGGCGTCGACATCGGGTTCCTGTCGCGTGAGGACCGCGCCCGCCGCAAGCGGAAGCGGGCCAGTCGGCTCAAGGGCCGTGCCAACAAGCTCAGTCCCCGTCGCCGCAAGCGTCGTGGTTCCAAAACCAGCAGCAGCAGCAGCGGCGGCTCCAAGCCTCGCCTGCGGAGGCAGACCGTCGTGCAATGGGGTGTCGCAGTCCTTTCCAGCTCGGTGACCACCGCGTCTGCCGGCTCGGGCAGCATCACGCTGCGCCCGCAGCATGACTTCAAGGCGTCCGACATCACCTTCGAGGGCAGCACCGCTGGCGCCAAGGTGAATTCGATCCACTTTGGCGATGTGCAGGTCTGGAACAACCTCTCGGGCGTCCCCGTCGCCGTCTTCGGCGCGACCTCGGTGCTCCGCAAGGTGCTCAGTGGCCACACGATCAGCGGCGGTCTCGACATCAGCATCGGTGTGACCACCGTGGGTGATGGCGACACGGTCTACGCCACGATTGTCGGCCGCAAGCCGGTCGGCATGACGGAACGCATCGTCCGCGGCTGAGTTGCGCTTGGGCGCCTTTGGAGGTCGACATCATGGCCACGCAGCGCAGTGCAGAGCAGCCGCTCAGTGCGTGGAATGGCTCCGATGCCCTCTCCTACACGTCGCTCCTGTCGTTCAGCCCTCCCGGGCGGGGCGACGGTGGGCGATGGCGCCTGGTTGAGCTGTATTCTCGCTCGCAGGCCCCCTTCAACGCCCGGCTCTCGTGGTCGGGCGGACGGGGCATGGTGCCGCCGGTTGCCTTGACGGTGCCCGGTGCCACGCGGGTCAGCATCCAGTGTGTGTCGCTCAGTGTCGTGGTGGCGAACCTGAGTGATGCTGAGAACCGCGTTGGCGCGGTCGTTCACGATGGCGCAGTCGCCGTGTGGGACAACATCTTGGAGGAGCGGTTTGCCGCCGCGGCCTCTGCCACCGACCGGCAGATTCCTGCCTTTGCGCATCGCGTCCGGCTCGATGCCGCAGATCCCAATGTGCTGTCGAGCTCGACGCTGGACCTCTACGACGCTGCCGGGACCAAGCGGGCCTCATTCACGGGGTCGGCACAGCCAGGCACCGGCATCGTGTTGGGCGGCGCGACTCGACTCGCGGTGACCTGCAATGCAGCCCACCGTCTGGTCTACCAACTTCGCATCTGAGAGTGCCCATGTTCCGCCACACCAGCACCATCCTGTCCCAAGCCGACGCGACCGCCGACAACATCACCGGCTCCACCTACAGCGTGCGTGAGTCCTCCTACGACGATGTGCCCTCTTCATCGCAGAACTGGAAAGCGGTCTTGCAGGGGACCATGGCGGGGGCATCGTCTCCCACCATCGACGGCACCATCGACGGGTCCTGGGATGGCGGCACGACCTTTCACACCCTGGCGAGCTTCACGCAGGTGACCGCGGCCGGTGCGATTGACGAGATCAAGACCATCAACACGATGGCGCCGAAGGTCCGGGCGTCCATCGTCAGTGGTGGCGATGGCACCTTCACCGGCAAGGTCATCCTGGTCTCCGATGGCGGCTTCACCTCCACCGTCGCGAGCTGAGCGTAGCGTGAAGATCCTCCTCAACATGGTGTTCAACGACACGACGGCTGTCGAGCTGTTGAACGCCTTGGCTCGGCACAATGCCCTGCTCATGCGGGCGTTTCCGACGCTGCCCCTGCTCTATGACTCTGGTGTTTACTACGAGCGTGAGAAGGGTGAGCTGTGGTGCGACACGGTCCATATGTACCGTGCTGGGCATGAGGACTGCGACGCTCTGTCGGCTGCCCGCGCTGGGGAGCTGATGGCGCGGGGCTGGCGGGCGCTGCGTCCGGGGGATGCCGGCTACGAGGTCGCCCAAGCGTTGCGGCCCGAGAGCATCCACGCTGAGGTCTTCTTGAGGACCAAGACCGATCCCAATGGCATCGGTCCCTACCACTGCATCACCCGGTACTGGCTGAACGGGAGCTGGTACCGGGACGACCCGAGTGCCCGTCTCGGCATGTACGGCGACAAGCGTCCCGCTTCCAACTTTCCCTTCTTCGAGCACACCGAGGCGCAACTGCGCGACCAGGGCATCGTCCCGGAGGACAACACCATGGAACAAGCCCGCGAAATCACTCGTCAGGCGCATGAACAGGCCATCATGGCCGGTCGAGACTACTTCGGCGGCGTCTATGCCGACGTGCTCGCCCACCGCTTCGAAGGTCTGGTCGGCACGGACAACGTGTCCGTCTTGGCCGGCGAGGATGATGCAGACCTCGGTGATGCCGATGCGCGTGCCGAGCGCAAGGCAAGGCGCCTTCGTCGTCGGGCATACCGCAAGCGGAAGCGGGCAGCGAAGAGCCGCGCGAAGGCCCGTGCGCAGGCGAAGCGTGCCAAGGCGATCTCCCCCCGAAAGAAGAAGAAGGCACCCTCGGCACCCTCGGCACCCTCGGCACCCTCGGCACCCTCGGCACCCTCGGCGCCGCCGATGCCCCCCGGGACGCCCAGCAACCAGTGGCAGCAAGGCGACGGCCGGTTTCGGGACTACGAGCCCCAGTACCGGAATGTCGACGAGGTCTACGAGAGCAGCCCGTTCTACTCGGACCGGACCCAGCTCAACCGGCGTGCGCAGAACGACTGGTCCAGCGACTGGGGCCAGCCCAGCTACGCCTTCCCGCGGCCGCGGACCCTCCAGCCCACGTCTGAGCTGGACCAGATGCTCATGAACGAGCCGGCCCTCGTGGAGGAGATCGTCGACGAGGAGATTCTGGAGGGCATTGTCGAAGACGGCTTCATCCAGGGTGTCTACCAAGCCGCCAACGAGAAGGCCGCCAGCCTCCAGGCTGCGTCCCTCAATGGCGACCTGGACGATGAGCCGGCTGAGGTCGAGATCGGCTTCATCCGGCGCATCATCGACAACATCAAGGAGCGTCGGGCCGAGAATGCCGACGTGCGGGCCGCGAAGAAGCAGACCCGGAAGCTGCGCCAGCAGGTGCGGAAGGGCAAGCGCAAGATCCGTCAGGGCGAGCGGCGAGATGCCAAGGCCGAGGAGCTTGCCGCAAAGCAGGCTGAGATGAACACCGCGCTGCAGATGCAGCAGCAGAGCCCCCATGCGCCGGCGATGCCCGGACTGCCAGGCGCCATGCCTGGGATGCCCGGTGCAGGGATGCCCGGTGCGCCTGCCATGGGCCAGCTCCAGGCGGTCGGACCCGGCATCATGATGTCGACCGATCCCAACACGTCGGCCTTCGCGATCAATCTCGGCCAGGGTGCCTACCTGGTCCAGCAGACGACGCCGGGCGCGGTGAATCACGGCAACGTCAACTGGTTTGCGGCTGACGCCAAGAACCGTGTCCGGACCCTTCTGGCCGCGAGCTGAGCATGGACTGGCCCGCGATTGTCGCGGCCTGGGATGCGGCCTGGCGCACTCTGCGTCAGGCCGCTGTTGCGCAGTGGGGAGCGCAGATCCAGGCCAACCCCACCGCCTTCAAAGACCAAGTCGAGGGCTTCGGTGCCGACCTCAAGGCCATCGAGGGTGCGCTGCAACGGTCCGCCATCGCGCTCGGCCGCCTGGGCTGGCCGGCGGAGGGTGTGAAGCAGTGGGAGGACGCCCGACGGCTCTACGTCGACCTGGCGGCTGGACTCTGGGCTGAGTCGAGGCCCGTGGTCCCCGATGCCCCGGGCACCAGCATCGGCTTCGTGTCGGCCACGGTGGTGCTGGTGGTGCTGGGGGTGGGGGTCACAGCCGTGGGCATCGCCTGGGCCGTGGTCGCCCGTCCGTACACGGAATCGCTGCGTCGGCACGCAGAGACGGCGGCGGCCGAGCTGGAGGCCCGGGTGGCCGCCAGCCGCGACGGCCGCACCTTGCAAGCCAGCACGTTGCCTGGACAAGGCACCGGTTCGGGGTCGGGCTCTGTGCCTCTCGGGGGGCAGAGCATCGGGGGCATCATCGGCATTGCCGCCAGCCTGGCGTTTGTCGGCGGGTTGGGGTGGCTTGTCTGGAACGACCGATAGGAGGCACTTGTGGGCAAGCGATTCAAGCTGGTGATCAACCACCCCAACGAGGACTACCCTCGGCTGCTCACGACCAAGGGCCGGGCGTGCGGTGGGCAATTCCTGTTCGCGCTGCGGGTCCATGACGAGCAGGCGGCGCTCGCGTTCCTGCCACCCGCACCGAAGCGGAAGCGGGGTGCAGAGCCCCAGCCCATCGTGGCCATGGTGTGGCAGTCGGCCAAAGCCAAGGACGCACCGCGGGCCCCGGCCACCCACGTCGGCCCGCGCGAGGCCATGGGCATCGCCCGAGCCCTCTCTCGGAACGTCGGCCGCCGCGGCGCCATCACCATGCGTGGGTCGTGGACTGGGCACCTGTACTGCGACGACATGCGCCCGCGGGTGGTCATGACGCGCAAAGTGGGCAGCTACGTCACCTTGGAGCTCGAATCCGATGCGGTGGCGGGCATCTGGCATTGGCGGGTGAAGCGGTCAGCCCGGTGGCATGGTGGCGCCGAGGCCAAGGGGGGCAAGGGGGACACTGCGCTCGAAGCGATGGACGCCGCCTACCGCTCGCTAGTGGGCATTGTCGGCGCCTCCTGCACCGTGCGGGATACCCAGCGTCGCCAAGCCCACGATGCCGAGTACGCCGCCGCGCGGCCCATTCGGACGCGGCGCCAGCAGCAGCCGGCGACCCGCACCTTTCGTGAGGCCGGTGCGGGAACGTGGAAGAGACTGAAGGTCGGGCATTGGAGCAACTTCCGCCGGGACCAGCCGGAGGATGGGTCACTCGTGCTTGTGGAGGTGCTCGACCCGACGCCCACGATGATCCGGGCACAGCGGGCAATGACACCGTCTATGCAAGGTGGCACTGCCTACTTGGTCCGGTACGACCGTGAAGGCGAGCACCCCGTCAAGCGCGGCAGCTTGGTCGTGGGCCGCGACCAAACGTGGTGGGTCTCGACCAAGCGCTTTGGGCGGGCGCTGACCGCCATCGAGAAGGCCGCCGAGAAGTCAACGCCGGCGAAGAAGCCGACCACGGCGAAGAAGCCAACGCCGGCGAAGAAGCCAACGCCGGCGAAGAAGCCAACGCCGGCGAAGAAGCCAACGCCGGCGAAGAAGCCGACCACGGCGAAGAAGCCAACGCCGGAACCGGCGAAGAAGCACGCGCCCATGAAGACCGTGGACGCCGACAAGGCGGCGGTGCTGGCCGACGTTGTTGCACAGGCTGCCGATCGGCAGCTCTCGATGCTCTTTGGGTGAGGCACTGCGGAGGCCGACATGCATGAGGACTACAGCCACGACATCACCGTCATCGGCGACCCACTGCGCATTGCGGCGCGGGTGGTCATGGATGGGGTGTTCACGGCGCTCCGGACCCAGAAGGGGGGCCTGCCCTCGGGTGTGACCTTGCGGGACCTCGCCCAGTGGCGAGCCGAGGCGTGGGACAGCCTGGTCGATGGCCTCGCGCAGAGAATGGAGCCCTATCGGTCCCAAGTGGTCGCGAAGCTGGCGGGCAAGCTGGCATCGCTGCCGCCCGAGATGGCGGAGGCGTGGGCGCCCGGTGAGCGCCACTACGCCAACATTCGCGCCATGCAGCTCACCGCCCGCGGTGGGCCGTGGACCGACCATGAGCGGTCGCAGATCGCCCGGTACTCAGGCTGGGGTGGCATTTCGAGCCTGAAGCGCGCAGCGAAGGACTTCCCAGCAGGATTCCCGGTCCCAACGGCCGCCGCGCTGATTCATGAGTTCTACACGCCGCTGGCCGTCTGGGACGCCGTGGCGGAGATGCTGTGGCGGCCGGGTCAGGTGCTCGTGCCGTACCGGACCGAAGAGGCCCCACTCGCCGTGCTGGAGCCGTCCGCGGGCATCGGCCGAGCGTTGCGTGCGGTGGGGCTCCAAGGGCTCGACTGGACGGCCGTGGAGGCATCGGAGCCCAGCGCGCGGATGCTGCGGGCCATCGCGCCGGGGGTGTCGGTCCACCAAGGCTACTTCGAGTCGTGGGTGGCCGAGCACGGACACGACGAGCAGTTCGACCTGGTGCTCGCGAACCCGCCCTACGGCGCCCGCGGGGAGTCGGCCGAGCTGGACCCGATGCCCGGCTACACGACCAAGCAAGCCTATCTGTACTTCCTGTGGCGCACCTTGGACCTGCTCAAGCCGGGCGGCGTAGGTGTTTACATCATCCCCACCGGATGGCTCACGGGCAGCAGCCCGCGGATGCAGCGGGCGCGGGAGCGGGTGCTGTTGCGGCATCACCTGTTGGGTGCGTTCCGCCTGCCGTCCGTGCCCGACGAGGGGGGTGGCCGGGCAGACGTGGCCTACGACCAGTTCGTCGTGGACGTCGTTGTCCTGCGCAGCCGTGGGGGCCGCTTGCCGGCCGTGCTGGATTCCGACCTCTACATCCAGGGCGGCGGCTACTACACCGAGCACCCCGACCACGTCCTCGGCACCGTGCTCACAAACAGTGAGGACGAGGGCAGCCCCAAGGTCCGCCGGGGGATGCAGGTGCAGGGCACATTCCGCGGCTTCCCGACGGGGTGGGTGCCCCGGAAGCTCCAGGGCGCAGACCAGGTGCAGGCCGAGGTGGCCCGCGCCGCACCGAAGAACCGTGGTGGCATCGCCCGTGTCGACGTGGCGCTCGACGACCTGCCCGCCCATGTCGAGGAGGCCGTGCAGCTCGGAACGCGCCTGGACCGCTACCTGGCTGCGGTGGCCGCACACGACCCCGCCGCCCTGTCCATGTACGGCGAGTTCGTCGTGGACGTGCGGCGCTGGCGGGCGGAGCACGGCGACCCGGCGAAGGACGGCGTGCTCCAGGCCGCGGCCGACATGCGCTCCATCGGTGCGCAGCGGTTCCTGGCGGTGTGGGACCGTGGGGTGCTCAGTGCCAGCCTCGCGAAGGCCCCGCACATCCAACCCGTGTACGGTGGCGATCTCCAGCCGGTCCCGGTGGCCGAGTGGCTCTACCGTCGCCATGGCGGCCTGCTCACGGTCGCCGAGCTGTGCGCCTGGTGGGAAGCTCAGGCCGGTGCCGAGCTGGACTGTGACGGCGCCCTGGAGGCCCTGCGGGCGGCGGGATGGTGCCGAGACGGCGACGCATGGGACCAGCTCGTGCCGGGGCCGCACTACTACTCAGGCTACCTCTGGCCCAAACACGACCGCGCTGCAGCACGGGTCGACGACGCCCAGGCCCAGGCCCAGGCTGAGCGCTTGCGGGACCTGATTGGATTCCGGCCGGGGTCGTCGGTGGCGAAGGACTCGGCGCCGGTGGACTCGTGGCTCCCCCTGGACCTGGTGCAGGACTGGGCCAGCGATGCAATCCGATTCCCCCGGCGACACACCTTGGAGCGTCGGGACGGTCTGTTGTCGATCGAGGGCGCGAGCTACGCGATTCTCGACAACACCAACAAGAACCGGAACGACGGCCTGTCGCGGGACGCGCTGTCATTCATTGGTTGGGCCAACCGCGACAAGAAGCTGTGGAACCCCGAGCGGCCCGAGACCATCGACGCGGACGGCAAGAAGCGCCGGACGCCCGTCGACGAGGCACGGCGGAACCAGGCGAAGGAGTGGACCGAGAACTGGCGGACGTGGCTGCTCGACAATGACCAGCGCCTGGAGACACTGGAGACGGCCTATTCCCGCCAGCTCCGCGGATGGGTCGAGCGCAAGCACGAGGGCACGCCCATCGACCTGCACCGGTGGGAGCACGTCCGTGGTTGGACCCTGCACCCCCACCAGAATGCCGCCGTGCGTCAGTACGACGCCAATGGCAGCCTGCTCATGGCCTTCGACGTGGGCGTCGGCAAGACCTACGCGGGCATCGCCTGCATCCTCAAGGCCCGACAGGATGGGCGGGTGCGGCGCCCGGTGGTGCTCGTGCCCAACACGCTGGCGTGGAAGTGGTTCCGGGACTTCCAGCACGCCGCGCCGTCCCTGCGGGTGTGCGTCATCGGGTCTGACAGGGTGGAGATCCCCGCCGCATGGCGGGACGGCCTGCTCTTCCCAGTGGGCACCGCCGACGATGCCCGGGAGCGGTGGCCACGGAGCCGTGCCCGGCGCGCGGCGATGTCTCTACTCGAGGAATCCGTTCACGAGTTCCCCGAGGGGGTGCCGGTCGCTGCGCTCGTGGACCGGGAAGGCAGCCGCATCGAGAAGTACCTGCGCGACCTGGTCGACGCGGGGCTCGCGACCCACACCCCAGCCGCGGGGAAGATGAAGGCGCGGACGGACAGCCCGAAGGCACGGGCGGCGAAGTGGACCGGCCTGCAATCTGGCCAGTGGGACGTGGTCATCTTGACCTACAGCGCATTGTCGCGGACCCAGATCGATCCGGACTTTGTGAACCGCTACGTCGACTCGACGGTGGCCCTGCGCCGCGCCATCAAGCTGGCCATCAAGCAAGAGGACGAGGCCAAGAAGAGCACCGAGCGCGAGGAAGCCGTCACGGCCGCCCGCGTTCGAGGGTGGGTGGGGGAGATGCTTCAGCCCCAGAAGGGCTGGGCCTACGACCCCGGCATCGACTGGCATGAGCTGGGCATCGACATGCTCGTGGTGGACGAGTCGCAGAACTTCAAGAACCTGTTCTTCACCGAGCGGGAAAACGGCAACGCACAAGCGGCCAAGCAAGCACTGTCGCTGGACTTCCGCGCGGCGTCCGTGCGCGAGCACACCGGTGGCGGCGGGATTCTGTTGTTGTCGGCGACCCCGGCCAAGAACTCCGCCGTGGAGTTCTACACGATGCTCTACCTGCTCAACCCAGCGGTCTGGGAACAGGTCAAGGTCGACAACCACGAGGCGTTCGTCCAGCGCTTCGGACGGTGGGAACAGTGCGAGGTCATGGACCCGTCCGGCCTCAAGACCACCACTCGGGAGGTGTTGGTCGGATTCCAGAACACCGATGAGTTGCAGGACGTGCTCAAGCGCTGGGCAGTGTTCAAGACCGCGGAGGAAGTGGGCATCCCGCTGCCCTCGGTCAAGCTGCCACCCCCGGTGCAGGTGGACGTCACCCCGGTGCAGCGTGGCTTCCTGGAGCAGCTCTACGGCGACCTGGCCGACATCGAAGACAAGATCAAGACCGCTGCGCGCATGGGGCTCGCCGAGAAGGATCCCGCAGCCTTCCGGGCACTGCTGCTGAAGAAGACCGGCATCGCCCAGCGCATCTACCTGACCTACATCCACCCGATGCTGCCCGGCATCGGCACCGACCGGGCGGCCATCAAGGCAGCCAACCCGGCGGACGGGCCCAAGCTCGTGGCCTGCGCCGACCGCATCGTCCGGACCGCCCGGACCTCGTGCGCGATGACCGCGACGGGCGAGGAGTGGTGTCTGGGCTGCGGCCACATCGTGTTCGTCGACAATCCCGCGGTTCACACTTGGATGAAGCAGCTTCTCGTCGACCGCGGCGTGCCCGCGAGCCGCATCGCGACCCTGAACGCCGTCGACATGCCCGACACCGAGGAGCGCCAGCAAGTCGCGGAGCACTTCAACGGCGTGGGACGGCCCGGCGACGAGGAGTACGAGCCCCCCAGCATCGACGTCGTCATCGCCAATGCGGTCGCCTACGAGGGCATGGACCTTCAGCGGCGCACCTGTGCGATTCACCACCTGGACGTGCCCTGGGACCCGGCGACCCTCCAACAACGCAACGGGCGCGGGGTGCGGCAGGGCAACCAGTTCGACCAGATCGCCATTCTCTACTACTTCGTCAATGGCTCCAACGAGTCTTGGCGCACCCAACGCATCGAGCGGAAGCGCGGGTGGATGGCGGAGCTGGTGGCCGGGCAACGTCGGGCCACCAACACAACGGGCTCCGGCTCCGGGTGTGCCGCACCACCCGAGGACGACGACGCGATGACCTACGCGCGTCCCGAGGACCGCGAGCGCATCCTGGCCGCCCGTGCCGAGTCCCGAGAGACGGCCAAGCGGGAGGCCCGTCTGGGCGCCCAGAAGGACCTAAATCGCCTGCTGCGTGGCGCGGTGGACGACCTGGCCCGTGCCCGCCGGCGAGCTGGGGGAACCCAGCCCGCCGACGTGCAAGCGGCCACCGTGATGGTGGAGGAGGCCCACGAGATCATCCGCCACGTCCTGGCCCAGGCCCCCGACGACCTCTACCCGGCCGACGTGCGCTGGCGGGAGCAGGCCGAGCGCCTGCTGGATCCCGCGCTCGCGTCCTCGCCGGTGGAGCGGCTGGCCTTCGTGCCGGACCGCGGACCGGTGCTGTGGCCGGGTGACGTGGTGGCCCTGCCCGGCCGTGGCCGACTGATGCTGGGGCAGGCGTTCGCAGACAAGAAGTCCAAGCACCTGGTCGCCATCGTCGGTGGGCCAAAGCCGTCCTGGCAGCGCCTCACGGCCGGCTTCCTCTCGCAAGAGGAAGACATCGTCTACCGGCTGTTTCCCACCGAGACGGAGGACGCCGGCGTCGACTGGACCGGTCCGGGTGCCGCGGAATTCGTGGAGGGGCTGCGGACGCGCATCATCGAGCTGGCGGCCCATCCCGACTGGGCGGTGCGCACCCTGCGGAACTGGGACTCTCTGGGGTGGCACTCGCTGCCCATCGAGGTGCAGACCGAGCTGTGGCCCACCATCGCCGACCGGATGCCGCGACGGCTTGAGGTCACGTCCTACGACCGGGCGACCGGCGTGCTGGTGCCTGTGCGCGGCCGCGCTGGCCTGCGGCTCCTGACCCGCAAGGACAAGGCCATGCGGGACGACGAGGCGCTGTTCGCGCCCACCCTCGCGGGATGGCAGCGATTCCAAGCGGCCGTGCGGGTGGCGCGGGCCAAGGACCTGAAGATCACCGACGTGCGCTGGGCGGCAGCGTTCTGGTGGGGCTGGCGCTTGCCCAAGTCCGTTCGTCCGGGGGACACATGATGGCGACAACATCGGCGGCCGGCCTGCTGTTTGGTCTGACGGCCGCGGGCATTCTTGTGGCGGTGGCAGTCTCCGGTGGTCGTACCGGGGCAGGTGGGCACGGGGGACTGTCACCGTCCATTCCGCCGCGTCTGGAGCCGTTTCTGACGGGGGACTGGGCAGCTCGCCCACGCACGGCCGCCGGCGAGATGCAGCGCCAAGCCGAGCACCGGCCCGAGATGGAGCGCAAGTGGGACCAGCACGTCCTCGCCGTGGTCACCGATCCCCGGCTGCGGGTCCACGAGATCATGGACCGACTGCGGGCGCGTGGATTCCACCCCAAGATCATCTACTCGTGGCGCTCGCTGGCAACTCAAGACCGGCTGCTGCAACGTCGGTTGAGCAAGGTGTCGTTCAGCTTCCACAACGCAGTCGACGACATCGGCTTCCCGCGGGCGCTCGCCGCCGACCTGGTCGACTCCCGCTACGGCTGGGGAGACGACGAGCACGGCAGCACCAAGACCAACGGTGCGTTGGCCTTCTTCCGCGCCCTCGGTGAAGAAGCCCACCGGCACGGTCTGGTGTGGGGTGGCGACTGGAGCACCCGGGGCTCGTTCTGGGCGCCCTACGGCATCGGCTGGGACCCCGCCCACATCCAGGCCGTGCCCAACGGCGAGCTGGCCCGCGTGCGGGAGGCATCCCTGCCCGCCCTGCTCGGCCGTGGGCGCCTGGTCCGGGGCAGCGGTGGGTACACCTACCGCCAGTTTGGCAATGGCTACCTGCAGGTCGTGACCGGTCCCGCGCTCCAGGGCCAGGTCATCCTCCCAGGTGGCTCCCCGCGGCCGTGGCAAGCCATCACGGCCGAGATCTCGCGACTCACCTAAAGTCAGGATTCCACCATGACCCAGCAAGTCACCGTTCGAGAGCGCATCGCCGAGGTCCTCGCCGGCGTGCCCCTCGATGACCTCCAATACTCGGCCGACGTGCTCGCCGAGGCTGGCGCCGACCACGAGACCCTCACCGATGCCATCGGCGGTCTGCTCGATGCCATGGTGCCGCTCGCGGTCATCGTGCCCGGCCCGCTCGGGTTCGTGCTGGAGTCCGTCGACGGCCTGGTGTTCCGTGCCATCGTCGGTCCCATCGTGCGCGCTGCCCAACACAAGAAGCAACGCACACGACGCCTGGAACGACGTGCTGCACTCGACACCGAGCCGGCGCCGGCACCCGGGGAGCTCGACGGCGAGCTCGCCGTGGATTCATCGGCTGAGGAGGCCCCACGCGCGATGGTTGTCGTGCGTCGTCCCTTGCGCGACATGCCCCGACTGGCCGCCGCCCTGGCGGTCTTTCGGGAGCGGCGCCTGGCGATTGTGACAGCCGACGAGGTGGGCGAGGCTGACCACGACCTGCCCGAGGTCCCCGCGGACGAGCTGACCCCTGCCGATGGTCCGGACGCGGCGGGCGGCCCGGACGCCGGCGACGGGAGCCCAAACGGGCCAGAGAACATCGCCACGACGTAGTTCTGGGCATAGGTTCTGAGGCAGTGACGGAGGGGGACGTGACCCAGACCATGCAGACGGCGACCGCGGCGGGCGTAGCGCACATCGACGTGGCCCTCACCGGCTCTCTGGTGAGGGACTTGCTCGGGTCCACGGTGGACGCGCTGACCCGCAGTGCCGAGGTCGCCAACGCCGTGGGTCGTGTCCTCCAGGACGCCGAGGACCGTACCGGGCAGTCGATGGAGCGTGTGGCGGCCTCCATGGGCGAGATCTGCACCGTGGTGCGGACCCAGAACGAGCAGTTGGCCACGTTGAATGAGCGGCTTCACGCCGTCGTGGTCAAGATGGAGACCATGCAGGATGCCGCCGCCCAGGCGACCGCAGCCGCCGAGCGCCGTGCCGAGCGCCGTGCCGAGCTGCTGCACAAGATTCTGGGCAAGGACCCGCTGGGCACCTTGTTCCGCCTGGCGGTGGCCGCCGGCGGTGGGGCTGGTGCCTACCGGATGCTGTTGGACACCGGCACCGGCGGGTAGGGAGTGGTCAGAATGGCCGGAATTGGGCGTGTACTGGCCGTGGCTGGCCGCGATAGGGTGTAGGCAACCCCGGCGCCGTGTTGGCCACACAGCGCCGCCAAAGGAGTCCAATGCACCCCACGCTACGCGGACCTGTTGTGCGCTGCCGGCGAGCCGGCTGTGCCGCTGCCCACACTGCTGCGCGGTCCGCCAAGCTGCTCGCCCAGCTCGGGGCACGCGACCCGGCGAGGCTGGAGCGCCTGGTCGACATGCTGAGCGCGGCCATCGGCGACTGCCCGGTGCCGGTTCATGGCACGTCGGCGTGTCCGGAGAAGCGGGAGCCGAAGGACTGCCCGCTGAAGCGGGATTTGGCGGAGGTGCGGCGGTTGCTCCGGACCGCGGACGAGCCTGGTGGTTTTCCGATGCAGCCGACTACGGTGTCGGAAACCGGAGTTGTGTAGGCCGTCGCGGGTACAGGAACCTCACCGAGTGGCGCCGGTCTCGGCCAGAGTCCAGGGTGACCTTCCTGATCGTCCAACCGGGGTGCGACGACCAGAGCAGCTATTGCTTGCGTGTGGGCTCGCTCGGCGGCATCGCAAACCCGGGAATGGCCCGCTACCACGGGACTGTGGTTGGTCTACCGCTCTCTGGGTCAAGGTAGTTGATGGCAACAGTGCCTTTCCCATTGGTGTCGGCAAGCAGTTTGGCGGTCTCTTCTTGTTTGGCCGAAAAGGAGGGTGTTGTCGGCAGCACGGAGTCCAACTCAATCTCGACGGTCCCATCTGGCCCGTCCATGCTCAAACTGACCACGTCCAGGCACATCCGGTCAATGTAGGCCTCGTCAATCGCGAAAGGGTCGAACGATTGGAGGAATACACACAAGCCAGTAGGCTGGCGCGACAGCTGGGGAGGTGGCGCGGCGGCAAGGCGAATCTCGACGGAGGCCTGCGGTGGATCAGCGATGCGAACCCGCGCGTCGTTGTGCCCAAATGCACGAATGTGGACCGTGTCTCCTGGGCAAACCCGTACTTCTGCAGGAGGATGCGGGACATGCCTCGGACTGTGCTTGTCGTCGACCAACTCCTGCCGGCCAGAAACCTCCACTTCGAATCTGGGAATGGCCTTGCCCGACTCGGCCGAAACGGCGGTCGCCTTGGTGAATCGGCACGGCGATTCCGCTTCGGGAGGGCGTACTCCGGCCGGGTAGCAGGACACGAGACCGGTGACCATCGCCACCCAGGCCAGAGCTGGCTGCAGGAATGAGTGTAGGGCAGACCGGGAGGGAACAGTCGGAAGTGAACTCATTGCGGAACTCCTGTTGCCCAACCATGCTGCAAACAACAATCCGGTACATCCTCGCGGTGCCCGAGGCCGGCCCTGTATGGGCCATGCGATCCGGTTGATCGCGGACGACCCCGCACGAATACCATGTCACATCTACGCCCAGCGAATCCGCAATATCCGTATGGAGGCCGATGTCAGGCCATTGAGGACTGACCTGTCTGTAGAATGGCTCAGCGCGACGCAATGGCTGCCTGCCTCAGCCCGGGTCCCCGTTCGGGCGTTTCGGTGTCCACAACCATCACCTTGTGGCCAGGGTTGCGGCCATGGTTGTGGTCACCCCAAGAGGGCCTGAACGAGGCGAGGCGAAGACCGGGGTTTTTGGACACCGCGTCGGATACCTTGGGCGAGCTGACCTTGAGCGCACAGCTACTCGACCAACGTTGCATTGATCTTGGCGAAGAGGAGCTCGAACCGCTCCCGGGTCTCCTCGGACAACTGGGGGAGCCGCTGTGCGTGGTCTCGGAGCAGCACCTCTGCCGGACGTCCGTGGTCGAAGCGGGGCACTTCCATGTGCCTTGCGAGCCGCTTCACGATGGGGTCGGTCCCGTTGAGGTCGGTGAGCTTCACCTCCTTGCCGAAGGCGGCGTTGTACAACGAAAGGTACTCCTCAGGGTCAAACAGGTCCTCGATGTCGGCCTCGCGTTGCCCAGTGACCTCGCCCACGCCGATCACCCGGCTCCTCCTGAAGACGCCTTGCTGGACGAGCCGGTCCATCCGCGGGTTGCCTCGTGGATGGGAGTCGAGGAGCACAGTGGCCTCGACGTGCTGGGCCAGCAGGGCGACGAAGGTCGCGACTTGGTCTGCGCCGCCGACGGGGACGATGGTCCATCGGTCATCCAGGCCACTTCGGCCCAGACCGCTCAGATGGCTACTCATCAGCTGGAGGTAGGTGTAGTCCGAGGTCCCCTCAACGAGGAGGTTGTTGGGACCGACGAACAGGCTCTGGGCCAGGTCGTAGCCGAGCGCTCCTTGCAGGGGGAACAGCGTGTCCTTGTCGGTCGACATCACGTCGGCGGACACGGTGGCCCCAAGCCGCCGTCCCTTGTCCTCGACAAGGCGAACACGATCCAGCCGCTCGGGCGGGACCATGAACGGGCTGTGCGTGGTGTAGACCACCTGGCACTTGGGGGCGAGCTTCTCGTCGATGTACCGGAGGAAGTCTCGCTGAGCACGGGCGTGGAGGCCCAATGCTGGCTCGTCCAGCAAGATGATCACTGGCTCGCCCGACAACCGGTAGCGGGAGAAGGCACACAAGAATGAGAAGAACCACCGGAAGCCGCTGGAACGCTCGTCGAAGGGCAAAGACAACATGTGGGCGTTGTCGTAGAGCCGGACATGGAGCTCATGGACGACGGGCTGGTTGTTGGGGCTGGCCCGCTGGTTGAAGTCGATCTCGACCCGAATGTCGGTGTTCTGGGTCCAGTAGTCCAAGACCTCCTGAGTCAGAGCGTTCGCGGTGTTCTCCAGCTCACGCTTCCGCCGTTGGTAGTTCGTTCCCGTCGCGATGGCCGTGTCGGCGGAGGCGATCTCCAGAAGGGCTTTTGCGGTCTGCTCCCCAGGAGAAAGGCTGTCGTAGCTCGCCGTGGCAATCCGACCGATGTCCAACACGCCGGGCAAGCTACTGTAGTTGTCGAAGTGCAGGAACTTTGGCATCCGGTCCTGAAGGACTTGCTTCACCTTCGCGTGGACATTTAGGTCCGTCCCTGCTGCTTGTGTGAGGGCCTTCTTCGCGGCCCCGAAGGCTGACCGCAAGTCCTGCTGCTCTGCCTCGGGCGGGGTGGTTGACCGTTCATCGAGGACGGTGGCCAGCTCGTCGACTGTCGGCGGTGGCTCGCCAAGGTCGAGGTCGGGAACGTCGAGGGCCTGGATGAAGTGTTGCACCCAAGCAGCCTCATCAAAGGCGACCTCGATGGTGAGGTCGCCGCTGTAGGCCCTGCTCGCTGTGAACTCAGTGACACCCTTGCCGGGAGTCCCAAAGCGCTGTTCGAGCGCATCGCGGTCATGGGAGTCCAACTGAAAGGTCGCCGAAATCGGCGTCACCGCCCTCGGGTCTTTCCCTTCGATCCTGTGTCGTTTCTCAAGCCATGCCGGGTACTGGGAGTGGACGTCAAGCTCAGTCTTGATGCTCGGGTTGAGTCGGTGGACCGCCCCGAGGAACGACGACTTTCCAGATTCGTTCTTCCCCACCAGACAGGTCACGTCGGCCTCGATGGCCACGTCCCCGCTATCCAGGATGTTTCGAAAGTGATCTACCCGGACATTCGTGAGCTTCATCGTCTCGTCCTTCGCCGTGAGGCGTACCTTTTCCGATCGTGGACCACACCCTCGTCCCCAGACATGTTGCCGCTCGAAGTCATGCCGCCCTCGCCCAGTCCTTCGCCACCCGCTCTGCCTGCTCGATCACCGTCACGATGGCCTCAGCCCGCTTGTCAGGCGGATACCCATGCTTCCGCAGCAGCCGCTTCACCTTCCGCCGCATGTCGGCCCTGACTGCCTCCTTCTGCGTCCAGTCGATGGTCACCGACCGCCGAATCGCCTCCACGAGGTCGTGGGCAATCGCGGCCAACACCGCATCGCCCATCAGGTTCTTCACGTCCCCGTGGTCCACCAAAGCGTCGTAGAACGCCAGCTCGTCCTCGGTGAGCCCGAGGGCGTCCCCACGCTTCGGAGCGTCCCGCATCACCTTGGCGAGCTCGATGAGCTCCATGATGACCTGAGCCGCCTCGATGGTGCGGTTCTGGTACCTCAGCAGCGTGCGTTCCAGCATCTCCGAGAACTTCCGGGCCTGCACCACGTTGCGGTCGCCCTGGGTGCGAATCTCGTCGTTGATGAGCTTCTTGAGCAACTCCAACTGCAAGTTCTTGTGCTCGGACTTCTTCACGGTCTCCAAGAACTCGTTCGAGAGAATGGAGATGTCGGGCCGTCGTAGTCCTGCCGCCCCGAACACGTCCATCACCCCTTCTGTGCTCACGGCACCGGAGACGATCTGCTTGATGGCAGCGTTCAGTTCCGTGTTGCTCTTCCCCGACCCTCCAACGGTGTACTTCTGGATGTTCCGCTGAACGGCCTGGAAGAAGCTGATCTCGTCACGCCAGGGGCGGGCCGCTTCATGGTGTTGGCAGATGCCAGCGGCCTTGTTCAACGACGACATCGCCTCCAGATACCGCTTCTTGCCCGCGTCAGGGTCTCCAGGCTCCAGGCCGCAGATGTGGTCCACGCCGCCTGACAGGGCCGTCAGACGCGTGCTGGCCTTGCTGCCGAAGAAGTCGGAGTAGTCGAAGCCGTGGAACATCGACCGCACCACTTCGACCTTCTCCTGGAGGACGGGAAGGGCCAGCTCGATCGGCACACCGGGGCGCTCGCCTTCACCGCCACCGTAGTGGCTGATGGCCTTGCGTAGCTGATCGGCGAGGCCGAGGTAGTCTACGACGAGTCCCGAGGGCTTGTCCTTGAACTTGCGGTTGACCCTGGCGATGGCCTGTAGGAGCCCGTGCCCCTTCATGGGCTTGTCGACGTACAAGGTGTGAGCGCACGGCACGTCGAAGCCGGTGAGCCACATGTCGCGGACGATGACGATGCGGAGGTTGTCGTTGGGGTCCTTGAACCGCTTCTCAATGGTCTTCTGGCGGAGCTTGCCCCTGACGTGGGGATGGAAGGCGATGGGGTCGTCGCCGGAGCCCGTCATGATCACCTTGATCTCGCCAGAGTCGTCGTCCTCTCCATGCCACTCAGGTCGCAGTCGGGTGAGCTCGCGGTAGAGGTCCACGCAGATGCGTCGGGACATACAGACGATCATGGCCTTGCCGTCGACGATCTCCAGCCTTCTTCCGAAGTGGTCGACGATGTCCTCAGCGACCAGCTTGAGCCGCTTCTTGGTGCCGACGACGGCTTCGAGTTTGGCCCAGGTGCCCTTGAGCTTCTCCCGGCTGGACTCCTCTTCGTCCTCGGTCAGCTCCTCGAACTGTTCGTCGACCTTGGGTTTCTCTTCTTCTGCCAGGGAGATCCGGGCGAGTCGAGCCTCGTAGAAGATCGGCACCGTCGCACCGTCATCGACGGCCTGACGGATGGTGTAGGTGTCGATGTAGTCACCGAACACCGCTGGAGTGGACTTGTCATCGAACTCGATGGGGGTGCCAGAGAACCCGATGAACGATGCATTCGGGAGAGCATCTCGGAGGTTCCGGGCGAGGCCGTAGGTCATCTGGCCGGTCTTGGGGTCGATACGAGCATCGAAGCCGTACTGGCTGCGGTGGGCCTCATCGGCGATGACCACGATGTTGCGCCGATTCGAGAGCACAGGGAAGCTGTCACCGAGCGACCGTTCCTCCTCGGACAGGCCGAACTTCTGGATGGTCGAGAACACCACGCCGCCCGACGCGACGTTCAGCAGCTCACGGAGGTGCTCCCGGTTCTCGGCCTGCTTGGGGTTCGGGATGAGGTCCTTGGCCGCACAGAACTGGCCGAAGAGCTGCCCGTCGAGGTCGTTGCGGTCCGTGATCATCACCAGCGTCGGGTTCTGCATCTCGGGTTCGAGGATGATCTTCCCTGCGAAGAAGCACATCGAGATCGACTTGCCGCTGCCCTGGGTGTGCCACACGACACCGATCCGCTTGTTGCCCTGTTCACCGGACGCTCGAAGGGTGGCAGCGACGGCCTTGTTCACTGCGTGGAACTGGTGATAGCCCGCGATCTTCTTGACGAAGCCGTCGTCGTTCTCACAAAGCACGAAGTGGTGGATGTAGTCGAGGAACCGTCGCTTCTCGAACAAGCCCTCCAGGAGCACCTGGAGCTTGGGCATGGCATCGGGGGCGACGGTCTCACCATCGATGGTTCGCCACGGGCCGAACCGCTCGTACCCTGCTGTGAGGCTGCCAACGCGGGCTTCGGTGCCGTCGGAGACAACGAGGATCTCGTTGGTGTCGAACAGCTTTGGGATCTGCTCCTTGTAGAGCTGGAGCTGATTCCAGGCCCCCTCGACGGTCGCGTTCAGATCGGTGGGCCGCTTGAGCTCGACCACGGCGACCGGGAGGCCGTTGACGTAGAGGACGAGGTCGGGTCGGCGGTTGTCTTGGCCGTCGATGATGGTGAGCTGGTTCACGACCAACCAGTCGTTCTTGTCGATGTCTTCGTGGTCGAACAGCCAGGCGATGTCGCCCCGGACGCCGTTGGCCCTCTTGACCTGTACGTCGATGCCGCCTCGCACCATGGAACAGAAGGCGTTGTTGTTCTCGTCGAGGGACGGTGAGTCGAGCCGCAGCACCTTGCGGGCAACTTCATCGATGGCAGAGGCGGGGAGGTGGTCGTTGATGCGTTGGAGGGCGTCGCGGAAGCGACCTTCGAGGATGACGGTGCCGTAGTTCGCCCGCTCGCATGCCTCGCCGTCAGGGGCGATGACAGGGCCGTGGATGTACGTCCAGCCAAGGTCTTGGAGCCACTCGATAGCGGCCTGTTCAACATCGTCCTCGACGAAGCTCATGGCTCCCCCTCATCCGAGAGCGGGCTGTCATCGAGCTGCTTCACCCGTGGCCTGAACGTCTTGTCCATGGCCCCCATGTGCTTGTGCATCCAGACGTGGGCATCGGGCCAGGTCTCTCTGTTCCTGCTGTTCAGCTTCTTTCGGATACTCAAGCGGGAGTGCTTATTGCCCGGCTTCTCTTCCCATTCGAGTGCGAACCCCAGCTCTGACTCGATGGCGTCCCTGTCATCGAGCAGCTTCCTGAACCAGGTGGGGTGACTCCGGCTCTCCACCTCCACGCCGACCAGAATCTCTTTGGCATTCACGATCACCAGCAGGTGCAGCCCTGTCCTGCCGAGCCCCCAGTTCATCCAGTTGCTCGGATACGGCTTCGGCGGTCGGAACCGAGCGTCGTGCTCCTGTAGGTGGACCCCGAAGCTCGTCCAGTATTCGACCTGAGCGGTCTGGCCGTCCGTGAGGGAACCCTTGCGTCCGGAGGACTCTTTCACTGTCTTGGACCAGTCGTTCGGCTTCGCGACCAGGTTGAACTTCGGTGCGGGTTTCGACTCGCCGATCTTCCAGACCTCGATCTCGATGCCAAAGAAGCTGAATCCCTCGTGGGTGATGCGGTTGAGCCAGTCGAGGGCCGCTCGGTGCTCTTCCGTGAACCGAGCCGCGATCCAGATGACGGTCACCGCATCGAGGCCAGCGGCGTAGGTGAGGGTCTGGCCGAGGTGGGAGTGGTCGGTTCGTTCGAGCTGGTTCTCAACGATGACCATCTCGTTGCTGGCCGTGTCGCGACACAGGATGTCGGCGCGGAAGGGGCCAACGGAGGCTTCCTCCTGCTGGACCTCAAGTTCGATGCCGATGGTTTCGCCCAACAGGGCAATGTTGTCTTCGCCAGCGAGCCACGGGGTGAAGTCAGAGTCTTCCCGTTCCCAGCAGTCGCGCAGAGCGACGCGACGAAGGCGTCCAAGAGTGGCCTTTGTGGTCATGTGGAGACCTCAGCGAGTTCTTCGGCCTCGGGGACGCGGAGCTCGCCAGAGATGAGCTTGGGGAGGAGGGTGTCGCGAAGGTCGGCGAGGGTGCGGGACTCGTATACATTGCTGAGGATTCGCTCCTCCATCCCACCGACCGTCGCGTGAAACTCGGAAACGAGCTTGTTGGGAGGAACCGCGACCAATGCCGATTTGAATGTCCGCGTTGTGATCGTGTCGAAGATGCTGCCGTGCGCTTGCTGGACGAGACCACCCAGGAGTGCGGGCACAATATGCTTTACGTATGTACTCCACTCCGAAGACGAGCCCGCCAGGGCATAGCAAGTCTGGTTTATCGCCATCGCTTCCCCGAAGACGCACCACCGTCCGCAGGTGGCACCTCGGGCCACGACAGCCACCGAACCGGAAGGGATGATCTTCGTTGAGCTTCCGTGCAGGCCAGCTTTGGTGATGGTCCGCTCGGTGGTGACCAAATAGCGGTCTGGGGAGTTGGACACATCTTTGGCGGAAGCCCACTTGATGTCGCCGCCCCAAAACTCTGGCCTTGAGGTCTTCGGCGTTCCGCCGGAGATGAGCCGGGCGACGTGGAGTAAGGGGGCGACCTCCCACCCCCTCGGAATCGGCCCCAGCTCACTGTCCACGAGGTCGTCGTGGCCATCGAAGTCGATGAACCAGGACTTGAACAGGGCCTGGGCCATCTCCTCCAGGGTCTGGTTCATCTTCCGGTTCAGCTCGATCTTGTCGTCCAGGGCTCCGAGGACGGCGGCAATGCGTCGTTGTTCGGGGAGGGATGGGAGCGGGATGGGTGCTTGGGAGAGGATGCCAAGGTTGGTGTGCGGCACGCCGGTCTGAATTGCGTTCGCTCGGAGATAATGTGCATGTTGGGGCGAGCAGAACACAAAGTAGAGGTAGAGCCGATCTACGCGATCAAGGTCGGGAGTGAGCTTCATCTGGCTCTGTGAAACGACATACCTTTCGAATTCTCGGGAGGGCACGATTGCTACCTGCCCGCCCTCAAGTACGGCCTGACCACGCTGTGTGAAGAGCAAGTCCCCAGGGCGTGCGATGTTCGCCCGCAGTGAATCGGCCTTCGGCTCCGATACGAAGACGAAGTCGCCAGAGACCCATCGACCCGGCCCCATGTTCTTTCCCCGAATCACCGGTACGCCCATGGCAACGTAGTCGGATGACTTGAGGTTCGACCCGAAGGGACCGCCAACCAAGGCATTTCGCGTTCCGGCGGCGAGTTCCTTCACACTGACCACGTGCCAGTCAGAGGTCATATCCGAGCCCCCCGAGAGCCCGTCGAATATCGTCGTCCAAGGCCGAACCATGTTCAAAATGCAACGCCAAGACGCCAGCAAGTCGCGCCATCTTGTCGTCAAACGGTTCGCCGTCATCGTCGATGTCTTCGGCCCCAACGTATCGCCCTGGCGTCAGGACGAAGCCGTGGGCGCCAATCTCATCAATCGTGGCTACTCTGCAAAACCCCTCCACGTCCTCGTAGCCGCCGTCCGGGTTCCGCCACGCATGGTAGGTGCCCGCGACCTTCTCGATGTCCTCGGGGTCGAGCACCCGGTTGACACGAGTCTCCATTCGTCCGAGCTTTCGTGCGTCGATGAACAGCACTTCGTTCCGCCGATCCCTGAACCTCCCGTTCTGCCTGTCCCTCGCTAAGAACCACAGGCAGACAGGAATCGTTGTGGCGTAGAAAAGCTGCCCCGGCATCGCCACCATGCAGTCCACCAGGTCGGCTTCGACCAACCGCTTGCGGATGTCACCCTCGCCGGACTGCATCGAGGACATCGAGCCGTTCGCGAGGACGATGCCCGCCGTCCCGGTCGGGGAGAGGTGGTGGAGGATGTGCTGCACCCAGGCGAAGTTCGCGTTCCCGGTCGGGGGCACGCCGTACTTCCACCGCACGTCGTCAACGACCCTCTCTCCGCCCCATTTCGAGATGTTGAAGGGCGGATTCGCCATCGCATAGTCCGCCCGCAGATCGGGGTGCAGGTCTTCATGGAAGCTGTCGCCGTGCTTCTTCCCGAGCTTGGCTTCGATCCCCCGGATGGCCATGTTCATGCGGGCCATCCGCCACGTCGTCGAGTTGCTCTCCTGCCCGTAGACGCTCACAGCGTCCCGCTTGCCATCGTGGGCCTCGATGAACCGCAGCGACTGGACGAACATACCGCCGGACCCGCAGCAGGGGTCGTAGACCCGGCCCGAGAACGGCTCCAGCATCTCGACCAGGACCCCAACTATGCTGGCGGGGGTGTAAAACTCGCCTCCGCCCTTGCCTTCGGCGGACGCGAAGCGGGCCAGGAAATACTCATAAACCCGCCCAAGGGTGTCCTTCTCGCGGTGCTCCTTACTCCCGAGACCGATTCCCGAGATGAGGTTGATCAGCTCCCCCAGGGCACGCTTGTCGAGGGCGGGGCGTCCGTACACCTTCGGGAGGGCACCCTTGAGGCCGGGGTTGTCCTCTTCGATGGCATCCATGGCGTCATCCACCAGCTTCCCGATGGTGGGCTGCGTCGCCTGGCCCTGAAGGTGGTGCCAGCGGGATTGGTGGGGCACCCAGAAGACGTTCTCGGCGGTGTACTCGTCCCGGTCTTCCAGCAGATCCGCAAGCTCTGCCTCACGTGTCGGGAGGTCGGCGATGTAGTCGTCGCTCTCGGGGGCGGTCACCGATGCGATCAGACTCTCCTGGCGCTCCTCGAAGGCATCCGAGATGTACTTCAAGAAGATCAGCCCGAGGGTGACGTGCTTGTACTCGGCGGGGTCCATGTTGTTACGGAGCAGGTCCGCCGCTGCCCACAGCTTGTCCTCGAAGCCGAGCGAGCCGGTCCGGTCGTTGGTGGCCATCAGGCGGCCTCCCCGGACCGCTGGAGCTCGCCGCCCGCGTCGAGCCAGGCTTCCAGGTCTCGCCGACGGATTCGCCAGTGACCGGCCACCTTGGCGGCAGGAAGACGGCCTTCTCGGCACATCTGGTAGACCGTTCGTTCTCCGATCCGGAGAAGTTCCGAAGTCTCGGGAATGGTCAACAGCTCGTACATCGTCACCCTCGCTTTGCCAGCGACCACCAGCATCTGCCAGGGCGAAGGTACGAGGTCTTGCTCTCGCAGGCAACGTATTGCCCAGTGGTTGGCTTGTTCGGCCTGCGCTAGCATCGGTCTACCGGAGCAGACGCGGGTCGGGCGGGTGGTCAGACATGGATACTTTGGGCGAGCTGAACACTGGATACTTTGGGCGAGCCTTGACATTCCTCGGGGAGCGGTCCAGTTCACCAGCCGTAGAAGGGTGGCCTTGGCCGCCCTGGAGGGGCTGGTTGCCCCCGGCAGGGGGAGGTGGCCAGCGTGGTAGGCTGTGGCGCTCAAGATGGAGGGGCAGGATGCTGTCAAGGCTCGCCCAGTCTACCTCCGGCTCTCCGCCCGCCGCATCCACTACCCGGCACGCGGTGGCCCACCGAGCCCGAATCAAGGCGACCCGCTTTCTGTTCGCGAAAGCCCTGCCCGTTGTCTGAGCGAGAGGCTGGGGGCTGATGCGTGGGACCTGGCCTCGACAGCACCGGTGATTCAGAGGACCGGGACTATCGTTGGACAGGGCGTTGTCGCCCGTTGAGTGGCTGGGCGAATGGCGGCCGTGGTCCGCCCTGCCACGAGGGTCGACGGGGTTCAGGACGGGTTGGAAGGTGGAAGACACCCGGCGCTGGTCGACCAACTTCCTTGGACGCTCCACGAAGGGCAACGCCGCGGAAAAGGTGATGGGAGATGGTTGACAAGTGCAGGGGGCACAAGCAGGTGGTTGTGGCCAACGATGCCGGAGTTAGAGCGTCGGCGAACCCGCCAGGGTCCACCGTGCGATAGTCAGGCCAATGTCCGCTCCGACGGGCAATCGGTTTCCCGCAGCCGCGCGAGACAAGCGAGGGTCGCCATGTCATCAGATCGCCGAAGAGACTACCGGGACTTCATGCGGAGAATGGACCCCACGGGCGAGCCTTCCATCGCCTTGCAATCGGGCTTCTATGTTGAACCGCCTGACGGTGTGGGGAAGCGGCTTGCTTCGCGGCTAGACATCGAGCCAGCAAGTACCCATCTCGTCGTTGGTGGGATTGGGTCAGGCAAATCCACCGAGCTCCTCGCCGTCCATCGGCACCTCTCAGAATCAACCGATGTCATCTGCTTCAGGGTCGACGTTCTCGCGGAACAACGCATCGTACACCTGCAGGCCGGGGTGCTCGCCGGCCTGGCGGGTGTTGCCATCGCAAGCTGGATAGAGTCCGACTTCGGTGACGCCGCGAATGAGGACACCGTGAGGGCTGTGAAGCAGGTCCGGGCAATTGCCAACGGGCAATGGACCAGCCGGTGGGAGCACGACGAGCACGACGAGCACGACTACGAACCTGACGACGAAGTGTGGGTAGAGGGCGTCCTAAAGCGCCCCAGTCGAAACGACGTTGTCTACCAACTCCAAGAGGCGATAGCCGTGCTCCTTGCCGCTTGCGGGCGCTCCTTTGTGGTCCTGTTTGACGGTCTGGATCGCATGCGGAACCTAGACACGTTCGTGAAGTCGGTTGGCCACGACGTGCCGGCCCTGAAGATGGCGGGTGTCGGAGTAGTTGTGATTGGCCCCCAGCAGCTGCGACTGACGAAGCACCGGTTCATTCTCGAGTACTTCACCCAATTCCACCTACACGGAGCCGCCGCATTCCTCGGCGCCGAAGGGCAAGCGTTTCTGGGGAAGGTCCTACGAGCGAGAGACCCCGCCGGGTTGATCGAGGATGACCTCCTGGCAGCGGTTGCAACCTGGTCTGGCGGACTGCTTCGCGACTTGATCTCTCTCGCCAAATCCGCCGCTGAGGAAGCGTACTCGGCGGGACACTCCAGTATCCAGAAGTCCGACATCGACACCGCCGCAGACGGCTTCGGTCGCAGTCTTCTGCTATCCGTGAACTCATCGATGGGCGAGCGACTCAAGGAGCTGGTGCCAAAGAAAGCGTCAGGACGGTTCGAGTCAAAGCCGAAACCAAAGTCCAGACCTGCATTTATCCTCGAGTCGGAGGTAGACATCGAGTTGCTCTATCGGCGCCTCATTATCGAAGTTCCAGGCGTGCCGGTGATATACGTCCCTCACCCCACGCTGATACCACTGGTTCGCCTGTTCCAGGGGGCGTAGTCATGCAGGACATCGCAGAAATCGCCGATTGCATTGCCATGTCGGCGGGGTGGAGCTTGCTTGAGGTGGACTGCCAACAGATTGACGCAATAGTCGGTGAGTTGTCCGACGAATTGGCAGAGTTCGACGAGGCGCTTCCCATCAATCGATACGTAGACACGACATCTGGGCTGGAAGCTTCCGATGCAATCGTCACCGGAAAGCCAACGGGCACCAAGGTTATTGCCCTACGTGATCTGACGGCGCTCCCTGCGATTGCGGAATTCCTGGATGCAGCGAGAGCCAGGTTCAGCGAGGGCCCGCGCGTGATTCTGGTCACCGCGCAAGAAGGAGCCGCGCTGTTCGCTTTTCATGCGCCCCACATCTGGAGTTGGATAGGAACACGTCACTGGTTGATGCCGCGGGACGTTCACACGCTGGATGTAGTGGCCCGCCTTGAGTCGATACGAACCGCGTTGCCATACAGTGACGATGACATCAGACGGATGGTCGCTGAGGGTTCGCTGCCGGCCGACCCCGCCCTCGCAGAATGGGCGTCATTGCTAGGAATAGCAGTCGATGACTGATGTCTCCAGGCACGGCTCCATGTCACGGAGTTCCGCTCTTCAGGCACGCCTCTTTGAGGCCGCACACCCAGTCGTCCGCGGGAGTCCCAACCCGATCAACACGCCCCAAGATTTCTACAAGTCAGTGCGAGCCTACCTCCTGAAGGCGTCGGACCAGTGCCTGATCAAGCAGAGCCCTAGAGAGGTCCGCGTGCTGCTTCTCAAGACTCCAACGTCGAAAAGCAGCCTGCTGATTGCGGTTGGTAGCGTGAGGAACTTCAATCGCGACCCTACGCTTCCGCACTTCTCCCGTCAGGACGGCGGTTGGTTCGATTTCCAACTCGAGGTAGCGGCCATTGACGGCACGCTAAGGGTGCTCTGGTACGACTTCGAATTGCGTCTCCCAGAAGCCAGCCCTGTCGCGTTCGTGAGACTGGACCTAAATCCATTGGCCCACACAAACGACGAACGCGCGATGCGCTCCCACCTTCACGTCGGTAGTGATGACGACGGTTGGTGGCTGCCCGCGCCGGTGCTGTCCCCATTCGAAGCCCTTGATATCATGATAAGCGGGTTGATCCCTCGCGGAAGGTCGCGGCACCGAGCACCACATTCGAGTGCGGGCGCCACTGCGGGCGCCATGGAGTCACCGTCGGGCGCTCACGTTTGACATTGCGAACCTCGGGCGGTTCACAGTCCTTTGCCAATCAGGCGTTCGGCCGACCAGCTGCCCCGCGCGGCCGTGCCAGCGGGCACCACGTAGGGGAGCTTCTACCGAAGCCTTGACACCAGTTGTCTCAGACGGGCCAGCAAAAGGAGCTGCCCGCCGATCATCTCGCGGTCCGACCATAGCATTGTCCTGATCCAGCAGAGCGGTGCGTCCGGGCACCGTGCGACGTAGCCGCTCACCCAAAGTATCCAATGCTCAGCTCGCCCAAAGTATCCATGTCGTAAGCCCTCCGCCAACCCAGGAGGCCGTCTGCGGGCACGGCCGGCTACTTGTCCGCCATGCCCCCGCCCTCCGATCCTCCGCCGCCCCTACTCAGCGTCGCGCTACTGGGTGGCCTTGTAGGCGGGTGGCGTGAGGTCGGCGGCCGAGAGGCCCCGGTTGTCGGGGTGCGGGACGACGCGGGTGAGTGCCCAGACCAGGTAGGCGTAGGGCTCGACCTCAATGAGGCGGCAGGTCTGGATGAGGGTCAGCATCGTGCACAGGCGTACGGCCCCGTCCTCGCCCGAGGCGTACAGGGAGTTGTTCCGCAACAGGGCGACCTTGCGCAGGGCGCGCTCGCTGGCGTTGTTGTCCAGGGGGACGAAGGGGTCCTCGAGGAACCGCGTGAGCGCCTCCCAGTGGTTGAGGCAGTACTGCATGGCCTTGCGGACGGGGTGGCTCGGCAGCAGATCGGTGATGTGCGTGTCGAGCCAGTCCTTGAAGGCCTTGGCTTGGGGGCCGGCCCGCGCTCGGCGCCAGGCCAGCAGCTCTGCGCCCGCGAGGTTCTCTTCTCTGGCCTCCGCCTCGACCTTGTAGAAGCCGTCGATGAAGGCCATCGCGCGGCTGGCCAGCAGGGGTGCCCTGTCGGCGTCGTCCCGGAACTTGCGGAAGCTGTGGGCGTTGCAGCCCGACTCGATCCGGTCGCCGTCGAGGAAGAGGCGGTCGTGGTTCGACGCGGCGTCGGCGGTGATGGTGCCGGTCCACAGCATCGCGTTGCCGGCCTCGTCTACGCCCAGCGTGAGGAACGTCTCGAGGTGCTCGCCACGCTTGTCGGGCGTGAAGTGGTACACAGCGTGCTTGTCATCGCCGAAGAACAAGATCTGCCCGTTCTCCGGCGGACGATGCTGCAGGTACCCCGTCTCGTCGACCTCTCCTTCGCGGTCGGGGCCCTTCGCCGGGCTGGCCTTCTGCCGGGGAAACACGACCCGCAGGCCCGTGCCGTCGGTCTGGATGTGGCTGCCGGTCAGCAGCGACAGCCGCACCGACTCGGCGACCGGCAGCAGCAGGTCGGCGCCACGCTGCCACCACCGCGTCATCGTCGAAGAGGCGATCTGCGCGCCCTGGTCGGCGAAGTCGCGCCGCAGCCGGTCCAGGGGCAGGAAGAGGCCGCACTTGGCGAAGCACAGCCACGCCATCATCGCCATGGTGCAGGACGCCCGGTCGAACGGCATCGGCGGCGCGGGCGGTGTCACGCGGGCCCCGCAGTTCCCGCACAGGCAGACGGCGCGCACCGTCCGGCGCACCCGGACATGGGCGCGAACGTAGTCCAGCTCTTCGCTGACCACCTCGTCGCGGGCCAACAGCTCGGCGCTTCCGCATGCGTCGCACTCCGTGGGCTTCACCGGCACCGTCTCCCGAGGCAGGTGGGCGGGGAGCTCGCCGCGCCCGTGCTTCGAGCGGTTCGAGTTCCGAGGTGCCGCCGGCGGCTTGGTCCCCGCGGGAGCCGGGGCTGGCTCGCCGGATGCCGCGCGTCTGGCGGCCGCGGCCGCAGCGATGGCCTGGGCCTCCGCTCGGGTCCGCGCGAGCTCCGCCTTCTCGGCCTGTCGCATCTCACCCAACATGGCGTCGAGCTGGCGGGTCAGGCCCTCGATCATCTTCACGAGGCGCGCCATCTCCTTGCGGTCTTCCTCGCGCTGCCGAGCGGCGTCCTCGCGCTGCCGAGCGGCGTCCTCGCGCTGCCGAGCGGCGTCCTCGCGCTGCCGAGCGGCGTCCTCGCGCACAGCGGAAAGCTCCGTCCGCAGGCCGGTGATGACCTGGACGAGCGCGGCGATGGACGTCTCATCGGCTGAGCCCATGCCCGCAGCAGATCACGTGTGAGCGACGTTACAAGCCCACTCTTCGGTATGGATCGACCAACGTCAGTTCTCGTTGGGTCGGTCCTCGTCGCGCCGGTAGCGTCGGCGGCGCACGGAGCGCTCCAGGTCGATGCCCTCCAGGATCATGGCGAGTTGAGCGGCATCGACCTGAACCCGGGACGTGCCCGGCGCGACCCGCGGGAGCTGGAAGGTGCCGCGCTCGAGGCGCTTGTAGAGAATCGCCAGCCCGGTCCGGTCGAACCACAGCAGCTTCATCAGGTTGCCTCGCCGGTTGGTGAAGAGCACCAGATGGCCCGACAGGAGGTCGAGCTGGAGCTGGTCGCGCACGACGGACGCCAGGCCGTGGTGGCCCTTGCGCATGTCGACGGGGTCCAACGCGACGTAGACCCGGACACTCGAGGGCAGGCTCAGCACGCGCGCACCGCGTCGAGGAGCCGGACCAGGGTGTCGGCCACGAAGTCGTCCTCGACCTCGACCGCCACGTCGCCGACCAGCACCCGGTAGATCGCGCGCCGCTGGGGTGGGGCGACCAGCTCCACCAGGCGGACAGCGCCCGCCGTCGGCCGGGACCGGCGCGTCAAGTTGCGCTGCCAGCATGCCAGTGATCGACCGTCGATCCCGAGACGCCCGCAGAACGCGGACAGCGACTCGGGAGACGACGCCAGCTCGGCCAGAAGAGCGCGGGCCTCGGCCTCGTCGTGGACCTTGCGTCGGGTGGGGGTCTCCATCGGAATCTCCTGCTGGAAGCAGGAAGATCACACGCTGGCTCCCAATGGGCCTCCTGGGCTGGCGGAGGGCTTACGCAGGGGAGTTTGGGCGAGCTGACCGTCGGGACTTAGGGCGGGCTGCAACACCAATCCTCGGATCGCTATGCTGGCCCGTCCTTGGTGGACAACTCGGCTGCGTATTCTAGCGCCATCTTCCCCGCACTCTGCTCAGCCTCAGGCCTTGGGCGATTGCCGGAGTATTGAATCATGCCGGCGCGCTCCTCTGCGTTCTCCCAGATGTCGGCGAGTGGGCCACTGGCGTCAAAGTACTCCATCCGGTCTTCATCGGTACGGAGAACCGCGGTCCGGAGCCCCCGCTTTCGGGCCAATTCGATCATGCTCCTAGTGCCCCTGCTCTTTCCGTCCCAGATTGCGAGGAGCGCTTCGGCGTTCTCAGACATGACCTTGTTCCGCTTTGGCCCGGCGGCCTTGCCATACTTGCCCCACTCGGCAGGGAATCGGTGGACCGCCAAGCCAGAGCGGCGAGCCCAGGCTTCACCAAACAGGTCTGCTCCGCGGGCGGTGCCGGACACCACAGCGGTGACGAATCCAGTCCACGAGCAACGCCGAAGCGCCTCTCGAACCTGGGCCTCTGTAGCTGTGCGGGAGCCGGCGATGATGATTCGCACTATTTGATCAGCGTCCTAAGAACGGTCTGCGCGGTGGAGTTCGTGGCACCGTTGAACCGGCGCTTCAAGTTTACCCTGTAGCCGCCTGCCTGCACGGGTGCGAAGGGGTCTGTGTTGATGTCGATCTCATAGTAGTTTAGACACCAGCCGAATTTGCCAAGGGCAACGCCAGTGACAGACGCCGCACCAGCGGCGCGAAGGAACGCAGCGGCCACTCCGAAGGAGACGCCGTAGGTGGTGCAGTCATCGACGACGACGACGTTCCGGCCAGCGATATTTCTACGGTACGCTGGGTTGAGGTGGATGGTCTCAATCTGGTTCGAGGGATTCTCTCGGTCGCCGCCTCCCCCCTTCGAGCGCTTTGGTGAGGCGGTGTGGCGGTAGAAGAGGGGGACATCGAGCTTTGCCAACCGCACCTGCGAAACGGTGGTGCGCAATCGGTGGGTGAAGTCGCTCAACACTTCCGTGTCTGCGGTGAGGCTGCCGACGCTGGAACCCGGGTAGACTCCCCACATCATATTCTCCCAACTGCCGAGTCCGCTGGCGAGAAGCGAGCGCGCTGCAACGGTAAGTAGCGGCATCAGGTGCGGACCACCGTGCTTCACCGTTTGTGTGACCTTGCTAGCGAACAACCGCTGAGTGAGTTGTGCACCGTATCCCGAGAGGTCGGTCAGTGCTCTAACCGAGTAGTATGGCTCATCTCCTGAATACCAGTAGCCCCCTGGCCAGCCGTCGCTCAATGCAACGACGGTTTCGAGCTCGGTGGGGCTCTGAACATTGATACCAAGGGTACGGACGTAATTTTCGGGAGCCCATGCTGCGCCGATGATGACCGCTCCACCGTTTTTGCCCATTTGCACGTCATCTCGCTTCGCGCAGAGGACCAGGGCGTCCCAGGGGTTCAGCGTGAAATTCGCCGTGTTGTGCGTGACGATGGCGCCACTCTGGCGTCCGGGTACTACCAAGAAGGCAACTTTCGAACCGGAAAAGGCGTGTCCAAACCAGGGCGGCTCAGCGCCGTTTGATGCGACTCCAACTGCGTGCCCCGCAGCCTGGATGTTCTTCAAGCTTTGAACTACATCCGGATTGAAAATCGATTTGGTTGCAATGGCATCAGGTGAAGTAAGTAGCAGCTGCATAGGCCCCTCAAGATTCTGTGAGTGGTCCACCTACTCGCCCCGCATGGCACGACAAGTCCCAATTCCAGATTTCCCCAGCGGCCAGCACCCTCACTCGCCTCCCCCCCCATCTCGCGGCCACTCCCCCGCCTCAGCAAGCCGGCGCCGCAGGGTCGTGCGCGAGAGCCCGACGGCCGCCGCGGTCCCCTTCAGCGAGTGCCCACGCTCCAGCATCGCCACCGCCGGCCGCAGGTCCACCTGGACCTCTGGCCGCCCACACCGCACCCCGGCAGCGCGCGCCGCTCGCATTCCGGCCTTCACCCGCTCGCGGATGAGGGACCGCTCTAGCTCCGCCACCGCGCCGAGGATCTGGAGGCTGAACCGCCCGCCCGGTGTGGTGGTGTCGACGTAGGGGTCGTGCAGCGAGGCCAGCCCCACCCCTCGCTCGCGCAGTCGCTCGACGATCCGAATCAGATCGGTCAATGACCTGGCCAGCCGGTCGAGCCGCCACACGAACAGCACGTCGGTGGCATCCAGCCCCTCGTCCAGCAAGCTCCGCAGTCCAGGCCCCGTGGCTGCCCCGGTGGTGGACTCGGTGATGACCTGGCACACAGTCCAGCCGCGCCGCGCGGCTTCACCAGTCAGCTCGTCCACCTGCATGGTGGTCGACTGCTCATCCGTGGAGACACGGGCATAGATGGCGATGCGCGGGGAAGCCATCAACACGCCTCCGAGCTGTCGCCGGCGCTGCGCCCGTCGACCTCGCTGGCCGGTGTCTGGGGAACCACGGCGTCGAGAGACCGAGCAGCCAACGGGAGTTGTGCGGTGAGGCGCCGAAGGTCCTGTCTCACCACCGTGGGCAGGTCCTCGTCCAGCCTGACCCGGTGAAGGAACGTTGTGCTCTCCACTTCCCTCTCCCTCAACGACCGGCCCTGGCTGTGGCAGTCAACGATGGTTGCGGTTGCTTCAACAATCCATCCGCCGCCGTCGGACGGAAGGGGTGAGGCCACCCTCTCACCGCCGCCAGGCTGGACACAGAGCTCCAACCACACCTGCATGGTGAGCTGGTACCGGAGCCAGCGGTCGTCTCGACCGCTCGACCATCGGCCAACCACGATGCCGTCGACATCGCCTTCATCGGCGTAGGGGCAGCGAAAGCGGAATTCCGGGAGCCCAGCGGCGAGGCTGTCCATGGCCGCCGGCACTACTTGTCGTGCGAGCTGCTGGCGTTGTTGTCGGGCGGTCCGTCGTGGCGACTTCAACCGGTCCATGCATCACCGCCGATGTAGGTCGTGCGCGCCGGGCCACACTCGCCGGGTCGCAAGAAGGCCAGCATGGAATCGCCGCGGTTGCCCTTCATGGGCTCGCCGGTGTCGGGGTGCAGGAAGGCCAGGCGCTTGGGCGGCATCCGCAGCTCCACGGCCTCCCGGTGGAGGAGCCGGTGGTACCGAGTGCTCGGTGAGGGCGGCACCAACATCACGACCGACAGCCCGGTGTCCCGGGCACGCACCGCGGCCTCAACCCAGGCCAAGAGCCCTCGACCTCGACCACCCCGGCGGGAGTACGGTGGGTTGCACCAGGCTGCCGGCCGTGCCGGGTCGCAGTGATCCCGCCATCGGGCGGCCAGTGCGTCGATGTCGGGCGTCAGGAACCGGGGACACAGCGCGTCCGTCGTGTCCGCGGCCGCCGCGTCGAGCCCGAATCCGCCGATCTCGAGCGCGATACGGGAAAACACCCATTGAGGGGTCCGCCAGAAGTCTCGGGGCTCGATGTCCCACCGCGCCGCCAGCATCGCGGAGCGGCTTCCAGTCTGTTCGACCGCCCGCCGGGCGCGATGTCCCCGCGAGCGGCAGGTGTCGGAGCAGTACCGACGGCGAGCTGTGGCGTCGCCGAGACCGCACCCGCAGCCCGCACACGTCCTCTGGGGATCTGGGGACCTGTCTCGACGCCACGCGGCGGCCCGACACCGCGGACCGCAGCACCGAGCGTCCCGCCGACGGCCCCGGAGCGGGCCGCCGCAACCCAAGCAGCGGCGGCTATCCGTTCGGGTTGCGTTGCCTTCCTGCGCGGTGGCCGCAACGGAAACCGAACGGCTATCCATGGGACGGGTCCAGTCCGGACTGTGCCGCATCATCTGGCAACCAGGTGTCCGGGCCGGGCCGCTTGTGGGGTCCGGCGACCAAACGGCCATCGTCCGCAAGGATCGCCCGGTAGGCATCCGCGAGCTGGTCCAGCGAGGACATCGCCCGCAGCAGAGCCTCAGCCTTCCGCCGCACCAGTGGGCTGGCCGTGTGCAGTGTTCGATGAAGGCCGAACCGCCCGCGGATCTCGGCGAGGTCACGCCTCCAGACGTCAAGCTGGCGAACGGCGGCGTCGCGCGTCCGCTGGATCTCGTCGAGCATGGCCGGTTCACGCCGCCGCTGCGCGATCTCGTCCAGCTCCGTCCAGACCTGGGCGTCGGGGATGAAGGTGGGGCTCACGGTGCCACCTCCACGCTGGCCGCGGTGATGCTCGTTGCCGTAGCCATGCCGAACACGGCGGATGCCGCTACCATGAGCAGCAGCACCCCCTGGATGACTGCGACAGCGAGAGCAGCGAGACCAAGGCGCTCCATTCGGCGCAGGCGGTCAGGCAGCGGAGGTGCGACAGGTCCCGGGCTCGTCGGCGGTCTCCCGCTGCGCAGCTCGAAGGTGACCGTCCGACCGGGAGCGACCTCCACCGTCACCGGCTTTCCGGGCTCGATGTCGACCCAGCGTTCGGTAGGGATTCCGGTAGGGGTCGGTACCGATCTCAGGGTCTCCGACGGCGTCCCAGCCCCTACCACTCCGTCGGGAGTGCCCATTTCATCGGTAATCCCGGAACCATCAGCTGTTGTCCTTAAAGGGGGGCATGGGACCGGCCTGGGGTCGAGGGGCGGGGTGGGTATTGGATGTCGGCGTCCAGCGTGAGCCGCACACTGGCATTGGGCCACAAAAGGAACAGGGACGAGGGAAAGCGCTGCCGGCTCCGGCGGTGCGGCATACTGCTGGGCTTGCCCCCGCCGAGAACGCACCAGTTCATAGGAGATGAATCTGATTCAGCTCGTATGCAGGGCTGCGCTTGCCGCAGCCCGTCAGCAAATGGATGCAAGGGATTGAAGGGTACTTCCCAAAAATCCCGTATCAGTGGCTCGCTGCGTGCACGCACCTGAAGTTTTGTGGGATGCTCAATCCAAACAGGAGCTGACAGTGGACAAACGCAACAGCCACTTCGCGCAGGTTGGCGGGCCCGCCGTGTTGGTCGGCACCTGCCTGCTTGCCTTGCATCCGTTGATTGAGTTCTGGACTCTGGATGCGCTTGAGCAGCATGCCTTCGGCTACTTCCCTTTGGTTGCGGGCATTCTGGGGGCAGGTTTCTGTCGTCCATCCAGAGAAGGTGCCGCCAAGCCGTCGATTGAGCGGCGTGCACAAGCGGCGCGAAGGCTTGCTGTCGGGCTGTGGCTGGCTGTGATTGCCCACTGTGCGGGCGTTGTCGCGTGGTTTCTGGGCACCGGTGCCACCCACACAACTTGGGACCTCGTCAGCCAGGTTCACACCACACTGCTCGCCACTTGGTTTGTTTCCGGCTTTGTGATGTTTGAGGCGATGGTGGGCCTGAGAACTCCTCCGGATGGTGATGCCGGAGAAGGGCGGTAGCTGAACGTCCAGAGACTGTCCCCACCCGCCTCAGAACCACACGCAGGTCGGCTCCGTCAAGAAGTTGGAGGCGCCCTCCGCCGCAAAGCCCGTCCCCACCGGATTTCCCGACCCCAGGAAGAAGTAGCTCGCGGCCTCCCCCTCGACATTGATGCCGTAGTCGATGGAGAAGCTCTCTTCGCCCTCGTAGATGCCCTCGGGACAGCTCGTCTCGCTGCCGTCAATGTTGCCCGAGACCGAAAGACAGTACGCGTAGGCCCCGCAGCCTTCGGTGAGCGCTTCGGCAGCCACGTTCCACTGCACCTTGCAGTCACCACCGCCCGAGCCCACCCAAGTTGTGTTGGCCAGCAGGATCCACTGTTCCACGCCCGACCAGGCGCCCGCCCGCTCCCGATACTCACCGAAGAATGCCGACGTTGCCCCCGCCGCCGCCGCCCCGCCCAAGCTGTTGCACGTCGGGTCGGGCACGAGGTCCGCCCGTGGGTCGGCCAATGGCACGTCTGAGTCGGCATCCGCGTCCGCGTCCGCATCGGCATCGGCATCCGCGTCAGCATCCGCATCCGCATCCGCATCCGCGTCAGCATCCGCGTCAGCATCCGCATCCGCGTCAGCATCCGTGTCGGAGTCTGCATCGCTGTCAGCGTCCGCATCCGACTCGCCGCCCGGCCCTTCGCTGCCCTCGCTGTCGTCCGCCTTGCCGCCACAGGCCAAGCCCAACACCAACACCGCCAGCACGCTCAGTCCATGTCGCATCTCAGCTCCCCGCCGCAAGGCAATCGACGGGCAGTGTAGCCGGCCCACCGCCTGCCAACCGGCCAAATCCGAGGTGGAGCCGCGCTCGACCGGTCACCGACCCCGCGCCAGGGCCACCCCTTCCCGAAGCAGTGCGCTCCACCGCTCCGGGTCCGCCTTCTCGATGGCCACCCACTCCCGAAACACACGGCCCGCCGGCGCAAAGGGGCGCCCCACACCCTCCGAGATCAGGGCCTCGACCCGCTCCCGGGACAGCTTCACCACCATCCCGGAGCCCTTGAAGTCGGGGAGGGCCAGAAACTCGCCATCGACCCGCAAGCACCGTCCCCGCATGATGGTGCCCTCGGTCACGCCGGGATCGTCGGCCTGAAGCGCCTCCGCCAGCGCCCAGAACAGTGTCTCGGCCGCGCTGGGCTCATCCGTCATCCGGGTTCCCCGCTGCCAACGCCTCGCGGACCGCACGCAGACACGCGTCCGGATCCGGAAACTGCCCCGCCGACTTGGCGGCCACTGTGCGCCCGGCGACACGAACGTCGAAGATGCCCCGCCCACCGCGAACCAACTCCACTTCCACACCCAGCTCCCGACGCAACAGATCCGCCACACGGGCGGCACGCGGGAGGTAGCTTCAAACGACGCAATACTCGATGGTGACCATGGTTCCTCCTTGGTGTCCCCGCTGTAGCACAGCCCCGCGTCTCAACCAGTGCCGTCAGCGACCGTGCGCCGCTTTGGCTCGGGCCAGCGTCCCGCAGCCATGATGTGGGGGTAGTGAAGCGTCCACTGCGCGATCATCTTGTCGAAGGGTAGGTCGTCGAAAGCACCGTGATCGTCAACATACTCCATGAATCGAGTCGTGCCGTCGTAGGCCTGGAAGATGGCGTCGGTGCGTCCATCAAACTCCAGCGGGGCCACCCCCAAGTGCGCGCACAGCTCTCGGTTGAAGGCCGGCGTTGTCGCCACCCAGCGCCCGTCCAGCCAGAGCTCCACATAGCCGTGAAACACCAGCAGGTCGGTCTGGAGCAGCTCCTCCATCTTGGCCGTGCCAATGTGGTTGCGCACGTTGGCAAAGTGCAGCCTCGCCGGAATGCCCAGTGAGCGCGCGGAAGCCGCCAACAACAGCGCCTTGTCGATGCAGTGGCCACCGTCCGCCCGCGGCCGCTCCAGCAGCACGCTCGCGCTGTAGCCCCCAGGCTCCAGACACACCCGCCAGGGATAGTAGGGAAAGCCGTCCCTCACGGCATAGTGCAGCGCCACCGCCGCGTCCCGGGGCGACCGACCGCCGGCCGCATCTTCGGCAAATGCCCGCACGGCCGGGTGGTCCCCGTCCACAAACGGGGTGGACGCCAGACAGGCCGCCGTGGGTGCTTGATCCCGAGCCATCATCACTGATACCCCACCGCTACGGCAATCCCGAGGAACACACCACTCACGACCAACAGCATGCCCACCAGCGGCAACGCAAACCGCAGCCAGCGCTCGTAGGGCACCCCGCCCATCAACAACATCGCCATCAGCGTGCCCGACGTGGGAATCACCATGTTCGAGAAGCCATCGCCGCACTGGTAGGCCAGCACAGCGGTCTGGCGGGTGATGCCCAAGAGGTCCGCCAGTGGGGCCATCAGGGGCATCGTCACCGCGGCTTGGCCGGAGCCCGAGGGCACAAAGAAGTTGAGCCCGGTCTGGAAGAGCAGCATGCCCTGGACCGCCACATGACGAGACGTGCCATCGAGCAGCGACGCCGCCCCTTGCACGATGGTGTCGAGGATCTGGGCGTCGGTCATGACCACGACGATGCCCCGGGCAAAGCCCACCACCAGCGCCGCCACCACCATCTCTTGCATGCCCTTGGTAAACGCCTCCGTCGCCCGCTGCAGCGACAGCCCGGCCAACCCCGCGGCCAGCAAGCCCATGAGGAAGAAGCCACCCCCCATCTCGGCCAGCCACCAGCCCTCGGTCTGCACCGCCACCATGATGCCCGCGAACAACACAAGGCACATCGCCAGGATGGACAGGTGCCGTCCTGTGAGCGCCGGCACCTCTCCAAAGTCCATCGACTCCGGCTCGGGAACACCGTACACCAAGCTGTTCTTGGGATCAGCCCGCACCCGCGCGCCATATCGCAGAATGTGGGCGATGGTCAGCGTCATGCACACCGCGAAGAACACCACCCGCAGCTCCCAACCACTGTTCAGGGGCAGCTCCGCGATCTTCTGGGCGATGTTGACCGTAAACGGGTTGGTGGTCGCGGCCGCAAAGCCAATGCCCGGCGTGAGAACCACGATGGATAGACCAAAGACGCGGTCATAGCCCAGGCGCTTGGACAGCATCAAGAACAGCGGCACCAGGGGGATGAACTCCTCGCCCATGCCGAGGGTGCTGCCCCCAATGCCCATCAACACACCGAGCAACACCACCAACAGCCCCACCCGGTCGCTGAACAGCTCGGTCAGCCGCCCCAGAGCCGCCGTGATGGCACCCGTGGACTGCAAGATGCCGAACACCCCCCCCATCATGAAGATGAAGAAGATGATGTCGGCGCTCTGTTCGAGTCCCCGGGGAATCGCCGACAGAAAGCCGAGCAGGCTCACCGGAGCCGCTTGGGTGGGCTCGAGACCCTCCGGCGTCAGCAGCATCCCACCGAGACTGCGCACCTTCTCCAGGGCCGTGTAGGACCCCGGCACCACGAGGCTCTTGGTCATGCCCCCCACCTTCACGGTGGTCCGCTCATACGCGCCGGAGGGCAGCACCCAAGACAGCGCGCTCATGAACGCGACAACCATCGTCAACAGGGCCATCACATGGGGCACCCGCACTCGGGGTGCGGCGGGATTCGGGGGCGCGCTCATGGCCGGCTCCAGGGTCGGGCCGGCAGTAGACCACGTGCGCCCCAGACGTGCCGGCTCAGCCCGCCGCCAGCTCCTCAGCGTCGGCACCGCGGAAGCGCCCTTGGTACAGCGCAGCATCCGCCCGAGCGATGCACTCCTCCAACAACTCATCGTCGGCCCAGACCGCCAACCCAATGCTCAAGCTCGGCGTGTCGACAGCTCCACCCGGCAGCACCACGGGTCGCTCGATGGCCGTGTGCACCCGGTCCATGAGGTCAAAGGTCATGGCGCCCCGCAGCCCCGACAGCACCATCAGGAACTCCGAAGGCCCCACCCGACCGAGCAAGTCGTCGGTGCGCACACACTCCTCCAGCCGCCCCGACACCCCCCGAACCATCGCGTCACCTGCCGCCGGCCCCGCCCTTCGCACCAGCTCTGCCAGCCGATCGATCTCGATGACCGCCACCGAGACGGGCTCGTTGGCCCGCACCGCCGCCGCCCGCAGAGTCCGTGCCCGCGCGAGGGTCGCTCGGCGATTGAACAGACCGGTGAGTCCATCCACACTGGCCGCATGGCGCTCGCGACTGCGCCCCCGCTCCGCCCGCCGCTCGGTCGTCTGAATGTGCACCGCCAGACCCATCAGGGCCGCGGCAATGTTGAGCGTCGACAGGACCTGCAGCCCCAATGTCGACACCTGGGCGACCGCAGGCGCATCCCCCAGTGCCCACCAAAACAACACACACCCCCCGGCGTGCACACTCGCCCGCACAAAGCGCCGTCCCCACCGCCCCTTGGCGTCGAGCGTCGTCGCGACAGCGACCGTGAAGAACTGGGCGTAGAATCCCGCCGCCCAACCCATCAGCACCGTGCCCAACACGCCGTGGATCAACACCCCCGACCACAGCAACAGGAGGGGATCGGCCACCAGACGCCGCCGCACGAGCACAGCCGACGCCACGTACAGCACCACCAGCCCGAGCTCCACGGCCACCATCGGCGCTGCGCCCACAAGTCCCATCACCACGGTGCCCGCGAGATGGGCGACCGCCAGCACTTCACACCAGGGCGGGGGCGACACCGGCGAGGCCGCCTGTGTGAGCAGAGAGACAGGTGGTGGGATGGCGGGGCCGGACTCGGTGTGGGACATGGTGACCTCAGCGTGCCGGGGAAGCGGCGGCACACACACGCTGTGAAACGGACCTCAGCCAGCAGAGCAACAGTGGCAGGCTCCGCTTCGTTGGGTTGATCGCCCCCCGCACCGAGTCGGCCAGGACCGGCCTCCGGCGGGCCCAAACCCCCGAAGCCCTCCGTCGACGGGCGGTCTGGCGGCCCGACCACTGATAGGGTCGGCGCAGGCGTCGCCCAAAGCCACGGGAGGTCGGTGTGGCCCGATTGCGAACCGGACGGGCAGGGCTGCTCTGGCTTGCCGCGGCGATGCTCGGGCTGCCGCTGCTTGGGGGACTGCGCACCCGGTTGCTCGGCCACGCGCTCAGCGAGCACACCAGCCACCTGTGGGTGCAGTGGCTGTTGGGACGAGCGGCGAGCGGCGAAGGCCCGTGGCTGGGCCAGACCGGCATCCTCAGCCACGAACAGCTCTGGTTGATGCCCAACGATCCCCTCAACCGCATGCTCACGGCGGTCCTCCAGCCCCTGCTCGGCCTCATCGGCGCCACCAATGCGGTGGTCTTGTTCCAGCTGGGGTTTGCGGCGGTGGCCACGTCGGCCCTCGCCCGGGAGGTCGGCGCCCGGACCGGACCCGCGACCTTGGCCGGCCTCTTTGTGCTGCTGCACCCCAGCCTTCTCGGCTTTGCCGCGGACGGTCGGATGGACTCGCTGGGGGTGGGGTGGACGGCCCTGCTTGCGGTGTTCTGGCTGCGGGGGCTGCGCAACCCGTCGTGGACCCGGGGGCTCGCGCTGGGCGCCTGCGGCATCGCCGTTGTCCTCATGGGCCCCAACCACGTCATTGCCACCGCTTTGGCCTTGAGCTTGCCCTCGCTGTGGTGGCTCGTGCGCCGCCCCCGCGTGGCCCGCACCCTCGCCCCGGCTGCCGTCCTCGCCGGTGCCGTCGCAGCGGCCCTTCTCGCGGTGTTTCTCCACATCGAGGCCCAGGGTAGCTCCCGGCTCAGCGAGCAAGTCACCACGATGGAAGCCGAGTTGCCGTCGGTGTGGGCGGAGACCACCTGGGCGTCCGTCACCGGCCAACGCCAAGCCGACATCTGGGTGGGCACCCGCAAGATGCACCAAGCGGCCCGGGTCCAGTCGCTCTGGCAGCTTGAGCCCGCGCTCAGCAACCAGTCCAGCTTGGTGGGCCCGCTGCGGGAAGAGCTCGTGCTCCAGACCTACTCACCTGGCGGGTGGACGTGGCCTGGGGTGGTCCCTTGGGTTGTGGCCGTCCTCGGTCTGGTGGTCCACCGTCGGCGGGCGCTGCCTTGGTGGCTCGCCGGGGTGGCGCTGTGGCTCACTTCGTTTGGGTGGGGTTCCGCCCAGTCGTTGCCGATCGAGGTGGGCGGCCGGTTGTTCTACTTTGCGCCGGCAGCACTCCTCTCCCGCCTGCCGGGGCTGGCGGCCTTCAACAACTATGGGCTGTTCGGTCCCTTGTCCGCCGTGTGCATCGCTGTGGTCGGTGCGCTGGGCTTGTCCCGTCGAGGCACAGGGGCACCGGTGATGGCCGGCCTCGCCCTGCTCTGGCTCGTCGAAGTGCAGCACTCCCCGACGCCCGTGCCGCTGCCCGTGACCGACATCGACGTCAGCCCCGGGCTGATCGACCGTCTGCGCGCACTGCCCGAAAATGCCTCGGTGATGGTCTTTCCCATCAATCGTGGCACCAATAGCTTGCTCCAGATCTGGCACGAACACCCCACCCCCCAGCGCTTCTGGTCCGTCCCCAACACCAATCCCGCCAGCTCCGCCCACCCCATGCTGGCCGACCCCGACGGCATCCAGTCCAAGTTCGTGTTTCAAGTCCTGGGCAGAGTGCGCCGCGGGGCCCCCACCGGCGCGGAGGACCTGACCAAGGACGGGATCGGTGCAGTGTTGTTCTTGAGTGGCCTCCTTCCCCAGGCCCAAGACGAACGCATCCCCACCCGGCTGTCCCAACAACTCAAGGCCCCGCCCACGTGGACCGGTGCCGAAGGCGAACTCTGGGTGTTGGACGCCCCCACCCACACAACGGGCAACTGAACACTGCGTCCCCGGCGGCCCCCCGGCATGACAGGGCACGGCAGGCTGGATAGCGGCCCGACCCCGAACCGGTCGCCTGGAGCCTGTCGCGATGCCCTTCGACCCCAACAGCTTGCAGTACACGCCCGAGGTCACCAGCTACATGCTCGACGACCAGTGGCACGTCTGGGCCGGCAAGACCGCCCGGGACAACGACCGGCTCTCCGTCAAGATTGCGCGCAACGATGACTGGTGGTTCCATGTGCGCGGGATGCCCGGCAGCCACGTGGTCCTGTTTGTCCGAGATGGCGTCGAGCCGCCCAGAGACGTCGTCGAGCGGGCCGCTGCCATCGCCGCTTGGCACTCCAAGCAACGGGGGGGCGGGACCGTGTCGGTGACCGGCACCCGAGGGCGCTTCGTCAGCAAGCCAAGGGGCGCCAAGGTGGGCACGGTAACCATCCGCAAAGAGGTCGTGTTCAAGGTGAGACCGGCCATTCCCGAGTAGCGGGACCGGGAGCGCCGGCGACCCAAGCTAAGGAACCCAGCCCTCTCGACGCAATGCATCGGCGATGCTGGCCGCCACCGTGCTGTGGCCACGGGCCGTCAAGTGGCAGGCATCCAGAAAGACCGGTCCCGCGTCGGGGGCATCGAGCACCGCCGCCGTGTCGACAAAGGCCAGCACACCAGCCTCGACGTGGGCCTGCATCACTGTGCTGTGGCCATTCAGGGGCCCGGGAGACGGCGCGATGCCCTCCAGCGCCAGCAGCACCCGCCCGCCACGGGCACGCATGAGGTCCACGATGATGTCGATGTTCTCGTCGAGGTCTTCCGGCGGCACGGCGACGGTGTCCCCTCGGTCGACCAACGCCAACAAGCCAAAGCGGAAGAGCTGATACAGCGGCACCCCACCCAGCCGCTCCGAGAGTCCCAGCCGCCAGTCGTTGCGCCGGGTCCACGCCTCAAACAAGGCCGCAAGGGGCACTGCCGCCGGGGTCATCGCGTCGTTGTGGCCGATGTAGATGACCAGCACGTCGGGGTCGAGATCGGCGATGCGGGTCTCGAGGTACCGGCGAATGTGAAAGCTGGTCCAGCCTCCGACCCCCTGGTTGACCACTTGCACCCCGGGTCCCAAGCGCCGCTCCAGTTCCGCGGGCCAGAAGTCGTCCAGGTCGTCGTTCTGCCAGGCCCCGCCGGTGCTGCTGCCGCCCAGCGCAATGACCCGGACCGCCCCCGCTCGCCGGGGAGAGGGCGCCACTGGGTAGTCCTGGTCGGGGTAGTCGGTATGGGCCTGGGTCACCTCCAGCGCCTCAAAGCTGGACCAGGGACCGGCGTCCGCAGTTGCCGCATCCGCCCGGGAAGACCTGCCCAAGAGCCGCCCGCCAAGCTCGGTCCAGTGCAGCGACTGGTTGACCAAGATGGCCACGAGCACAACACCCACGAGGCTGAGCGCGTTGAAGCCCCGCACCGTGCGCACATTGGCCCAGAGCACCAGCCCCACCACCGCACCTGCCTCCGCAGCGAAGGCTGCTGCGAGGGCGTAGCGAGGCTGAGCCGCCAGAACCCCCAAGCCGAGGGCAAGTCCCCAAGAGGCCGCGCCGACCAGGGCCCAGGCCGGCTGGACCTCGGCGCCCCAGACCCGCTGCACAACGCAACGGAACAACAGCGCCCCGACGGCACCCCCGATGACCGTGAGAAGACCGAACAGTAGCCCATAGCCGGCAACCCCGAAGGCCCCCAGCACCCCGCCACACAGGTGCGCCACCCACACCGGCAGCACACGCTCCTGCCGACCCAGCGCGCGGCTCAGCCCCCCCATCCCGAAGAAGCCCACCCCCACCAGGGGCACGCCAAGGGCCCACAGATCGGGGGTGTCGGTGACGATGCGCATCGCCTGCAGGGCCACCGCCAGATCTATCTGAAGCAGCACCGGGACCAGCACCAGGGGCAGGGTCAGGCCAGCGATCCGGGCGACCCCGAGCGTTCGGCCGAGCCCCAGCAGCAGCCCGGCCCCCAGCACCGCCGCCAACCCCATCATCCCCACAGGCAGGGACGGCGCGCGGAGCATCGCAGCGCCCCCTGGACCCCGGGCACCGACAGCCACCAAAGAGACCGCCCGCAGCCCCGCGCCGATGCGTGCCGAGGCCCCCCGCAGCGGCTTCTGCACCCGACACCGCGCCTGGCTCTCTCCCACCGTCGCGACCAGCCCCCCCTGCGCCAGCGCCAGCGATGCGGACACCACCTCACCCACGGCCGGCATGACCAGCGCACCCTGGCACCTCAGGGGCGTCCGGGCGGTGGCATTGCCCCGAACGCTGCGGAAGACGCCCACTTCATCGGGTGAGCCCCGGCGCAGCACCAGCGATGCCCCGCCACCACCGCCCTCCAAGACAATCTCCAACACGCCATCTTGGGGAATCCACGCTTCCACCTCCACGGCGGATGCGTCGGCCACTGGGGCCGTCAAGACCCCATGGCTGTCCAGGGACCAACCGGCCGGCGGCGTCATGTCACTGGCCGCGAGCGCCGCCAAACGCACAGGAATGTCGGGGTGGCTGAGCGTCCAGCCCGGCGGACCGCTGCTCAGCGTGGCCCGGTGCTGGACCTCCACCGCACATATGCCCACCACCAGCCCCAAGACGGCCAGCCAGAGCCAGCCCAAGCGCCGGGAGGGGGGAGGCGGGACCGGGGTGGCAGGCTCCATGGCGCGGATTCAACCACAGGAGCGGGGCGAGGGTCAGGGCCGCGCGAAGCCGTCGGCCGGCCAGAGCTCTGGATCGACCTCCACCAGCCCAACTTGCATGCCCCAGTGCAGGTGGGGGCCCGTGCTCTGGCCGGTGGACCCCAGATCGCCGATGTGCTGCCCGGCTTCGACGATGTCGCCGACGTGGACATGGATGGCCGACAGGTGGTTGTAGCTGGTCGCGAGCCGCTGGCCGTGGTTGAGGATGACCACATTGCCGAACAGGTGCTGCTCGCCGGCCACCCGCACCTCACCCGCCGCCGCCGCCACCACCGGCGTGCCGGTCAGGTTGGCGATGTCTGTGCCCTTGTGGTGGGTCTTTCGACCATCGCTATAGGTCCGAAACTGGCCGAAGGGCGACGTCAAGCGGCCCACCACCGGCCGCAACATCGGCCCCGTGAGCGTGCGGCCGGACGCCCAGTGGGTGTAGGCCCCGTCCCGCTCCGTGCGCATCTGGTCAATGGCCGCCCGGTCGGTGCGCGCTCGGGTCTGGGCCTTGGACAGCCGAATGTGGCCCCCGTTGCGAAAGGTCGTGGCCGCCACGGTCACGGTCCAGTCCAGCTTCGCCACGTTGCCCGCCCCATCGGTCGTGGTCACCGTGAGCGGATGGTCCCCAGGCGAGGTCTCCAGCGCCACACCCAACAAGGCCCGCCACCACCCCTCGCCAAAGTCCACCAGCGGGGCACTCTGATCCAGTCCGACCACCACCGGGTCCACCAACGGCTCGTCGGTGTGCACCCAGACCGCAAGCACCTCGGCCTGGGCTGCCCCCGTGCTGCGGGGGTGCACAGTCAGCGCGGGTGGCGTGTTGTCGACGTCCAGAACCACAGTCGTGGTCGCCACATTGGGCCACCACGCGCCATCCTCGGCGACGACCCGCACCCGGTGGGCCCCATCGGCCAGCGCGGTGGTGTCGATGGACCAGTCACCCGCCACGATTGGTGCCAGCGGCCCCTCGTCGACGGCACCCTGCAGTCCTGCCACCCCCGGCACCCGGTCGTCCGCATGGACTTCGACGACCACCACGCCCCGGGGGGGCCCCGGCGCCTCCACCACCACCAAGGGCGCGACTCGGTCCAGCCGGCCCGTGGACCAGCCCACCCCCAACACGAGCACCGCGACGCCGACGGCCACTTCCACACCCGCACGGAACTGCATCGAGCCTCCCAGGATGCCCCCCTACCCAACTCTGCGAAGAATCGCGCAGCGCACCCTGGCCGCATGTGCAACACCCTTGTGTGAATGCCGTCCGCCCGGCACCGTCCCGGCCCCGTCCCCAAATCCCAGGTGTCTCATGCGTCTGTCGTCCTGCACTCCGTTGTTGCTGCTCTCGCTCACCCTCGCTGCGTGCGCATCCGGCAAGGGCAACCCAGAAGACGCGCTCGACGAGTGCGGCACACCCGATGAGATTAGCGAAGACACCCTCATCGCCTATGACTTCAAGCAAAGCGCGCACGAGATGGTGGTCTGCGGCGGACTGTCCAACCAGCTCACCAACAGCCTGTACCGGGCCGCCGGCAGCTTGCTGAGCAACCCAAAGGATGCGCCCGACGCGTTCTCCTATGAAGACGGCGCGTTTGTGGTGCACCAAGACGACGTCACGATGAAGGTCACCTTGGCCTGTGGCGATCTCAGCATTGGATGCGGCGAGGGCGACACGATCGACGCGGATCCCTTCTCACTGGACAGCTACCTCGTGGGCGCCCAGGAACCGGAGCTGGATGGGACCACACTGGTCATTCGCTTTGACTCGCCGGGACCGCTGGCCAAGCTGCTCGGCCAAGGCAACCGCCCGTCGAGCCCCGTGCGACTCAACGTGGCCGATCTCGCTTCGTTTGAGAACACCATCACCCGACTGCGCGCCAACACCGTGATCGACCTCGAGACCTTCATCGAAGACACCACAGTCATCTACTCCCTGCGGACCGGCCGGGTGCCCATCAAGGACATCCGCAATGGAGAACCGACCGAGTTTGAGCTGCGGGACGCCAACGCAGTGCGGGACGTCCAGACGATGACCCCGCTGGTCTGGGACATCGTCAACCTGCCCGACGGCATCGAAGGCGTGATCGAGATGGAGGTCACCGGCGGCAGCGTCGAGTACCTTGTGACCTACACCTACCTTCAAGCCGGCAGCGAGCCGACCATCGAGTTTGAGTGCTTGGCCGCCGAAGACGAGACCATCACCGACGACTGATGCCCACCCCGCACTGGGTCCGGACAGCCCTGCGGGGTCCCGGGGTCAGTGCGCGCTGGCGATGCCCTCGAAGTGCTGACGATAGTCGCCGTAGCCTTCCGCTTCGAGGTCTTGAACGGCGATGAAACGCAACGACGCCGAGTTGATGCAGTATCGCAAGCCCGTGGGGGGCGGACCGTCGGGAAAGACGTGGCCCAGATGCGAGTCACCCACGGGCGAACGGACCTCGGTGCGCACCATGCCCAGCGCCGAGTCGACGATCTCGCGGACCGGGTAGAGCGGCTGGGTAAACGACGGCCAGCCCGTGCCGCTCTCAAACTTATGCTCCGAGCTGAACAGCGGCTCACCCGTGACCACATCGACGTACAGCCCGGCCTTGTGGTTGTCCCAGTAGGGGTTGTTGAACGGCGGCTCGGTGCCGTCCCGCTGGGTCACCTTGAACTGGATGGGGGTGAGCGCCTTGCCCAGCTCCGCACCCTTGGGCTTGGTGAACTTGGCCGGATCCAACACCGGCAGACCAGGCACCGTCGCTTTGGTGGGACCGCCCACCTGAACGGCGTTCTCTTCAAGGAAAGCCGCCGCAGTCTTGGCGTCAAAGGCCGAGGGGTATTGGTGCAGCTCGGGGCCGTAGACTTGCCGCACATGCTGGTCCCGCCCCGAGCCCTTGCGATACCGCATGTAGTGGGCCGGGTTGGTCTTGTGGTAGTCCTGATGGTACGCTTCAGCGACCCAGAACACAGGCGCGTCTCGAATCGGCGTCACGATGGGACCATCCAACACACCGCTCATGCCGAGGCGCATCCGGGATGCCTCCGCAACGGCCCGCTGTTCCGCACTCTGAACGAACACGGCCGAAGAGTATTGGTGTCCCCGGTCCACAAACTGGCCGCCCGCGTCGGTGGGGTCGACCATCTGCCAGAACACCTCCACCAGCTCACCATAGCTGACCACCTTGGGGTCGTAGCGAACTTCGATGGCTTCGAGGTGGGACGTGCGGTGGCCGCCAACGGCCGCATAGGTGGGGTTCTGTTCCGAGCCGCCAGAGTAGCCAGACACGGCGTCCAACACACCGGGGACATGTTCAAAGGACGACTCGGTGCACCAGAAGCAGCCGCCCGCAAACACTGCGGTAGCGGAGACCCCGTCGGGCAACACATAAGGCGCCAAGCCGTCGAGACCAGCATCGGCCGCCGCGATCCCATGGACCACTTCCATCCCACGGGGTTCGGGACCCGCCGTAGCGTCACACCCGGCGAGGGCGGCAAAGGCGAGCGCACCGGCGGCGCTGATGCGGAGGAGGATGGAGCGGTTCATGGTGCTTCTCCGGGGAGGGGGGCCGACCGCCCGCCGTCGTGGGGGCTTCGAGCAGGGGTACGACACGGTTCTTGAACGGTTACCTCAATCCGTGAGAAATGTGAGACTGCGCCGTGATCGGCCGTCGCCATGCAGGCTGAAGGCTTCTCGACAATGTCCATCTGGACGGCATCACCAACGACATCGAAGGGAGTCGGAGGGCTGAGCCCATCAACTCCGCCGGGCTCCTGGGCCCGAGAGGTACCGCTCGAGGTCGCGTCCGACAGCCTCAAACTCCCGCAGAGTGGAGATCACCCGTCGCCAGACCACGGCTCCGAGGGGCCCCGATGCACGAAAAGGCTGGCGAAGCACACAACCCTGGCCATCAGCCTCGAACCGAAACTCGTGCTCTAAGCGCAGGAGACCGCCGAGCAGCGTGCTTGCGAAGGACAGGTGCCGGCCCGCTTCGATGGACAGCAGCCGAGGCCTAAGAACCGTCGGGCTGGACTCGTGTTCGGCTTGCACCGTCACCGACCACCGTGCCCCCGGGACCATCTCTCCGGTGATGGACCGAACATACCGGCTCCAACGGGGCCATCCGAGGATGTGCACGAACACCGCCCAGGCCTCATCGGTCGTGCAGGGCAACGGAGTCACGAGCTCCAGGTGGCGCCGTGTCAACGCCGGTCGCCAAGGCAACTTCGACGGTGGGGGCATGGGCAGTCGCTCGACGCCCGAGTCCACCGCCTCCGCCGCCAGCGCCCCGGCCTGGATGGCGGCCTCCAGCGAAGCCGTAAAGTAGGGCGCCCGCCCGTGCAGGTTGGTTGCAAGCACCACAGGCAGATCCTGGCCGCGCATGGGGAGGGGGCCCGCGCCCGTGATCTGGGTGGCTGACGTCTCGCCCGCGATGTGAAAACCAATCGGCTCGGGCAGGCTGGGGTCCACACGACGCTCATCCTCCCAGAGCAATTCAGCGAGTGCCGCGTGTGTGTGGTCTTTGGCCAGTGTGCCCAACCTGTGGTGCCTTAGGGTCGTGTCCAGCGCCACCGAGCCGACCACCGCAGTCACCGCCGGCGGCTTGAGGTGCGCCCGGTATTGGTCGTGCTGGACCAGGATGGGGTGCCAGCCCTGTCGAACATTGTGTCCACCGAGCGGCAGGTCTCTTCCCAAGGGTTGGTCGAAGAGCCAGGTGATGCCAAGGTGGGTGTAGCAGCTGGCGGAGATCGCCGCCTGCAAACCACTCTGGGAGTATCCAAACGCCTCTGAGACCGCGGGTGAGCTGGCAGCGAGTAGCCGAGCCATGGCAGGAGGAGGCACCGCCAACATCACCATCTCGGCCACTTCCTGAGTGTGTTCCGTCTCAACCAGCATCCCCTCGGCATGCGGTTGCACCGCAAGCACAGGTGATCCCAGGCGCAAGTTGACACCCGCGGCCTCCAGAGCGCTCTGCCACGCCGGCAAGAAGCCCTCGGGTGCATTGGGTGGCTTTGCATTCCAATGCAGCGGCCCGGTGGCACCAGAGAACACCGAGTCTAGGTTGGAAGACAGCCGATGCCCCAGCTCCCAGACGGTCATCTTCATCGTCCCCGCGATGCCGCCGAGCGCCGTTGCCCGCATCCAGGCAGCGCAGCCCGCGCTGAGTCGCCGCTCGTCCAGGAACTCCTCCACAGAGACCTCGTGAAGTGCCCCCAGACCGAGCCTTCTCTGGATCGTGGCAAAGCACAGCCAGGCAAGGTCGCGGTTGCAGCTGTCGCGCATGAAGGGCCGCAGCCAGTCGCTGGCGAGGTCGTGGCGCTGCACAAAGTGGCGGGCTGCGTCAGTGCCGATCATGCGCATGAGTGCGGGCGTGGTGCGGTATCCCGGCTGGTACACCTTGCATGAGTTGTCGGCCAAAAAGTGGCCATCGCCGTCGAGCTGAGAGGCCCACAGACCGCCAATCCCATCGCCAGCTTCCAGCAGGTCCACCGCGTGCCCGGCCCGAGCCAGCAGGAGCGCCGACGTCATCCCAGCAGGCCCCGCGCCCACCACCACGATGTTCATGGGGCCTCCTCGGCGAACGCTACGAGCGGCCGACAAGCGAACAAACAAAGGAACTATCTCGGTTGTATAGCAGGGGGCCAATCGCAGCACCCGTGTTGCATTGAGAAGCCCCCCCTTCACGCCCGGGCGCCGCAGTCGACATGCTCGTCACCAACGGGGTGATGCCCGACATCAACCTCGTCGAGCGCGTCCAACCCATGCGCAGCGCGCACCCCAACGTCAACGTGCGATCCCGTCCAGTGCCACCACAGCGGTGATCGATCGTTGGGCCAAGCGGGGCCCAGAAGAACCGCTCGTGCCCCCTCCTTTCTTGCACCACGAACGGCTCTCCGAGGTGCGCTGATGCGCGGACGGGCACCAGACCGGACCGTTCCCGCCCGCCACCTCCGGCGCAGACGGACAGCTACAAAGGAAGCCACCCCGCGCATCTCCTCACTCCGCGCGGGTGCCCGATGATTGGGCTGCGGCCGCCCGCTCTCGACCGGCGCGGTCTCCGTCCGACGCTGTGGCCGTCCGCTTCTGCGGCTCTGCCCCCAACAGACCGTCCTGAGCCTTGACCGAACCAGTGACCGGTGAGGCTCTCTCGGACTTCTTCGAGCTGCGCCGTTCCACCCACCACCGGCCCACCAAGGTGCCCCCCAGCAACAGCAGGGCCGTCCCCTCCGCCGCCAGCGAGCGCCCCGTGAACAAGGTGGACGTGTCGTGGCCCCGGGCCAGTGCCCAGAACCCCACGGCGAACACCGCAAAGACCGACACCGCACCCGCAAGCCGCCACGCCCGCTGTCGGCGCAGGGTCGCGAGACTCTCGACAAACTCCCGGTCCGAGGGGCGCGCGAGATCGAGACCCAGGGCACCGGGATGGTGCACGCACCGGGCATCTTCGCCCAGTCGTCGGCCACACCGCTCGCATGCAAGGTCAGGCACCACTCCTCCTGGACTCCGGAGGGACACCCCCGTCCCCCACGTCACCGTAGCCCAGGCCCACTTCGGGGACCGAACAAGTGAATCCGCGCCTGGGTCGAGTCCTTCACGCTGCGATAGCCGAGGTGCCCCCCCAGCCGGACCATGCCGTCCGCAGCGAACCGGGCGCACAGCTCGTCTTGTCGGTCTAGCAAGTGGCAGATGTAGATGTGGGGCCGGGTCGACTGGCCCGCTGCCAGCAGGTCCACGGCACTGCCCAGCTGTTGCAACGTGATGTTGGCGAAGGGCGGGTCGACAAACAACACATCGTGGTCACCAAACACCATGTGGGGCGACAACAGGTCAAAGCGCTCGAAGCCCGCCACCGTGCGGAAGCGGCGGTCTCGGTCCAGCAAGGTGCACCGCTGGCCGGCCGCCGCGAGGTGCACCGCGAGGCTGGGCATACACGCCAGCAGCGGGTTCCGGTACCGCCCGGCGAGCGCCACCAGCCGCGCCACGGTCGGCCCATCAAAGAAGAACTGCTCGTGGCGGTGGTCTTCGCTGAGCGCTTGGAGCTGTTGGGGCGTCACGTTCCGGTCTCCGCAGGGCTCGGGCTTCGGTCAGAGCCCGTTGTCGGTCACCACAATCGCCCCGCCGATGTTGCCAGCGCCGATGTGGTCGTTGATCAGGGACAATGCATCGGCTTGGGCAAGCTGCGGGTTGCGCAGGATGCGGACATCACCGACCACGCTGGTGACGCCAGACAGTCCCACTACACTGTTCAGCACGGTGTTGTCGACAACGGCAAGGGAGCCTCCGATGTCGGTCAACGCCGACAGCCCGGACAGGTCCAGCAACGCCGTGTTGTTGGACACCGCGAGGTCGGTCGCCAGCGTGGTCAGCAACGGCGCGCTGAGCGAGGCCAGCCCCGTCGTGCCCTCCACCACCAAGAAGCCGGCCGACGTGAGCGCGGGAAAGGACAGCGCGGCCACGTCGCCGTCGGGGCCCACAGTGAGCTGGCCGCCTACTTCTTCGAGGCTCGACACGTCCACGGATGTCAAGCTGGCCAAGCTCAGCCCCAGCCCGCCCCCAACCCGCTCCAGCGTGCCCAGATCCAGCGCCAACAGCGCGTCGGGGTTGAGGCCCAGGTCCCCGCCCACGTCGGCGAGCAGGCCGAGGTCCAGGGTGGTGAAGGTCCCCGACACACTCAAGCTGCCGCCCACCGTCTCCAGCTGGGGCAGCGCCAGCGCGTCCAGCTCACCGGCCCGCAGCTCCAGGTCGCCGTACACCGACGTCAAGCCCGACAGGTCCAGCGCGTCGAGCTCACCCACCACCCGCAGGTCACCGAGCGTGCCGACGCCCGAGAGGTCAAGGTCCGCCAGCAGCCCATTTCCGGTGATGAGCAGCGCCCCCGTGCCCGCCCCCAACGCGCCGATGGTCAAGGCCACAAGCTGGGGGTTGTCCCGCACATCGGCCACACCCGACCGAAGCGGCAGGCCGAGCCCATCCAAGTCCACATCGGTCAGCACGGGGTTGTCGCCAATCTCCAGCCGGCCCTCCAGCTGGGAGAGCGACGGCAGCGAGACGGTCTGGAGCGCCGGGAAGGACACGAGGGCCAGGTCACCGCTGAGGGTAAACAACATGGAGGCATCCACGGACTCCATTGCTGAGAAGCCCACCAGCACGATGTCCCCAAGCACCGAGCCCAGCGACCCGAGCTCGAGCGCTGAGGTCGCGGAGAAGCCGCTGAGGGTCAGGCCTCCGTCGCCCACCGCTGCCAGCCCGGCCAAGTCCACAGACTCGCAGTCCGGGCAGCGCAGCTCAATGCCCCCATCCACCGTGTCCAGGGCATCCAGAGAGACCCGCTCCAGCACATTGCCGCGGATCTGTACGTCTCCGCCCACATTCACAAGGCTGTCCATCTGCACATCGGTGAGCCCATCCACGTTCACCAACAGGTCGCCGCCGACCGTCTCCAGGGACGAGGACCACACCCCAGGACCGGCACCCAGCACCCGGACTTCACCGGCCACCGACTGAAGCACTGGCAGCGCGACAGTGACCGTCTCTGGGATGTTCTCGACGACCAGTTCGTCCACAGCGCGCAGGGCGCCCAGCTCCACCGCGGCGAGCGCCGGCAACGACAGCAGGTAGACACCGCCTGCGGTCTCAAGGGAAGGCAGCGCCACCGCCGCGAGGCTGGGCGATGCCGCCACCACACGCCCGCCGACCGTGGTCAGGGAGGGCAAGCTCAAGCCCACCCGCAGCGACACATCGTCCACCACCCGGGTCAGCACGGGAAAGCCCGCCGTCTCGACACTGGTGAGCGCACCGGCGACCTCGAGGGCCGCAAAGCTCGCCCCACCGAGCGCGTCGTTGTTGAGCAAGAACAACTCGCCATCCATCACCCGCAGGGCCGGCAGCGACAGCGACGACAGCACAGGATTCCCCACCACACTCAGGTCGCCACCCACCCACCACAGCGCTGGCAGATCCAGCGTGGTCAGCGCATCGGACGTCACCAGCAGGTCTCCCCCGACCTCCACCAGACAAGCCAGGTCGGCCGTGGTCTCGAGGGTGCCCGTGATCCGCAGATCCCCCGTCACCGCGTCATGCTCGGCGCAGAAGGCCGCCGCGTCTTCCGCCGTCGAGACAGTCAGGTCGCCGGTCAGCGGGGCCTCGGCCAGCGAGGTGGCATCGGCACCACTGCAGTCTTGGTCGATGTCGTCCCGGGGCACGTCCACCGCGCCGGGATGCACCCGATCATCGCTGTCGTCACAGTCCCCGGCGGCCCCCACCCGCCCCGGCGGTTGCTCGCAGGACGTGAGAACATCATCGGGATCACCATAGCCATCAACATCCAGGTCGGCGTACCACGGGGTTGAGCCGTCGATCTCTTCGTCCACCCGACCGTCGCAGTCTTGGTCCACGCCGTCGCACGTCTCGGTGGCACCCGGCGCGATCCCCGCGTCGACATCATCGCAGTCATCATCATTGTCGACATGCCCTGCCGGTGCATCACAGGCATCGTAGGGGCCCGACGGGTCGCCATAGCCGTCGCCGTCCACGTCCCGGTAAAATGTCGAGACGGTGCAGTCCCCTGGGTTGTCCGATGTCTTGGGATCGGTGGTGACACAGCCCGCCACACCCCACACCAAAGGAGCGGCGATCCACAACACAACAGTCGAACGAGCACGCATCGGGTCACCTGGTTGGGGCACGAACAAATCTGGCCGGCGCAGTGTAGCCGAGCCGCATGCCAGCGGTGCCGTGCGTGTCCAATCCCGGTTAGAGCCGCCCCCGCGAAGGAGGCCTCCATGGCTGGTGGCAGCAAGACCGCAGTGTACAGCGCCATCGCGGCGAACAGCGTGGTGATGGTGGCGAAGGCCGTGGGCTGGGCCATGACCGGCTCGGGCACGATGCTGGCCGAGGCCATCCACTCCGCTGCGGACGTCGGCAACCAAGCCCTGCTGGTCGTCGGCATGAAGCGCGCGGCCACCCCGCCAGACGCCCAGCATCCTTATGGCTACGGCCGGGACGCCTTTGTCTGGTCGCTGATGTCGGCTGTCGGCATCTTCTTCGTCGGCTGTGGGGTGAGCATCACCCACGGCATCAACGCCCTGATGGACGGCGAGGCCCACCAGCTGACCAACCCCGGCCTGAACATCGGCATCTTGACCCTGAGCATCGTCGCCGAGGGCGGCAGCCTCGCGATCGCGGTCCGGGGACTCCACAAAGAGGCCCAGGCCCGCAAGCTGTCGTTCTGGAACCATGTGCGGACAACCGACGATCCCTTCGGCGTGGCGGTGCTTCTCGAAGACACTGCGGCGGTGCTGGGCATCATCATCGCCTTCGGCACCATCGGGCTGTCCGCGATGACCCACTCCAGCACCTGGGACGCGGTCGGCAGCATCCTGATTGGCGTGTTGTTGGGCTTTGTCGCGTTGTTCCTCATGCAGCGCAACCGGGCCTTGCTCATCGGGCGCTCCATTCGCCAGGAGGACCTCGACAAAGTCGTCGACCTCCTCCAGAATGACCCTGCTGTCGAGAATGTGGCCACCACAAAGGCCGTCGTCGCTGGCGCGAACAGCTACCGCATCAGCGCGGAGCTGGAGTTTGACGGCGCCCATGTGGTTCGCCAGGTGCTGGAGGGACGGGACATCCAGCAGATTGTGGACGATACACGGGACCCTCAGCAGATGCACGCATGGCTGTGCGAGTTCGGGGAAGAGGTGCTTGAGCAAATGGGTGACGAGGTGGACCGCATCGAGTCCGCCCTGCGCAAGGCAGTTCCCCGCGCTGGTGCGGTGGACCTGGAGCCGGACTGAACCGCGTTGTTGAGGTTTGACCATGCACCTTGAGTTCTCCCAGCCGCCCAAGGTTGGCTTGGTACGCATTGCGCTGGCCCGCAAGCCCGGCGTGACGGTCGGCCAGACGTTTGGTCCGCTGCGCGCCACCCTGCGGGCTCATCAGCTCGGCGACTCCCCCCGATACCGCGAGCTGTGCGGTTTTCCGGCGTCCGGCCCCCTGCCCCTGCCCTGGGCATTTGTGGCCGCGGCACCAGTCCAGAAGGCCTTGCTGGTGAACAAGGCCTTCCCGATTCCGTTGATGGGCATGGTGCACATCGAGCAGCTCCTGTGGGCTCGGCGCCCCTTGCTGCCGGGTGAACCCCTCGACCTCACGGTGTCGGCGGGGGCGTGGCGGCCGGCGCGTCGAGGCATCCACTTCGACCTGGACACGGCGATTCACGACCAGTCCGGTGACCTTGTGTGGTGGGGGCGGACGGTGGCGTGGAGCCCCGCCGGACCGGGGCACGGAGAAGACACCCCTCGGCAACCCCCGCCCGAGCTCCAAGACCCAACACAACACACCATCGACGTGCCGGGGGCCATGGGACGGCACTACGGAAGCGTCGCTGGCGACCGCAACCCCATCCATGTTCATGCGTGGCTCGCCCGGCCGTTTGGGTTTCGCAAGGCCATCGTGCACGGCATGTGGACCTTGGGGCGAAGCCTCGCCGCAATTGGCGAGGATGTCCCATTGGAAAATGTTCTGATGCACGTCCGCTTTCGCCGCCCGGTGGAGCTACCCTCCCGAGGTGTGTTGTCCACCGCACAACACAACGGCAGTCTTGCGTATCGATGGGACAACGGGGAACAGTGCTGCATGAGCGGCACGGTGGCCCACGCCAACGGACCGCCCGCACCCTGAGCCCCACCATGCGGGCGGGCCCGGCCATGCTACGTGGCCCGTCTGGAGGGCTGCACCATGCACCGATTCGCCCGATTGCTGCCTGCGCTGGCCCTGTCGTGTGGACCGGGGCAACCGAGCGGAAACGCCCTGATCACGGCCCACAACACGGCGGTGGCGACGGCGACCGCGGTCGAGATGGGCAGTCCCAAGCTGTCCACAGTGCTCGCGGAGCAGTGGGCTTCGTGTCCTGCGCCCGACGACGAGACCCGCAGCGCGCTGCTCACCGTGCTCGGCCGGGTGGGCAAGCCAATGGCCGAGACCTTGCCACCAGTCGCCACCGCGTGCGCGGCACTGGGGCCGGCGAAGACGCCCTGGCTGGGCGGACTCTCCGACACGGGCTGCGCGTGGCTTCAGGCGTGCCGACCCCTCGCCAAGCTGGTGATGCCCGGGTCGGCCCACGATGCCCGCGCAGCGTTGTCTCCGCTGTCCCACCACACCACCACGCTGGTCGGCGGACCCACCACAAGCACGTCCTCGTCCAGCGGTGCGCTCGCCCAGAAGCTCGAAGGGATCGGACTCGCAGCGCTCATCGCGGCCGGGGTGGAAGGCGGTCCCCGAGGGGTCGCCGCGCGTGCCCTGTCCCTGCAACGCTTCGCCCGCGAGCAACGGCACGGCGCAGGACCGGACCAGCTCGAGGCCGCGCTGGACCTCGAGCGCCTCGCCCTCACCCGCATCTCGGCGCTGCTCGTGCGGGGGGCTGTCGGTGGGGTCCAGGCCCGGGCGCTGCTCAACGACCTGCACCCCGCCGGCGAGCACGTCGACCAGTGGCAGAGCCTCGCCCGCATCAGCTTTGTCGAGAACAACCGCCAGCTGTCGATGACCGACACCGCGCTGCGGGACCAGCTCCAGCCCTTGCCAGGCGCCGCCCCAAACCCGCTGCCGGCACCGGACGCTGGCAACGCGTGGCCGACCCGGGCATGGATGGTGGACCAGTGGCTGCCGGCTTGGCGACCGCTGCTCGACGCGCCCGATCTGCCCTACGGAGCTCGCCGGGCGCTCTACATCGCGGCCTGGGACCACCTCCAGAAGGGCGGCTCACTCCCCCATGGCGGGGCCCAGCTGGCCCGGCTTGCCCCCCTCGATCTGGCGGCCCAGGCCACCGACGCCGCCACGTGCAGCCTGCGGTTGGGCCTGCACCTCGCGCAGCTGCCGCCGGATGCGCGGCGGGTCGACACCACCACCGAGGCCATCATCGAGGTGCTCGGTCCCGGCTGTGGGCGAGATCCGGTGCTCGGCGGCCCCTGGACGGTTCGGGACACCGGGGATGGCATCGCCATTGAAGCGGCGTCCACCGATCTCAAGCGGGCGGCACTCTTGGGCCTGAAGGACGATCTGCGCGGCATGATTGGCCTGCGCCTGCGGGACGAGCTTCTGGTACAGTGACCGCCCATGACCCCGCTCACCATCGCGCTAAGCGCCACGCTGGCCGCCACTCTCCCGCCGCTCGGCGCCCCTCGCCCGCCGGTGCTCGACCTGTCGAGCTTGGTACCCGAGGAAGACCCGGTGGCCCGGGACGGTGCAGCGCTCTGCGCCGACTTGCCGTTTGGTGAACATGGCGTCGCAGCCGCAATTGTCATTTATGGCCGGCGACCGGGGCGCTCGGCTTGGGGCCACATCTCGCTGCGTGTGGTGGGGTGTCGAGACGGTGCGCTGCGGGACGTGGAGTTTGAGGCCACACGCCTGGATGGGGCGTCCATCGCTTGGTTTCAGCGACTCTACCCGGACGAGGACTGGTACTCCGGCCCCGACTTTCGGCGCAGGGAGCGGGACCGGCTGATCTTGTTTCGAAACGAAGACCCCGTCGACTCGGGGGTGTATGCCCAGGAGCTGATGAAGAACCGGGAGATCATCGAGGCATGGTTGCCCTGGACAGCGGACGAGACCACCGCCGTGTTGCGCACCCTGGACGTTGAGTATGCCGAGCAGATGGCCAACTTTCGGGCGAGTCAAGCCTCGGACCGGCCACGCTACCGAGCGATGTCGGTGAACTGCACCGCCCCGATCCAAGCCGCCCTGGCTGCCCAGAGTCCAGACCTCGTGTCCCACCCGAGCGCCTACCCCCTGCACTGGTTGCGTCAGCTCGAGACCATCGACGGGGTCCAGCTTGTCGTGCATGCCTCCCCCCACGTGCTCGCCTCGCTGCAAGAGGCCGAAGGGGACCTAAAGCGGGCCCACTCTGGCGCATCCACCACCATTCCCCGGCCATTGGTCCGCCGTCGCTTGGACCACGCCCAGCTGCGAGCGTTTCAGCGGCGCATCGCGTCGACCGCATGGTCCGTGCCGATGGTGTGGACCACTGAACAGCAGGCGCTGGCCGACCGCTGAGGACCCTGACCAGCACGATTTTGTGTACCATCGGGCTCGTCTCGGAGGCCCCATGCGTCGGTTGGTTGCACTGGTCACACTGCTCGCTGTCCTCACGAGCTGCGACAGCAGCAAAGACAGCGATGGGGGCGATGCGGATGCAGACGCAGACGCTGACACCGATGCGGACGCAGACGCAGACGCTGACGCAGACGCAGACGCGGACGCGGACGCAGACGCAGACGCGGACGCAGATGCGGACGCAGATGCGGACGCCGACGCCGACGCTGACCCCTGCGCCGGAGAAGCCATCGGGGACCTCCCCGAAGCAGCCCAGTGGTTGCAGCTCGACGGCATCACCGACGAGGTCTTCTCCCTGGCTGATCCGGTGCTCTCCGAGACCTTTGAGGGCGTCGGTGGGGGCACCTTTGACCTGAACACCGAGGCTCTGGCCGGTGCCCAAGGCTTCAAGCTGGAGCGTCCGGGGCTGGTCGTCGGGGCCCAGGTCCAGTGGGACAACCTGCCGTCGGAGCTGGCGCCCGTCCCCCTCGTCTTCTGGCCAGACTACAGCAGCGATGGATACTTTTGGGACTTGGACAACCCAACCCAACAACCCATCCGGTGCTTGACCGACGACGACGAGGGTGCATGGGTCGACTATGTGCTCGCCACGCCCATTCGTGTCGACCAAGCCTTCCATGTCTTCGCCGGGTACACCAAAGACGAAGATGCCGACTCACCCGCCATCTTGATGGAGAACCACTTCTACGACGGCGATCCCCCCTACGCGGGCATCCGCTTTCCCGGGGTCGACCGCCGCACCTACTTTGGGGGGCTGTCGTCCCCTTGGTACACATGGCGCATCCGCCTTGCGGTGGTCTACGACGCCGAGATTGCCCCCGAAGACCAACCCTTCGCCAACGAAGGGGTGCTGAGCGCATCGAGTCGGGCGGCCTGGGGCGACTATGACAACGACGGCGACGACGACGTGATGACCAACGGTCCCAAGCTGTGGCGCAACGACGGGGGCACGTTTGTGGACGTCAGCACGACGGCCCTCCCCGCCACGGTGGGCAGCGGAGGCGGGGTCTGGGGAGACTACGACAACGATGGCTGTCTGGACTTCTTCGGCCAAGGCACGTCGTATGGCGCACCCGACTTGCTGCTCCACAACCAGTGTGATGGCACCTTCGCCGACACAACAGTGGAGTCGGGCATCACCGACATCCAGACTGAGCGGGACTGCAACGGCGACGGCCTCGAGGAGCATGCCCCCACCGAAGGCTCCGGGTGGGTGGACGTCGACAATGATGGCTGGCTGGACCTCTACATGGCCAACTACGAGTGCTCCAGCGAACACGACTTCTACCAAAACTATGACGACCGGTTGTGGCGAAACAACGGGGACGGCAGCTTCACCGACTGGACCACAGTGGCCGGCATCCCCACATCCAACGAAGCCGGGCGGGGCGTCACCATCGCCGACTTCGACATGGACGGCGACACCGACATCTTCGTGTCGAACTACCGACTCGACAAGAACTTCTTCCTCGACAACAACGGGGACGGCACACTGTCGGAGGTGGCGGCCAGCAACGGAACCCAAGGGGACTACGCATCGGGCGCGTACGGCCACACCATCGGTGCCGCGGTCGGAGACATCGACAACGACGGCGACTTCGACATGGTGCACGCCAACCTGGCCCACCCCTTCTACAGCCACTTTAGCGACAAGACCATGGTGCTCATCAACGACGGCACCGGACAGTTCACCAACGAGGCCGCGACCCGGGGGATCTACTACCGCGAGACCCACTCCAACCCATCGCTCTTTGATGCCGACAACGACGGTGATCTGGACCTGTTCATCACGTCGGTCTACGGCGGCCGAGACAGCGACTTCTACGAAAACGACGGTGCGGGTCAGTTTGTGTTGCGCAATGCCGAGAGTGGGCTGGTGGTACAGAATGGGTGGGGCTCATCCACCGCGGACTACGACCTCGATGGCGACGTGGACCTTGTCGCCTATGGTCTGTTCACCAATCGATCCGACAACGGCAACGGATGGCTACAGATCACCGCCGTCGGGGGTGCCGGCAGCACGGGCACGGCCAACCGCAGCGCCATCGGGGCGGTGGTGGAGGTGGAGGCCGGGGGGGCGAGGCAGCTGCGCTCGGTGAGCGGCGGCACCGGCACGGGCGTGCAGGACAGCCTCACCCAACACTTCGGCTTGGGGACCGCCACAGTGGCCGACCGCGTGGTCGTGTGGTTTCCCGGCGGCACCGAGGTTGTGCTCGACAGCGTGAGCCCCGACCAGCGCGTGTGGGTGCACGAGGACGGGCGCACCGCCACCGGACCGACCCCGCCGGGCTGGTAACCGCGTGCCCACGGAGCCCCCAATGACCCCATGGATGGGGCACTGCTGTTGTCGCCGAGGGGTGTGGATTGTTGTCGTTCCACACCGCCTCATACGGGGTTTTCGGGAAGTACCCTCCAATCCCTTCCATGCATTTGCTGACGGGCTGGGGCAAGCCCAGCCCTCGATACGAGCTGAATCAGATTCATCTCGTATCAGTACGTGAACGTCTCTCCCGCTCCCAGCACGAGCTCCTCAACCTCGCCGCCTTCCACGAAGAGGTCTTCGGGAGTGTTGCCGTCAAAGCTGCAGTTGTCGCAGTTGATGTGGGATTCCCAGACTGTTTCGCCGTACACGAAGGTCTCTTCGATGAAAACTCCTCCACCCTGAAACGCCTCATTGCCGGCAAAGAGGGAGTCCGTGACGATCAAGTTGCCGTGATCCAGATAGATGCCACCCCCACGGTAGTAGCCACCCCCATCGCCGGATGGCCCCCCGTTCCCCTCGAACACTGAGTTGTGAATCACGACGTCTTTGACCCGACCGGTCGGGACGCCGCTGACGCTCCAATACGGCCCAGCGATGTACATTCCTGCGCCTCGAATGGTCCTGTCGTGAGTGAGGGTGTTGTTGGACACCGTGGTGCCGGAAAGCGTGAGCCCTCCCTCGCCGACATAGATGCCGGCTCCGTGGTCGCCCGCCACGTTGCTGGAGATGTCCGAGTTCTCAATCAGAATGTCTGTCGCGGTGCCACTGGCATAGACCTTGACTCCGCCGCCCCCTCCAAACACTTGTTGCGTGGCCACGTTTCCGGATATCGTCGTGTTGGTGATGAGCACCGATGATGCTTCTCCACCGATGACGAGCCCTCCCCCATCGAGGCTCGAGTTGTCCAAGACGAAACAAGAATCCATCACCACTGTGTCACCCAACAAGACTGCGCCGCCGCCGATCGCATGGGGGGTGAACTCGTCTTCCTCGGGCACGGCACGATTGTTCGATATGGTGACGTCGGTAAACGTGCCATTGGTGCCAGATGCGAGCAGCATCCCTGCTCCGCTGCCGTCCCGATGGGTCAGTGTGTTTCGCGACACATCCACGTTCGAGAGGTCCACCACACCACCGTCATCGACGTACAATCCGCCGCCAGCAAGGTCAGCGGTGTTGTCCGAGATCTCGGAGTCGTGGATCTCCAGAACGCCGCCCTCCACCCAGATTCCCCCACCACGGGAATCAGAAACAGTGTTGCCGGTGATGGCCACACCCACCAGCTCAGCGCTGCTATCGGCGTCGATGTACAGTCCTCGACCGGTGTTGTCTAAGATGCGCGAGTCGACAAACTCGACCGTGGAGCCCTGAAGCTTGACCGCGTTCTGTTCGCCGCATCGGTTGTCATTGATCCACACATTCTGAACCGTGACATTGCCGTTCTGAATCCACAACGCTGCGTCGCATGCGCCCATCGCGCCGCTGAGCGACATCGACTCCAGCGCCACGCCATCGGAGCCCTTCACATGGATGACGGGCTCCCCAGGTACTGCCTCCAGGATCGTGGTGGACTCCCCAGCTCCCACGACTGAGACGTTGTCGCCGCGAACTGAGAGGCTTGTGGTCCACGTCCCTTCACAGACCCGAAGCTGACCTGGGTCGTCCAAGTCAACGACGCCGGACAGCTTCGTGGTCCAGTCCGTTGGTGTCCCATCTGCGGCAAAGAACGTGGCGAAGCCTGCGTCCGTTGAACCGTCACAGTTGCTGTCGACACCGTCACACCACTCCGTCGCGTCCGGGTTGATGGCGCTGTCGCTGTCATCGCAGTCGCTGGGGGCGTCCGACAGGCCGTCACCCCCCTCGCAAGCCGGAGCCGGCTGGTCGGGGTCGCCGAAGCCGTCGCCGTCGCTGTCCACATACCAGCCGAGATCGTCCACCCAGCCGTTGCAGTCGTTGTCGACCCCGTCACAGCGCTCCTCGGCGCCCGGGTGAACGCTTCGGTTGTTGTCGTCACAGTCTTCGTCTTGCAAATAGCCGTCCCCGTCGGCATCGTCGGCATCGTCGGACGAACCTGATTTGGACCCACCACAAGCGGTGAGGACGGCAAACGAGACCATCCAAAGTGTGCAGAGTCTTCCCATGACGGGCCCGGGGTTGAAGACGGCCAGCGCCGAATGCCGAAGGGAGGTGGTGTCACCCATCCCAACACTCAACATATGGGGGGGTACACCCCGGTAGCAAGAATAACGTTGGGGGGTACACCCCAATAGCAAGAACAACGTATTGATCGGACGGGGGTTGGGCGACCCCATCCGAGCTTGCGGGATGCTCGCTCAATCACTTCGACCGGCAGCGGCCATGCGCGCTCGGTCTACAGGGGAGCGACCGGCTGGGGTTCAGGGTGGGAACCCCAACGCATGTGGGTACATGAGGACGGGCCCACCGCCACCGGACCGACCCCGCCGGCCTGGTAGCGTTTACCGTCGAACAGGAGCGGCCCGGAGCTCAGCTCTTGCCGAAGCCCTTGGCATCCGCCGCAAGCTTGGCGTCGATCCCCGTCAGCCCGGGGGCATCGGCGCCGAGACCGTCCCGGTCGGCAAAGCGGGCCGCATCGCCCACCCCTGCCGTGCCGGCATCCGCAGATCCGCCACCACCGTCGCCACCACCGGGCGCGCCGCCTCCCTCGTAGCCACCGTACTGGCCCGCCGCGAGGTCGCTCTCGCCACCGGCGCCGCCCTCGTAGTTGCCGTATTCGCCGGATGCGAGGCCACTCTCACCACCGCCGCCGCCCTGGTAGTTGCCGTACTGGCCGGACGCGGCACCGCTCTCGCCACCACCACCACCCTCGTAGTTGCCGTACTCGCCGGCTGCGAGGCCGCTGTCACCGCCTGGGCCACCCGCGTAGCCGCTGGACCCGCCAGATGCCGCGCCGCTGGCACCACCCGACGCGCCGCCAGAAGCACCACCACCAGTGGATCCACCACCTGACGCACCACCACCCGAGGCACCACCACCTGAGGCGCCACCACTCGAGGCTGAGGCGCCGTCACCTCCACCCGAGGCAGAGGCGCTGACGCCGCCGCCGTCCGCAACACCCGCCGATGCCGACCCACCAGAAGCACCACCACCAGTGGATCCACCGCCAGAAGCCCCACCACCCGATGCACCTCCACCGGATGTTGCCGATGCCCGCACCGCGCCATCCGCGCTGTGGCTCGCCCCGTGAAGCTCGGCCTCACCCCCACGCACGGCTGCGGAGCCGCCCGTGAAGCTGTCCGCGCCCGCGCCCGATGCCGCGCTCGCCGAAGCGCTGGAGTTGCCCGCCCCGTCGGTGCGCGCAGCCGCCGATGCATCCCGCCCGAAGGCCTCGGCCGACATGTTGCCGTCGCTGCTGCCCTTCGCGGCGTAGCGCTCGCCCTCGGCCGTGCTGGCCGCGGCGTAGCCCTGAACCCTGCCCGTGCTGTTCTTCGTGACCGAGGCCCCGTCCGTGCGGGCCTGGGCCGAGCCGTCCGCCCCGAGGTAGCCACCGGTTGCACCAGAAGCCGCATCCACACTGTCGTCCCGCACATGGGCGCTCGACGAGTCCCGGGCGCTTCCGTCGGGGTTCGTGCCCGCCGCTTGGGAGTAGCCGCCGCTAAAGCCGCCGGCCCCGTCGGACCGCGCACCAGAAGAAGTGTCCCGACCGAAGGACTCGGCCGACACGCCGCCGTCCGTGCTGCCCTTCACCACATTGCGCGTGCCGTCCGCGGTGGTCTCGCTGGCGTAGCCCTTCACATCACCACTGCGGTTGCGGGTGACCGAGGCGCCATCGGACCGAGCCTGGGCCATGCCATCCGCGCCCATCGCACCCCCGGTCGCGCCGGAGCTGCCCTCCACCGAGTCGTCGCGCATGTTGAAGCTGGACGAGTCCCGTGCCGTGCCGTCGGGGTTCACGCCCGCGGCCGTGCTCTGGCCCGCGGTGAACTTGCCGTCCGTCCCCCGCCGTGCCGCGGAGCTCGTGTCGCCGCCCATGCCTTCCATCGACATGTCGCCGTCGGTGCTGCCCTTGGCCACCGTTCGCGTGCCGTCGGCACCGGTGCTGCTGGCCACACCCTTGACCCGCCCATTGCGGTTCTTCGTGACCACGCTGCCGCCATCCCGGGCTTGCATGTAGCCATCGGAACCCACCCCCGCGGCACGGTCGCCGTAGGAGCCGTCCATGCCGTCGTCGCGGACATGCATGCTCGATCCCGAAGACGCCGAGCCCCCCGGTCCCGGAGGACCCGCCGAGCCGCCGCTGCTGTAGCCGCCGCTCCACTTGCCATCGGTGGCCCGCCGGGCGCCCGCGCTCGTGCCGCCGCCCATGCTCTCCATCGAGAAGTCGCCGTCGCTGCTGCCTTTGATGACCTGGCGCGTGCCGTCGGGACCCGGCGCCCCGGCATAGCCCTTCACCCGGCCGTTGCGGTTGCGCGTGATGGCCGCACCGCCGCCTGTGGCCTGGAGCAGCCCATCTTCGCCCATGGAGCCACCATACCCACCGGCGCCCACGGACATGCCGTCGTCCCGCAGGTTCAGGTTGGAGCCGCCGCCATTGGCGCTGCTGCCCCCGGCGCTCCACTTGCCATCGGTCGCCCGGCGCACACCCGAGCTGGTGTTGCGGCCAAAGGACTCCATCGAGAAGCCCCCGTCGCTGTTGCCCTTGCCGACGACCCGAGAGTCGCCGATCATGCCGCCAAAGTAGCCGCCCAGACGCCCATTGCGGTTCTTCGTGAAGCTGCCGCCGAAGCCGTCGCCGAACAGTCCGCCCGACACCGCACCATCGGTGCCCAGAAACGCGTTGAAGCGGTCCTTGCCCTCACCACCGGCGATGTTCAGGCCCTTCTTCGACAAGCCGATCGAGAAGCTGCCGATGCCGAGGCTGACCCCCTCGCCATGCACGTCAAAGCGCACATCCGTGGGCTTCTCGGGCGCTGCATCCGCTCCGCCGGGAGGGCCCGCCGCACCGCCTGCGCCACCGCCAGCACCCCCGCCGCCACCGCCACCGCTGCCATCCGCAGCATCTTGGGCACCACCGGTCGCGCCGCTGGGGCCGCCTTGCTTGGGGGGGTGTTTGTAGTCCAGCGAGGTGAGGGCGTTGGCCACGTCGCGCTCCGAACAGCAGGTTTCCATCGCACAAGGGCCACAACCGGCGCCCACGTGCCGCGGCGGTCGCACAAATGCCGAAGCAGACGCACAGACCACTGCCCCACGAGTCTAGCACGGTGGCCCCGTGCGCTGGTGTCAGTCCGATGTCGCCAACCCCACGAGACCACCGATCAACAGGCCATCTCAAGCCCCCCCGACCCAACACGAACTGTGTCGGTCCCCCCACCGCCGGGTGCGCATGCACAGATCTTCGCGTGGCCTTGACCCCCCGGACGTTGCGGGTCCGCGCAGATCCGAACAGGATTGCGTCCAGCCTGTGGCGCCTCGCCGCCACCCTGCCGCCCCTGGAGACATCCGTGCCCCGAATCTTGCCCCTCTTGATGCTGGTCCTGCCCACCCTCGTGTCCTGCGTGGAGTCCACCGACGACAAGGCCACCACCGCCTCGGCGGAGACCGACAGCAGCACCCCCGATGACGACAACACCGGCGGGGACGGCACAGACGGCGGCGGAGACGGCGGCGATGGCGGGGACGGGGGCGACGACTGCGACGTGAGCTTGGTGGGCTATGCGCCGGCCGACGGCAGCATCAACGTGCCCCTCGACACCGACGTGGTCCTCCAGTTCAGCGGCAGCGTCGAGACCGCCCCCGGCTGGGACCTGGAGCTCACCCCCGCGGTGTCCAGCGGGGTCCTCATCGACGACGTCGACGGCAGCAGCATCACGATGACGACGGGTGGGCTGCTCGCCTATGACACCGACTACATCGTGGATGTGGAGATCTGCGGCACGCCCACCGCCTTCACCTTCCGCACGTTGAGCGAAGAGGACGAGGTCGTGGTCGACCCGCTCGAAGTCGACAACACCGACCTCATCGGCAACACCTACGTGCTCGACCTCGCCGATGCGGAGTGGCACGAGCCGGCAGGGCTGGGCGCACTCCTGGGCACAATCTTTCAAGACCCGCTGCTGTTCGGCATCACCGACGCCGACGAGACTGACTTGTGGCCAGGGCTGGCCACCACCACCACCGGCAGCGGCGCGTCCGGGGTCTACACGGTCGACACCTTCACCGCGATCGGCCGCACCAGCTTTGCCGCTTCGCCGGTCCTGACCACCGCCCCGACCGACATCACGCTGTCGTACTCGGGCGTGAGCATTCCCGTCGAAGACTTCTCGCTGCGGGTGGAGTTCGCCACCGACGCCCAGACCCTGGTGACCGCCCACGCCGAAGCCCTCGGGGACACCCGGACTGTGGGCGCTGGCCTCGGCCTTGGCTCGGCCCCCGACGCATTCTGCAACACGGCCGCGGGACTAGGCATCACATGCGTGCCGTGCGCCGACGGCAACCGCTACTGCATGGAGATGGAGCTGACGGTGCACGACTCCCCCCTCGCAGACGGCGTCTCCCTGTGAGGAACTGAAGCCTGCTCAGCTCAGCCTTCAGCCGAAGTCTTATTCGGGGCTGCGCAGGCCGGTCTTGCCCAGCGCGCCGAGCTCTGCGTAGAGGTGCACATTGGCCGCAATCGCCTTGCGAAACACGCCCAGGTGCATCGACTCGTTGGGGCCGTGGGCGGTGGTCTGGGGGTCCATCACGCCGTTGAGAATCAGCGGCAGGTCACCAAACCGACGACCAAACAGCGCCACGAAGGGGATGGATCCACCGACGCCCACTTGGATGAGTGGGTGGCCCCAGGACGCTTGATATGCGCGATCGGCTGCGGCAAATGCCGGTCCCTTGGGCGTGTACAGCCAGCCCTCGCCTGCATGGTCCCCGAGCACCATGTCAACCTTGACCCCACCTGGCGGGTCCCGCATCAGCTCGGCTTCCAACAGACCATAGAGCTCGTCGACCGTCTGGCCGGGGGCCAAGCGCACCGAGAGCGTCGCGCTGGCGGCCGTTCTCAACGCGTTTTTCTTGACCGCACGGGTGGGCAGAGTGGTCGCCACCACCGTGAGCGCGGGCTGGCGCCACATCCACTCTGCGGCAGGGATTCCCCGCTCCGGCAGGGGATCGACACCGTCGATGAGGTGGGCCCCGCCCCGGATGACCTCGGCCGTCAGCGGCACCAAGCGTGCGCCCGCCTTCCATGCGTCGTCGACCTCAACCCGGCCCACCGTCAAGCGGCCGTCCTCGTCGGTGATGCGCCCGATCAACCGCATCAGCGCGATGGACACGTCGGGCACCATGTTGCCCCACAGTCCGCTGTGGCCGTCGGCTTCGAGGGCCGACACCGTCAGCTCGACTTCCATCAACCCCCGCAGCGACACCGTCAGCCCCGGGATCTCTGGCGACGGGTTCTCGCAGTCGGTGAGCACCATCACGTCGGCGTCAAAGGCCACCGGGAAGGCGTCCATGAAGCGCTCCAAGTTCGGCGAGCCGATCTCCTCTTCGCCCTCAATCAACAACCGAAGGTTGCAAGGCAACGCACCGGACTCTGCAAACCAAGCCCGCACCGCCGCGATGTGGCTCACCCACCCGCCCATGTCATCGGCGCTGCCCCGGCCATACAGCCGACCGTCGACAATGGCCGCCTTGTGGGGATCGGTGCGCCAGTTCGCCCGGGTCACGGGCTGGAGGTCCAGGTGGCCATACACCAGGATGGTCGGCGCGTCGGGGCCCGCCCCCATCCACTCCGCCGCAACACAAGGCAATGCATCGGGCAGCTCCAACACCCGGGCGTTGTCCAGGCCCGCACTGGCGAGGTCATCCCGCACCAGGGCCGCCAGCGCCCGCACATCGTCAAAGTGGGCCGGCTCACACGAGATGGCCGGCACTTCCAGATAGGCCGAGAGGCTGGCAACGGTGGCATCAAAGGCCGAGTCGGCGCGGCGCGCGACCGCAGCCGCCTGGTCGAGGGGGGTCATGGGAACTCCGGGATTGCTCGCCCGTTGTAGTCAGCTTTGCTGCACTTCCGCCACGTCGAAGCCACCACCACCCGACCAGTTGATGCTCTTGCTGATCCCGCCCTGGTCCTCGCCGGAGACCACCGCTTGCAGACGGGGCAAGGCGTGGCTCTGCCACTGGGGGCCGGCCTCGATGCCGATCCACCGCCGCCCCAGCTTGTGGGCCACCGCCGCTGTGGTGCCCGAGCCCAAGAACGGATCCAACACAAGGTCCCCGGGCACCGACGACAACCGCAACACCCGCTCAATCAGCGCTTCAGGCTTCTTTCCGTTGCGGAAGCGCACCCCGCCCTCTTTGTTGAGGTTGATGGTCGACAGGTCGGTCCACAAGTCGCCCACATACTCTTCGCAGTGGTCCTTGAGGAACAGCATCTGGCGGCCTTCCCACCAGATATAGGCGATGCCGGTGGGCGAGATGACCCGCTTGATGGGCACATCGAAGGACAGCGACGCCAAGAAGCGGTTGTTGGTGCGATACACCACCCGGTCCTTGTGTTGCATCAACACACGGCGGCGCCCTTCGGTGTCGTCGGTGCGCACCCGATGACGGGCCAGCAGCTCGGCCACCGGACGGAGCACCCATCGCTCGGGAGGGTCGTCGAGGTTGTCGATCCAGCGGGTATAGTAGCGAAGATAACGATCGAAGGATGGCCCGGTCTTCGGCAAGCGCAAGGGACGAATTCTGGACGCCGGGCCCCGCCCCACCACCAGGATGTACTCCTTGAGCTTGGGCAAGCGATGCTCCACATGGCTCATCTTCACGCCGGACAGCTCACTCATCTTGACCACGATCGTGCACACCCGGCGCGCCTCGCCGAAGATGTCGTCCAACATGAGCTGAAGCCGCGCCAGCTCATTGTCGTCGATCTGGATGAACAGCAACCCATCGTCCGCCAGCAGCGTGTGCACCGCGTCGAGCCGGGGCCGCATCATGGCCGACCACGCCGACGTGCTGCGCTTGTCGCCATAGTGTTCAAAGGCGTTGCCGGTGTTGTACGGCGGGTCCAGGTAGGCCACGTTGACTTGCCCGGCGCAGCGTTCCGCCAGACACTGCATGGCCAGAAGGTTGTCACCCGCCACCAGCAAGCCCTGGTCCGAGGGCGAGCCCACCGAGAGGTCCGGGCGAGGGTGCAACACAGGAGGCGTCGAGACAGGCATCCGCCGGCCTAACCGGTGGTGCCGTCGCTGGACCCTCGGGGGCTGAAGCTCCGGGGCCTACTGCCAGGGGCCTACTTCCAGGGGCCTACTTCCAGGGGACGGTGCTCCAGTCCACGTCGGCATAGTCCTCGCAGACCGCCAAGTCGTCGGTGAACACGGCATTGCGGTCCGCACACGCCGCATCGACGGCACCGGGTTCGTCGAGCTGGTCCCGCTGGACGGCGTCGGCTTCGAGCTCTCGCATCTGCCAAGCCCAAGTCTCACAGGCATCGACAAAGCCCGCTGCATCGTCATAGCCGGCGGCTTGCCAGTCCAGGTCCCACTCGTCGAGGCAGGTCGCGTAGAGCGTGCTGGCCGAGGCACACATCGACACACAGGGATCTGCCGGTGTGTTGCATCCGACGAGCAACAGAAGCAGAACACGGGGCACGGCGGACTCCAGACGAGGGGGACGGTCCCGCAGGGTCTATCTCGGTGAACAGCCCGCGCTCAACCCACCCCAAGCGCCGTCCGCAGCACCGCCATGTTCGCCCGCTCCCCCGTCCAGTGCCAGCCCATCGCACCGGCGCCGTGTGCCCCCTGCACATCCGCGTCCATGCGGTCGCCCACATGCAAGAGCCTCGTCACCGGCACCCCGAGCCGGTCGGCCATCCACACAAATGCACGGGGGTCGGGCTTCTCCATGCCGTGTTCTCCGCTGATAAACACCTCGTCCAACCCATCACGCAATCCCAGCTGTTCCAACAACCCCCGCAGCCGCGTGTCGAAGTTGGACACCAGCCCCACCGGGCGCCCACTCGCCCGCAGCGCCGCCAACACTTCGGCCGCCCCCGGGGTGACCGTCCACGCCCCCGGGTCTGCATAGTGGTCATACAGCGCATCAAACAGTGTTGGGTTGTCGCTGCCCACGGTGTGGGCCACCACATGGGCCCACCACGCCCGACCGTCACCCACCATGCGCCCCGGTGCCGTCGCAAAGGCTGGACCGAAGCGGGCCTGGACCGTCGCAACATCGACAACAACACCGTGTCGATGGGCATTCCGGACATACACATCCGCCACGGGCTCGGCGGTGTGGATCAGCGTACCCGCCGCATCAAAGCTCACCGCCGCGACACGCTGGGCCAGGGCTTCCATCATGCCGCAAACTCATTGATGAGCTTCTCGGTGCGAGCGGCATCCGCGCGGGTGAGCACCTTCTGGGCTTCGTGGTCGTCGCGCACGGTCTTTGCGAGGGCCAAGGTGCTGCTCACCGAGAAGATGGTGCCGAGCAGCAGGAACGCCCGCTCCCACATGCTGACGTCGATGAAGAGCACGCCGGCAATGAGCGCCACCAGGGACACCACGAAGGCCAGCCAGACCTGAATGCGCCAGGCCGGGGTGTGCTTGTCGAAGAGGGCGGGGGTGGTCATGGGAGCTCCTTGATGTGTGGGCCATCCAGGGCCCGGCGAGAGCGGGCCAGGTGCCCGCCACACCCTGAAGCTACGGTCTCTCGGAGGCGTGCGGCGCTGCACCAATGGTGCACAAGAGTGCAGGATGGTGCATCACTCAGGGCCACGGCAGCACATCCGCACCGAAGGCTTGAGCGAGGCCGTCGAGATGTCGAGCCAAGGTGTTGCGGTGAATGCCCAACAACACGGCCGCTTCGCTGCGAGTGGGCGCTTGCTGGGCGAGCTGGCGCAGCACTTGGGCCACCGCGTCCCGGTCCAGCCTGCCAGCGGTCACGGCGGCCCTGAAGACCGCCCAGTTCAGCGGATCCGGCAGCGGCTCATCAGGGGTCGACACCAGCGGGGCCAGCCACCGGGCCAAGGACCCCAACGCGTCTCGGGCGTGGAGCGGCACCCGGGGAGGACACAACCGGCCAACGCCGGGGGTGCGGACATGGCTGGCGAAGAGGGCGCGCACACCGTCCATCCGGAGCAGTCCCCAGGGCCGCCCAGCCCGGGACAAGGGCACGGTGCCCACGTTGTCCACGGCACGGCCCGCAACCAGCGGGGCCCAGCCCAAGAAGCCCTCTTCGCTGACCGCGGCGCGCTCGGGAAACAGAACATGGTGCAGCAGGCCACTCTCACGGGGGTCGAGCAGCTCCTGGTCCAGCTCAAAGGGCGGCGGTGTGGTTCGGTGCCCCGCCGCGCCCACACAGTGCAGCGCTGGACCATCGCATCGCCACAGGCTCACCCGGGCGGCGGAGATGCCGGCCTGGAGGGTCTCGCACACGGCGGCGGGCCCCCGCTCCACGGCGGTCAAGAGGGCCTCGCGCAGGTCATCTTGCCAGTGGTCCATGCCTTCGAGGAGGGCCCGCTCCACCTCATCACCGACCGACCGGGCCAAGGCCGCAATCCGCAGATCGGCGTCGGGGGACCCGTGACCTGCACGCTGCCAACGCCGGGCGCTTCGGCCGTGGTGCAGCACCAGCAGGAGGTTGCGGCGGGACGGGCTCAGCCGGGGATGCAGTGGCCGGCGGGCGAGGGTCCACGGGCCATGGCCCAGCTCTGCCCGAACGGCATCGGGAACACCCTCTGGCACAATGTTCTCGGTCGACAGATCCACGTCCGCACCCATCCGGTCCAGCGTGGTCCGGTCGGGGATGCGGCGCACCTGGGCCCCCCCACCACAGGGGGCCATCACCTCGTGGGCGAGCCAGTCGAAGGGCGCCGTGGTGGGCATCTTGGTGGTCACACCCCCATGCCGCGCCGCCACCTTGCCCACACTCAGCGCGAGGTCCCAGACCAGCGCGTCGTCGGGATCCGAGAGGTGAATGCCCACCAGGGGGTAGCCGAGGCCATCGGCAACGGCACAGACCCGCCGGTGGGCCGCCGCAGCCGCATGGGCGAACGCTTCTTGGGGGGACGTCAACACACCCCGGTGGGTCGCCGGGGGGGCCAATGCAAGTGCCTGGACGAGGCGCTCTTGGGCCACCCGCCACCGGTCCGCCCGCAGCATGCCCGCGATCACGAGGAGCATGCCCCCCAGCGGCAAGGGCGGCAGCACCAGCGGGTCCTGGCGGGTCCACTCGCCCTGCACCCAGCCGACCGCGGTGCGGTGACCACCGATGCAAAAGTCCACCAACACGGCATTGTCGATGTGGAAGGCCCGGGGTCGCTCCCCAGGCTCCGGCGCCCCCTCCAGCCAGCGGGCGACTCGGGCGGCGACCAAAGGGCCGTCCATCACCCCGGCAGTCTCCACGCGCAGCGTCCCGGGAACGTCGCGGGCATGGGGTCCATCGAGCCAGGGCGCCACGAGGGCCACACCGCAGATGCCGAGGCCTCCGAGCCAGTCAGCGCACGCCTGGAGCCCCGCCCGACGGCGCCCACCCTCCACCCCGGCGGCCGGCAACCAAGCGTTCGCCAGCGCGCCGATGGTGCCCAGGTCGTCGGTCTCAAGGTGCAGCTCGGTGGAGTCCATTCGGCCACCTTAATTCAGCGCATCCGATGTGCTGAACCCGTTCGGTCCCCGACCGGACGGCGGCAGCATCGGTACGAGGATGCCGTTGGGGGGAGCGCCCTTTGGGGCGCGGCGCGGGGGCTTGCCCCCGCCAAGAACGCACTGGTTCATGGGCTCGCTATTTGCGAGCCCAAGAACTAGCCCGTGGCGGTGGTGGGAGCCGGAGACCCGTGTGGCGCCCTCACCCCAGACCCCACAGTGTACCGTCCACGCGCCACACCAGCGCTTCCCGGACCTCGCCCATGACCACCCCCAACGCCCCGACCATCGCCGAGCTCGCCGCCCGCCAGCTCGACGCCTACAACGCCGGTGACCTCGACGCCTTCGTCGCGTGCTACCACCCCGACGTGGTCGTGCAGTGGGGCGCTGAAGTGGAGGCCGAAGGGCGCGCCGCGCTTCGAGAGCGCTATGCCGACCTCTTCGCCCGAGGAGGCTTCGGCGCAGCGGTGCCCACTCGTGTCGAAGAAGGCCGCCACTGCGTTGATCACGAAGAGTGGTGGCGCATCGACCCCGAGACAGGTGAGCGGTCCGGCGGCCGGCTGCTGGTGCACTTCACCGAGCGAGACGGGTTGATCGGCCACGTGCACTTCTTCGACTGAACCCCCCAGCGGGCACGAGACCGGTCGACAGACTGCAGCGCGGGGCAGGATCCTGGGGACCGGAGCCCCACCCAAGCGCCACAGCGTCGCCCAAGCCTACTCCGCCAAGTGACAGCCGTAGCAGCCGAAGCCTTCGCCGGTGTCGGGATCGAACGGCGGCTGGCCAAGAATGCCCGCCATGTCGGTGGCCACCACTTCCATGAAGCCCGTGCCGTCACCGACGAAGTAGCCAGCAGGCCAGCTTCCGGCTGCACCCCAGTCCAATGGGGCAACCGACGGCATGTTGAAGTCGCCGCTCGCTGCCGTCTTGTGGCAGGTCGCGCACTCGAACCCAGCGAACCGCTCGCTGTCATGGGTCTGGAACGCCGTGGTCATCGGCGGAATGACACAGGCGTTCATCCAAGCGCCGCGGTCCGCAGCACCCACATCGTCCCAGGTCTCCGTGGTGCAGTCGATGTCGGCATCCGCGTCGGCATCCGCGTCGGCATCGGCATCGGCATCCGCGTCGGCATCGGCATCGGCATCGGCATCCGCATCCGCGTCGGCATCCGCGTCGGCATCAGCATCCGTGTCGGCGTCAGCATCCGTGTCGGCGTCGGCGTCGGCCACGCTGCTGTCGGAGCCTTTGCCACTGCAGGAGGACATTGAGAAGAGCAGGACTGGTAAACACAACAGATGGGCACGCATCGGACGATCCTCACAAGTGGGTCACAACCTCCACCCCAACCGGAAGAGGCTTGTCCCCGCACCATACTGAGCCCCACAGTGGCACTGATGGACTACGTTCGACACTCTCTTGTTCCCCAGAGGAATCAATGTCCGACCTTGACCAACACGAAGCGTTCATCGCCGTCGCTCGCAACCGGAGCTTCAGCCGCGCAGCAAGTGTGCTCGGCATCTCGCGCTCCTATGTGAGCCGGCAGGTTGCGGCGCTGGAGGCGCGCTTGGGGGTTCGGCTGCTCTCCCGCACCACACGTCAGGTCACGTTGACCCCTGCCGGAGAGGTCCTGTTGAGCGCCACCGAAGGACTCTTCGATGGGGTGGCCGAGGCTGAGGCGCAGCTGCAGGAACAAGAGGCCCTGGTGGCCGGCGCTGTCCACCTCTCCATCCCGAACGCATTCGGCGACCGCTTCGTCATTCCGTTGCTGGTGGAATTCCAGCAGCTATACCCCGAGGTGGTGCTCCACGTAGACTCCACCGACCGCAAGCTCGATCTCGTGGCCGAGGGCATCGACCTCGCCATTCGCGGCGGCAAGCTCGAAGACTCCGCGATGGTCTCCCGACGGCTGTGGCCCTACGAGCGCCTGCTGGTCACGAGTCCAGCCTACCTCGCCCGCTGCGGCAAACCGCAGACGCCGGCTGACCTTGCCCAACACGCTTGCCTCATCTACACCGGCAACAACCCACCCGACCGGTGGACGTTCCAACACAACGACGCAGAATCGGTCACCGTCGCCGTCGAAGGCCCCATGCGTTCCAACAGCCCGACCGCGCTGGTGGCGGCGGCCGCGGCCGGTCACGGCATCACCCTCCAGCCCGACTTCATCACCGGCTGTCGCATTCGTTCGGGTGAGCTGGTGACCATTCTCGACGAGTGGAAGTCCGAAGGCGGCGGGCTGCATGCCATCCTTCCCCGTCGAGAACACATGCCACTTCGCTTGCGTGTTCTAGTAGACTTCCTGACCAAGGCTTGGGAGACCCAGCCGTGGCGGGCGCCGCACCGGCAACCCTCGGACTCGAGCCCCCCCCACCGCAGCCTCACCGCCCCAAGCAAGGCTCCCCACCGAAGCTGAGTGCACTGGCGACGCCTTCACCACCGACACGCACCACCAGCCCCGAGACACCTTAGGGACAGCCCTCTATAGAGGTTTATCCTGACATTCACGATCTCGCGGCCCCAGGACACCCGGGCGCGCTTGATGGTCTGGCTCCGCCTCGTGCCCGGCGTTGTCCGCGAGCTCCCGGGCATCGGCCCTCACCCACACGCTCGGATCGCCAACAAACGCCGGCTCAGACACCTGCATCCCCACCGCCGCGGAGGGCGCCGCCCCCATGACGCGCAGGATGGTGGTTCCGGGGGGCGCCGGTCGTCCGCCCCCATGAGCGGCCATCGGAGCTCAAGCCGACGCGCTGGCGCGGGCGGAGACCGGTCCCCACAGGCCGTCGCCTCAGCACTCCATGCCGGGCACGCAGTCATCGCCATCACCGCCGCCGTCACCGGGGTTGGTGTCGTCGTTGTCATCGGGGTCATCACCGTTGTCCACGTAGCCGGAGGGCACGATGCACATCTCGGTGCCCGACTCGCTGTCGCCATACCCATCGCCGTCCGCATCCTCGTACCAGGTCTCCGGAAGCTCATCGCCGTGGTTGTCCATGTGGGTGTCCAGGGCATTCACAGACACATTGATCATGACGACGGGATTCTTGGCGCTGCTCGTGTAGTGGCAGATGGTGACCTTGTCCGCGGCGCCAACCGACGTGGCGCCAAACAAGAGAGGGATGAGCCAGATGGAGCGGTTCATGGAGTGTCCGAGGGTTCAGGTGGCGGAGGCTCAACATGCGGCAGCTGGGTGCGCAGCACGTTGACGGGTCGCGGGCAGTGGCTCCTCTTGGGGCCGGTGGGGCTGATGCCGGATTCCAGCGACTCAGGGGAGGGTACCGCACGGGGGGGAGACCAGGGCACCCATCGTGTCGGACGGGGCCTGACATTTGAAGATGTCAGCTCTGTCGGGTCTGACGGACACAAGTTCTTGCGGAGTGAGGCCGAGGCCAGTCTGGCACGACTATAATCACCAATCGGCTGTTCTGATGGGCACAATGGAACAGCAACGGACTCTTCTGGACCGCCGCCCTGGCTCCAAAACCAGACAAAGCAGACATTGAAATACGAGCGGGCTCCGAGGGGCTGACAGAGGATGGCACCCGCCCACCAGGCCCCCAGCGCCGGCCGCCGGTGGCGCACGGGGGAAGCCCACTCGACCAGCGGGCTGGGGAGCAGGCGCCATCGACTGCGACTGACCACCCGCCGACCCGTACACACCAGCAGCAAACAATGTAAGCAAATTGGGTGAATACCAGACCCTCCCCCCTCAAGGCAGCGGCGGTGGTGCCTCGCCCTGGCGCCGCGCCAGCGCTTGCAGCCGACCGACCTCCCGCCGAATGATGCGGTGGTGGTTCTTGTTGGCCCTGCCGCTGGTCGTGGCAGCGGTGGAGTGCTGGGCACCCCGCATCTTCCCCGGCAACCTCGCCACCCCCCTCTGCCTGCAGCCGACCTGGTTGCAGCTGGCGGACGTCTTCGGCATGCCCGGCGTCTCTGCCGTCGTGGCAGTCGTCCCGGCAGCCATTGTGCTCACCCTGCAAGACCGCCGGAACCGCACGGTCGCCAAGCATGCCCTCGGCACCGCTGCCCTCGTGCTCCTCGCCGCCCAGCTCTATGGCCAAGCCCAGCTCTGGTCCCTCGACCGCACACTGCCGAACCTGCGCACGGTGGACGTGGGCGTGGTGCAGCCCGGCATCTTCGAGCCCCGAGCCCTCGCCGACACCGCCGAGCGCCTCGCCATCCTGCAGCGCGGGGCAGTGGAGCTCGAAGCCCGGTGCGCCCAGCTCATCGTCTGGCCAGAGTCGGCCTACCGGGTGGCCTCGGTCACCCGCGACGTGGGCGCCTTTCCCCAGCGCGCCAAGGCCGTGGGCGACGGTCTCATCCCCCAGTCCGGCTTCAGGATCCCCCTGCTCTTCGGCGGCGTGAGCGTCGACCCCGAGGAGGGAACACGAGCCTGGAACACGGCTTGGCTGCTCGACGACACCGGAAAGGTGGCCCTGCGCTACGACAAGTCCGAGATGGTGCCCATTGTCGAAGACAACGCCCTCCTGCTCCCCCTGCGCTGGCTCTTCGGCGACAGCTTCGGCCCCGAGGGGCTACAGGCCGGAGAGCGCCTGGAAATCGGCACGGTGAACCTGCAAGATGGCTCCACCCTGCGCGTGGGCGTGCTGATTTGCTATGAGAGCATCCTGAGCTCCTTCGTGGCCCCGCTCGGCACACACTGCCCTGAGCTGATCCTCAACATCGCCAACGACGCGCACTACGGCTCCCAAGTCGAGCGGGAGCTCCACCTCGCCGCGCTGCTCCCCCGGTCCATCGAGCTCCGCCGCTCCATGGCCCGCGCCACCCTCAACGGGGTCTCGGCCTTCATCGACCCCGGTGGGCGCATCCTCCAGGCTGAGCGCGCACCCACGCCCGCCGCGATGCTTCAACCCCTGCCCATCAGCACCATGACCAGCCTGAGCCCCCTCACCGCACCCGCACTTGCCGGCTTTGTTCTCGGTGCCTGCGTCTTCCTGGGCACACGCCGAGGGACCACCCCGCCCCCCCATCGCCCCGCTGAGGAAGCCCAGTCATGAAGCTCGAAATCGGTTCAACTGTGGGCAATCTCGTGTGTGTGGCTCCCATCGGTCAGGGCGGCTCCGCGGAGGTCTGGGAGGTGCACGAGCAGGGCGGTGAACAGGCCTGGGCCCTCAACGGTGCTGCACGGCGGCGGTGAGCTCGTGGGCGCCCGCATGCGACGCGAGGCGGAGGCCCAACACCACCTGCGCCACCGCAACTTGCTTGTCGCGCAGCGGGTGCTGGAGGTCGGTGGCCGACCGGCCCTCCTGATGCCCTTGGTCGAGGCGCCCTCGCTGGCGCGCCTGCTCGCCGAGCACCGCCCGAGCCCGGCCGAGGCGGTGGCCCTCGTGCGCGCCGTGACCGATGGCCTGCGCGCCGCCCACGCCCAAGGCTGGACCCACCGCGACATCAAGCCCGCCAATGTGTTGATTTCACTGAACTCTCAACGCGCCTTGCCCCTGCTCAGCGACTTCGGCTTGGCCCGTCCGGTCGACCCCGTAGAACAGCTCACCGTCTCCAGCCACGCGCTGGGCACCCCCGCCTATGCCGCACCTGAGCAGCTCTGGGGCAAGCGCGACCTCGATGCACGGGCCGACCTCTGGTCCGTCGGTGTGCTGCTCCACCGCTTGCTGCTGGGCCGCTTGCCCTTCGATGCCGACAGCCTGCCCGCACTCCTCGACGCCGAGCGCCAGCCCCTCCACCTCGACGGCGTGATGGCCGAGCTGGCCGGACTGATCGAAGGCTTGCTCCAACACAGTCCCGAGGACCGGCTGCCGTCGGCCCAAGTGCTCCTCGACTGTCTCGGTGCCCTCGACCTGCCGGGCACCCCAGAAGCCCTCCGCTTCGACCGCCCGCTGTGGCTCGCCGCCCACGCCTTGCGCCGCCCCCGCACCCGCGCCACCCCCTCGGCGCCCGATGCGGTGCCCCACAACCTCGGCGCCGCCGCCGACTCCTTCGTGGGCCGAAGTGACGACCTGCTGGAGCTTCAGGCCAACCTGGACCGGGGCAGCCGGCTGCTCAGCCTGCGGGGTCCCGCGGGCGTCGGCAAGACTCGCCTCGCCAGGGAGCTGGCCCGCCGCACCCTGGGCTCGTGGACGGGCGGGGCCTGGCTCTGTCGGCTCAGCGAGGCCAACGACAGCGCCGACATCATCCAGGCTGTGGCTCAGGTGCTCGACGTGGTCGCCCCCTCCGGCGCGGCCGTCGACCACATCGGGCGGGTGCTCGCGAACCGGGGCCGGCTGCTGCTGGTGCTCGACAACCTCGAGCACTTGCTCGACGCCGCCGCGCCGCCGATCTCCCGCTGGCTCGAGCTCGCCCCCGAGCTGGTGGTGCTCGTCACCAGCCAAGCGCCCCTGCGGCTCAGAGTCGAACAGCGGGTGCGCCTCGACCCCCTCGACACCGAGGCCGCCTGCCAGCTCTTCGCCGACCGCGCCCGCATGGCCCGCCGGTCCTTTGTGCTCGACGCTGAAAACCGCGCTGAAGTGAGCCAGTTGGTGCAGCTTCTCGACTGCCTGCCTCTGGCGGTGGAGCTCGCGGCGGCCCGCAGTGATGAGCTGGACCCCGCAGGGCTGCTGCGGGCGATGACCACCCGCTTCGCCCTGCTCGAGAGCGACCTGAGGGACACGCCCCAGCGCCAGCGCACGCTCGCGGCAGCCCTCGACTGGTCGTGGCGCCTGCTGGACCCCACCGAGCAGCACGCCTTGAGCGCAGCCTCGGTGTTTCGCGGCGGCCTCACTGCCCCTACCTTGGCCTTGGTCCTCGGGCGCACCGAAGCCCGGACCCACACCGTCCTCTCCCGCCTCACCGCCCAGTCGCTGCTTCAGACCGACGCCATCGGGCGCTGGCGGCTGCTGCTGAGCGTGCAAGACTTTGCCGACCGTCGCTTGTCTTCCACCGATCGTGCCGAGGCCTTCCGCCGCCACTGGCGGGCCCTGTCGGCCTTCCCCGAGACCATCGGCCTCCAGCCCGGCCAGAACCACTACCAGCCCGCGCAGTACCGCCAGCTCTTCGCCGAGCGCGACAACCTCGTGGTCGCCTGCAAGCGTGCGTCCGAGGCGGGCGACGTCCCCCAAGCGGCAAGCCTCTACCTCTCGGCCACCATGGTGCTTCACCGGGACGGCCCCCTCCAGCTCGCCGCCAAGCTGCTGGCGAGCTTGGGAGAGCGGACGGGCCTCGACATGCCGACCCAGCGGCTGCTGGTCGAGCGGGACTCTGTGCAGCTGAGACTCGAGGGACGGCATCTGGAGGCGAAGGCGATCCTGCTCAAGGCTCTGGAGGACGCAGGCGACCGCGTGGATCACATGGTCGTTCAGCTCAAGCTGGGCCTCGCAGGCTGCGAGCTCTTCCTTGGCGAGTTTGAGTCCGGCCGCGCTCGCTTGGCCACGGCACACGCCGAAGCCATCGCTGGTGGGTGGCGCCATGAAGAGCTGAGTGCCGAGATCAAGCTCGCTACCCAGCTCATCAACCAAGGCCGCTGGGCACCCGCACGCGTCCAAGCCGAGCGGGCGGTCCGCGTGGCCCAGGAGCTGGGGGTGTCCCGCTGGGAAGCCGTTGCCGTGACCAACCTCGGTCTGGTCTGCGGCAAGCTGCAGGCCTGGGATGACGCCGAGCAGCACCTTCTGCGGGGGATCCGACTCTTCCGAGAGGACCGTCAGCTTGTCAACGAGTGCCAGGCCATCGTGCTGCTGGGCGTGACTCAATTCTCCCGGGAGAACTGGCGCGAGGCCCTGCGCACCCACGCGTCAGCACTGCACACGCTCCGACACCTGGGCATCGTCAACTGGGAAGCCAAGGTCCGGGTCAACATGGGGTCCACGCTGATCCAGCTGGGGGACCACGGCGCAGCCCAGCCCCACCTCGAAGCCGGACTCCAGAGCCTGCGCGCCCTCGGCGACCGCCGCAACCTGATCTACGCCCACATGGGCCTGGGCCGCATCGCCCTCGAGTCCGGCGACACCGACGAGGCCCTGGACCAGCTCGGAACCGCCCGAGCGCTTCGAGACGCCGTGCAGAGCGCACCGTCGGTGGGCATCCTGTGCGCCGAGCTGGCCGAGATCGACGTGGTCCGCCGCAAGCCCGACGCCGCCCTCGCCACCATCCACGAGGGCCTGGCCAGCCTCGACGATGCCCCGGAACGCTGTGTTCTCGGACGCCTGCACACCTTGCAAGCGAAGAGCCGTGTGCGGCGCGGGGACCACGCCGCCGCCCAGCTCGCCCTCGACCTCGCCGCCCGGGCCCTCCAGAACCAGACCGACCCCACGTCCACCATCCCCTTCCGCGCCTTGCGCTTGGCCCTGTGGGATCCATGGTGCACCGATGGCAGCCGCGAAGTGGAGCTCGACCGCCTGCGCCGGGACGTCTCCGCCCTCCACCTCGGTCCGAACGCTTGGCTGCGCCGAGCGGTCGAGCGGGTGGCCACAAGCCATGGGCGCTGAGGGCGCCACGCGGCGACGCGTGCCCGTCGTGAACACCGTAAAATCGGGCATTCTCGACAACACACCCAAGCACCCGCCGCCGGCTCCACAGCCACCCCAAGCGGTCCACCCGGTGCTGTGTCTAGCCTTAGCTTGTGACGGTGAAGCACTTCGCCCATCCTTGTTGGATGCACGCAGCGCCACCCTGGGGACCGAAAACACCTTTTGACTGTCGTGCGCGTGCGGTACCCGCTGGACCAGGAGGTGTTGCCGTGAGAGAGCATTGCGTAGTGCTGGTGACCGCCGAGCCCGAGCTCCACGACACCACCCGCGCCCTCGCCACCCGCTTGGCCGAACGCAGCAACGCCGTGTTGCTCTGTGTCCATGTCGTGCCGCTTCGACGCTCCGATGGTGTGGCGATGCTCCACTCGGCGGTCGACGTGTCGAGCCCCCGCCACCGCGCAGGGCTCCACGCCCAGCGCCCCTCCTTCGAGGGGGTGCCGTGTCGGCATCGCCTCGAGGTCGGTGAGCCCGACGAGGTGGTCGAAGCGCTCGTCGACTCGTGTGATGTGGAGATGGTTGTGGTGGAGGAGTCCCGGCGCTCCTGGTGGGCCATGCCGATGGGGCGAGGGCTGGCGGAGCGCCTGCTGCATGTGCTGCCGTGTCCGGTGGTGGTCGGCGGTCCCCGCTTTCTCGGAGAAGCGGCGCGTCGGCCCTGCCCGAGCGAAGAACGCATCGAGCTGAGTGGTGCGGTGGAGCTGCTCAACGGCCTGCTGGACGCCCGAGTGGATGCGCTGCGGTGCCGCATGGACCAAGTGGGCGACGCGGTCACTCGCATCGCCGGCGCACGCTCCGTGCATGGGGTGCTGCGGCAGTCGGCGCACCCGGGCGTGCCCGACCGCCTCGTCCACCTGCTCCACGTCGAGCTCAACGAGCACATGCGGGCCCTGCGTGCGGTGGGCTGGCGGCTGGTGGGTGAGCACGGCACGTGGTCCTCCCGGGGGCTCGCCAGCGACGACGCCCTGGACGTCGGTGCGTTCTTGCGCCGGCTCGACCGGGCCACACCACAGACCTCCCTGCCCCTCGCGGCCAGCCCAGACGGCGGCCAACTGGTCCAGCTAGCCGGTGCCCGGGTGCCCAACATCGACGGCGGTCGGCTGGTGTTTGTCTTCGATGCAGCCGACAACTTCCTGCGCATCCTCGGCCAGCCCGGCCCCTTGCCGAGCCTGGAGACCTACGCCTTCGACGACAGCGGCGTGATGCTGTCCAACAGCCTGTTCCCCGACCACCTCCTCGCGGCGGGGCTGCTGCCCCAAGGCGGCGAGCAGACCCCGCTGCGGCTGCGCGTGGCCGAGCCCTCCCAGGGCCCACGGGAAGCGTGGCCGCTCACCCGAATGGCCGCGCACGCGGTGCTTCAGCAGGATGGCTGGGACACCCACGGCTACCCCGACTACCGGGGCACGCTGGTGGTGGGCGCCTGGCGCTGGGTGCCCGAGTACGGCTTCGGCGTGACGGCGGAGCTCGACCAGTCCCGGGTGCGGCTGCGCACTGTCGGGTAGCGGCTTTGGGGCTGTGCATTGCATCCCGCGCCGGGGGACGCCCTCCGACCCGTCCCATCGCCCCAGCATCTGGTGATCCAGACTCGGCTCGGATGCCAACACGAGCTGAAGCTGATTCACCTCGGTTGACTCACTGAACCCAGTAGCGGTGGCGGCTGCTCGGGGCTTTCCAACGCAATACAGACCGCAGGTCAGGGGGCGGGGCCGCCTGGCGATCGGTATCTCGGCGCACTCTGCGCTTGGCTGGAGTACAAAGTCCGCATGGCGAGTGGTATGAAGTGAGAAGCGAAACTCGCTTGGCCCAACCCTGCCACGACGGCATCCTCGTGCCTTGCATTGCAGATCAGAGGTCAGCCTCATGCTTCAACCCCTCCGTCCCTCGTGGCCCAGCTACTGGGTTGCATTGACCCTCATCGCCGGTTGCGGCGCCGACGAGAACAAGTCCGAATCGACCCCCTACGACCCAGCTCCCGACGGGCCGGTACCGCTCGTGGTGTCCCTGGTCGATGCGAGTGGTCTCTCGCTCAGCACCGATGCCAACCAAAACACCGAACTCGTCTCTGCAACGACCACCAACTTCTTCACCGCCACGTTCAGTATGCCGATGGATGCAAACACCCTCCAGAGCGGGAGCATCACCCTGTTGTGCGACGGTGAGACGCTGCCTCTCGCAGATGTGCGCCCGGCCCCCACGGACACGGACGCCACAGTGTTCGACATCGAGCTCGACCGGCAGGCCCCTCCGCAAGCCGTCTGCACGCTCTCGCTGTCTTCCGACATCCAATCGGAGAGTGGCGGTGCGCTCGAGGCCACGGAGTACCGCTACACCACCCGGTGTGCGTCAGACTCCACCTTCTCCGACGAGCGGGTTTTTTATGAGTGCTGGAAGACCCAGAACATCCCCGAGAGCGCGACTCTGGCATTCGATAGTCTGGTCATCGACTTCACGACAGTCAGCTCAACCAACAACGCCACGATGCCGTACATCTACAAACACGTCGAAGGCGACTTTGACCTGGTGCTGCACGTCTCCCAACGCAATTCCAACCAGGATTGGGAAGAAATCGGACTCATGGTGACGTCGGAGACGCCCGCCATGTGGACTGACTCCTTTACGCTGGGCCTCTACTTCGGCGGCCAGTTCCAGGATGAAAACGTCTATGTACAAGAACACGAGGACGGTTCAGGTAGCCGCATTGAGGCGGAGAGCTATCGCGGGCGGAGTCTCTACCTCCGGATCATTCGCGAGGAAGACGTCTTCGAAGGTTTCTACAGCTCGAACGGGGTCGACTGGATCGAGCCCGAAACCTCCCGGTTCACCGTCGACCAGCTCAGCGACCCCATCTCCGTCGGCATCTACGGTGCCACGGGCAACACCAGAGGCAACTTCGAGGTCACCATCGAGTCGTTCACCTTCCAATCGGGTGGCGCCATCGGACACGACTGATTCAGCGGCTCCCAGATACAGAGCGACTGGACCCGTGCGTTGTCGGATGGGGCAAGCCCGAGCGACCTTCCGATTGGGTCGACAACCTCGCGCTCCCTGGCTGACGACTCCATCCAGGGTGTGTTGGCCGGCATCGTCGCATCAACCCAGCCGGCGCTTCGCGACGACCACCCCAATCCCCACCGAGATGAGCAGCAACACAGCGTAGGCGCCGAAGCCGAACAGAATCTCCAGGTCGTCTCGCCACAGCGCCCCCATAGCGCCGAGCCCCAGCAAGACCACACTTCCGGCAAGCCCCACCAGCATCGCCACACCGATGCCGTGGCGAAGCTCAGCGGCGGTGGGCTTGGCAGCGGGCCGAAACATGCCCATGCGGTCCGGGGGCACATGGTCCAAGATCAGCACCCCGTCGCTCCGGTCCCGGTGCAGCCAGCGCGTGGCGCCGTTCCAGCACCAGTCGGTGCCCAGCACGAGCCCCCCATGGCGCAGCGCCGCGTCCGCCATCGCTTCTGGGGTCGTCCCCCCCACATCGAGCGACACATCCGCAAACCGAGTGGTCGGGACAAAGGCGCCCAGAGCCAGCTCGACCAGCAGGTGCCGGGCTCGGCCCATCGGGAGGAAGATGCCGCCGTGGTCGGCAAGCATGACCACACCCGGCTGGCTCCACATGCCCTTGGAGAGGCGCGCGAAGGTCAGCGCGCTGCCGGGGGTGACCGCCGCCCCTCTGGCCCCACCCATCACCACGACCGCGTCGGGCGAGGTCTGTCCACGCCGGCGCAGCACCCAGCCCAAGCGAACCACAAGCATCGCACTCACCAGCGCGCACACAGCGGCCGGCAGGCTGTGCAGCTCGACGGCGATGAAGCTGAAGAACACGAAGCTCATCATTCCGGCGACCATGAAGAGCGCCGCGACGAGCGTGTGACCCAGGCGAAGTGTGACCATCAACACGACCTATCCTGGCTGCGCCTGCCCGACGGGCCCACCTCCTGCGGCCAGCGCATCGCTGGGCTTGACCGGCCGCCGTTCGAGCGCCTTGGCGAAGGTGCCCACACGCGGGGCAGGTCCCGCGCCACCATGCCCCGCGCCAGGGTGCCAGGGCGGGCGCTGGTCCCAGCCTCGGTGGACAACCCAACCTGTCCCAAAGCAAGATGCGGGCCCGAACCCACCGAGCCACGCGGCGCCGCTGTGGGACGGGCCCCTTTCTGCGTGGCGAGTCCGAGGCCTCGGACGAGCCGAAGGACCCAAGCAATGGCTACCCTGGCCCGCCTGTCTCGATCCACCCTGCTCTGCCTGTCGCTCGTGGCCTGCGGGCAAGACAATCAAGATGCCTCCGCAGAAGCCCACACCGCACTCGGGCACGGGGACCCTGCGGTCGCCAGCGACGCCGATGAGCCGCCCCCCTGCCATGACGTGGAGGACGCGTCCCCCGACTTCGCCCGGTCCACGGTCGACATCGTGCTTCCGCCGGTGACCTTGACCGACCAACGCGGCGAGCCCTTTCCGATCGCCGCGCTCGCCTCCGGTGGGCAGCCCCTCGCGCTGAACTTCATCTTTGCCACCTGCACCACCATCTGCCCCGTGATGACCGCCACCTTCTCCCAGCTCCGCAAGGAGCTCGGCGCCGATGCAGACCGGGTGCAGATGGTCTCGGTCACCATCGACCCCGAGCACGACACCCCCCAAGTTCTCGCTGAGTACGCCCAGCGGCACGGCGCTCCGGACGACTGGCTCTTCCTCACCGGCAGCTCGGCCGATGTCGAGGCCGTGCTCAAGGCCACCGACACCTGGACGGGCTCCAAGTTCAACCACAAGCCGGTCTCCTTGCTGCGGACGGCCAATGGCACCACCTGGACCCGCCTCGAAGGCCTCGGCAGTGGCGCAGCCCTCGCGGCCCAGGTCCGCCCCTTGCTCGTGGCAGAAGCCAAGCTGTGAGCCAACTGACATGGCTGTGTTTATCGGCGCTCTGGGTGGCCGCCTGCTCCGAGGCGCCCGTCCCTGCCTCGCCGGTCATCCCGGAGACGGCGGGTCCGAGCCCAGCCCAGCTCGAGGCCGGACGCCGACTCTTTAGAGAGGGGATTGGCACGAACGGAGATCCCGTCCAAGCGACCGTTCTCGGCGATGTGGCCATCACGGCTGCACAGGCCAATTGCCAGAACTGCCACGGCCGCAGTGGCATGGGGACCGCGGAGCGTGGGCAGCGCACACCCGCCATCACAGGCCCCCTGCTGTACGCAGAGGACTTCCTGAAGACCCGCCCCGCCTACGATCGCGCCAGCCTGCTGCGGGCAATCACCGCCGGAGTGGGCGCGGACGGCCAGCCCCTCGACCGCCTCATGCCCCGCTACGCCTTGTCGCCCGTCGACGCCGATGCCCTGCTGGCCCACCTGGACACCCTGGGCGGCCCCCAGCCCGGTGTGGATCGGGAGGGTGTGCACTTCGCGACCGTGCTGAGCGCCAGCGTGAGCGACAGCGAGAAAGAAGCTGTGACGGATGTTCTCAAGGCTTGGGTGGACCTGAAGAACGCCCAGACCCGCAACGATCGGGCCCGCAGCGAGGCCCGCCGGCAAGACGGCCGCGCCTACACCCCCACCCGCGACTGGCACCTCCATGTCTGGACAGTGGAGGGCCCGGCAGAGACCTGGGCGGACCAGCTGGTGCGTGCGGCCGAGCAGCAGCCGATCTTTGCCGTCGTGGGGGGCGCCGTCGCCGGCAGCTTCGCCCCTGTGCACAGCTGGTGTGAGGCCACGGAGACCCCGTGCCTCTTCCCGAGCACCGATCAGGTGCCGGAGCTGGGCGAGGACCACTACACGGTCTACCTCTCCGGGGGCATGCGCACCGAAGCGGCAGTCCTCGCGCGAGAGCTGGGCGCCAGCGACGAGCCGGTGGCACAGCTTGCCGACCCCTCCGATCCTCGCGCGGTCGAAGCAGCGGCGGCGCTCGCGGGCCTGCTCGGGGACCGACTTGTTGTGAACGAGACCACCGACAGCCACGGTGCCTTCGACCGGTTCATGGGCGCCCGAGTGGCCTGGACGGGGTGTGCAGACCTCCCAGACTCCAACACCGGCCGACAGTTCGCCTCGGCCACACTCTGCCCCCCGGGAACGCCCCGCTCCGCCGGTGTCCCGGCCACCATCACCGTCGATCGGCGCCTTCGACCGGGAGAACGCGACGCCGCACTCTTGCGCTTTCGCGCCTGGGCCAACGGACGCAAGCTGCCGGTGAGTGTCCATGAAGACCTCCAAGCCGAGACCTGGTTCGCGGCCATGGCCTTCTTGGACGGCATGAAACACATTCACCGCTACCCGGACCAGGACTGGCTCCTCGACAGCCTGGACCACGCGGCGGGATTGACGATCTACGTGCCCCGGTATCCGCGACCCACCTTCGGGCCCGGTCAGCGAATCGTGTCCAAGGGGGCCGGCGTCGTGGACCTCGATGGAGCGGTTCGCTGGGTCGTGCCCTGACCCGAGCATCCAGCGGGGGCTTGGCCTGCATGGGGCGACCGGTGGGCGTCCAACACACGGTGTTCTCCACAAACCCAAGACATGAAATCGATATTCACTTGCAAAGTTGGCAGCGTACGGTTCTCTTCACAAACCCATGACGTGAAATCGACATTCATTTGCAGGTTGAAACACCATCCCAAAGCTGTGGAGTGACCGCGACACCCCTTCCACAAGGCCTCTGCCCCTCACGCACCCCGACAGGTCGCTTGGGCACCTGACAAACTGCGACGATCTGCCACACCCGCTGGCCACCCCCCCCCACCAACACTCATCCCCCCCTATACCCAACAACACTGTGTTCATGGGCATCTCAACAAATGCGCCAAGACCACCGCGCGCCGCCACCGCGGCCAAAGTGCTGGCAGAATCGCAGTCGGGTGAATTCAAGCGTGTCGACGCGACAAGCCCCTGGAGTAGGGTCTGCGGGCCGCCGGTCCCGCGATGGCCGCGTTCCAACAGTCTCTATGCAGGTCCCCTGCGCAGGTCTGCGTGCGCGTGTGGCCCTCACCCGCCCCAGCATCGCCAAGCCGCCCTGTCACTTTGAGCCCCGGCCCCTGCCCGGTGCCCCTCCCTCTGCTCGGAGGCCTCTGCCATGCGTCTGTGGACCCGGTCCCTGCCCCGCCTGCTTCCTCTGTTGCTGCTTGTCCCTGCGACGGCGGCTGCCCAGGACAGCAACATCCTCGTCCAGTGCCCCACCAGCACCGACCTCCACCCAGACGGCGACGGCATTGAGTGCCTGCACCTCGTCGCGGGCGATGGCATGGTCACGATGGCGGACGACCAGAAGAAGGAACTGTACGTCTTTGGCTTCGCGGAGCTCCCCGAGGGTGGTCCCGAGGTCAACAGTCCGGCCTTTCCCGGCTGGGTCATGGAGGAGGGCACCCTCTCGGCGAACGCACCGGCGCCCACCATCGTGGCAGACGAAGACGACGAGCTCTTCCTCACGCTGTCGAACGTCGGCATGGCCATGCGCCCCGACCTCTCGGACCCCCACACGGTTCACTGGCACGGCTTTCCCAATGCCGCGTCCATCTTCGACGGTGTGCCCGACGCGTCCGTCTCCGTGGCGATGGGCGCCAGCCTGACGTACTACTACAACGTCCAGGAACCTGGTACGTATATGTACCATTGCCATGTGGAGGCCACAGAGCACATGCAGATGGGCATGCTCGGCAGCCTCTACATCCACCCGCGCCAGAACAAGGTGGCGGACGGCACAGTGCTGGGCACCCACGTGCACCAGACCGGCGACACCTACGCCTACAACGACGGCGATGCCTCGACGCGCTACGACGTCGAGGTCCCTGTTCAGTTGGGTTCCTTCGACCCCACATTCCACGATGCCAGCTTGGGCGTGCAGCCCCTGCCCTTCGCGTCGATGCGAGACAGCTACTTCCTCATCAACGGGCGCGGCTACCCCGACACCGTCGACCCAGGCGTGCTGTCCACCGTCGACCCACTGGGCAAGACCCAGACGTCCCAGCCCGTGTCCAGCCTCATCGAGGCCACCGCTGGCGAGACCATCCTGCTGCGCATCTCCAACCTGAACGTGACGCAGTTCAACACACTTGCCACGAACGGCATCCCCATGACGGTCATCGCCGAAGATGCCCGTTTGTTGCGCGATGACGCGGGCTCGAACCTCGCCTACCAGACCCAGTCAGTCACGCTGGGCGGCGGCCAATCAGTGGACGTGCTCATCGACACCACCGGGCTGAGCTCTGGCTCCACCTACTTCCTCTACACCACCAACCTCCACCAGCTCGCGAACGACGCCGAAAACTTCGGCGGCATGATGACCGAGATCCGGATCCTGTGAGGGAGAGGCGAAAATGTCTATGAACACGAACAAGACGCGTGGTGCCGCCGTCGCGTGCTTGGCCCTTCTCGGGCTCTCTACCCCCGCCTCCGCCGCGATCGATGGCATCCGGGGCAGCACCTTTAGCTTGACGGCCAAGGCTGGCTACGTCTCGATACCCGACGGTGCCTCGGTGTACAGTTGGGGCTACACCGCTGGCAACACAATGCAGCTTCCCGGGCCGACGCTCATCGTCACCGAGGGCAGCACGGTCAGCATCACGTTGTCCAATGAGCTGCCCGGCGCGGCGGGAAACACCAGCATCGTCTTTCCGGGCCTCGAGGTGACGGCCACGGGCGGCGAGCAAGGCACGCTGACCCGAGAGGCCGGCACGGGCGGCACGGTCACGTACACCTTCACGGCCGACCAGCCCGGGACCTACCACTACCACTCGGGCTCCCAAGAGGCGCTGCAAGTCGAGATGGGCCTGTTCGGCGCGCTCATCGTGGAGCCCGCTGCGACCTCCGGCTGCACAAACGCCGCCTACAACAACGCCAACACCTGCTTCGACCGCGAGTACCTCTTCGTGCTCAGCGAGATCGACCTCGACGTGCACCAAGCCGCCGAGCGACAGTCCAGCGGTGCCGGCCCCATCGAGCTGGGAGAGGGGCCCTTCAGCCCGGAGTATTGGCTGCTCAATGGCCGCTCGGCGCCCGACACGATGGCGGAGTCCGGCACCGCAACCTTGCCGAACCAGCCCTACAACAGCCTGCCCCGCATGCATCCTGGCGAGCGGGTGCTCTGTCGAGTCGTGGGTGCAGGGCGCGACTCCCATCCCTTCCACGTGCACGGCAACCACATTCGTGTGCTCGCACGGGACGGCGACCTCATCGTCAGCGAGAGCGACGGCGTGAGCCTCGCCGGCCCCACCCTGTTCACCGTGCCCTCCACCCCCGGCTCCACCTGGGACGGCATCTGGGAGTGGACCGGCAAGGACCTGGGCTGGGACATGTACGGCCACAATGCGAGCGATCCCCTGGAGCCCAACGAGTGGGCGGCCGACCACGGCAAGCCCATCCCCGTGGACCTTCCCGAGCTGGGCTCGCTGGCATTCGGCGGCTTCTACGGCGGCAGCCCCTACTTGGGCGCCTTGGGCAGCCTGCCCCCCGGCGAAGGCGGGCTGAACCCCGACGCGGGCTTCTCGTACATGTGGCACTCGCACACCGAGCGTGAGCTCGTCAACAACGACATCTTCCCCGGCGGGATGATGACCATGATGATCGTGGTTCCCCGCTGGGTCTCCATCGACTGAGCACGGAGAATCCCGATGACCACCACTTCTCAGAAGGCGTTGTCCGTGCTCGCACTCTTTGCCAGCACTGGCGCGCTCCTGTCCGCAGGCAGCACCGCCCACGCCGCCGAGGTCTACCTTCGGGCCTCGGCCTTCGACAAGACCCTCTCCGACGGCATTGTCGTGCCCATGTGGGGCTTCGCCGAGTGTGAGACGGGCTGGACCAATTGTGGCGTGCCCAGCGCCCCGGGTCCGCAGATCTCCACGACGGATGGGGAGAGCCTCGCGGTCTATGTCGACAACGACCTGCCCGTCGCGATCTCCCTCATGGCCCCCGGCCAGACCGGCGGGGGAGACCCCACTTGGACCACCGACGCCCTCGGGCGCCGCCGCGTGGTGTCGATGACCCAAGAGGTCGGAGCGGGGGCCACGGGCACCTACACATGGGCCAACCCCCGGGCCGGCACCTTCCTCTACCAGTCGGCCTCGCGCCCCTCGATCCAGGTGCCCATGGGGCTCTATGGGGCGATGGTGGTCACCCCGAACACTGCCCCAGGTTGTCTCTCCGGTGTCGCTGCGTACGCGTCCACGGAAGCTTGCTACGATGCAGAGACGGTCTTGGTGTTTAGCGAAGTCGACGTCTTCCTGAATGAGGCGGTCCACGCCGCTGGCGCCAACGTCAGCGACTACCCACCCACCCTCGACTACCAGCCCGGCTACCTGCTGGTGAACGGCGAGACCTCCTCCGCCCTCTCGGCGGGTGACCCCGGAGATCGTCTGCTGCTGCGTCTTCTCAACGCAGGTCTCGAGACCCACACCCCGTCGCTCGGCGGCCCCCGGATGGCCCTGCTCGCCGAGGATGGCTTCCTGAAGCCCGGCGCAAAGATCGGCCTCGGCACCATGCCGCTGCCCGCGGGCAAGACCATCGACGCCATCGTGCAGACCCCGTCGACAGACGTGACCTTCGGCCTGTCCGACCGCAGCGCCCGGTCCAACTACACCCACCTCGCGGGCGGCACAGGCATGTCGGCCGAGCTGGAGGTCGGCCAGGGCAGCCCCGACGACCCCACCGCCACAACCTATGCCGTGGACGACACCTATAGCGTCACTGAGGACACCGTCTTCGTCGGCACAAGCGTGCTCTCCAATGACGTGGGCCTCGCCCCCGGGGCCACAGTCTCGCTCGTGAACCCGCCGTACCACGGCACGATGGTGCTCAACGCCGACGGCTCCTTCACCTACACCCCCGACGCCGACTACTCGGGCTTTGACAGCTTCTTGTATCGGGCCGATGACGGCACCGGCGTCTACCCCGGCTGGGTCTCGCTGGAAGTGAGCTTCGAAAACGACGCCCCCGTCGCAAACGATGACGGTGTTTACACCAACACGGTCAGCGGCACAGTCATTGTCGACCAAGCGCACGGTCTGCTCGGCAATGACTTCGACGCCGACGGTGATGAGCTGTCGGCCTACGTGGTCTCTCCGCCCAGCGCGGGCACCCTCATCCTCAACAGCGACGGCAGCTTCGTCTTCACAGGCGGCACCCCCAACACCACCGTCACCTTTACCTACGCGGTGAGCGATGGCACCGCCCAGAGCAACACGGCACAGGTCACCCTCGACATCCAGCCCGTCTCTGGCATCACGCTCAACGTCACCGACCCGGCCGGCGCGGCCCTGACCCAGTTTCGCTGGGTGGTCCAGGAAGACAACACGCTCCAGCCCGATCCGACAGTGCCCGTGAACGAGGGCCTGTCGATGAACTTCCACAAGTCCTACATGCGTGTGGTGGCGCAGGGCTCTGGCGCGGCCGAGTTCGCTCAGCTCGCCCTCGATCCCACCAAGCGGTACTTCGTCTCGGTGCTCCCGAGCGACGCCGGAGACGGCACGGCCAGCTCCCACACCATCGGCGGCGCGTCGGTCCCTGCCGGCGCCACGAGCGTCGATGTGACCGTGGCGATGCAGCCCGTGGACACGGCCCAGATCGCCGCGCAGATCTTCAATGACAACAGCCCCACCAACGGCGCCATCGACGGCACCGAGACCGGGCTGGGCGGCTTTCAGATCACCCTCGAGGACGCCGCCGGCCGCTACGGCCAGAACGGCGGTCAGATGATGCAGGATGCGTTCGGCAACCCCCTGCGCAACAGTCTGGACTGCTTTGGCGACAACGCCCCCCCGGAAGGCGTCATCCTGAGCTGTCCCGACGGCTCGGTGCTGATCCAGAACCTCGCGCCGGGCAAGTACGGCATCATCGCGACCCCGCCCGTGGGCACGGACTGGGTCCAGACATCGACCATCGAAGGCTCCAAGGTCATCGACGCATGGGTCAAGGCTGGCGAGCCCCCCTACTTCCTCGAGTTCGGCGGACCAGGCCCCCACGCCTTCATCGGCTTCGTGGATCCCGGGACCACCACGGTCGACGTCTCGGTTCCCGAGAGTGCCCGTCGCAACACCATCACGGGCTCCATCACTCAGTTCCACGATCCCAAGCCCCCTGGGTCCCCCCTCACGACCACCACAGGCTCATACGCAGCCCTCGCCCACACGCGGGCATGGGTGGGCTTGAACAGCATCGCCGGCGACGGCCCCAACATCGCCACGGTGCACGCGGATGCTGACGGAAACTTCGAGATGACGGGCATTCCCGACGGGGACTACCAGCTCGTGGTGTGGGACGACTACCTCGACACCATCATCGCCTTCCAGACTGTCAGCGTGAGCGGGTCCGGGGCGAACGTGGGTGAGTTCCCAGTCAACGCATGGTTCGGCCGCCTGGAGAACAACGTCTTCCTCGACGGCAACGCCGATGGCATCCGACAGGAGGACGAGAAGCCCCTCGCGGAGCAAGCCGTGAACTTGCGGTGGCGGGACGGCACAATCTACCAGTCCTTCCCCACCGATCTCGAAGGCTACGTGCCCTTCGACAGCGTGTTCCCATTCTTCCACTGGCTCGTCGCTGAAGTGGACTACGCCCGCTTTGAGGCGACCGGCGCAACAGTGACGGTGGACGGTGGCGGCGACACAACCGGCAGCCCCTACGAGGGCATCCTGAGCATCCAGGACGGCAGCCCCCGCACGGAGACCGGCCCAGTCTTGACCCAGGGGCTGCAGCTCTTCTCGGGCGAGACGACCATCATCGACTGGGGCAAGAAGCCCTGGGACGAGGGCCACAACGGCGGCATCTCCGGAATCGTCTTCTACTCCTCCACCCGCGGCGAGAACGACCCGCGGCTCACGGTGGGCGACACATGGGAGCCCGGCGTGCCCGGGGTCACAGTGCGCCTCTTCGAGGAAGTCGCGGCCGACTTTGCGGGCAACACCACCCTCGTGCTCGTCGACGAGACCACCACTGATGCCTGGGACGACAGCCCCCCCACCGGCTGCAAAGGCGAAGACCTCGCCGATGCTTTCGTGACCGACACGCTCGGCGTCGCCAATGCGGAGCGCTGCTTCGACGGCTGGCGCAACTTCCAGCAGGGCCGCCCCGGCGTGTTCGACGGCGGCTACGCCTTCAACGACATCGGGCCGGGCACCTACGTGGTCGAGGTCGTGCTCCCAGCCGGCTACGAGCTGGTCAAGGAAGAAGACCTCAACGTCGGGTTCGGCGATGTCTACGACACCGCTGCGGTGGCTGTGGTGCTGCCCGGCGGTGACGTGGTCGAGGTGGTGCCGGATGCCGCCGAGGTCGAGTCCCAGCTCATCGAGCCAGGCCTCGCACAGCCCGCTTGTGTCGGCGACGATCGGGTCGTGCCGCCCTATCTCAGCATGTTCCCGGACCTCCAGGAACACACTCCCTTCGCCGGCGCGATTCGCCCCCTCTGCAACAAGAAGCGGGTCTACCTCAGCGATCAGGGGCAGGCGGCAGCGGACTTCCACCTGTTTACGACAACGCCCGTCGCAGCGCAATTCTCAGGGCTCATCACCGACGACATCGCCCTCGAGAACCGTCCCGAGAGCCCCGGCTTCCGGGAGAAGTGGTCCCCGGCCTTCTTGCCCATCTCGTTCCGGGATGCGGACGGCCGCGAGGTCTACCGCACCAGCACCGATGCGTACGGCCACTACAACGGCATGGCACCGTCGACCTTCTCGGCGAACCTGCCCATGCCCAGCGGCTACTCGCCGGCCATGTACTCGGTCTGTCTCAACGACCCGGGCGATGGCCCCACGCCGGATCCGGCCATCAACACGGCCTACGGCAACCTCTGCTACACCTTCCAGTTCATGCCCGGCGTGACGACCTACCTCGACACCCCAGTGCTGCCCCAAGCGGCCTTCGCGGCGGACTTCAGCGCGCCCGACTGCGAGCTTCCGAAGCAGACCCCGGTCGTGGCCCAGGTCTCCGGCGGCCCGCTGGTCGCCCCCGGTGGGTCGGTCACGCTCACCTCCGCGGGCATGGTCACCATCCCGAACCCCGCCTACCAGGGGCCCTCCGCGGCGGCGCCCTACAACCAGCCCACCATCACCCGCGACCACGGCTTCGGCGATGCGGGCACCCTGCTCCTGGACGGGGTGGAGCTGACGGGCGCAAGCTGGTCTGACAGCAGCATCTCCGTGACACTGCCGGCCTCAGTGGTCGCCGGTGCGTACCAGCTGGACCTGGTGCGGGACGATGGCGGCACCTCGGTCCACGCCATCACACTGCACGTCTCCAGCGAGACCCCCATCACCGTCAGCGCCGGTCAGCGCATCCAGGACGCCATCGACGCGGCCCCCGACGGCGCCCTCATCCTGGTGGAGCCCGGCATCTACGATGAGCAGCTCATCATGTGGAAGCCCGTGCGCCTCCAAGGCTACGGCGCCGGCTCGACCATCATCAACGCGACCAAGCGTCCCACGGAAGTGCTCGAGGACTGGCGCCAGAAGATCCAGGGCCTGCTCGACGACCGTGAGGTCCGGCTGTTGCCCGGCCAGGTGGAGCAGACCGCGGTGTTCGGCACAGGCCTGTTCGCCACCGAGCTGGGGGCGGGCGTGCTCGTGCTCGGAAAGCCGGCGGACTTCAACAACAACCCGTCGCGCATCGATGGCTTCACCATCATGAACGGCGACGTCGGCGGCGGCATTGTGGTGAACGGCTACGCCCACAACCTCGTGATATCCAACAACAAGGTCACGCAGAACTCGGGCGCCCGCAGCGGGGGGATCCGCGTCGGCCACCCCGACATCACGACGGCGGCCGACGAGGAGCTGCCCTACCGGTGGAACAAGGACATCCACATCCACCACAACGCCATCACCCGCAACGGTGCCATCGGCGAGCAAGGTGCAGGCGGTGGTGTGTCCATCAACACGGGCTCCCTCCGCTACGAGGTCACGGACAACTTCATCTGCGGCAACTTCACCCAGGGTGACGGCGCAGGCATCGGCCACCGCGGCCACAGCCACAACGGCAAGATTGTCGGCAACGACATCCTGTTCAACCAAACGAACAACCCGAGCTTCACGCGGTCCGGCGGCGGCATCTTCGTCGGTGGCGTGCTCCCCGCAGGCGAAGAGGACCTCTCCGAAGGCGCCGGAAAGACAAGCATCCAGCGCAACCGCATCCAGGGCAACCAAGCGGCGGGCGGGCTGGGCGGTGGCATCCGCGTCGAGTTCTACAACGGCGTGGACGTGGCGGCGTCACCTGAGGAGAAGGACTGGAGCAACCTTCGCATCGAGAACAACATCATCACCAACAACGTGGCGGGCTACGCCGGCGGTGGTGTCTCGGTCCAGGACGTGGCCCGGGGGCGCTTGATCCACAACACCATCGCCCACAACGACAGCACGGCCACGGCCGGCGTGCTGCTGCCCAATGGACTGGGCACGACCGCTCCCCAGCCCGCCGGCATCGTCTCGGAGGTCCACAGCCCGAACCTGCTGGCGGCTTTGGCAGCCATCGGCGGAGACACCGACTTCCCGGGCTACTCCGATCCGACTTTGCGCCAGAACATCGTGTGGCAGAACCGCTCCTTCTCCTACGACGGAACGGGGGCAACGCCGGCCCTCGTGCCCACGCTCAGCCCCACCGAGCTCGGTGGCTGTGCGGAAGGCGCGAACTACTGGGACTTCGGCGTGCTCAACTCCACTGAAGAGCTGAGGTCCCGCAACTCCATCACCACGGACGGCAGCGGTCGCACCAACAGTGCCGCCGACCCAGAGTTCCTGAACGGCTACTGCAACGGCCGTCGGGAGCTGGACGCCGCCGGGGGCTACCAAGTCATCCAGGCGAACGGCGAGGGCGGCAACGCCGTCGACCTGCGCTTCGGACCGCTCATCCAGGGGCCGCTCGATGAAGACGCGCTGTGGACCTACCACCTCGACAGTGCTTCCCCCGCGATTGACTACCCGTCCACCGGCGGCACCACCACGCTCGACGACGACATCGACGGCGACGCCCGAGATTCTCTGCCCGATGTGGGTGCGGATGAGGTTGTCGGAGGCAATGAATGATGGGTGCGGCGGCAATCGACACGGACACAGCCATGACCTCGATCACTGAGCCTGTCCCTGCCACGAGGGCCTGAGCCTGTGCACAAGGCCTTCGTCATCAGTGCTCTGGTTGTGGGGCTCCTCGTCCCAGCGACCGCCGCGGCCACGTCGAGTCCTCGTGAGCGTACGCTGCTGCGGCGCCAGTGGGGCATCGAAGTGGTCTTCGTGCGCCAGTCTTCCGCCGGCTACATGCTGGAATTTCGGTACAAGGTGCACGATGCTGAGCTGGCCAAGCCCCTCTTCGCCCGCGAGGACAAGCCCCTCCTCATCCACGAAGAGTCTGGCGCCCAGATGTCCGTGCCCACGCCCACGAAGACCGGCGCCCTCCGGAACTCCAACGAGCCCCTCGACGACCACGTCTACTGGATGTTCTTCGCGAACCCCGGCGTGTTCGTCAAGAAGGGCGACACCGTCACCATCCAGATCGGCGACTTCAAGGTCGAGGGTCTGGTGGTGCAGTAGACCTCGACCCCGAGCGCTCCCATGACCTCCCGCAAGACTTGGCTCATCGCCGGTGGTGCCGCCGCCCTCCTCGTGGGTGGCGCCCTCATCCCGAAGGTCTGGAATGCCCACCAGATCGATAAGATCGTCCAGAAGAACCTCGACGCTCGCGGTGGCGCCGATGCTTGGGCGGCCGTGCACACCCTCCAGATGACGGGTCGCATGGACCTCGGCCAAGGCATGGTTGTGCCCTATGAGCTGACCCAGCAGGTGCCGGGCAAGATGCGCCTGGAGTACAGCTTCGGCGGCGATCGGGTGGTCCAGACCGCCCGGCCTGGGGAGGGCTGGAAGCTGCAGCCCTACAAGGGTCGACTGGATGCCCAGCCGATGGATGAGTCCGAGCTCGCGGACACCCTCGCCAGCTCCGACCCCCGGGGCCTCCTCATCGATCACCGCGCGCGGGGCATCGGCATTCGCATCGACGGCAGCTCCACCCTCAACGGCCACCCGACGCACAAGCTCGAGCTGACCCTGCCCGGCGGGGCCAAGCGCTGGCTCCACATCGACCAGGACACAGGACTCGACCTGCGGCTGGAGTCGACTCGGGTGCTGGGGGGCAAGGAGCTCGTCGTGCAGACGGACTACAGCGACTGGAAGGAGACCGAAGGACTCCGTGTGGCGCGCCTCCAGACCACGCGCACACACGGCGATCCCGACAGCCACTTCCTCACCGTCGACACCATCCAAGTCAACGTTGAGGTCGCCCCCCAGCGCTTCGAACGCCCGGCGCCGGCGGTGGCCAAGGCCAAGCCCGATCCCCGCGAGCTGGCGAAGCTGCCCCCCGGCACCCGTCCCTGACCCTGGCGCCCCCGCCTCGGAGGCCCTCGACCCGGGTCCCGTGACCCGGCACGCCCCCGCCTTGCCCCGCCGCAGCCCCCCCATGGCCCAGGCCCCCATGCCCACTGCTTCCCGCCGCCGCATCTCCCTCGTGCGCCTTCAGCTGGGGACCGTTGCCCTCGTGACGGCGGTGGCCCTGGGCTTCACCGTCGCCCACACCCTCGACACCGTCGCGGATGGTGCCCTTGGGGCCGAGCAGCACCGGGCCCAAGATCTGGCTCGCCTCGCGTCCACCCTGCTCGACGGCCCCCACCACGCCGCGCTGCTGCGGACCGCTGGTGGCAAAGACGCGTTCTTGTCCTGGAGCACCGCGCCCGAGGGCGTGCGAGACGAACACTTGGCCTTGGCGGACTTTGCCGCAACCATGGGCCTCGACGCACCGGTGCGGGTGCTCCGCCTCTCGCCCACCTTCCACCGTGAGGTCGTGGCCCAGCCCGACCAGTCCCAGCCCGACGGGGTCGAGCTCACGTTCACCAGCGCCGGCACCCCGACTTGGCGGCACCCGGAACCGTACCGCCCCGCCATGGCGGCAGCCCTGCTGACCGGTCGACCCGGGGTGTCGCCCGCACTGCCCCAACCCGCCGGGAGCATCATCGAAGGCTACGCCCCCATCTTCGATGAGTATAGCGGCGTGGTGGGCATTGTCGCAGTGTCTATTCCGGCGCCGCCCTCCAGCTGGGGTTTGCTTCAGGCCCAGCCTGGCCTGCTCCTCTCCCCGCTGCTTGCGCTGCTCGGCGTCGTGTTTGCCCTCGCCGTCACGTTGCTGTGGGCCCGTCCGGGCCTGCGGCGCCTCGAAGATGCGGCAGCCCGGCTGGTCGACGGGAACGGTCCGCCCCTCGAGCCCATCGCCCCGGTGCTTGAGCTGCACCAGATTGCCCAGGACATCGTGGACGCGGCGCAGAGTGGCAAGGCAGCGAGCCCCCCGCTCCCCACCCCCACAACATTCACCGACACGACGTCGCAAGGGGAGCGCGTGGAGCCCCCGCTGACCGTCGAGGACCGGCCCGTGGAGGCCCCACCCGCCAACGACCTGCCCGTCAAGCCCCCCAGCCTCACCGTGCCCCCGCCGCCGCCGTCACCCGCGGAGCGCCGGCAGGCCCGCATCGCCGCGCTTGAGCCACAGCTCCGCATTGGGCTGGGCCTGGGTGACTGGCGCCGACCGGCCCGACTCGTCGATCTCCACGGCGACCGGGCCATCCTCGCGATCGTGCCTGAGTTGGACCCGGCGCTGGCCCCCGGCATGCCCGCCTGCTTGGCCATCGGCACGCCCGTGGGTCCGCCGTATGTGGTGCTCCGTGGCACCCACCACCGCACCCAGATCACCAGCGACCCCCAGACCGGCCTCCGGGAACACCTGCTCACCTTCACGGTGCCGACCCCCGTTCCCCGGGGCCGCTTGCCCGCGATGCTTCAGCGCGCCGTCGACAGCCGCGAAGAGCCCCGCTTGCTGCCGCCCACCCACCGCGCCACCCTTCGCCCCGACCGCACCAGCCGCTCCGTGCCCGCCCAGGTGGTCAACATCAGCGCGTCCGGTCTTCAGCTGACCGTGGCCCTCCCGCTCGCTGAGTTGAGCCGCTGGGGCCGAGAGGTCGAAGTGGCCGTGCAACTGTTTCCCGGACGCACAGTGCACCGCCGCAAGGTCCGGGTGCAGAGCTGTCACCGGGTGCCTCCGGACCGCACCGCCCTGTGCTTGCGCCTTGTCCCCGCAGGGCCGGAGGCCACCGCCGCCTGGCTGGCCGACGTGACCCGCATTGCGGAGCCGTCCACACTGGCCCGGGCTGCACGGTAGCCAACCGACCACGCTGACCGCCTGACACGGCCGTGAGCAGAGCGGGACCACCCTCGGCACATAACGATTGTGCACAACCTGATTGCACACAATCAATAACACGCTACCTTCGGATCCCCGGAGGTTCCCATGTCCCGCTTTGCACCGCCCCCCCGCTCCCCCAACTGCGTCAGCAGCCGCGCCGACGCCACCGACAAAGAGCACCACATCGCCCCGCTCCAGGGCACCACCCTCGACGCCGTCCGCGCCCACATGGCCACGCTGCCCCGGGTCAAGCTCGAAGAAGAGGCCGACGACTACCTCCACTACGTCGTCATCTCCGCCATCTTCCGCTTCCGCGATGACGTGCGGTTTGAGCAAGAGGGCGACTTCGTCCATGTGCGCTCATCGTCCCGGGTCGGCCACTCCGACCTCGGCGCCAACCGCAAGCGGGTCGAGGCCATCCGCGCAGCGCTCGCGTGAGCTCCCCAGCCGGCTCGCTGTTGCTCGACAACCAGCTCTGCTTCCCGCTCTACGCGGCCGCACGGGCGATCCAGCAACGCTACCGCCCCTTGCTGGAGCCCCTGGGCCTGACCTATCCCCAGTATCTTGTGATGCTCGTCTTGTGGGAACAGGAGGGCATTCCCGTCAAGTCCATCGGCGGCCGGCTGCGCCTCGACTCGGGCACCTTGACCCCCCTGCTCAAGCGGCTCGAGTCCGCCGGCATCGTCCGTCGCGAGCGCCAAGCCGACGACAACCGGGTGGTCCTCATCCACCTGACGGACGCCGGCCGCGACCTCCAGGCCCGCGCAGCATCCGTGCCCGGGGCCCTGCTGGCCTGTGTGGCCCCCCAAGCCGAGCAACACCACATCACCGCACTCAAGGCGCAGCTCGACGGGCTGCTCCAGATGCTGACGGAAGACCCATGAGCCACATCGGCCTCCTGCCCGACAATGTCCACGACCAAGCTCTTCAGAAGGCGGTCCATCCCGAGGACTGGGTCAACCCCAAGCCGGCCGGACGCTACAACCTCGTCGTCATCGGCGGGGGCCCCGCGGGCCTGGTCGCAGCGTTGGGTGCCGCAGGCCTCGGCGCCAAGGTCGCCATCATCGAGAAGGGGCTGCTGGGCGGGGACTGCCTCAACGCCGGCTGTGTGCCCAGCAAGGCCCTGCTCCGGGTCGCTCATGCCGCTCAAGCCGCCCGGGACGCCCGCAAGCTCAACATTGCCGTCGGCGACGTCACCCCCGACTTCGGGGCCGCCATGGACCGCCTGCGCCGCATCCGCGCCGAGATCGCCCCCCACGACAGCGCCGAGCGCCTCAAGAAGGAGGGCATCGACGTCTTTCTCGGCGAGGCCAAATTCACCGGTCCCGGCACCGTCACGGTCGACGGCACCCCCCTGGAATTCACCCGGTGCTGCATCGCCACTGGCGCCCGCCCGGTGCTCCCGCCCATCCCCGGCATCGACACCACCGATGCGCTCACCAACGAGGGTATCTTTGCGCTGACGACCTTGCCCCCGCGGCTCACCGTCATCGGCGCCGGCGTCATCGGGTGTGAGCTGGCCCAAGCCTTTGCCCGCCTCGGGAGCACCGTCACCGTCGTCGACCTCGCCGAGCGGGTGCTGCCCCGGGAAGACCCCGACGCCAGCGCAGTGGTGCAAGCCCAGCTCGAGGCCGACGGCATCCAGCTCATCCTCGGCGCCAAGGTGGCCCGCATGGAGGGCGGAGACGACGGCGACGCGGTCATTCTCGACGACGACCGCCGCATCGTGGGCGACCGCATCCTCGTGGCGGTGGGCCGGCGACCCAACACCGAGCTGGGGCTGGACGCCGCCGGAGTGGACCAAGGCCGCCAAGGCATCGAAGTGGACGACCACCTGCGCACCACCAACCCCCAGATCTACGCGTGCGGCGACGTCATCGGCCAAGCCCAGTTCACCCACGCCGCTGACCACCAAGCCCGCATCGTCGTGCGCAATGCCCTGGTGTTCGGCCGGGCCAAGGTCTCCGACCTCATCATTCCCCGCGTGACCTACACCCACCCCGAGCTCGCTGCCGTCGGCATCGGGCCCGAGGATGCCGCGAAAGATCCCACCATCAAGTCATTCACGGTCAGCATGGGCGAGACGGACCGGGGCCGCACCGACGGCGAGTCCGAAGGCTTCTGTCGTGTCTGGGCCGACGGTCACGGGCGCATCCTCGGGGCCACCATCGTGGGCGAGCACGCCGGTGAGGTGCTCGCGCCGCTGACCCTGGCGATGACCAACGGGCTCGGCCTGGGCCAGCTCGCCACGACCATCCACCCCTACCCCACCCGCTCCGAGGTGGTGTTTAAGGTGGCTTCGGCATGGAACCGGGAGCGCTTCACGCCCACCCTGCAGAAGGTGTCCGGATGGGTGATGGGTGCCCTTCGCTGAGGCCACCGCGCGGGGGGCGCGAGGCTGCGATAGGCGGGGCCACGCTGCCAGCCCCGGACCGTGCCATGCAGACCCCGTTTCCCCACATCCTCACCGTGCTGTTCGACGTCGCACCGACGCTCGACGCGCTGGCCCAAGCGCTGGCCAAGGTCGGCGGACAGCCCCGTCCCGAGCCCCGGGGCACCGGCTGGACCATCGGCCACCCCGGCGTGCTGATTCCTGGGAACGACGAGCGCCCGGGTGTCTTCGTCGACATCCTGCCCTGCCCTTGGCCCGATGGCTTGGGCACCGATGGGCGAGATCCGGCCCTGCTGGAAGCGGTCCAGACCGGGGCCTTCGGGACCGCCACCGCGCCGGGAGCCTTGGCCCGGGCCATCAGCCAAGCCGTGCACTGGCCCGAGGCCGCCGTCTCCACCGCGACCCACCAAGCATTCCTGAGAATCCGCACCTCTCCAGCATTCCCGGGCACCGACCCCGGACCGCTCATCACTTGGCGCCACCTCACCGGCATCGCCGCGCTGCTGCTCGCGATGCCCAGCTCGACAGCGTGGTTCGCCCCCTGCGGCGAGGTGCTCCACAGCCGCACCACCCTGATGGCCTCGCTCCAGAGTGCCGCCCAGGGCGACCACCTGCCCATCGACCTGTGGTCCGGGCTGCGCATGTTCCGCTTGGGTGACCCCGACGGCTGGGCGGTCATGGACACCGTCGGCATGGCCGGACTCGGCGGCCAAGACGCCGAGCTGTGCTTCCGTCCCGACGTGCTGTCCCCCCAACAAGCCGGCGCCTTCCTGCGCAACTTCTCGCTCTACCTGATCGAGAACAAGAAGCCCGTGGAGGACGGTCACACCCTGGAGGGGCCCGGCGTGCGCCTTCAAGTGCGGGTGCCCGACAGCTCTCTCGTGCCCCCCCGAAGGTCAGTGTGGCGTTTATTCCCCGTAGGTGGCCGCCCCGTGCCCACGCTGCTGATGCGGGACACGTGAAGGACGGACCCGCTCGGGACCGGGTTGGGTTCGGTTCACCCGCGAGCTGAGACAAGCCGGGGCCTCTGCACCAACCCAACCGCTTGAGCCACACCGAGCGCTCGTTGCAATCGGGAACCAGAGCGCTCAGCCACACGGGATCTTCGGGAAGTGCTCTTCAGTCCCTTCCATGCACTGGCTGACGGGCTGGGGCAAGTCCAGCCCTGCACACGAGCTGAGTCAGCTTCATCTCGCATCATCGGGTGGTGGACACCGTGCAAACGTGCCGATCAACTCGGCGCCGTCGAGCATCCGGCGTTTCTTCGCCCGAGTTGGGCTCGCGATTCTGCACGAAGAGGCTGCGCTCTCGGTCGAGCCGCTGCGAGTGCAGGGACCACGGTTTTGCTTTCCCCCCTACGGGTGCGGCGATGAGATCCGCTTCCGGGGGCGAAGGTGCTCACCGGGGTCCCACCGCCGGATCCGCGTCCCAAGGAACCAAAATATCCCCGCAGTCTCGCCCCATGCGCTCCGCAGTCTTCTTTGGTCTGGCGGCCTCCGCCGTGATTCTCGCGGCCATGAGTGTTCGTGATGCCCGGCAATCCGGAACCGACCTGACAAAGCGCTCCGACCGCTCCGTTGCGGCCGCGTCCCAGGGAACCCAGCGCCACCTCGCTGCCCGCACGGGCCAAGAGGCCGACACGCTTCGGGAGCCGCCCGCCGCACACCGCCAAGGCAGCCCTCACCTCGCAAGTCCCTACTACACCAACCAGATCATCGTGGCCCCGGCAAGGGGACAGTCACTGGCCGGCGTCGCCCGCCACCTCGGCGGCACCATCGAGCGCACGCCGGGCCGAAGTGGGTACGGCGTGATCCGCCTCCCCGAAGGCACGAGCGTGGCCGACGCCATCGGGCAGGTCCAGGCCGCTGGACTCATCGACGGCGCTGCCCCCAACGGTCGCATGGTCGGCGCGGGCAAGCCCAAGACGCCGCCCTTGAGGGGCCCCCAGCGCTTCCAGTGGCACCGAAAGGCCGCCCGCATGCGGGCAAGGCAGCAAGACGCGCCGGTGGCAGATCTGTCGGAGTGGGTCGTGGCCGTGCTCGACACGGGTGTTGCCTACGAGCAGTACGCCGACGACGACCACACCTACGTCCCGGCGGGCTCCCTCAGCGGCAGCCCCATCGTCGCCCCCTACGACTTCGTGAACGACGACGCCCACGCCAACGATGACCACCAGCACGGCACCCACATCGCCAGCGTCATCGCCTCTTCCGATGACGGCGCGGTGCTCGGCCAAGTCGAGGGCATGGCGCCGGGCGCCTCGCTCATGCCGATCAAGGTGCTGGACGACAACAACGTGGGCAGTGAGTTCGCGTTGATGGAGGCCATCTACCATGCCGTCGACAATGAGGCCGATGTCATCAACATGAGCCTATCCTTCCACCCGGACTATGTCCCCTCAGTCGCCCTGAACGAGGCTCTGGAGGCCGCCAGTCGGGCAGGCATCCTGATGGTGGCAGCCTCCGGCAATGATGGCCTGGGCGCCGCGACCTGGCCGGCGGCCAGTCCGTTGGTCGTTGGTGTGGGCTCTGCTGCGCCGACGAACGACAAGAACGAGCTGGTGGCTGCGCACTACTCCAACCTCGCGCCCAGCATCGACATCGTCGCGCCCGGCGGTAGTCTGGATGCCGACCTCAACGAGGATGGCCAGATCGACGGTATTCTGGGCCAGACCATCCGACTGAACCACCCCGAAGAGATGGGGTACTGGTTCTACGCGGGCACCAGCCAAGCCGCCGCGGTGGTCTCCGGCGCGCTCGTGCAGCTTCTCGAGGCTGGGGCGACGCCGAAGATGGCTCGCAACGCCTTGCTGCTCGGCGCCGTTGACGATTGCGGCCCGCGCTGGTCCAGCGGGACGGGCGCCGGCTCCCTCGACCTGGACGAGTCGCTGAAGCTGATCGAGGACGGGGACGAGGCCCTCCTCTACGAAGGGCGGCTGCACGTCGCAGTGCTACCGGTCCTCTATGCCAAGAGCGAGTCCGAGGTGATGCCGGTCGCTTCGGTGACCGTGCTGGACGACGATGGCTTGCCCGTGAAGGACATCACTGCCTGGGTCGCGTTCACCGGGTCAGTGGATCAGATGGCGTCCTGCAAAACAAACGAGGTCGGCTGGTGCTACGCCACCGCGAGTGAGATCGAGTGGCTCAACACCGACACGATGGAAGCGACCCCCGTGGGCGTCGCCGTCGAGGTGAGCACCGTGACCACGAGGGCCGGAATCCCCGTCCACCCCACGCCTCTGACGTATGTGCAGGGCGAGATGGAGGTGGTCCTCGCGGGCATGGCGGCCGAGCCCTCGCTGGATGGTGCTGCGCTGACGATCCACTGGACGCCCACCGAGTCCGACAGGATCCTCCAGAAAATTGCCGGCGCCTACACCGTCATGAGCACGGGCACGGGCCTGGCCAGCAGCCCGCTGGGCATGGTCTTCAACGAAGCGGCCATCGGGTCCTTTGCCTCGGTTGACACGGTCGACGTCGATCTCGACGGCACGGGTCTGGCCAGCAGCCCGCTGGGCTTCCTGACGATTGACCGGCTCACCTTCGACGGCACGGGCCTCGCCAGTAGCCCCCTCGGCTTGATCGGCATGCGCCTCGCTGCATTCGACGGCACGGGTCTGGCGTCAAGCCCCCTCGGCCTGACGGCTTGGCACATGGTGATGACCATCGACGCGCTCGACGGCTCCGGCCTTGCCTCGAGCCCCCTCGGCTTCGAGATGCCCCGTCGACCTGTGATGGTCGACCTGGACGGTACGGGCCTCGCGTCCAGCCCCCTCGGTCTGCAGGACCTCGCCGGCACCCACATTGGGAACTACCTCGCTGGCGGTGGCGCCATCACCGGCACCGGGCATCCGCTCGCCGAGGCCCTGCGTGCCAGTGGTGTTGCGGGTGTCGAGGCCCTGCCCCTTGTGCTGGATCCCGTCGGCCAGGGCTCGGCCGAAGCTGACCCCGACGAGATCCTGGAGTAGGTCAGCCCATCCGATGAGCTGCCGCCGTCCGGTCCCCGACCGAGCGGCGGCAGCTTCTGCATGGGGATGTCGGGGAGAAGTGCGCACCGGGCTGCGGCAGGACCTCGCACCCACCCACAACGCAGGGGTTCGGCGGCGGGCCACTTGCGAGAGGCTGAAGTCCCAGCGACGACCTCCTCCACGGGTGCTGAGCACCCGCATGCCCCAGTCCCAGCCAGTCCCGCACCAACACTGTCACAATCGACAACCCCGGCTTGACCCATGCGGTCAACGGCAGTAGCTCGGCGGTATGAGCACTCCCATCGACTCCACTGACCTCCCCGACCACGCCGCTGAATTCGACCAGCGCGGTCTGCCCATCGACCGCGTCGGCATCACCGACCTGCGCTACCCGGTGCAAGTCCTCGACCGCAGCCAGGGCATGCAGGCGACGGTGGCCAATCTTGGGCTGTATGTGGGCCTGCCGCATCAGTTCAAGGGCACCCACATGAGCCGCTTCGTGGAGATCTTGAACGAGGTCCGCGGCGAGCTCACCTTTCGCACCATGCCCAGCGTGCTCGACGCGATTCGGCGGCGCCTCGACTCGACCGACGCATGGGTCGAGATGGAGTTCCCCTACTTCATGATGAAGCAGGCCCCGGTCTCGAAGGCCGAGTCCTTGATGGAGTACCAGGCTCGCTTCGTGGGCCACCACGGGCCCGAGGCCAACGACTCCGACTACACCCTCGGCGTCACCGTTCCCGTCAAGAGCTTGTGCCCATGCAGCAAAGCCGTCAGCGACTATGGTGCCCACAACCAGCGCAGCCTCGTCAGCGTGGATGTGCGCGCCGACGACTTTGTGTGGCTCGAAGACATCATCGAAGCGGTGGAAGCGTGCGCGTCGGCCCCGCTGTACGCCCTGCTCAAGCGCGAAGACGAAAAGTTCGTCACCGAGCAAGCCTACAATAACCCCAAGTTCGTCGAAGACCTCGTCCGCGACGTCGTTCTCGCGGTTCGGGATCTGCCGGGGGTGCGCTGGCTCAAGGTGCGCGCGAGCAACCAAGAGTCCATCCACAACCACAACGCGACCGCCGAGATCGAGTGGTCCCGGGATGAGGACGGCGACACCCCCGGCCAGCCGGTGGGCACCCCCGCGACGATGCCCGACTTTGGCGGATGGCTGCGCACCCAGCGCACGGCCCGTCAGCTGGCCCAGAAGGCCCTGGCCGAGAGCTTGGGGGTGTCGCCCAGCCACCTCAGCCGGATGGAGTCGGGTGAGAAGGCCCCGTCGGTCGACGCACTGGACCGCCTCGCGGTGCTGTGGGGGCTCGATCCCATCACGCTGCACTTGCGGGCCGGACGGGTGCCCGAGTCACTGCTGGCCGCCATCGCCCGCGACCCCGAGGGCTTCCGCACCTGGGCCGGCTGAGGCTCAACAGCCCCCGGGCATGCCATCTTCAGGGCCCTGACTGCACCAGAAGCTGAGGTCCTGGCTGAGCGGTCCCGCGTAGGGGTCCACCAAGATCCAGTCCGTCTCGATGCCGGTGTCGTCGGTGCGCATGACCTCCAGCTGGAAGTGCAGGTGGGGCATGGAGCTGTTGCCGCTGCTGCCCACGAGCCCCAGCACGGCGCCAGCCTCGACCTCTTGGCCCACCACCACCGCCACGCTGTCTTTCTTCATGTGCCAGTACTTCGACCGCCAGAGCTGGCCGTCGGTGCCTTGGTGCTCGATGACCACGGCGTTGGCGACCATGTCGTGCCCGTCGCAGTCCACCACCCCGCTCGCATCGGCATGGCAGCGGTCGTAGTTGCCGTCCCGCGCCACACTCACCGTGCCCGCCGCACCGGCGAGGATCTGTACGCTGCCGTCATCCATGGTGGAAAAGCCACCCTGCATGATGTAGTCGGAGCCGTTGTGCTCATCGTAGCAGTACGGGAAGCTGCGGCCGTTGTAGTCCTGGCACACGGTCCGCCCCAGCGCGCCCTCGTCATCGTGTACGTCGGGATCGTGGTCCACACCGATGACCAAGTTGAACTGTTCCGGATGGGCCAGCGGCACGGCAAAGACGACCGGCGCCAGCGGGCCCGGGTCCTCACCGCCGTCCCCGGCAGCGCCGTCCTCGCCCCCGTCCGCCCCGTCACTCTCTGACGTGGCGTCCTTGGCCGCACGCCCCTCGGCCTTGTCGGTGGACGAGCAACCCATTGCTCCCAAGCCGACCAGAATCGCAATGCAGCGCATCATCTCATCCTCCAGGGGCAGCACACGCCAGCGGCACCGGGGCACGGGGCTTGGCGCTTGCCCGGACCGGCCCGTCACCACTATCCCCCACCGGTGGATCACCTGCCGACGACCGCGCACCGCCATCGAGACCAAGCACACCAGAACACCTTAAAATAGAACATTCTCAACATTCGACGGAACCCAACACCCCACCCAATTCAAGCCCAACACACCAGAAACCGGGAACCCCAGCCCCGGCCGCTTCGTATGGTCAGGTGATGCACCAACCGGCCCGCCAGCTCCCCGTCCCCAGCGACGGCCCCGCCCTCACCGCCATCCGCCGGGGTGATGCCCGAGGCTGGCCGGCGCTCATCGCGGCCCATGGGCCCACCCTCTACGGCTTGTGTTGCAAGCTGGACGCCGATCCCGACGATGCCTACCAAGAGATCTGGGAGAAGCTGTGCGCCAAGCTCGACCACTTCGACGACCAGCAAGGCTCCTTCGCCAGCTGGAGTCGGACCGTGGCCCGGCGGCACCTCATCGACCGCCACCGCCGGCAGCGGGCCCGGGGAGAGGTCAGTGCACGCTTTGATGCCCTCGCAGACGACGTTCCCGAGGTCGCCCAGCGCCTCGACGCCCACCGACAGCAGCACCGCTTGACCGCGGCCGTCGCCCGCCTGCCCCCGGGACAGCGCCGGGCGGTCGTGCTGCACCACATCGAAGGCTTGCCCCTCGAGACCATCGCCGCCCACGAAGACACCGCCGTCGGCACCATCAAGTCCCGCCTGCATCGGGCCCGTGCCCGCCTGGCCCTCCTGCTCAAGGGCGCCCCATGACCCCCGACAATGCCCTGCTGGAGGCCCTCTCCCGCCTGATGGACGGCGAGCTGGACCCCACCGAGGCCGCTGCGCTCCACCACCGCATCGCGACCGAACCCGAGGTCGCCGACGCCTGGTCCGCGCTGCACCAGCTCACCGCCCAGCTCAGCACCCTGCCGACCGCCGTGCCCCCGCCCCTCGCCCTCGATGCCCGAGTGCTCCGCACACTCACCGCGCCCCAACCACACAAGCCCCGCTGGTCCCGCTGGCCCCTGCTGCTCATTCCCGCGGCCGCGGCCCTCCTGCTCGCCCTGCGTCCCGCGGCGCTGCCCCCCCAAGTGCCCGTCACCCTCATCGCCGGCGTGCAGCGCATCGAAGGCAAGGGCATGCGCGTCGACACCCCCACCGGCCACCACATCGAGGTCGATGGGCTCGCCCTCGTGCGCCTGTCTCCCGCCGACAACCCCCACACCCAGGACATTGCTATGGTTCGCTCCATCGCCGCCGCGGCCGCCGGGGCCGTGCTCACCATCGTGGTCTACGAAGGCACCGCCCGCGTCCACACCGACGACGGGGCCCCGTCCGAGACCATCCAGGCGGGCGCCATCCGGTCGTTCACCACCGACCCCAGCGCGCCGCGCCCCCACGGCACCCCGCCCGACGCCCCGATGGTCCTTGTCGGCGACGCCCGCATCACGGTGGACGAGGCCGCCGCCCGAATCTTGGCCCTCGAGGACGAGCTGGCCGGCCTGCGGCTGGAGCGGGACATGCAAAACGGTGCCCTCGAAGCGCTGGAGGGCAGCCCCCAAGAGTGGCCCGAGGACGTGCCGGCCGCCTTCCAAGAGGCGGGCATGGCCGAGCGCCTGGACGCCCTTGCCGCGGCCAACCCCCAGCTGGAGGTGCTGGGCCTGGACTGCGACGAGTACCCCTGCCTCGCCATCGTGCGCGACCACTCGGGCAAAGCGGGCTGGATGGAAGGCTTGCAAGCCAAGGTGGCCGATGGCTGGTCTGACCAGGATGGCCTCGGGGTCGACTTGTGGGTGCACCAGTCCGGCGAAGATCCTGCCCAGTCGGTCAACCTGGTGGGTATGGCGCTGCGCGGGGACGACGACGGTGCCGTGGACGACGACGCGGTCGACACCCGCACGCAGTGGCGCATGGATGGCTGGATCCAGGAGACCGCGGACGACCTGCAGCAGCAGCCAGAAGAGGCCCCACGCGCCCCCTGACCGCCCGTCGGCTACGCTGGGGCCTCATCGCCGTCCCGGTGCACCATGTCGCTGCCCCTCCTCGTCGCTCTTGCTTCGGTCGCCCACGCCGGCGACCCCTGCCCGATCTCGGTCACCATCGCCGAGTACACCCCCGAGTGGCGGGATCGCAGTGCGGACCTCGCGGCGCTCCAGTCCCAGCGGGCATGGCTGGGGCTCAGCTACGAGTCGCGAGGCAAGAAGGTCGTCGTCACCGCAGTCTCCCCGGGCAGCCCCGCCGCCGCGGCCGGCATCCAGCGCCGGGACGTCATCCAGTCCGTCAACGGCGTCGTCCTCGCTGACGTGCCGTCCGTGAATGCCGCATTTGACGCCATTGCCGACGACAAACCATTCTCCATGACCACCGCCCGGGACGACAAGCCCAGCACCGCCACCATCACCCGTGCGCCCGCTGATCCGCTGCTGCTGGGCATGATCGCGGCCACCGGATCGATGGACTGCCGCAAGGCCCACATCGGCACCCTCACCCCCGCGCAGCGCACCGCCTTGGCCGCCGGGGCCTTTGATGCCCAGCACGGCTTCCGCTGCGACGACGCCCACAAAGCGCTGGCACCGGCCTTTGACAGCGGCGATCTCGTGATGATTCGGGGCGGGTCGCGAGTGATGCTGACAGCACCGGGATGGGCAACCCGGTGTGTCTCGGTCGCCGAGCATGACGGCGCTCAGCTCAATCCCGCGTCCGCCCGGGCGCTGCTGGAGTCGGTCATCGCCGCCTATGTGAAGGACCGCCACGACAACCCCTGAGCGAACCCCAGGGCCCGCTGGGCGCTCGAGCATCCGAGAACATCGACCACAAGGCCATTCAAGGAAATCCGTCCGGGCGGCTTTCCGCGCGAGAGGCTGACGTTAGAGGGGCGCGCCAAACGGACCCCGAGGTGGCAATGCGTGGTTGGACAATTCAGGACAGCGCCGAGCTCTACGGCATCCCCAACTGGGGACGTGAGTTTCTTCGAATTGGAGACAATGGCAACCTGATTGTCGCACCCGCCGGCGAGAACGGACCCTGGGTCGATCTGAAGGCGCTCTGCGACGACATCGAGCTTCGTGGCATCGGCATGCCCCTGCTGCTGCGCTTTCCAGACCTGCTCGAAGCGCGGGTGCGCACGCTGGCCGAGGCCTTCCAACAAGCCATCCTTGAGTACGGATACGCCGGCCGCTACCGCGGGGTCTACCCGATCAAGGTGAACCAGCAGCGCCACTTGGTGGAGCAGATCCTGCGGGTCGGCCGCCGCTACCACCTCGGGCTCGAGTGCGGCTCAAAGCCCGAGATGCTCGTCGTGTTGGCCCTGATGGACGACCCCGAGGCCGTCATCATCTGCAATGGCTACAAGGACGAAGAGTACATCGAGACGGCCATGATGGCCCAAAAGATGGGTCGCAAGCCCATCATCGTCATCGAGAAGTTCAGCGAAGTCCACCTCGCGATTCGCCTCGCCGAGGCCCATGGCGTCACGCCGCTGCTCGGGGTGCGGGCCAAGCTCGCCAGCAAGGGCGCAGGCCGGTGGGAAGCCAGCACGGGCGACAAGGCCAAGTTCGGCCTGACCGTCCTTGAGATTGTTGAACTGGTCGACCTTCTCGCGAAGCACGACCTGCTCGACTCCCTCAAGCTGCTGCACTTCCACATCGGCTCCCAGGTCAGCGCCATCCGCTCCTTCAAGTCGGCGCTCAAGGAAGCCAGCCGGATGTTTGTGGAGCTGCGCAAGCTCGGTGCGAACCTGCAGTACTTGGACGTCGGCGGTGGCTTGGGCGTGGACTACGACGGCTCGTCCACCAACTTCGCCAGCTCGGTGAACTACAGCGTTCAAGAGTACGCCTACGACGTCATCTCGGCCATTCATGGGGCCTGTGACGAGGCCGGCGAGCCCCACCCCGACATCGTGACCGAGTCGGGCCGCGCCATGGTGGCCCACCACGCGGTGCTGCTGTTCAACATCCTCGGCGTGAGTGCCCACCCGACCATCGAGACCCCGCTGGAGCTCGCCCCCGACGCGCCCGACGTGTTGCTCGAGCTCAAGGACGTCCTCGACAATGGCATCACCGAGAAGTCCTACCAAGCCGCGTGGCACGACGCCCTCGGCGGTCGCGAGCAAGCCCTCAACATGTTCAACCTGGGCCTGCTGAACCTCCGCCAGCGGGCTGTGGCCGAGCATCTGTACTGGCAGATCATCGGACGCATCGGCAAGATCACTGCCGGACTGACGTATGTGCCCGACGACCTATCAGGGCTCTCACGAGCGCTGGCCGACACCTACTTCTGCAATTTCAGCGTGTTCCAGTCCATGCCCGATGCATGGGCCGTCGACCAGCTCTTCCCGGTGGTCCCCATCCACCGGCTCAACGAGAAGCCCCAGCGCAGCGCCGTGCTGGCCGACATCACCTGCGACAGCGACGGCAAGCTCGACCGCTTCATCGACCTGCACGACGTCAAGCGGGTGCTGGAGCTCCACGAGCCCGGCGACTCGCCCTACGTCCTCGGGGCCTTCCTGGTGGGGGCCTACCAGGAGATCTTGGGCGACCTCCACAACCTGTTCGGCGACACCAATGCAGTGGTCGTGGGACTGGGCGAAGACGGGGACTACGAGATCGAGAGCGTGCTCGAAGGTGACCGCGTGGCAGACGTTCTCGGCTATGTCCAATACAGCCGTCGGTCCTTGGTCCGCAAGGTGCGGGCGGCCTGTGAGAGGTCCTTGAAGACCGGCACCGTGACCGCCGAAGAGACCGCAAAGCTGGTCAGCATGTACCAGCAGGGGCTCGAAGGATACACCTACCTGGAATAGCCAGGGTGCCCCCGGGCACCGGATCCTCCGGGGAGTTCGCGCATGCATGTCCCACGCCTCGCAACCTATGGGGCGTCGGGACCCAACACCGCCGAGCTGGGCGCAGCGGGGCTCGCACGGCTCCAGCGTTGCTTGGGCGCCCCACCCCAGCTCGTTGTTGTGGTGTGCACCGAAGAACACAACCTCGAGCAGCTCTGCCGAACCACCCGCGCCGCGTTCCCCCAAGCCCAGGTCGCCGGCACCACCACAGCGGTCGGGGTCGTCACGGAGCAACAGTTCTGGGAAGGCCCAGCGGTGGGCATGTTCGGCGTGCTCGACCCCCACGGCGCATACGGCGTGGCATTGGTGCCGCTGGACGGTGCTCCCCGAAGCGCAGCCGCAACAGCCATCAAGGCTGCGGGGGCTGCCGCAGGCCGGCCGGGTGAGCTGCCCGAGTGCGCGCTCATGTTTGGGGTTGCAGGCCACGAAGAGCGCTTGCTTGAGGGCATTCACGACGTCGTCGGCCCCAAGATGCCGGTGCTGGGCGGCTCGGCGGCCGACCAAGACTTCGGCGGGCGCTGGCGGCTGTCCACCCATGCGCACGCGTCGCCCGACGCGGTCGTTGTGGTGGCCATGTTCCCATCCGCGCCCTTGCGTTGGGCCCACCGCTCTGGCTACACGCCCACCCAACACAGCGGTCGCGTCACACGAGCGTCGGGCCGCCGACTCTACGAGATCGACGGAGAGCCCGCGGGCGACGTCTATGCCCGCTGGACCGGCATCCGGGTCGACACCAAGCTCGAGCCCGCGACGTCGCTGCTCGCCCGCACCACCCTGTCGCCCATCGGACGACGAGTCGGCATCGTCGCCCAGCTCCCCATCTATGCCTTGTCCCTGCCCAACGCCATTCTGGCGGACCGCAGCATGGAGATGCTCACCGAGATGGCCACAGGCGACGAGCTGGTGTTGATGGAAGGCACCGCCGAAGCACTGCTGAACCGAACCACACGAGCGGTCGCTGCGGCACGCCTGAACCGCCCCATCCTCGGCGGCATCACCATCCACTGTGTTTGCTACGCGCTCGCGATCGGCGAACACAAGGCCGAGATCTCGGCACGAGTGCGAGATGCACTGGGCGACGTGCCCGTCCTCGGCTGGTTCACCCATGGCGAACAGGGCCCACGGGTGGACGGTGGCGGGAACATGCACGCCAACCTCATGACCACTGCCGTGCTGTTTGGTGATGGCTCGGACCCCCACGATGCCTGACCGCCCCGAGTCCACCCTCCGCGAGCTGCTCCAAGACGCCCGGCTCACGGTCCATCGGCTCCGCACTCGGGAACACCAGCTCCGCACCGAGTCGGCCGCCGCACTGGAGACCATTCGGATGCTCGTGGAGTCGACGAGCAGCGAAGACCTGCTCCAGCGGGCCATCCACATGCTCCAGCCGCTGCTGGGGTACGCCGATGCGTTTGTGTTGGTGCAGACCGAACAAGGCGAAGGCGCGGCCCAGGCAACCACCCGTGCGGGGTGGCCATCGCCGGCGCCCTGGTCGTGGCAAGGCCCCCTCAGCCGTGCCGGAGAAGGCCGCCCCGTGGTGCTCTTCGACGGGATGATGACCCCCGAGTGGCGGGACCGGGACCCCCAAGATCACGAGGGTGTGGTCTCGATCTTGTACCTCCCGCTGCGCATGGCCCAACACAAGGGCGTGTTGGTCTGTGTCCACCCCGACATCGGTGCGTTCGGACCGGAGACCGTCGGCTTGGCCAAGCGCCTGTTGCCCCTGCTGGACTGGGTGCTGGCGGCGGTCGGGGACTGGACCGAGCGGCTGGACGGCCAAGCCCGCGAGGTGTCCCAGGCCACCGACAGCCTGGCCATGGCCAACCTGCACACCAAGGCCATTCTCGAAGCGATGGTGGACGGGATCCTGGTCGAGGATGCTGATGGATGCATCATTCTCGTCAACCCTGCTTGGACCCGCATCTTCCAGATCGCCGATGTGCAGAGCGTCGTGGGCGTGGACTTCGACGCGCTCACCTCCCGTGCCCGTGGCCTGTTTGCCGACCCCGCCGGCTTTCTGGCCAAGATGGGTGCCGCACGGGCCAACCCCGCGTTGGTGGGCGACACCCTCACCACCCGCGATGGACGGGTGCTGGAGTGGTCCACCCGCAGCGTGCACAGCGGCGACCAAGCGGTCGGGCGGCTGTGGGTCTGCCGCGACATCACCCAGCGGGTCCTCGACGGCCGCCGGGTCCAAGAAGCCCGAGAGCGCGCCGAGCACGCCGTCGCCGCAAAGAACGAGTTTCTCGCCAGCGTCTCCCACGAGATCCGCACCCCGCTCAACGCCATCATGGGGATGACCGAGCTGGTCATGGGCATGGCGCTCGCCCCCGAACAAGCCGAGCTGCTGCGCGCCGTCCGCACTGCCAGCGCCCAGCTCCACCACATGCTCAGTGACCTGCTGGACTTCTCCAAGCTGGAGACCCGCACGGTGGAGCTCCGGCGAGAGCGCTTCGACATTGGTCGGCTGTGCGAAGAGGTCGTGGCCGGGGTGGCGGTGAGCGCCCGGCGGCGCGGGGTCGAGCTCAGCATCGGGGTCACAGCGGCGGCCCGCTGCACCCTCGGCGACCGCGAGCGCATCTGCCAGATCGTGACCAACCTGGTGAGCTGTGCGGTGCACCACGCCGCCGGCGGCACGGTTCAGGTCCGCGTGGACGGCGAGGACCACGAGCTCATCATCGAGATCGAGGACTCCAGCCAAGCCACACCGGGAGATCCCCGGGACACCATCTTCGGGCGGGTGGCCCCCGGCGGCGCCCCCCCGAGCGCCGGCGCCAGCATGACCCTGGGCCTGGGCATCAGCCGGCGGCTGGCCGAACAGATGGGGGGCTTCATCCGGTTTCGGCGGGCCGCGCCCCCCGCGACCCACACGGTGCTGCACCTCCCCGGTGCCCGCATGCTCACCGGCGGTGCCCCCCGAGAGACCCCGCTGGCGGGGCGGACCGTCGGCGTGGCCCTCCCACCACCCCAGCGTGCGGCCGTGGCCACCCAAGTGCGCAACGTCGCCGGGCAGTGTGTGCTGCTGCCCCCCGACGGCCTGGGCCACCCCCTGGCCTTGCCCGACTGCGACGTGTTGCTGGTCCCCCCCGGCTGGCGTCCCGAGACCCTCGACGCCCTGCGCGCCCGGGGCACACGGGTGTTGGTGTGCCTGCCACCGGGCGGTGCCGTGCCGCCCCACGTCGACGGCCACGTCCACTGGCCGGTCACCCGCCAAGACCTCGTCGGCGCGGCGCTCGTGGGCACGAACCACTCCGTGAACACCGTGCAACAGGGTGTTCACATCCTGTTGGCGGAAGACGACCGCAACAACCGGGTGGTCGCCGAGCACTTCCTCAAGTCGGCCGGCCACCGGGTGACCGTGGCCACCACCGGGACCGAAGCGGTCGCGCTGGGCCGCAGCACAGACATCGACCTGATCTTGATGGACGTGCAGATGCCGGAGCTCGATGGCCTCGGCGCCGTGCGTCAGCTCCGGGCGTCCGAGCGACCGTGGGTGCCGGTGCTCGCCTTGACCGCCCACGCCACACCCGCGATCCAGGCGGCTTGCCTCGCGGCAGGAATGAATGGCTTTCTGAACAAGCCCATCGCCCGAGACACCCTGCTGCACGCCATTGATGCATGGGTCGGGGACGCCCAGCGCATCCTGGTCATCGACGACGACGCGAGCGCCCGCCAAGTGCTTGAGCTGCGGCTGCGCAAGGCAGATCAACAGTTCATCGAGCTGGCCGACTCCGGCGTCCAAGGGCTCGCACAGGTCGCGCGGTGGCGCCCCCACCTGGTCTTCCTCGACCTCGAGATGCCGGACATGGACGGGCGCAAGGTCCTTGCGATGCTCCGCCGCGTGGAACAGACGGAGGGGCAGCGCTTCCGTGTGGTCGCGGTGACGGGCCAGGCTGCCGTCGAGGCCCCTCCCGCCGGCTTTGACGGGGTGCTCCACAAGCCGCTCCGCCAAGACGCGATCGCCCGGCTGGTCCAGCCGTCCTCACCCCCTGCACCGCCCCGTGCGGCCCCATCCCCGGTGGCGGTCTCCATCGACGCGGACCTGATGCCGCTGATTCCCGGGTACTTGGCCGACGTGCGGACCGCGACAGCGCAGCTCGAGCATGCCTTGGACCAACAGGACCACGCGGCCATCCGGGACATCGCCCACCGGTTCAAGGGCACCGGCAGCGCCTATGGCTTTCCGTTCATCACCGACATCGCCAGCCGCATGGAGCAGGCAGCGACGGGGAGCCCCGGCGCACCCCCCACTGGCGGGGATGACCTGAAGGCGCTCCATCAGGAGCTGTGCACGTGGCTCGATGCACTGGTGGTTCACCCGCGGGAGCGCTGAGGGCGCCGCCGCACACGGGATACCAAAGAAGAGGTCCAGGACGTCCAGCGGGCCTGTAAAACAGTCGACCGCGCCCCCCGGCGGAGGTTGACCCGGCCCGTCTGGCGTCCTGACCCCCCGATTCTACGCGAGTTGGTCCGCACCTTCGTTGCCCATTCGTTACATGATGAAGTCTTGGGCCCTGTCACCACACCCGAGAACACTCAACAATAGGACGTTCTCGCGAAACTAAGACATTTCGTGATATTTGCCTTCTGGGGGCACGCGGGCGGTCCACGGCGAGATCAGCAGGCGCGCGCCCGGTGTCGGAATCCACCATGGCAAGGCGGCCCCTCCGGCCACCACGGTCCAGATGCAGGGCGCTGGCACCGGGACTCCCCAGACTTGGTCAGCTCATGACCAGCGCGACGGCAATGCCGAGAACCAGTAACAACAGGGCAACCAGCGGCCACCGCACCCGGGGATCGGCGGCAGGACTGGGGACCGCTGGCGGTGACGGCGACACCGGCGCTTCGGGCGGGCCGGCCGGCGAAGGCACAGGCGGCGCAAACGGTGGCGGGGGCCCCAGCTCGGTGACCCCCTGGGGACCCATGACCCCCACAATGTGGCCATCATCGACCAAGAAGACCCGCGAGGTCGCCAAGAACGGGTGCTCATCGGCGCGGGCACGGCGGTGGAGCTCGTCGGCCCGCACCATGAACCGGGTGGTGCGCGCCATCACCGGCTCCCGCCACGCGTCCTGCACCAGCAGGGCTTCCCGGTAGGGCGCCGCGACCAAGATCTGGATGGCACCCAAGCGTGCCTGGGCATCCCGCATGTGGGTCTCACACAGGATCATCGCGGCGGCGTGCTCATCGCGGGCAGCCAGCCCATCGGTCCCCACGCCGCTGTGGGCATCGGGCATCTCAACCCACTGGGGATCACGCTCGGCAAGGGCCGCCACCGCCGCAATGGCGCACGCTTCGGGGTCGGCGGTGGCCTCCGACAAGCCCTCCCACGGCAGCGACACCAGCCGGGTGCCCTGGTCGAGGGCTTGGCTGACGAGGGGCAGCCCCCGTGCCCCCGTGGCGATGGGCCGGCACCGCAGGGTGTGGCGGTGCAGCCAGTGGGGGGGACGCAGCATCGGCACCAGCGTGCCGGTCACCGGGGTGGCGCCCTGCGGCCGGTTGCGGAGGGCCCATGCCACCGGGTCGCCGATGAGGGCTTGGTGCTCTTCGAGCCAGACACCGAGCGAGGCCCACTGCTCCTTGTCGAGCGCGGGCACATAGCGGTGCTGCTCGTCCCAGTGCTCACCCTGGGCGCCCAGCGACCCAAGCGCGGCCACCAGATCGTCGGGCCGCGCATACACCATTCGGTCCAGCAACATCCCGACCAGCTCGGCGGGCGGCAGCAAATTGGGCGCCCCTTGCACAAGCTGGGCGAGCCGCAACACGGGCTGCCCATCGGGGCCGTCCACCGGCATCGCGGCAGGTGCCACGGTCCCCTCGGGCGGGTACTGGATCCGCCGGACCATCGCGAAGATGGCTTCAAAACGGTCACTCTCGGGCATGGCGAGCACTTCGGCGACCACCCTCGGTCCAAACCAACAGTCCCGAATCGGGCCCGTGAGGGCGATAGTGCGGTCCGTGCCCACAAGCTGCACGAGCTCATCAAAGTCGGCTTGTTGCATCCGTTGACGCCAGGCGTCGCCGTGTTGGCGGACAAACTCGTCCCGCGTCATGCGCTCGCCGCGGGTCTCGAGGGTGGCTTCAGGGTCTGCGGAGGCCAGCGCCGTCGCCAGCACCACCGCAAGCTGCAGATCCTCGGGGCAGGACAGCGCCAGCACCCGCACTTGCACCCCTTCGTCGGTGAGCAGCAGCTCAACCGTGCGGGTGGACCGCTCCGGCAGCCAGGCCCGCAGCAGCTGCCCCGTCCGCCACGCATCCCCGCGGATGCCCTCCAGTCGCCCACTTAGGGGCTTCAGCACGGCATGGAGCGGTCCAGGCTTCAAGGGAGAAGCCCGCACCACAAAGCCCGTGCTCATCGCTGCTCCCACGCTCGACCGAGGGCCCGCAGCCGCGCAGGGCTGGGACCGGTTCGCAGCACGCTGGCCACCGCCAGACCCAACACCACCGGCGCGCGCCAGTCGTTGTCCACCAAGCGAAGATGCCCTGCCAGCGCACCATATGCGGCCTCGGGATCCGCCGGGGACAGCGTGCGCCCCCCCAAGTGCACACAGCGCCCCCGGGGGGTGAGCACCACGACGAGGCCCCGCTCGCGGAGCGATGCACACAGCGCCACATCTTCCATGCCGTGGGGGTAGCCCGCAGCGAAGCGCTCGCTGGACCGGACCAGCATGCAGGCCCCGGAGATGGCGTCCATGGGGGCATCTTCGGCATAGACATGGCGGGACTCTCTGACCCGCCCCCACCACGAAAAGCGGATGCCTGCGCTGACGACCGCACCGTCACCGTCGATGAGCACCGGCCCGACCGCGCCCACCCCGTCTCGCCAGGTGCCCAACAGCCCGTTGATGCACCCCGCCGCCGGACGGGCATCGTCGTTGAGCAGGACCACCAGCGGGTGACCGGCCGCTTCTGCCGCCGCGAGGCCCAGGTTGCAGGACGCCGCAAAGCCCAGCCCACCGGCGCGCACGCCATGCACCCCTTCGGGGAGGTCCAGCCCGTCGTCACTGTCGTCCACCACAAAGACCGGCCAGCCCTCCACAGCGGCCAAGGCGTCGGCCAGGAGCGGACCTCCGAGACGGGTGGGAATGACCACTGCTGCGGTGTTGTCGCTCATGGGCTCGCCGGTGGAGGATCGGCCTTGAGGATCAGGCGCAAGCCACCCACATCGGCCGCGGTGGACACCGGGTTGGCCTGAAGCCATCCCGACGGTTCATCAGGAGAAGGGCGCCCATTGCCGTCCACGTCCACAAAGCCGCCGACCCACACGGTCTGGGCGGACTGGGGGACCTGGACCGAGAAGGCGCCGGGACCGTCGAGGCGGGCCAGCCCCACCACCGAGGGGCGCTTGGTACCGCCGCCGGCCGCCGCCCGTTGGTCACCATCAAACACGTCCACATGCACGCGCCCAGAGATGTCATCGACCACGTCGATCGTGCCGGACAGCACCACGGTGGGACCGTCCACTGCGCCACCGGGGCGGGGCTCGTCGGGCACCCCAGGCGGCGGGGCGCCGGGCTTGCCAGGGCTGGGTCCGGCCGGCTTGCCAGGCGGGGGATCGGCAGGCTGCACCGTTGCCGGTTGCTTGGCGCCGGCCGTCTGGGGCGACGCGGCTTGGGGCGCACCGGTGCGGGCTGTGCCGTCCAGGGACTCCGCCCGGTCGAGGATGGGATCGCGGCCACATCCCACCAGCAACAGCCCACCGAGGGCCCCGGCGGCGGTCATGCGCGCCCACCTTGCCTGTCCCACTGCCATCGTCGCCTCCCGGTGGACCCGCCGGGCACCGAAGCCCGGTCCTATCTCATTCCCCGCGGTACAGTGCCGCCGCTGCACACCGGAGCCCGAATGACCCCGGACACCCCCGCCCCCTTGCCGGCACGCATCCTCCAGTCCTTCTTCAGCCCCGCCATCCTCGGCATGGTCACGAAGGTCTACATTCCGATGCTGTTCCCGCTCACGTTTCTCATCTGGCTGATCGCGACGACGATCGATGGCTGGGTGGGGCTGCAGGACGGCTTCTTGCCCACACCCGCCAACTATCTGGTGGGGGCGATCAGCTTTGGACTGGGCGCCGTGCTCTGGTTGTGGACCTACGAACAGCTCACCCGCATGGGCGAAGGCTCCCCCAGTCCCACGGCCGGACGCACCCAGAAGCTCGTCATCAAGGGCATCTACGCCTACTGTCGAAATCCCAGCGTGTGGGGAAAGCTGTTCGGTGTGCTCTCGGTGGGGTTCGTCACGAACAGCACCACCTTCACCTTCGTGTTGGTGCCGATGCTCCTCACCGTCTCGCTCGTGGAGAAGGTCGTGCGCCAAGAACCGCAGCTCGTCGAGGTCTTTGGCGAAGACTACAATGTCTACCGCGACAAGGTCCCTCTGTTCGTGCCCTGGGGACTTCTGGTGCCTGGATGGAAGGAACGCCGAGGGCTCTGATCCCGATGATTGCTTTCCTGACCGCAGACATCGGCGGTATCCTTCCGATCTGCCCCCAGTTCGGGTAGGTCCCTGACAGGTCGCCTCTGCAGCGGCCGGCGGGGCCGACCAGACAACCGCGCCGAACCCCCTCCGAGGACTCGCGATGGACATCACCCTCATCAATCCCCCCGAGAAGCTGCGCGTGTGGGCCGGCATCCCCAAGGCCCATGCCCACGGCGTCTACTGCTTCCCGCCGCTCGGGTTGATGTACATCCAGGCCGCGGTCGAGAAGCGCTCCCACTACGTCGCCGAGATCTGCGACCCCGTGGTGGACGACCTCGACTACCCCGAGTTCGAGCAGATGCTCCGGCGCTATCCGCTGGATCTCGTCGGTATCTCCACGTATACGCACTCGCTGCCCGACGTGCAGATGACCATCAATTTGGTCCGCAAGATCAACCCCAACGCAAAGATTGTGTTGGGCGGTCCCCACTGCGCGATGTTCCCCGAGTACGCCATCCAGCTTGAGGATGCCGACGCCATCGTCACGGGCGACGGCGAGGACGCGTTCTTGGAGATGGTGCGCGCTCACGACGCCGGCAAGGACTTCGGCGGGATCGAAGGGGTCTGGTGGCGGACGTCGGACGGCCAGGTCGTCAAGAACCAGGAGCGCCGCTCCACCAAGGACCTCACGGCCTATCCCTGGCCCGACCGCAGCCGGTCCCGGTTCAAGGACTACTACCTGCCGGGCACCAAGCAGCCGATGGTCACGACGGCCATCACCAGCCGCGGCTGCCCCCACTCCTGCCCATTCTGCCTCACGTACAAGAAGCAGTACCGGATTCGGGACATCGACGACATCCTCGACGAGATGGAGCACTGCCTCAGCCTCGGCATCACCGAGACCCACTTCATCGACGACCTGTTCACCCCGAACAGCCAGTGGGTGCTCAAGTTCTGCGACGCCATCGACCGCCGCGGCCTCAAGTTCAACTGGGGCTACAAGACCACGATCGCGGGCACCACGCGGGAACAGCTGCGCCGTTGTGGCGAGACGGGCTGCACCAAGATCCACTTTGGTGTCGAGTCGGCCAACAACGAAGGCCTCGACATGCTGGGCAAGCACTGCGACACCGACGATGTGCATCGTGTGTTCCAGTGGTGCCGCGAAGAAGGCGTGCGCAGCGTCGCCTACATCATGCTGGCCGGCCCCCACGAGCGCACCCTCGAAGACGCGGTCAAGAACGTCGACGAGATGATCAAGCTCGACGCCGACTTCGCGGTGTTTGCGGTGTTCTCGCCCTACCCGGGCACCGAGAGCTTCGCGGACGGCGCAAAGATGGGCTTGTATGAAGCCGACTGTTGGGACCGGATGATGAAGGACCCGCTGTGTGGGGTTGAAGTGCCGGTGTGTTGGGAAGAACACCTCAACCGCGCCGAGATCTTGGAGCTGCTCAAGATCGCCCACCGCAAGTTCTACATGCGGCCCAAGTTTGTTGCACGCCAGGTGCTCGGCCTCGAGACGGGCGCGGAGTTCCGCCGGCTGGCCAAGGGCGCGCTGTCGCTGGTGAAGCTGGAGCTGCTCAAGGCGTCCAGCCGCACGGCACCGGTGTAGGACTGCTGGAGGGGCCTGCGTGAGCAATCCTTACCAGGCCCCGACCGCCGAGCTGTCGCCCATCGTGGCGGCAGACACCCTCCAGCGGCGCACCACCGCAGCCCGACTCTCCGGAGTTGGGCTTTCTATTGTGTTGATTGGTGGTGGGTTCTGGTCGCTGATGGTGGTCGGGTCGCTGGCGTCCTTTCGGGAGTCCCCACCCGCAGCGGGGGTCTCCTGGCTCAGCCTCATCATCACCCTGTGCGCGTGCGCGACCACGGTGGGCGGCGGACTGAGCCTGTGGCGGCTGCACCCCCTCGCGCGCTGGCTGGTGCTGCCACTGGGGCTGTTGAGCCTGGTCGGCATGCCCCTGGTGCCGGTGGTGGTGGGCTTTGCCATCTGGTGGTCATGGAGCCCCATGGGGCGGACTGTGTTGAGCCCGGAGGGGGCCACGCTGCGGGCCGACAACGCCGATGAGCGCCCACCCCGGCGAGAGTGGGTGGTGTCGTTTCTGCTCAGCGCGGCCGTCATCGGCGCCGTCCAACCCCTGGCCTTCTTCGTGATGATGGTGCTGCTAGTGTGAGCGAGCTTGGGGCCTCAGGGCACGGGGACCGACTGGACCTCGGCCGGCTGGGGCACCGACACGGGGCTTGGGCGCTTGCCTTCTGGGGGGCCGAAGGTGTTGTGAATGACCCGGTTGCCGCGGTTCCAAGTGAGGTAGCTCCACGCCCACTCGAACAGCACAATGACCCGGTTTCGGAAGCCCACCAGGGCCATCAGGTGCACAAACAGCCACATGCACCACGCGACCCAGCCGCCGAGCTGCACGCTCCGGATCGAGGCGATGGCCTTGGACCGGCCGATCGTCGCCATGCTGCCGAGGTCCCGGTAACGAAAGGCCGTGCGCGGCTTGCGGGCGAGATCGGCGTGGATGCAAGCCGCCGCGTGGTTGCCGCCCTGCAGCGCCACCTGGGCCACCCCGGGCAGGATGCCGCCCTTGTGGTCGTCGGTGTGGGCCATGTCGCCGACCACAAACACCTCGCGATGCGCCGAGACGGACAGGTCCGGCCCCACGTGTACCCGGCCCGCCCGGTCGGTCGTGCCCAAGCCCTTGCCCAGGGGGGAGGCCTCGATGCCTGCCGCCCAGATGACGGTGCGGCTGTCAATGCGCTCTGAGCCGGTGTTCCCGGCCTTCTGGACGTCGACCCCCTGGTCGTCCACGCCCACGACCCTACACTCCAGCAAGACCTCCACACCCACGTCGCGGAGCTGGTCCAGGGCGCTGGCCCGCAGCCCGTCGGGGTAGGCAGACAGCACCGTGGGACCGCCCTCCACCAGCAGCACCCGGGCCTCGGCAGAGTCGATGTTGCGGAAGTCCTCCACCAAGGTGCGGCGGGCAATCTCGCTCAGTGCGCCGGCCAGCTCCACACCCGTGGGACCGGCGCCGACGACCACAAAGGTCAAGCACGCCCGGCGGGCCTCGGCGTCATCGGTCCACTCGGCTTGCTCGAAGGCAGACAACACACGCTGTCGGATCTGAATGGCGTCGTTGAGGGTCTTCAGGCCCGGAGCGTCCGCCGCCCAGCCGTCTTGGCCAAAGTAGGAGTGGGTCGCCCCGGCCGCGAGCACCAGCCAGTCGTAGTCCAGCTCTTCGGCGCCCACTCGCCCCTCCAGCTGCACCACCTTGCGGGCGGGATCGACAGCCACCACCTCGCCGAGTCGCACCCGGACGTTGCGCTGGCGGCGCAGCAGGCTGCGAATGGGCATCGAGATGGCCGCCGGGGCCAGCACTGCGGTGGCCACTTGGTACAGCAGCGGCTGGAACAAGTGGTGGTTGCGTCGGTCGATGAGAACAACGTCCACATCAGCTTTTTCAAGAGCACGCGCCGCGGCCAGACCACCGAAGCCACCGCCCACCACGACCACACGGGGGCGGGCGCTGAGGCGGCGTTCGAGGACAGGCCGGGGGTTCCAGGTCGGGGGGACGGCGGGGGTCGCGGACACGTCTGCCTCCCAGGGCAAGAGGCGTCAGTACACACCCGCGACGGGAGGTCCAGTGGGCAGCTGATCTACGGCACCGTCATGACGGTGGTCATGGCGACCAGGGAGATGGGCTCACCCTCCGGCGCGATGGTGGTGATGGCCTGGAACAGGTTCCCGTCCCCACAGTGCGCTTCGAGGCCCCGGACGTCAACCTCGACGTACTCCCCCAAGTAGTCGGTGAACACGGAGGAGATGCCCCCTTCGAACATGTCGCCATCCGACAACACGCAGGCCTCAAGGCTCAAGGCATCGTCGGAGTACAGCTGTACGTCGGCGTAGACAGCGACCCGCGCTACAGGCGCGTCGGGACAGTCAAGGGACACCACCGGCTCGTCGCCCGCACCGCGGACCTCAAACCGGAATGCACCCTCGGGCGCGGTCATGAGGAGCGTTGCCCGGCCCAATGCCCAGTCGTCCAGCCCGCCCACATCGAAGGTCTCGCCAGCGCTGAGGCTCAGCACGGGGGTGCCAAAGCCATCATCGGCGACGTAGTCGGTGAGCAGCGTGGCGGCGCAGATCTCTGCGGGTGGATCGAGGAAGATGCCGTCTGCATCGGCATCGGCATCGGCGTCGGAATCTGCATCTGCGTCTGCGTCTGCGTCTGCATCTGCATCTGCATCTGCATCTGCATCTGCATCGGTGTCAGCGTCTGCATCTGTGTCAGCGTCCCCCTCTTCCGTGCCTTTGTCGTCAGCCCCCGCGGAACAGGCAGGCAACGCTGTGAGGAACAGCAGCGTTCCCAGTGCCAACAACTTGTGCATCATCGCTCCGAACAAGTGGGGACTCCGGGCTCGGCCGAAGGCCCCCGGTCAATCGCCGAAAGTACCACACGGGGCGGCCCAGGACTCGGCCATCTTCTGAACCTCCGCCGCCACCTTCCTACAGTGGCACCACACCCGCGTAGGACACACCCGTCAAGTACGCGAGGTCCCGCTTCCAAGTCGTCAGGTCGTCCGGGCACAGCCCCGAGATCTGGCGGTGACCACACGCCCGGGTGAGCACGGTCATCAGCTCGGTGGTGGCCTGGAGGTAGTTGGTGAGTTGCTGGGCCGAGCCCTCGATCTGCAAGCGGCTGCGAAGCGACGGCTTCTGGGTGGCGATGCCAACCGGGCAGTTGTTGGTGTGGCAGGCGCGCATGCCGAGACAACCGATGGCCTGAAGCGCAGAGTTCGCGACGGCGATGGCGTCCGCACCCAGCGCGAGGGCCTTCACGAAGTCGCCCTCGTGGCGCAGGCCCCCCGTGATGATGAGGGTGACGTCCCGGCGACCCCGGGCGTCGAGGTGACGCCGTGCCCGCGCCAGCGCCGCCATGGTCGGCACCGAGATGTTGTCCCGGAACAAGCGAGGCGCCGCACCCGTGGCCCCGCCCCGGCCATCGAGGATGATGTAGTCGGCCGTTGCCGACAGGGCGAAGTCGATGTCCAGCTCGATGTGTTGGGCCGACAGCTTGAAGCCAATGGGGATGCCGCCACTGGTCTCGCGGACCTCGTCGGCCACCCGGCGGAAGTCGGCGGCGCTGTGGAGGTCGGGAAAGGCAGGGGGGCTGATGGCCGACTGGCCAACCTTGAGACCGCGCACGGCGGCGATCTTCTCGGTGACCTTGTGGCCCGGCAGGTGGCCGCCGGTGCCTGTCTTGGCGCCCTGGCCGCCCTTGAAGTGAAACGCTTGCACGTTGCGCACCTTGTCCAGCGACCACCCAAACCTGCCGCTGGCGAGCTCATAGAAGTAGCGGTCGTTGGCGGCGTGTTCTTCGGGGAGCATGCCGCCTTCGCCGGAGCAGATGCCGGTGCCGGCCCGGTGGGCGCCGAGAGACAGCGCGGTCTTGGCTTCTTCGGACAGCGCGCCGTAGCTCATGTCCGAGACAAACAGCGGGATCTCCAGCCGCAGGGGCTTCTTCGCGCCAGGACCGATGATCACGGACGTGTCGACGTCCTCGTCCTCCATCAGGGGCCGGCGGGCGAGTTGGGCGGTGAGGATCTGCAGGTCGTCCCAGGAGGGCAGCTCGTTGCGGTGTACGCCCATCGCCGAGACGGGGCCGTGGTGGCCGACCTTGGACAAGCCTTCCCGGGCGAGGCGCTGGATGTGGCCATTGTGGGGCTCGGCGTCGGTGCCGTGGTGGTCGGCATACAGGCCCAGGTAGCCCTCGCGGTCATAGGGCTGGGGGTGCGCGACCGCCCATGCCGCCACCGCGTCGGCATCCACCATCACCGCGCCGTTGTCGACCCGCGCCGGGAACTTCTGGAGCACCTCGCGGTTGTTGTAGGCGCTGACACCGGTGTCGACCCGGTAGTCCCAGTCGTGCACCCCACAGATGAGGTTGTCCCCGTCGACATGGCCGTCAGACAGTAGGGCCCCGCGGTGCAAGCAGCGCCCGTACAGCACGCTGACTTGGTCGTCGAAGCGGATGACCACAAGGTCCACGCCCTCGACCAAAGCATAGACCGGCTTGCGGTCGACAACATCGTTCCAGCGGGCAATCTCAACAAAACGGCTCATGGCCTAGCTCCGGTGGCGAGCGGCTGGGGCGCGCGATGGGTCGACAGAACCTCGGACCCAAAGAGCACCGCCAAGCTGGGTTCCCGATGAACCGCGCCGGCCTGTGTTGTGGCCGACTCTCGCACATGGCGATGGATTGATCCACCGGCCGCAAGCCCCCACCGACGCAAGCCCCCAGAGCCTGCTCCGCACGCCACGTCCCCGCGGTGCAGAGCAGGAGCCGCTGCCTCCCAGGGCAAGAGGAGAGGGCACACCCGCGACGAGGGGTCAAGACGAAAAGAAATAGTAAGGGTTATTACCTGTTGCCACAAGACTCGACACCGTCCACAACCACCAACCCCGCTCACCTTGAGTTGCACTCCGGGCCAAGCTCGCCCAACACTGCCGCCAGCGCCATCCCCAAGCGCGCGTGGCCGGTCGCACTGGGGTGGACTTGGTCGATGAACAGCCCCCGCCACCCCTCGTTCCCAGCGAGCAGCGCCGGACCATCGAGCAGCGGCGCCCCCGTCTCCGACGCGACCGCCCGCATCACGCCCCGGTGGGCAGCGACCGCCTCGGGCACGGGAACAACATCAAAGTCCATCGGTGCGGGGAGCATGACAAAGACCGGACAACCCCCGCGCTGGGACGTGTCACGGGCCATCGCTCGGAGGTTGCGGCGGTAGGCGTCCAGTGCGTCCGGCGACAGCGGCGAGATGTCCCCCTCATCGGCAATCCAGCGAATGGACTCGCTCGACAACACCGGCGTCAGCAGCCGCTGCAAGAGCCGATACAGCGCCAGCTCTCGCAACACTCCGCGCGCCACCAACACCCTCGGCGGCAGCGACTGACGGCGACCCCGATAGACATCGCTCCACAGTGAGCCGATGACCACCCAGTCCGGCGACAGGTCCGGGCTCAGCGTCCGCAAGGTCATCCGGCTCTGGCCGCTGTCGTGACCGGGCACGGCGCCGTTGAGACTCAGCACCGGTCGCTGCCAGCGCTGGGAGAGCTGCTCGGCGGCGATGACGGAGAACACCTCGGTCTCTCGCACCCCATAGCCAAACACAGACGAGTCACCCAGCGTCATCAGGCGAACCTCACCGGGCAGTCGGGCCGGAACCTCGCCGCCGCGCATGCCCCGGTCGTTGACCCGCAGGTCCATGCCCGCCACGTCGAGCTCGGTTCCCGGCGGCAAGGCCCAGACCCGCTGGTCGTCGACCACCAAGGGCACCCCGGAAGGCTCGGCGCTCGTCCCCGTCCACTGCCGCGACAGCCAAGCCCGGACCATAAATGAGTACATGCCCTCAGCATCCGGCGCCGCCACCGGCACCGTGCGTCCCCCGCCGCCGCGCACGAGGCGCTCGACGCCATGGGCCAGCAGCTCCAGACCGAGCAGCACTGCACACGCGACGAGCACGCCGCCGATGACCCGCCTTGGCACCTTCACTTGACGATGGCCCCGATGGGCGCCCCATGGGTGTACGCGCCGGGATCGATGTCGGCCAGCGCCAACAACGTCGCGCCAAAGTCGTCGACGTCCGCCAACACACCCCTGGACGTGGGCGCCCCCGTTGCGAAGTCCATCGGCCGGCTCAGCGAGCGCTCGTCGAAGCCCCCGACCACCTGGCCACCCGCGATGCCCGCGCCGAGAAACAGCGCGCTGGTGGACGTCCAGTGGTGTTTGCCGCCGTGGCTGTTGAGCATTGGCTGGCGGCCCATCTCGCTAAACACCACCACCGTGGTTGTCTCGGACAGCGGCGCGCCGTCCGGCCCCGTCCTCGACGCCAACGTCAGCATCAGCTCGTCGAGCTGCGCGAACAGCAGGTCAAAGTTGAGGGCCTGGTACTCATTTTTCTGGTGGGTGTCCCAGCCCTGCGCCCACAGTCCATTGTCTCGGATGAGCGCGCAGCGGGTCTTGCCCAGCTCCATGCTCTTGAGCGCGACCTCCAGCGACGACGCCAGCGTGTCGAAGACCGCCCCGTCCAGAGCAAGCTCGCCGAGACCGCCCCGAACCCCGGCGAGATTGTCCAAGGAGCGGGCATATGCGTCGGCAAAGCGCGCTTCTTGCCCCGTGGGCTGGGCCCCAACCAGCTCCGCAGCACGCTCTTGAAGAAACGAAGCAACCGCCTCATCGGCAGTCTCCGACATCGCCATGATGGGCTGATCCGAGCTGTCGAAGGCGCTGGCATCGAGGAGCTTGGCCAGCTGCCGGTCGCTGCCAATGCGGACCACAGCGCTGCTGTGGGCACTGCTATAGGCCGGACCCGAGACGACCACATAGGGCAGCTCCAGCACATCACCACGGCCCGCGAGGATCGCGGCCCAGTCGTCGCCGTTGTCGGTCCGTCGCCCGGTCTGGATCAGGCGCATGCACTGGTCGTGGGAGATCGCCGGCACCTCCAAGCCGTTGAGCAGACAGGCCTGCTCGCCCCAGCGCTCGAAGAAGCTGCGCACCGATGGCCGGTCTTCGGCGTCGACAAAGGTGATGCCGCCGGCCTCCGCTTCCTCGCCGCCGCCGTCCATGTCGACATAGGGGCTGCCGAACAGGGGTGCAAAGACCGTCGTCTGATCCCAGCCGCCATTGCAAAAGACAAACAGGAACCGACGCTGCGATGTTTGCTGGGCCAGCAGCTGCCGCGGCAGCAACAGCCCCGCGCCCAGCATCCCCAGTCTTCGACGACTCAACAGCATTGTTGGTCCCTTTGCTCAGTAGGTGACAAAGTCTGGATCGCTGAACAACACAACAAGCACCGCCACCCACGCTTGCTCCGCACCGTCTTTGTCCTCCACCACGTCCCACAGGGCGGTGACCGATGAGAGCCAAGCCTCGGTCGGCCGACGGGCCAGCAACCGCCAGTGGAGCGCCGAGAGCTGCGCGGTGAAGGCGGGGTCGGAAGATGGGGTGTCCAAGGTCACCCCCCACAACAGTCCCGCACCCTCCGCTTCAGCGACCAGCTCATTGTCGACGGCGTACCCGGCAGCCGCCTCAGCCAGACGGCGGGTGGTGAGCGCCCAGGTCAAGCCCGGATCGGTCTGGGGTGAGCGGACCAGCTCCCCATCCGCGCCGCCGGCCAGCACTCGGTAGCCGCCGCCGGTGTCGGCGTTCATCATGTCGACGCCGAGGTGGGTCCAGTGAAACCCCGTCAGCGCAGCAAGGGCATCGGAGAGCTGGTCGGGACTCAGCATCCGACGGGTGACCGCTCGGTCCGCCGCAACACCCGCACCCACAAGCAATCCACCGGCCCGGTAGTCCTCCGTCCGCAAGATCGCGCCCAACAGCGCCTTGAGCCGGCGGTCGCTGTCTTCCAAGACATCGGTGAGTGCGGTGATCTGGTCGTGGTCGTCCAAGTCGACTTCCCGTCGCCACAGCCCAGCCGCCATGTGCTCCGCGGTGCAGCGGGGAAAGCGTGGGTCGGCGGCCAAGGCACCCCCGAGGTCTGCCAAGCCCCCGAGCGGCTGGCCAAACCAACCGGGTCGGGTGCCCAAGACATCGTCGCTCAGGGCTTCCCGCTCGGCGTGGTAGTAGCCGATCTCAGAGATGTTGTGCTCTTCGAACCACCAGAAGCCGAACAGGTTCGCCGCCAGCGGATCGAGGGTCGAGTGGCAGCCTGCGCACGCCGGCTCGTCCTGGATGGCCGCGGCGGCGGACGCTTCATCGACCGCCGCGACATCGAGCGCCGAAAACGAGATGGGTCGGCTGAGGAAGTCCTCACACAGCAACAACCGGCTGATCGCCGCCGCACGGCCACGGTTTGCATTGGACTCGTCGGTGATGTGGCGCCACCACAGCCCATTGCTCGACAGGATGCCCGACATCGGCCGGCCATCGGTGTAGTGGCTGATCACCCAACCTTCGGCATCCGCCGGGGTGTCCAGCGGCCAGAGTCGTGCCAGTGGCGCCGTGCCGAGGGTGTAGTCGGCGGTCACAACCTCGTCCCAGGGCAGATCGTTGACGGCCACATGCGCCATTAACCTCAGTGGCTCTTCAAACGAAGACCGCGCGAACGGAAAGGCATCTTCTTCTGCAACCCCAATCTCTGCGGTGCCAATCAGGGGATCATCGCGAAGCTGGCCCCAGCGCTCGCCCCAGAGCTCGACCAGTCGATCGCCCAGCAGCGGATCGTCGAGGTAGCCATCCGCCAGCGTCCAGACCTGGTCCGGGTCTGCTTCGACCACGTCCAGATCGGCGACATCTGGCAGTCGTCCGCCGAGGTCCAGCCGAATCCGCCGCAGCAAGCGCGGCCCGTCGAGCAGAACGTAGGGAGTTGATGGCTGCTGGACCGTGACCGGTGGGCGCGCCACGGGCTCTGCGCAGCCGATCAGCAGGCCGATCACACCGATCATCGTGCCATCCAAACAAAGTCTGTTCGCGTGTCTGTCAAAACCGATACCCTGCTCAGCATGCTCTGGTCGATGATTCTCCTCAGCTGCGCTCGCGAGCCCCTGGTCTACGCGCCAGCCGCACCGCCCGATCCCGTGGACGAAGCGCTTGACCTCGACGAAGCCGCCGCGCCGCCCACGCCCCGCTTGGATGCGCCGGCGGTCACGGCACAGATCTCGACCCTGTTGACCCTCGCCGCGCCCGACCCGCTCACCGTCAACAACACCGTGTACGCCTGGATCATGTCGCAAGGCGACCCCAGCTGCCCAGGCACGCTCAGCTACACCACCGGCGACTGCACAGCCACCACTGGCTACCGCTTCTTCGGCATCAGCGACTACTTCGCAGAGCCGGGCCCGGGGGACGACCGGTGGGTCAGCTTGGCGCTGGGCGACATGCTCATCACCGATCCCGATGGCGAGGTCATGCTCATCGGTGGCACCTACGAATTCTTCCGCGAGGACGACCACTTCACGGGCGAGGTCACGGGCACCTTCGCCTACCCCCCGCTCGGCGGCTGGGTGGGCGAGGGCGGCAGCTTCGCGTGGTGGCTCGAAGCGGACCTGACGACCGGCAGCGAGCGGCTGCAACTCAACGGCGCCCTGGGGGCAGGCTACGGCACGGGGCTGCACTTCGACGATGTCATCTTCGGCGGCGGCTGTGGCACAGCCCCCACCGGCGCCCTGCAGCTCCGGGACGAGGTGGGCCGGTGGTACCGCTTGGAGCTCGACGAAGAGTGCGGCGGCTGCGGGCAACTCTACTATGCGGACCAAGTCGAGATGGGCCTGGCCTGTGTCGACTTTGGCACCTACTTTGAGGACACCCTCCACCAGCTCCGGGCCGAGCCCATCGTCTCGGTGGATTGAGCGATGGTCGCTGCCTGGATGCTGTTGCTGGCCTGCGGAAGGGAGCCGGTCCACGTCCCGAAGGACACCGGCACCCCCGGCTTTTGCGCGGATGCCCCAAGCGCAACCTGGGAGACCTTCGGCCACGGTTTCTTGTTGACCCACTGCCAGGGCTGCCACGCCTCGACCTCGGCCAACCGCTACGGCGCCCCCGAGGGCGTCCACTTCGACAATGAAGACGAGGCACGAGCGTGGCGGGAGCGTCTCATCGTCGTCATCCTCGACACCCAGAGCATGCCGCCGGCGGGTGGGCTGAGCGACGAAGACCGGTTGCTCGTCGAGAGCTGGCTGTACTGCGACCTGTTGTAGTTCGGCGGTTCGGTGGGGCAGGATATAGTGAATAAACATCATGCCCGCTCGGAAGCATTGGCCTGACGGCGAAGCTGGGCCAGCCCCAACAAGCCCCAGGCCAGCAGCCCCGGAGCGCCCGAAGCGGTCGAGGCGTGCGCACAACATAGACCGCCAACACTGCGGTGTGGCGGTCGTTCAGCCAGCGCTTTAGCTCTCTACCCAGGCAGCTCAAGCCGCAGCGCAGCCGCCCAAGCGCCGCGCGCACCCCGCCACAGACCCCATCCCGGAGAGACTGCCGTGCTCCTGTCCCTCTACATTGGCTCTGCGCTCATCAGCCAAGGGCTCGCGGGCGTGCACGAGGACCACTGGCGCGCGCCGCCGCCGATGCCCGCACGGGTCCACCGCACAGCACCGCCCGACACGGCAGGGCCGCCGGATGTGATTGTGTTTGGGTACTACGCCAGCTGGGCCGGTGAGCTCGAAGACCTCGCGTGGGAGCGCTTGACCCACGTCGCCGTCTTCAACGTGGACCTCAACAGCGACGGCACCTTGTCCAGCGAGAGCCTCTGGAACCGCCTCGCCCCCACCGCCGTGGCGCTGGCCGCCCCCCACGGCGTGCGAGTGCACCTCTCGCTCACGTGCTTTAGCGACAGCGTGATGAACGCCGTCATCGCCAGTCCCAGCAAGCGCGCGGTCACCGTCGACGCGCTGGGCCGCCTGGTGGACGCCCACGGCGCCGATGGTGTGTCGGTGGACTGCGAAGGCATGGACCCCCACCTCCGCGACGACTTCACCGCGTTTGTGGGCGAGGTGCAGGACCGGGTGGACGAGGTCAGCGTGGCCTTGCCCGCCGTGGACTGGGAGTCCTCCTATGACTACGCCGCGCTGTCCCATGTGGCCGACCAGCTCTTCATTATGGGCTATGGCTACCACTGGTCCGGGGGCAACCCAGGCCCGGTGGCCCCCCTGTTTGGCGAGGCGCCGTGGTCCCGCTGGTCCTTGAGCTGGACGGTGGACGACTACCTCTCGAAGGGGGCCGACCCCGCGCGGGTGGTGCTGGGGCTGCCACTGTACGGGCGCACCTGGCCCACCACCAACAACGACGTGCCCGGGGTGGCCACGGGCACCGGAAGCTCCCTGCTGATGACCGAAGGCATCACGCTGGCCGCCACCCACGGCCGCCACTGGGACGCCGGCACGCGCACCCCCTACACCTTCGCCAGCGGCACCAGCCAGACTTGGTACGACGACACCGACAGCGTGCGAGAGAAAGTCGCCTGGGCCGTGGATGCGGGCTTGGGGGGCGTGGGCTTCTGGGCGCTAAACTACGAGGGCAACGACCCCGCCTTTTGGACGATGATGGCGGAGGAGACGGTGTTCCCGGAGGTTGTCGACACGGGCGAGCCCGAGGACGATGACACAGGAGACGGGACCCCAGACGCGGTGACGCCAGCCCCCGAAGGGGAGCACGAGGACGACACACCGGAGGATCCCGAGGCGGTGATCCAGCCCGAGGGCACACGCACGCCCTTCAAGGACGGATGCGCGGCGGGGGCGGCTCCGATGGGGCTGTGGATGGGGGGACTCGTCGTGTTGTGGCGTCGTCGAGACCCGTGAGCTTGGCGTGGGGATTGGGCGGTAAACACACTAAACAACGGAAGACTCAGCCGTCCCCCGGCTCACCGCCCAACTGCGCCAACAGAAAGTCCCGCACCGCCCCATTGACCTCAAGCGACACCTCGGCCCCATCCACCGGCCCCAGCAACTTGGCGAAGCGCAGCGCCCGCGGCAAGAAGTTCATGTCGCTGAGGTTCATGTGGCTGGCGCCCTCCACCTCGGCCGACTCGCCCCGCGTCGAGACAAAGCGGTTGGCGCCGGTGGTCCGTGCCGCGTGGCCGCCCCCAAGTTGGGTGCGCTCGGCGTACAGCGACAGCAGGGGTCGGTCCATCTCGTACCCCCCGTCGTCGTGCAAGACAAAGTAAGGGATGTCCAACGCAACCACCGCCTGCGCATCGATCTGGTTCTCCACAACAGCGTGCACCACGGTGTAAGCGCCGAGGCTGTGGCCCATGAGGGCGACCCGGCGCATGTCCACTGCACCGTGCAGCGGGTGGGCGGGATCTGCACTCCACGTGCCGAGGGCCGCGAGCACCCTGCGCAGGTCGTCAATGCGTGTCTGCAGCAGCGTGTCGAGGGACACCGGCAGCCCCGACCACATGCGCCGGTACACCGTGCCGAGGGCCACCGCCGCATCCTTCGCCGCCGCAGCGTCCTCGGCACCAGTCAGCGCATTGAGGGCATCCACATAGTCGACGGCATGAGCCACGCTTGTGCGACCGATCTCCACCATCGCGCCCTGCAGGCCAGGGTCAATCTCAATGGCCCGACCATCCGGCAGCAACGTCATCACCGCCTCATGGGTGTGGCCCACCGACACCACCACAAACCCATGGGACGCCAGCTCCTCCATGGTGGTGTGGTTCTGTCGAGGGTCGCCAAACGCACCATGGGAGAAGACCACGACCGGGCGCGGCGAGCCCATGGCCACCGCTGCGTCGATGTGGGACGAGGACAGCGGCCCATCGCTCGCCGGCACAGGGAAGCCATAGAGACGCCCGAAGGCTGCTCCCACTTGCCCATCTGCCGCTGACAGCCGGGGCTCTGCGCCCACCTCGGCGGGGTACCACACCCGCACCTCCACCTCTCGGGCCTCGCCCGTGTGTGCCCCCCAGCGGTTCGTGTGGCCCGGCCCCCCCACGCTGAAGTGTCGTGTGCCCACGGCGAAGGGCCCACTCGGCGCGGGACGGTCCGGCCCCGACAACAGCCACCACAACGCCACTCCCATCGCCACCAGGCCCAGCGCGAGGGCAACCCAGACCCACCTCATTGTGCACCCTTCGTGGGGTAGTGCTGGTCGAGCCATGCCGACACGAACCGGTGGTGGTCGATCCCATACGACAGCGTCGCGAGCTGCGATGCCACAAGGTCCGCCAACGCGGGGTCGACCTCAGCCGCACGCGCCCGGGCCGCCTCTTGCTGGCCCGCCAGGGAGTCGGCGATGTCATCGGCGATGCGCCTCATCTCCGCCACGATGGCGGCACGGTCATCCGCCGGCACCAGCCCGAGGAAGAACAGCCGCACCAGCAAAGCACTCTCGGAGTGGCCGACGTCATCTGGCGACCGAATCCACTGATCAAACTGCCCACGCCCGGGGTCGGCCAGCGTGTAGCGACGCTTGCTGCGCCCCCCCTCGACCACCGCTTCACTGACCAGCCAGTCCCACTTGTTCATGCGCTGCAGCGCAGGGTGCAGCGTGCCGTAGCTCAAGCGCAGGTGGTGGGCGGAGAGCTGCTCCAGCGCCTTGTTCAGCTCGTAGGACGTGAGCGGACGCACGTGCAGGAAGCCGAGGAGCAAGGCTTCGACCAGTGTGGGCAAGGGGGCCATCCGGTGATAGTTCGATTCGATATATACCGATTCGATACACCGATGTCCAGTGGCACGCAGCCGCCTGGGCGTGCACACCGACCGCTCCGAGCCGCTCGCGCCAGACCGGGCGCTGAGCCGGCTGCGGAGACGCCTCAACGCACTGAGTCCGCAGAGCTTGGATTGCCGTTCCGAGCACCGCGGCAAGGACCGCGACACATCCAAGAAGGAGGAAGACGAGGCGACGAGATTGACGTCATCGAGACCGCTTTCACCGTGCCGGCGCATCGGCGGCAGGCGGTCAGTTGTGGAAGGTGCAGCCACATCGAGACGGCTTCAGGCCCACGTGTGCGCCGCCCCATCGTGGTCGACCGCGGGGCAGTCTCGCTGCCCGAGGTCTTCGCTGTCCCCCCCGAACGCTGCCAACCCTCCGACCGCCCTTGAGTGGATTCAAACCATGAGCCTGTCAACTCGCAGTGGCCCCACGGTGCCTGCGGCGGTGGCGCTGTCGACGGCCGGTGACCTCGCGATCTGCGATGGCACTTGGTACACCAACCTCACCATCTCCGCGAGCGTGAACCTGTACGGCCAGTCTGGCGTTGCCGCGGATGTGGTGCTCGACGGTGCAGAGACCGATCCGCTGGTGCAGATGTACACCGACACCATCGATGTCGCCCTCACTGACTTGACGCTGCAGCATGGTCAGGGCTCCGACGCCTTGTTGGGGGGGACTGGCGACACGGTGGGCGGCGGGATCGCCTGTTATTCAGCCGCGGCGGACGCCACGCTCGCCCTCGACAACGTTGTCGTCGACAGCAACGTCGCTGCCTATGCCGGCAGGGGATTGTTCATCTACGACTGCGATGTGACCCTGACCAGCTCTGACGTCATCGGCAACAGCGCCGACTTCGGTGGGGGCATCTTCAACGGTGGTGCTGCGCTGCTCATCACCGACAGTGCGGTGGACAACAACATGGCCACCGATGACATCGGCGGCATCTATCTGTTTGAGTGGTCGGGCACGGGAACATCGATGACGATGACCGACTCCAGCATCTCGGGCAACGAAGCGGCCGATGTGGGCAGCGGCTTGGCGGTTGAAGACGCTGTCGCCACAGTGACCGGCACGACGGCGGGAGCCATGGTCATCACCGACAACACAGAAGGGGGCAACTGGGGCGCCGTGCAAGTTGAGGGCGCCGGTGAGGTCACCTTCACCAACGTTGACTTCGGCACCCCGACGGGCGGCGACGACAACGTGTACCTCGACTCCAACGGCTTCCACTATTGGTACGACGACGGCGAGTCGTTCTACTGCGACGCTGCGCTGTGTGGCGCCGAGACCACCGAGACGCTGGGGTTCACGGACAGCACCGCCGACAACCCAGCGGTCATTCGGGGGAACAGCTTCCAGGCCGACGCCCAGGGCACCATCGGACGGTTCGCGTTCGAACTGAACGTGCTGTACGGCTACGGCTGCGACGTGGATCTCTTCGTCGTCAGCGCAGCGACGACCAGCACTTCCAGCTGGACCATTGAGTGGATCGAGTCGGTGTCCGTGACCTCGACAACTGCGGCATGGGTGGAGACCAGCGACATCGGTCTTCCGGTCGAGGTGGGCACCCACTACGCGGTCGGTTTTGCCACAGACTGCTCCAGCAGCGGGGACGAGCTGGAGTGCTCTTACGACTTTTCCGGCAGCTCGACGTCCGACGTCGGGATGGGCACCACCGATGGCCGCTTGTATTCCGAGACCTACCCGGGCTTCGGCAGTGCAGGGACCACTGGCGACCCCGGCTATCAGCCCAGCAGCACACGCTACGACGGCACCCTCGACTGGTCGCACTGACGGGGTCGCCGGTGGGCCGAGCCAGAGCCGCGGAGCGGCAGCCTCATCTTGTGGACGCGCCCGTGCTTCCACCAAGATGGCGCTGAATCGGTCGCTGGGACGGGCTGCGCTTGATGGCGTCCAGCGGCAAGTCGGTGTCTCCGAGGGATGCTCGACACCGGCACGGGGACCGCGGAGTCTCTGACCTCAGCTCACCGCGACAATGGCCTGATTTAGACCATTGTCGCCCACCCGCACCTCATCGCCCTCCTCCCTGCCCACCAGCGCCCGGGCCAGCGGCGACGATGGCGAGATGAGCGTCACCCCGTCCACCCGGTCCCCCGTGGCCCCCGGCACGATGAACACCACCGTCTCGACACCGGCCTCGTCCTCCAGCACCACCAGCGCACCCGTGCGCACCCGGTCGGTGGGGCTCAGGTTCACGTCGTCGAGAAGCTCCAACACTCGCTGAATCTCGGCCATGCGCACCGCGAGCCCATGGGCCAGGTAGCCCTGGGCCGACACCGCACCCCGCTCTCCCCGGTTCGCCGGGCGGTGGTCCCCGTCGACCCGCGTGCCGTCCCGGGCTGCGCCGCTGCTGCGCCCCAGCGTGTCAAGCTGGGCCCGCAACACCGTGCGAAAGCCCGCCACCAGGGCGTTCTTGTCACGCTCAGCCATCGAGTCGGGCCACCGCCGCACTCACCAGCTCCGCCGCGCCGTCCACGCCACTGCCCGCACGGGTGAAGATGGCCTGCAGACCAGCAATCCCGAGCCCCTTGTCGACACCCAGCGCCAGCGACTCCGCCAACACCTGGGCGCCTTGCTCACCCTGGCCCACCAGGATCTCAAAGCGGGCGTGAATCCGGGCGCCCAGCAGGTCATCACCACCGGGCGCACGCATCCAGCGCAACACCGCCACCAGCAGGTCTCCCGGCGGAGTGAGCGACGTGGCCTGGCGGGCGCGCTCCAGCACCCCCGCCGCCGTGTGTTGCACCGCTGCCACGGTGTTCTCGTCGATCTTGGTGCTCGTCTGGCGGAGGGCCAAGATCAGCTTGCGCAGCAGCACCGCCGCCGGATCGGTGGGCGCGTCAATGTCCTCCACCAGCATGTCCTGCAGCTCCGTGGCCATGAACTGCAGCTGGGCGGGCAGCTCGTCGTCGGGCACCAGGGCGTGGGCCAGCGTCGCGAAGCGCTGTGCGACTTGCTCCTCATCGGGGGGCGGCGGCACGTCCACGCCCTCGGCCAGCCCACCCTCGGTGAGGCCCACAAACAGCAGCCCTCCCTTCCAGGGCACCGCCGTTACCAAGCTCAGGCCGTTGTCCTTGGCCACCTTCCCCACCAGTGCGTGCACCCCGTCGTTGTCGAGGGGGTCGAGCTGGGCGTCGGCGACCGGCGTCACTGCAGGATGGCGCGCCCCGGACATCTCCGGCAGGTCCTGGGCCCACACCGCCACATGGCCGGACTCGGACCACCACAAGATGGGCAGGAAGCTGGCCTGGGCGATCGGCTCGCCGTCCTGATGCCACGTCAGGGTGCTTCCGGAAAGGTCGATCACAGGGGCATCGTGACCGATTCGACGAATGGCGCGCAAGAAGGGATGCAACAGAGACTCCAGCAGAAAGGGCGCGGCTAACCCGGCGCAGTGGCCCCGGGTCGCGGGCTCCACACGGCCCTGCGCTCGGCTCAAACGGTCGTGTCCCAGCTCAACCCATGATGTCCAGATCCAGAATCCAAACACACGACACAAAGATCGGTGGCCAGACCTCAACCAGCGGGCCAGATGCCCCGCCCCCCGTGCCCTGAGGCCCAATGTCCATCGAGATCGAGCTCAACACCCGCGCCGCGAACCACTGTGAGCTGTGCGCCGGCACCGCTGGACTGGCTGCCTTCGCCGTCTCCCACGGCCCCGACGACGCCGATGGTGCGGTCTTGCTGTGTTCCGACTGCACCGAAGGCATCGACGCCGAGGGCACTCTCGAAGACAACCGCTGGTTCTGCTTGCGGGAGTCCGCGTGGTCCGCCGTGGCCCCCGTGCAGGTGCTCTCCTGGCGGCTGCTCCACCGCATCCCCGCGCCCTGGGCCACCGACCTGCGCGACCAGATCTGGATGGACGACGACACCCGCGCCTGGGCCGAGGCCGGGCTGGCCGCCGCCGATGACGGGGCCCCAAAGGTCATCGACAGCAACGGTGCCACCCTCCAAGATGGCGACGCCGTCACCCTCATCAAGGACCTCGCCGTCAAGGGGGCCGGCTTCACCGCCAAGCGGGGCACCCTCGTCAAGAACATCCGCATCATCGACGATCCCACCCATGTGGAAGGTCGGGTCAACGGCACGGCGATCTACCTGAAGACCGAGTTCCTCAAGCGGGTCACCGGCTGAGCGTCACCGGCTGGGTCGCACCAGCTCCTTCGCCAGCCGCACATACGACGGCAGCGAAAAGTAGAAGTTGGACGACACGTTGGTCTCGTGGGTGCACGTGCAGCGGTTCTTCAGGATCTCTTCCCGAAAGCCGCGCAGCTCATCGCCATCCCAGATGCGCATGAAGTCGAGCCCCACGTCGCGCAGGTTGCCCAAGGGACGGTCGATCAGCTCACACGCATGCACGTCGCCCTGTTCCTGCAACACAACATTGAGAAGCCCCGCTTTGCACGGAACATACGGCACGTCCCCCGTCTCGCCGGCCACGCCATGGATCCGTCCCATCGTCACGGTCTTGCGCGCCGCAAACAGCCGACCGAACACCCGTGACTGCCAGTCCTGACGGCCCTTTCCGGCCCCAAAGAACTCCGCCACCGTGCGCACCGCTTCAGCGTGTTGCTCCGGCGTGACCTCGAGGGTCTCTGGCTCGTGGGGGTTGCCCCGCACCATGTTCATGTGCAGGCTCTTCGTGCCGACCTCTTTGTCGAGAAACTCGCAGACATCGCGCACCACGGGCACCGTGTACTTGGTGAGCGTGAAGTTGAAGATGACGTCAATGTTGGGGAAGCGCTTCTGGGCAGCCTTCAGCTTCTCGACCGTCGTGACCAGCTTTGCAAAGTTGCCCGGCGTCTTGCGCACCCGGTCGTGGTCCTCACCCACCCCGTCGATGGAGATCTGCACTTGGATAAACGCCCTCGGTGCCCGGGCCGCCAGCCACGACATCCCATCGGCGATGCGGTCCGGGAACGTCGCATTGGTGGGGATTGTGAACTGGCCCACGCCGTTGTTCTGGTAGAATGCGTCGAGGATCTCGGGCAGGTCCTTGCGGATGAAGGGCTCACCCCCGCTGACCAACAGCTTCGTGAACGGCGGCATCGACTTGGAAATGGCACGGTACTCGTCCAAGGTCAGCTCACCCTCGCCCTTTCGCTCCAACATTGTGTCGAGGTAGAAGCAGTGCCCACACCTTGAGTTGCATCGACTCGTCACAAACATGGTGACGAAGATGGGCCCACCCCGGTCGGCACGGCGCTTCCAACCTTGGCCGAGGAACCGACCCATCAGCTCGGCGTTGGACATCGGGAGGTTCATGCGGGCTCCGGCAGGACGGCAGAAGGGACAGGAGGAGCGGACAGGGCGTTGGCGACCAGCCCCGCGGCCACTCCGGTGGCGTTGGCGACCCCTTCGGCGAGGACGAGGGGGAGGCACATCGCCGAGAAGGCTGTACCCTGAAGCCGGGCCACGTCCCGCAAGAAGGCGGCGTTCCACAGCGCAGCCACCCCCAGCGTGCCCACCGAGCTTGCGGCGGCGGCGGTGCGCAGCCCCGGTGGACCGAGGACCGCACACGCGAGCTGGGGCACCAGAGAGACCGCCAGCAGGGTGTTCCCGACAGCTCGACGAGAGTTGCGGGTCTTCGCCGGCAGCAGCGCGCGGTAGCGGGGGGCCGCCCGGGTCCACTCCCGCGCATGGACGTGGTGAAAGGCGAGCACCCCCCACACGCTCAGCTCCTTGAGGTGCTCCACTTCGGTCTTGTGCAGAAAGGCCAGCTCGGCGCCCGTGGCCCGCACCCGGCAACCCAACACAAGGTCATCCGCCGCCGCGTGGCGCTGTGCGTCGTCGAAGCCTCCGCTGGCGACAAAGGCGTCGCGCCAGATGCCAAAGGCCGCCGTCCATGCGGTGTTGGCCACCGGGGGCAGGTGCTGTTGAAAGGCCCGCTGCTTGAGGTTGAGGTAGCGGCTGCCAAAGCCTGCCACCCGCGAGTCTGCACAGTAGCTGGCGCTCGCCGCGACGACGGCGCTGCCCCGGGACCGCTCCCCCTCTAAGAAGGCGACAAGCTGGCCAATGGTCTCGGGACGGACCACCACATCGGCGTCCACGAGCACCACAAGGTCACCGCTCGCCGCCGCGACACCGGCATTTCGGGCGGCGGCGGGGCCCAGGCTCTTGGCGTGGGTGTGCACGGCGAAGCCCCGCTCGCGGGCAAGCTCACCGGAGCCATCGGCCGACCCGTCGTCGACCACAATGACCTCCAGCAGGTCATAGTCAGAAGACGCGATGCCATCGAGGCACAGCGCGAAGGGCGCGCCACCGTCACGAACCGGGACCACTACCGACACGGAGGATGGGGTCATGAGCGGGCACCCGGGGCAGAGTTGGCGGGCCGACCTCTCGCCATCCTGCCGTCACCTTGTACTACCCTGGCCGGATCTGGGGGCACGGCAGACGGCGGACGGCGACACAATTGCATCACACGGCCCCCCAGCCGCCAGCGGGAGCACGGGAGGCTTTGGGCCCAGGACCCGGCCGGTCCCCGCCCGGCCGGCGGCAGCCTCGGCACGAGGATGCCGTGGGGGAGCGCCCTTGGGCGCGGCGTGGGGACAGCGCCCCCACCAAAGATGCGTAGGTTTGGGCTGCGCGATTTGCGCGGCACAAACCACGGGGGAGCGCCCTTGGGCGCGGCGTGGGGGCAGCGCCCCCACCAAAGATGCGTAGGTTTGGGCTGCGCGATTTGCGCGGCACAAACCACGGGGGAGCGCCCTTGGGCGCGGCGTGGGGGCAGCGCCCCCACCAAAGATGCGTAGGTTTGGGCTGCGCGATTTGCGCGGCACAAACCTACAAGGGAACCCAGTCTTCGCAGGTGTCGCCGGTGACCTCCAACCCTCGAATCCCATGGCGGTTCGTGTCCGCACCCGTCGCCGCCGTGAAGCCCACAAACGCATCAAAGGGCACAAAGCCCACCACCGATGCGTCGATGATGACGTCCCCATCGAGGGTCACGGTGATGTCTGGCGCCGCCACCACCACCTCGAGCGTGTGCCAGCCCGTGTCTTCCACGTCCTCCAGATCGGTCCACACCGCCCACGCATCCAAGTCGCCGTCAAACGTCAGCGACATGTGGTTGCTCGAGCTCGGGTCGATCGTCGGGTTGTAGTAGGTGTCGATCTCCAGCGACCAGCCGGGCAGCGCCTCGCCCTCCTCGATGCACGACTCATGGGCCTCGCCGTAGCCAAGCGCACAGCCCGGCGCGCCCATGAAGCCCGTCATGCGGTCCACATCGAGCGCGGTCAGGCTCAAGCCGTCGGCCCCCGTGCCCCCGCCCGTCTCAAAGTCGAAGCGAATCACCACCGCGTCGCCACCCACCGCCTGGGCCGTGTGAAAGGCCGTGCCCACCGCAAAGGGGTCCAGCGACGTCAGCTCCACCACCTCACGGGACGCATCCCACTCCGCCGTGCCCTCAAAGTGCCAATCGCCCAGGTCCAGCTCATCGGCGACATAGCCCTCCGCTTGGCACAACGGAATGCTGTCGCTCGCGGTGTTCTCGCACCCATCGGTCACCGTCACCGTCAGCACTTGGGCGCCAGCAAGTCGGTCCCGGGACACCCATCCTGTGGTCGCCACACCGTCCTCGTCCGCTTCACTGGTCGCGAAGACACCCTCCAGATCGGTGCTCCACGACACCGTCATCCCCTCGGCCAGCTCGTCGCTCACCGTCGCCACCAGGGTCTCCACCGCGCCGATCGACAGCACCCCGCCGTCGCCCACCACGTCCAGCGAGATCGCCGGCGGCAGGTCCACCTCGCTTTCGACCGCCACGCGCACCTCGGGCCGGTCCAGGTCGTCGGAGCGCACCACCAGCGCCGCGGGACCGCCCCCACCCACCAGCTCCACCACCAGCACATCGTCGGGCGCAATGCTCGCCGGCAAGCTCGGGGCCAGCGCGAGCGTCCAGCCCTCCCCCTCCACTTCCAGATCAGTGATGTTCAGCAGCGCATCGCCGACATTGCTCAGCGTCACCGCGTGGGACTGCTCACCACACGCCGCACCGCCCTCAATGGCCGACGGGTCGACCTCGAGCACCGGGAAGGTGGGCGTCGGGATGACCGGCTCCACCTTGTCGAAGCGGTAGTCCGAGCAGCCCCAAGCGGAGCACAGCACAACCAGCAGCACCGGCGACACAACAGAGGATGAGGTTCCCACGGGCAGACTCCAGGTCCACGGCCAGGATAGCCGGTTGTGGCCCGCCCGCGGAGAGCCAGTCTCGTGTTCCGATCGCCCCTCCTCCTCGCCGCTCTGGTGGCCTGCACCCCCACGTCCTCACCGGCGCCCAAAGACAGCGCCACGCTTGGCGAAGGCCTGGACGAGACCCCCCTGCCCGACGACGGGACGCCGGTGGCCACCGCGCCACAGTTCTTTGCCGACAACACACTTCAACCGGCCGTTCTCGCTGCATTGCAGACGGCCACCCAGCGGGTGCAAGTCGCCCAATACACCATCTGGTCGGGCTCCCCCGCCGTGGACGAGCTGGTCGATGCGATCGGTGATGCAGCGGCCAGGGGCGTGGATGTTCAAGTGCTGGCTGATGAGACGTCGACTGGCATCCTCGACGTGCTCGCGGCCCTCGAAGACCGCGGCGCGCGGGTGTTGCTCGACTCGCCGGAGCGCACCACCCACAACAAGCTGTGGATCATCGACAACACCGCGTTCAACGGGTCTCACAACCTGTCCCAGAGCGCGCTGCAGACCAACCGAGAGGTCAGCCTGCAAGTGGACGACCCCGCCGCCGTCGCTGCCTTGTCGGCCTGGTTCGACGCGGTCTGGGCCGATCCCGAGGCCACCCCCGGCCATGCCCCCGCGGGTGATGCGGCCGTCGTCTATGCCGATGACGCCGTGATTGAGGGGTACTCGAGCTGCCTGGAGTCCGCGGACGACACCGTGATGCTGGTGATGTACGCGCTGGCCTGGGACGCTCGCTACCCGGGGTCGTCCATCGACGTGCTGCTCAACGGCATCGAGGCGGCCCATGACCGGGGCATCGACGTGAAGGTGCTGCTGGACGACTCGGAGTGGATCCGCGACAACAGCATCAACACCGCGGCCATCGAGCGGCTGAGCGCGTCGGGGCTGGCCGTGCGCACCGCCAGCGTCTCGGAGCTGGTGCACGCGAAGATGCTGGTGTGCGACCAGCGGGTGATGGTCAGCGACGCGAACTGGTCCTACTCCGGCTTGGAGCTGTACCACGGCACTTCGGTGGCCATGGACGACCCGACGCTGGCGACCGCGGCCCTGGGATGGGCCGGCGCGCTGTGGGACCGGGGCCTCGACCACTGAGCGGCCCCGAGGCAAGATCACTCGCTCAGGCCAGCACACCGACGAGGCTGAGCACCATCATCGCGAGGCCCAGGTGTCCAGTGGCCCAGATGGCGCTCCGAACGCCGGGAATCCCTGACATATAGGCCGGCACATAGAGCAGCCGGGCGCCCAGAAAGACCGTCGCCCCCCGCACCGCCCAGCCCCCGGTCTGGCCCTGCATCTCCAGCAACAGTGCGACGGGAATGAAGACCACAAGAGCCTCCAATAGGTTGTTCTGGGCGCGCAAGGCGCGAGCGCCCATCACCGGCATGGCGGGCGGCGCGTCCCGTCCAGACAGGGCATCCTTGAGGTTGGGCGCCAGCGCTCCGGTGCCCCCCGACATGTAGCGCACGCTGCTGGGGATCAAGGTCTGGACGAACCAGATGGCGAGGGCGGCGAGCAGGTAGGGGATCAAGGTCACTCCAGTGATGCGTCCAGCCTCACCCGGTCCGCGATCCGGCGCATTGTCCTCACAACGAAGGTGCGGCCCGGTCAGCCCCAAGTCTGGTCGAGTCGACTCGTCCGAGTCGGGGCCCCCACACGCCGGCGTGGTAGACAGTGCCCCCAAGCCGAGAGACCCATGGGACACTGGACCTTTCTGACCAACCACGCCCACGTGCTGCTGTGCCTGTCCGATGACGGGAACATGCGGATTCGGGATCTGGCCGTGCGCATCGGCATCACGGAACGTGCGGTGCAGCGCATCCTCAAAGACCTCGCCGAGGGCGGGTATCTGAACGTGCAAAAGGACGGCCGGCGCAACCACTACGACGTGTGTCAGGACCGCCCGATGCGACACACGGTCGAGGCCGACTCCAGCGTGTCGGACTTGCTCAAGATACTGCACTGATCAGTATCTTGGGGGGCTTCATATCCGGGCAGTTCCGGCACTGCACCAGGGATCGCGGCCTTGGGAGCACGACGGTCCGGCCCTGAAGACCGCTCCACAGGCGCTTCTGCAGGTAGCAGGAGAAAGGCGGTGACGCCCGGCTGGCCTTGGATTCGCATGGGCACTCTCACGGGAGAAAACACCCCGTCCCACGCAGTCCCGCACGACTCCTGCCACGGTTTCTGCAGAAAGGTTGGCCAGCCCGCTCAGCCAGCCGCCACCCGGGCCGCCTCCATCCGGGCCAGCATCTGTCGGCTCTCGCCCACTCGGCGCGCCCACCGCGCACCACCCGGCAGCGCTGCACTCTCGTCCTGAAGGGCCTCCAGCGCGGTGTCCAGCTCGGCCATCAGCGCCCCCAGCCGGCCTTGGCGAACCGCCGTCTGGAGCAAGTTCTCAAACAGCATCCCCCGCTTGCCAAAGCCCGACGCCGCGCCAGCCCCCCGTCCCACGCCGCGAATCCACTGGGGGGTGGGCAGCGCGCCCAGGTTCCGGGGCACCGCGATGAAGTCCCCGACCTGGCGAAGCCCTGTGCGCTCATTGCTGAGGATGTCTTCGAGCTCGGGCAGGTCGTCCTCGGGCAGCCCCTCGCCCAAGTGGTCCGCCGCCATGGTCAGCACCAGCCGGCCCGCGTGCACGTACAAGCCCGTGTCCACCTGACCCAGCGCCACCACAAGGGCGGGCAGCCACCGCATCAAGTGCAACGCCAAAAACTCCCGTTGCAGCGCTTGCAGCCGCCGGGCCACCCCCTCCAACCCATCGTGCCACGCATCGGCCTCGGCCCCACACAAGTGGGCCAAGTACGCCAGCTCCGTGCCGATGTGATCCGGCTCGGCGTCGCTGTCATCCGGCGTGAAGCCCCCTCGGGCCATGTGGGTGCGGACTTCGCTGGAACACACCCCGCCCAGCAGCGCCAAGGGCTCCAGAAACACACTCTCGAAGGGCGGCACCTCTTGCACCAACACCCGGTAGTGTTCCGCGAAGGCATCGTCGTTCGCGTCATAGGGGACAAATTCCTTGAGCGCAGCAACCTGGCGCAAGTGATCAACTCGAACCGGTCCCCGGCGAAACAAGCCCCCCAACAAGTCGTAGGCCCGCCCCCGGGCGATCGCGAGGGAGTGGGGCCCCGTTGGCGACGGACCGCTCACTGGTCTTCCGACTTGGGCCCGCGCCCCGGCATGTAGTACGCCGCCTTGACCGGCTTGAGCGGCCGCTTCAGCCAATAGGGCCGCCGCATGCCGTTGGGCGAGTGGTCCGCGGCCGACCGCGTCAGCGCCTTCCACTCTTGGTAGATGGCCATCGACTTCTTCGTGTCGACAAACACATCGCCGTGTTGTTCACCGGGACGGGCCTTGCGCACGCTCAGCGCCTTCTGCAGCCACACATGGTGGCCCGAGACCGGGTCGGGCTGCACTGCGTGAGTGAGGTTTTGGTGCACACCCACGTCTTCCCACCAGATGCGGGCGGTGTCGGGGTCAGACGACTCCCAAGCCTTGCCCCCACTCAACATGCGCAGCTTGTGTTCTCCCCCGGGGCTCTCGTCGAGCTGGGCCAGACCACTCATGCCTTTGTTCACCCCGTCGCTGTCCCGCAAGCGCCAGCGGCCCAGGTGGTGGGACATGGCGATGATGCCGGGCTTGATGCCTTCGGTCAGCCAGACCTTGTCGATGAACCAGCCGATCTGCGTCTCGACACGGGCCAAGTCCCCCGTGCGCAACCCAAGGCGCGCGGCGTCGCTCGGGTGCATCCAGATGGGGTTGGCGTGGCTGATCTCATACAGCCACTTGCAGTTCGCCGAGCGGGTGTGGATGAGCGTGGGCAACCGAAAGTTGGGCAGCAGGATCATCTCGCCCTTGTCGCGGTTGATGTTCCGCGGCGAGACGTGGCTCTCCAGCGACCAGGGGATGGTGTATTGCTGCTCGGTCCAGCCCCAGTCATGCAAGGTGGGCGAGAAGAACTCCAGCTTCTTGCTGGGGGTGCCAAAGCCCCGGCGCTGCACCCCATCAATCTCCACACCGCCCTCTGCGACGGTTTCTTCATAAGGCACGTAGTTGCTCTCTTTGACCTCAAAGCAACCGTACTTGCGCATGTAGGCCAGCGGGCTGAGCCCCTCGGCGGCGGCCTTGTCGGGCAGCCCCGGCACACTGTGGTCGAAGATCCACGACCAGTACTCATCTTGGGTGATGAGCTCACCTTCCCGCTTGGGGCTCTCGACATACTTGCGCACACCCAAGCTGCCGTCGGGGTCCATGCGACCCGTCAGCTCCACCCAGAACTCGGCCTCTTCCCAGACCTCGCCCGGGTTGGCTTCGTGGGTGTACCGCACCTTGCGGCCGGCCCGCTCCATCGCCACCCGCCGCACGGGCTGGCGAAACCCAATCCACATGCCGGCGTGGGTCTCTTGGCTCATCAGGTCATGGCGCTCGCCCGAGTGACCCATCGGCAGCACATAGTCCGCAAAGTATGCAGACTCATTCCACGTCGGCGTGAGCGCCACATGAAACTTAATCTTCGACTCGTCCCGCAGCGCCTTCAGCCACATGAAGCCGTCGGGGTTGATCCACATCGGGTTGTAGACCCGCGTGAAGTACACATCCACGTCGCCCCGGCCCTCTTCGAGGAAGTGGGGCAGCAAAAAGCTCATCTCATAGAACGCAAACGGCCACTCATGGGGCAGGTGCAGCTCGTTCCATGCATTGAAGGGCGGCGGCTGGCGATAGGGCTTGGGCACAAACTTGTTCCAGCTGTTCAAGCTGGTGCCGCCCTTGGTGCCCACACTGCCCGTCAGCACATTGACGAAGAACAGGCAGCGCGCGACCTGCCAGCCGCCGCGGTTGCCGATCGAGCCGCGCGCCACATGTGGGCGGCCAGCCGGTCGCCGGCCTCGGCCACGATACTCGCGGTCTCGCGATGCGCTCGATGGGCACCTGGGACTCCTCGGCGGCCCGCTCGAAGGTGAACTCGGCGTACAGCGACTTGAGGCATCCGGTCGAAGTCCTCGAACGTGGCCTCGCCCGCGGGCAGCTCCGGCAAGTGGGCCGGCGACGCTTCCTCAGCAGAAGGTCTCCAGTTGACCCACCGCCGCACGAACTCTCGGTTGTAGAGGTCGTTTTGGATCAGGTGGTTGGCCACCGCCAACAGAATCGCCGACTCGCTGCCCGGCCAGCTCGGCAACCACACGTCCGACTTGGACGCCGTGTTGCTGAGTCGCGGGTCAAACGTCACGATCTTCGCGCCGTTCATCTTGGCTTCGATGATGCGCTGGGCGTGGGGGTTGAAGTAGTGACCGGTCTCGAGGTGGCTGCTGACGAGCAGAATCACCCGGGCGTTGGCATGGTCCGGGCTGGGCCGGTCACCGGCCGACCACAAGAAGTAGCCCGCACGGGCCGCCGCCGAGCAGATGTTGGTGTGGCTGTTGTGACCGTCGACGCCCCAAGCCGTGATGACCCGGTTGGTGTAGTGGTCTTCGCCGGGGCGGCCCACGTGGTACATGATGCCGTCGCGACGGACCTCTCGGCTGGCCCGCATCTTGGCGGCGATGTCGTCCATCGCTTCTCGCCACGACACCCGCTTCCACTTGCCCTCACCCCGGGCCCCCACCCGCTTGAGTGGGTAGAGAATGCGCTCGGGGTCGTAGATCTGGTTGTGGGTGGCCGGTCCCTTGGCGCAGTTGCGCCCTCGCGACCCGGGATGGGCCGGGTTGCCCTCAAACTTGCGAATCTCAAACGTAGACTTGTCGACATAGGCCAACAGCCCACATGCAGCTCTCGCAGTTGAAGCAGATCGTGGGCACGAGTGTGTAGCGCCGCGCGACCTTGCGGGGCCAGTGCTTGCCGTCGTACTCGACCCAGTCGTTCCAGTGCTCCGCCGGCGGATAGCTGGACATCCGGCCGTCGGGGTGGCGCACATGGCTGAGGTTGATGGGCGTCTTGTCGGTCGGTGCAAAGCTGTCGTCCCGCAGCACAGGGTGGGCCTCTGGCGGGTCGCCCACCCACGGAGAGGCCGCCCGTGCAGGGGATGCGGGAGAATCGGAAGACCGGTCGAGCGTGAGCCCGAGCATGGCCTGAAACAACTGGGAGAGGGTGCTAGTGGCCATCAGCTGTTCGGGACCTCTTGGGGAGCCATGACAAAGGCGTACTCGTAGAAGTACAGGCCCACGACGGTGGTGAGGGCGGCGAGCACCGCGAGGGGGACCAGCCCGGTGGCCAGCAGGGCCAGAGGCACGATGTGACCGGCAATCAGCGAGATGCGGTAGTGCATCTTGTAGCGACCGTGGGTGATCTCATGGGCAGCCTTCGCGGCCACCTCGCTGGCATGGGGGATGCCAAACTCACCGGTCAGCATGACGAACAGATCCGCCACGATGCCGCCGGCCAGGGCCCACAGTGCGACAGCGTTGTTGGGGTCGATGACCGCCAACGCCGCGCCGCCCACCATGACGGACTGGACCAGCAAGTGCACCGGCAACAGCGGGCTCTGCCAGAGGTCGCGGCCTTCAGCTTGGGCGAACAAAAACGCCGTGTAGATCGCGGCGCCAATGCCCAGCGGGAGGGTGACCACCGCGAAGAGTCCGCGCAGCACGGGACCATCGAAGATGCCCTGCCACGCGGCAACCTCGAAGAGCGTCCACAGCAACACCCAGTTGGTAAACGCGATCAGAATGAAGGCCCCGCGGGTGAGCCAGGACCGCCACTGGGGCCGAAACACAATGCGCAAGAAGCGCTCGGGGCGCTCCAGGTCGGCGACGAGCAACACCGTCGTCAGCAGCAGAAAAGCCATGGCCGTGATGCCGCCGATGGCGCCCACCTCAGCGCTCATCTCGAAGGCCCCAAGCGCCCCGAGCGCCATCAACAACGGCAGGCCCGCGCCGATGCCCTTGGTGACCAGGTAGGCCGGCACCTGCCAGTGCCAGGGCACCTTGTGTTGGGCGTTGTAGGCCACCTGCACCATCTGTTCGGCGGCGGTGCCTTGGCCAATCTGGATGGGCCCGCCGGTCGGCACACCCTGGGGCATGCCCTCGGCCCGGTCCTTGTCGGCCCCAAAATTCAGACGCACCGGGAAGCGCCGACCGTGGTGCTCATCGGTGTAGGCGGGCGCCTTCTTGCCGTGCAGCGGCTGGACCTCGGCCCACATCATGCCCGCGGGCTCCCGCTCCGTGGCGGTGGGGTGCATGCTCGGCGCGTGGCCATTGACATAGAAGAGATTCGGGGCCGTGCCCTGCTCTGGCTTGCGCACCGTGACGGCATTGTCGGCAATCATCCGGCTGATCTCAGACAAGGGGTCGTCGAGGTCGCCGGCGACGATGGCGTGGGTGGGACAGACCACCACACACGCGGGCTCCATGCCGTTTTCGACCCGGTGGCCGCAGTAGTGGCACTTGGCCGCGGTGCCTGTGTCGGGGTCGATGTAGATGGCGTCGTAGGGGCACGCCTGGAGGCAGCCCTTGCACCCGATGCACTCCGCCGAGTCAAACTCGACGATGCCGTTGTCCTTTTGGTACATCGCGCCGACGGGGCAGATGCGCACGCAGGGTGGGTTGGCGCAGTGGTTGCACCGGGTGACCTGAAAGTGTCGAGAGGTGTCAGGGAAGCGGCCCGTCTCGGTGTACTTCACCCAAGTCCGGTTCACCCCCAGAGGCACCTGATTCTCGCTCTTGCACGCCGTCGAGCAGGCGTGACAACCGATGCACTTGCGGTTGTCGACGACAAAGCCGTAGTTCATCTCGTCCCTTGGGTGGAGCGGGGGGTCAGAGCCGGGGGGGCGCGGTCTTCACGCTCCATCGGAGCGCCGTCGCACAGGAAGCCATTGTGACAGGGCGTCCCGTGTGGGTGTTTGCCATGCAAGTCTCGATCCAGACACTGTGACCCCGTCCCCACGCGTGGCCCGGCTTCCCACCCTGTGTCATCTCATTTCATGGTTCAACAAACGAGCCAACTTGAAACAGGTGGGTTGAACCAAGTTCAGCAGATCCAGACGTTTGTTGCCGGACCCGTTCTTGCATGGTGGACGAGCCTGCATAGGGCCCGCCCGATGAATCGCTTCCTCCCATTTCTCGACCTCCGTGGCGTCCGCACCAAGGACGTGACCCAGGACGTGCTGGCGGCGCTCGCGGTCACCTTCACGGCCGTGCCTCAGGGGGTCGCCTACGCGCTGATCGCGGGGCTTCCGCCGGCCGCCGGGCTCTATGCATCGGTGCTCCCGGCCATCGTGGGCAGCATCTTTCGCAGCTCCCGCCACGTGGTCGCTGGCCCCAGCAATGCCGTCAGCTTGCTCGTCGGCGGCGGTGTCGCTGCCTTGGCCGTGTCCGTCGGGGCCTCTCCCGTCGAGATCGCCATCAGCCTCGCCTTCATGGTGGGCGTCATGCAGGTCGCCGCCGGGGCGCTGCGGCTGGGCAGCGTGGTCGACTACATCTCGGCACCCGTCGTGCTCGGCTACATCACGGGCGCGGGCGTTCTCATCGGTGTGGGGCAGCTCTCCAACCTCACCGGCACCCCGGAGGCTTCGGGCAACATCGTCGCCAAGGTGGTCGGCTGGACCCAGGGCCTCGGCGACCTGAACCCGGTGGCGCTGGGGGTCGGGTTTGCCGCTGCCGCCGCGGTGGTGGGCATTCGCACCCTCGCGCCCAAGCTGCCCTCCGCCCTGCTGGGGCTCACCCTGGCCTCCATCGGCACCGTCTTGCTGGGCTTGGACAGCGCGGTCAGCACCGTGGGCGACCTCGCGCCCGTGCCCGCCAGCTTGCCCCCGTTCACCGTGCCCACCTTGATGGACTCGCGGCTGTTGGTGGTTGCCTTTGCCGCAACCGTGCTGTCCTTGGTAGAGAGCAGCGCCGTGGGTCGGTCCATCGCCGACCGCACCGGAGACCGACTCGACATCTCGGTGGAGTTCGTCGGCCAGGGCCTGTCCAACCTCGCGGCGGCCTTCACCGGTGGCTACCCCGTCTCGGGCAGCCTCAGCCGGTCGGCCCTCAACCACAGCGCCGGGGCCAAGACCCGCCTGTCTGGCGTGTTCGTCGGCATTCTCACTAGCGTTGCACTGCTGGTGGCCGGCCCCCTCATCGACCGCATCCCCATCGCTGCACTGGCGGGCTTGTTGGTCGTGGTGGCCTGGGATCTGGTCAACATCCCCCGCATTCGCCAGACCTTCCGCGCGGGCTGGGGGGACGGGGCAGCCTTCGTCGCCACCGTCATCGGCACGTGGACCCTCAGGCTCGATCACGCCATCTACTTGGGCGTGACCATCAGCATTGTGCTGTTCCTGCGGCGGGCGCGGCTGCTCGTGATTCGGGAGCTGGCGGTCGACGCCCGCGGACGGCTGCGCGAGATCCGCAGCGGCTCGGGAGACCAGTGCCAACAAGTGCGGGTGCTCCATGTGGAGGGGTCGTTGTTCTTCGGGGCCGCCGGTGAGCTCCGCGATGGACTCAGCCAAGCGGTCGCCCCGCCCAACATCCAAGCCCTCGTGGTGCGACTCAAGCGCACCCAGGGCATGGACATCACCACCGCCACGGTGTTTGCGGCCGTCGCCAAGAACTTGCGGGACCAGGGCCGCCACCTCATCCTCGTCGGCATGCGCCCCGACGCCATGCGCATCTTGAAGCGCACCGGTGCAGCGGCGGAGATCGGCATGGACAACCTGTTCCCCAGCCAAAAGAAGTGGTTTGGGGCCCTCGACGACGCGCTGCGGCGGGCCCTGACCCTCACCCAAGCCGAACAAGACAGCCCCCTGCGCCGCTACATCGCGATGCGAGAAGCCCGGTCCGGAGGGCGTGCTCCGCGAAGGCCACCCGCATAAGTGCCGGCCGGACTGCCCCAGGAAGCCCCATGGCCGACGCCGACCTCATCGACGACCTGCCCGACGACAAGGCCGGTCGCTACGTCGCTCTCGCGGACTTGCTGACCGCAATTCTGGACGGGGAGCCCAACCGCATCGCCCGCCTGGCCACCGCCGTGTCGCTGCTGACCAGTGCATTTGCGCCACGCTTCTTCTGGACCGGCTTCTACCTGGTGGACCCCGACGATCCCCACCAGCTCGTGGTCGGCCCCTACCAGGGCACGCTGGGTTGCTTGCGGATCCAGCTGGGTCGGGGCGTGTGTGGGACCGCCGCCGCGTCGATGACCACCGTGGTTGTGCCCGACGTGCACGCGTTTCCCGGCCACATCGCCTGCGACAGCCGCAGCAAGTCTGAGATCGTGGTGCCACTCATTGATGACAATGGCTTATTGGTCGGCGTTCTCGATGTCGACAGTGCCGAGCCCGACGCCTTCGATGCCACCGATCAAGCCGGCCTGGAGCGGCTGTGTGCGGTGCTCTGCAGCCGTGCCATCGACAGTTCCGAGTCGGTCCCCCCACCGGGCACTTGAAGCCTGACGGCCGAGGGCGCCTCGCCTGAGTGCGGGTCAACCGCCGCCGACCCCCAGGCGGGCTGCCCGAGGTCCGGAGGCGTTGACCCCGGGTCCTACATCTCGGTGAGCGCCTCAATGCCCAGCAAGGCCAGAAGCCCCGCCAGCGCCCGCTGCACCGCACGCCCCAGCGCCACCCGCGCCGCAGCTTCGGCCGGCGGTGCCCCCATCACCCGACAGTCCGGGTGGTTGTAGAAGCTCGCCCACGACTTCGCGAGGTCGTAGGTCGCACGGGTCACCAGCGACGGATCCATGTCATCGGCCCCCTGGCGAGCTGCCCGGGGAATGGCCAGCAGCGCTTGCATCACGTTGCGGCTGGGGTCGTTGTGCAGGGCGCTCCAGTCGGGCGGGACCCCCGCCACCGCGGGCCCTGCCTTGTCCAGCAACTTCGCCGCGCGGGCGTGTGCGTACTGGCAATAGGGGCCCGTCTCGCCGCGAATGTCGATGCTGTTGGCCTTGTCGAAGATGAAATTGCGCTCGGGGTTGAACTTCAACAAGAAGAACTTGAGCCCCGCCATGCCGATGGCCTCCGCCCGGGCGCGCTGGTCATCTTCGCTCACGCCGTCCCACCGACCCTCGGACACGCTGGCTTCCAGCACCATGTCGCGCAAGTCGTCCATCAGGTCGTCGGCGTCCACCACCGTGCCTTCGCGGGACTTCATCTTGCCCGTGGTCAGCTCGACCATGCCGTAGGACCGGTGAACCAGCCGGCCCTCAAGCTTGGGCTCCACACTGGCCAGAATGCCGAACAACACGCGGAAGTAGTGGTCCTGCTCGTTGCCGACGACGTAGACACCCCGGTCGAAGCCGTCCCGGGCCCAGCGCATCATCGCCGTGCCCAGGTCTTGGGTGATGTAGAGGCTGGTGCCGTCGGCCCGCAGCACCACCTTGTGGCCCTCCAGCCCGATGCGGGACTGGTCGAAGACCACCGCGCCCGTGCCCTTGGGGTCAAGCTCGAAGATGCCCGACTTTAGCCCATCTTCGACGATCTTGCGGCCGAGCAAGTACGTGCCAGACTCGCGGTCGATGCCGTCGAAGCGCACCCCCATCCGCTCGTAAGTCTCCCAGAACCCGGCCTCGCACCAGCTGTTCATCAAGGTCCACAGCGCCCGCACTTCGGGATCGTTGGCTTCCCACCGCAGCAGCATGTCCCGTGCCGCCGCGCCCCACCCCGACGCGCCATTGAAGAACTCGGCTTGGGTGGGGGCATCGGCGGTGCCCTCGGGGAAGGCCGCGGCGTACTCCTCGGCCAAGGCCTTGGCGAAGCGCACGTAGTAGTCACCGACGAAGTGGTCGCCCTTCTTGCCGGTGGACTCGGGCGTCGCACCCTCACCGAGCCGGGCGTAGGCGACCATCGACTTGCAGATGTGGATGCCCCGGTCGTTGACCAGGTTGACCCGCTTGACCTCAGCACCGGCCGCTTCGAGCAGCGTGCCGACGGTCTGGCCCAGCAAGTTGTTGCGGCAGTGGCCGAGGTGCTGGGGCTTGTTGGTGTTCGGCGAGCTGTACTCGATGACGATCTTTTGGCCCTGGAGGCCGTCGCCTTGGCCGACCGCAGCGGCGCTCTGGGTGGCCCACGCCACGACCCGGGGGGCCAGTGCGGACCAGTCCAGCCACAAGTTCAAGAACCCGTTGACCGCTTCGGCTTTGAGCACCAGCTCACCCGTCTCGGCATGGGCCGCCGCTTGCTCGGCGATGCTCTGGGGACGCTGGCGGAACACCCGTGCGTACTTGTGGCAGGGCATCGCAAGATCGGGGCCTTCCACCGTGGGGGCGGCGAGCTGGGGGGCTTCTTCGACCCCGGCTTCGGCCAGCCACGCGGCGATGGGGGCGGCCACACTGTCGCTGATGAGGGACTGAAGGTCCTGCACGGCGGACGGGTCGGAAACGGGCGCTGACGGGATCACGGGTCCTCCGGGGGCCGTCGCACTATCCGACCCGGCCCGAGGCTTCACCCCCACGAGCACGACAGCCTGCGGTTGCCACCCGGGTGCACCGAGCGCCAACGCTCCGGGTTAGCCGCCCGCATGGACCTCGACTCGACACGCGACCTCGACCTCATCGTGTATGGCGCCACGGGCTTCACCGGCCGACAGTGCGCGCGCTACCTGATGACCCATGGGCCCGAGGGGCTGCGGTGGGCCATCGCCGGCCGCAACATCACCAAGCTGCGCGCCGTGCAACGCTCGCTGGGCGGGGGCGCCACCGGTCCAGCGATGATCATTGCGGACGCCCACGATGACGTCGCAATCAATGTTCTCGCAAATCGCACAAGGGTCGTGCTCACCACCGCTGGGCCCTATGCCAAGTACGGCAGTCCCCTGTTCGCGGCGTGTGCGGCCGCGGGCACGGACTATGTCGACATCACCGGCGAGACCCCCTGGGTGCGTCAGATGCTCGACCAGCACGAGAGCGTGGCCAAGGCATCGGGGGCCCGCCTCGTGCCCTTCTGCGGCTTCGACTCCATCCCCAGCGAGCTGGGCGTGTGGTTGTTGGTGCGTCACTTCCGCGATGTGCACGACGAAGGCACCCGCGAGGTCCGCAGCGCCTTTCGGGCCAAGGGCGGCGTCAACGGCGGCACCCTGGACTCGGCGCTCCACATGTTTGAGACCGGCGACGCCCGGCGACTGGCCAAGCCGTTCTTGCTGAACCCACCGGACGCCCGGCCGGGCAAGGCCCCCGAGCGCTCCCACGATCCCCAAGAAGCCGTTCACGACGCCGATCTCGACTGTTGGACGGCGCCGTTCTTCATGGGACCGGTGAACACACGCGTGGTCCGCCGCAGCGACGCCCTGTGGACCGCCCGCGGCGAAGGCTACGGCGACGACTTTGCGTACCGCGAGACGATGCGGGTCCCCAACCGGCTCATGGGCGCCGTGATCGCCGCCGGCATGGGCATGTTCATGGTGCTTGGCTCCCGCCCCTGGGGACGCAGCCTCGTGCGCAGCGTCGTCCCCGCACCGGGGGAGGGCCCGAGCGAGGCCACGATGGACAATGGCCACTTTGACGTGAGCTTCATCGGGGTGTCGGACACCGGGCGCAAGGCGGTGGTCCGCATCACCAGCCAGGGCGACCCGGGCAACCGCAGCACCGTGCGCATGTTGTGCGAGGCGGCGCTGTGCTTCTTGGTCGACCGAGATAACATCCCCGCATCGGCCCATGGCGGGGGCATCCTCACCCCCACGACGGCGTTTGGATCCACGCTGGTGGACCGTCTCAAGGCCACGGGCGAGATGACCTTCACTGTGGAGGCGCGCTGAGATGGCCGATCTCTTCGCGGGCACATGGGACCTCGATCTCAGCCGGTGCCGCTACGAGAGCCGACAGCCCCCGCGCTCGGCGACCTATACAATCGTCGAAGATGGCGTGGGTTACCTTGTCTTCATGGAGTGGCTGGAGGCCGATGGCACCCGCCAGACGTCCAGCTACGGCGCCATTCCCGACGGCGTCCGGCGCAAACACACCGACGGGGGCATCGACGAGGTCTCAATGACCCGGGTGTCCGAGCGCCGCTTGGACAGCGCCAGCTTCCGCAACGGCAAGTCGATTCACCGGTCCCGGCGGGACCTGTCTGAAGATGGGCGAGCACTGACGATCACCCAGATCTTCCGGGGCGCGGACGGCGAGACCCACACCGACTGGGCGGTCTACACCAAGCGCTGAGCCGGTGGCCCCGTCGGCAAGCGCTCCACGACGCCCACCAGCACGGCCGCCCAGCCGAGCATGCTGGTCAGTGCGATGCCCAACATGGCGATGAACACGGCGGGATCAACGCCGAGCCCCCACCGTCGCAGGGCCAGCGAGAGCCCCAAGCGGTCGTGGTCGAGCCAGGTCGCCAGGCTGAGCAGGACCAGCCCACCGAGCAGCGGTGCACGCCCCCGGCGGCCCACCTCCAGCCCCGCTGTGGCCAAGATCAGCACGCCCGCGCACAGGGCACCCCCACCGTGCCAGCCGACCAGCAGCAGCGGCAGTGCGCTGGCCCAGCCGACCTGGGCATCGCTGCGGGTGGCGCCCACCAACAGGAGCGCTGCCACGGCCCACCACACCCCGTCCCGGGTGACGCCCTCGAGGTCGACGAGCCCCGAGATGCCCCCCACCAACCCCAGCGCTGAGGCGAGCCCCAGGCCGGCGAAGAGGACCAACACGAGGGCACTCAGGGTGCGCCTCAGGCTGGGTTCTGCGCGCCGCAGCCCGACCAAGCCCCCGAGCCACACCAGCGGCAACACGGCGTCGGGGTGTTGCAGGAACCAGCGCATCCCCCCGTGTGGACACCGTCTTCGGCGACGGCAAGGACTCAGGGAGTGACCACCACCGCGCCGCGCCCCGACCGGGTGCTCTGCCAGCGCACGGTCCACGGCCCCTGCCCCGTCACCACGACGGTCTCGACAGCCCGGTGGCCCCGCTTGGGCAAGCCCGGCATCAGGGGCATCGCGCCCGCCCCCACCCGCGTCGCACCCCAGCCGTCGAGGTGGCCCACGTCGCGAACATCGACCACCACGCCGTTGACGTCCACCACTTCCATGCGCAGCCCCGGCACCCGCGCCACCGTCTCCGCATGGGCGAGGCCACCGGTGTTCAGAAAGCCAGCGTTCTCGAAGATGACCCGCAGTTCAATGTTCTCACTGCCCAGTGAGCGCGCCACACACCGGCACCGCACCTGGGGCAAGGCGCGCCTGGCCCGGTCCACGATGGTGAACACCCGGTCGAGCTCCGCAGGAAGGGCGGCTTCTGGGGGGTTGCGCACGGTGCGCTGCAGCTCCAGCCCGCCGATCTCCACCGCGCCGAGCTGGGGGTGGTCAAAGGCCGTCCACGGGCGGGTTCCCGGCTGGTCGGCGTAGTGGCGCACGAGCCCCAGCAACACCTCAGGCTCGGGCGAGCGGAAGAAGCGGGCCACACTCTCCGGCTTGACCCCGGCGGGGCCAAAGGGATCCCAGATCTCAAGCGTGAAGCCCGCGACACCGAAGACGGTGGCCAAGGTGTCGGCCCAGACGCCGCCGATGGGGTTCTTGGGGTCATACGTGAAGTTGGGGTGGACAGCGATGGCGTCGTAGCCGGTGCCCTCGACGGCATCCTCGGCCAGGGCGCCCATGAGCATCTGGTCGGCCTCGCTCAAGGGACCGTTGGCCCGGTACGGCGCCGGGAGCAGCGCGCCGGTGAACGTGTGCAGCGTGATGGCGGCCGAGACCTGGGGGCGGGCGTGCAGCGCATCGAGCACCGCCCGGGCCTCGGGCGCACTGCCGGGGAAGGCGCCGGCGTCCATGCCGAACATCGAAAACGGTCGCCAGCTGCCCGGAAAGTTGCGGTTCAGGTCCAGCCCGAACTCCCGAGGGGCCCCGGTCCAGCGGCTGCCGTCCCAGTTGACGAACTGGCCCTCCTCAGCAACGAAGAAGGCGTCGTCGGGGTCATCTTGGAGGCGCCGCATCCGCATGTGCAGGGGCTCGTCCTCGTCGACCACAAAGGCCCCGGCGGGATGGCGCCAGCGCAACAAACGCACAACGCTGTCGCCGTCCATGTCTTGGGGTGACCAGCCCACCCGCAGCGCACCCTTGGGCGGGGGGCGCAGGGTGCTCCGGGTGTAGGGGGCGCCGGCCAGCATCGCTGCGTAGCCATCGGGGCTGATGCAGGGCACCACGTGGATGGTGTGGTCGCTGAGCCAGTCGGCCATCTCGCCGCCGTCACTCAGACCCTGGGTCCAGCGCTCCATCGCGTCCACCGCGGCGGACACCCCCGCCCACTCGGCACAGTGGGTGCCGGCATCCAGCCAGAAGGCCGGCCGGTGGTCCCGTCCCCCGTCCCGCCGTCCCAAGGTGACCAGGGTGATGGGCCGGCCTTGCAGGGACCGTCCGATCTCCACCACCTCCACCCAGACGGGCAAGCGTGTGGCCAGATCGCTGATGAATGCGTCAAGCTCATCCAGGCTTGGATAGGGCTGGCGGGTGGGGGACATGGAGGGCTCCGCGCAGTTCGGGGAAGTTGTCTCGCACAAGTGCGCACACTGGCGTACCCCAGTGCACTGCAATGCTCACTCTCCTGCTCATCGCTGTGGCGGCCGCTGCGCCCGAGCCCGGCACCGGCACCCTCTTTGTGGAGGCCCCCGTGGGGCTGGACACCGAGGTCGGAACGTGTGCCCGGTGCCACGGTCGGGTGGCCCGCCAGTGGTCGGGATCAGCCCATGCTGCGGCCTTCTCGAACACGCGCTTTCAAGCGGCGTGGGCGCCCCGGCCCCAGGGCTGGTGTGTGCAGTGTCACGCGCCCCTTGAAGACCAGCACAATGCCCTGAATGACGGCATTGTCGTGCGTCCTGGCGCGCTCCTGAAGGTGCCCGCTGACCCCACCGCTGGGGCTCCGGGAGAAGGGGTGAGCTGCGCGGTCTGCCACCTGAGAGAGGGCAAGGTGCGCACGCCAGGACCGCCCTCGCTGTGGGCCCGCCTCGCCCATCCCGCCGAGGAAGATCCGGCGCTCACCGACAACACCCGCTGCGCCGGCTGCCACCAGTTCAACTTCCCCCGCCATACGCCCCCGTGGCCCTTTGCGCTGAGCGACAGTCCCCTCCAGAACACCGTCGTGGAGTGGGAACACAGCGCTGCGGCACGGACTGGCACCACGTGTGTGGACTGCCACTTTCCCCGGGGGCGCCACAGCCTGCCAGGGGGGCTCCAGCCGGGGTTCTTGGCCAAGCACACGGCCGTTGATCTCACCGGCGACTGCAGCTCGGTCGCGGTCACGGTGACAGTCACGGGCGCGGCCCACGCGGTGCCCACGGGGGACCCCTTCCGCGCGCTGGAGGTGCGGCTGTGTGGGGACGAGGACTGCGAAGAGGTGGTGGGCCGCGCACGCTTCGGGCGCACCTTCGAGACCACCGACGTCGCCTGGATCTTGGCGGAAGACACGCGGGTGCCCCCGGCGACGGAGGGCCCAGCAAGCCACCGCACACTCACGGTGTTGGTGGACGGACCGGTGCGGGCGTGGACGCTCTGGATGCAGCTCGCCGACCCCCGACATGCCCACCCGAACCATGCCTATCCCTTGCCGCCGGACCAGCTCGGCCGGACGGTCGCCCGGGGTAGGGTGTCGCGGTCGGAGGTCACTTGTCCGGCACGGTAGAGCCGAGTGCGCGCGGCCCGCTGCCTACTTCACCCTGCGGGCCCGACGGGACTCGCGCATGGCATCGTTGAGCAGCACCACCACCGCGCTGCTCACCCCGCGCTTCCGTGCAGTGCGGCGGAGTGCTCGAAGCGCATCCACCGCCACAGGTCCGGCCGACAACAACAGCGCCAACAGCTCGGCGTCGTCCCCCCGAACCACGCTCCGCAAGTCGGATGGGTCGGGCTTGCCCCCGGCTTGGACCAAGACCGCCACCCATGCGAGGTCACGGGCCTCGGCGGCCTCTTCGAGGGCTCGGCTGGGCACCGCCGCACCGTGCTCCGCCAGCAAGAGCACCAAGTCCGCCGAGTGATGTGCGATGGCGTGGTCCATGGGCCTGTCTTTGCGGAGGGCCAGGCCACCGACTTTCGCCCCGTCCGCCAGCGCCTGGGCCACCACCTCCACCCCAGCGTCGGGCACGAGGTCGTCGAGCGCTTCGGCGTGGTAGCGGACCCCGCGCGCCCGCAGCCAAGCGTTCCGGTCAAGGTCACCGTCGAGCGCACTGGCGATGAGTGCCTTCCGACCTGTGGCGCCATGTTTGAGGAGCTGCTCAGCCAGTGCCTCGTCGCCAGACTGCAGTGCCGAGGCAAGGGCACCATCGAGCACGCCAGCGCTCGCGTAGTCCAGCAGGAGGGGCAACCACTGGGGATCGTTCGCAGCCAGCGCCTCTTGAAGTGCCACGGAGACGCCGTCGGCCCCAGTACCTCGGAGGTGGGCGCGGTGTTCGACCAGCAGAGTCGCCATGGGCAGGTCGCGCCGAGCCCAAGCCAGATCAACCAGCGACTGGCCCCCCTTGGCCCGCCGCCGCAGTGAGAGGCCCCGATCGCACAGGAGGGCCAACATGGCCACGTCCCCAGCCACCACAATGTCCTCAACCAGACCATCCACGACACGTTCACCCAAGCGCGCCCCGTGCTCCAACAGCATCCGCACGGCCGGCTGGTTGCCGGCTCGGACCGCCTCAGCCAGCGCATTGTTCCCCACGGCGTCAGGCTCATCGACCGGCACCCCCTCCGCCAAGATCCTCTCCAACACGTTATTGTCACCCTGAATCACCGCCAACCGCAGCAGGCTCTCCGACGGGCCGCCCACCCGGGGAGTGGTGAGGGGTGCGCCGGCGTCCACGAGGGTCCACACGATGTCCCAGTGTCCCTCCGCCGCCGCCGAGAGCACCGGCGTCCGCCCGCGGTCGTCGCGCAGGTCCACGCGGATGCCGTCCTGCTGGAGGAGGGCAGCCACACGCGCCGTCTGGTCCTCCGCCGCCGCCCGGTGCAAGTAGGTCCGGCCGCCACAGTCTCTGCCTTGGATGTCCAGCCCCCCTGCCTCCAAGAGCGTGCGCAGGTCATCTCTCTGGACGAGGGGGTCACGGGAGCTGTGCACCCCACACAGGTGGCGGGCGGGCATCCTCTGGTCCCCCAACAGCAGCTCGGTCCAAGCGCTGCCGCCGTAGTGGAGGTCGAGCTCCACGGCCAAGCGAAGCGGTCGGCCCGAGCGCTCTGGGTTGCCCGGGAAGGACGCCGCTCCGTGGGCGAGCAGCGCCTCCACGGCAGGCTTCGACTCAGCGCCCACCGCCAATGCGAGCAGGCCGAGGTCGATCGGACGCGCCGCTCGACTCACCTCATAGAACACCAAAGGCAGCAGCACCGGCGCGAAGCCCGACAGCGTGGCCAGTGCTTTGTTCCGGAAGCTCATCGGGCGGGGGTCGACACGACAGACCACGTTGGCGCTGGTGCCTTGGTCGAGGTGCGCGAGCAAAGCGGGCACGTCGGGGCGGGCGCCCGTCAAGGTGCCGCAGATCGGAGCGTTCTCCGCCCGCGCTGTGGCCATCCACGTCCAAAAGAGCCAAAACACCGGTTCGTCCTCGCCATCGCCACGGAGTGCGACTTGAGGAGCGAGTAACCAAGCGGGCTTGCCCTCGGGGGCCGCCCGAACCATGCCCATCCCTTGCCGCCGGACCAGCTCGGCCGGACGGTCGCCCGGGGTAGGGTGTCGCGGTCGGAGGTTCCATGTTCCTTGCGTTGATCGTGTCCACGTTGGCTGCCACGGCCGCCTTGCCGCCACCCACGGACCTCGATGGAGACGGCAAGCCCGAGACCCTCGTGCTGGAGGGAGAGTCGCTGCGGGTGGGCAAGGCGTCCGTGAGCTGTGGCATGGAGGCGTTTCCGTGCGAAGTGGAGATTCACGACATCACCGCCAATGACGGCAAGCGAGAGCTGGCGGTGTGCAATTTTGGCCCCCGCGACGACCGCAACTGTGACCTCTACCGATACGACAATGGCGCACTGGTGGTCATTCCCATAAAACACAGCAGCGGTGAACAGCTGTGGGTGTCGGCCATCTCCACGAAGGGCAATGGCATCGTGCTTGCCGACCAACAAGGCCGCTTCTACACCCGGCGGGACAAGCTGGTGGACCAGGGCGGCAAACTGGCGTTTATCGCCCAACCCGTCTACAACACAGGCGGGGTGAAGGTGCCAGTGGACCGCAGCTTCCCCATCACGCTGAGGCCCGATGGCGGGGACGTGGTGGCCAATGTGGCGCCGGGCACGACCGTCACGCTGCTGGCTGCGGATGGCGCGCAGCCCGACTCCTTCTTGGTGTTGGTGAGCTCGGGGCTGGTGGGTTGGGCGAACATCAACACCATCGCCAAGGGCAGCGACCAAGTGATGCAGATCTTGGGCGCAGGGTGACCTCCCGAGTCCTCCCGCGCTGTGCGGTGTTGGTGCTTGGGTTGGGGTGTCGGCCCCCGGTTCCCTTGGCCGTGCCACCGCAAGCTTCCCCACCGGGCACGGCGACGCTGTCGACACCGGCGTGGTCGCCAACACGCTACGGGGTCGACCAGCCCCGCGATGTGGTGGTGCCGGCTGCTGTGGAAGTCTTGCGCAACGGCGTGCTCGGCACGGGCTGGTGCGCCGATGACCAGTGCGTGTTGTCGTTGGTCCAGCCCACCGAGCGCTTGGAGATCCGGGCGAGCGGTGCCAGCACAGCGGAGGTGGTCTCGCTTCAGCCGCCCAAGACCAGCATGTTGGTCCAGGGCACGCCCGTGGTCCTCCAGCTGGCTCCGCCCGGGCCAGACGACCCCCGGGGGCAGCTCTCCGACGTCCGCATCACCCTCGCTGAACCCGCTGATGTCACCCTGGACTGGCAGGCGCCAGGCGGCGCATCCCCCGATCGGGTGCCGATCATCGTCGGCCTGCGGATGGTGGGCCCAGGCGGCACAGAGTCCGCCCATGTGTTGGGCCAGTACCCCGACGAGCCCGGCCACTTTGAGCGCACCTACACCCTGCCCGCTGGCACCCACACCGCTCGGCTCACGGTCGACACCCACTACCGAGAGATGGTGTGCATGCCCATGACGTTTCCCGGGGGGTTTACACCCACAATCCCGGACTGGTGTGCATTGCCCGACGCGGACGGACCGCCGACCGTGCGCCTTGAGTGGACCAAGACTGAGCCGCCAGCCTCGCCGCCGCTCGTTGAGCGGGTGGAGGCCGCCGACATCACACTCCCCGACGGCGTGTCGACGGTCCAGCTTGTCGAAGAGCCCGCGCCGGCCTCCCACACCTTTGAGGTCGAGACGGGCAACGACGTGGTGGTGGTGTGGACGCCCGCCGAGGTGGCCATGGCCTACCGCTGGGCGCTCAGCGACGACCGCTGGTCCCGGGGCGCGTGTGAAGATGCAGCGTGTCGGTTCCACGAGGTGCCGTTCCGTGCCGTGACCATGCAACTCTTCCCCGAGAACACCGCACAGACGGTCACACTCAACGTGGTGAACCTATCGTTGCCCGAGCCTGCGTTCACGCTTCGGCCCGGGCAGGTGGCCGACACATGGGTGGAGCGTGTCGTCGAAGATGACCCCCGCGGGCCCTTCCTCGACTTCCTCATCGACGTCGAGACGCCCGGCCGGTACCGCGTGGGGGTGGCCTGGACCAAAGGCGACCCGCGACCTCGGATTGAGCTGCTCGGCACAGCGGAAGGCATCCAAGACACCCTGCTCCAGACCTTGGGAGGCGGGCCCTACGACCTCGCTGTCTATGATGTCGAGTCGCCGGGTGTGCACAGGGTGCGCATCTTGACTTGTCCCTCGTGTCCGGACCAAGCGATTCAGGTCGAGCTGCAGCATGAAGACGACGGCCCTTGACCCACAGCACTCCAGGGTGCCCAGCCACACGCACTTGCACTCAACTTCACAACACCCACCGGGACACCCGATGCTGCTCTGGATGCTCCCCGCCGCCCTCGTCGCCGTGGCCGTGCACTTGGGCGCCACGGCACTTGCGGGGGTGGCCCAGGGTGTGCACGTGGAGGTGGTCCAGCTTGGGCTCGGCCCCCACGTGCGGCTGTGGCGCAACCCGGACCTGCGGCTGGGCCTCGTGCCCCTTGGCGGTTGGGTGCAGCTGGCGGGCATGGATCCCGACGCGCCCACTCCGCCCACAGCGGGCTTCCAGCAGCTCTCACCCGTCCGCCAAGCGGCGGTTCACCTGTCTGGGCCCATTGCCGTGATCGTCGTGGCAGCGGCCATTCTCGATGCAAGCCAGGCATTGCAGAGTGTGGTGGCCTTGCCCGACAACCTCGTGGCCATGGTGCAACCCGAAGGACTGGGTGCGCTGGCATCCTCGGCCGCATCGCTCCCGGCCCGGGCGCTGTGGGGCCATGTGTTCTGCAAGCTGGCGGCGCTGAACTTGCTCCCCCTGCCCACCCTGGCGGGCGGGGCGGCGCTGCTTGCCCTCGCGCAACCTTCCGTGTCGACACGGCGCTGGCTCATGTTGGGTGGGGCGGTGCTCACGTTGGCTTGGATTGTGGCGTTGTTGTGGGCACTGGTGCAGGTCGCGCGGGCGGGGTGACCCAGGTGTCTTCCGCGACGGCGGGCCACGGCCACGGCGCTCAACCCGGTCGGTTGGCGCCTTGAAGGGTGCGCAACCAACGGTCGGTGTCTCTGGGATGGGTGAGGCGAAGGGTCACAAACGGGCGAGGCTCGGCGAAGAGGCGACCGTAGCGCTCCCGGTTGTCGGGCGAGCTCGTCCACGACCACCGGACCACCCCGTCCGGCGCGAAGAAGGCGTTGCGCAGAGACTCGCGGTTGCCGTTCCACAGCTCTTGGCGTGTCACCCGGCGTCGCACGGTGCGGCTCACCACCCGCCACGTCGACACGGCTCGGGGGTAGTCGAGCCAGACCACCAGCGTGGCCCGCGCGAGGATCTGCGGCTGGACCTGGGCGTAGTTGCCGCAACACGTCCATCGCTTGTCGGAGATGGCGTGCTCGACATCATCTTGGAAGGTTGGACGGACGGACCAGTGGGGCCCATGGTGCAAGGCGTCCAGCTCGATGTGGCGCGAGCCCAGCTCGTGGGCAAGTGTGGCCGCGAGTGTGGACTTGCCGCTGCCGGACGTGCCGACGACCAGGATGCGCCGGAGGTCGGTGGGGGTGGGCATCATGGGATCGGCTCACGGGCAGCGGCGGGACACTCGCTTCTTGGCGTTCAGGGCAGACGGACCACACGCAGGTTGATCTGGGCGTCGCTGCCCATGCCGAGCGTGCCGGGGTTCTCCACCACGATCGTGCCCGTCTTCTCCAGGGTGCAGACCACGTCGAGCACACCCGCCGTCTCGTGCTCCGCGCAAGACCCGCCATTCGCCGACAGCTCGATCGGCTCGGAGCTGCCCGCCGTGATGCGGTAGGTGCCGGCATCCAGGGGCATCCCCAGCTTGTCGGAGTCCTCCACGACCATGCCCTTGCGCTGGGCAACCTGCTCGCCGATGACCACCTCAACCGTGCCGATCTTGTCGCCCACGACAGCCTTGATGGTGGTCCGGCCCCGGCGCAGTCCCTCGACCATGCCAGCGGCGTCGATGGTGATGAGGCTGGGATCGGCCGCCGTGATGGCCACGTCCGCACCCGTCACTGGGGCGCCGTCGAGACCGATCACCGTGAAGCCAAACGGCCCGCCCTTCGTGGTGCCAAACTTGCCGGCGTCGTCGCGGGTCAGCACCAAGTTGAGCGTCGCCGGCTCGGGACGGATCTCCCGAATCAGCATGCAGGAGATGACCAGATCATGCTTGACGGGCGCAGCCTCGAGCGTGGCCGTGGCGGTGCCGAAGGACTTGCACTGCAGCTCGCCGTTGTTGCCCATGCGGACGATGTTCGGATCGCTCACCGTGGTGATCGCAACCTGAACGCCCTCCAGCACCGCACCGGACGCATCCAGGGCCTTGGCATCCACCGTCTGGAGGGTGGTGTCGCTCACCACGATGCGGGCGGGGGCCTGGATCGACGCCGGGGCAGGCGTTCCACACCCAGCCATGAGCGCAAGACCAATCAGCGAGAGACGGGAAAACACGGGCATTGTCGCATCCGGGAGCAGGTGGGCAGGGGCAGATCGGGACAAGCATCACACCCACCACGGTGTGACCGGTCCACGATCCAAGCGACCCGCGCCACCCCCGTATCCGATCTGTGGGACACAACGACAGCACCCCATCCCACACACTGGCGCCGACCCGCCAAAGCCGCCGTGATTGTCCGTTTCATCAATGTTCTCGCATGACCCCAGCAGCGGCGCGGACAGCGACAGGCGCCGACCCAGGTGGCCAAGGTCCAGCCCCCCGCGACCGGCGGCTCAACACTCCACCGTGTTCCACCGCAACCATTGACGTCACAATAGAGGAATTCCCCTGCACGCCCCAGCAGCACCCCACCCAAATCGGCTACGGTTCGGCCGTGTGGAGAACGCTGCGCAGGGTGGACCGAGAGGCCCCAGCGCTTGGAGGAGTCCGTGCCCGCCCTGATCAATCCTTACGTCGCCGGTGGACCTGTCGGCGGCCAAGCGGGCTTCGTCGGCCGCCAAGAATCCCTCGGACAGCTGATCGGGGCGATGCACCAGGGTGACGCCCCGGTGGCGGTTGTGGCCGGCCTGCCCGGCAGCGGACGCACGAGCCTCCTCGACGAGCTCGTGTCCCAGCTCATGGACGCCCAACGCCTCGTGGCGGTGCGCTTCGACCTGCGCCCCCTGATCCGGGAGCCCCTCGACACGGTGGTGTCCGCTTTTGCCAGCGAGCTGGGTGCCTCGCTGGAGCTGACGATGCCCGAGCTGGGGCAGTGGGCCGAGGCCCAGTTCGTCGAGCGCTACCTGCCGAATGTGCTGTCCAATCTGGATCCCTTAGACCGCGTCGTCATCATCATGGACGAGTTCCCGATGGTGTGGGATCCCCGCAGCCGCCAAGCGTCCGGCGCGTTCCTGCCGTGGCTCGCAGGCCTGATGGAGCAGCATCCGGACCGCTTCGGCGCCATCTTCACGATGGACTTGCGCAGAACTGACCAAGATAGCGTGCTCAAGCGCTATTTCGCTGCTCCCATCCGGTGTCCGCTCGAGGCGCTGGACGTGGCGGGCGCGTGGGCCCTGGTGCGTCAGTCCCACCTCAATGACAGCTTGCGTTGGTCCAACGAAGCGGTCGAGCGGGTGCTCCAGCTCACTGGCGCTTGGCCCTACCTGACCCAGCTGGTGTGCAGCGCGGTGTGGACCCGCAGCCGCAGCTCCGCCGCTCAGGGAGGCCCGCCGCCGACCGTGAGTCGCCAGAACGTCGATGACGCCGTCACCACCGCACTGGACCAGGGGAACGCTTGGTTCGAGTCGCTCTGGTCCGGACTCCCGCCCGCCAGCCGCATCGTCCTGAGCGTGCTCGCCGGCCAGAATGAGCATGTGCTCCCCCGCTCCGAGCTGGCCAAGCGCCTGCACCGCGCCGGGGTGTTGGTCGTCACCGAAGACCTCGAAGCCCGAGGCCCCCAAGAGCTGCTGCGCCAGGGGCTCATGGCCCAACGGGGCGAGTCCATCTTGGTGAGCATTCCCCTGCTGCGGGCGTGGGTCCGCCGGGCGCATCGGGTGTCCAAGGAGCTGTCCCAGCTGGACCACCTGGTGCCCGAAGCCAAACAGCTGTTCCACGAGGCCAGCCAGCTCTGGCGCAACGCGGCCCACCAAGGGGCCCGACAGGACGCAAAGGGGCTGCTCGAGATGGCCCTCAAGCACAATCCCAACCACGCCGAGGCGATGGACCTGCTGGCCACCATCCACGAGGAACAGGACGACCTGCCCGCCGCCGAGCGCCTGCTGGGCCAGCTGTCCGTCTCCCAACCCGCCCGCGCACGGCCGCGTCTGGTCCGGGTTCTGATCGAACAAGCCCATCGCGCACGGACCACGTCCGAGAAGGCCGTGTTCTACAAGCGGGTGCTGGACACCGCGCCCGGCAACGTGGAAGCCACGCGAGAGCTGGAGCGCATGGCCCACGAGGACGCGCTCATCGTGTCGATCACGGGCGAGATCCCCAAGGGTGGGGTTGCGCCTCCGGCTCCGGCGCCGGTCCCCGCCCCCGCCCCCGCCCCCGCAGCGGTGCCCACCCCCCTCCCGGTGCTGGAGCCCCTCCACACCATCACCCGGCCCGATCTCGCGTCTCCGCTGTCGCCAGCGCCGCCCGTCGCCCAAGCCGACGAAGGCTGGGCGGGCAACCTCCCCCGACAAAACGCGCTCGAAGCGACCTACCAGGGAGCGGTCCACGCCATCGAGACCGGCGACAAAGACACCGCGCGGATCCACCTCCAAGCCGTCATCGCCCAGCGACCGGCCTATCGGGACGCCGCCCGCCTGCTGTACCAAGTGGTCGAAGGTGTTGATCCTGTGGCCCTTCAGCGCCGGGTCGACCGGAGTGTGCCCCGGTCGGTGTTTGGCGCTTCGGTCCTGCTGACGGGGGTGCTCGCCGCGACCTGGCTGCTGGGCGTGACCCCGCCAACCGCGAGTCCGGTCCCCGAGCCCAACCTCAGCGCACTGGCGGTGACCCCGACACCGGCGGCCCCACAACCACCGCCTGGTGCCGATCCCCAAGCAGACCCGTCCACTGCGACCGCAGATCCCCCAACCGAGCCCCCCGAGCCCGCCGCGCCCGCCGCAGAACCCGAAGCGGCGCCTGAGCCCCCGGCCAAAGCCACGGGCCCCACCGCCAACGCCCTCATCTCTCAGGGCTGGCGCTTGCTGGACCTGAACCGCGTGGGCGAAGCCGAGCTGGCCTTTGACCGGGCGGTCCGGTCCGGTGGGGGCGCAGGGGCGCTGTATGGACGGGGCTACGTGGCCGATCAGCTGGGCCAAAAGGCCGTGGCGCTCAAGGACTACTGCGCGGCGCTGGACGCCTCCGCCCCCGGCACCGAAGTGACCCGCGAAGTGGAAGGACGGCTGCGCGCCTTGAACTTGAGCTGTCGCTGACCCTACTCGCCGGTCGGTTGCTGGGACGCATCCCCGGCGGGTCGGACCGATGACGCCGGGACCGCCCGCACCCGGTCCGCCGCGATGTCCGGGTACTCCAACAGGGGCCAGTCATCGGTGATGGCCAGGTCGCCCACAACGTCCACAGCGCCGTCCCCATCGTACAAGTCAAACAGGGTGCCCTCGTCCGCATCCCGCATGCGCTGGTCGAGCAAGCGCATCTGTTGCGCGAGGGGGTCGTCCCGCCGCATCCATGCCTCGAGGCTCGCCTCCGTCACCGAGATGGGCGAGTCCGAGGCCACTGTCACGATGCCATCGTACCAGCTCACCCGGTGGGCAAACATCTCGGCGAGGGTGCGCTGCACCAACAACGCTTGGGCCGGTTCCCCTTCGTTTGCATAGACCGCCACCACACCACCCGGCCGCAACCGGGACTTCACCAAGCCCAGGTACTCCCGAGACAACAGCATGCTGGAGCCGGCCTGACGCAAGTGGAGCGGGGCGGAGAGAATGACGTCATAGCGGGACTCATCGAGGGCCATGCCCGTCCGCGCATCGTGCCAGCGCCAGTCGATCTGGGGGTGGTTCAGGGCGTCGAGGGTCTGGTCCGCCCGGTCGGTCACCACCCGCCGGAGTGTTCGGTTGATCTCGTAGCCAACCACCTCCAGTCCGTTGACCCCGGCCAGCGTCACACTGGTGATGCCCACGCCCGCGCCCACCACCAGCGCCCGCTCCAGCGGACCCTCGTGGGCAGTCACGGCCGCCATGGCCATCACCCAAGAGTAGGGCCGGCCGATGTGGTTGTCGCCATCCGTCAGCCGGGTGTGCCACAGCCCATCGATCCAGACCGTGCCGTCCTCGCCCACTTCCACCACCCCGTCGGGCCCCCAATAGACCTCCACCGGACCGGCCGGGCCTGTGCCTTGGGTTGTGGGCAACACCAAGCCGGCACCCAACACCAGTGCAGACACGGCCGCCCCCCCGAGTGCAACCCAGCGCCCCGGCAGGGACGGGCGCCACTCCCACACCGCCACCGCCAGCGTGCCCACAGCAAGCGCCAAGGCGCCGTGGACGAGCGGTGCCCCCAAGCCCACCAAGGTGAAGAACAACACACCCAGGCAGCTGCCCAGTGTGTTGAGTGCAGCATAGCGACCCACATCCTGGCCCCAGTCGCCGGCTGCGCGGGTGACCAACACACCATAGAGCATGCCGAAACCGACGCAGGGCAGGGCATACAGGGCCACCGCCGGCCCAAGTGTGAGCGCCTCGGTCGCCCGATCGAAGGCCAACACAGCGGGCATGGCAACCAAGCTGAGGGCGGTCAGGCCCGCAACCCATCCGGTGTGGTGCACCATGCGCGAAGACAACGCGACGCCGAGGGACCACGCGACCAGAAAGCCGCACAAGCCGGCGGCAAAGGTCACCGGCAGGGGCCAGTGGGCCAGGGACAGCGCCCGGAACAGCAGCATCTCCCAGCCGAGGGCCACAAAGCCGAGCACCGCACCCAACAGCTCTTCCCGGCGCAGCGCACCCCCCCAGCGGAAGGGACCGGTGGGCAGGGCATCGACGGGATCCCGCTTCGCCAGAACACCGATCACCACGCCACCTGCGGCATTGCAGAGCACGGCAGCCAGGAGCGCCCGGCGCTGGCCCACATGGGGGAGCAGCCACAAGCTGGCCCCCAGCGCCCCCGCCGCAGCACCGAGGGTGTTGACGAGAAACAGCACCGGAACCAGCTTTGTGGACGTCGCCCCGAGCTGTCGCTGGCAACCGGCCGACGCAAACGGCACCGTCGCCCCCATCAACAGGGTCGGGGGCAAGAGCACGAGCGCCGAGACCACCGCGTACACCAGCCGCAACGGCAGCCCGGCGCCCTGGGCGAGGCGCTGCAGCCCGTAGACACTCTCGGTAAGCTCCAAGCCCAAGAGCAGGGCCACCAAGCCATTGACGACAGCCAAGGTGAGCTCGACCCAGGCCAAGGCCCGCAGCGGGTCCCGCAGCCGGCCCACCCACCGGCTGGCGACCGCTGCGCCCGCACCCAGGCCAAACAGGAAGACCAGCACCACAATCATGGCGCTGAGCGTCTCGCTGCCCCCGAGAAACAGCTTGAGCGCCCGCTGCCAGACCACCTGGTTCACGATGCCGGCGACCCCAGACAGGCTCAATCCAATGAGCAGCGCCAGCCAGGGGCCCGGCGGCAGCGGCGGAGCGTCCTCGGCCAGATCGGCAGGCGATGACATCGGGTCTCTGGACACAGCGGGGCTCCAGGCACAAAGAGCGGGAGATTTGCCGGCGGTGTGTAACCCCAGCGACCCCCTGCCCTTGGACCGGAGCACGCGGGGCGAACAACCCAACCCAAGCCCCGTGGGGAGAGACTCCATGACCCGCACCCTCACCTGCTTCATCGCCCTGTGCGCCCTCGGTGCACCCGCCCTCGCCGGCAGCTCACTGGCCACCGCAAACGCGTCGACCGCTTCGGCCAAGTCCGACTTCGTGTTCGGCCAGACCACGTACCGCCGATCCGACACAAACATCGTCGCAGACGGCATCTCCATGCGACCCAGCCAGTCTTCGAGCACCCCGTCCACCCTGTACGTGGCCACCGATGACGGGGGAAACCTCACCCTGGACGGGGCCTGGCAGCAGGACGTCGGGGATGTCTCGAAGCGCGTCACCACCAAGGGCGGCGACCTCGCCATCGCGAGCGATGACCTCACCGGACTGGGACTCGCCATCTCCCTCGACGGCAAGGGTGCGTCCACGAAGGGCATGACGATGTCCGTGGTGACGGGCGACGAGGACGGGGGGGGATCCGCCCTGGACGTGGCCGTCACCTACGGCAGCCGCCAGAGCACGCTGGTCCTGTCGCTCAGCGGAGATGCCGCCGATGCGGAGGCCTGCGCGCTGGTGTTCTTTCTTGAGGGCGCGATCACCCACGAGGAGTCGGTCGACTGCGACAGCAAAGTGTCGGTCCTGGTCTTGGATCCCAAGCCCGTCTTCGCCGACATCCACATCCCGTCAAACAACCCGCACCCGGTGATCACCCACAACGGCGACGAGATGTATATCTTTGAGTGAGCGCACGCCGGGGCCCCCGCGACGCGACAGCGCTTGTGCGCACAACACTCTACGGCCACCCCCGTGAGTTAGGCTCCGGTTCCGAAACTGGAATCGCCGCAATGCAAGACCCCAGCACATCTTCGGTGACCACGTCCGAAGTCGAGCTGACCTCGACCGCGCCCGGTGCGGTGGGGGGCACTGCGGAACCGCCCACCACACTGCACTACGCGCCGGATAGCCTCGTTCCCGAGCCCTCCACGTCGGCCCAAGAACAGGCCGCGAGCGCGGTTCACGTCGCGTCGCTTCGGCTGGTCGGTCCCCGTCGCTACCACGACCTCGGCATCAACCTGGGCCAGGGCGGCCAGGGCACGGTGCGGCTGGCCTACGACCGCTTCATGAAGCGCAAGGTGGCCATCAAGAGCCTGCACTCGAAGATTCCCATCGACCCGGACCGCCCCATCTCCGAAGAGATGCTGGCGGCGGGACGGCTGCAACACCCCCACATCCTCACCATTCTCGACGTGTTCTGGGATCCGTCCCGCGCATGCATCCAGCTGGTGACCCCGTATGTGGAAGGCCAGACGCTCCAGTCCATCGTCAAGGCGGCCACCGACAATCGCGCACAGTGGCCCATTGTGCGCGTTGTCGATCTGTTGATCATGGCGTGTCAGGGGATCGCCCACGCCCACAACCTGGGCCTCGCCCACCGCGACATCAAGTCCGACAACATCCTCGTGGTGCCCGCTGTCACGTCCGGGACGGACGAGTGCTACGTGATCGATTGGGGACTGGCTGGCCCGGTCGCGCCCGATGCAAGCCGCCAACCGGACTGGTTGTTGCCGGTTCGCGGCGGCGGCACCGTCGGCCTGATGGCGCCCGAAGTGGCCGATCGGTCGGTCAAGGTCAGCCTGCGCGCCGATGTCTACTCCATCGGGTGCCTGATCTTTGAGCTGTTGGAGGGCCGGCGCCCCTACGAGGGCTCCAACGCAGACGTGCTCAAGACCCTCTGCACCCGCCCCGCCGCCCCCCGTCCACGGGACGCGTTTCCCGCCGGACTCGCCGATCTCGCCCAGCGCTGCATGGCCGCAGACCCCGTGGAGCGCCCCCGGGACGCGACCTCGGTGATCAACGCGCTGACCGTGTGGCGCAGCCAAGCGTCGATGCTCCAGCTCGCCGACCAGATCTACGCCGAAGCGCGGATGCATGAGGCCAGAGTTCGACGGATGCGGCGGCTTCAGGACGGCAATCGGACGCGGCTTCAGGCCGCCCGCGCCCAGATCCAAGCCAGCTCCACCGACACCCAGCGGGAGCGGGTCTGGCGGCTGCGAGAGTCCCTCGACGAGCTCGAAGAGGACATCGGCGCCTGCGAAGCCCGGATCGACATCTGCCTCCAGACCACGCTCCAGACCGTGCCGCGCCACCGCGCCGCCCAAGCCTTCCACGCCAGCCGCATCGCCCGTCGCCTGCAAGACAGCGAAGGCCAGCACCCCGCTGCGATTCGCCGGCTGGAAGTGGCCCTGACCGAGGCCGACGTCCGCGGTCGCTACACCGCACTGCTCAAGGGGCTGGGCGCCCTGACCCTGTGCACCAACCGCCCAACGATGGTGTCCATCCAAGCCTGGCACCGCCGGGGCGATCGCTTTGTGGCCGGCGACATCGCCTATCTGGGACCGTCCGACCTCGAAAAATTCAGCCTCCAGCGGGGGCTGTACGTCGCGTCATTCCGCGGCCCCGGGACGGATGTGCGGATGCCGATCTGGATCGCGCGGGGCCAGCATGAAGGCCTGGGCCCCGGCGGGACGGTGCTCCCCGTGCAGCTGCCCCATGCCGACGAGCGAGGGGCCGACGAGGTCTATGTGCCCCGCGGTCGCTCCTGGATGGGGGGAGACCCACGGGCGCAGGGTGACCGGCTGCCCGAAGCGCACCGGGTCTGGGTCGAGAACAACCTGATGGTGCGTCAACACACGACCACGGTGGGGGAGTGGTGCGAGATGCTGGACGACCTCCGCCGCGACGACAGGATGGACGAGGCGATGGCCTGCGTGCCCCGCACTCGCGGCGCGGCGGGCAGCGACGGAAGCCCCATCTTGAAGCTCGACCCGGCCACGGGACGGCACCACCCCGTGCCCGACGCCGAAGGCCATGTATGGCAGGACAACTGGCCCATCTTTGCGGTGCCCCAGTCGGCCATCGACATCTTTGTGGCATGGCGGCGCGAGCGAGACGGGTTGGACTGGCGGCTGCCCCGAGAAGACGAGTGGGTGCGCATCGCACGGGGCGCCGACCAGCGCGCCTACCCGTGGGGGCACGCCTACGAGCCTGGCTTCGCAGCACTCCTCGACGCCCAGACCGGCGATGAGCGGCTGCCCTTCCCTGTTGGGTCCTTTCCCCGGGACGTGTCGCCGTTTGGCCCCATCTTCGACCTGTCCGGTGGCCTGATGCAGCGCATGGGGCATGGCCACACCGCCGAACCCCAGCTCGACGGCGAGCGGCTTCTCGTGCCCCCGCTGGACCGCATTCAGGCCCTCCGGGGCGGCACCTGGTTTGGCGCGCCGGGCAAGGCCCGGGTGTGTGGGCGCACAAGCAGCGCCGCCAACAGCCGGAGCTCCCTCATCGGATTCCGCTTGGTCAGGTCGGTCGAGCCCCGATTCCCGCTGACTGACACCGACTGATCTATGTCTGCAACGACAGCTTGTGGATGGCCACGATGGACCACACCATCAGGAACAAAGCCGCCCGATGATTTGTCTCACGAGACAGGCGGGCCAAGCACACCAAAAGATCGGTTATGATAGGGCTCGATTGCTGCCCGTCATGCACAAGGCTACTTGTTGCGCCCTCCAATGACGGTCTCTACAGCACCAAAGAGTTAAGGAATCGAACCCCGCAGTCGATCCAACATCGGCACAGCCTCTCTTCGGTGTAGCCAGACGCCCAGGGACGCTCCACGAAACCGGACATCCACCCTTGACTTACGCCCGCCCAGCAGTTGAACTGATGGCGAGGGGCAGCGTCGACACCGCCTTCGCTCGATGAGACGAGGGCTTCCGAGTGGGTCTCCAAGCTCCATATCTAAAAATAGACACACCGGAAGCCACTCTAAAATGAGCTTAAATTTCAAGGGTCCCCGAGGCTTCGCTCCCCGCGGGCAAGCCGACATGGTCGTCAACAAGGCCCACCTCCGGGTCTCCCACCGAGACCAGCTCCGAAAGGCCATGGACAAGCACTCGACCCCGCCGAACAGCGACGAGCCGTCCACAGTCCACAGTGACTTTCGAGCGCTGGTGTTGAGCCCAGACCCGGTCCCGGTCTCGCTCGATGACCGCATCCAGGGCATGGCCACCGCACTCTTTCGGAAACCGGCCGAGCGCCACAGCTTCCTACAGACCTGGCGTGCCTACGTCACCGAGGTCCAGGACGAGACGGGCATCTTGGAGTCCGAGCGGCGCTCCCAGCGGCGAATGGGGGTCCGTCTGGTCCGGGCCCGACTCCAGACCGTGTGGGAGAATGGACGATCTGAGGCGGTCACCATCTGTGCGCCAGACTACGACCCGGCCGGAGACACTCCGCCCAGTCCGGACCTCCAGGTGGCCATCGATGCCTTCGACAAGGGCCAAAGCGCCCTCGCGGGCCTCAAGCGCCCCGACCCGCAGCTCACCACGCTCAGGCAACAGGTGCAGCGAGGCGGCTTGCCTCGACTCAACACTCAAGTCGACCAAGCGATCGAGTCGCTGCTGCCCATGGATGTGGCGGGCCAAGCCCCCCACGTCGACCCCGAAGAGTCCATACACTGGGTCGTACAAGTCGGCATGATCCGCCAGATGCTGTCTTGCTCGCTGCACCACGCGGTCGACACCAAGCCCGGCGAGACCCACCTGCGACTCGGTGGGTGGTTGGTCGGCGCGATTCAGTTTCTCATCGGCCTTCTCGACCAAGTCGAGCAACGGATACACGCCGATTCAGAGCACTCGGGCAAGGTAAACCCGGTCCAGGTCTTCGTGGCCGTGCTCGACAGGCTCGGGCAGGTGTAGGTCAGCGGCTCCCAAGCAGCGAGCCACTGACCTACTGCGTTCTTGGCGGGGCAGACCCCGACACCGCGCCCGCCGTGGCCCATCGACAATGCATAGACGGAAGTCCTGGGCAGACCCAGCGTCTCCCGATGAGCCTTCGGGGCAGAAACACCATGTCTATCGAGCCAGGCCTGTATGGCAGCGTTGTTGCCATGCGCTCCTCACCCTATGGGGTGCTGGACCTCGTCCGCCGAACCGACCAATCGAGCCAGAGCATCTGCACCCGCTTTTGCTCGGCGATGGCCACCATTCCGATCGTGACCTTTGGGCCGACGGACTTCCTCCAGATCGGGCTGGCCCCCAACCTGCAGCTCTTGGATGCAGCACCGGTCGGCGGCGCTGCTGCATACTGTCGTGCCGACGCCTTTCGAGACGTGTCGCTCCCCCAGCGTGTGCAGAGACGGGGGGCATCGGGTCTGCGCTGGATGCCCCTCGTCGACATGCTCCAGGACCGGGATGGCCACCACAAGCTGGGCCCACTGGTGGCCCTGGTTCAGCTCCGCATCTCGCCGCTGATCCACCTGGCGTCGACCACCCCCGACCGAGTGGGCCGGGTCCACAGCGTGCTGCAGAGCTTGCTGGCGACCACCCAAGTCCGGGGCGAGCCCACCGCACTCGGGGTCACCCTCGCGAAGCGAGCAGACTTTGGCGAGGCCAACGTGGACATCGAGGCCAGCCCAATGCTGGGACTCGACCGCACCGAGCTGTACATCATGCTGCGGGGGCGCAACCTCGACGTGCTCGCCCACGCCGTGCACTGCGTGCGGACCTTGCGCGTGGGCACCACCCTCAGCCCAGATCTCGACCGCCTCCAGGCCCTGCTGGGGCCCGCCCACCAGAAGGTTGACCTGACCCAGAGCTGGCAAGACGCCCACCTCTGGCACCAGAGCCACACCATCGTCGGCGCCGAGCTGATCAACGAGAACCCCCAGCCCGACGCCCCGCCAAAGTACGCCATTGCCGAGGCAGTCGACCCCGACCAGCCCGTGGCGCGGTCGCTCCGGGCATCCGCCCGACTGCAGTTTCCGCCATCGGCCGCCGCCCAAGTCACACGCGGCTTGAACGCCAAGAGCGGCGAAGAACCATCCGAGGGCCACCAAGCCAGCTTCGTGTTTGGCAGCGACCAAATGGAAGTCATCTGGCGCCTGACCGGCAACTCGACCGGCCCGGTCCGCTTGACCACCGTGCTGCAGCTCCTTCGGGGGTCGATGGAGCGCTGGGACCCCTCAGCGAAGCAACGCAACGAAGACCCCTCGGTCCACCAGAGCACCTCACTGATGCTCCAGGCCGACTTTCGCGACGAGGACGGCGGCGACAGCCTGCTCGACACCCAGTTCCGCAAGCGCTGCCTCAGCCTCGCCCTGATGCAGGGCTTCCACGCGCCACCCCGCCCCGGTGCCCCGGTCCCCTGGGAGAGCAGCCTGCGCAAGGCCGCCGCCGACATACGGCTGCCCTGGGGCCTCAAGCGCCAACTCCTCGACGTCTGCACGAACCTGCTCTCCGCCTTGGACGACGACCCAGAGATCGCCGCTGTGGGCATCTCCGAGCTGGCGGCGACCGTGGATTGGCTGTGCAAAGAAGCTGAGGTCGTGGGCAACCGACGCCACCGGTCCGACGACGATGCCACCGGCTCGCTGCCCCTGCACTGGGACCGCGAGGCCCGTGGATCCGACACCGACAACCGCGCGCTGCTCGGGGCCATCATTGACGTGCTCAGCGGCATGCTGGGCGGCTCCCTCGGCGAGAGCATGCTGTCGGAACCCCGCACCAGCGGCCCCTACCACAACGTCAGCCGGGTGGGCCGTCGGTACATCGTCGAGGCCACGCTGGCCCTCGTGCGGGGTCTCGGATGGGTCATCGGCCTCGACCGGGGTGTCCCACTGGTGAGCCACAACCTCCGCCCGCGCACCCGCGCACGGATCGGCCACTCCGGGGGCCTCATCGTCGGGATCCCGTCCTGCGACCGGCTGGAATTCTTCGACTTGGCCTTGGAACCTGCACTGACCTCGGCGGCCTTTGGTGCGATCACCTTCCAAGGCCTGACCCGTGCCCGCGAGACCAACCCGGCCGCCGAGCGCATCTGGCGGAAGTGGGTCCATGCGTCCCGCGCCCTGCACAACCGGGTGCCCCAACCCGGCGGCAACCTGGGCGCGTTCCTGACGGTGTCGGGCAAGCGCATGGTCGACGACTTGTGTTCCGGCTCGGACGTGCAGCTGGACGTGGACCTTCCCGGCATCCTCCGAAGGATGACCCGAGGCATCCCCTCACTGCTCGGCTACCACCTGCTGAACAACCGAGCGCCAGCGGAGGGCACCACGATCCGCTTGGCCGACTCCCGGCGGTTCTTCTTCTTGGCCGCACCCACCGCGGTCCGTGAGCTCAACACCAACAACCGCCTCGGCGCCGTGCACCGCGACACCATCGCACTCGCGCTGCTGGGGCTGCTCACCGTGTCTTGGCTGGTGGACCGCCGCACCGTTCCCGACCCCCCCCCCATGAACGGCTGGCTCGACTTCGTGGAGAAGACCTTGTTGCGGCTCGGCGGCTTCGAGCAAGCCTTCGACCGCAGCGCCTTCACCGCACCGCCCGGCATGGACCCCGAGCTGGCCGAGAGAATCCTGGCCATCGGCGAAGACCTTGGCCTAGTGGGAGGAGAAGCCCTGCTGCTGCCGGGCGGGGCCCTGCTCCAAGCGCTGACGAGCATCAAGGACGAAGCCCGCACGAAGCTGGTCGAGCGGATGACCGCCTGGCTGGATCTCACCGACGCCCTCACGCTGGCGCCGGGCGCAGCATCGGCACTGCGCGACACCCTCGCACCGGCAACGGGCGCCTCCAGGGACAGCAGCGCGGTCACGGCCGAGGCCGCCAACGACGCTTGGCACGCCTACCTCGACACCCTCATGGACGTGGAGCACAACCCGGCCCGAGGCTGGTACCCCTTCGCCGACCAGCCCTGGCCGTCTCCCGGATCCCCACCCGACGAGCAGTCGGAGTACAGCCGGCTGCTCAAGCGCAGCGTTCGCCGCCAGACCGGGTCCCGGCTGCTGCTGCGAACCGGTGGGCGCACGCGGCTGCAACCCATCGGCGCCACCCCACAGCTGATCGAGAGTGAGGCCGAGCGAACGCTCGCCGATGCGCTGTGGACGCTGGGCGGACCCGAGCTGGGGGGACCGCTCGCCAAAGAGCTTGCAGCGCTGCCGAGCGTCGACGAAGCGGCCGCTCAGCCCGGAGACCCCACGACCGGTGCCCAGCACTGACCCGCTCGAGGACCGCCCGCTTCGGCCCTGGACAAGGCTGTTGTCGCCAACCGGGCTCTCCGGTCGCAGCGTTGTGCGAGTCGGACGCCAAGGAAAATGAGACTGCACATCAAGGGGCGCACTCGATCGTCCGAAGAGGGTCTCTGGCACCGCTGATCCGACCCTGCGCCACGGGCCACGATCGCAAGCCCGGCTCCCCCCCCCTCATCCCCCCGATCGGGGTGCACATGGGGCCCGCCGCGCACCCGGCCGGAATGGACGCCTGCCCATTGGGACCTTCCCCGGGAGTGAGGCCGTCGACTTCTTAGGTTGCACCCGCACTGACAACCTAAACTGTCCGGATCTGTCAATCGATCGCACAGCGGTGCGCGCCAACACGCGGCCCCGCTATCGCGAAGCACGAACTCACCACAACGTCGTGTTGATGGAGTCTTGCGGCACACATCGGCCACGGGGATGGCGGACCATGCCAACCTGAATTGTTCAGTTCAGAGCAGCCCCACAGGCGAAGCGGTGCAGCGTGGCGCCAGCCCCCTCCGATGACCGAATCTGGCAGTGTGGCCACGAAAACGCCCAGCCAGCCGCGACCAAAAATCATGGCGCGATGATTTTGTCCACCAAACCGGAGCAACCTGGGTGTAGCCTTTCATTAGAGTGAGGATTCGGGCCGAGCAAGCCACCATTAATCTTTTCAGCCACCCAACATCGGCAGCGCATCGCTGTGGATGTCCTGACTGGCGGGCGGTGGTGGCCACTCCTGGGCTCGTCTCATCCCGACGCACCACCAACACCCCAGCAACACGCGGAGTTCCCCGATGACCACTCAAGCCAAGTCCTCGACGTTCCCGACGGCACTCCTCAGCGGCGTCCGCGCAGTGGCCGTGGGGGCATTCATCGGTCTGAGCGTCGCCTCCCCGCCAGTCCTGGCCGACACTGGCTGCCACCACACGTTTCCTGATGGTTCCCGCTTGGTCGCCAACCAAGGCCCCTACATTTGGTACGGTGCTCGCCTCCCAACAGATAGCGTTGACCCCCATGACGATGATGGTGGTTATACTACTGAAATCAGCGCATGGAGGGCGACCACCTCCACGGTCTTCGACGTCCACATCGACGGCGAGCCATTTGTCTACGAGGTCGACGACGACGGCACGGTGCTCCGGGCAGACGACGCGCTGGCGTTCCTGGGCGACGAGCAGCTGCCCGTCGAGCCACTGGTCAAGATGCTCGAAGCGCTCAGCTCGATGGCATGCCGGCCCCAGTTCATCGCGCCCGACATCTTCGACGTCTTCATCAACGAGCTCAGCCCCTGAAGCGAGGCTCACGGCGCCGGGCATGTGTGCTTGGCGCCCCACTGAGCGCGCGGATCCACCCTCGGCTGGCTGTCTCTCGGTCCCGTGGCACGATAGTCGACGCCATGTCTCCATCTCGAACGATTCGCGCATCCATCCGCGACGCCGACCGCCGGCTGGTCGCCCGCCATCCCTGGCTGGCCGACGACGACCGGATTGCGTTGGCCGCCTTTTCTTTGGCTTGGATCTGGATGCTGGGCGCCGCCCTGCTCTGGCTCACCGGCCTGCTCAGCGCTTGGCTTGTGGTGCCCGCCATCGCCCTGGGCCTCAGCGTGCTCCACGAGCTCGAGCACGACCTGATCCACGACCTGTACCTCACGCGCAGTGCAGCCCTCAAGAACGCCGTGCTGTTCGGCATCTGGGTGGGCAAGGCCAGCTTGAACCCGTGGTCCCGTGGCCGGATCCACCTCTGGCACCACGTGGTCAGCGGCCAGCCCGAAGACATCGAAGAGCGGCTGATCGGGCTGGGCCTGCCCTGGGGACTCAAGCGGGTCGTGCTCACGCTGCTGCCCGCGGGCTCCATCGCCCAAGCGCGCAGCATCCGCCGTGCCGTCAAGGCCCGCCGTCTCGCCGGAGGGCGCACCCCCGATCTGCGCCATCCCCCTTGGTTTGCCGCGGTGCGGGTTGTCGACGCGGCCTTCATCGCGCTGCCCTTCATTGCCGTCAGTGGGCTGATGCTCGGCGCCCCCTGGGCGTGGCCGCTGCTCGTGCTGTGGGTGCTCCCCAACACCATCCGGCATGCCAGCATCGTGCTGATGTCCTCGAGCTCCCACTACATCGAGATCGACCGGGCCAACCTGGTCCAACAGAACCAGATTCTGGACCATCCGGTCTTCTGGCCGTTCCAATTGTTCTGTTGGAACTTCGGTGCCACCCATGTGCTGCACCACTTTCATGTGCAACAGCCCTTCTGGCGGCGCACCCTCGTGTTCGCCGAGCTGCGCTCCACCCTGGTCCACAATGGCGTGCCAGCCAATGATCTGGGCACCTTCGCTCGCGCCAATGTCCGAGCGCGCTGAAGTGCCCCATCCCGCCCCGCCCGCCGTCATCTTCGCCGACGTCGAGGCCGCCGCCGCCCGCATCGCCCCCTGGGCCCACACGACTCCGGTCCACACCTCTCGCACCCTCAACACCCACGTCGGGGCGCAGCTCCACTTCAAGTGCGAGAACCTCCAGCGGGTGGGCGCCTTCAAGTTCCGCGGGGCGTGCAATGCGCTGCTCCAGCTCTCCGACAATGCCCGCCAACAGGGTGTTCTCGCTTGGTCTTCCGGCAACCATGCCCAAGCCATGGCGCTGGCCGGTCGGTTGCTCGACGTGCCCACCACCCTGGTCATGCCCGCCGACGCTCCCGCTGCCAAGCTTGCGGCCACCCGGGGGTATGGCGCCGAGGTGGTGCTGTACGACCGCCGCACCACCGTGCGGGAGACCCTCGGCCGCAAGATCGCGAAGGACCGCGGCCTGACCATCATCCCGCCCTATGACCACCCCCACGTCATCGCCGGCCAAGGCACCGCCGCCCTGGAGCTCTTCGCAGCAGTCGGCCCGCTGGACATGCTCATCGTGCCTTGTGGGGGCGGCGGCCTGTTGTCCGGGTGCGCCGTGGTCGCCCGTGCCTTGCATCCCGAGTGCACCGTGGTGGGGGTCGAGCCCGAGACCGCTGACGACGCCACCCGGTCCTTCACAACCGGCGTGCTCCACCGCGTCCACGAGCCCCCCACCATCGCCGATGGTGCCCGCACCCCCTCCCTCGGCGACCACACATTCCCGCTGATCCTCAACAATGTCGACCAGATGGTCACTGTGCCCGATGAAGCCCTGATCGACGCCATGCGCTGGCTCTGGTCCCGCATGAAGCTGGTGGTCGAGCCGACCGGTGCCTTGCCCCTCGCCGCTGTGTTGCAGGGCCGGCTGAACATCGCCGAGAAGCGTGTGGGCATCATCATCAGCGGCGGAAACGTCGACCTCGGCACAGCCCTCGGATGGTTCCAGTGACGCTGCCCCCCGCCTTCTTCCTTCCCGGGGAGCACGCCGACACCTTTGTCGCCACCGCCTTGACCCGTGGCCCCTGGCACAACGGGCTGCAGCACGGGGGACCGCCGACGGCCCTGTTGGCCCGTGCCCTGTCCCGAGCGGGGGACCACGCCGATGCCTTTGCGCTGGTGCGCATGACCGTCGACCTGCTCCGCCCGGTGCCCATCGGGCCGGTCCACGTGGCGGTGCAGCCCATCCGCCTGGGACGCGAGGTGCAGCGCTGGTCGGCCGTTCTCACCGTGGGCGACCGCGTCTGCATCGAAGCCGTGGGCCTGCGCATGCGCCAAGTGCCCGTCGACATGCCGGCACCGCCGCCCATCGCGCCGTGGCCCGATCCCGAGACCCTGTCCCGCTACCAGCTCGGGTTCTTCAAGAACCCCGTCGGCTACCACAATGCCGTCGACATGCGAGTGGCCGTCGGCGCCTGGGGCACCACCCCCATCGGCATGTGGGCCCGCCCCCTCGTCCCCCTCATCGCCGGCCTCCGCCGCACCCCGCTGGAGTCGCTGGTCATCCTCGCCGACGCCCAGTCCGGCATGGGCATTCCCACCGATCCGCTCCGCACCACCTTCGTGAACCCCGATCTGACCATCATTCTGGAGCGTGCGCCCCGGGAGGGTTGGCTCGGCTTCGACATCCGCTCGGCCGGCGGTCCCCTCGGCTCAGGGCTGTCCCAGAGCGCCCTGCGAGACCAGCACGGTGCCGTGGGTCGCAGCGCCCAGACCTTGCTGTTGCGGCCCCGTCCGCCCGACTGAGCCCGACCCGGATTCGTTGCCCGACTCCCACAACAGGCCGCCAGCCGATACACTGCGCAGCCTGCGCGCATGCTGTGGCGCGCGCCCGCTCGGAGTCGCTGTGAACCGCCCTGTCCTGCTCTGTCTGGCCCTGCTCGGCTGCGGCCAGCGGGCTGCCGCACCGACCCCGGCTGCCGCGCCCCAGGCCCCGAGCCCCCATGGGTTCGCCCCCTCGGCGCTGACCCCCTGGGCCGACCAGATGACCGCCGAGATGCTGCACATGCTCGGCGGGGGCGCCTTCCGACTCGACATCCCTGTGGTCACCGAGGGCAAGACCACCACCCGTGAGCCCGGGGTCACCGTTCCCGAAAATGGTGAGCTGGTCGGATTTCAGTGGGAGGTCCTGGTCCACACCGAGGCCCATGTCGACAGTGACGTGGTGGTGATGGACCTCGCGCTCACCAAAGACGGGCTGTTCCTCGCGTCGGTGCAGCCCGCGGCCTTCCTCATGCCCGAGACCGAACAGGATGTGCCCGGGCTCGTGCCCACCCTCGAAGCGATGCGCACCGCTGTGTTCTCCGGGGATCTGGCGAAGGTCGGCATGACCCTGGACCAGTGCACCCACCTGATGGGCGACCGCTGCTTGCTCGACGGGTTCTACTCGCCGCTGTTGCCGCTGACCTCCCGCTACCGCACCTTGCTCAACAGCCCCATCGAGCGGGCCTTCGTCTTGCGCGCCGGCGCCGTCTACAAACAACCCGACGGCCGCATCGCCGATGTCCGGGTGCGCTTTGTGCCCCACGAGGGCGGCATTGCGCTGGCCGGTGACCCCATTGTCATCGCCGCGAACCACGGCTACCACGCCCAGTCCCCCGTCCTGCCCGCGCCCAGCGTCGACACCGGCTCCATCCAGAGCGAGCACGCCTGGGCCTACTTCTGTGAGCTCGACTGGCAGCGCACCGAAGCGCCGTCCATCGCGGCCAGCCGCCGGTGCATCACCCACCTCGACACGGTCGGGCTGCACGGTGCACGAGAAGCATCCCACAGCACCGCCGAGCTGGAGGTCTTGCGGGGCCACATCGCCAAGGCCTGTGAAGGGGACGACGCCCCTGCCCAGTGTGATGCCGCCGCCCAAGAGATCCTCGACGCCGAGGCCCGCAAGCGCAGCTTGGTGGACGGAGATCACGGCAGCATCGAGCCCCACCTCGCCGCGGCGTTGGCCGGCAAAGCCCTCGATGCCGACAAGGTCGCCGTCCTGACCGAGCTGTCCCTCGGCAAGATCGAAGCGGCCATCTGGCTGCGCCACGGCTTCCAGCTCGTCGACCCGGACCTCATCGACTTCTTCTACGCTCCCCACGAGGGCAGCACGGTCCTGCCACTTCAGAAGTCTGAAGGCCCCATCCAGTGGCCCTTGTCGGACGTGGACAAGGCGAACCTGGACCTGGTCCACCGATAGATTGGGCCCCTGTTATTGCGACTCAGTTGCAATAAGGCCCCCGGTGATTAGGACGGGGCACCCCCGAGGGTCCCGCCTGTGCTGCTTGCCGCCTGCCTCTTCTCCGCTGCCCTGTTCGTGCCGGTCGCCATGGCCGACGACGTGCAAGATGGTCCAGCACAGGTGCTTCAGCAGGCCTCGCCGACCTACCCTGAAGATGTGCGCGCCGAAGCCCTCATCGGCGATGTGCTCGTCACGCTGCAGGTCGACGCCGCGGGTGCCATCACCGACGCCACGGCCACGGTGGGCCCCCAGCCCTTTCGCGCGGCCGCCGAAGACGCGGCCCGGCGGCTGGTGTTGTCGCCGGCCATCCAAGATGGGGTGGCGGTGCCGAGCACACTAAAGGTGCGCTTTCACTTCGAGCCTCCCCTCGAAGATGACGTGATGCAGGAGATTGTGGTCCATGCCCGCAGCCCCGACCAAGAAGACAGCCACGCGCGGACCACGCTGAGCACTGAAGCGCTCGAGCGCACCGCCGGCAGCGACCTCGCCACCACGCTGAGCCAGGTCCCCGGGGTGGTCGCCGCCGGGGGCACCACCAGCCAAGGCAAGCCCATCATCCGCGGCCAGACCGAGCGCCGCTTGCTGCTGCTCACCGATGGGGTGCGCCACGAGGGCCAGAAGTGGGGGCCCGACCACGCCCCCGAGATCGACCCGTTCTCGGCGGGCGAGATCAGCGTCATCCGTGGTGCAGCCGGTGCTCGCTATGGACCCGATGCCATCGGTGGCGTGGTCCTGGTCTCGCCGCCCCCGATGCGCCGCACCCGGGGCGTGGGCGGCAAGGCCATGGTGCTCGGCGCGACCAACAGCCGTCAGCTCTATGGGGCGCTGCGCTTGGACGGGGCCACCGGAGCGCGGGAGCGCGGGGTGCCCTGGAGTGTGCGCGTGGAGGGCAACCACACCAACCGCTCCGACGCCCAGTCGCCCACCTATGTGCTCGGCAACACCGCCAGCCACACCACCAACGGCGGGATGACGCTGGAGCGCCAAGGCACGTCCACCACCCTGCGCCTCAGCTACCACCTGCACCAGATGGACGCCGGCGTCTTCTATGGCATCCGGATCAGCACTCCCGAGGAATTTGAAGCCCAGCTGGCCGCCCCCCGGCCCGTCACCGCAGACCTCTGGACTGCCGACCGCGCCATCGACCGGCCCTTCCAAGCGGTCACCCACCAGATCGCCACGGCGCGACTCAACGCCGATCTGGGCGGCGGCTGGTCGATGCAAGCCATCTACGCCTTCCAACACAACCACCGCCAAGAGTTCGATCAGGTCCGCAGCGCGCTGGACGGCCCTCAGTACGACTTTGTGTTGCGCACCCACTCGGCCGATGTGTTCATCGAACAACCCAAGCTGGGCCTCGCGGTCGGCACCTTCACCGGTGGCTTTGGCCTGCAAGGGCGCTTTATCGAGAACGTCTACACGGGCTGGTCGTTGCTCCCCAACTACCGCAGCACCGACGGTGGCTTGTTCGCCGTGGAGCGCTTGGCGATGGACCGCACCGACATCGAGGTTGGCGTGCGTGTCGACGGGTTGGACCGCCAGGTCTACATGGACGACGACGACTTCGGCCGCCACGACAGCCGGGGCACGCTGAGCACCGATGACTGCACCATCTCCGCTGACATCGCCCAGTGCCCCACCCAATACCTCGGTGCGTCGGCATCCATTGCGGGACTGCTGCACATTGTGCCCGAGCACGTCGATCTCAAGGCCGACATCTCCACCTCCAGCCGCTTTCCCGACGCCGACGAGCTCTACCTCATCGGGGCCGCACCCAGCTTGCCGGTCTTTGCACTCGGTGACCCCTCCCTCGGTGTGGAACACACATGGGGCAATGCACTGGCCCTTGGCTTGCGCTGGGACTGGATGAACGCCGAGCTGGCCGGCTTCTGGAACCGCACGTCCAACTTCATCTACTTCGCCCCGGACGCCGGCAACGACGGCCAGCCCGCTTATGAAGTGACCGTGGAGGGCAGCTGGCCCCGCTACGCCTACCGGCCCATCGACGCCGTGTTCATGGGCACCGACGGAAACATTGACGTGGGTCCGGACGCTTTGGTTGGCGTGCAGCTCTCCGGGTCCCTCGTTCGCGCACAAGACACTGCAACGGGCGACGGACTGGTGGGCATTCCGGCCGACCGCGCCATGGCCCAGCTCTGGTTTCGGCCCCCCGCCGGCGCATGGGTAGAGCAGCTTGCATTTGGACCCAGTGTTCAAGCCATCGCCCAACAGTCCCGGACGCCCGCCTCCCTTGAGTTTGCGCCTGCCCCCGAGGGTGTGGTGCTGCTTGGCGCCAGTGCGCAGATTGAGGTTCCCGCCGGCCCCCACCACGTCCGGGTCGCCGTCGAAGGGCACAACCTGCTCAACACCGAGTGGCGGGACTACTCTTCACTGACGCGTTTCTACGCAAACGAATCCGGTCGCGACGTCCGCGTCCGCGCAACCTACGACTTCTGAACAGGAGCCCCCCAATGCGTCCCTTCTGGCTCGCACTCGCCCTTGCCGGCTGTGCCGACACCACCAAGCCCGGCGCCGGCGATGACGACGACCACGACCACGAGGTCATCACGTCGGTCGTGCTGGACTTCATCGCCCAGGACGGTGGCGACGACGTGCAAGCCACGTGGTCCGATCCCGAGAATGACGGCAGTCCCACCATCGACGACATCACGCTGGCATCCGGCGGCGCGTATGTGTTGTCGGTGTCCTTCCTCAACGAGCTGCACGAGCCCGCCGAGGACCTGACCGCCGAGGTGGAGGAAGACGGCGTTGTGCACCAGCTCTTCTTCACCGGCGACGCCGTGCAAGGCCCTGCGACCAGCGACAACCCGAGCGCGCTCATGACCCAAGCATACGGTGATGCCGACGACAACGGCTTGCCTCTTGGCCTCGACAATGACGTGGCAGTGGTCGCTTCAGGAAGTGCCACCCTGACGGTCACCCTGCGCCACATGCCGCCGGAGGCCGGCGCTGCGGTGAAGACCGAGGATGCCGCAGAGACCGTGGCCACCCGCGGCTTTGCGGGCTTGGGCGGCGACACGGATGTGCAAGTGGACTTTGCCGTCACGGTGCCCTGAGGCGCCCTCGGCTCACTGCCCAGCGGGCGGCTGCCACAGCTCCACCTTGTTGCCATCTGGGTCGATGACCCAACCGAAGATGCCGTACTCAGAATCGCTGACCTCGTCGAGCACCGTGCAGCCCTCTTCGCGCAAGACCTTCACCAGCGCGTGCAGGTCGGCCACCCGGTAGTTGACCATGAACGGGGCCGTGCTCGGCGCAAACGCATCGGGCTTGGCGTCGGTCACGGACCAGATGGTGGTGCCCACGCCCGATGCGTCGGCGCCCTCGGCCCACGAGAAGGCCGCGCCGCCCCAGACTTGGACGTCGATGCCGAGGTGTCGCTGGTACCAAGCCCGCAGTGTGGTCGGGTCGGGGGATGTGAGGAAGATGCCGCCGATGCCGGTGACGCGCTTCATGGAGAGTCCTGGGTGGGGTGGGCGGCCAGTATGGCCCACATCGCTGAGGCGGGGTGCACGTCCCGATCCGCACTGCCTACTGCGCCCGCAGCACCCGCCCATGCCGGGACCCTTCGCCCAGATCTGCCACTGGTTCCCCGTCTTGCCAAGCGGTGCGTCCATTGACGACGACGCGACGCACCAGCCCCGGCGTGCGTCGCACCAGCCGCTGCAGGCCCGGAAAGCCCGGCGTTGGTGCTTCGTGCACCTCTTCCACCCGTGCATCGAGCTGGGTCGGGTCCAACACCACCAGATCGGCCCGTCCCCCCACCCGCAAGGTGCCCGCGTCAATGCCCAACCAGTCGCCAATCTCGGCCGTCAAGCGGTGCACCGCCCGGGCCACACTCAAGAACGGCGCCCCGCCTTGTTCCGACACATGGGCCCGCCACAGACAACGCAACGGAAAGTTGTAGTAGGCCATGTTGCGCAAGTGTGCGCCAGCATCCGAGAAGCCCACCAAGATGTCCGGCCGCTGCATGATCCAGTGCAACATCTCGGGCCGGTCATTGGCCACCACACTGTACCAACGCAGCGCATTGCCGTGGTCGGCTTGCAGATCCAAGAACAACTCAACGGCGTCCACGCCCCGCGCGTCGGCGATCTCGCCAAACGTGCGCCCTGCCAAGCCGGGCTCCGGACAGTCCACCACCCGGGCCTCGTACAGGTCGCGGTGGTAGGCCTTGCCGAGAATGCGCCCTGCCCAGTCCTTCTTGAAGCGCGCCCGGTAGGTTGGGTCCCGCAGCAGGGCCGAGCGCTGTTGGGGGTCTTCAAGGTGCAGCGCCGCGGTGCCGGCGCCAAACTCTTCAATGACAGGGTTCTCCAAGCCATCCGTGTAGACATCAAACGGGTTGGGCAACGCTTGAAAGCGCACGTCCGCACCCAAGACGGCGTTGACAAACCGCGAGAGGTGGGCCGCAAGGTGGGGGGCGATGCGGTCCGCTTTGGGGTCCATCAGGGCCAGAATGGACGTCTTGAGTCCTTTGCGGCCGATCCCCGTGCTGCTCATCAAGAACAACAGGATGTTGACCTTGGTGGCCAGGTTGGGCACCCCCTGCAGGATGCGACCCCGACGGCGCAAGGGGCGCATCAGCCGGCGATACTCAGACCACGTTGCAAACACCGACGGCGTGGGCTTGGACCGGTGGGCTTCCCCGTCCATCTTGTCCCACGGCAGCGTGTTGATGGACAAGCCCAGGTAGCCGCTGTCCAGCCCTTCTTCGAGCAGGGCTTCCATCGCTTGTAGCTCGGCTTCGGTGGGTCGCACGCCTTCGTCGAGCGAGCGGTCAATGCCCATTGCGACCGCCCGAACCGTGGAGTGCCCCAACATCGCCGTGACGTTGGGGCCCAACTCAAGACCGTCGAGGTGGTCGAGGTACTCCCGGGGTCCGGTCCAGTCCATGCGCGCTTCGAGCAACGGAAGCACCACGGACCGGGGGATGCCTTCGACCCGACAGAACATGTCGGCCAGGTCCACCGGCCGTCCGGCGGCCATGCTCAGCCCACACGAGCCCACCAGCACGGTCGTGACCCCGTGGCGCAGGCTCTCGGTCAAGCGAGGGTCGATCTCCAGCTCGGCGTCGTAGTGGGTGTGCAAGTCGATGAAGCCGGGGGTGACCCACAGGCCCGTGGCATCCACCACCTCGGCTGCGGCGGGCGCCGTGACCCCAGGGCTGAGGGCCGCAATGCGCCCATCGTGGACCAGCACGTCGGTCACCCGGCCTGGCGCACCCGTGCCATCGTAGAGGGTGGCTTGGCGGAGCAGCAGGGTGGGGCGGGGTTCCATGGGCCGACAATAGCCCAGAGCACACCCGAGCCGGGCGCAAAGGCGATACGCGGCCCGCCCTGGAGGCAGCGATGGACAAAGAACGGTTGGCAGCGGTGCAGGACGTGCACCGGGAGCTGCTGGAGAAGTGGCGCACAGCCATGGATCTGGTGGGCCCCGGCACCGTGGACATCCACTTCGAGGACAGCGCTGGCGCCATCGACGGGCTGGACGCCAGCGGCGACTGGGCCGACCTCGGCAGCGGCGCTGGGTTCCCGGGAATTGCCTTGGCTGGTGCATTCCCGAACGCGTCAGTCAAGCTGGTCGAGAGCCGGCTCAAGCGTGCCACCTTCCTGCGCAAGGTGGTGCTGACCGCCAACCTGGACAACGCCCAGGTGGTGCATGGCCGAACCGAAGACCTGCCGTCGGTGTCCTTCGACGGACTCATCAGCCGGGCCTACAAGCCCCCCCGCAAGGTGCTCGGGGACGCCGCCCGGTTGTTGCGTCCCGGCGGTCAAGTGGTGCTGTTGCTCGGCAGTCAGGCCGATGTGAGTCTGCCCTTGGGCTACGATGAGCTGTCTCGATCGACCTACACGGTGGAAAACGGCCGCCGACTGCGGGTTGTTGCCCGCTGGAACGGAATGTAAGCGCGCAATGACCGGAGCTGCCGTGCAAAACGCCCTGCTCGACCAGACCCACCACCGCCTGCACATCGGGGACGCCCGCGATCTGAAGATGGTCGCCGATGGCTCGGTCCAGCTCGTGGTCACTTCGCCGCCCTACCCGATGATCCAGATGTGGGACGTGCTGTTCTGCGCCCAGTCGCCGGTCGCAGAGGACGCCCTGGCCCAAGACGACGGTCCAGCGGCGTTTGAGGCGATGCACCAAGTGCTCGACGGGGTCTGGGCCGAGTGCGCTCGGGTGCTGTCGACCGGCGGGCTGGTCTGCATCAACGTCGGCGACGCCACCCGCTCACTCGGTGGCCAGTTCCAGATGTACCCCAACCATGCACGCATCCTGACGGCCTTGGCGGGGCTTGGGTTCAGCGTGCTGCCGGACATCTTGTGGCGCAAGCCCAACAACAGCCCCAACAAGTTTATGGGCTCGGGCATGTTGCCCGGCGGCGCCTATGTCACCTATGAGCATGAGTACATTCTGATCGCGAGAAAGGGCGGTCGCAGGGTGTTCCGCACCAAGGCGGACCGCGAGCTGCGTCGCCAGAGCGCGTACTTTTGGGAAGAGCGCAACCGATGGTTCTCCGATCTGTGGACCGGCATCCGGGGCACCCGCCAAGACCTGACGAGCGCCGACCGCAAGCGCAGCGCGGCCTTCCCGCTGGAGCTGGCCCACCGGCTGATTCAGATGTACTCGGTCTATGGAGACACCGTGCTGGACCCATTTGTGGGCACCGGCACCACCATGGCGGCGGCGCTGGCGACGGGACGGCACAGCATCGGTGTGGACCAAGACCCGTTGCTGGCTGCCCATGTCGAGTCGGCACTGAGTGAAGCGGTGGCCATGGCACACCCCATGGCGCTTGGGCGCCTCCAGCGCCACGCTCGCTTTGTCGACGCACGCATCGCCGGCGGCAAGGTCATCAAGCACCGCCACGACGGCTACGGCATGCCCGTGATGACCAGTCAAGAGACGGGTCTGGAGCTCCGACACCCCGTGGCGCTGGCCCCGGCTGCATGTGGTGAAGCCCAGTGCATCGCTTGTGCTGCCCCGGATGGCCCCCCGTTCATCCATGCCGTCGCCACCATCGTCCCCGTGGCCTGGCCCGAGGAGTAGACATGCACCGCACGAGGGCAGAGACCGTCGTCGCGAAGAAAGCCGCCCTGCGAGACCGGATGAAGGCCTGGCGACGCAGCCAGGACGCTGAGCTGCGCCCCCTCCACAGCGCTGCCATCTGCGCGCGAGTGCGGGCGCTGCCCCTCTGGACCCCCACACCCGTGTGCTGGCTGTTCCACGCCCTGCCCACCGAAGTCGACGTGGCCGCGCTCACACCCCTCGGCACCCCCTGCTGGCCCGTCGTGGTCGGGCGGGGACTGCCCTTGCTGCTGCGGGGGGCCGGACCGGTGCTGCGGGGCCCCTTTGGCATCCGCCAGCCATCTCCGGAGTGCCCCGAGGTGGACCGCCACAATGTCGACGTGGTCATCGTTCCCGGCCTCGCCTTTGACCCCAGTGGCGGTCGGCTGGGCATGGGTGCCGGCTACTACGACCGCACCCTGACCGACATGACTGCGATCCGCGTGGGCGTGTGCTTTGAGGGTCAGCTGGTCGATGGTGTGCCCACCACCACCCATGACCTCAACATGCACTGGGTGGTCACAGAGCGGCGCACGATCCAGGTCGCCGACCGGGCTATGCAGCGGTCCGACCGGAGCACACCCCATGGATCTCAATGACAGCCTCGCCCTCCTCAATGCCGTGCTCAACGGCACTTCCGGGCTCTGCCTCGCCGTCGGCTGGTGGATGATTCGCAGTGGGCGGCGCGACCTGCACCGCATCGCGATGACCACGGCGGTGGTGGTGTCGGCCGTGTTCCTGGTGAGCTACCTCACCCGGGTCTACATCGGGGGAACCCACCCCTACCCCGAGGATGGACCCGCACGGGGCTTCTACCTGCTGATGCTCGCCACCCATGTGGTGCTCGCAGCGACCGTGCCGTTCTTCGCCATCGGCGGCATCTGGCTGGCCCTCAAGGAGCGCTTTGAGGCCCACCGCAAGCTCATGCGCATCGGGCTGCCCATCTGGGGCTATGTCTCGGTCACGGGCGTGGGTGTGTATGTGATGCTCTACCACGTCGCCGGCTGAGCCTTCCCGAAGACACCGCATCAGTGCATCATCTGGCTCTCCGTGGCACGGGCAGCCGGACGCACGGCCAACAACCGATGGTCCGGGTCCACCACGACTCGCCACGGTCGGTACGGCACGGTCACGGCGAAGCTGCCGGTGCCATCCACGGTGACATCCTGGGTGAAGCGTCCCCGGCGCAGGCGCACCGTCACCGGGGCCCCGGCCAGCGGCGTGTCGGACACCACCGTCCCCGCCACCCGCCAGCCCACGCCGGCCTGGACCACCTCGGTCTCCACCCACACGCGGGCGACATGGCCCTCAGTCAGCCAGCGCTGGGCCCAGTCCGCCGCCGTGGGATCCTCGCGCAGAACGGCCTTCACCACAGCATCTTCACGAAGCAGGCCCGGGGCCAAGGCCGCGCGACGCACCCGCATTGCGCCGTCATGGCCCAAGCGGTCATCGAGCATCGGCCCGAGCACCAGCGGCATTGCACAGCGGGCGGCGAGCCCCTGAAAGCCCGTGCCCACCACCGCTTTGGGCGCCAGGGCCGGGCCGCGGCTGCCGGGGGTCAGGGTGCAGTGCTGAAGGGCCTCCAGCCACAGGAGCGCCGAGGACGGGGGAATCACGGACAAGCCAAAGGACCGGGCGAAGGCATCCACCCAGATGCCTGCTTCCAAGTCTGAGCCAGCGAGCCCCGCAAGCACCGCTGCCAACGCACTCTCGGCGACCAGCACCGTGTCGAGGTCCGGCAGCGCCGACCAAGGACGGCTGTGCAGCGGGTGGCTGGTCGGCAAGGCGAGCCCCGTGCGCACCCCCGCGACCCCTTCAGCCGCGAAGGGCTCCGGGGGGCCCCAGGACGGGGGCAGCTCCACCAGATCCAGCCGGCCCATCGTCCATCCGGTCCAGCTCCACACGGGCAGGGCCAGTCCGTCGAGCTGGGCCGCGAGCCCCGTGGCACTGCGGCGGGTGAGCGAGCGGCTGCGGACTGCCTGGTCGGCCTTCAGGTTCCCCACGACCACAGCCGCCTGACCACCGACCACACCGTGGGCGCCCACCCCGACCAGCCCATCCCGCTCCCCCCGGGAGACCTCGTCGCCGCCGGACAGCACGATGGCCGCGTCCGGTGGGGCCCAGACCTCCAGTCCATACGGAAACCGACCGTCATCGCCCGCGAGACGGGGCAGCGCCGGCAGCAGCGGGGTGGCTTCACCGTGGTAGGCCACGTGGTTGGCGTTGATGTCGACACGGGCGTACGGCACGGTCTGGTGCCAGGAGACCACGATGTCTTGGCGTGCACCGGGCTCCAGTGGCTTGGCCAACACAACCGTCAAGCGGCGCATCCCCGGGCGGTGGGCCAGATCCACCCCGGGCGGGTCCTCCGACAGGGTCCACCGGGCACTCTCGCCGGCCTCCAGACTGTCGATCCCCCAGCCGGTGGGCACGAGGGCGGCACCAGTGTCCAACCTGCGCATACGAACCACTGGAACGTCGATGAATAAGGTGCTCTGGCGTGTGTCTGCCCGCACGCTGAGCCGCGCCAGCACGCGGACTTCCGCCGCCCGGCCACCGGGACTGGGCCGCACCTCCATCAGCCCCACGGCGTCCACCACCGAAGCGCCCTGCGTACCCCCGGTCTGGACGAGGGTGCGCAGCCCCACCACCTGCTTGTCTTCCATCCGCTCCACCAGCGACCGCTGGTCCGGGGGCAGTCAACAGTCGGTCTTGAGGTCCACCCGCCGCAGTCCCCCGACGAGGCTGGCCGCCCCGACGCCCGTGGGCAGCACCGGGTCCGCCGCCACGCTCAGCAACCAGCGGTCGCCCGGTGCGCTTCGGTTGCCGGCCAACCCGCCCAGCACCACACTCGTGCGCACATCCAGCAAGCCCCACTGGGGGGAGGGGGACGCGACAGTGGCGTCGGACAGGGAATAGCCAAGGCCTGCCAGGGTCGACTCGCGGGCGTGCAGGGCTTGGGTGGCCTCCCGGCGGGCCGCCGCAATGACCGAGGTCTGGCGCACCAGGATGGTCTCGGGATCGGGCGCATCCAGGTCCAAGGCGACGCCATCTTCGATGACCACGCGGTGCCAGTGCTCGGGGAGCTGGGCCGCCGCCCCCAACACGATGGCGACGTCCCCCGCCACAGACCAGTCCCCGCCCGGGTCCACCCCGTCGGTCAGTCCGAGCTCTCGGTGCAGCGTGGTGGCGAGGGGGGCCCCGCCGTGCACCACCTGAGCCACCGGTCCCACCACCACCATGCCTTGCGGTCGGCCGCGCGCATCGGTGACGGAGAACGCGTAGCCATCGTCCAGCACCACCGTGGTGGTGGGCAACGACAACGACCCGCCGTCCACCATCCACACCGTGTCCCCCAGCGCCAGCGGCGCCGCAGTGGCCACGCCGGACCCCAGCAGGGTCACCAGAGCGCACAGAGTTCGACCCACCATGGCTTCCCTCCCAGTCCGCGACACCCCACAGGTGCACCCCGAAGGGCCAGCGTTCACCATCGCCCAACACTACTCCAGATTGTGGGCACCGCCTGGGGCCGCTGGCCCACTGCCGAGACCGCCCCGCGAGGGTGATACAGCGACCAGCCAGGAGATCGACCATGGACCACGCCCACATCCTCGCCCCCGTCACCCCCGCGGGCCGCTTTTTGTTCATGAAGCGGATCCCGGCGCTCTCCGCCGAGCAGCTTGTGGCCGCACTCGCCGAGTTGAACCTACCCGAGGGTGTTCTCATCGGCCTGGGTGCCGAGCTGGTGGCCGACCTGAAGCAGAAGATCCCGGGCCTCCGTCCGCTTCCGGCGCTGTCCGCCGGGGACCTGCGCATCCCGACGACACCTGCCGATGTGGTGGTCCGGGTGACCGGTGCCGATCCCGGGGAGGTGCTCCACCGCAGCAACGCCCTGCTCGATGCGCTACCGGAGACCCTGCTGGTGCTCGACGACACCGCAACCTATGTCTACGACGGCGGACGGGACCTCACGGGCTACGAAGACGGCACCGAGAATCCCGACGGAGACGATGCAGTCGCCGCGGCCATCATCCCAGCGGATCCGTCCGGGCTCGTGGGGGGCAGCATCATCGCCGTCCAGCGCTGGGTCCACGACCTGCGCCACTTTGCGTCGATGTCGCCCACCGAACAGAACCACACCATCGGCCGGGACCGGGTCAGCAACGACGAGCTCGAGGCGGCGCCCCCCTCGGCCCACGTCAAGCGCACCGCCCAGGAAGACTTCACGCCCGAGGCGTTTGTGGTGCGGCGCTCGATGCCCTGGTCGGACCACCGAGGCGCGGGCTTGGTGTTTGTTGCGTTTGGCCACAGCCTGAACCCCTTCGAGGCCCTGCTGCGCCGCATGTGTGGTCTGGATGACGGCATTGTCGACGCCCTGTTCAAGTTCAGCCGGCCCGTCAACGGCACGGTGGCGTGGTGCCCCCCGATGAAGGACGGCCGGCTCGACCTGCGCGCACTGGGCCTGTGAGGCTTCGGGGTCGAGCGGGGGTTCGGAGCTGAGATGTCCCTGGTGATCGCGGCTTTGGTGTTTGCGGTGCTGGCGCCGCTCGCGGCGGGCTTGATCACGGGCCCCCGGTGGCGCCGCATCCTCGGCCTTGCCGTCGCTGGGGTCGTGCTCGCGCTGCCCTACCTGCTCGCGGCCCCGCCGATGGTGCGGGTCGGGGCCAGCCTGCCCTGTCTCATCGTGGGCATGCGCGCCTGGGACCTGTTCTGGCAGAAGCGCCCCCTGCCACCACTGCACCGCATCTGGCTGATGGTCGCTGTCTTCGACACGCGGGACAGCAAGCGGGTGCCCCGACACTTCGCCACGCGCACCCTGCTCGAAGCCCTCGGCTGGGCCGGGTCGGCGGCCGCTTGCCTGGGCCTGTCCCTCTGGGTCGCCCCTCAGCTTGGCGGCCGGCCCGGCGTGGCCCTGCGCTGGCTGGCCTTCGCCGGTTTTGTGGTGTCGATGTTCGAGAGTGGTCCAAGGATCATCATCTTCGCCAATGCGTTGGTTGGCGTGCGGCCCCCCACCCTGCACAAAGCCCCGCTGCGGTCCCGCACGGTGCAGGAGTTCTGGGGGGTGCGCTGGAACCAGGTGGTCGGTGCGTGGCTCAAGCGGCACTTCTTCATGCCCATGGCCCGCCGGCGACGGCCCAGGACTGGCTTGGCCGTGTCGTTTGTGGCGAGCGCCGTGCTGCATCTCTACGTGGCCAAGCCCGGGCTGGAGTGGGGCTGGGCCGGCCTGTTTGCCTTGTTCTTTGTGGTGCAGATCTTGGTGATCGGCGCAGAGCAGGTCCTCGGGGTGAGGGGGTGGTCAAAGCCCGCTGGCCGCATGTGGACCGCGACGGTGATGATCGTCTGCTCACCACTGTTCTCGGAGCCCATGCTCCAGACGTTTGCACCGATGGCGCCCGGACTTGGGCTGCCGTCCGTGACGGTGGAACCGCCTGAAGTGCTGCCCTGACCATGGGGACCTGGGGAGGGTGCGCCAACGGCCTACTGGGGGCCCGGGTCCATCGGCTTGCGGAACACCAACACAAAGCGGTCGCTCGTGCCCCGCTTGGCCACTTCGGCAGCCCTTGACGCGTTCCAGTCGCAGGTGTCGGCCGGGTTGCGCAGGAAGCCGGCATGGGACTCCAACACAAAACCTGCCGCGGTGATGTCCGCGATCAGCGCATCCTCTGCGATGCGGTGCAGCGTCTTCGTCACCTTCATGCCGTCCTCGGGCCGCGCCGCGTGGTCCACGATGAGGTAAACACCACCCGGCTTGAGGGCATCGAGAATGTCCTTGTTCATGGCAGCCCGGTCCACCTCTTGCCAGATGGTGTCGTGGTAGAACAACACATTGGCCACCGCATCGAGCTTGCCTTGACCTGCAAAGTCATCGGGGAAGGGATCATCGAAGGGACGGTCCAGCCGCCGCACGGGCGACATCACGGGCTTCTTGAGTCGCTCGGACCACGGGGCCTCGGCGAAGCGCTCCAACACAAAGGGCGCGTTCTGTCCCCACACCCGGCCCGTGGGCCCCACCGCCCGGGCCAACAGCTCCGACGTGTAGCCACCACCCGCGCCGATCTCCGCCACCTTGGCCCCGGGCTGGAGCTTGAGCACAGCCAACAGCGCTGCCGGCTTGCGGCTGGCATCCAGCGCACGGTCTTCAGCCGAGCGGTCGGCCGCATCCACCACGCTGGAGGACGCAGGGGGCGCCTTCGCCAGCGCCGGCGGAGTGGCACCCAACAACCCAAGAGAAAACACAAGAACACGCAGCACAAGACACCCCGAGGTTGAAGAAGCGGGACTTCAAGCGCCCCTATCGCGGAGGCCGAAGTGGCAGAGGACACCCGGGCCAGCCGCTGCCGCTCCGCTCAGGGTGCGAGGTCCGCAAAGAAATTGACCATGTGCTCCGCAAACCAAGCCGGGTGTTCTTCGTGCACAAACAGCTTGCCGTCGGCCCGGCTGTGGAAGGTGGCCCCGCCGGCAAGCTGGGCCGCCATCGCCCGCGCCTTGTCCACCGGGAAGTAGGGGTCACCGTCGCCCCACAGCAACAAGCTCGGGCCGACCATCCGGGTGTGCACCTCGCGCAGGTTGTCGGTCGCCGCCCAGTCCCAGTCCTGCACAAGGCCCATCTGGCCGGCAAAGGCCCGGTCGTCCCGAATCAGCGGCTCGGCGAACCAGCGGTGGAATTCTCCTTCGGCGCACTTCAAGTCCACAAAGCATGCCCCGAAGCCCATGGCGGAGTGCCGCAGCACGCGGGTGCGGAGCAGGGTGCGAAAGCCCAGCCGACGGCCCGGCAGGCGCCCCGCGAACAGCATGCCCTTGAGCAACAGCGGGTGGTGGTCGGGAATCTCGCTGCCTGCCACCACATTGGCCCAGGCCGAGGCCCCCATCGCACCCGCCACATACCGAGCGATGGCCGAGCCGCTGTTGTGGCCCACCAGCGCCACCGACGCCAACCCCAGCGTCGTGAGGGCCTGCTCGATCCTGCGGGCATGGGCAGGCACCGAGAATAACGTGTTTGTGGACCACTTCGACGATCCAGTGCCAGGCAGATCGAAGACATGGCAGCGATAGCCCGCGGCGGCCACCAGTGGCACGATGTTCCGCCAGGTCATGCCGTGAAGCGGCCAGCCGTGCACAAAGACGACATCCGGCCCTTCGCCGACCACGCGGTGGGCGAGGCTCCCGTCCCCCGCTTCAATGAGCTGGACGGCGGCGTGGCGCAGATCGAGGGACGTGGACACGGGGCCTCCTGGGGATGCACCACCGTGACCCACGGCGCCGGTGCTGACCATGCCCTCCAGCGGAGAAGCGGCGGCTAGCGGTCATCCCGTGGCGGCTCGGGGCGGGCGGGCAGCCAGTCGGACTTTTCCCCCCGTGCTTCGAGGAAGCGGGCGAGGCGGTGGAAGTCGCTCTGGGTGCGGATGAAGCGCACCTCGGTCACCAGGGTCTCGGGGTGCACCAGCTCGGAGAAGGGCACATAGACCAAGTCGAGCTGGCCCGAGACGCTGACCATGTGGCCGTCGAGCTGTTCTTCACACAGCGCGCGGTAGGCGCCGATGCCGAGCTGGGAGCCCAGCATCACGTCGAAGGCGTGGGGCTCGGCGCAGCGGGACTCGTACCCAAGCTGCACACTCTTGGCCTTCTTCTCCAGGCCGGTGCGCTCGTGGTAGCGCGCCGTGAAGGACCGGGCGACGGCACGGCTGAGGTCCAGGTTGCCGAGGCTGATGTGGCCGTGGGCGTCCCGGGTCACACCAGCGAGGTGGTCGTCGGGCAACAGCTCGGAGAGCCCCTCCGCCAGCACAAAGACGGCATGGTGGTAGCCCCGCTCTTCCCGCTCGAGCACGACGTCGAGCAAGTGGTCCACCAACAAGATCGGGTCCAGCCGGCGGCCCTCCGGACGGTCCACCATGAACGCCTCGGCGTCCTCCACCGCGACCACCCCGGTCGCCTCGCCCGCAATGGCCACGCCATACGCCAGCCAGCCTGCTTTGCGGCCCATCGTCTCGACGATGAAGCACGACCCGGTGGCCATCGCATCGGCCTTGAGGTTCAGCAGCTCCTTGGCCATCACGTCCACGGCGGTGAAGAAGCCGAAGGTGAAGTCGATGCCGCGGTAGTCGTTGTCGATGGTCTTGGGCAGGTGCACCACACGCACCCGGCGGGCGCCCTCCGGCAGGCCCGCCTGGAAGCGCACCATGTGGTTGGCGGTCTTCAGCGTGTCGTCGCCGCCAATGCTCACCAGTGCGTCAATCTCGAGGTCGACCAGCGCCTCGTAGACATGGCGCAGGGGGGCCGTGCGCGCCGGGTCGGACAGGTGGGCCACCGCGCGCACGTCTTTGCCTGGGTTGGTCCGTGCCGTGCCCAAGATGATGCCCCGCTGGTTGCGAAGGCCCTGCACATCGTCTTCCCGGAGGATGCGGTAGTGGCGCCCGGGCAACAGCCGGTGGGTCACCGGGTGGTAGTTCACCAGGTGGCTGTAGCCGTGGAAGAAGCCCACCACCTCGATGCCTGCGGACAGGAACGAGGTCGCGGCGGCCGAGATGACGGCGTTGGCGGCGGGCGCAGGGCCCCCGGAGAAGATGATGCCGACCCGTCGGATGGTGCTGGACATGGGGCCTCCACTGGATGAGCAGTCCTATTGCCCCCGCCCCCCCCAGGCCCCCACGGATGCTCAGCGGGGAGAGGCTTCGTCGGTGGTCACGGCCTTTTGCTCCCGGTTGCGCCGGGCTGCCGCGCGGAGCTCCGCCGGTCCACGAAACAAGCCATAGGGCACCGCACCGTCTCGGTGGTGCACCCGGTGGGCCGCCACAATGGTGCGCAGCCAGGCACTGCGCTTCAAGATGCCCACCGGCAAGCGCTCGTGCACGAGACCATCGTGCACCAGGGCATACGCGAGGCCAAAGGCCGTCAGTCCCAGTCCAAAGCCAAAGCCCGCTTCCCGCACCCAACCTTGGGGCCCCACACAGCCATACAAGATCAGGCAGATCGCGGGAATGGCGTGGGTCAGCGCAAACAGGTCATTGGCCTCGAACGGACCCGTGCGCGGGCGGTGGTGGCTCTCGTGCAGGATGTAGCCCCAGCGATGCCAGACCTTGCCGTGAAGAAAGGCGGCCCAGGGCTCCATGGCCAATGCGACGGGAACACCCACCACCAGCCAGATCAGGACTTTGTCCAGAGCGTCCATTGCCCGTCCTCAGGCCAAGGCCAAGCGGCCCGTGAGCAACAAGCGCAGGTGGTCCCGCAAGCCCTTCACCACCGCCCATGCCCGACCCGGTCCCGGCACGATGGTGCGGCCGTGCATCGGGTCTGCGCCGTGCTTGTCGACCAGCCGCAAGCCGATGCTGCGGTAGAGGTGGGCGGCCACCAAGATGGCGGCGCGGGTGCGGGCGGGGATGAAGCCCATCCCGGCAAAGCCGTGGGCATAGCGCGCATCGGCCGTTCCGAGCATCGTGCGCACCACCCGGGCCAGCGCCACACGGTCGACCGTGCCGTCCAGCACCGCCGCCGAGGTCTGACCCTGGGCTTCGAGCAGCGAGGCCGGCACATAGACCCGCCCAATGCCCGCGTCTTCAGCCACATCCCGGCAGATGTTGGTGAGCTGCATGCCTTCGCCCAGCGCCACCGCGTGGGAGCGGGCGTGGGCGTCGGTCACCCCCAACACCCCGCACATCAACACGCCGACCGTGCCGGCCACCAAGTAGCAATAGCGCATCAGCTCGGCCTCATCGGCGATGATGACCGGGTCGAGGTCGGTGAGCGCGCCGTCGATCAGCTCCTCGGCCGCGTGCAGGTCCATGCCACGCCGTGCGGCCACCGCGTGCAACAGCACCACCAGCGGCCGGGGCTCCGCTTCTCTGCGCAGCTCGGCTTGCAGGAGCTCAAGGTCCCGGCGGGCCACCACCTTGTCATCGCCCTCATCGGCAATGTCGTCCACCAGCCGGCAAAAGGCGTACAGCACCGCCGCGTCGTCCCGAGCCTCGCCGGGCAACAGCCACGACGCGGTCTGGAAGCTGCGAGCATGCTTGGCGAGCACCGCCCGGCTGTCGGCCACAAGGGCCGCCGTCACTGCGCCATCCGCATCGGCACAGTCAGCGCCTGGCGGGGGGAGGGCACCACCTTCTCCAGCACCTTGGCCCCACACAACACACCGGGCACGCCGGCGCCGGGGTGGGTGCTCGCGCCGACAAAGAAGAGCCCTTCGACGTCTTCGGACCGGTTGTGGTACCGGAACCACGCCGACTGGGTCAGGATCGGCTCGATGCCGAAGGCCGCGCCCTGGTAGCTGCGCAGGTCCTGGCGGAAGTAGCGCGGGTCCACCGACTTGCAGGTCACGAGGTTCTCGCGCAGGTTGGGCAAGTGGTGGGCTTCGAGGTGGTCCAGAATGCGGTTCTCGTACTCCGGCGCCGCCTTCTCCCAGTCGATGCCGCTGAGGTCATTGGGCACCGGGGACAATACGTAGAAACACTCACCACCAGGGGGCGCCAAGCTGGGATCGGTCCGGGTCGGCGCATGCAGGTAGAGCGAGAAGTCCTCAGCGAGCACCTTTCGGTCGAAGATGTCGGTGAGCAGCCCCTGGTAGCGGGGGCCCAGCACGATGGTGTGGTGGGCTTGGTCCGGGTAGGCCACCTTGGTGCCGAAGTAGGTCACAAACAGGCTCATGGACTGCTTCTTGCGCGCCACGGAGCGGTCGGTGTGTTTGCTGCGCCACCGGGGCTCGATCATCTTCGTGTAGACCATCGACGGGTCGGCATTGCTGACCACGAAATTGCAGGGAATGCGCTCCCCACCGGCCAACACGACCGCCGTGGCCCGGCCGGACTCCACTTCGATGTGGTCCACTGCCGCGCCGCAGCGCACGGGCACCTCCAGCTCGTCGAGCAAGCGGGTGAGCGCGTCGACAATGGCGCCGGTGCCGCCCATCGCGAAGTGCACGCCCCACTTGCGCTCCAGCCAGTGGATCAGCATGTAGATGCTGGTGGTCTTGAGCGGGTTGCCGCCGACCAGCAGGGGCTGGAAGGTAAACACCTGACGCAGCCGCTCGTCCTTGATGTAGCGACTCACCAGCCCATACACGGTGCGGTGGCTCTCCAGCCGCATCATGTCGGGCACCACCTTCATCATGTCCCACAGCTTGTCGAAGGGCTGGTCGGCCAAGCCGGTGTAGCCCACGTCGAAGATGCGCTTGGTGTGGGCCGCCAGCCGCCGGTAGCCGTCCACATCCTCGGGCGAGATCTCGGCGATCTGGGCCGTGATGCGGTCCTCTTCGCCGACGTAGTCGAACGACTCGCCCGTGGGGAACTTGACCCGGTAGAAGGGGTCCACCGGCACAAGCTGGAAGTAGTCCCGGGCGTCCCGGCCCACGAGCGAGAACAGCTCGTCGAGCAAGTAGGGCGCCGTGATGACCGTGGGGCCCGCGTCGAAGGTGAAGCCCTCGTCGCGGAAGACCCGTGCCCGACCGCCCGGCTGGTCGCCCGCTTCGAGCACGAGCACCTTGTGGCCCATGGCCCGCAAGCGAATGGCCGCAGCGAGGCCACCGAAGCCGGCGCCGATGACGACAACCGGCGCGTCTGAGTTCGTGGTGGACATCGGCTTGACCTACAGCAGGTGTTGGATGGGGCGGAGCACCAGGCCGAGCAGCTCAACAGCCACCGGACGCAGGGTCTCGGGCAAGCGGGGGTCGGTGCGCACACCGGTCTCGATTCTGCGAATGTCGTCGACAACAGCGTCCAGTGCGCCACTCTCACGAAAACGTCGACAAGCCAGGAGCACGTCCGCATCGGCCGTGTCGGCCCGGTCAGCACGGAGCACACCGAGCAACCAGTCTTGGTCCTCGGGACAGCGCTCGAGGTGGGCGACCACAAGGCTGCTCACCTTGCCCTCCCGCAGGTCGGAGCCGACGGCACCGCGCCCCTTGTTCCCGTAGAGGTCCACCACGTCGTCTTGGAGCTGAAAGAGCACCCCCACCTCTTCGAAGGGGGCCGCCACCGTCCGCGCCACGTCGAGGTCCAGCCCGGCACACAGCGCCGCGCCCTGGATCGGCAGGGAGAACAGGCCGCCGGTCTTGCCGCGGGCCGCTCGCTCCCAGCTTGACCGGCCGAGGTGGCCGCCGGGGAGGAGGTCCAGGTCTTCCACTTGGCCCCGCACCGTACACAGCGCAGCATCCGCCAACAAACGGCACAGCGCCGCGCGCACGTCCCCGCTCACGTCGGCCTGGGAGACCGAGAGAAACGGCAGCATCAGCATCAAGTCGCCGGCGTTGATCGCTTGACCGACCCCGTGCCGCACCCAGGTCGTGGGCTGGCCCCGGCGGGTCGTGTCGCCGTCCTGGATGTCGTCATGGATGAGCGTGGCGTTGTGGAGCAGCTCCACCGCCGCCGCCCACGGCACGGCACGGTCGCGGGGCAGCCCGAATGCGTCCGCAGCGGCGAGTGCCAGCCGGGCCCGCACGCGCTTTCCACCGGTGGCCAGGTGTTCCTGCACCATGATGCCCGCCCGATCCAGTCGACCCGCAGCGGCAAGGCTGCGCATCAGCGCTTCGGTGGCTTCGAGGCCGGCGTCCCACCCCAAAGTGGCAGGGGCAGGGACCTTCTCGCAAGGGAGAACGTGGACCGTCATGGTCACTCCGTGGGGTCAAGCACCAGCGAGGCGCGGGAGGAAGGAGAGCCCGTCACGACCGGCAGCAGACGCAACCAGGGCACGGCGGGTGGAACATGGCGCGCGCCAGAAGAAGCGCAGCAGTGTGGACGCCAGGCTCGATCGGCTCAGCTCGGCGCCCATGAACTTTCGCCAGTCGGCGTCGGGCAACGCAAAGAACGCATCGAAGAAGCCTTGCAGCGCAGCTTGGTCCAGCCGCAGCAACGCGGTCGCACCCAAGGAAAAGGCCGCGTGCTGGGCACGCTGGTCGCGACTCCAGAGCTGGGCCCAGCCAGCCTTGGCGGCGGCAGCGGCATCACCGGTGGACCGAAGGGTGTCGGCGACCACGGCGGCGAAGGGGTCCGCCTCTCGCAAGGCACGGGCAAGCTGGTATCCCGTTGCCGGGTGGACCATGCCCGCTGCTGCGCCAAAGCCGAGGATCGGCTGATCCAGGTCGGGAACGGGCCCCCCCATCGAGAAGCGGCACTGTTCCTCGGACACCACGGCCCGCGCGTGCACCCCGAGGCCATGCAGGCGCTCGTCGAGACGCATCCGCAGCTCGGCAAACGGCAGTCCATCCCGGGAGATCAGCGAGGTCTCTTCCACGAACACTCGGGTGGGGGAAAGTGGCATCACGTACAGGAAGGTCGGGGTGCGGGGGTCGGTCGAGGCACTTGGCGCCCGCCAGTCCATGAGCACGGCGCAGTCGACGGGCCACGGATGCTCGTCCACGTCGATGCACAAGCCCAAGGCGGACTGGAAGCCCCCCGGGGCACCCGCACCGCGGCTCAGGAAGCCACCCCGACCCGTCGCGTCCACGACGATGGTGGCGTCGTGGTGGGCACCCCGCTCGTCCGCCACACTCTGGCGATCGCCCATCGGCAGCACCTCGGCCGCATGCCCCTCGACAAAGGTGACCCCAGCGGCATCGCAGCGACTGCGAAGCACCTGGTGGAGCGAGGGGGTGTGCAGCCGCACGTAGCCGCGGTTCAGGCGACGGGCAGGCTGAGCCGGGGTCGCCACCGACGTCTGGGCCCAGCGGTGTTCCACCACTTGGGCCTGCTCTGCGATGGTGAAGCTTCCGTCCAGCTCATCCTCCCAGAGGCCATAGGTGGGCTCCCAAGGATCGGAGGAGCCCAACACACGCACCTTCAGACCATGCTTCGCCAGCGCCGCTGCGGCGAGCAGGCCGGAGGGTCCAGCCCCGACCACGATGGCCGAGAGGCGGAGACTATACTGTGTGCAAATAGTGTTCATAGCGGTAGCAAGCTATATACACAGCCCATACATCGGGTGCAAGTGATTGCACACGAATGGCCCGTTCGGGTACAGCCCCCGCATCTGAGAAGTCCCAACAAGTGCCCCCCATAGGGGACGGGCCTATCGCCGATCGACGTGTCTTGACCCTTTCCTTCCACTCTGGTCCTCCCCGTGCTCCAACGTATTGTACCGGACACCAACACCCGTGCGGACGCGCTCTTGCGGCCGGGCGGCTTCGCGTGGTGGTACGTGGATCTCGTCGATGAACACGGGGATGGGCTGGTCCTCATCTGGGCCTGGGGCTTGCCCTTCTTGCCCGGCCTTGCCCGGGATGCACGCGCTGGTCGGCCCACACTGCCCCGCGCCAGACCTGCGCTCTCCTTCGCGCTCTACGAGGGCGGGATGTGCACTTGCTACTTGCTCCAAGAGTTCGATGAAGACGATGTTCAGACCGATCTGCGGTCCCGTTTTCAGATTGGCGGGGCCACTCTTGAGATCCACCGCAGGGCGAAAGACAAAGGGCCCGAGAACATCGACATACACGCCATCTTCGACCTCACCATCCCCGGCAGCGAGGGCCGGGTGAGGGGGGAGCTGCACGCCACAGGACCGGTGCTCACCGGCGGTCCCCTGGGCCCCCAGTATGCGGCCCACGTGTGGTCGCCCCAGCTCGTCGGCGCACCGGGCACGGCCACCCTGGACATCGACGGCCGCCACCGCACCCTGACCGGTCGAGTCTACCAAGACCGCAACGAGAGCACAGTCCCACTGCACGATCACGGCATCCACCACTGGTGGTGGGGGCGCCTGTCGCTGGCCGACCGCACCCTGCTCTGGTACCGGCTGCACCACCGGGACGGGCACGTCGAAGAACACTTGCTCGACGTCGCTCTCGACGGTTGCGCCCGACCCTGTGCGGCGCCGGCGACCCTGGCACGGCCCGCCCGCTGGACCTTCTTCGGCCCCCGGTGTCCCCGCTACCTGGAGCTGGTGGACGGGGACGGTCAACCCCACCAAGTGGCCCTCGACGCGCCAATTGACGACAGTCCGTTCTACCAAAGGCTGCGCATGCGGAGCGACCAGGGGGGCTTTGGCTGGGCCGAGCGGGTGATCCCCGACGCCCTGGATCCCGACTGGATGCGGCCGCTCGTGCGCATGCGGGTCGATGACACCACCGGTGCCAATTCGTTCTGGCTGCCGCTGTTTGCCGGCCCGATCCAGACCCGGATCCGCCGCTTGCTGCGCCTCCCCACCCCCACCCGGGCACTGCCATGAGCAGCCTCGCATGGGCCTTCTTTGCCCTGCCTGCCGTCATTCCCGCCAGCATCGTGGGCCTGAACTTGCTGACGTGGACCCGGGGGCGCCATGGCCAGCCCGATGGCCGGCTCAGTGTGCTCATTCCCGCCCGCGACGAGGTGGACCAGATCGAGCACTGTGTGCGGGCTGTGATCAAGGGTGGCGTGCCGCTGCACGAGATCATCGTGTGCGACGACGGGTCGACCGACGGCACGACCGAGCTCCTTGCGCGCCTACAAAGTGAGCTTTCCCTGCTCCGCGTCATACCTGGGGTGACCATGCCGGAGGGCTGGGTGGGCAAGGTGCACGCCATGCACCAGCTCGCTGCGGCCGCCACCGGTGACCTGTTGCTCTTCGTCGACGCCGACGTGCGGGTGGCCCCCGGTGGGCTCCAGCTCCTGTGCGGCTTGCTCCCCGGCGCGAGTGTGGTCACGGCCGTGCCTCGCCAGGAGATGCCGACGGCGGCCGAAGGACTGCTGATGCCCCTGCTGCACCTGTCTTACGTGGCTTGGCTGCCCATGCTGCTCATCCCGTTGGTGCAGGACCCCCGGGTGTTGGCCGCCAATGGCCAAGTGCTGCTGATTCGCCGCGCGCAGCTCGACGCGGTCGGGGGCATGGCGAGCATCCGCAGCGAAGTCGTCGACGACATGGCGCTGTGCCGACAGGTCAAGAGTGCCGGTGGGCGGGTCATCTTCGCGGATGGTCGAGACATCGCGACGTGCCGGATGTACCAGTCTCGGGCCGAGGTGGAGCGGGGCTTCTCGAAGAACCTGTATGAAGGCATCGGCGGCAGCATCCCCGCGCTGGTCTTCGTCATTGCCCTGCACTTGCTGTTCTTCGTGCTGCCCTACGTCGCGCTCATCCTGTCGCCGCTCTCGCCAGCGTGGGCAGTGCCGGCCGCCGTGGGGGTGGGCCTCAACATCGCCCTGCGCCTCGGCATGGCCCTGCGCTGGGGCCACCCCCTGTGGAGCGTCTTGGCCCACCCAGTGGGCATTATCGGGCTCCTCCGCATCGCCGTGCGCAGTGCCATCTGGAGTCGCCAGGGACGCATCGAGTGGCGAGGGCGAACCTACGCTGCTCGTGCGGATCGTGGACCATGAGCCAGCGCAGCCCACGGGTGCTCGCGCTGGCCCGTCGCTATGGCCGGCGGCGCATGCGCCGAGAGCTCGACGGCCTGTGGGTGTCGGGCCTGGAGCACGCCCAAGCCGCCGTTCGTGCCGGCCCCGCCATCTTCGCGGCCACCCATGTGTCGTGGTGGGACGCCTTCGTGATCGTCGCGGTGGACGAAGCGCTGGGCACCACCACCCACTGCCTGATGGACGCCGACAACCTGGAGCGCTTGCCCTTCTTCGGCTGGATCGGGGCCATCCCCATCGGCCGGGGAGGCGCGAGAGCACGGGCCGGACTGCGCCACGCCGCCACGCTGACCAAGTCCCCCGGGGAAGCGCTCTGGATCTTCCCCCAAGGACGGCAGCGCCCCGCCCACCTGCGCCCGCTGCAGCTTGAGCCGGGCGTGCGACTGGTGGCCCGCTTGTGCCGTGCGCCGGTGGTGCCGGTCTCGCTGAACTATCTGTTTCGGGAGTCGGAGCGGCCGGCCGCCCTGTTGCGCTTTGGCCCTGCGATCACCGCCGACAACTTCGACAGCACCGTCCTCGAGAGCGCTCTGGTCGACGGACTGGACCTCATCGACCGCTTTGTGGACACCGGCGAGTCCACCCCAGCCTTCTCACCGTTGGTCCCCGCCCCCCTCGCCCCCACCCAGGACGGCTTGGGCGCCCGCATGCTGCGCTGGCTGGGGCAGAGGCAGAAGCCATGAGCGCTCAAGTCATCGTCGTGGGCGCCGGACTGGGCGGACTTGCGGCGGCCATCGAGCTCGCGGCTGCCGGCGCATCGGTGACCATTGTCGAAGCGCTGGACCGCGCCGGGGGCAAGGCTGGTGTCGAGACCGTGGACGGCGTCACCTTCGACACCGGCCCCAGCTTGCTCACCCTGCCCGACATCGCCAGACAGCTCCTCGATCGCACCCCGGGCGGGGCCGCACGCCTGGAGCTGGTGTCCCCCGAGCCAGCCTTTCGCTACGTCTGGCCCGACGGCGTCCAGATCGACGTGTTCATGGAGCTGGAGCGCACGCTGGATCACGTGGGGGACGTGCTGGGTCGCGCCGCACGGGACCAGCTCCACGGCTTTGTGAGCTACGCCGCCCGCATCTGGGAGGCCGCAGCGCCGCCGTTTCTGTTTGCGCCAGCACCGTCGCTGCGCCGTCCCCCGAGCCTGCGCCAGCTCACGTCGCTGTCCCGCATCGACCCCCTGCGGACGATGCAGCAGGCGATCCACAGTCTTGTCCAAGATGACCACCTGCGCGCCATCTTGATGCGGTACGCCACCTACAATGGGTCCGATGTGCGGCGGGCACCGGCCACCCTGAACTGCATCGCCCACGTCGAGCTGGCCCTCGGCGGGTTTGGGGTCAAGGGGGGCATCTCGGCGCTCGTCGATGCCCTGGTCCAGACCGCCGAGGACCTGGGCGTGAAGATCCTCTACAACACCCCAGTAGATAGGGTTCTCACGGTGGGCAAGAGGGTCGTGGGGGTGTTTGCCGACGGCCGCTCCCACAGCGCCGATGCCGTCGTGGTCAACGCCGATCCCGCCCACCTGTCCGCCGACCTGCTGCTCCCCGGTCGCCGCGACGGGGTCCGGCCATCCCCCGAGCCGTCGATGTCGGGCTGGACCGGGGTGTTCGCCGCCACCCGCACCCCAGGCCGCGCGGCCCACACCGTCGTGTTTGCACCGGACTACGAACAGGAGTTCATCGACCTCTTCGACCACGGCAGACCGCCGACGAGCCCCACGGTGTACGCGTCCGCCCAGGAAGTGGCCCACCACCGAGCGGGTTGGCCCGAGCATGAGCCGCTGTTCACCATGATCAACCTGCCGCCCACTTCAGCGTCCCAGCACACGCGCACGACGATCCCCCCCGGCCAGCTCGCCGCGCAAGCCCGGTCCCGCCTGGTGCAAGCGGGGCTGCTGCACGGGGGCGACGCGCTGGTGTGGGAGCGGGACAACGCCGGCTTGGCCGCTCGCTTTCCCGGCAGCTGCGGGGCGATCTATGGCGCCGCGAGCAACTCCCCGTGGGCCGCATTCCAGCGCCCCCCCAACCGCTGCCGCGGACTCCCCGGGCTCTACCTCGCATCCGGCGGCGCCCACCCCGGCGGGGGCATGCCCTTGGCGCTACAGTCTGGACGACTCGCCGCCGCCGCGCTGTGCGAAGACCACTCCCTCCCGCCCGCGCGCTGAGTGCCCATGTCCCTCCTGCTTGCCCTCACGCTGCTCACCGGGTCCGGCCACGCGGTCGAGCCGGGGCGCTATGGCCTGGAGCTTGTGCTCGGCAGCGACGCCGACCTCCCCGTCATCGGCCAGACCCCGGGCACCAGCCGCTCGTGGAGCTTGGTCGACATCCGCGAGACCGACGGCCAGCTCATGCAGCACCACCAGACGTGTGCGGTGCGCATGGAGGGCCGCACGGGCAAGACCTCGGTGCACCTGCCGAAGGCGTTTATCGACGCCTTGCCCCGACGTGAGGTCACTCTCGAAGAGGGCGAGCGCTACCGAGCCGACCTGGGTGAAGACGCCATCGGCTTCGATCCGGCGCTGGGGCCGATGCCGGCCGCACTCGAAGACCCATCTCTGACCGACTCCGACAAGGACGGCCAGCCGGGCGCCACCGTCGAGCTGCACCTGCCCATCATCGGGGTGGTCCAACTGTTTGTGGTGCAACAAGCCCACGTGCGGCTGGAGGGCACCCTGGGCGAAGATGGCGTGGTGACGGGCACTGTCGAGATGGTGGCCTTTGACCAGCGCACGCTGGGGGCGAGCATGTCGTTCTTCGACCGCTCGCCAGAGGTCACGCCCCGGGGCGACCGGTCGTCGTTTCGGTTGGTGCCGATGCCGGACTTGGTGGGCTGCGCGGATGTGCGGCCGGCGTTCTGTGCGCGGGGAGACAGCCCAGGGGCGTGCGGAAAGAAGGACAAGTCGTTGTTTTAGTTAGCCTCTTCGGCAGCACCCCGCGTCCAGACGCTCAGAGACTCTGAGGCTCCCCACGCCACCCCGCCGGCAGGTCCCACACCACCTCGGCCGCCGCCGCCACCTCCGCTTCAGTCAGCGCCAAGGGCACCAGCTCGCCCCGCATGTAGTGGTGGAACTGGTCGGCAAAGTGGGCACTGCTCGGGTCTTCAGACTGGCCACCGGGCAGCACCACCGACCCCCGCACCCCCGCCGGGTCCAGCTCCCACAAGAAGCGGTTCGACGGCGCGTTGTTGACGTCGAAGTGGGCTGGCACCCGACCATCCACCAGCAAGGTCGCATCCCCCACGTTCACCGTGTTCAGCCCGCCCGCCTTGGGCTGGGCCGCCACGTCCCCGAGACCGAGCAGGCTGCTGTCGTCGAGCCCCAGCGTGTTGAAGTCGCCCCATAGGCACGTCTCTGGCGCGGAGTTGGCCACCGGACAAGCCACCGAGAGCTCGTCCAGCGCGATGCCCAGGCTGTCGATGAGCAGGTCATCTCGGGTCTCCACGTTGTCCGTGGCGGTGTTGTCGAAGTAGTTGCGGCCCGTCCGACTGGGGAAGGGCAGGATGCCCGCCTCGATGTCGTCGATGGTGTCGGCCGTGGTGTCGAGCCAGTGCACCGTGGCCGTCGCCAGGATCATCGCCGGGGGCGCCAACAGGTCGGACAGCAGCAGCTCGCTCACCAAGCCGAGCTCGTCCTGCCACATCTCGCGGATCAGCACGGCCAGCCACGCGTGAAAGACCGTGGGCGCGGCAAGCTGGGCGTCACACCGCAAGCTCCAGTCGTCCAGCAAGGCCACCGCCCGCGACGTCGCATCGGTCAGGCGATCCGGGCGGTTGTCGGCGGCCTGCACCAAGTAGGGCACAAGGTGGCCGGCGATGCGGGACGTGGTGTCGAGCTGGATGTCGGCCATGTCGTCCCAGGTCACACCGGTGCCCAAGGCATCGAGCCGCGACTCGATCTGCGCCGCCCGGCTGCCGATGTCGAAGAGCCCGGAGAACCACACGGGATCGTTGAAGGGGTCGTTGTCGAGGGTGGTGCCGGACGGGTCATTGTTCGACGCGACGACGTAGCCCCGGGCCGGGTTGAGCACCGAAGGCAACAACCCCTGGTCCAGCATGACGAAGCTGCCGTCAGGATTCTCGGTCCACTCGTAGCCGCCGTCCCCCGGCAACAAGCCCGCTGGGGGGGCCGTCGGATCCAGGGCTTCCCGCACGGGCAGCATGGTCGTGGTCGACGCCCCGATGTGACCCTCGGTGTCGGCAAAGATCCAGGCGATGCCGGCGTCTTGCTCGCGCAGCAGGGCATCTTGGAGCTCGGTCACCGACTGGGCGTCGGCGAGGTCGCGAAAGGTGCCGGCCAAGGAGCGGGGCGCGTCACCGGTCCAGCGGGCACTCACGACGATGGGAAAGGGCAAGCCGAGGGCCTCAACGGGCAGCACCGGTCCGTGGTGGGGCACCCGCTGGGTCTCCACTTCGCGGGTCTCGATGGCGCCGTCGACGCGCACGTCGATGCTGTGCACGGTGCGCTCCAGGGGCACCACCTCACCATTGAAGACCACCCCGTCCCCGTCCACCACTTCTTGGTAGAGGTCCGAGTGGTCCAGCAAGCTGTTGGTGGCGCTCCATGCGGCCGTGCCGTTGGTGCCGAACAACACAAGGGGCGCACCGGGAAGGGCGGCACCGGCGATATGAAAGCCCGTGTCGGCGGCCCGAATGTGGGTCATCGTGTAGACCGCCGGGCTGCCCATGCCTTGGTGGGTGTCGCTCTCCAACAATGCATGACCGGTGGCGGAGTGGGCCCCGTCGACGGCAAAGGCGTTGCTGCCGCCCATCTGGTGGCCAAGGTCCTGGTCTCGCATCAGCTCAAACAACGCAAAGAGGGCTTCTGGATCGGTGTTCTCCGCCAGGCGGGCACCCCCCTCATGGCGCCGCGCGGTGGGCGGTGGGGACGCACTGGGCACAAAGTCCGGCACGATGACGGCAGGGTCCATCGGCGCGTAGCGGTAGACATCAGCGAAGACATCCGGGCCCAAGAACTGCAACGCAAGCCCCACCAACAGCTCCGACTCGGCGCGCAGGGTGCTGCTGGTGATGATGAGCTTCTCGACGGCGACGGAGTGTTCGGGAAGCCAAGGGCTCGGCACGACTCCCAACGCCGCAAGCTGGGGGGACATGGGCGCCCAGCCCTGCTCAACCGCACGAATGTGGGCGTCCACCCCGGCGGCGTAGGCCTCGAAGATGGCGGCGGTGGCGGGGTCATCGGTCTGCAGCGCGGTCCACGTGCGCGAGGCCATGCCGTCGATGTCCAGGGCCCTCATCAGCACGTCATCTTGGTAGACCTCTTCGCCCAGGATCTCTGCCCGACGCCCCTGGGACCGGCGGCGCAGCAGCTCCATCTGGCCCATCCGGTCCCCGGCGGTCAGCCAGCCCTGCAAGAAGAACGCATCGTGCTCGGTCTGGGCCTCGATGTGGGCGATCCCCAGGCCATCAAAGCTCACACGCGCCGGGGCGTCCAGCGACGGCAGATCCCGGGGCGTGGCATCACCACTCTTGTCCCGGGGGGACCGGGCACAGGCACACAAGGCGAGCAGGGGCACAACACGCATCACAGGTCTCCAGACCACAGACGAGGTCCATCATGCCTGTCGCGAACGAATGTGGCCAAAAGCCTACGGGATGCAGCTCGGATCACCGCTGGCGTCAAAGCCACCGTTGCCCCGGAGCGCTTGAGTTGCGGGGTCTTCAATGCACCGAATGACGCCCGCCAGCGCGTCTCGAGACGCTGGGTCGAGCCCGCTCCACAGCGCAATATAGTAGCGCAGCTCAACCCGCAGCAGCTCGGCTTCCACCGCCGCCACACTCAGGAATGCCGCGTCGATCGCTTCGGGCTCGGCCCCATCCACCAACAGCGCCGCGGTGTTGGCCCGGGCGGTTCGGTAGGCCCGCTGCAGGGCGATGGTCTCGTCCAAGATGGCGTCGAAGTCATCAATCCCGGCGACCACCTCGGCGGCTTGCACAAGGTCGGCGAGGTCGGACTGAACCTGGGCCGGGCTCGGGATGCCCGTGTCCAGATCGAAGAAGAAGCGGTCGGCCCAGGCGTGAAACGCATAAAAGTTCGCGGGGCGGCTGCCCAGCTCTTGGCGCGGCATGAAGGCGTCTCGACACGTCGGCCCGAGCGTCCATGTTGCGTAGCCGGTGACAAACTCGAAGAAGGCCTGGTCGGGGGTCAAGCCGAGGGCCGCGAGCTGGTCCAACACTGCCGTGGACGACGTCAAGGAGGGGGCGTGCGGGTCAAACACACCCTCGGGCAAGTGGTCGAGCTCCCCCGCCAATGTGTTCTGCAGCAGGCGCTTGTGCTCGTCGGAGGCAGCGGCCAAGTCCAAGGTGGTGCGGTAGGCCTCGGCGATGCGCCGACTCGCCAAGGACTCCACCGCCGCCGCGCGGTCCATGGCCCCCTCGATGTCGGCCTCACTCAGCGGGATGTCGCCCCGGCGGGCCCGCCCCATGTCGTCGAAGATGGTGGTGCGCGCGTCGGAGATGGCCCCCCGAGCGCCACTCGCCCTCAGCACCAGAAACGCATCGACCAGTGCAGCACGCTGAGCACCGTCAAGGGTCTCCAACACCGCCACCCCCACCACCGCACTGTCCATGTCCAGGTTGGTGGCGATGTTGAACCGAACCCCAAAGATGGTCCAATACGACACACCGAACAAGTCGGTCATGGGCGCCAAGGAGTTGACGGTGGAGCCTGGAGAGAGCTGCTCCAGAATGGTCCATCTCAGGCCCTTCACGCGCAGGTTGTCCGCCACCCGGCGCTCCACCATCGGGTCGCACCAGTCCGCCCACTCGGTGCTGGTCTCGGTCACCGTGAGGGGCGAGTCCGGCTCAATCCATGGCGACAGCGCCTCGGGGTCGAGGGTACGCGGGTCGTTCAATGTGTCGAGAAAGGCCTCCAGCACGATGGACGCGTTGCCCCGGAAGCTCGCGATCTCGGCCGCATCCACGTCGATGTGGGCCTCGATGTCCCCACCATGGGTTGCGTCAATGCTGTAGAGTTGTTCACAGTCCGGCATCGCGCCGAACTCTTCCATTCGACACCACTCCGGCGGGATGATGCGACCGACCCCCGGCTCGCCAAAGTACTCGTCCAAGCTGGCGGTGACGCTGCGGTAGTGCTGGACGGCCTTGACCAAGCTGGCGACGGGACCGGCATGAAAGTAAGGCGCGGAGCTGGCGAGGTTGAGCAGTGTGGGGGTGCGAAAGGCATAGAAGTCGTCGGGGTCGCCGGTGACCTCGGCGCGCCCCAGGTCCAGGCCCGCAGTGCCGATGCCCAGTGGATCTCCAGGGCCGATCTGAGGCGACGCGATGGCGTGGAAGCCCTCGTCGGTGAAGAAGTCGCCGCTGTGGCAGGCCACGCAGTGTTGGCCGCCCTCCGCGAGGGGCCGAAAGAAGGTCAGCGCCCCGGTCTTGGCGAGGGGACCGATGGCGTCGGGGTCGCCTTGCACAAAGCGCGACCAGGGGGTGTCCACAAACACCATGCTGCGCTCATACGCGGCGATGGCCTCGGTCACATGGGGCCAGGTGACCAGGTCCTCGGGACTTCCACTGCCACACGCATCGTCCCACGTCGGCGGGGGCACATCCGCGGCACACACCGCAGCGAAGCGGGCGCGCCAGTCCGCATCTCCAATGAGCCGGTCCGCCAGCGCCCCGTGGAGGTCCGCCGCGCTCGCAAAGCCCGCACCCCAGTCGCTGGCCATCTCGTGGGCGACAAGCACCGGCAGGCTGGCTTGGGCGCCGGGGAGGTTGGTCCCGTCACCGTGGCCTTCAGGGCTGACCACGCCGCCGATCTCACCGTTAAAGCCCGCTTCGGGGTCCACCGCCTCCACCCGACCGTCCCACATCAGCGCACGGTCCCAGAACGCCACATTGAGCACGGACTGGGTGTTTCGGGCGGCCATGATGCGCCCTGGATCGTCGAGGCCCCGCACCCGGTCGGCACCCAGCCGGTCCTCGGGCACACCGGGCCCCAGCGACAAGCTCACGGCGTCGGTGCCCCCCAGCGCCGGGTGGTGGCAGCTCGCACAGGCCACGTCCCGATCGCCGCTCAGGTCGACCGAAAAGAAGAGCGCGCGACCCAGCTGGGCCAGGGGCCCATCGATGCTGGGCAGGTCCCGGCGGCGACACACCCCGTCGTCGTCCACAAACAGCCGCGGATCGCCGAGAAGACCGTGCTCGACAATGATCTCCATGAGTGCGCGGTCGGTGTCCTCGGTGTAGAGCGCTGCCCAGTCGGGGTCGAGGCTGCGACAATAGACCGGCAGCTCGGACGGCTCGCCGGAGTCCAGCGGCAGCTCGCCCGAGTCGGGATTCCGCGCCGTGTCGGTGGGCCCAGAAGCGCCGTCCCCACCCGACTTTCCGGGATGCTCTGCACACGCGCAGAGGGCCAACACAAGCAGCAGGCGGGGGTTCATGGGCACTCGGAGGGAGGCGTCCCACCGTAGTGCACAACCACGCCCCTCGTCGGTTCTGCGGCGGTCAATTCTGCGCGGAGCTGACCTGCGCCACGATGGCCCACGGCGTGCACCGCAGGGTCCAGAAATTGCGCCCCCACCTCGGCGGCCATACCTTCCCGATGGGCCCCGACCCTCGCCCCCCATGTGCCGATGAGCGTTCGATGAGCTGGCATTCCGACGCCCGAACGGTGCTCAGCGAACAGCTCTTCGGAGACGCGGGCCTCGCCCAAGATCCGGGCCACTGGCCGTGGACCTTCGTGGGCTCGCTGGGGTTGCTCGCGGCGCTGACTTGGGCTGTGCTCGCGCTGCCGGTGGCTGCCCAGCTCGGCATTGTCATCGGGATCGCCGGCAGCCTGTTCACCCTGGCGCGCCCGGGGCTGATGGTCGCGACCTTCTTCATGATCCGCATCTTGATGGATCTGATGTGGTGGATCCCGGGCAGCATTGCCGGCCTCAACCTGATGGAGCTCTACACCGGCTCGGCCACCGTGCTGTCCGCCGGGCTGGTGCTGCTGCACTTCAAGCGGGTCGAGCGCCACCCCGCCCTGATCCCCTTCATCATCTACAGCATGGTGCTGGTCATCGGCGGGGCGCGCAACATCGAGCTTCGCACCGGCGCCGAGATCTTTGCCCGCTACCTCAGCCCGTTCATCATCATGTTTGCGGTGTCGGGCTTGATGAAGACACGGGAGGACCGGCGGCGCTTCATCTACGCGATGACCGCAGTGTGCGCCATTCCCGTGGCCATCAGCTTGTACCAGCTCGCCCGGGGCCAACAATACAAGTTCTTCCTCCAGGGCTACTACCGGCTGATGGGGGGGTACATGAACTTGCATCCCCACGCGCTCAGCATGGTCATCATCGCGGCGCTGGCCGGCTGGTGGACCCTGGTGGCGAGCAACCGGCGCACGAGGGTGTTCTTTGTGGGGTACGCGGGGGCCGCAGCGTTGTGCCTCTACTTCACCTATGTGCGCACGGGAATCGTGGCGCTGGGCATCTTCACATCGGTCTTGCTGTGGCTGACGGGGCGCCGCCGGATCCTCGTCGCGGGCGCCATCGCCACCGCGGTGTTTGTGTCGTTCACGCCGTCGATGCAGGACCGCTTCAAAGACATCCTCGCGGTCATCTTCCCCAACGATGCCATCATGGACCAAGCCAAGATTGGCAGCGGTCGCTTTCGGATCTGGGGTGCCGCCATCGGCAGCTACATGTCGCGGCCCATCTCCGACATCATACTGGGCGTGGGCATTGGCAACCACTTCTTGCTGACCCGGGAAGCCTTCAATCCCCTCGCGCCGGCCAAGGGTGGGTTCATCGACACCCACAGCGACTACCTGACGATGACGTTTCAGCTCGGTCCCATCGCGACGGTGTCGTACCTGACGATGCAAGCGATGGTGGCGTGGACCAGCTTTGAGGTCTGGCGCAAGTCCCCCGACAAGTTCAGTCGCCAGTTCGGCGCGTTCAGCTTTGCGTTGGTGTGTGCGGCAACCGCGGCCAATGTGTTGAGCAATGCGTTCATCAACCGCATCACCCAGTCGTGGGTGTTGTGGGGCACGGCCGGCCTCACATTCGGCGAGTACATGCAGCTGGAGCGCGAAGGACTGTTGTCCGGCGCACGGTTTGCGCTGCGGCTGCCTTGGAAGAACGACGTCAAGACGCCCCCCACGCGCTGAGCGGGCCCGCTATTCAATGCCCAAGTCGGCCCGCACGTCCTGCAGCCGCATCATGGCGCCCAGACAAGGAACGAGCCCGAAGAGCAGAACGGGGATGAGCTCACCGCGGCCGCCGGTCCAGAAGACCAAGCCGGCCAGGGCCAGCCACCACACGGCGGCACCGCCCAACACAATGAACAGCAGCTTGCCTTGGTGGAGCACCCTCTCAAAGGCCAGCGCACTGAGCAGGTACGCGACCATCACCGGCACCCCGGCCCCACCCCACAACAACCACGGCAGGGCAACGTCGCTGGAGGTCAGCTCGACGGCCAGGGCGAAGCTGCCCAGCAGGCCCACCAGACCCAGGTACCAGCGCAGCTTGGAGCGCCGGGTTGCTCGCGGATCGGGGTTGAGGAGCGACGCCATGGGGGACCTCCAGCGGTGCGGGGCGTGCCCGCGGTGCACCCGCCGTCGATAAGCCCCTCGACCCCACCTTGGCGAGCGACGTGGTCCACACCCCGCCCATCCTCTGCCGACACGGCGGCCGAAGCTGGGGACGGCAGCCCACGACACCCGACATCAACCCGCCACAAGCTGCGCACATGTCCGAGCACGGACTGCGGAGACACCCATCGCCACCAGTGCAACCCGCGTGCCCGGGTGCGCCAACAAGACACACATCCACCCTGCACTCTCCAAGGACCGACCAAGACACGTGAGCGGGCTCAGCATCTGGACAGGATTCACTCCCCCCAGGGGACGCGTCGCCTACTTTGGCGCCGACCACCTCGGGGAGATGACCGCCATGCGGAACCACCACATCTTTGCGCTGATGCTCGCGGCCGCACCAGCGGCGTCCTGCTCCGGCGACAAGGCCGACTCAGCCGCGCCCATCGAGTCCGACGCGGACACCGATGCGGATGCCGACACCGATGCCGATGCCGATGCCGATGCCGACGCCGATGCCGACGCGGATGTCGTCGTGTTGCTGACCGGCGAGTTCGCCCTGGCCCCCGGCGAGACGGCGGCCCTCACCGCGGTCACCCGCAACGCCGAAGACGCCACCTACACGTGGCTCAGCTCCGACGAGACCATCGCCACGGTCGACACCACAGGTCTCGTCACCGCACTGCACGACGGCACGGCCACCATCACCGCCACGGGCACCACCAGCGCGGTGTCCGGCGACCTCGGCATCGTTGTGTCCGCCGAGGTGCCCCACTACGACGAGTGGCTCGGGTCTGCCCATGCCGACCCCAACGCCGAGGCGTTCCGTCACTGGGACGAGGACGGTGTGGTGTCTTCACGGTGCGCCCAGTGCCACAGCAAAGACGGCTTCCTCGACTTCATCGGCGCCGATGGCACAGCCGCCGGATCCGTCGAGAGTGACCACAGCACCGACACCGTCATCGACTGCGTCGCCTGCCACAACTCCGCGGCAGATGACCTGTCCTCCGTCACCTTCTCTTCGGGCGTCGAAGTCGACGACCTCGGCCCCCAGGCCCGCTGCATGACCTGCCACCAGGGCCGCTCGTCCGGGGCCAGTGTGCAGGCCGACATCGAAGCCGCAGGCGTCGCCGACACACCCGACACGATCAGCCCCGACCTCTCCTTCGAGAACATCCACTACTATCCCGCAGCCGCGACCGTTCTCGCGGGCCAGGTCGGTGGTGGCTACCAGTACGAAGACCAGACCTACGACTGGCGCTTCCGCCATGTCGACTCGCACAACGAGTGCGTCGAGTGCCACAACCCCCACAGCCTCGAGGTTGAGGTCGACACGTGCGGCTCGTGCCACACCGGGGTGTCCACCACCGAAGACCTGCGGGGCATCCGCATGATGGCTTCCGCGGGTCAAGACTACGACGGCGACGGCAACATCACCGAAGGCATCTACCACGAAGTCCGGGGGCTTCGGACCACGCTGCTCACCGGCATTCAGGCGCTGACGGTCGACCAGGGTCTCGGCGCCATCTGCTACCAAGAAGCGGCCTACCCGTACTGGTTCCAGGACACCAACAGCGACGGCACGTGCAGCGACACAGAAGCGGTCGGCGACAACGGCTGGGCCAGCTGGACCCCCCGGCTCATGCGGGCCACCTACAACTACCAGATGGCCACCAAGGACCCCGGCGCCTACGCCCACAATGCCAAGTATATCATCCAGTTGCTGCACGACTCCTTGCAGGATGTCAACGGCGTGGTGTCTGCCCCCGCCGACCTGACCGCGCTGGACCGCAACGACCCCGGCCACTTCAATGGTGCCGGCGAAGCGGCCCGCCACTGGGACGAGGATGAGGCTGTGTCCGCCTCCTGTTCCCGCTGCCACGGCGGCGCAGAAGGGCTGAACTTCTACCTCGACTATGGCGTGAGCAGCGGCAACATCGAAGCCGACAACGGCCTCGAGTGCGAGACCTGCCACGACGCCATCCCCGGCTGGACCCTCAACCCCGTCGACGAGGTGACCTACCCCAGCGGCATCACGCTCAGCGACCCGGCCAGCCCGTCCAACCTGTGCGCCACCTGCCACAGCGGGCGAGAGGCCAAAGCATCGGTCGACGCGGCCATTGCAAGCGGCAGCTACCGCTTCCTGAACGTCCACTACGCCCCCGCTGGCGCTGTGGTCGCCGGCACCACCGCGAAGGTCGGCTACGAGTACGACGGCAAGACCTACGCCGCGGCGTGGACCACCCACTCCGGCGGCAGCGACTGCATCGACTGCCACGACGCGCTGAACACGAACCACAGCTTCGCACCCGAAGACAACTTCGACTACTGCGTGGTGTGCCACACCACGGCCACTGACCTCGGGGACATCCGCAACCGCCACGCTGCCGACCACGACGGCAATGGCGTGAACACGGACCCCCTGGCCGACGAGCTGGACACCATGCGCGCCGCCTTGCTCTCCGAGATGCATGCCGCGACATCGGGCGCCGGTTCCGCCATCTGCTACTCGTCCACAAACTACCCCTACTGGTTTGTCGACAGCAACGGCAGCGGCGGCACCTGCGACAGCACCGAGTCCACCCGCTTCTCGGCTTGGACCCCCGCGCTGATGAAGGCCGCCTTCAACTACCAGCTCGCGACCAAGGACCGGGGCGCGTGGGCCCACAACTTCGACTACGTCGCCCAGCTGCTCATTGACAGCACGGAGGACCTCGGCGGAAGCGGTGCCATCTCCGGCTTCATCCGCCCCACTCCCTGACCCCGCTGGGGCCCCACCGGGGGGCCCGCTCAGCGGCCGGCAAAGTCCGTGAAGTGACACTCACGACAGGGCAGTGGCGAGCTGTCATGGCCCTCGGGCTGGGTGTCCTCGTGGCACCCCGTGCATGTCGCCGTGCCCGTCCGAAAGCGATGGGCACGGTTGTGGTCTGCCCCGTGGCAGCTCATGCAGGTCACGGGCTGGCCATCGGGCAGGGTCTCCGCCAGATGACTCTGGTGTAGAGCACTCTCGTCAATCTTGACGACGGTGGCGCGCAGGCTGTCGAGCATGGGCCCCGTCACGGTGTGTCCGTCTCCACCCACCGCATGGCACGCCAGACACAGCCCATCCTCCACGTGGGGCACGGGGATGTCTTCGGGGCCTTGAGGCGGGTCGAACACCGTCACCCACAGGTTGCGGGGATAGTGTCGCAACGGCACCGAGTGGCAGTCGTGGCACGTGGTCAGCCCCGCGTGGACCGAGCGGTCATAGGCCTCATTGGCGTAGTCATGCACATGACAGTCGTTGCAGAAGCGGTCGTCTCGCCACAGATACGAGAACGTGTCGTCGGCCACCGGCACACCCAGTGCCCCGCCGAACAACCCCGCCGCCAACACCCCCGCGAGGTGGGCCGGGCGTGCCCACAGAAAGCGGGCGGTCTCCCGCAGTGCCGCCATGAGCTGCGCTTTGCGCGAGACAGCCGGCATCACAGGCCTCCATGTTGGTAAGCGACCCACAAGAAGCGCAGCATCGACCCGCTGAGCACCACCAACACAAAGGCCAACACAAAGGCCAACACAGCGAGCCTCGCGGTCCTCATGGCTTGCTCCGGCTGCGGTGAAAGCCCATGTAGAGCCCGAGGGCATCGGGGCCATGGCAAGAAGCACACATGGGGGTCCAGCCGGGACGGCGCAAGTTGTCGAGGTTGGACCCATGGGTCAGGTGGCACGACGCACACACCAGCGCGCCCGGAGCGCCCGCGGGGACCTGCTCACCATCGGCAGCGAACAGCGGCAGGCCCTGAAGACGGTCCCAGGCGGGGCCGGACGACTCGAAGAGCGGCGCAGGATGGGTCCAGTGGGCGATGTTGAGCCCCGGCTTGGCGCTGGGACCGTGGCACGTCAGACAGGTGGCTTCCCGGGGGTGGCCGCTCGCCTTCTTCGCTGCATGGTGGGCGGGGTGGCAGTCCAGACAAGCTGCGGCACCGTGACCACCCGCGCTTGCGTGCTCTTCGTGGCACGAGCCGCACGTCGGACGGGCCCGAGGGGTGTGGGGCGGGTGACAGTCCGCACAGGCCGGCAGCTTGCCAGCGCCACGCGCCACCGGATGGCCCGCTGTGGGGGGCTTGTGGCAGCTCTTGCACGATGCCTCGGTGCTCTTCGTGCGCAGCAGCGTGGCTTGGTGCTTGGGCTCGTGAACATCGTGACAGTCGACACACTCGACATTCGCTTTGCCCTTGGACTTCGCCTTGCTGGAGCCGTGCCGCTTCCCCCCACCGTGGGCGACCGGGTCATGGCACTGTACACACAAGTCCACGGACCGCAGCAGCGACTCGCCTTGGCCGTCCACCAGCGCATGACAGGACTGGCACGCGGGGCTGCACGGCGCCGATCCCGGCGACCCCTCGCAGGGCTGGACCTCGCCCCGAAGGTGCCCACCTGTGGCCTGAGCCTCATGGCAGCGCACACAGGCCGTCTCGTCCGAAGACGCCCGGGTCAAGCTGGGCCCACCCGCATCGTGCACGTCGTGGCAGGCCAAGCAGCCGGCATCCTCCCCGGTGGAGCTGGCCTCCAGCTGCTCCCGCAAGGCGCTTCCGGTCAGGTGAGTGCCCGCTCTGCCCGCCTCGCTGGCGCCGCTTGGCTTGTGGGTCTCCCCCTCATGACAGCCCACGCACAGGGCATCTTCGGCGAGCCCGTGGCGAAGAAAGCTCTCCAGTCCTTCGGCACCATGGGGCGTGTGGCAGTCCCCGCACGCCACCGGATCGGGCAGATCCTCGCCCACAGGATGGTGGGTCGCGGACGGGTCCAGCGTGCCCCGACCGTCCATCACCAGCCCGTCATGGCACTGACGGCAGGTCTCGGGACTCGCCACTTCCCGCTCATCCCCCAGCGCATAGCGCAAGTGACGCACCCCCATGCGGCTCCACGCGAGCTCGCGGGATTCCTCGGGAACATCGATGAACAGGACATGAGCGCCACTTGGGTCGGCGTCCAAGACCACGATGCTGTCTCTGTCGGCCCCGGCCCGCACGGCGATGGGGTGGACCGGTCGCAGGGGCGCGGCTCCCGTCGGCGATGACTCGGCCAAGATGCCCACCAGGTCACCACTCTCCAGGCTGAAGAGCTGCAGTGCGTCCAGGTCCGTGTCGGCCACCACCACCGCATGGGGGTCCAGGACCGCCGCGCTCTTGGGGTGGGACAGCGTGCCCGCCCAGCGCCCATAGACGCCCAACAGCAGCGCACTGTCGGCTTGGTTGTCGAGGGTCAGCATCCGCGCGCCGAGGGTGTCCACACCGAGCACGTCGCCCGTCGGCCCATCGATCAGATCCACCACCCGCGCCCAGTCCCCTTCGTCGGCGGGAACCTCCTTCACCACGCGGGTCTCACCGGTCTCGCGGGACACCACCCGCACCGTGTTGCCCTCGGCCAGCCACAGCTCCCCGCCCCGCTCCAGCGCCGACACAGGACGCAGTGGGGCAGCACCGGCGACGACCGGCAAGGTCTCGACAACGGCGCCCTGCAGGTCAATCCGGCGCAGTGGCGTGTTGGGCCCGACGAGCCACACACCCCCATCCGTCGACGGCGCCAAGCGCACCGGCAGGTCTGCACCCGGGGGCAGTGCAACGGCCACAAAGGACGCCGGCGCGGTCCCCTCCGGCCAAGGCATCACCCAGAGCCGCCGCTGAAGGCCGTCGAGCACCACAACCTCGCGTCCGGGCAACACCCGCACATCCGAGGGGGCCACCGCGTCCACGGCCACTCGCGCCCCCACGTCCACCACCACCGTCGCGGGCTCGTCCGCCATCGGTGGCAGGCCCGGGACCTCGTAGCAGCCCCCCAAGAGCCCCACAGCAAAGGCAAACACGGCGCTCATGGTCCGTCCCCATGGCACGCGCGGCACAGCGCATCATCCTGAAGTGGCAGGGCCAGAGCAACCCCACGGTCGCCGTTCCCGGGCCACGAGGCCCCCGCCGGCACCGTCGACAGCGCCCGCAGTGCAGCGCCCAGCTCACTCGGCCCATGGCTTACGAGAACAGTCTGTCCGTGGGCATCATGGCAAGTCCAGCACGCGATGGTGTCCGCCTTGGCACGGTGCAGCGTTGCATCCGCAGCGGCCGGCACCGCTTTGCCCAAGTGCACCAGCGCGCCGACGTGAGGGGCCGGCGGGTGGCACGTCGAGCACGTGTCCTCAGGCGCCCTGCGCAGTCCCGCGTGCTCCGGTGCCGCCCCCTTCTCGGGCAGCACCGCGTGGCAGACCACACAAGACCGCTCCTGCACCGCCGGGAGATGGGGGTTGGAGCGGGCATAGTCGGCGGCGGCATGGCAGGAAAAACAGAAGCCGCCAGCCGTGCCCTGGGGGGCGGGGCGCAGGTAGTGGGCCCCGAGCTTGGGGGCGCCCTCGTGGACCGGCTGGCCATGGCAGGTGCGACAAGACACCAAGCCATCTTGCAGCGGGAATGACGCCGGCCCACGGGTCTTCGCGGTGGGCGCCACACCGGTGGGGTGCATGTCGGCGGTCGGATGGCAGGCCACACAGCTCTCGGTGTCGGACCGTGCCGGGCCCACGGCTTGATCTATCCCCGGCGCATGGCAAGCCGCGCAGGACGTGGGATCGGTGTGGGGAGAGGCCGACGCCCCCAAGATGGCCAACAGCAGTAAAATCACGGGCTAACCCCGTTGTTGCCATGGCACGCCGCACAGCTCGACAGGCCGTCCGCGTCCACCTCTTTCCGCACGGCCGACAAGTCCACCCCGGGGGTGCAGCCCGTGCGGTGCACCACGGCGGCGGCGTGGCACGAGAAGCAGGCTGGCTCACCCCAGCCCTCGGGGTGCTCGTTCTGCACCACGATGAGGCCATCCTCGCCCGCAAGCATGGAGCCCTCCGGGCAGTCGTCTTCGGGCCCGCACCCCGCGAGCACCACCCACAGCAGCGCGATCACCATGGCAAGCTCCCGGTGCTGTGGCACGCGGTGCACGACGGCCCCGTGTGGCAGGTGGTGCACGAGGCCGGGTCCAGCCGTGCTTCGATGCCGTGGGTCGCCCGGAATGCCGGCGGATGAGGTGTTCTCGACAATGGACCCCGGTCGTCATGGCAGTCCACACAGACCCGCCGGGTGTGGCACGTCTCACACGTGGCGCCCGGCGCCCGGGCCGCGGGCGCATGGGCCGTCAGCCAGGCGGCGTTGTGGTCGACGGGCAGCAGCTCTTGGGCAACCGGGTGGCAGGTCGCGCACGTCCGGGGAGCCCGCCGAGGCGCGCCTGGGAGCTCTTGAAGATGGCACCCGTGGCAGCTCTCGGTCGGCGGCGCAGGGTCAGCGGGCAGGGGCTGTCCCGGGGCCGCGGTCAGGCCCACAGGATGGCAGTCCACACAGGCCAGCCCGGTCTTCTCCAGGCTGCGGGCATGGCGCGCGTGGTCAAAGGGCAGCGGCGCCAGCACAGTGGGCTGGGCGTCTTGCAGCGCAGGACGGGAGGCCGGCGGCGAGGCAGCGGCGAGGCCGACCACGCCCCACAACAAGGCCCAGCTGAGCGCTCTCATCGCATGCCCCCCGGCCCGAGGACAAGCGCGAGCCCACCCCGCACAAACGGCGCGAGCACCCGGTCCACACCGGTGGCCAGCTCCAGCTTCAGGTGGGCCGCAGACAGGGCCGTGGGCAAGGTGCCCCGCACGCGCGCCTCCCACACCTGGGCGGCGGGCCCAATGGAAGGACGCAGCGAGAACACCCCCACGTCGACCACTAACGAGCCCGTGCCCCGCTGCACGCCCCCTTCCACCACCCCGCCCAGCAAGCCCGCGTCGCCGGTGATGCCCCCCACCGCGACCACCGCGCTGTGCAGCCCCGTGCGCCCCGTGGCCGACAGCCCCGCCCGACCTTGGCCGCCCATCGGCCCCTCTCGAAACACCGCCGGCCCGCCCCGGATGTCGAGCGACAGGGGCCCCAGCGGGGTGGTGGAGCGCAGGCTCACGACGCCATAGCCCTCGGGCGCGAGCCACTGCATCGGCGTGGAAACACCCACTGGCAGAAGATCTTCGGGCAGGTTCTCCCACCGCACACTCGCGCCAATGGACGTGTACTGCAGGGGCAAGTCACCGGCGAGCTCGGCCCGTTCACCCGCAGCATGCAGCGCCGCGTGTTCGACACTGGCGATGGCCTGGGCCCCCCGGGAGCCCCGCCGGCACAGGGCCACAAACGACCGCAGCTGGGTGCCCCCCGTCGCCCAGCGGCTCTCCACCCCCACCCCCGCATCGGTCCCCGGCGCCACCCGGGCCTCCGCCCCGGCACCGCCCACCAAAGTCGTGTCGACCCGCCAGACCTCCGGTGCCCAGCGCCGTCCCGCCCACGACGACACCCGCCAGTCCCCCAGGTCCACCTCGACGGCCGCCCCGTCCAAGTGTTGGGCACCGCGCAGGTCCAGGCGGGCAAAGCGGCCGCTGTCGATGTGCCAGATCCCCGCATCATGCTGGACGTGCAAGCGCAGCAGATCGCCCTTGAGCGGGGCATCCTCGGCGGAGGGGTCCCGCACCGAGCCCTGGGCCACCATCGTCCAGCCCTCACCGAGTCCCGCCGCCATGCTGAGCTGTTGCTCGGCGCGGAGTGCGGTCCTTCCCCGCAGGTCCGGCCGCCCCTCCACCGCCGTGGTTGACCACAGCTGAGGGGAGGCCGCGAGCCCCACGCCCGTGCCGACAATGATCACCATCACGGCATACCCCCGTGGCAGCTCGCCGCGCAGGTGCCCGGCAGCGAAGGCCCGGGCTCGTGGTGACAGCCGAGGCAGGTGAGCTCCCCCTTGGCCGCCGCCGACGCCGTGTGGGACCGGCCCCAGCCTGGGGGATGGGGATAGTCCGCATGGCAGCGGCTGCACGCCACCCCGGCCGTGCCCCCGTCGGTCTCGCCATGGCAGCCCACACAGCCCACGCCGGCCCGCCAGTCGCTGCCATGGTGCGCGGGGTCGGCATAGTCGTCGGGATGGGGCCAAGCAGAGTGGCACGATGCACACCCCGGCGCCTCGATGCCCCCCGCGAGGGTGGCGCCGTGGCACGACCCACAGCTCGCGACCACCGAGCCCCTGGCCATCGCGTCAATGCCGTGAGCACCGGCATCTTGGTAGCCCGTCGGGTGGGGCCAGGACGGATGACAGCCCACACAACCGGCGGTCTGGGCCGCGCGCAGTCCCTCGGTCTCATGGCACGTCGAGCAGGCACCCCGTTCTTCAGCCGTTCGCGACACGGCACCGTGCACAGAGCCTGCGACAAAGCCCTCGGGATGGGGCATCGCTTCATGGCAGCTCGAGCACTCCACCCCGGGGCCCGACGCCGTGTGGCAGTCGTCGCAGCCCCCCACCTCGAAGGCCTGCACACCATGCAAGCCACCGGCCGCAAAGCCATCGGCGTGGGGAAAGCGCACCAGCTCCGGATCGGCGACCTTGGGGGGGGCGAGAGTGCCACAGCCTGCCCAGACCAAAAACAGCGGCAGCCACCTCATGGGTACTTCTCCAAGAAGCTCTCTTGGTGGGCTTCGTGGGTGGCTCTCAGGGTCGGGTCACCGTCGGCGCCCGGGAAGTCCACGCCGCTCTCGCCAAAGCGCCAGCCGTTCCATGCGTGACAGTCCGCACACGCGTGGGCTGGAAAAGCCCCCAAGTCCAGGACCTCGCTCTCGCCGAAGACGTCCACCGTCTCTTGGGGGGCCAGCGCCCAAAACGTGTGGGTACCGAGGCTGCCCGCGCCCGAGAGTGTGCCCCAGCCCGACTCTGTCGCGGTGCCCGGCATGTGGCAGCCGATGCACCGCCCGCCCTCGGTGAGGCCCTCGGGGTCGATGCGCACATGGGCGAGGTGGCCCGAGTCTTCGTCGTGGTCGCTGTGGCACGCCAGGCACAGCGTGTTGTCGGTGGCGGAGGCCCGCAGGCTGCCCGTCGCCCCATGGACCGCGTGGCAGGTGTTGCAGTCCAGTCCGGCCGCACCGTGCCCGGCATCGCCGTGCTCATCGGACTGTTGGTGAGGTCCTGCCGCCGTGCCCCCGGGCCAGCGCACCGCGTCGCTCACCGTGTGGTCCGCCAATATCTCCCCCGGCTCAAAGCCCCCTTCTCCCCGTCCGGCGAAGGGACGGCCGTGGGCTTCGGTCGCCCCATGACAGGCCCCACAGCTGTCGAGGGCCCGCTGTTGATCGAGGTGACCCGGGTTCACAATGACCTGCTGGCCACCTTCAGCGGCGAGGCGCCGGTGCTCACTGCCCGGTCCGTGGCACGCCTCACAGGCCACCGCGCCCTCCTGCCAGCGGTCCTCCCCCCGGGTGGCCACCATCTCGACGCCGCCGTCGTCTTGGGGGTCCAGCACAAAGCCGGTCGCGTGGCAGCCGAAGCACTGGGCCTCGGCACTCTCGGCAACAGGCGGTCGCTGCAGGCGCCCGGTGTCGTCCAGCCAGCGGTCGGTGTCCCGGGCCACAAAGCCCGGCTGGGCGTCGGGATGCCCCGTCCGTGAGCTGCCGCCACCCCGCCACACCAGCGGCAAGGCCCAGGCCACCCCGTCGTCGTCAGCCCAGGGCACCGCAGCATGCGCCGGGCGGCCGATCCAGCCGGCGACGGTCCAGCGCTGCACGCCGCCCAGGCCATCATCGAGAACAACGACCAGATCATCATTATCAACAACCGCACTGACCGTGAGCCCCCCCGAGTCGAGGGACTGCCCCGCCAGAAACACCGCTTCCACGTCCGGCCCCGCAGCCGCCGTGAGCGCCTGGGCATGGGCCGTCTGAAGCCACGCGTCGTGCTGGTCCCCGTGGCAGCCCGCGCAGGCCGCGGACCCCAAGAAGCGGGCCCCGTCGTGCACCCGGCCCGACAGCTGCATCGACCACTGCACCCCCTCGGCGGCCCCGAGCGTGCCGACCCCCAGATCGGCATCGGCCACCCGGCCCTCGGGATCCCGCACCGAGACCACCACATCGGGCCCTTCGAACCCCACCAGAACAGCCTGACCAGCGGCATCCGTCACGGTCGACACCGCGCCTGCGGACACCTGCACCCCGCTGAGGGGCAGGCCGCCGGGACCGGCCACCGCCACCGTGGCGAGCGCGCCGGCCAAGGGCACTTCGGGCAGCACGAGCTCGACGTCCAGCAGGCCCGTGTCGTCGGCACCTGGGTCGAGCTCGGGAACGTCGACTTCCTGAGCGCTGCGCACCCCTTGGGCCGCGGCGTACACGGTGGACGGCCCAGGCACGAGGCGCTCCAGCACGACCACACCCTGGGCATCGGTCTGCCCCTCAAAGCCCCCGGGGGAGACCGTCACCCAGGCCCCACCGACCGGACGGCCCGTGGCATCGAGAACCATCACTCTCAGGGCACCCTGGGCACGGAAGGCGACCGGATACAGGTCGACGTCAGCGGCCGGGCTCACCCCGCCACAGCCCACCAAAGCCAGCAGCAGCATGAACAGTCTCAACACCCACAACCTGCAGGAACCCACCGCAGCATCACACGTCGCCACCCTCGGGGTGTTGCGCTGCCGCAGGTTCCGGTTGATTCCCCGCAGTGCAAGCCGGCAATCGACGCCCACCGTGGCCCCTTTGACGCTGCCCTCGCGACCCGCCACCCCCCGCGCCGCAGCCGGGTAGGAGGCCCCCCCCGCGGAGGCAGCTGTGGACCCAGCCCCAATCGAATCGCCCGCCCTGCAGCTCTCCACCACCCGGCGGAGACTGGTCGTGGGTGCCCTGATGGTGGGCACTTTCCTCGCCAGTCTGGAGATCATGATCGTCGCGCCGGCCGTGCCCGTGATGGTCGGCGAGCTGGGTGGCGCCGGGCTGTACCCCTGGATCTTCTCGTCCTACGTCATCGCCCAGACCGGCATGACCCCGGTCTATGGCATGCTGTCGGATCGGTGGGGTCGACGGCCCACCTATGCCCTGTCCGTCGTCACTTTCGCCATCGGCTCCCTCATCTGTGCGCTCGCACCGTCCATGAAGCTGCTGGTGCTCGGGCGGCTGTTCCAGGGGCTCGGCGCCGGTGGCCTGGTGCCCCTCACCCACACCATCTTCGGCGATCTCTACACCGTTCGCGACCGCGCCCGCATGCAGGGCGCCCTGAGCTTGGTGTGGGCCACCAGTGCCCTCATTGGCCCGGCCGTCGGCGGTGTGCTCACCGAGGCCTTCTCGTGGCGAGCCGCGTTCTGGATCAACCTGCCGCCGGCCGCCATCGCCGCGGGGGCCATCGCGCTGTTCCTGCCGGCGCTGCCCCTGAGCGCGCGGGCCACAGAAGACCCCTCCAGCACCGGACTCTGGGCGGGCACCCGAGTGCTGCTGGGCTTGCCCGGCCCCCGCAACATCGCCGTGTCGAGCATCGCCCTGGGCGCCGTGCTCATCGGCTTTGTGGGCTTCTTGCCGGCCTGGATCCAGGCCATCGAGGGGGGCACCCCGACCGACGCCGGGCTCGCCATCATCCCTCTGTCGCTGGCATGGACCGCAGCATCGATCATCTCGGGCCGGCTGGTGCCTCGGCTGGGCTTCCGCACCCTGGTGCGCATCGGCACGGTCATCACAGCGCTGGGCTGCGGCATCGCGGCGGTCTCCCCGTCTGCCCGAGCCGGCCTCGTGCTCGTGGGACTGGGCATGGGCACCACACTGCCCAGCTTCAACGTCGCCGTGCAGGAAGGGGCACCCGACCACTTGCGCGGGCAGGCCAGCTCCTTGTCCCTGCTCGCCCGCAGCTTCGGACGAGCGGTGGGCGTGGTGGCCTTCGGATGGGTGGCCGGCATCCCGGCGGGGGCCGAAGACTTCGCCGCGGTGCCGGGCCTCGAGGCAGGCCTCGGGCGGGTCTTTGTGGCCATCGCCGGGTGCGCCGCTGTGGCGATGATTGTGGTGTGGAGCCGCTTCCCGAGGGTGCTCCGGCCGCGCTGAGCGAGCGGTCTCAGCGACCCAAGGCAGCCCCACAACAATCTTGAAGGGGTCCCTTGACACGCCTGCGCTGAAAGAAGCAGCAGCGACACCACTTCAAACAGGTGTCCACGACACCACTTCAAACGAGGAGCCCCCATGTCCAGTGCTTACGAACCGCTTGGCGGCCAGGCGGCCATCGACACCGCCGTCGACAGCTTCTACCGCAAGGTCCTGACCGACTCCCACATCTCCCGGTTCTTCGTGAACGTGGACATGGCGGGCCAAGCGGCCAAGCAGAAGTCCTTTCTCACGATGGTGACCGGTGGACCCAATGGCTACACCGGCAAGGACATGCGCAGCGCCCATGCCCGGCTGGTGGCGATGGGGCTCGACGCCTCCCACTTCGACCGTGTGGTCAAGCACCTCGGCGACACCCTCAAGGAGCTGGGCGTGGCCGATGGGCTCATCGCCGACGTGGCGGGCGTGGCCGAGAGCACCCGTGCTGACGTGCTCGGCCAGTGACTGGCACGGCCCCCACTTGGGTGACGCTGGGTGACCAGCGGATTCCGGTCGCCCCTGGCCAGAACATCCTCGATGCCCTCGAGGGGGCCGGTGTCGCCCCGCCGGCGTCGTGTCGGAGCGGGACATGCCAGGCATGCGCCATGCGGTGTGTCGACGGCGCCGTCCCTGCCCGCCATGGACTCGGCCCCGGACTGTTGGCCCAAGGCGCGTTCTTGCCGTGCATCTGAACTCCCGACAACGACCTAACCGTCGCGTTTCTGGACACGGACAGCACCGCGCTCTCGGCCACCCTGCACAGCCGCGAACGGCGGGGAGACACCTTGCTGTTGGGCATCCATGTGCCCGGGCTGCAGTGTGTGGGGGGCCGATTCATCCATCTCTTGCGCGACGACGGGCTGCGCCGCCCCTACAGCGTGGCTGGCGTCGTCAATGACGTGGTTGAGCTGCACGTCACGGTGACGCCAGGGGGTGCCATGAGCACCTGGCTCGACACCGCGCCCCTCGGGTCGACCCTGAAGGTTCTCGGGCCCGCCGGAGAGTGTGTCTACATGCCCGGAGAGCTCGACCGACCGCTCATCCTCGCGGGCCTCGGCACGAGCTTGGCGCCGATCCTGGGTGTGCTCCGCGATGCGTTGGCCGCCGGCCACAACGGACCTCTGCACGTGTACGTGGGCGCCCGCTCAGCCGACGATCTGTACCTTGCGCCCGAGCTGCGGAAGCTTGCGGCAGCCCACGACCCAATCCAACTCCAGCTGGGTGCACTCCACGCTGGGGATGGGTCGGATGTGGCCGAGGGCCCCCTTGAGGACAAGATCCTGGCCAACGACGAAGGGCTGAGTCAGGCCCGGGTCTACCTCTGCGGTGCCCCTTCCTGGGTTCAGTCGGTGCAAATGCGGCTGTTCTTGGCCGGCGCCTCGCTGGGACGAATCCACGCCGACTCATTTGTGAGCGCGCCACCCCCGCCATGCACCTGAATGTCCTGACCGACTGCGCGCTCCGGCTGCTCATCGCGCTGGCGGTGAGGCCCGGAGAGCGCCAGGGACTGGGGGACATCGCCGACCGCTACGCCATCTCTCGGGACCACTTGCGCAAGATCTCCCAACGGCTGAGTGCAGCCGGCATGGTCAAGAGCTGGCGAGGCCGGGGCGGCGGGGTCGGGCTGGCCAAGGCAACCACCGAGATCACCGTGGCCGACGTCGTTCGCATCATGGAACCGGACATGGCCGTGGTGGAGTGCCTGGGCAACAGCAGCGCCTGTCGAATCGAGACCGTGTGCCGCCTCAAGGGTGTGTTTGCGCGGGCCCGAAGCGCGTTCTTCCAGGAGCTGGAGGCCGTCACGCTGGCGGACTGTGTCTCCAACACCGCAGAGCTGCGCGGCCAGCTGTTGCTGCCGTCGGACTGACCCCCCGGTGGCCAACATCCCCCGATCGCGTCGGGGCACCCCGGTTCGGCGGACCACGCCCGCACCACCCCGCAAGCTGTGGGATAGGTCGGCCCACCACCGGAGGCCCCATGACCACACTCGACAGCTTGGCAGGACGCACCCTCTTCATCACTGGCGCCAGCCGGGGCATCGGCAAGGCCATTGCGCTCAGGGCCGCCCAAGATGGCGCAAACATCGTGATTGCCGCCAAGACCTCGACGCCCCATCCCAAGCTGGAGGGCACCATCCACACGGCCGCGGCGGAGCTGGAGGCCGCGGGCGGTCAGGCCCTTCCCGTGGTGGTGGACGTGCGCGACGAAGCCAGCATCCAGGCCGCTGTGGACGCCGCCGTCGCCCGCTTTGGGGGCATCGACATCCTGGTCAACAACGCAAGCGCCATTGCGCTGACCAACACGCTTGGCACGTCCAGCAAGCGCTACGACCTGATGCACCAAGTCAACTGCCGGGGCACCTGGCTGACGTCCAAGCTGTGCCTGCCCCAACTCCTGAAGAGCGACCACGCCCACATCCTCAACATCTCTCCCCCGCTGAACATGGACCCGCGCTGGTTTGGACCCCATGTCGCCTACACAATGGCCAAGTATGGGATGAGCATGTGTGTGTTGGGGATGGCTGAGGAATTCCAAGGCAAGGTGGGGGTAAATGCGCTGTGGCCCCGCACCACCATCGCCACCGCTGCGGTCGCCAACATGCCAGGCGGCGAGCTCCTCGTCCAGATGAGCCGACGCCCAGCGATCATGGCCGATGCCGCACACGTCATGCTCCGGCAGGACCCCCGCACCAGCACCGGGCGCTTCGCCATCGACGACGCGGTGCTTGCGGACGCTGGGGTCACCGACTTTGCGCCCTATGCCGTCACTCCAGGGGGCGAGCTGGCACCGGACTTCTTCCTGTAGGACCTGCCGGCCTGCCCCGATTTGTCGCAGAATGTCATGGAGTGTCAGTGCACCGCGCCGGGGGGACTTCGTATCGTACGATTCGAGAGCCAGACCGACGGGTCCGGCATGTCCGCGCCCCCCGGAGCCCACCTTGCCCACCGATCTCAGCCTTGTGGCATCTCGTGCCGGCGTCGTCGCATCCGTGCTGGGTGTGCTCATCATGGGCGCACTCGCAACCCTCGGTAGCTGGTAGCTTCACTGCGGTCGGCCGGTGCGCCCGGCCCCAACCCCGCCGCACTCGACTCAGGCCCCGCAGCCCGTGCCGCCCAGGGCCGTCGGCGCCTCGCCCGCCTGCACCCGCCACACGGCCGTGCCCGAGCCCTCATAGTAGGCGTCGGTGACCACCACTTCGAGCTTGCCGTCGCCATCGAGGTCGGTCACGCCCTCCAGTGTGCCGCGCAAGTGGTCCGTCGCGCTCTCGCCTGTCATCTGTTCTTGGTGGCTGAACAAGGGCAGCGTCTCGACACCCCCATCCGCGGCGATGCGACGCACGCCCACGACGGCGTAGCTGAGGCCCTTCTTGCCCATCGGCCACTGCCCAGGGTGGCTGTCGAGCACAAACAGCACTTCCTCTTTGCCGTCCCCTTCCAAGTCCACCCGCACGAGCGTGGTGATGATGGGGTCGGGGATGCTGAGCGCTTCGCCCAAGAGCTTTCGGTATCGAGGGTTGTCATTGGGCAACACCGTCATCGACCGACCGAGGTGGATGGGCACCCGGGGACCCACCGCGACGGCGTGTTGTTGCTGATCGCAGGGCCCGCCGCCGGACCCGTCCACACCCGCCTTCGTGGCCGAGCGCACCAGCTGGATGGGACCGGACTTCACCGGCGCCACCCCCACCCCCGACAAGGTCGCAGGACACCCGTCCCCGCCCAGGGTCAGCTCATCGTGAATGCAGACAATCACGGTGTTGTCATGCACAACACCGGGGGACAGACCCGATGCCGGGACCGCAGGGGGTGGCGGAGCAGTGGCATGGGCAACCCCCACCCCGGCGAGCAAACACATCCAGGCTGTCTTCACGAAGTCCTCCAAGCACCCTCCCCAGACCCGGGAGGGGTCACCGATCATGCCCTGCAATCTCGTCGATGTGGGCATCCCAGTCCCGACCATGGAAGCCCACACGGCGAAAGCCCTCGGCCACCGCGCGGTCCCCGTCGTCGAGACAGCGCACGTTGACGGAGTGGCCGTCGGGGTGAGATCGGGGCCGGTAGAAGCTGTGGATGCCGCACACCCGACAGAACAGGTGGCGGGCCGTCCGGGTCCCGAACCGGTACTCGGTCAAGGCCCCTTCGCCCGACACCAGCTCAAAGTCGGTGGCCGGCACAATGAGGTGCACAAAGCCCTTCTGGGTGCAGATGGAGCAGTCGCAGACGATGGCTTCAGGGTCTGCGCTGCGCACGGTCACGACAAACCGAACCGCACGGCAGTGGCACCCACCACGGAGCGCCACCGGCCTCACGGAAACACCCTGCACCAAGCCACCCTCGTTCACCTTGCCCCCCAGAAAACGCACGGCCCGCGATCAGAAGAAGTAGCGCAGGTGGCCGGTGAAGTTGACGAGATCGAGCCCCACCCCGGGCAACACCCCGATGGTCGGCCGATACTCCAGCACCAGGTCGAGCGGGATGGGCACGAAGGCAAATTCCAGGCCCGCGATGCCGGACACCCCGACCCCAATGACATTGGACTTGGGGAACAGCCCGACGCCCGCGCCGAGACCGACGTTCCACGCGATGTCGACGGGCTCGGTCGTCGCGAAGGCCGGCCGCTCCAGCAGGTAGTCGGCGTTCAAGCCCAGACCGCCGCCGTCCCAGCCACCGTAGGCACCGATCACACCCTGCACGGCCGTGCCGTCGGTCAGGAAGTGCTTCACCGAGATGCCGCCGCCGGTGGTCCCGGCCCCCAAGCCCAAGCCTGTGGATCCGGCGGTGCGGTGGGATGCCCCCGCCCAGGCGGATGAAGAGGTGAGCAGCAGTGCCGCTGCGAGCAGGCGTTGGCGCACAAGCATGGCGTCTCCTGGGGAATGGGGTTGGAGGGCGGTCGGACTCGGCGTCTGGTGAGACCCAAGCCGGTCGGCCTCCCATTCGCGAAGCGGTTGAGGCTGCGCGATGGCTATTCCCGCACCCTGACGCATACCCCATCCGGGGCGCCGGCCACCGACCGTGCCCCACGAACGACAGGCCCGTGTAAGGTTGAGGCAATGCACCGATGCCGTCCCCCCAGTGTTGTGTTGTGGTGGTGGGTGGGGACCCCACTCTCCGCCTGTCAAGCGCCTTCTGTGCCCGCCGCACCCGTCCGCGGGGCCGGCATCGTGGTCCACATCGACGGCGACCGGGCGACCGCCCAACACCGTGAACATGCCCTCCAGATGACCACACTCGGCACGCACCGGGACGGGGAGTCGGGCCCACCGCCCACCGGGTGGTGGCGCAGCACCGCCGGGGCCATGGAGCAGGGCTGGACCGCACACACCCCGCCCCCGGGCACCGGTCCCTTGCACCTCGACGTCCAGACCGACGCCCGAGCGCTGCACGTGGACCACGGCGTTGTGGCCATCCTGGGCGAGGACGGCCACCGGTGGTCCTATGGGCCTGCCTTCGCTTGGGACGATGACGAGCGCGCCCTCGAGCTCGACATCACCGCCCACGAGGGCACGCTGACCCTCACCATCGACGACACCGACGCGGTGTGGCCCCTCACCATCGACCCCGTCTTGCGCACCGCCCCCTGGTCGTCCTCCAGTGCCCACGAAGCCATCGCTGGAGCCGGGGACGTCGACGGGGACGGGCTCGCCGACGTCATGCTCTCGGCCCGCGGCGGCAGCACCGCACTGCCCGGCCAAGTGTGGATCCACCGCGGCACCAGCGCCGGCCCCAGCGCCAGCATCTCGTGGACCTTGTCGCCCCCCGGCGGAAGCTGGCAGTTCGGGCGGGACATCGCCGGTGTGGGCGACATCAACAGCGACGGCTACGATGACGTGCTCATCGGCGAAGACGAGCGAGTCTTGCTGTTTGCGGGCGGCGCCAGCGGCCCCTCACTCTCCCAGATCCTCACCGAGCCCACCGGTGCTGGCGCCACCGACTTTGGCGGCACCGTGGCGAGCGCGGGGGACGTCAACAACGACGGACACAACGACGTGCTCGTGGGGGCGCCGGCCAGCTCGGCGGGCGCCGGCACTGTGTGGGTCTACCTCGGCACCCCCACCGGGCTCGACACAACCCCCGCGGCCCGCATCGACGGCGCCACCGGGGGTCGCATGGGCACCGCTGCGGCTGGCATCGGCGACGTCAATGGCGATGGCTACGATGACATCGCCGTCGGTGCGAGCACCTGGAACACCCTCACCGGCTACGTCGAAGTGTGGCAGGGCAGCGCGGACGGCATCGAGAGCGCCGCAGCCTTGACCCTCCAGGGCAGCGCGCCCTACTGCAACTTCGGCCAGAGCCTCGACGGCGCAGGCGACATCAACAGCGACGGCCACGCCGATCTGGTCGTGGGCGCTTTCGGGTGCGCCGGCAGCCTGGGCACAGCAGAGGTCTTCCTCGGCAGCGGCACCGGTCTGGCCAGCACCGCCGCCACCACCCTGTACGGCGCGAGCAGCGGCGCCAAGTTTGGCCAGTCGGTCGCGGGGGCCGGAGACGTCGACAACGACGGTCACGACGATATCATCGTGGGCGGCCATGGCACCACCCAGGTGGCGGCCCTGTTCCACGGGAGCACCAGCGGACTGGAGACCACCCCGCGCCCCGCACTCTCCGGCGGGGTCACCTTCGGCAAGCTCGTGGCGGGCACCGGGGATGTGGACGGGGACGGCCACAATGACGTGCTCATCGCCGATCCTGGCGCTCCTGTGGTGGAGTGGCACCCCGGGGATGTCGACATCGACGGCGATGGCTGGGCGGCCGCCGAGGACTGCGATGACACCGACACCGCCGTGGGCACCTATCTCTTGCGCTGGATGGACGAGGATGGTGATGGGCACGGCAATCCCGCGGCTCCAGTGTCGCTGTGCGCCGAAGAAGCGGGCGCGGTCGACAACAGCGACGACTGCAACGACACAGACCCCACCATCTCTCCGCTGGCCACGGAGCTTCCCGGGGACGGGGTCGATCAGAACTGCGATGGGCAGGAGGCTTGCTACCGGGACGGCGACGGCGACGGCTGGCGCACGGACACCCTCGACTGGACCACCGTGGTCGACTGCACGGCGGCAGGGCTCGCGCTGGCCACCACGCCCCCGGGGGACTGCGACGACACCGATCCCACCGTGAGCCCGGGCGCCGCAGAAGCCTGTGACGGCGTGGATGGGGACTGCGATGGCAGGGTCGACCAGCCCACGCCCGAGGACGCGCCCGCATGGGCCCGGGACAGTGACGGCGACCACTTTGCCGGCGATGGCCCGACCGTGCAGGCCTGTGAGCCACCGCCGGACCACATCGTCGCCGGAGGCCCGACTGACTGCGATGACACCGACCCCGATGTCTGGCCCGGTGCGCCAGAGCGCAGCGACGACGGCATCGATCAGGACTGCGATGGCCAGGATCAGGCAGGGGCCGCACCCGAGCCCCAGGACACCGCAGCGGCCACCCCCACGCCCGCCACCCCGGGGGACCGGCCCAAGGACGGCGCCACCTGTGCCACTATGCGCACCCCCGCGCTGAGCATGCTGGTGTGGATCTGGGGCCTCGCCCTCGCGGCGGCTCGCCGGCCGTCCCGGCGGACTTGTCCCCCCCTTCGCGTGGGTCGCAGTGGCCAGAGCCCGGGCCACCCGACCCCCGAAGCCCACCCATGAACGAGCCCCACCCATGACCGAGCCCCAGCCATGACCGAGCCCCACCCATGACCGATCCCCAAGCTGGACCGCTGGCACGGCTGCGCACCTTCCGCGGTGTGGCCCCCGCAGACCTCCAGGCCCTCGCCGCCGCCGGCACCTGGCTGGAGTTTGAAAACGGCGAGTCCATCTCGAGAGAGGGCGACGACGACCGGTCAGCCATGATCCTCGTGGATGGCCGCATGCGGGTGCAAGTGAGCCAGGGTGCACGAGACCTGGGTGACTTGTGGCCCGGCGGGGTCATCGGCGAGAGCGCCCTGTTCGGTGTGCGCACCAAGCGCTGCTTCTCGGTGTCTTCGGTGGGCCACAGCCGCGTGCTCAGCCTCACGCGGGACCGCCTCCGGGCATTGCCCAACAACACCGCAGTGGCAGCCCTTCAGCGGCATGTCATCGAGGTCACGGCGAAGCGCCTCCAGACCGCCGACCTGGACCTCCGCCGCGTGTGGCGAGAAGAGGACCGCGCCCGCCACGAAGCGAGCGCACCCGTTGTCGAGCCTGCCGCGCCCATGGGCTTGTTCGACCGCTTGAAGACCTTGTTGGGGGTGTCGGCATGAGCACCGTGAAGCCACAGCTCGTCCGCGCCTTCATCGACCGCTACGGGCTGGACCTCGACGACCTACCACCCATGGCCCGGCTGCTCAATCGATGCGCAAAGGTGGTCGAGCTGACCGATGGCGACTGGCTCTGCCACGAGAAGGACCCAGCCAACGGGCTCTACATGCTGGCCCAGGGCAGCCTGCGGGTGCAAAAGCGCGACGCCCGCAACGAGTATCGCGACATCGCCGTGGCCGAAGCGCCCGCCATCATGGGCCACATGGGGCTGCTCACCGGCGTCTTTCGCACGGCCGGGCTGTGCGCCGACCCCGGCGGGGCGACCGTCTTCCTGCTGTCCAGCACCGATGTGGACGTCTTGATGAAGGACAACGGCCAGGAGGGTGACTTGATCCGCCGCGTGGTCCTGGGGGCCATGCTCGACCAGCTCGACCGGGCGACCCGAGATGTGCAGACCCGCATCAACAGCGGAGACTCGGCGCCGCTGCCCGACGGCTGGGTGCAGACCTGAGCCTCAGCGCACCACCCGCTCCCGAGAGGGCGGGTCATAGCGCTCGATGATGCCCCGGTGCAGCTCGTTCATGCGCGCCAGCAGGTCCTTGTCGAGGCCCCGGGGTGAGCGAACCCGCTCGGCATACAGATCAAAGACCACCTCCATCTCGGGGGTGACCTCAGGCGGCGTGGGCTCGGGCTCGACCGAGCTGGGGGGCGGGGCAATGGCGGCGAGCGCCGCGTCGAAGTCCAGCGCCTTGCGGTTGGGCCCCGCCACAAAGTCAAAGACCCGGTCCAGCATGCCGGCTGGATCGTCGAGGGTCTCTTCGTAGCTGACAAACTTATACGGGTATTTTCGTACCGAAATATCACGTACCGCCTCGTACTGGTCGTACCACCACTCAATCGCCGGCGGCAGCGATGGCCGCTTGGACGCGGCTTCGGCTTGACGTTCTTCGCCGGTGCGCCACTCTTCGGGGTTGTTGAGCATCCACTCATCCTCGATGGTGTAGAGACGGTTCAGGGACCGCACGTACGCCCGCCACCCCCGGGTGCAGATCAACACCCGGTTCAGGTAGGCCATGTCGGTGCGGACGAGCCCCGGGATGAAGACCTTGACCACCGTGCTGGCGGAGGCCTTGGGCCGGTAGAACCGCCCGGTGCGGGGGTCCGGGTTGGTGCGATAGTAGATCCCATTGCGCAGCTCAGACTCAAAGAAGCCGTTGGGATTGGCGGCCCGAATCGAGTCCCCCCAGACGGCGGGAAAGTCCTTGCCCAGGACGTTCAGTCCGGCTGCGCCCAGCACCTGCATCCACATGCTGGTCCCAGAGCGCTTGGTTCCACTGACGATGATCATGGGGGGCCTCCAATGCGCCCACCGGCTAACGCCGCACGTCGCCGTTGCGGTGTCGAGTGTGGGGGGACTGGGTCCCGAGGCGGACGCTCGGGGACAGCGATGCCCGACCCACCGACACCTCAGGGCTTGCTGGCAGCCGCAATCGCCAGCTCGACCAGCGCGTCCAAGGTCTCAGCGGTCAGCGCCGGCGCTTGGAAGAAGACGTCCACCCCAGACCCTTCTTGGTACTCCACCTTCCAGGGCTGGTGGGTCTCCAGCAGCGGCAGCAGCCGGTCGCAGTAGGCGGCATTCTCGAGCAAGCTGGTGCCCGATGAGGACGTGCGCTTCACCGTGAAGGACTTGAACAGCGGATGGTTGGTGGGACGCCAGCCACGGTGAATGCCGACCCAGCCGAGCATCAAGTCGAAGACGGCCTTCTGGCGCAGCTCGCCTTCCAACACAATGGACGGCTCACGCACGAGGATGTCCAACACATCCCGGTAGGGCAGCGAGTCTTCGGCGAAGCCCTCCACGTAGAAGTCGGTCCAGGTCACCACAACGCGGTGCCCCCGCCGCTCGCCGGACAGGCTGCAGCTCTGGTTGGTGACGACCCGGCGGGTGCGGCCCTGCGGCAGCTCGATCTCGGAGTTGTTCTCGCGAAAGTCCGCGTTGTCCAGTCGATCTTGCCAGCCGAACAACACGTCGAAGCCATGGCCCATGGGCACCTCAATGCGGCGCGGAACCGACGGCCGCTGTGGCGCAGCAGTAGCCCGAGGATGGGTCTCCGGCGGTGCCACAGAAGCCACTATATTCTTCGCGCGCATTCTATATCTATTTATAGAGTCGATCGCTCAATGCCGGGTGAGCCACAGGGAGGGCAAGTCCACCAATCCGCTGAGAATGGCTTTTTTCACGATGTTCTCAGCAAACCGAGAGCAAGGCCACCAAGTTTGGCACGGGTCCTGCATTGACCCAGTGCGAGCGTCGGGCAGCCCCGGCGCCCAACCTGACCCAGTAGCTCAATCGGTAGAGCGCGTATTCTCCGTCTTCGCTCAACTTGCCCACCCCTCGGGGTCTCGGGCCGAAAGACGACGGTTATCGACTTTGGATCGCGAGGTTGCAGGTTCGAGTCCTGCCTGGGCCACTCTCTTGTGTTGTTTGCTGTTCGAGCCGCCGACCGTCGGTTCTCATTGGTTTTGCCCGTTCGACTCGGGCAGTCCGACGATCACTTCTTCGCTCGAACAGCCCCTTCTCTCTCTATCGACCCGCCTGCCCCTGGGCAGGGCCACGCCGGTCCCCCGGCACTTCAGGGTCTGTGTTTCACACGCTTCGGTCACTGAGCCGCTTGACCTCGGTTCTCGCTTTCCCGCCGGACCTGCAGAAACCCGCTTCGGTGGGCCGATGCAGCCGGATGTCCCCGAGGTCCACTCCACTCGCTCATTGACCGGCGGTCGGGCCGTACTGCGTCGGTTCTCGTTTTCAACCGACCCCCCGACGCGGGCCCCCTTTGCCCGACCGCAAAATTCCCCAACCCAACCCAACCCAACCCAAAGAACGGGCCGTATTGCCCGAGGTGTACCATGTTGCAGAAGCTCCTCAGCCACTTGTCTTTCGGCCAGCGTGCCCCCATCGCCGAGGCCATCACCCCCCAGGTGGCCAACTCTGCAGGTGGCTACTCTTGGGCCCTCGACGACTGGACCCGGTTGCTCCGGTTCCTGATCCTCGGTTCCGAGGCGGGCAGCTACTACGCGTCGCCCCAGGCGCTGACCCAAGACAACGCCGACGTTGTGTTGCGGTGCATGATTGAGGATGGCGTGCGCACGGTGAACACCCTCGTGGAGGTCTCCGAGGCCGGTCGTGCCCCGAAGCAAGACGCCACCATCCTGGCCTTGGCCATGTGCCTCAAGGTGGGCGACCCGTCCACCCGAAAGGCCGCTGCTGACGCCGTTGTCCGCATCTGTCGGACCGGCACCCACGTGCTCCAGCTCGCCACGGCGGTGGACGCCATCGGTGGCTGGGGTCGGGTGACCCGCCGGGCCTTCTCCCGTTGGTACCAGCGCGACAACGTCGACACGCTTGCCTATCAGGTGAGCAAGGTCCGCCAGCGTGGTGGCTGGTCCCACCGGGATGTGCTCCGCAAGGCCCATCCCGTGCCGCCCGGTCGTGCCCACGACGCGCTGTACCGCTGGATCGCGAAGAGCGAGCTGGTCGCCGGTGCCCCGCCCCGCCTGGGCTTCGTCGATCAGGCCAACACGGCCACCCGCTCGCGCGAGATCGTGGACCTCATCGTTGATCACGGCCTGGTCCGTGAAGAGCTGCCCACCCGGTGGCTCTCCGAGGTGGACGTGTGGCGGGCGCTCTTGCGCGGTGGTCGGGGCATGCCCATGACCGCAATGCTGCGCAACCTCGCCAAGATGACCAGTGTTGGCCTGTTCTCCCAAGATCCCGGATCCATCCGCACGGTGTGCAAGCGCCTGCGCAACAAGGAGCACATCCGGGGTGCCCGCTTGCATCCGCTGTCGATTCTCGTCGCCCTCAACACGTACCAGCGTGGCAAGGGTGTGCGCGGAAGCCTCAGCTGGACGCCGGTGAAGCACATCCTCGCGGCCCTCGACGATGCCTTCCAGCTCAGCTTTGAGTGCATTCCCCGCACGGGCCAGCGGTGGATGTTGGCGGTGGATGTCTCGGGCTCGATGGGCTTCTCGGAGATCAGCGGCATGACCGGCATCACGCCCCGAGTGGGCGCCGCCGCGATGGCCATGGCCACCCTGCGGTCCGAGGAGAAGGTGGACATCGTGGCGTTCAGTCATGCCCTCAAGACGGTCGACCTGGGCAGCCGGCCCACGCTGGCACGCACCCTCAAGACCTTCGATGCCATCCCCATGGGTGGCACCGACTGTGCCTTGCCGATGCTGCACGCTGCCAAGCACAACATTCCCATCGACACGTTTGTCGTCTACACGGACTCGGAGACGTGGTTCGGCGACGTGCACCCGGCCGAGGCCTTGCGCCGCTACCGGGCGAAGATGGGCATCCCCGCTCGGCTCATCGTCTGCGGCATGGTGGCCAACCAGTTCACCATCGCAGATCCCGATGACCCCGGCATGATGGATGTGGTGGGCTTCGACACCCGCGCCCCGGCGCTGATGGCGGAGTTCAGCATGGGTCGCTTGGACTGACCGCGTCTCGACACCGCCCCAGGGTTGCTTCACTGCCGCCCTGGGGCCTTCGTTGTCTTGGAACACAACGCTAACGAGCAGCCGTCAGGTGGCGGCCACCGTCGACGGGCACCCAAGACGCCTACCTCACCACCTGCGCCATCGTCGTGCACTGCACCCACTGTAACGTCGTGTCGCTGAAGTCGGGCTTGATCACAGGGTAGAACTCGTACGTGGCCCCAGCCTCCAGCTCAAGGAACCCGTGCACCGAGGTGTTGGCCACTGCGCCGACGGTGGCCATGCCGTTGAGTCCTCCGATGTACTCCTCGACGCCGTCGATGGCGTACGCCATCCAATACTGATGCTGGTCTTCGCCCGCAAAATAGGCGGTGATGTTGCTGCTCACAATGGCGATTTCGTCGTCACTTTCCGCCGTGTAAGCCTCAGACTCACAGTCTTGTCCGTAGGCGGTCCCGGTGACAAGCGCGGTGGTGCTGGGAGTGCCGCCAAACGCTCCCATTCGAACGGCCACATGTCCAGACGGGCCCTGCGCTCCGTCAGCACCCGGCTCTCCCTGCTCTCCCTGCTCTCCCTGCTCTCCCGCCTCTCCTGCCTCTCCCGACTCTCCGGCGACACCCGCCTCTCCCGGCTCTCCCGCCTCCCCGGCGACACCCGCCTCTCCCTTCGTGGGCGAGCACGCCACAACCAGAGTGAGCAGGACGCTGAGGGGGAGACTTCTATGGAGACAAGTAGCCATCGATGGCGTGAGGTTCATCGGACACCCTTGGGTAGGAATTCGCACAGGGCGTAGGCCGACCTGACGTGGCCAGCCTTGTAAAGCCAAGGGTATCCAGTGTCCAGTCCAACCGATCCCATTCCAACACTGAACCGAGATGAACCTGACTCAGCTCGGTTCGAGGACTGGGCTTGCTGCAGCCCGTCAGCAAATGCATGGAAGGGACTGGAGGGCACTTCCCGAAGATCCCGTGTCAGAGGGGTGGCCACCGGCCCGCTCAGGCCCGTTGTCGGCGCGCGTGACAGGTGCGGGCGAGGTCCGTCTCGACATGGCCCCATGGGTTGCTTCACTGCCGCCCTGGGGCCTTCGTTGTCTGGGAACACAACGCTAACGAGCAGCCGTCAGGTGGCGGCCACCGTCGATGGCGATGGTCTCGCCCGTGATCCAGCCCATGTCCGGCGACAGCAGCGACACGATGACATGGGCCACCTCTTCGGGCTCACCGATGCGGCCGAGGGGATGGGCGCCCACCGTGCGCTCCAAGAAGGCGGCATAGGCGACCTCGTCCATGCCTCCCCGCCGGTGCAAGTTGGTGCGCACCACACCGGGGTTGACGGCGTTGACCCGGATGCCGTCCGGCGCCCACTCGATGGCCGCACAGCGGGTGAGGTGGTCGAGCGCCGCTTTGGACACACAGTAGGCGCTCAGCCCCGGGAATGGACGCAGCCCCGTGACACTGGAAACATTGACCACTGCGGCATTCTCGATGCTTGCAAGGTCGCTGTGGCACTCCCGCATCAGCGCGTAGGGCGCCGAGACGTTGAGCTCCATCATCCGGCGAAAGTCGGCGTCCGAGGTGTCGGCGATGGCCCCGCTGGCGATGACCCCCGCCGCGTTCACCAGCCCGCCCACGGGGCCCTGGGCTTCACGCACCTGGTTGACCAGGGCGTGGATGCCCTCAACCACGAGCAAGTCGGCCATGTAGACACCGATCGCATCGCCACACTCGGCCTGGAGGGCATCGAGGGCCCGGTTGTCCCGACCGATGGCCGCAACCCGCCCACCCTTGGCGATGAGGGCGCGGACGGTGGCTTGGCCGATGCCGCTGGTGGCACCGGTGACGAGGGTGAGGACAGACATGGGGCACCTGGGCTTGAGGGGGCCAGGGGGGCCACAGCCACACCCCGGCGCAACACCAAAGAAGGACCGGCGCCTATCCGGTCTGGACCCTTGTGTTGCCGGGACCCAGGCCCAGGGCGCCCCGGGCTCAGCCGCCGCGCTGCCGCAGGTGGGTCAAGATGCCGAAGTGGTCGGACATCCAGACTTGTTTGGCGAGGGCTTCGGTGCCCACCAGCGCGATGCGCTCCAGCTGCCAACGGCGGTCCCGGTCGTGCAGCAACACCCGGTCAATGCGCCGTTGTTGGGGCGCCCGGGGACGGCGGCGCATGGTGTTGACCACCTCATCGGCCGTCCATCCCGGTGCATGGGGCTGGCCCACCGGCCACAAATCGGTCCAGGGTCCCATCGGGGCGGCGTCTTCGTCGTTGTCATCGAAGTTGAAGTCCCCCACCAGCATCGAGGGTGCCGTGCCCACCAGCCAGTCCGTCGCCGCCGCGAGCTGCGCAGCCCGGGGGCCGGTGTTGTGGCGCATGCTCTCCAGATGCACGGTGCCCAGCTCCATCCCGCCGGCGAGGGTGACGCTCAGCAAGCCCCGGCCCATGCTGCTCTCGAAGGGTCGCCATGTGAAGCCCTGCACGGGCGTCCGCACCAGCAGCAGCACGCCGTAGCCCACCTCACCGAGCAGTCGGGCCGGCGCGTGGGGCACCGCATACCGGGCCTGCACCCAGTCCTCGCTGAGCAGCATCTCCAACAGGTCGAAGGTGACTTCCTGCAGGGCAATCACATCGGGTTGGACTTCCCGCAGGTGGGCCAGCTGGGCCGCCAACCGCAGGGCCCGGTGGTCCGGCTTGAACCACGTGTTGAGGGTCCAAACATGGAGGTGGCGTGGTGATGGGGCTTCTGGGTGGTTTGGTAGGGGTGGTCGGTAGGGGTCGGGGGCATGAGCGGCTCTTGGAGCGTCATTGGTTCCCTTGTGTCTGGTGGGTTTTGGGGGCAGGGAAAGGCACAACTGCCCCTCGGGGGACGGTCGCCAACACTTCCGCTGCGCGGCGGCGTGAGGCATCGAGGACGTGGGCGTAGGTTCGCAGGAGGACCACAGCTGAGTGGCCGGTGATGCTCGCGGCCGTCTTGACGTCTACGCCCGCCGTCAGCATCCGAGTGACCGCAAGATGCCGAAGCCCCTTGCAGGTCCAGCGGCGCACTCCGGCTTGGCTGGCCCCCCGCGTGATCCAACGATTCCAGGTGGCGGCTGCGCTGTCGGCTGTTCGGAGAGGTGGGAACACAGGGCCTTCGCCAAGCGCACGGATCTTGGCCATCAACTGCGGCTGGATGGGGACCATGCGGGTTCCCGTTTTGGATCCTTCGCCGCTGCGGATACGCCACGTCCCTTGGTGGTCGTCAAAGTCACACCGGTGGGCGGCCACGCATTCGCCCGGTCGGGCACCGGTCTCGAACATGAGCCGTATGGCCAATAGTGTCTGGGTCCGCTTGCCCCTCGGCGTTTGGTCTGGTCCCATCGCGACCAGGGCCTCCACCGTGGCCATGACATCCTGCACCGACGGCATGCGTTGCTCGGGACGGTCTGGCCGCCACAACGGCCACGGCGGGACTTTGGCAATCGCGCCCGCTTTCGCCCCCCAGTGGAAAGCTGTCTTGGTCGTGGTCATTGTCTTTGCGACCGTTTGATCGCCGTATCGAGCGCGCAGGTTGCCAAGCAGGCGGACGAGGTGGGTGGTGGTGACCTCGGACAGACGGACGTCGGCAATCGGTTCACTTCGGAGAACCAGCACTTGCGCGCGGTACCCTCGAAAAGTGGACTGTCGAATGCCGGCGCCGATTCGGTCGCGTTGTGCGCCGAGCCACGCCTCCATGAGGTCCAACACCGTTTCGACCCGTCGATGCTGAGCTGTATCGGCGGATTGTTTTGCATCCACGCCCAGGTGGACGCCCTCAGCCAGCAACTCTGCGGCCCGGGTCACCGCCTCGTCTTCGTCGAACCGTTCGCCCCGACGGCGGGACAGTGTGCGGGTTGCCATCCGCCCTTCTTGGCCGGGTGGATACCACTCGGCTCTCCAGCGCCAGGCTCCAGGCTCTCCGGAGAGGGCGCGAAGGGTGATCGGACCGAGCGTCACGCAGGGTTTCTTGGCTGGGCGCGGCATGGTGGACTCCTCTTGGGGGTCCGCGCAGAATGGCATGAGTGGATTGTCCATCATCCGACCCGAGCGAATGCCTTTGCCGGCAGGGTGAGCCCGCCAACGGTCGGCTTGGTGGGCCGGCTGGAACCGGATGCAAGCTCCAGCACGGCCCGCTCGACGTCGGGCCACAGCCAGAGTTCGTACCGGCCGATGGTGCCTGGAGGCAGTCGGGCGCACCCATCGAGAATGCCCAGCTCGCGGATCCGGTCGGGGCGCACGCGCAGCTCGGCGGCGATGTCGGTGAGGGTGACCCACCGTCGGCCCTGGATTCCTCGGGACCTTGCTTTGCTGGCGCTCATGGTTGCACGTCGTGCATGGGCAGGCGCAGCACGGCATCGGGAAGGGCGCGCAGTCGACCGTTCTGGAGCAAGTGGCGGATGACCAGGCGCAGGAGCTGGCCGCCCTCAGCGCCGGCGACGTCGTCGTAGCTGACGCCCTTGGGATCAGTGATCAAGCCGAGGATGTGGGTCTCCAGCCGGTCCACGAGAAGGAGGTCTGCGCTGGTCTGCTGGATCTCGCGGAGTCTGCGCGCTTGCGCTCGGACCCTTCGAGCCTGCGCAGAGGCGGGCATCTTTGCGGGGACGTGCACGAGGGCGTGGATCTGGCTCATGCCGCTGACTCCTCGTCTAGGGTTGGGGCCTCTCGCTGGGCCCGCTTTCGCCACTCGGTGCCCTCGACGGTGTGCTGCACGCCGTCCCCTTCCCCGCGGTAGCGAATCAATCGGAAGCGGGGTGCGATGGGTTGGAGGTTGACCATGCGGGAGCCGAGGACGATGACCGGCTCGCCGTCGAGCCACCAGCGCTCGCCCTTCCGGGGCCAGGTGGGGGGCTCGCAGGTCTCGCAGGTGGTTCGGGGTCGACCGCCGCGGCCTGGGTAGAGCTCGACGGGGCCCTCGCACTTGGCGCAGAGCCGAGCGTGGGGGAAGACGCCGGGGGCGGCGTGGGCCAGCTCAAGCTGGGGGGCCGCTGTGGCGAGCGCAGGCGCAGCCGGGACCGGGACTGGGGCAGCTTCATCGTCGGCGGTGAGCCCGCGCACGAGCACCATGCAGGTGTTGGTGTTGGGATGGGTGGCGCGCACGCTCCAGAACCGCCAGCCCCGGATGGCCCTGGACTCGGGTACCCGTTCGTAGTCGATGAACCACCGGGTGTAGATGACGGGGCCCCGCGCGGTTGGGTCGGCGACGACGGACGGGCGAGCGGTCTCGACGATGCCCCACTGGCCGGCGGACAGACCGAGTCCCCGTTGGTCGGTCCAGGACGCGAGGCGGCGCCGGATGGCTTCGGGGTCTTCGCCGGGGGGCGCGGCGATGTCGACGATGACCATGGGCAGGGTGGTCATGCGGCCTCCCCGGCGGCCAGGGCTGGAGAGGTGGGTGCGAGCTGGTAGACGGCGAGCAGGTCGGTGCTCTCGCAGGTCACCAGTGCGTCGAGCCGGGCGCCGTCGGGCGAGTCCCCCCAGCCCACGACGGTCCAGTCCGGCGAGACCGCGATGAAGGCGGGCAGTCCGGACGATGGAGAATCGGCGCCCTCTGGGCCTTCACTCTCTACGGAGGAGTTCAGGCTCGGGGGGACGCGAGGCCCAGAGGGCGCCGACAGAAGGAGGACCAGCGGGCATGGCTGGCACGGCGCCGGCTCATGGGCGGGCGCCAGTGGCGGGAGGAAGGGATCGTGCCCGTCGATGACTCGCTCAACCGTGAGGGAGCCGAGCCAGGTCTCGAAGTCCTGGGACAGCGAGAGTTCGGGAAGCCACATGCAGGCCCGGTCGCGGGCATTGTCGAGGGCTTCGCGGGGGGTGTCGCCAATGCCCACAGCGGCGCTAGGCGGGCAGTTGCCGGGCGGGCGGGTGGTGATGGCTTTCCATCGGTAGGTTCGAAGCTCGGTAGACGCCAGGGAAGTCAAGACCATACCCTCCAGCTTTACACTGGGTTAGGGTATGGTGAGCATTACTCTGCGTCAAGTTCAGATTTACTCGCCATTTGCAGCCGAGCGCGAGTTTTCCTCCGGAACAAAGGTCTTGAACACCAGTATCTGGGCTCTGAAGGCCTCCCGAGCAATGGGGTCGATCCTGCTCCAAATAGCGGCCAGCTCGGCCAAGGTATTGACGTCGTGCTCAGGAAGGCCGGTCACATCAAGGTATTCTGGGGGAGGAGGGTCGCTGGGTCGGCGGATGTCGATCTCGAATCCACACGCGCGAACCCATCGAAGGATCACAGCCGATCGGGTGTCGCGGTGTCCTGCCTCAATGAGCGAGACCGCTGGCCCGGACATTCCAATCTTTTCGGCCAGATCCAACTGGGTCAGACCGGCTTGTTGGCGGCACTTCTTGAGCTTGGGTGCGAGTGTCTCGTCGTCATTCATCGTCTCCCGGTAAGGCGATTTCTTGTTGCGCCGAATCTTACTCCATGAAAGGTTCTTGGCGTCTTTCACAGAGTAAGAGTCCCGGGAGGGCTGTCGATGGTTGATGAATCACCTCTGCGCAAGGCAAGGCTTAGGGCGGGGCTCACTCAGGAGCGGCTTGCCGGTCTGCTGGGAGCATCCGCTGGGCACATCTCACTGGTGGAGCGAGGTCAAAGGATGCCGTCGATGGAGATGCTTGACGGCATCTTCGGCGTACTGAAGCTCGACTGCAGCGAGCGCGGCAGAGTCGTGACCTGGCTGGCCACTCAACGTCGACGTGCTGGCCGGCTTGCCGCCATCGATTCGGCCGCATGACGCCGCCTCCCTCCCACCCCATCGACCAAGGCACCGCCGCTCCGGAGTCGTGCCTGCCACCGAATGACAAGAACGCGGCGGTGCTGGCCCTCGACGAGATCTCCGCCCTGTGCGGGGACTCAACGGACTGGCAGTACCCAGGCCAAGTGGTCCGACATGTGCGGCAGGTCCTCGCTCGTGCACGTCGTGCTGAACGGACGGCGCTGCAAGACGTCGCGTGGGTCCACTCCGTCCGGGCCGAGCTCCGGGCCGCGCGACTGTCCGCCATCCAAGGCGGCTGGATGGTGGCGGTCTATCTGTTCGCGTTCGTGCTTCTCTACGTGGAGGTTCTGGCGCTGCTTCTTCGGGGGGCGTCCTTCCCTACGGTTGCGGCGGTGTTGGTGGTGACGGTCGGTTGGATCCCGCCGGTGGATGCCATTCGGCGGGCCGTCTGCATCATCCGGGGGCTCCGCAATGACTGAGTTTCACTATGTGGGCGAGGTCAACCGCAAGGACGTGCTGGTGGCTGCCCATGCGGCACTGGGCGCCCTTGTGTTGTTGGCCATTGCCTGCATCGTCCTGCTGGTCACCGTGGTGCAGTCGTCTCACCCCGAGCTGGCTCCCGTCCTCGTCTCGGTGCCGTGCATGGTGTCGATGCGCTTGAACTTCGCTGTGGTCCCCGCTGTTCGGCGCCTCTATGAGGCATCGGGGTTCGATCCAGTGGCGGAGCTGACCGCGGCGATGGGCCGGGCGAAGGCATGGTGGCGGTCCCATGAGTGACGCCGTGCAGCAAGCCTTCATGCGGGCCCTTCTCGACATGCCCGGGGTCACCCAACGGTCGGTGGCGACTCGCATCGGCGTCAACCGGTGCATGGTGACCCGTTGGCTCAGCGGCGAGCGCAACCTTCGGCTGGGCGACGCGATGTACCTGGTCGAGCGCTGGGGCAGCCGTCCCCTCGTCGAGGCCGCTCGGGTGGTGGGCCTCACGCTGCGCGTCGATGAGGATGACGACGTGGACGGCATCGAGGGCGACACCGCCGAGGTGCGCATCACGTTTCTGGCGGGGCTGGCGGCGGAGACCTCGCGCCTGGCCGCCGACCTGGCTTCCACACCGGACACGCCCGATGGTCGGGCGGTGCTGATCCAGCGGGTCCGGGACATCGAGGACCTGTGCCGAAAGGTGCAGCTCCGCTTGCTTCGTGCGGACTGAGACCGCCGAGAGGGGACTTGCAATGACGACGAACGAGGACGCGCCCGCCGTGGCGGAGAATGCTGAGCCCGTCGAGGCTTCCCTTGCCCTCGCGCTGGTTGCCGTCTGGACGACCCTGGCGTCTGCCTGTGGGTGCCAGGACCGGTGGCACGAGGCCGGCAAACCCACCGCAGCCCTGCCCGTCACGGGCCCCGGAGCTGCCTTTGTGGGCTTCCTTCGGATGGCGGCTGAGCTGTCGGTGCTCAACGGGTCAGAAGATGCAGCGGTGGCCGAGGTTCGCGACGCAATGCTTCCCGTCGCCGAGACGTACTTTGGCTCCCTCGAAGGTCGCGTGGAGCTCGTCGAGGGGCTCGCGCCTCAGCTCCTCTCGATGCTGCGGCACCATGCTGCTGTCTGTGCCGCCCAGGCCATGGCGGAGAAGTGCGCCGTGTTCGGCATCGCCGCGGACTGGGCGGAGCTTCACTTGGGTGTCCGTGCCCGTGTCCGGCGCGCGGGGGTGCTGGAGAGCGAGTTCGAGCTGTCCGACATGGAGGTCTACACCGCGGAAGAACTGTTGCAGATGGCCGCCAAGTGGGCAGTGCTGGAGTCGTCCGATGCCCCCGACCGAGGACGATGGCGACTGCGGCGCACGGCTGCTCGACCACCTGGACTGGCTGCCCCTCGCCGGGCAGGACCAGATGGCGCCCGAGCTGGCCCGCGAGCTGCTGCTGACCAATCCGGCGGACGTGGCGCTGCGGGCGGCCTCGACCCGGGCGTTGGGCCCCAACCCGCCGCGGGCGGCGCACGCCATCTCGGGGCTGGCCGCGGATTGGCGATGCCTGCACGTCGACGTCGTCGAGCGCGCCGAACAGGCTCGGGTGGACGGGGGCCCGCTGGTGATGGGCAAGAGGGACCGCCGGCTCGCTCGAGAGTTTCTGGAGTCCGCCAAGGACTGGCACCGGGCTGGACGGCCGACGGTCCACCCCGCCGACGCGGCCGCCGGCGCATGGTTGGCGGAGCGCCTGGATTGG
>CALOBC010000005.1:0-43757 GCA_942491145.1 Myxococcota bacterium | reverse complement strand
AATTTATAGGGTACCGAGGTATGGATGCTGTCACCTACCACAAAAACAACACAACAGGAATGGATGGTAGGCAGACAGAAGGTGTGCTGGCAACTTGGTACGAACAAATCTCAAATAAACACCCCCTGTATAATCGCTTGAGTGAAGAATTAAGAGCCTTTTGTTCGAATTTTAGCAAAAAAACCAACTCGTTATTTCGAATAAACATTGTACTGGATACTAAAAAAGAAGGCTCTATAGAAGATGATGTTGTCGAGTTGATATGGAAAATTTTCATGGGTTTGTCGAAGAGTAATAAAGATCTTTTAAAGACGAAAATTAACAAATTTAAATAATGGTTTTGTTACGCTGGGGCACAGGTGTACAGGTTTTGAAGTATCCCCGATTGGGGTACACATAAAACATTCTAAGGCGAAATTTATGGGTGAAGAAACAAGGCTGACGCCCCTGCAAGCCAAGCTTGCAGAGATCAAAAACAAGAAAGAACCGGGTGAAATCAAAGTCTGTTCAGACGAAGAAATTGCAGCTTTCGAGTGGAATCAGGAGCTTATTCAAGCCGGGAAAATCCCCCCGGAACAACCTTCCGTTCCGGCTGAGGAGCCGGATCAGTTGCCATCCAAAAGGACGCCGAAACCGACGATGGTGAAAAGATCGGTAATCCCCTAGCCTACTGGCCCGAGGAGGTTGCAGCAATGCCCACCGAGTTGACCCGCGCTTCCCTGTTCGCCCTGGTGCGCCGGGGTCAGCGTAAGTGGATGGAGTGGAAAAAACTCGAATCCCGCGCCGATGTTGAGGTGCTTTATTTCGGCAGACAGCTTGACCAGGCCGATTGTGATCTATGGTTTGCCTGTTTGCGCCATGGTCGTGGAATACCCATGGGCCAACGCCTCTATACTACACGGGCCGCACTGCTCAGGGAAATAGGACGAAGAGATGGTACAAGTGACAGAAAGTGGCTTGAAACATCATTGGATCGCATGGCGGGAGCTACCCTCAAAATCATCGGGAAGCGCAAGGGTAAAACCTTCAAGATCCCCGCTTTAGTGGAATGCTGAATTGGGGTATCAAGGATGAAACAGGAGAGATGTTTATCCGGTTGGACCCGGACGGAGCACCGTTGTTCGATAATCTTGCCTATATCGGCTGGGAGGAAAGACTTTCGTTACCGTCGAACATGGCAAAGGCACTACAGCTCTATGTCAGCGGCCATCAACAAGGTAAGCCCCATAGCCAGCCCATAGAAAATATAATGGCGTGGTGCGGCTATGGGGGCCGTCTGCGTAGATTCCGCGCTGCTCTGCCCAAGGCCTTGGAGGAATTGGAGGAGGCCGGGGTCATCACCGAAGGCAAGGTGATTAAGGGCAAAGAGGCGGTCATAGTGACCGTGTATCATGGATACGGAAATAACTGGGATAAGGGAGCGTTTTATGACTGGGATAAGAGGGCGCTTTTTTTCCCAAACTGGGATAAGAGGGCGTTTGACTGGGATAAGAGAGAGGCGCTAAACTGGGATAAGAGGGCGTTTGACTGGGATAAGAGGGCGTTTGACTGGGATAAGAGGGCGCAACGACGCCGGAGAGCCAGGAATGGCATGGCTCTCAGCATTCCTAAACATGGAACATGGAACATGTTCTTAACATGGAACATGTTGTTCACCCCGCTTCGCGGAGGGTGAACAACAAAAAAACTCTCTTGCGCCAATCCGTCCGATTCCCCAAAACCTAAAAATCGTCCCGGTCGTGTCGGTTCCCGGGACGTTCCGATCCCCGCCAAACCCGGAGCCTCGGCGACCGGGGATAACCGAAATCGTAACCCAAAGATCGGATAAGTCCTGCACTCCGGAGAAAGTTCACATATCGTTCTAAGCCGGACCCTGCCGTTATTCCCGGTTAAAGCTGGTTATGGGGGGATTTTCACCTTTGAGAAACTGTCTCAAAAGGGGGTATCGGAGCTGCAAATCGCGCAGACGGTCGATTATCACGGGTTTTCGATGGTTTTCGTGATATGGCACGCCCCCCCGCCCAACTACAACTACAGCGGGCGAGAAAGGAACCGCTCGAACTCCAACGGCAACGGATAAACCTAAACAGGAGAATGCGCGCTTAATTCGCCTTTGGCTCATTAGCTTGCATTCTCTTAAAAGCCGAGTGTGGGCGCGGTACTTCTTTCCTGATATAACGCATCTAAATTATTCATATCAACAAATGCAATACCACCTAAAACGCGCCAACGCCGCCGGCGGCCTGGCAGGGGCCTTAACCACTCGCACTCTACAGCCTTCGCTTTTCACCAACGACAACGGCCCCAGCACCGCCCCTGCCTAGGACATCGCCACAGGCAGTCGAAGACAAACCGGTATCGTGTGCCGCTTCGCGGGGCGGAGAAGATGAAGGGTGTGGTGATCCTGATGATTTCGGATGGTTTCAACACCATCACACTCTAACCCGCAACATGATAATCCAACCACTCCCGGACATACTCCCAGACCGCCAAATTTCCCCTACAGCGGCACAACACCCCTTTACCCTGGTTCGGGTCCGTCTTCTCCATCGATCGTGCGTCCAGGGCCAGCACAGGGCAGTAGGGAAAAGATCGTTTTCGGTTCTGTATTGAGGGAATACAGAAAAAATATTGTATTATTTCATATTTTGTATTGTGTATCGTATCATAAATACATATAATATGATTATACAGAATATGAAATGCACCATACAAAATACAGGGATATACAAAATGGCAAGACCGGGAATCACATATCAGGAAGTGGCAGCAACCGCAGACACCCTCGTTGCTGAAGGCGAAAACCCCACAATTCAGCGTGTCCGCGCCAAATTGGGCACCGGCTCACCGAACACCATCCACCGTCACCTGACCGCGTGGCGTGAGGCGGCACCAGTGCAGGAGCGCCAGGCCCCCGAGCTGCCGGCAGCCCTCCAGGTTGCCATCGTGCGAGAGCTGGAGCGCCAGGCAGCCGAAGCCCGCGCAGAGCTGGAAACCCAACTGGTGCAGGTCCAGGGCGAAGCGGCAGAGTTAGCAGGCACCGGAGAGCAGCTGGAAACTGAGATGGACGAGCTGACCGAACAGAATCGGGCCGCTGTCCGACGAAAGTCAGCGACTCGGAGCCTTGGCCGAGGAGCGCGCCGTGGAGATCGGCAAGCTGGAAGCCGACCTTACCCGCGAACGGGAAGCCGCTGAAGCCGTACGGGTCGAGCTGGCCCAGGCTCTTAACCAGGTGGAATCCAGGGACGAACGGATCACCGGCCAGACCGCAGAGGCCAAGGAGATCCGCGCCGAACTGATCCAGGCCACCGCCGCCAAGATCGCAGCGGAACAGGCCGCAGCCGTGACCGAGGCAAAGCTTGAGGCCCAGGAGCGGAAAAGGCCGACGACCAGATCCAGCAGATCGGACGCCTGGAACAGAACCTGATCGAGCAGAAGACCGAATTCGAACAGCGCCTTTCCGATCAGGCTGCCGACAAGCGGCAGCGTGAACAGGACCTTGTAAATCAGGTCAAGGAGATCCGCGCCGATCACCAGCAACGGTTCGATGAGATGATAACCGATTACCGGCAGCGGTTCGATGATCTGAAAAAAGAGTACGAGGCCCGCCTCGCCGCCGATCGGGAGCTGGCGGGAAACGAAGGAGATTGACCGCCTTATCGCCGCCGCCGAACCTGCCAAACCCAAAAAGGCACCTGCTAAGAGGAGTGGAAAAACAAAAGGCGAGATGTAAACCCCTCCCCCGTCCCCCAGGGCGGGTGAGTGTCATATAAAAATTAGGATCACTGCGAGCGAATAAATAAACAAAAATGCGCCGGCCTTGCTATTAATTTTTTGTCTGCCTTCGAGTTTTATTTTATCGCCTATGCGTGGCGCTAATAACTTTGTATCGTATAATCTCGCGATTCTGTGAACGGAGAACTGTTGCATTGATTGTTGAGGTTCGCGCTAACTCACTAACTTTTAAAAAATGCACGCCTTGTTTATCTGTGCAACGAGATAATAATTCCGCGAAGTCGCTTTTTTTGATTCGGATTGAATTATCTCTGAGCTAACACATTTCTTTTTCCTGAAGCGTATGCATAATGACGATTTTATCGTTAATGGTTCTTAGGTGAAAACCTAAGGCAAGTTGCAAATGTTCAGGAGCGTAGCGGACTCATTTGCTGACGTGCCTTTCATTGTTTTCATTTTAATTATCGATCAAATTATAGTTTATTTCTGAGTAAGGCACGTTAGCAAATGTATACGTTCCGCTTCGCTCCACACATTTGCAGTCTGTGCTTTAGGCTACCGCCTAAAAACCGTTTAAAGAATTTTTCTACCGCGACGCTAAAGGTTTTTCAAAAAGACCACGGGGAAAAACTTTTCAGAAAAAAACCCGGTGAATCATTGATGAGTTCAAACAAAAGAAATTTGACACTCAGTTGGTTGGTGCAAACAAAATTTTCCAATGATTTATTGATGAGTTCAAACAAGGAGAGCTGGTTGATAAACCATAAAAAATTAAGGCGCACAAACAAGAGTCTTTAAAAGTTAAACGACAGAAAACACGAAGGGCGCACTTACAGCGTTTCCTTCGGAAACAAGCGCGATCCTGCCGGATTATCAAATAAAAAATATCACAGCAACGCAGTTGCAATATCAAAAAAACAAACATCCTTTTTCAAAGCGGAGCTGATTTTTTTCCCAACTGCCCAAAGAAAAATCGGGCGGTATAAAAAAAACGGATTCGGTTTTTTCTTTCTCCCCAAGGGGGGTTGTGATTTTTTAAGGCGATCTGATGGCCATCTCGAAAAGGCGAGGGAGCTGAAAAAGGGAAAAACCCGACCACAACCGGGCAGGAGGAACAGGCCCCGGTGATCTGGTTTTGTGTGGGGTGTATTCCGGCGGGTACGGTTTGAAATTGTGTAAACAGGATGTGGGCGGCGCTGGTGAGCTGATCCGTGAATGTTAGTTTATAGACAGAAACTAACATTCACCATACCTTCGACCTTGCCGACCACCACGTTGCCCCCAGACAGGCCCGCTGTCGGCTCCTGGCGCTGGTTTCAAGCACCTCAACGGATGAATGGCATCCTGGGAAAACATCTTAACTGTCATAAAAAGTTAAGATGTTAGGGTATTTTCAGGACGGATTGTTCATTGGATTTTATTATATTGTAAGTGAATATTTCTAATTGACTTAATAGTGGTTCAACTTTTTCTTTTACTCTTGGATCAGTTGGGGTCATCCCAAAGTCTTTATATAATTTAAGATGTGAGCACTCGTGACGAATATTCACAATATCCGAAACGAATTTATCAAAACAAATTTGCGGGTCTTTTTCATTTTTTATGAATATAGCAGAATATAACTCCCGTAATCTTTTATTACATTTTATTGCATCTTTAAGGTACTGGCCTTTTTTTTGGGGTGGACAGGATGTTTCAATAATTTTAAAAAAACCATTAAATTTATCAATCGGATTCGACGAATCTTTGGCAACGTTAAATTGCTTGATAAGCTGCGGTGGTATTTTGTTTGAAGTGCCTTTATTGAACACCTCAGGGTTGAAAGGTTTAGGGCCTGAATATTCAGTTGATGAGCATTCGCAATAAAACTCTTGTCCTTTAATCGACTCAACTTCATGGTCATTTTCAGGGATCTTTTCACAACCAACCAAATGGATAGGAAACACCATCCTACCTGAGTCAAAAGAAATTTTATCTGCAATACCATATGCCAAAAAATAAGCGATATCTTTAGATTCTTTTACATCCAACAGTATTGTTATGTAGAATCTCCTATTTGGTCCGCTAAAGATACACCTTTATTTTCCTGATCAGGTTGTATTACCACTGACTTTAAAGACACTTTGATTTATGTTATTCTCTTTGAGAAAATTCGTATCATCAATTGCTCCTTCATATTTACGTTCTTTGTCAAAGAAAAAATCATACGTCTCAAAAAAGAATCTCCATTTTGATTTCATAATATCACATTCATTAAGTTAGTATAACGTGGCATCACCAGTCGCCTTCATGTTTACGGTCTCTGTTTATACGGCTTGGTGAAATGTTTTGTTTTAGCCTTTCGTTTTGTGGCGAACTTTAATGATGGGTACTTTATGTCCAAATAAAAGAGGACGTCAAGCAACACCGCTGAACATCCAGAACGCATTCAAGAGTCTTTTACGAACAAAACGCCGTAAATCCCTGATAATCGCCAATCCACGTAAATCGCAGGTTAACGCCTGCGTGAGACGCTTTTTTCGGCTGCCGGCAGCACCTAAAATCGCCCGTAACCGCCGGACACCGCCGAAAACGCCTGGGTCCGACTTTGGACAATATGTTAACTTTGCCCCATCAGAACCGGAATGGGAAAGATTCGGCCAGATTATTCAGCATCTTCCAATGGCCCGAAATTCTTGACAGGACTGATTTTTTCTGGAAACCTGCGTCAACAGTGAACTCTCTGAAAAAACAAACTATTCCAATAGATGGGCGATAAACAATGGGTGATTTAAAGTGGATTGAGTGGGTGTTTAGTGGGGTGGGGGTTTATATCATTGGAGCTATTTTTTCTGTAATTGGATTCCTTCTGTTTCGTTTTTTTCGATCAAGTTCGAATTCGTCAAAGCAATCGATAAAATCAAGCGGTGATAACAACCAGAACATGCAGATCAGTGGGTCTCAAGGTGCCTCGATTAACATCAAGAAGGATTCATGATCATGGTTTTACAAAATAAACCTCAAAGCTCATCAGTGGATGGTGACGGTAATACGACTGTGCTGGTTCGCGATTCCCCCGGTGCTTCAATCCAGGAGACATGCACATCACCAGCAACCCAAGCCTCGCCTGCCCGCAACACACCCGCGTCCACCCATGGCCCCCGATCCGGGTCCGCCGGCAGCGTCGACTCGGCCCGAAAGGTCAGCTCAGCGGTGAACACATACGGCAGGCTTGGGCACCGAGGAAGGCCCACCAACACCGTCCACTCACCCGCGTCCACAACACCCGGCAGGTATCCCCGTGTTGCGTTGTGTTCAGCGATCACCACCGTCTCGTTGTTGCCCCCACTCCAACCCCGCAGCGCACCGTCCGGTCCGAGCAAGCCCACGTCTGTGATGCTGCGGTCCCCGGCATCACCGCTTGTGTCGACGTGGGAGAACGCCAGCTCAGCGACCCCCGCGGGCACCTCGAACGGGAGGAACACAAAGCTGCCCGGAGGCAATGGATCGGTGATCTCCTTGGTCAGCACCAGATCTTGGGCGAGTGCCGACGAGACGAAGACAACGAAGAGCACAGCGACACCCGGGACGAATGACAGGGCCTGCACCCAACACAAGTGCTGGCAAGCCCCCGACGTGCAGGAATCATAGCGCGGGGTGCCGCCGCCGAGACCCCGGCCACCCCTGCCACTCCCCCCCACCGGCAGGAAACGCCCTCGTGACGCCCCATTGCCCCGCCTCCCGGCCTGCGCTAACGAGCCTGATTCCCGTCTGTCCGGAGTCCCCAATGGCGCGCTACCAAGGCCTTGATTTCTACAACATCGACGCCCACCTCTCTGACGAGGAGCGCATGATTCGCGACTTGGTTCGAAGCTGGACCGACGACCGGGTGCTGCCGATCATCGAGGATCACTGCCGCGAGGGCACGTTCCCGATGCACCTCATCAGCGAGATCGGCGAGATGGGCCTGCTGGGCATGAACCTGCACGGCTACGGCTGCGCGGGCACCTCAAACATCGCGTACGGCGTCGCCTGTCAGGAGCTGGAGCGCGGCGACTCGGGCATGCGCTCGTTCGTCAGCGTCCAGGGCTCGCTGTGCATGTTCCCGATCTGGAAGCATGGCACCGAAGAGCAGAAGAACAAGTACCTGCCGAAGATGGCCACCGGTGAGCTCATCGGCTGCTTCGGCCTGACCGAGCCCGACCATGGCTCGAACCCGGACGGCATGCTGACCAAGGCGGTCGACGATGGGGGCAGCTACGTCCTCAACGGCGCCAAGATGTGGATCACCAACGGCAGCCTCGCGGACCTCGCCATCGTCTGGGCCAAGCTCGACGGGCGCATCCGGGGCTTCATCGTTGAGAAGGACGACGCAGGCTTCACCGCACCCATCATGAAGGGCAAGCACAGCCTGCGCGCCAGCGTGACCAGCGAGCTGGTCTTCGACAACGTGCGCATCCCCAAGGACCGCATCCTGCCCAACGTCGCGGGCCTTCGTGGACCGTTCTCGTGCCTCAACAGCGCCCGGTTCGGCATCTCCTGGGGCGCCCTCGGCGCGGCCATGGCCTGCTACCAGTCCAGCGTGGAATACGCACAATCCCGTATCCAGTTCGGCAAACCGATCGCCGCCCGTCAGCTCGTCCAGAACAAGCTGGCGTGGATGCTTCGCGAGATCACCAAGGGCCAGCTGCTCGCGCTCCACCTGGGTCAGATGAAGGACAACGGCACGCTGGAGCCGGTCCAGATCTCGCTGGCGAAGATGAACAACGTGGACATCGCCCTGCAGATTGCCCGGGTCGCCCGCGACATTCACGGCGCCAACGGCATTCTCGACGAATACCCGATCATGCGCCACGCGGCCAACTTGGAGTCGGTGTTCACCTACGAGGGCACCCACGACATCCACAACCTGATCCTGGGCCGCTGGATCACCGGCATCCAAGCCTTCCAGTAGCGGGCTCCGTCGGCCGCTCCCTCAGCGGTCGACCCGGCGCCACTGACCGGTGGTGTCATCCCGCAACAGCTCAAACGTGGGCCACGCCTCCAAGTCCGGCTTGAGGGTGATGGCCCGCTCGCGGTTCTTGAGGTCGAGGGTGGTGATGCGCACCGTGCCTTCAGCGCCGTCCACCGCCGCCAGCAGCTCGTCGAGGTTGTGGACCGCCACGCCATCGATCTCCGTGATCCGCGCCGATGCCCGCATCCCGTACCGAGCGGCCGGCGAGCCGTACCAGTACCAAGTCACGTAGACCCCAATCGGCGGCACCCCACGCTGCTCGGGCAGCCAGCGCGGCGGCTCATGCAACAGCGAGCCGGCCCAGCTGACCACCCGTGTGACCCCGAGCCCTGGCACCATCTGGGGCGCGAGCGAGACCTGCTGCTCCGCACCATTGCGCAGGATGGTCAAGGCCAGCTCGCCGCCCGATGCGTCCATCAGCGCCGACTCGACCTCACCGAAGCGGGTGACCAGCTCGCCGCCCGCCTCCAGCACCAGATCGCCCACCCGCAGCACCTTCGCGGCGGGGCTGTCGACGGTCAGGCGCTCGATCACGAGAACTTGTCGGCGCTCCGGGTCCTGCTTCGCCACCGCACCAGCCCGTGCGGGAGACAGGCCCAGGTGGCCCGCTTCAGAGAGCTCCTTGAGCCCAAGCTCTGCACCGAGGGTGGGCCATGGGCCGAGCCCGTCGCTGGCGAGCTTGTCGACGGCGTCTTCCACCAAGCTGGCAGGCATGCCATGGAACCAAGCGTCGGGCCGCTCGCCACTGAGATCCACGAAGCTCGCCCACAGCGCCACCATGTGGCCCCGGCGGTCGGCCAACACGCCGCCCGTGCTTGTCGCCGCCGCCTCGGGGTCGATGACATCGAGGTTGACCTCACGGAAGAACGGCGTCGTCGGAACGGGCAAGTACAGCGGGTTCTGACGAGACACGCGGGTCTTGCGGGCGACCACCTGGTGGCTGGAGTCGAGGCCCACATGCCACACCCGGTCGCCGGGCTCCGCCGGCCCCTTGGTGAAGCCCATCGAGCGCACCGGCGTGTCGCCAATCAGCGCCGGATCGTAGCTGAGAACCGCGATGTTGTGGGCAGGATGGAGGAAGGTCACGGTCGCCGGCACCTCGACCGCACCGCCGAAGGTGATGGTCACATCCCCCATCGAGATGGGTGTGGTGTCCCGGTCCACAACCACCCAACCGCGCTCCGCATCCACGACCACGCCGGTGCCCCGAAAGCGCTCCCCGTGCACGCCCTCGACCCGGAAGGGCGTCGTGAAGTCCACCGTCACGAGGGATGCGGCCACCTTTCGGCCCACGCGGGTGCGGCTGGGGGGCAGGCCGGCGGTCGCCGGAACCGGTGGGGTCGACGGCGGCGGGGCCGCGCCGGGCTCACAAGGCCAAGTGCCGTGAAGATCCTCACGGGTGCACCGCAACAGCGGCGTCCACGCCCGGTCCCAGTCGATCACCGAGACACGCTCCCGGGATGGGTCCTCCACGTCGAACCAGCGCACCGGCACACGGGCCCCGTCGGGCAGCCCCTCCAGCACCGCTTGCACCGCGTCCAGATCGGGCACCGGGCGGCCGTCGATCTCCAAGAACACCGCACCACGGCCCATTCCCGCGTTGTCAAACACGTACCCACCCGTCGCCAGGGTGACCCCTGAAGCTGGCACATTGTACGTGCGCGCCCGCTGGTACGACAGCGGATGGAGGATGGCCCCGCCGGCCTCCAGGTACGTGTCCGGCGTGATGCTGTGCAGGTTCTCGACAGGGATGGTGAGCTCCAGGGGGGCCCCTCCCCGCAGCACCGAGAACACCAGCGGCTTGCCCACACTGTCGTCGAAGATGGCCTCCATCTCCACAAAGCCGTCGAGCGCGGTGCCGTTGATGCTCAGGAGAATGTCGCCCGGGCGCAGCAAGCCGTCGGCCGGCCCCAGCGGCATCACCCGCCGTGCGACCAGCAGCCCCGAGCCCTGGGCAAAGCGGGCGCGGGCAGCAGCCTCGTCGGCGGCGCTCAGGCCCAGTCGCCGCAGCTCGTCGTGGGGGGTGTGGACAAACGTGGCCTGGACTGTGCCTCGCGTGACGGGCTCACCGGCCTGGATCAGCTCCAGGGCACGCACCACCCGGTGCAGCGGCAAGAAGTAGCTCGACGCCGCGCGGGTGCGGCTGCCCGCGTTGAGCGCGATGACCTTGCCGCGACCGTCCACCACCGGCGAGCCCGAGGAGCCGCCCGACGTCCCCGAGGCCGCCTGGATGTAGAAGGTGTTGAAGTCATTGAAGCGGCCGCGGCCGTACGCAGGAGCTTCCCGATCGACCCGGGCGAGCGTGCCGTCCAAGATGCTGATCTTCTCGCCGGCATCGTTGCCGATGATCCGCACCTCAGCGCCCACGTAGGCCCCGGCCGGGTCCAGCTCCAGCGCCTCGACGTCCATGAACCGAATCTTCGAGGGGTCAAACCGGTAGAACCCAAAGTCGTGCACGGGGTCGCGGTAGATCGCTTCGAGCGGCACTTCTTCGTTGTTCAGCAGGATCGCCTCGGCCCGCGCAGGCCCCGGCCCGACCACATGCCGGTTGGTCAGGATGATGCCCCGCTCGGCGTCCACAATGAAGCCGGTCGCGTAGGAATTGCCGGCGCTCTGGGTCGCAAACGAGCGAGACCGGTCCATGCGCACCTGCACAACAGACCGACTGACCGAGTCGACAACAGCCTGCCAGTCCGCATCTTGGGCGTGGGCCACGCCGGCGGGCAGACCGCTGCACAACAGCCAGGACGCGATGAGGGCAACAACAGGACGGCGCATGGGACTCCCAAACAGGACCCTCTGCGTAGCCTGTCCGCGCGCCCCCCCTCGACCTCCGATTCACCCCAGATCAGCGCTCAGAATTGGAGCTGCATCCAGAGCCGGGCCGTGTCGTTGTCGATGGTGGCGCCGCCGCCCTCGATGCGGTGCACGAACAGCGCGCCCGCCCGCACCGCATCCTTGGCTCCGTGCCAGGTGACGCCGCCCTCGATGTTGGTGACGTCGCCGTTGTCTTCGAAGTCCTGGTGGTCGTCGAAGCGGCTGTAGCGGACGACGGGTTCCAGCATCCACACGCTGTAGCCGAGCTGGCCCGTCATCCCGAGGCGGGGGGTCTCGGCGAACACACCGGGGCCCACAAGGTCACTGTTGACGGGCTTGATGGTGTGGAGGTTCGTCTCGAACAACGCGGCGAGCCCGGCCACCCGGATGATGATGTCGCCGCCGTAGCCGAGGGTCTCGGTCGACAGGCTGCGGTCCGTCCAGAAGTCGCCCGCAAAGCCGATCGAGAAGCTCTTGACCTCACCCCAGGTCTCGTACGCATTGCCGGGCCCGTAGGCCCCTTCCGCGCGAATCGCCACGAGCTTGCCCGGGTTGTCATCGCCGCTGAGCTGGCCATTGCCGTTGAAGACGCCCGCCCGCATGCGGCCCTTGAGGCCACCCTCCGTCTTGCTGCCGAAGTTGCCGTCCAGGGTCAGGCCCACGTCCCGTCCGGGCACGCTCCAGTTGGTGGCGACCGAGCGCTCCCCCAAGGCCAGCGAGCCCGCGCTCATCAAGAAGCCGCGCCCCACCGGCACCTTCTGCACACCACCGGTCAGCCAGAGGCCCTTGGTCAGGCGATAGCCACCCTCGGCCGTGATCAGCTGAATGCTGGAGCTGGGGGGCGGCGCGACCACGTCAAACCCCGATGAATAGCCCATAGTGACGTCGTAGCGGATGCCATTGTCATCCCCCGCCATGCCGATCCGGGCCCGACGAATCTTGAACCCAGTGTCGTCTTCAGGATCGCCGTAGCCGGCGGGATCCGTGATGGGATCCATGTCCTGATCAAAGACCGTGCCCCAGACTTGGACCAGACCATTGGCTTGCGGCGCCGGGATCACCGAAGTGCGGGCTTCCTTGTTCTTGCCTTTGCCGTCTTTCTTCTTGGCGAGCGCATCCGAGGGAAGGGCGCCGAGCATGGCGACAGCCAGCCCAACAGAGACAGCGGTGAGCGAGAGGCGGGCCATGGAGATCCTCGCAGCGGCGATTCAGGAACGACGGGCGCCAACATGCGCGGCATTGGCCGGCGCGAAGCATGGACCCGGGGGGAGCGAGACACTATTCTCCCCGGGCCATGCACGTCCATTCATCACGCCCGACCGCCCGCCTCGCTGCTGATCCCAGCGTGGTCCTTCTTCCCTGTCGCCGGGCGTCGTCCTCGGGCGCAGCACCGGCCCGTGCGCTCGCGCTCTTGGCCCTCGGCTTGTTCGTGGGTGGCTGCTCTTGCGCCCAAGATCAGGGGTGGGCCCGGGCCTACGAGATGACCAGCCTGGACGAAGGCATCGGCGGTCCCAAAGCCACGGCTCGCCCCCAGGAAGAGGGCCACGGTGGCGACTTCATCTTGGAGAACGATCGGGTGCGCTTCGCGATCCTCGGCACCCGCGTCAGCATCGGGCCCCACACGAGCGGCGCAAGCCTCATGGACGCCGACCTCCAGCGCAACGACCCCCGCTACTCCCAAGGCAAGGGCCTCGACCAGCTGGCGGAGACCTTCCCGACGGTGAACCTCAATGTTCAGACCGCCGATGAGACTGCCGGCGAGGTGGTCATTCTCAACGATGGCACGGATGGCGGGGCCGCCCAGATCTGCACGATCGGGCCAGAGCAGAGCTTCATCACGCTGCTCGACGCGCTGTGGAATTTTCAGTGGCCAGGCGGCCGCCCCAAGTTCTACATGCGCACGGACTACATCCTCGAACCGGGCGATGCGGCGGTGCTGATGCGCACGGCGGCGATCTTCTCGGACGATCCTTCGTGTGAGGATGACTTCGAGCACCAGCCCCTGCCCGGCGAAGAAGACAACCTCGCCATCGTGCAGCTCGCCCTCAGCAACGGCGCTGGCGGCGGCCTCGTCTTTGGCGACTTCTACCTGCAGGGTGGCAGTGTCGATGTGTTCACGCCGGACATCGGCTTCGACGAGAGCACCTATGTGCAGGGCCTCATCGCAGAGGGCGTCAACACGTTTGACCAGCCCATCAAGGTCGACTTCCTCGCGGGCAACGCCGACCGCGTCAGCTACGCCCTGGCCCCCGACGAGGGCAGCCTCTTTGTGCCGATGTTCACCAGCTCCCAGACCGTTGCGGTCGGTGCGGGCGTGGAGGGCGACGGCACGTCCGAGCGCTTCTCCGCTGGCGACGGTCCGTTCACGTACGACCGGTGGTTCAGCGTGGGCCGGGGCGACGTCGGCAGCGCCATCGAAGCGATCTGGGAAGCCCGGGGCGACACGCTGGGCCGCATCGAAGGCTTCGTGGTCGAGAAAGGCTCTGGCATGCCACTGTCTGATGTTCGGGTCATTGTGTATCGCGACGGCGGCGATGCCCCCTACATGGAGTGGCGCACCGATGTGGGTGACGACACCCAGCTCGACGGCTCGTTTGGCGGCGCACTGCCCCCGGGCAACTACGAGCTGCTGCTCCACAAAGAAGGGCTGCCGGACGGTCCCCGGGTGAAGGCGAAGCTGGCTGCCAACCAGACGATCAATGCCGTGCTCGAGGCCAGCCGCCCCGGCGGTGTGCGCTTCCAAGTGGTCGATCAGGAGGGCATGCGTGTGCCGTCCAAGGTCACGTTCTTCGCGGTCGGCAACACCGACAGCCCCCGCGACTCGATGCTCGGCGACGGCTTCATCGGCGGCAACCCGGCCCAGGTCGTCTTCACCGCCGACGGCCAGGGCGAGGTCATCCTCCCCCCCGGCGACTACCGGGCCATCGCTTCGCGGGGCGTCGAGTACGAGATTGACGAGAGCTCCGTGATCCACGTCGGTCGGGACCGCTGGGCCGACATCGAGCTGCAAGTGAACCGCTCGGTCGACACCACCGGCTGGATCAGCGCCGACTTCCACGTGCACGCCGAGCGCTCCCACGACTCGGGGGTCAGCCTGCCCGACCGGGTCATCACGATGGCCGCCGAGGGTGTGGAATTCCTCGCAAGCACCGACCACGACGCCATCACCGACTACGCGCCGGCCATTGCTGGGCTGAACATGGAGCACTGGCTGTCGAGCACCGTCGGGCTGGAAGTCACCACCATCGAGCTGGGCCACTTCCTCGGCTTTCCGCTGGTGAACGACCACCTCGCCGACAACGGCGGGGCCTTCGAGTGGTCCGGTCTCACCCCCCAAGAGATGATCGACGGGCTGCGCAACCTGGGTGACCCAAAGGCCGAAGAACCCGTGGTCTTCGTGGGCCACCCCCGCGATGGGATCCTCGGCTACTTCGACCAATACGGCGTCAACACCCGCACGTCGGTCGGCGGCAACCTCTCGGTGGAAGGCAGCCTGCTGGCCTCGGCATCGGGCAACACCCTGCTCGGCGTGGAGAACTTCGTCATCGACCCGATCGACGCCATGGAGATCCTGAACGCCAAGCGCTTCGAGATGATTCGCACCCCCACGGCGACCGAGCTGGAGCTGGCCCTCACCGATGATGTCGACATCCGCGACATTCTCGAACGGGACATGGAGGAGCAGCAGGACCTGCTCAACGGCGACGAGGTGCTGGGCGAAGGCTGGCAAGGTGTGCTGGATGACTGGTTCACCATGAACAACTTGGGCATCCGGGTCACCGCCCTCGGCAATTCCGACACCCACAGCAAGACCACGACCGAAGCGGGCTGTCCCCGCAACTTTGTGCAAGCCGACACCGATGACCCGGCCTTTCTCGACGAGCAAGCCATCGCGCGGGCCGTCAAGGAAGGCAAGGTGGTGGCCAGCTTTGGCCCGTTCGTGCGCTTCTACGTGGGCGACGAGCGCCAAGGCCCCGGCAGCGATGTCTCGGTCGATGGCGAGGTCGAGTTCACCATCGAGGTCCAGAGCCCAAGCTGGTTCAACATCAACCGGGTGGAGCTGTACGAGAACGGCACGCTGGTCGAAGAATGGACCGAAGCCGACATGACCTACGAGGGCTCCACCGACCTGGCAACCACGTGGGCCACAACCCCCGAGAAGGACTCCTGGTACGTCGTTGTGGCCATGGGCGACACCGACATGGCGCCGGTGTTCACGCCGGTGGAGTTCCCCCCGATTCAGCTCGAAGACGTGGTGCTCGGCGCCCTCGCCGGCGTCGGCCTCAGCGCCTTCCTCGGCGATGCGGTCGCGGTGCCCCGGGCCTTCCCGATCTACCCCTTCGCGCTGACCAACCCCATCTGGGTCGACAGCAACAACGACGGCGAGTTCACGCCGCCGGGCATCCCCGACTGGGTCCAGGAAGACTGAGCGCCGGAGTGCCCCTGTTCTGCTCCGAAATGCCGTCCCTGTGAGTGTTCTCGTGACCCCCCGCCCCCCCCATCCGTTGCTCGATGTCCCCGCCGACCAGGCGCCCACCGCCGTGCTGGACTTCGAGACCACCGGACTGTCCGCGGCCAGCGGCGACCGCATCTGCGAAGTGGCCATCGTGCGGGGGGTACCCGGCGGAAAGCCCAAGAAGAAGAAGTTCCAGAGCTTGGTCCAGCCGGGCGTGACCATGCCCAAGATTGCCCTGGGCATCCACGGCATCGACGACACCATGCTGGCTGGCGCACCGAGCTTTGCCGACGTGCTGCCCGAGATCGCGCGGTACCTGGAGGGCGCCGTGCTGGTCGCCCACAGCGCCAGCTTCGACATCGGGTTCCTGCGGGCGGAGTGCTACCGGGCCGACCTGCCGGTCCCGGCCGTGGGCCCCGTGGTCTGTACGCTCCAGCTCGCCAGGAACTACTACGGGTTCTCCCGCTGCAGCCTCCAAGCCCTCGCCCAGCGCATGGGCATCGTGCAGTCCTCCGCCCACCGCGCCCTCAATGACGCCCAAGTGACCTTCAAGGTCTACCAGCGCATGCTCAAGGGCCTGAACCTGAAAGAGATGCCCACGGTGGGGGACCTGCTGGACACCGTCGATGCCTTGCAGAAAGACGGGGACGGCCGGCAACAGATCATCGCGGCCATCTTGCAGGCCGAAGGGGCCCACACGCCCATCGTCATCGACTACACCAGCCGCAATGGCAGTGGTCCCCTGACGAGCCGTCGGGCCATCACCGTGCACGAGACCAACCTGCCGTACATCTCGGCTTGGTGTCACCTGCGCGGCGAAGAGCGGGTCTTCCACATTCGCCGCATCCAGCGGGTCATCCAGAGTCCCTGAAGGGGCTGGATGGGCACCCGCGCACCACACGGCCACGGATGCCCGGGCGCTTCAGTCGCCGGCTTCGACGGCCTCGAGGTACCGCTCCGCATCGATGGCCGCCATGCATCCACTGCCCGCGGCCGTCACGGCCTGGCGGTAGACGCTGTCTTGGATGTCGCCAGCGACAAACACGCCGGGGATCTCCGTCTTCGACGTGCCGGGCTCACCCACGAGATAGCCCACGCTGTCGGCCTTCAGCCACTTCACAAAGGGCTCGGAGTTGGGCTTGTGGCCGATGGCGAGGAACAGGCCCTTGATGTGGTTCCAGTCGGTCTCTTCGCCGTTGGTGCGGTCCCGCACCCGGATGCCCTCGACCTCTTTTTCGCCAAGCACGTCCGCCACTTCGGTGTTCCAGTGGATGACAATCTTGGGGTTGTCGAACACCCGCTTTTGCATGATCTTCGACGCCCGCAGCACATCCCGGCGGATGATCAAGTGCACCTTGTCGGCGAAGCGGGTGAGGAACGCCGCTTCTTCGGCTGCCGAGTCCCCTCCGCCCACCACCGCGATCTCGACGCCGCGGAAGAAGAAGCCGTCGCAGGTCGCGCATGCGCTGACGCCGTGGCCCTGAAGCCGCAGCTCGTTGGGCAAGCCGAGGTACTTCGCAGTGGCGCCGGTGGCGATGATCAGGGTCTTGGTGCGAATGGTCTGGCCATTCTCGGTGTGCAGCACAAACGGCCCCTTGTCGAGCTCGCAGCTCTGGACCATGTCGAACGCGAAGCGGGTGCCGAAACGCTCGACCTGACGCTTCATCACGTCCATCAGCTCGGGCCCCTGGATGCCGTCGACGAAGCCCGGGTAGTTCTCGACTTCCGTGGTGATGGTCAGCTGGCCACCGGGCTGCATGCCCTCCAGCACCAGCGGCTTCAGGTTGGCGCGAGCGGCGTAGAGCGCAGCGGTGAGGCCAGCGGGGCCTGAGCCACAGATGACAACATTCTCGACAGCGTCGGAGTCGGGGGACGACATGGTGATCCTGGGTTCGTGGCCGACAGGCTGGGTTCGCCGTGGCCGGGGCGGATGCCATATGAACGCCCCCGGTGGTGGACAAGGGCACACGGCCGAGGACTGACATGGATTCCGAGCTGCAGGACTGGATTCGCCAACGATGCCGAGAGCTGGGCTTCACCCGTGTGGGCTTCACGTTCGCGACGGACGCCCCTGGGATCGGCCACTACGACGCATTTCTCAGCAAGGACCACCACGCCGACATGGGCTGGTTGGTGACCGGCCGGGACGCCCGCGCCGACCCCAGCCAGCTCGTGCCTGGGCTCCAGAGCGCCGTCGTGCTGGGCATTGACTACGGGTGGCCACGCCCGGAGCGCCCCCATGCGCTCACGGGACGAGTGGCCCGCTACGCATGGGGCCGGGACTACCACAACCTCGTCAGCAAGCGCCTTCGCAAGCTGTGCCGGGACCTCCGTGCCAAGGGGGTCGGGGCCTTCTGGTCCGTGGACAGCCGCCCCCTCATCGAGCGAGCCTGGGCCGAGCGGGCGGGGATCGGCTTTCTCGGCAAGAACTGCTGCGCGATTGCCCCCGGGGACTCGTCTTGGTTTTTTCTCGCGGCCGTGCTCGTCGACCGGGCGCTCGAGCCAGACCCGCCGATCAAGGGCGGGCTGGAGCGCCACTGTGGTCGCTGCACCCGCTGCCACACCGCCTGCCCCACGAACGCCTTTGTCGGCGATGGTCAGCTCGACGCGCGGCGGTGCTTGTCGTGGATGACCATCGAGTCCCGCGGTGCCATTCCCCTCGCCTACCGGGAAGCGCTGGGCGACTGGGTCTTCGGGTGCGACGACTGCCAGGAAGTCTGCCCCCACAACCACCGGACTCCCACCGATCTGGAGCAGGACTTTGCTCCCCGGGCGGGCCACGCTTGGTTGGACTTGCCGCGGTTGCTGGAGACCCCCGACGATGTGCTGGAGGACAGCCTTCTGGGCTCACCCTTGAAGCGGCCAGGCGCGGTCGGGCTCAAGCGCAATGCGTGTGTGGCGCTCGGCAACATCGGAGACCCGGCGGCACGACCGGCGCTGCTGGGCGCACTGGACCACAACGACCCACTCGTGCAGGAACACGCACGGTGGGCGCTGGACCGCCTGTAGAATTCAGCGCGACTGGCGACGCTCGGCCGCCGTGACCGTGTTCTCCATCAGCATGGAGATGGTCATCGGGCCGACCCCGCCCGGCACTGGCGTGATGGCCGAGCAGAGCGGAAAGACCTCGTCATAGGCCACGTCGCCCACGAGGGAGCCGTCGTCGAGACGGTTGATGCCCACGTCAACCACAACGGCGCCCGCCTTGATGTGTTCGGCGCGAATCGTGTTGGGGCGCCCGACGGCAGCGACGATGATGTCCGCGCGACGCAGGTGCTCATCGAGGTTGCGGGTGCGGGAGTGGCACACCGTGACCGTGCAGTTGGCTTGCTCCAGCAGCATGGCCATCGGCCGCCCGACGATGTTGCTCCGGCCCACCACGACGGCATGGAGGCCCTCAAGGCCAATCTCGGCATGGCGCAGGATTTGCATCACCCCAAGCGGCGTGCAGGGCACAAGGGCCTGGCGCCCCTGGGAGAGCAAGCCCGTGTTGATGGCATGGAAGCCGTCGACATCTTTGTCGGGGCAGATCAGCTCCAGAACCCGCCGCTCATCGAGGTGCTTCGGGAGTGGGAGCTGCACGAGGATGCCGTCGATGAGGGGATCTTCGTTGAGCTCCAGCACCAGCGCTTCGAGCGTGGCCTGATCGACGGTCGCAGGGAGCAGGGCACTGCGTTGGTGGAAGCCGAGCCGGTCGGCGCGGGCGCCCTTCTTGGCGACATAGACCATGCTGGCCGGATCTTCCCCCACCCGCACCACCGCGAGGCCCGGCGGTCGGTCCAGCTTGGCGATGCGCTCGCGCAGGCCAGCACCGTGGGCGCGGGCAACTGTGATGCCGCTGAGGCGGGCAGGGGTGTCCATCACTCCGCCGACGAGGGCGCGGGCGCTGGGCTGGGCGCCGGGGCAGACGACTCGCCCCCTCCACTGGAGGACTTGCTGGCCCCGTCCGACTTGTTGCCCCCGTCCGACGTGCCCGTTGCGGCCGGCTTCAGGCCATAGTGATCCTTGTACCAACCACCGCCCTTTAGCGCGAAGTTGGTTTTGGAGATCAGCTTGCGGACGTCGTTCTCGCCGCAGCCGGGGCACGCGGTGATGGCCGGATCCTTGAAGGACTGGAGCTGCTCGAATTCGTGCCCGCAGTCCGGGCACCGGTACTCGTAGATCGGCATCGGGACACTCCTGATTTGGGGACGGTGGGTTCACCCCGCCTGGCCCCTGCGTTGCGTTGCTGATGGACCGCGCCAAACCCCCGGCCTGGAGCCGGTTCGAGCAAGGCGCGCACCCTCTGGTCCTTCGGCGAATATCCACCCCAACCGGCCGACGCCAAACATCGGCCCCGGTGGCCCAAGGCATCGGGCGCCGCTACGTGAGCCGGCCATGTTGCTGCTGACCGCCGCCCTCAGCCTATTCCTCGGCATCGCCCTGGCGGTGGTGCTGGTGTGTGTGGTCATCAACCTTGTGGTGCGGGGTGCCCGGCCCCAGTGGACGCTGGCGGCGGTGGGCCGCATCTACCGGGAGTGGGCCGCAAGCGTTCTGATGATGCCGGTTCTGCTCACGGGTGTGCTCCGGAGCCCTGGGCCGCGGCCATCCTCCTGCGAAGGCACCGGCACCCCCTGCCCACCGGTGCTGCTGGTCCATGGCTATGACATGAACCGGCGATGCTGGGCCCTTCTCGCCACTTGGCTACGCCGACGGGGCTGGCGCTGGGTGTGGGCAGTGAACCACCAACCCGCCCGGGCCGAGCTACCCCAGCTCGCCGCACAGCTTGGCGCGCGAATTCAGGCCCTCAAGGCCGTCACGGGTGCGGACCAGATTGACGTGGTGGCCCACTCCATGGGGGGTGTCGTGGCCGCATGGTACGCGGCGAAGCTCGACGGCGCACAGCACATCCGCCGGCTTGTGACCATCGGCACCCCCTGGCAAGGCACCCGCATGGCGGTGCTGGGCATGCGACCCGAAGCCCGGGGCCTGCAACCAGACAGCCCCGTCATCGCCGAGATATGTCCACCTGCCGTGCCCGTGGCCAGCATCTGGTCCCCGGAGGACCAGATCATCGCACCGTCCGACAGCAGCGCCATCGCAGAAGCACAGCTCGTAGAGCTCGACCACGGGGGACACTTGGAGATGCTGCTCGACCCCCGGGTCTGGCGCCGGGTGGGCGCTCTGCTCGCAGCCCCCGACGACCCGCGCCCTGGCGCCGCTCTTCCCCCCTGGCCGCCCCAGGAGTCCCCGTGAACGCTCACGGACAGAGAATTCTCATCGTGACCGGCAAAGGCGGGGTGGGCAAGACCACCGTGAGCTTGGCGATCGCGACGGCGGCCGCACGGGCTGGCAAGCGGGTCATCCTGACCGAGACGTCCGGCGCCACCACTGTTCCTGCGGTCTTTGGGATGCCGAGCAAGGGCTACACACCCATGGAGCTGCGACCCAACCTGTGGACGCTGAGCATCACGCCGGAAGCGGCCATCGAGGACTACGTCGTCCAGCAGATCAAGGTGCGAGCCCTGTTCAAGCTGGTGTTCCGCAACCGCATCATGGGGCCCTTTGTGGACGCCGTGCCAGGGCTCCACGATGCCGTCCAGCTCGGCAAGATCTTCGATCTGGAGCGCGAGGAGACTCGCGGTCGCCCGACCTGGGACCTCATTGTGGTCGACGCGCCGGCCACCGGGCACGGACTGACCATGCTGACCAGCGCCCGCTCTTTGATGGACTTGACCCGCGCTGGGCCGCTGCACGAAGGGGTCCGCCGGGTGGACACGGTGCTCGGCAACCCCGACAAGACCGGACTGGTCTTGGTCGCCCTGCCCGAAGAGATGCCGGTGAACGAGACGTTGGAGCTGTGGCGGGGCCTCGGTCCGGCCCAAGCCCAGGGTCGGCTGCTCGTGTTAAACCAAGTGCGCCGGCGTCCGCTCACTGATGCGGTGTGGGCCACGGCGGCGCCCCAGCTCCGGGCCAGCGGCGAACCAGCTGTTGCGGAAGCCACCGACCTCACGGACCGTTGGATGGCCCGTGTTCGGCAACAGGATGGCGCCCGCAAGCGGCTGGCTGCTGGGCTGGCCTGTCCGGTTCACGACTTCGCGTGGTGCGGTCCCGAGCCGGTCTCACCGGACGATCTGAACGCCCTCGCTGACGGCATCAGCGCCGAATTGGAGCTGCGATGACCGCCCGCGTAGTGGTGTGTTGCGGCAGCGGCGGCGTGGGCAAGACCACGGTCTCGGCCGCTCTTGCGCTGCGCCTCGCGCGAGAGGGCCAGCGGGTCGCCGTGCTGACCATCGATCCGGCCCGACGCCTCGCCGACAGCCTGGGCATCGGCACTCTCGGCAACCAAGCCCGCCGTGTTCCCGTCGAACAGGTCGGCGAGACCACGGGCAGCCTCGACGCGATGATGCTCGACGCGAAGTCCACGTTCGACGAGCTCGTGCACCGGTTCTCACCCGACGCCCGCACCGCCGAGCGGGTGCTGCAGAACCGGTACTACCAGTTCGCCAGCAGCCGACTGGGTGGCTCACACGAGTACATGGCAATGGAGCGCCTTCTGACGCTCTACCGAGAAGGCCCGTACGACACCATCGTGCTCGACACGCCCCCCACCCGGCACGCGTTGGACTTCCTGCGGGCACCGGACCGCATGTCGGGCTTGATGGACCAGGGCGTCTTGCGGTGGCTGGTGATGCCGTCCACCAAGGGAGGCTGGCGCGCGCTCGAGTTCGGCAGTGAAGCGGCCGCCAAGGTCCTCAAGCGCCTGCTCGGCACCGGCACCATTGGCGAGATTGCTGAGTTCTTCGATGCTTTCCGCGCTCTCGGCGAGAGCATGAGCGAGCGCTCCGTGGAAGTGAAGGCGCTGCTCCAGGACCCGGCCACCCGCTTTGTGCTGGTGAGCTCCCCTGCCCCCGCGTCCCGTGACGAGGCCCTCTTCTTTCTGAAGGTCCTCGACGAGCGGAAGATGCCCTTCGGCGGCTTCATCATCAACCGCGTTCAGCCTCCGCCCATCCACGCGCTGGAGCGCGCGCAGCTGCCCACCGGCGACGGCCTGGCCCCCGAAGCCTGGGACGCCGTCCACACCACGCTAATGGACGCCCATGCCGAGCAACAACGCTCGGCCGCGACCCATGCCGGTGCGATCCGAGCGCTGCGGGACGCTGGTCCCAAGGGTGCACCCTGCTGGACCTTGGCCGAGCAGGGCAGCGATTTGCACGACCTCCACGCGCTGGCCAAGCTCGGCGCGGAGCTTCCCCCGACGCTCTGGGCTTGATGCACCGGGGCTGAGCCCCAAGTGTCGGAGCCGCGAGAGGCCCTACTCGTAGAAGTAGAGCTCCGAGACACACAAGTCGTTGAACTCAGTGCCCTTGTTGACCGTGTCCACCGTCAGGCGCACCGATGACGTGTTGTGCGCCGGGAACGAGATGCTCTGGGGCAGCGGCATGGCCTTGACCTCGATCTTCTCGGTGCTCCCATCGGAGAAGGTCAGTGTCGCGGTGGCGATGCTGTTGACCTTCTTGAAGTAGGCAAACGATGTGCCGTTTCCGTTGAGAATGCTGAGCTTGCGGATGTTCCGAGCGTTCCCGAAGTCGGCTTCCAGCCACTCTCCCACCCCATCGCCCTCCTTGACGCCCTCGCACCACATCGAGTCCTTGATCTCGTCCTCGACGTTGGCGCCAAGGTAGTTCCCGTCGGCATCCTCGGGGTAGGTCGTGCTGTGGCGGTAGGCGCTCACGGGCACCGCCGACGGTCCGCCATCGCCGATGAGCTGGACCTCGGAGATCGCCGTGTCGTTATAGGTGTTCCCCGCATACACGCTTCGCACGATGAGTTTGACCCACTCCACCTTGGCCGGGCTGTCGACGTTGATGGTCTCGGGGAGCTTCTCGTCGGCGAGCGTGACCTTCTGCTTGCGCCCGTCGGAGAACTCGATCTCCAGCTCTTTCACGCGGCTGTGGCGCTGCCAATAGTCGTACGTGTACCAGTGGCCGTTCCAGATGCGGAGCTGCTTCACGACGGCGGGCTCGTTGAGCCGCAGCTCGACGTAGGACCCCAGCCCGGAGCCGTCCTCGCCCTCCATCCACACCGTGGACTGCTTGCCATCCCGAAGATGCTTCGCATCGTACCGGATGCCATTGACCTCTCCAGAGGTCGTCTTGGCCGAGCTGTCGGACACCTTGAGCGCGCCAGCCTCAGCGGTTGCACCGAGCATCAGGGACGCCAGACAAAGGGTCGAGGGGAGCAGCATCAGGAAATCTCCGTATGTTCGCAGCCGGCCCGGAACCCGCCGGGCACCGAGCGCTTGTATTTTGTGAGTCCGCACTCGTTGTCAGCGACCTGTCAGGAGGTGCCGGCAGGGGGCAGCCCCGGAACCGCCCAGCGGCCGGAACCTTCCCCCATCGGGTCTCCCCGCCCTGGACCGGGCATCAGAACGTGGCCGACCACGTCAGCCGTGCACCCTCAAAGCCAGGCAGGTTGCGGCACTGGCCACCCGCGCACCGGATGCCGGCCTTGTAGGCGCCGTAGAACACCCGAACCGTGCTGGCGGGGCGAGGATGAAAGATGACCTCGCCTGCGCCGAACAACCGCACATTGTCTTCGCCGTACAGCGCCGGGTCGATGAACTCGAGGTTGCCGCTGGTCCCCGCGAGAGCGACGTCGTTGGACGAGTAGTCCTGGTAGAGCAGAAACACCCACTTGTCGCCATGGTGCCAGGCGACCGCGTTGTTCATCTCCAAGAAGTCTTCTTGCTGGATGTTGTTGTTGCCGAACCAGAACTTCCGACCGTTCAGCGCGATCTCGAACCCATCCTTGGGACCGATGGGGAACTGGAATTCCGCATCCAGGTGGACCATCCGGTCGGCGCCTTCGTTGATGTCATCCCGGTCATCCATTCGGTAGCCAGTGTTGAGCTGGAGCACCTTGCGATGCTTGAGCCACTGGACCCCGAAAATGCCGTGACCGACGGTCTCTGGGGACAGGTTGGGGTGCTCACCACCGACGTCGAGGTCCCGAAATGCTGCGACCGAGACGTACGGACTCAGCACGCCGGGCTTCACGGCATAGTCGACCCGCATCCGGGCGCCGGACAGGTCATTGGAGTTGACCGTGTGGGACGCGTCCTCCGTGATGACGTTCTCGTACTCCAAGGTCGGCGTGGCCGCGATCTCCCAGCCTTCGATGCCGGTGAAGGTGTTCATGCGCTCGGTGTCCCGGGTGCGCTTCGCCTCCAACAGAATCGTCGCCTTGCCCGGATAGGCCGTCATTGCGGCATAGGTGGCGTACCCGACCAAGTTGTCGAGCGTCTCGTCACCGATCATCTCGGGGGCCCGGTAGTCGAAGACGTCGCCCTCGAACGCGAGGTCGATCCCGCCGAGCCCATAGGCCTCAATCAACGCCCCACCCGCCACCGCGTCAAGGTCCTGTGCGTAGCGGTAGAACTCCGGCAGGTCGACCTCTTCGCTGCGGGCAAAGCGGTAGACCGAGCCATAGGCCCCGACCTGGAGGGGTCCGAGGGCGTAGTGGTGAACTTGCAGGCCGGTGACCATGTGCCCCGGATCATCAGTAATACCACGATTGGGATTATACTGCGAGACATCCTGGGGATTGGTGAGCCCCGACACCAGACCGAGCTCAAAGTCACCGATAGAGAGCGTTGAGGACGCACCGGTCAGGGACGTGTCGATGTCGACAGCCGTGTTCTTGACGATGTTGAGCGTCATGCCCCGCCCAAAGCTCGCATACGTGTCGCCGACCGTCAGCTCGACATGGTCCCAACGGCGCGTGACAAAGAGCTTCTCGACGCGCACAAGGGCTTGTTTCCAGGGCGAGATCAGCGTCGTCTCGTCGTAGAGCGGCCTCTCCAAGACCTCTTCGCCATCCAAGTAGTAACGCGCACCAAAGAACGCGACTTGGTCGAACTGTGCGCCGACCACAAGTCCCGGCTTGCTCAGTAGCAAGTTCGCCCGAAAGACTTCTTCCCAATAGTTGAGGATCGGCTGGTCTTCGAAGTTCTCGAGCTTGTCTGGCACCCGATGGTAGCGGATGTCCGTGTTGGTGGAGAGCTGGACGGTGGAGCCGGCGAAGGGGCCGACGCCCCACAGCTCAGCCGCCAAAGCATCCGCACCGAACCCGAGGACAAAGCAGGCGCCCACGCCCAGGCGACCGACGACTGGGAGTGGGCTGCGCATCACTCGGCCGGAGCCTTGCAGGCATCGCCCTCAAGCCCGAGCATCTCGCAGACCTCGCGCTCCATTCGTGCCTCGTCACCGGGGTTATAGCCCATGTGCACCTTGACGATCTTGCCCTCTTTGTCGATGAGCACCGTGTAGGGAAGGGTCTTGGCCGGGTTGTACTGGCTGACGACCTTTGTCTGGGCATCGTGGACAACCGGGAAGGTCGCTCCGGCGCGCTTGCACATCGGCTTGATCATGTTTCGTGCGCGGGCGTCGTCAATGCTGACGACGATGACTTGAAGGCCCGCGTCCTTGTAGGTCTCGCCGATGCGCTGGAGGTGGGGCATCTCGACCTGACAGGGCTGGCACCAAGTGGCCCAGAAGTTGAGCAGGACCGCCTTGCCCTCGTCCTTGAAGGTCGAGAGCTTGACCTTGCCCAGACCCGAGTTCACGTCCTGAAGCTCGAAGTCGGGGGCAATCTCACCCAGTGCGTGGGCCGTGGAGGGCGCACCGAAGGACAGCGCTGCTGCGGCCACGAAGGCGACGACGGAGGCTCGGAGACGAAGATGCACAGGGGGCTCCCGGGAGCGAGTGGCGATGTGGAGTCCAGACCGAGAACGGACCCGGAAACCAGGGGATGCCGACGGGCGGCAGAGGATACCCAATCGGGCGGCGGAGGGCACGGAACCGACGACGGTGCTAGGACCCGCACGGCCCGTGGAGCGCCCCAAAGTCCAGCGCCGTGTGGATGGGAATTGGGGCGCCTTGCCGACGGACCCTTCCCCCGGGAGCTTCATGCCCAAGCGAATCCTGATTGTGGACGACGAGCCCAGTATCCGAAAGGTGCTCCGGGCCCACCTTCGCCGCGCTGGCTACGAAGTGAGCACGGCGGACGACGGTCAACAGGCCATCAATGCCCTGGAGCGCGACACTTTCGACTTGGTCGTCAGCGATCTGCGGATGCCAGAGGTAGACGGCATGGCGCTGCTCGCCCACTGCAGCGCAAGCTACCCAGGGCTTCCCGTCATCTTGATCACGGCCCATGGCACGGTCGACAGCGCAGTAGAAGCCCTCAAGCAGGGTGCACACGACTTTATTACAAAGCCATTTGATCAGCAGGAGCTCCAGGCCACCATCCGCAAGGCGCTGGCCACCGAAGAGCGGGCGCGGACGAAGCTCCACCCCGACGCCACCGTGGCGGCCGACGAGCGGCTGGGGCGCTTTGGCATCATCGGCCAGACCCCCACCATGCAGCAGGTCTACGGGATGATCGACCGTGTGGCGGCCTCCCCCTCGACTGTGTTGGTGACCGGCGAGAGCGGCACCGGGAAAGAGCTGGTGGCCCGCGCACTGCACACCGCGTCCGACCGTGCCCGCGGCCCCTTTATCCAAGTGAACTGTGGGGCGATCCCCGAGAGCCTGTTCGAGAGCGAGCTGTTTGGGCACGAAAGAGGGGCATTCACCGGTGCGGTCACCGCGCGGGCCGGACGCTTCGAGCTGGCCCACGGGGGCACGCTGTTCCTCGATGAAGTCGGCGAGTTGCCCAAAGACATGCAAGTGAAGCTGCTGCGGGTGCTCCAGGACCGCACGTTCGAGCGGGTCGGAGGCGTCCGCACCATGACGGTGGATGTGCGGCTGGTGGCGGCCACAAACCGGGAGCTGCTGCGAGAAGTTCGCGAGGGCACATTTCGCGAAGATCTCTTCTACAGGCTGAATGTGGTGCCCATCCGACTACCGCCCCTCCGGGAGCGGCTCGACGACATCCCGATTCTGGTCAACCACTTCATCGCGCGCTTCAACAAGCGCCTCGGCCGACAGATTGACGGCGCAAGCCCCGCGGCGATCGCGGCGATGATGGCCTGGGGATGGCCCGGCAACATTCGGGAACTCGAAAACCTGATGGAGCGCGCGGTACTCCTGGCAGAGGGCCCACAAGTCAACCCGCAGGACCTCCCTGGGCTGTCTGCTGGCCCCGAACCCGAAGCCAATGTGGAGGAGATGGGCCTCAAGGAATACGTGAGGGTCTACACTGCCCAGCTTGAGCGAGCCCGCATCCAGCGGGTTCTGCAAGAAGAGTCGGGCAACGTGACCCACGCTTCCCGAAAGCTTGGCATCTCGCGCAAGTCACTCCAGATGAAGATGAAGGAGTACGGCCTGCGAGACCGGGATGAGGGAAGCCGGTCCTGACGCACCTTCCTCGTTTGCAACGATGCCGCCGCCAAGCCAATAGTCCTGCCCGACGCTTGACCGGACTGCCCGGCCCTCGTACGCTTCGACCCGCGCTCCCTGGGGGCCCCGCCGATGCCCATGCTGTCCATTTCTGCTGCACTCCTCCTGGTCGCTCCGGCCCAGGCTGCGGGCGTAAACACCGACTTTCCCCCTTGGTTGCGGGGCGATGTTGTCGTGCACTACGACCTCGACGCGTCTTCCGGTCAATTGACCGAAGGCGGCGAAGATGTCGGGCGCATGCGCCACATGAGCCACGTCATGACCTACGAGGGGGCGTTCACTGTGTGGCACGGCCTCGCGCTGGTCGTCGGCATGCCGCACTGGGTCAATGAGAACGTCCGGTTCACCGACGCCCAGTCCATGGCCTTCGAGCCGGCGAGCAATGCCGGCACGATGCTGGGCACCGACGGCATCGGAAGCCCTGAGCCCACCAAGGGCCAAGGGGTTGGCGGCGCATGGATCGGGCTGCGCGGCGCACCCATGCACCAGGAGATCTTCGGGTCCCGTGGCGACCGGGTGAGCTGGATTCTCGACGTCGGGTACAGGTTCAAGGACCAGACACCCTTCTGGACGTACGGTCCTCGGGGCACACGGGGCGCCGGTCCCGGTGCTGGCGCGTTCATCTTCAAGTCCACCGTCGCCACGACGCACAACTTGACGAGCCCCTACCTGGTGACCGAGCTGACCCGCGCGGGTCGGCTCGAAACCTCGATTGTGGACGCGGACGGCAACACGTCCGACACCGTGATGAACATCCGCCCCGCAAGCTCGGCGGGCATCACGCTGGGCGCAGAGGTCAAGGCGGTGGAGTACGGCACAGGCGCACGCCTCGATGTCGACATGCGCACCCGCTTTGGCTACCGAAGCTGGCAGGATCTGCCCAGCGGCACTTACCTGCCGTCTGTGCTGGACACGTCTGAGGGCTTGTCAGCCACCTTGTCCGAGACGTCCTACCTGACGCTCGGTGCAGGCATCCACTGGCGCTTCATTGACTACCTGCAGCTCGACCTGATGGGCGATGTGGGCGTGAACACCGGCGGCCGGGTGGAGCATCTGTACCCGGTGGACATGCAGCTCGGCGCGCTTGAGTGGCAGGTCCAGAGCGCGCTGCGGTTCCGGATTCGGGACACGCTCATCGAAGCGCTCCAGCAGCCGCCGGCCCCCGCTGCACCGCCGCCTCCCCCGCCCCAAGCGGGCTGAGCAGACCCCGCTGCGATGCCCCGGCATGTTGTCTGGGGGCACGCGAGCGAGGGTCAGCCGTCGGTCGCCGCATCGAATGCATCGAAGATCAGCTCGTGCGTGAACGCGCTGGGTTCGCCCTGCACGACCGCCACCACGAAGCTGCAAGCTTCGTGCTCCAGCGCGGGTGACGCGGCCAGGAACTGCTCGGCGGTCCGGCTGAGTCGGCGCTGTTGAGCGGGGCTCACGGTCGGCCACGACGTCGCGCTGCGCCGGCGATACTTGACCTCAACGAAGGCCAGCAGGCCGCCGCGAATGGCCACCAGGTCCAGCTCACCGCCTTGCACGGACCATCCGTGGGCGAGCACGGTCCAGCCCGCTGCCGTGAGGGCGGCTGCCACATGGCGCTCGGCGGCTTGACCGAGCGCTTTGGCGGTCCCCGAACGGCGAACGCCCCTCACCAGGCAAAGGCTGGAGAAGGGCAATTCACTGCAAGCTCCTGAGGACCCGAGACTTCCCGCCACCATTGAGGGGCGGGACAACGGGGCACAGGCGCATGCCAAGCGGTCTCAGGCTTCGGCAGTGGTGCCGCGGGCCTTGGCACGACGCTCCTGACGCCGACGCTTGCTGCGCGACACCTTGGACTCGCCCTCGCCCTTGTCTTCCTCTGCGGGACGCCAGCCACGCAGCGGCGTGAGGCGGGCCTTCTTGCCCATGAGGTCGCGGAGGTAGTACAGCTTCGCCCGACGCACCTTGTGGCGCTGGGTGACCTCAAGCTTCTCAATCCAGGGGCTGTGCAGCGGGAACACCCGCTCCACACCCACACCGTTGGAGACCTTGCGCACCGTGATCGTCGTGCGGGGGCCACCGCGCTTCATCGCGATCACCGTGCCCTCGTAGATCTGGATGCGGGACTTGTCGCCCTCAGTGATTCGCGCATGGACACGGACGGTGTCTCCGGCGCGGAGGTCAACCTCCTTCTTGTCGGCGTAGAGGTCGGGCTCGATCTGGGCCATCGTGGTCATTGGCTCACTCTCATTGGCTGGCAGACCAGCCTGCGATTCACAGTCAATACAGGGGGCCCTGGTGGCATGCAACCCAGAGGCCGTGGGCATTGCTCAATGTCGCCCAGGATCAGCGCTCCTGCAGATGCCGTCCGGCGGGGCCGGAGGTCATCGGTGGGGAGGGGCGCTGGTGGGCCAAGACCGAGGAGCATCGGTGCTACCCGGGGCCACACCCAATCCGCGCTGACCACTCCGGCGAGGAGCATCGTGGCGCGCACTTCGGCATGGCGAGAAGCCCGGCGACAAGCCGTCGCTGCCTATTCGCTGCCTTGGTCGCCGTCAAGGCAGGGTTGCCCAGGAGCAGGCACCGTGGGGTCGATGAGATCAGGCCGCAGGCGCCGCGTCACCGCCTCACCCTGCTCTTGGCGCCACTGGACAATCTTTGCATGGTGGCCGGACCGAAGCACTTCTGGCACCGACCATCCACGGTACTCGAACGGCCGTGTGTAGCACGGAGCTTCCAGAAAGCCGTGGTTGAAGGACTCTTCGGTGAGGCTCTCCGGGTTTCCGAGCACACCGGGCACCTGACGGGCCACGGCATCGATGATCACCATCGCAGCCAGCTCCCCGCCGGTCAACACGTAGTCGCCGATAGAGATGACCTCATCCACCAAGTGGTCGGCGACCCGCCCGTCGATGCCTTCGTAGTGGCCGCAGATCAGCACCAAGTGGTCCATCGTCGCCAGGCGCCGCGCATCGGCTTGGCGAAATGGACGTCCCGCTGGCGCCATCATCAACACATGCGAGCGGGGGGTGCGGACAGCCTGGAGCGCGTCGTCCACGACGTCCACCCGCATCACCATGCCGCTGCCACCGCCGTACGGCGTGTCATCCACGACTCGGTGGCGCCCGCGACCATGGGTGCGAATGTCGTGCAGGCCAAATTCAACGTGGCCAGCAGCCGCAGCCCGACCCAGAATGCTGCCCTCAAGATAGGGCGCGCAGACTTCCGGAAACAGCGTCAGTACATCAAAGCGCATCAGCGCACCCCTGAAGCCCCTCAGATCAGCATCGGGGCATCATCTCGGACTGTGATGCGGACTTTGGGCTGGACATCCAAGATGTCATCGAGACGGGCGTGAATCCACCAGCGCCCCTCGGGGCCGACGACTTCCCAAGTGTCCACCGCGGCGCCGGGGACAACGTCCCGCAGCACGCCCAGTCGACGACCCGCATCCGTGAGCACCTCAGCACCCAACAGGTCCGAGTGGTACCACTCGCCATCGGGAAGCTCAGGCAGCACAGCCACTGGCACAATGATCTCGTGCCCGACGAGCTTCTCAGCGTCATCAATCGAGCAACTGGCCGAGAAACGACCAAGAATACGACGCCCGGAGCCCGGCCGAATGGTCATCGAGCCCGACAGGCGCTTGCCTCCCTCACTCACCAGATGGACCTCTCGAGCATCGTCGAAGAGAGCCGAGTCCGGATTGTAGAGGAAGATGCGGAGCTCGCCTTGGAGTCCGAAGACCCCATTGACGTAGCCCAGCCGCAGCTCATCCTCGCTAAACCGACCGTCCTCAGGACGGCCGGAGGAGTTCTGGCCACTCATCGCGGCTACTCCTCTTCGTAGTCCTCAGAAGCATCGACGAGCTCAAGGACCGGCTTGCGCTGGCCACCGGCTGCCGAGAGGACCTGCTGGATGGCTTGGAAATTGCCATCGGCCTCATCGCTAAACAGACCGAAGTCGTCCGGATGCACCCGAAGCTCAATCAAGAGAGAGGCGGAACCCTCGATGACGTCAACAGTCACGTCTTCGGGGTAACGCACCATCGGACGAACCAAGAAACCAACCAGATCCTTCACGACGACTGCTCAGCAGTGTCGGTGGACTCACCGGTGGCGCCGCGGGCGCGCCGGATGAGGTGGGTCACCGTGTCGGAGGACGATGCGCCCACGCCGATCCAGTAGTCCACCCGACCGAGATCCAAGCGGATGTCAGCGGGCTGCTTCATGGGATCGTAGTAGCCGATGGACTCGATGAAGCGACCATCGCGGGGAGCGCGGGAGTCAGCAGCAACGATGCGATAGAACGGGCGCTTTTTGCGTCCCATGCGGGACAGCCGGAGGCGGACCATGTTGAATGAACTCCTGAGGGGCGAAGCCCCTACCAAGGTATTGTTGTTCTGCAAGGCCACCCAAAGTGGCGGCGGCACTGCGGAAAAATCGGTGAGAAGCCGTCGAGCTCGTGGCAGCCAGAAGCTGCCGGGAAGTCGGGACGGGGCACTTGGAGCGCTCGGCCGATGGAACCAGCTCTTCAACTGGGGAAGAGTGGCGCGGGTCAACCGAGAGGACCAGGTCGGGGCACCCAAACGAATGGCACCCCTCACGCGGCTCCGCTTGCTAACGCGAGGACAGCCGAATGTCCCGAAGGAATGCGCAGCAAGCGACAATTGCGGCGCCATGGGCGTCGAATCGGGAGCCTCACAGTGGCACACTGAGGGTCAGCGTGCCCTGATCATTGTCGAAGCCGGCGCGAAGCAGCGCCGCTTGAAGGGCGTCGTCGGTGCCGGTTCCCGAGACACGCTGGAGTCGCAGGCTGCGGCTGCGCTGCCGCCGGAGCTGCCGAGCCAGGGCATCCACTGCTCGGGGCAGGAGCCCATCGTCCTGGGGGTCTGGAAATGCGACGAGGCTGCGTCCACCCCGGCCCAGGTGAAGGACCAAGCGTCCGCCCACCAACACGACGGTGGCACCCGCTTCCCGTCGCAGCGCGGCCCCCTCCACAGTGGGCCAAGGAATCGACGCGCCCCACGCGTTGGCGGGATCCGTCGCGGCGAGCACGTGCACACCATCCGCCTGGCGTGCCGCCCGCAGCCGGTCGACCGCACCCGGCAGGGCGAACTGCGCGCCGCCGGCCCCGGCGATGAACCAACCACGCCGGAGTTGGCCCGACTCTTCCATCGCGCGCAGCACCGGGTACAATGCGGCGAACCCTCCGGGAATGCCCTCAGCAAGCACCGCTTCGCGAGTGAGGACCCCGTAGCGGTCGAGCAACAAGCCGGTGAGCAGGTGTGCACGCGCTGTGGAGCTGATGGCCTCCACATCGGCATCCTTGGCCAACAGCCACCAGCGCCCCCCCAGCGATCCGCCACCCTGGCGCGACCGGAGCCCACGGAGCCCACCTTGGCGTCGTCCCCTGGCAGCCGAGCGACGCCGGGGTGCGACCAGGGTGCGCAGCGGCTGGAGTGTGTCGTTGCTGACAAGGCCCAACCAGACGAGGTCCCACAGCGCACCAGTGATGTCGTCCGTCGCGGCCGTGGCGCCGAGCTCGCGCTGCAGCTCAGCGAGGAAGCAGGCCCCCCGCTGATCCAAGGTGGACAGCAGGGCAGCGTGGACGGGGTCCAGATCGGCCACATCAGGGTCAGGCAGGTGGGCCGCCAGATCTGCCCGGGCCACCAAGCGTACACGGCCATCCTTGGGCCCCAGCGCGCCTGCACCTACCCAGGCCAAGTCCCCTCGTGCGCACAGCGCATCCAGCTCGTGGGAACCGAGAGTGCCCACCCTCGCAGGCAGAATGCGAGTCTCCAGCTCGGACCAGGGGACGGGACACCCCTCCAGCCAAGCCAATGCGTCCAGTAGGCGCCCGCCGCCCCGAGCAGGGGGGGCGTCCACCGGCGGACAGCCGGCCCAGTCGACCAAGAAGGCCGCATAGGCCGACGCGTCCACCGGCTCGACCTCTCCGCGCAGCTTGGCGAGGGTGCGGCGCTTGATCCGACGGAGCACCCCGGCGTCACACCAGCTCGCACCGGACTGGCCAAACACCCCGGGGACCAGGTGCCCGGCGCCCCCCAGAACCGACAACACCGGCGCCACTTGGGCAGGCAGGAGCCCAAGCCGGGCTGCCACCGCACTGGCCTCGAAGGGCATGTGGGTGCGCGCATACCGGAGGACCAGCCACTCAAGCGGACGTGGGCTCGCCGCCAGATGAACCAGGGCCATGCCGCTGGGCGGCACAACCCCCAATGCGTCCCGGTACCGACCCACATCCGCCGTGTCTACCCAGCGGGGTTGGCCCGCCACGCGCACTTCTACGGCACGACCGTCGTCGCTGAGCTGCTGCAACCAGTCGTCCAGCGGGCTGCCGGGAACGAGCCGTGCATCGAGCTCGGCAAGCGAGAGGTCCCCCAGCCTGCGGAGCAGATCGTGCACGCCATCACAGGAACGAACCTGACACTCGCTGGAGAGAGACTGCAGGTCGGCTTCCACCGACTGCATCACGGTCAGGTCGAGCAGGTCGCGCAGCTCATCTTCGCCGAGCAGCTCGCGCAGGAGATCCCGATCGATCGACAGGGCCGCCGCTTTGCGCTCCGCCAGAGGGGCGTCGCCTTCGTAGAGCCAGGTGGCGACAAAGGCGAACACCAGCGACTTCGCGAAGGGCGATGGGGTGGAGGTCTCCACTTCGACGACCCGGATCCGCCGCGACCGGATGTCTCGCAGCAGCGCGATCAGCCCGGGGAGGTCGAACACGTCTTGAAGGCACTCCCGAACGGTCTCGAGCACGATGGGGAACGACGGCAGCCGCCGGACAGTGGCCAACAGGGACTGGGCTCGCATGCGCTGCACCCACAGCGGGGTGCGTTCGCCGGGTCGGCGACGGGGCAACAGCAAAGCCCGTCCCGCCGCTTCTCGAAACCGGGCCGCGAACAGGCTGGTGTTGGTCAGCTCGTTGAGCAGCAGCTCCTCAAGCTCATCGGGGTCAGGGATCAGCTCGTCGAGGGACGGGAGCTCGCCGGCCTCCGCATCGGAGAACCGCAACACCACGCCATCGTCGGTCCACAGAACCTGCAGCTCCACGCCGGTGCGCGCCTGGATGGCCGCCTGCAACGCCATGGCCCACGGGGCGTTGACCTGAGACCCGAACGGCGACAACAGACAAACGCGCCAGTCACCCAGCTCGTCCCGGAACCGCTCGATCACAATGCACCGGTCAGATGGCGCGGCGCCCGTCGCCTCGACCTGTGCGTGAACATGGTCCCAGAGGTTGTTCGCGGCCAATGCATCCAGCCGGCAGCGCTCGGCCAGCACAGTGCCCGCATCGACGCGCGACATGGCCGCGATGTCTCGGACCAAGGCACCAATGGCCCGTCCGAGGGGGAGCGGACGCCCGGGACCTTGGCCTCGCCAAAACGGCATCCGGCCCGGCTCGCCCGGCGCGGGGACCACCATCACCCGATCCCGTCGGATCTCCACCACACGCCAGGTGCTCGCGCCCAGCACAAACGTGTCGCCCTTCCTCGACTCATGGACCATCTCTTCATCGAGCTCGCCAATCCGGGGGCCCTCGGGGGCCGGGAACACGCCGTAGGTTCCCCGGTCGGGAATGGTTCCCGCGTTGGACAGAACGATGAGCCGGGCGGCCTTTCGGGCCTTGAGCAGCCCACGCGCGCGATCCCAGATCAGCAGCGGGCGGAGCTCACCTGGGCGACCGGCCTCGGCGCCCTCGGGCAGGGGCCCCAGGTCAGCGAGCACGTCAAGCTTGAGCTGACCGGCCAGCATGTCGAGCACGTTGGTGAGGGTGTCATCGCCGAGCTCGCGGTAGGGCCGCGCCCGCCGCACGAGGGCTGCGAGCCCGTCCACCGTCCAGTCCTCCACCACGCACATTGCCACGATCTGCTGGCAGAGCACATCAAGGGGGTTGCGGAGCAGGGTTGTGGACTCGATCGCGCCCTTGGCCATGCCCTCCGCCACCGCAGCGGCGACCAGGAGCTCACCCTTGAACCGAGGCAACACGCGGCCTTTCGAGCGCTGACCCACCCCGTGGCCAGCCCGCCCGACCCGCTGAAGGCCGGCTGCGACCGAGTGGGGGGCTGCGACCTGAATGACCAGGTCCACCGTGCCCATGTCGATCCCCAGCTCCAGCGAGCTGGTTGCCACGATGCACCGCAGGGCCCCCGTCTTCAGGGCTTCTTCAATCTCAGTGCGCTTGGCGTGGCTCACACTTCCGTGGTGGGCCCGGCACAACACACCCTCGTGCCCCCGCTCTAGGGCAAGCTCATTGAGCCGCTGGCAGAGGCGCTCACACGCTCGCCTCGAATTCGTGAAGATGATGGTCGTGCGGTGATCTCCGACGAGATCAAGGATTCGCACCTGTAGCGACGGCCAGACCCCCGTACGGTCCATCCCCAGCGTCGACATGGGGTGGAATTCGCTGGAGCTCGGCACGAGCAGGTCGACTTCAAGGGGTGGCGCAGGCGGGGGCTGGTCCAGATCGGGAATTGGCACCACCACCTGCAAGTCAAGGCAGGGGGGCTCGCTGGCATCCACGATCTGAACACCCCGGTCGCCGCCCAGGAATGCCGCAATGGTCGACAAGGGACGCTGGGTGGCGCTCAGCCCGATGCGCTGCGGGTCGCGATCGGTCAGCGCGGAGAGGCGCTCCAGGCTGAGGGAGAGGTGGGCGCCACGCTTGGTGCCCGCCACTGCGTGAATCTCGTCGATGATGACAGTCTCGACAGACCGGAGCACCTCCCGAGAGCGGCTCGTGAGCAGCAGGTAGAGCGACTCGGGCGTGGTGACCAAGATGTCGGCGGGATGACGCAGCAGGCGCTGGCGGTCACGTTGAGAGGTGTCGCCGGTGCGAATGGCCACCGAGACCTCCGGCATGGGCACGCCATCCACGGCGGCGGCCCGCCGAAGCCCTGCAAGCGGCGCCCGTAGGTTTCGCTCCACGTCGTAGACCAGCGCCTTCAGCGGCGAGATGTAGAGCACCCGCACGCCCGGCTTCGGCTCACCCGGTTGAGGTGCAGGGCGCGGGTGCTGCACCACCTGATCCAAGGCCCAGAGAAACGCCGCCAACGTCTTGCCGCTGCCCGTGGGCGCCAGCAGGAGCGCATGGTGGCCGTCGCCAATGGCCGCCCAGCCGCGCTCTTGGACCGGCGTGGGCGCAGCAAAGGCGTTGGTGAACCAGCGAGCAGCTGCCGGTGAGAAGCGCTTCAGAGCGGAGGACGGCGACACGGTGCAGGCCTGGACGAGCGGAAGGAGTCGGGTGAGCGACTGAACCTATGACCAGATGCACCAGGCTCGTCAAGGACAGAATCTGTCCGCACCCAGCACCCCTGCGCCGCTACCAGTTTCGCACCCCAAGGAAGACCGCTGTCTGGTCCACGCCGGGAAGAGCGACCACCAAGTCATGATAGCCATCAGAATTCAGATCGAGGCCCCCCGAGACTGCGGCTCCCGCTTCTGCGCCGGACTGGTCCGTGACCAGCTGGTAGGCGACCAAGTCCAGCGTTCCTTCGTCACCCGTGGGCAGTGGGCCGATGATGACGTCCGCCCGGCCTTCTCCCACCCCGGGGCTGCCCACGACCACGTCGGTGTTGCCGTCTTGGTTGAGGTCGCCGATGACGTCGAGCGAGCTTCCCGACGCGCCCCCCGCCGGCCCATCCATCCGGGCCCGCACCTCGTGGTCCGCCACGATGACAAAGACCGCGCCGGCGCCGCCTCCATAGGTGGGTGCGCCGACCAGCACGTCGTCCAGGCCATCGCCGTCCACATCACCCGCTCCAGCGACGGCGTGGCCGAAGCCGCCCGAACCATCGATGCTGTCGACCAGCCCGAAGTCGCCGCCGTCGAAGTCACCCACAATCAGCACTTGGTCGCTGGCCGCGGCGCCCACCGCCACGTCGTCCAGCCCGTCGCCGTCCACGTCGCCGACCCACGCAAGGCTCGCACCGAGCCCCGCCAGCGCCTCGTCCGCCAGCAGGTCTTGGGGACTGCCGCCCAGCTCGATCCGAAGCAGCATCGACGTGCCAGCCGTGGCGCCAGGCAGTCCCACCAGCGCCTCCCCTCCCCCGTCGCCGTCCAGATCCCCGATCAGCAGCGCAGCGGGCGCTCCCGACGTGCCCAGAAGAATGTCGTCATCAGCCGAGAGGCCCGCAGAGATCGGGCCCTCCTGCAGCAGAAGTCGAGCCTCGCCGCCCGACCAAGTCGCAACGCCCAGATCGGCGACGCCGTCATCACCCAGATCGCCGATCGCAAGGGCCGGCACCGCACCCAAGGTCATCAGCGCGGTGGCGGCCCCGTCGGTCAGCGGGTCGGGCGCAATGGACACACCGTCCAGGCCTGCGAAGACCAGCTCTGTCTCCCCGTCCCCATCCAAGTCCCCAGAAGCGAGGGCCCCTGTGGCCCCCTCATGGATGATGTACGCGCACTCCAGCTCGCCATCGCCACGAAAGTCCTCGTAGCCATCGGCGCCATCACAGTCGGAGTCCACCCCATCGCCGCAGCTCTCTGTGGCCTCCGGGTGGATCTCGCCGTTGGCGTCATCGCAGTCCAGGCCATTCTCGGCATAGCCGTCGCCCGGATTCTCGCAGCTGCGGAACGCACCGACCGCGTCACCCCAGCCATCGCCATCACCATCCAGCGACCATGTCGGAATCGCGGTGGCATCCGCATCATCGCCATCCACAAACCCATCGCAGTCGTTGTCGATGTCGTCGCAGACCTCGTTGCCTTCGGGGTTCACCGCATCGTCGCGATCGTCGCAATCAAGGGCATTGTCGGCAATGTTCGCGGGGCGGTTGCCGGGGCAGAAGTTGCCGACGCGTTGGGGGTCGCCGTACCCGTCACCGTCGCTGTCAATGGGTCCAGTCTCGACGCCCACCACATCCGCGTCATCGAGATCGGTCACACCATCGCAGTCGTTGTCTTTGCCATCACAGGCCTCAACCGCGCCCGGATAGACCGAGGGGTCGGTGTCGTCACAGTCCTCGGAAGCCGGGTAGCCGTCGCCATCCGCATCGGGATCTGTCTCCCCGGCGCCTTCGGACTTGTCGCCCGCGCACCCCGCAACCAGAGACACCACCACCAACCACGCAAAGCCACAACGCGCTCTCATCTCGCCTCCGATTGGCTGGCGAGCATAGCTGCCCTGGGTGCGAAGTGGGGGTCGTGTGGACCGCGATGGCCCCGACCCACACGATTCTCTCACTCAGAGCGGGATGTTGCCGTGCTTCTTTGGCGGGTTGCGGTCCCGCTTGTTCTCCAAGCTGTTGAAGGCCTCCACCAGCCGCGCGCGGGTCTCTCGCGGATGCAGCACTTCGTCGACATACCCAAGCTGTGCTGCACGATAGGGATTTGCGAACTTGTCTTTGTAGTCCGCCACCAGCTCTGCCCTGCGCACTTCGGAGTCCTCGGCCTCTGCCAGCTCCCGGCGGAAGATGATGTTGACCGCCCCCGCGGCCCCCATCACAGCGATCTCTGCGGTGGGCCAAGCCAGGTTCAGATCGGCACGAATGTGCTTCGAATTCATGACGCAGTAGGCGCCGCCGTAGGCCTTTCGGGTGACCAGCGTGACCTTGGGCACGGTCGCCTCGCAAAATGCGTACAGCAACTTGGCGCCATGGCGAATGATGCCACCGTGCTCCTGGTCCACGCCGGGCAAGAAGCCGGGCACGTCCTCGACCACCCACAACGGGATGTTGAAGGCGTCACAGAACCGCACAAAGCGCGCGCCCTTGAGCGACGCATTGATGTCGAGCACCCCAGCCAAGTGAGCCGGCTGGTTGGCGACCACACCGATGCTGCGACCGTCGAGGCGACAGAAGCCCACGACGATGTTCGGCGCGAACTCCGGTTGGACCTCGAAGAAGACGCCATCGTCCGCGATGTGGGTGATGACGTCCTTAATGTCGTAGGGCTTGTTGCTCTCCACCGGCACGATCTCGTCCAGTGCCGGAATGAGGCGCCCTGGATCATCGTTCGTCGGACGCACGGGCGCGGTCTCCATGTTGTTCTGCGGCAAGTACGACAGCAGCTCCCGCAGCAAGGCCAGCCCAGCGCGCTCGTCGGGCACCGTGAAGTGGGCAACCCCAGAGATACTGGCGTGGGTCTCCGCTCCGCCAAGCTCCTCTTTGCTCACCTCTTCGTGGGTGACGGTCTTGATGACATCGGGGCCAGTGATGAACATGAAGCTGGTCTTCTGGACCATCACAATGAAGTCGGTGATGGCCGGACTGTAGACCGCCCCACCAGCGCAGGGCCCGAGGATGGCGCTGAGCTGCGGCACAACCCCGCTGGCGAGGGTGTTCCGCAAGAAGATGTCCGCGTAGCCGCCAAGGCTGACGACCCCCTCCTGAATCCGCGCACCGCCGGAGTCATTGAGGCCCAGCACGGGAGCACCGTTCTTCACCGCAAGGTCCATCACCTTGCAGATCTTGCGGGCATAGGCCCCCGACAGCGACCCGCCGAAGACGGTGAAGTCTTGGGCAAAGACATAGACCAAGCGCCCATCGATGCGCCCCTGCCCGGTGACCACGCCATCCCCGAGCGCCCGGGACTTCTCCATGCCGAAGTCTTCGCAGTCGTGGACCACGAACCGGTCGAACTCTCGGAAGGTTCCGGCATCGAGAAGCTCGGCGATGCGCTCCCGGGCGGTCAGCTTTCCGCGGGCATGTTGGCGAGCGACGGCTTTGGGGCCCCCGCCAGCGAGAGCTTCGGCATTCAGCCGATCCAACCGTGCGACAAGCTGCTCACGCGTGTGGGACTCCGACATCTCTTTTCCTCCAAGATGGGACCGTCAACCGGCAAGGGCCGCTTGCCTATCCCATGGTCCCCGCTGGTGATGGACCGAAGCCACATCACCCCGGCATGCCACCGCCAGGAGCGAATCGGCGGTCCATGGCGTAGACTGCTGCGTCTTCGAAGGTCCGCACAGGCCGCAACGCAGGGAGCCACCTCCATGTCCCGCACTCCATCGCTCTCACTCTTGGTCTTTGTGTTCGGCACCTGCACCGGCCTCGCCGCGTGCGATGACACCGGCGGAAAGTCTGACAATTCAGACAACTCCGGCAACGGAAATGACGGTGGGGACGGCGAAGACGGCGGCGATGTCCAGTACGAAGAAGGCTGCCACATCCTCGACGGCGGCCAAGGCTTCGCGTGGGTCAATGACGCGATCGCCGCAGCATCCGAGGGCGCGACGATCCAGCTCTGCGCCGATGCCAGCCCGCACGAAGAAGCCATCGTGGTCAACAAAGCGGTGCACCTCATCGGCCCTGGCGCCGACCAGCTCGTGCTGTCCGGCCCCATCAACGAGGTTCCGCTGACCATCTCTGCGTCGGGGGCATCGGCATCCGGGTTCGGCGTCGACGGCAGCCGCACGGGCATCTTGATCAGCAGCTTGGACGGCGGAGCGGATCCCGTCGGCGTGGCGATCAGCGATGTCGACGTGGTGAACATGCCCAACTGGGGCATTCGCGTGGACGGGGCGACCCAAGTGACCCTCGACGGCGTGGCCATCATCGGCAACGCCTACGGCGGACTCTTTGTGGAGGGCGACGCCGAGGTCACCCTCTCCAACGCCATCGTGCAGGCCAACGAAAACTTCGGCGTGACCGTCCTCGGCGCCACGCTGCACATCGAAGACTCGGAAGTCCTCCAGACCAGCCCGTCGGCAACCGGCGCCACTTCCCCTGGGTACAACCTCCACCTCGACGAGCTCGCCGAAGTCAGCTCTTCTGGCACGAGCTACGCCGACGCAGAGGACAGCAACATCTACGCGGGCACGGGCAGCATCACCATGTCCGGGGACCTGGTGTCGGGCAGCACAGTGGGCATCCAAGTGCGCCAAGCGGACGTCGACATCGCCGAAACCACGATTGAGAATGCCTACGCCGTCGGGCTCTTGGGCGACACTGCCGGCACGCTGGTGCTCAACGCGGTCGACATCATCGGCGACCCCGAGACCTCCTACGAAGAGGACCCCAACGCCTGGAACTTCATCGAGGCCGACGACGCGGGCAACATCACTTCGTGGCCCATCGGTGGCACTGGGCTCATCGGCTTCATCGGCGACATGACCTGGACCGACTCCACGGTGACGGGGTACCACAACGCGGGTGCCCTGCTGATCGGCATTGACGACGAAGCCGTTGCGACAATCCGCAATGTCCAGCTCATCGACAGTGAGCGACATGGGCTGGTCAGCGGGGCCATGAACGCCGACTCGCTCACGCCCGACATCATCGCAGAGGACCTGTCCATCCTCAGCGTGGCCCATGTCGACGACTGGGGCGACAACGGCGCGTGCTCCTTTGTGGACCGCACGACAGGCTTCTACCAGTCCGGCGGACGGATCGAGTGGACCGGCGGCACGGTCTCCAACGTCGGCGGCTACGGCCTCGTCAACAACGGTGGCGCCGCCCAGCTCTCCGGGCTCACCATCGACGCCAACGCTTGCGCGGGCATCATCAACTTCTTCGGCGCCGCACGGGTCGAGAACGGGCTGTTCACGAACGGTGGCGGCGACGGCTCCAGCGCGCTCATGGCTGCCTACGTGGACTACTCGGGGGGAAGCACGATCCTCACGGGCAACCGCTTCGAAGCCAACCGGGTCGACTACGAGTACGAGAGCTCGTACACTTCCGGGGACAACACGTACACGACCGCCTACCACGACGTCAATGGCTACGACGTGTTCGCATCAAGCGCGTCCAGTGTCGAGATCTCGGACAACGAATTTGTGGGTGGGCACACCGCGGTGTTGTTTAGTGAGACCACGGGAGTGCTTGAGAACAACGTGTTCGACGACTACACCGGGTTCTTCGGGTACATCCTGAGCTCGGACCTCGAGGGCGCGTCGAACAGCTTCAGCAACGGGACGGGCCGCGGGATCTACGCATCCAGCTCCAGCGTGGAGCTCGAAGACACCGAGCTGACCGGGCTCTCCCTGCGCGAGTACACCTACGACAGCTACGTCAACGGCGAGCTGGTCACCGAGGGACAGACGACCACCGCCTATGGGCGGGCGTTCGAGATGTACGACTCCAGCCTGAGCCTCGACGGGGCGACCATCTCCGACACCATCACCAACCCGTTCTACATGTACAGCTCCACGGGTGCCGTGTACGAGCTGGTCGACGTCACGCTGAACAACGTCAACACCGATGCATCCCGGGCGTACTACGGGGCTGTCTACCTCGCGGGCTACTACGGCACACACGACCTGTACCTCGAGAACTTCGTCGCGAACGACATCCAGAATGACGCTGCGATCGAGATCTTCAACTTGAACAGCGGCTCGTACGATGGGGTGGTCACCCTCACCATCCGCGGTGCAGAGATCAACAACGCCCAAGGCCGCGGCATGTACCTGTACGGCGCCGGCGTCACCGCAGACCTCGAAGACGTGA
>CALOBC010000004.1:0-6838 GCA_942491145.1 Myxococcota bacterium | reverse complement strand
GCGAATCATCATGGTGCCGAAGCGAGACCCGGGAATGGCGATGGAGCTGTTCACCTCGCCTTCCCAGGTCTTGCCCAGATCCACGTCTCCGAAGACGATGGCCTTGAGCTTGAAGTCGTCGATGTCCCGGTCGCTGATGCGGATGCTCCCGACCACGCAGCGGTTCAGGAAGATGTCGCGGGGAATCTCGGCTTGGGGAACGCTGCTCAGATCGAGCTTGTCGATGTAGCAATAGGGCAGGTAGCCCGACGGGGTGTCGCGCAAGGTCTGGACCACGGCGTCGTCGGGAATGACGTTCAGGAAGCGTTCTGCGCCGGTGCTCGTGTGGTAGATGAGGGCGTCTTCGCCGGCCTTGGCCCGGGTGACTTGAGCGCGGACGTACGTGAGCGCTTCTTGGACCAGCAGCTCTCGATCGGGATGCTCCGAGTCGATGCGCAGGGCCAGGATAGCCGTGAGAACGTCGTCATTGCCGTCCTTTTCATCCCACCCCATACGCCACTGCGCCGCCGCTCCCGCCGGATCGCCCATGCGCTCCAACAACAGGGCCTCTTTGGCGTAGTCGCGGATGCTCAAGTAGGTCTGGAGCTCGTCGAGGCCCTGGGCCCGCTCAAAGAGCTTGCGCGCCAGGTCCGGCTTCTGGTGCGCCAGCCAGTAGTCACCAGCCCGGGTCAGCGTGCGGGGATCTTCCAGGTCCGCCGCGTCCTCCCAGGTCTGGATCTTGGGCGGGCGCCGGTCGGAGCTCACCGCCGCCAGCGGGGCCGCCAAGGCCTGCCAGAGGACGGTGAGCAGCAAAAGCGTCCACATTGGCAGCATCAGGAACGGCTCGCATCGCGGCGAAGGGGGGCGGCTGGGGATCAGCGCGCACACGGGGGGCATGCCTCACGCCGGACGGCTCCCGGAGGGGGAGCCGATCAGCATCCGACGGGGCTGGGTCCTAACGGACGACCGGATTGCGCCGGAGCACCCAGCTCTGTCCGTCCGTGAGGTTGGCAGCACTGCCGGACGGAGGGGCCCAGTACATCAAGTTGCTCTCGGAGGAGCTGCCCTCGGGGCTGTCGTCGATGGGATCGTGCACGTCGCCGGACTTCTCGGTCGTGTGGAACAAGCCCAGGAAGTGGGCGCCCTCATGGGCCATCGCGAGGCCGACATAGGACGGGTCATCCGCGAGATCGACGGTGCTGACAATCATGCCGGACTTGCTGGTGCCGTCGATGGTGGCTGCGCCGGGAGGGCCTGCTGCCTGACCCACGATGACAGACCCACCGCTGGCCGTGATCTCCTGAACAAAGAAGATGGTCAGCTCGACGCCGCCAGTGCCCGAGACCGTCTCGTAGAGCTGGCCCGCTTCGCTGGAGTCATCGTCGATGACGGCGAACTTGTCGGTGTCGCCCTGGAAGTTGGAGTAGCGGACTTCGCCGATGCCAAGGCCCGCCTCGCTCCAGATGCTCTCCATCCGGTCCAGCGCGGTCTGAAGGCCGGTGTTGCCGTCAGCGTTGTCCGCGTTGATGCCGTCCACACCGATCAAGACGATGTTCAGGTTGACGGTGGTGGTGGCCTTTACGCTGGCCGTGCGGGTGACCTGGACACACTTGACGTCGACCGGCTCGCCGCCTGCAGCGACCCAGACCCGGGCCTTCCACTTGCCGGCGGTGATGTCGTGTTCCGGTGAGACCGGGAGCAGAATCGGCACGTAGTCGTCGTGGTTTCCGACCCGCATCCGACGCTCTGCGTAGTCGTCGTGGAACTCGTTGGTGTAGTAGAGCGATCCGGAGGGGTCTTTGATCTCCCAGGCCGTGCCGAGGAGATCAAAGCCGTAGGGACCACAGCCAAGGAGCACCGACGTCGCGCCCTCGGGCACCGTCATGGTGATGGGCGCGGTCAAGCCGGCGGTGTCGGTGGTGTAGGTGCCGAGGTCGGCGGTCTCGGAAGCGGGTTCCTTGTCATCTTTGCAGGCCCACCCGACGGCGAGGGCAATGCTGATGGGAAGGATGCTCTGGACGAAGAAGTCGTTGCGGCGCATGGGGAGACTCTGGAGCGGTGAGTTCGCGGTGCGGAGGTTTACAGAGGGCGAAGCTCAGCGGGTGGGCTGGAGTGCGCGTTCGATGGACTCGCGGACGGCGGGCGTCTGCTCAAGCTGGAGGCGCGCGTCGAGAGCGGCGCGAGCGTCGGGTGAGTCGACGGAGCCGAGGGCCCTGGCGGCGGCGGACCGAAGCTGCACATCGGGTGATGCCAAGGCTTCGGTGAGCGGGGCGAGGGCGGCACTTCCCCAGCCGTTGGCCAGCCCGTAGACGGCCTTGCGGGCCATGAGGGGATCGTCGCCGGTCAGGGCACTCTGGAGCACCGCGCGGGTGTCGGCATCGGGAAACCAGCCGAGGGCGTGGAGGGCCCGGGCGCGCACGGAGCGCTTCTGGCTGGCGTCGGCGCTGATGTCCATCAGCTCGGCTTTCACGCCCGGGCCCAGTGCCGTGAGGCGCGCTGCGGTGGGGGCGTCTTCCATGCCGCTGAGCTCGGCGAGAACGGCCTTGTGCTGGGGGCCGGCGAGGGCGGGCAGGCTGAGGGCGCCAAGCAAACAAACGGATGCGAGGATCTTGAGCTGGTTCATGGAAGTCTCCGCGGAAATAGAGAGAGGTCGGGGCGGTCTGCGCGGCGGCCGGCAGGACTCAGACCGTCTGGCCCAGCGTGCGCAAGGCAGGCTGGGCGTGGTCAGGCTGCATCAGGCCCCGCGCGAGGCCCCGACGGCAAGAACGCAGCGATCTTCGCCGGTCGTGGCCAAAAGGATGCTGAGTGGGCCGCCGATCTGGCGGCTACGGCCGGGCAACCGAGGAAGGGTACCCCGGCGAAGCGGCACAGGTCTCAACATGCGGCGGTGTGCAGATTCAGTCAAGCAAGTGTGAAGGCTTGTGGCATGACAGATCTCGGCTGCGCATTGCACCGAGGAAGGCTGTCCCGGGCCCCGTCCTCTCCGCAATCGGATATGGCGGCCGGCGCGGGAAGTGGTCAGGCGCTTTCCGGAATCCGGCCCAGCTGGGGGGCATTATTGGGCGAGGAAGGCCTCGCTCAAGGAATCCCCGGCGTCCGGACCACCACCGAATGTCCGCATTCCCGATGGTCGTCGTGCCATCCCCACTAAAGTCGCTGGTGCTGTGCCCGAGGAGCGACCGTCTTGTCGCCCGCTTGAGCCTCGCCAGTCGTTGAAGACTTTGCCGGCGGGTCCGGCTTGAGGCACTCAGCCGACCCGGGATTCAGGCCGCACCCCCCCGCCGCGCTGTGGCGCAGTCCGGTCCGCATCCACTCACCGGCTCCTTGGAGACCTTGCGAATGCCCACGTCCAGTTCCTCGGGTCCTGCCAGCATGCTCACAGGCGACAATGCTGCGTTCCTCGACAGTCTGTATGCCTCTTGGTGCGAAGATCGCACCTCGGTCTCGGCAGACTGGGATCAGTATTTCTCCGGAGAGGTCATGGCGGGCGGCGTGCCTCAGTCCGGGCCGAGCTTCCGGCCAAGGTCCATCTTTCGGGGGGCCGGGGTGGTCCAGGACGGCCCTTCGCCAGAAGCCGCCTCCCAGATTGCCCACCGCCAAGCCGCAGTCGCGCAGCTGATCAACGCGTACCGGGTCCGTGGCCACACTGAAGCGGGCATTGATCCTCTTGGCCAGCGAATTGTGGAGCCACATCCGGAGCTTCGCCTGTCGTTCTACGGCTTGGGTGAGTCCGACTTGGATGCGGCAGTGTCGGGTCGCCCGTTGTTCGGCGTGCCCCCGATGACCACGCTTCGGCACATCGTGGACCGCTGCCGAAGTGCCTACTGCAGCGGCTTCGGTGTGGAGTTCATGAACATCGGGGACATCCGCAAGAAGCAGTGGCTCCAGAACCGCATCGAGACCTTGCAGGACGCGCCGATCCTCACTCGGGATGAAGAGATCCGCGCGTTGCGGTTGTTGTCGGACGCCGAGAACTTCGAGCGGCTGCTCCACAACCGGTTCCCGGGCACCAAGCGCTTCAGCGTGGAAGGTGCCGAGACCTTGGTGCCGCTTTTGGACTTCCTCCTCGGGTCTGCGGCGTCCCGCGGCGTGGACGAAGTCATCCTTGGCATGGCTCACCGTGGTCGCCTCAACGTGCTGGCGAACATTCTGGGCAAGTCGGTGCGGAAGATTGTCGACGAATTCGATGGCAGCACGCCCAGTCGGGTTGGCACCGGTTCTGGCGATGTGAAGTACCATCTGGGCTACTCCAATCGCTACACGACGGTGGGCGGCCAGAGTGTGCTGATCGCCCTCGCGTTCAACCCTTCGCATCTCGAAGCGGTGGACCCGGTGGTTGAAGGGCGGGTGCGCGCGCGGCTCGACCGTCGTGGCGACACCGACATGGGCAGTGTGATGCCTGTGCTGGTCCACGGTGACGCGGCCTTCGCTGGTCAGGGGGTGGTCGGCGAGACCCTCAACCTGAGCCGGCTGCCGGGGTATCGGACGGGCGGCACGGTGCACCTCATCGTGAACAACCAGATCGGCTTCACGACCTCGCCGAAAGACGCGCGCTCGACGGACTACTGCACCGATGTGGCTCGGATGCTCCAGGTGCCCATCTTCCACGTCAATGGTGAGGATGTGGAGGCAGTTGCAGCGGTCGCGATGCTCGCGGCCGAGTGGCGCCAGACGTTCCATGAAGACGTCATCATCGACATGTATTGCTATCGCAAGCACGGCCACAACGAAGGGGACGAGCCCAGCTTCACCCAGCCGCTGCTCTACGACACAATCCGCCGCAAGCCGACGCCGCGGGCGGTCTATGCGCGCAAGATGGTCGACAAGCTGGGCGACCTGACCCAAGCCGATGCCGACAGCATCTTTGCCGAGAGCCTCCACCGGCTGGAGGCCTGCCTGCAGGAAGAGCTGTCGGAAGTGGAGGTCCAGACGAGCCCGCGGAAGTCCGTGATCGACCTGTGGGCCAAGCACCTGGGCGGCACTGTCCACGATGTGGTCGACACCAGCTTCCCCAAGGACCGCCTGGTTGAGCTGCTCACCAAGGCGAACACGCTGCCCGGCGGGTTCAGCGCTCATCGCAAGATCAAGCGCTTGTTGGGCCAGCGAATGGACATCGTCAAGGGCGACTCGCCGGTGGACTGGGCGGTTGCGGAGCAAGCGGCGTTCGCGACGCTGGTTGATGAAGGTCTCGGGGTCCGGCTGTCCGGGCAGGACTCGGGACGGGGCACCTTCTCCCATCGCCATGCCACGCTGACGGACATTCGCAGCGGCGTCGACCATGTGCCGCTGGCCCATCTTCGCGATGGGCAGGGCAGCTTTGAGGTCTATGACTCGCTGTTGTCGGAAGCTGCCGTGCTGGGCTTCGAGTACGGCTACACGCTTGAGTCGCCGGACCATCTCGTCATCTGGGAAGCCCAGTTTGGCGACTTTGCCAACGGCGCGCAGATCATCATCGACAACTTCATCTTGTCTGGCGAGACCAAGTGGGCGCGGTGTTCGGGCGTGGTGATGCTGCTGCCCCATGGCTTCGAAGGCCAGGGGCCGGAGCACTCCAGCGCCCGACTGGAGCGCTACCTTCAAGGTTGCGCCGAAGACAACATCATCGTGGCGAGCTGCACCAGCCCCGCGAACTTCTTCCACCTGCTGCGCCGCCAGGTCCATCTCAAGGCCCGCAAGCCCATGGTGGTGATGTCGCCGAAGTCCCTGCTGCGCCACGCCGAGTGTGTCTCCACGCTCGACGACCTGGCCAACGGAAGCTTCCAGCGTGTGGTGCCCGAGACCGATGATAACATCGTGCCTGAGGGCGTTCGCCGGGCAGTCTTCTGCTCGGGCAAGGTGTACTTTGAGCTTCGGGCGGCGCGCCGTGAGCTGGGGATCACCGACGTCGCGCTGGTGCGGGTGGAGCAGTTCTACCCCTTCCCGAGCGACCTGCTGACCGCTGAGCTGGCCCGCTACCGCAAGGATGTCGAGCTGGTCTGGTGTCAGGAGGAACCACGAAACATGGGGGCATGGCCTCAGTTTGATGAGTGGTTCCGCGAGGCTGTGGGCCGGACGCCAGACTATGTCGGGCGTGCGGTGGCGGCATCGCCCGCGACAGGCTTCCCCGAGCTGCACAAGGCGGAGCAGGCTGGCCTGATTGAGGCTGCGCTTCACTTCAAGGACTGAACCCTTTTGGGCTTCGCGGGGTGGATGCTTCTTTTGGTGGTTGCCTGCGCGAAGTGACGAACCCTTCTGAGAGACCGCGGGTGCTGCTGCACCCTTGGCACCCGCCATCGGCGGGAGGAGCAGTGGAATGGCTGACGAGAATCGCGCCGCAGTGGTGGTGCCCACGATTGGTGAGTCCATCACCTCCGCTTTTATCGCAAGCTGGTCAAAGGCGGTCGGCGACTACGTGGCGGAGGGTGAGACCCTCTTGGAGGTCGACTCCGATAAGGCCTCCCTTGAAGTGCCGTGCCCAGTGGCTGGCCTCGTCGTGGAGCTGATGGCTGAAGAAGGCGATGAGGTGGGCATCGGCAGCACCATCGCGTGGATTGACACCGCCGCCGAGGCTCCGGCCGCCGACGTGTCGGATGCCCCCGCGTCGGCGCCCGCAGCTGCTGCCGCACCGGAGTCGGGCTCGCGGGAAGCGACGCCGAGCACCAAGGGCCCCCAGACTGGGCCCGCGGCGCGGCAGGCGGCAGCCGGGAAGGGTGTCGACATCCGCAATGTCAGCGGAAGCGGTGTTCGTGGGCGGGTGCTCTCGCGCGATGTCACCGAGTCTGCTGTGGCCGCACCGCCGGCTGCGGCTGCTCCCCCGGTGGACAACAGCGCACGGACCGAGCGGGTGGTGATGACACCGCTGCGGCGCACCATCGCGCGC
>CALOBC010000003.1:0-79864 GCA_942491145.1 Myxococcota bacterium | reverse complement strand
CGACGATCTCTCTGCCCGCTCCTGCAACCCGGCTTTCATGGTGTACGGCTGAGCCCTGTCGAAGGGGCAGATGGTGACTGGATCAACCATCGTCCGCAGATGGATCGTATTTGGAAACGGACAGCCGCGCTGCAGGTGCCGATGTGCATCCTTTGCCCGGTGTCGCGGCTTGACGATGTCGGCAAAGTGATCGGCCGCCACCCCAATGTGGATGTCTGCATTGACCACATGGCAGAATGCCCTATCGATCAACCGCTGCCGGCTCTGAAGAAACTCTTCTGCCGCTGGCTCGCTATCCTCGGGTGTATGTCAAGATCAGCCATCTCTGGCGTCTTTCCCAGGGAGAAATATCCGTACTTCGACACGCACGATCAGGTCAAGCAACTCTATGATGCCTTCGACCGCAGCGGTTGGATGTGGGGTTCGGACTGGCCAGCGGTGGAGGATTTCTGTGGTTACGCAAAGTCACTGGCTCTCTACTCCCAAGAGATCAAGTTCTTCAACAACGATGACCGGCGTTGGATCTTACTACACGCTGCTCCGTGCGCGCGAGTCCGAGCGGCTCAGCTCCGGCGCCGTCCAGAGCGCCGCGAACCACAAGGTTCTCGCCGAGCGCCAGTTTGCAGCCGGCACCGTCGACCGGCGCGCGCTTGTCCAAGCCGAGCTCGCGCTGAGCCAAGCGACCCGAGATCTCAAGTCCGCCGAGCTCCAAGTCGACGGCGCCGAGGTCAACTTCTCCGATGTGACGGGGCTGCCCCGCGACACCGAGGTGGTCCTCCCCCCGGTCCCCCCTGCCCCGCCGGAGCTGGAGGGTGCGCTCGACCAAGCCTTGCGCACCCGCGGCGACATTCGCTCCGCAGACCTTCAGACCGAAGTGGCCACCTTCTACAAGAACGCCAAGATCGGAGAGTGGGCGCCGACGGTCGACGCTCGGTTCACCTACAACTGGTCCGAGAACAAGGGCTTCATCGGGGAAAATGGGTACTGGACGTTTGTGGTCAGCGCCAACTGGATGCTCTGGGATGGTGGCCTGCGCATCGCCCAGACCAAAGAAGAAGCCAGCAAGGTGCGGGTCGCGCAGCTCAATGCCCAGAAGGTTCGGGACACCGCCGAGAGCGAGGTGCGGTCCGCGTGGCAGCAGTACCGCCGGGCATCCGAAGCACTGTCGGCCACCGAGCATGAAGTGGAGCTCGCGACCGAGAACCTCCGCATGGCAGAGACCGCGCTGAACGCCGGCCGGGCCACGTGGCTCGAGCTCGAAGATGCCCGACTGGGGCTCATTCGTGCCCAGCTCAGCCACCTCGGCGAGCGCAGCGCACGGGACCTCGCGGCCATCCAGCTCCAGCTCGCGGTGGGCACCCTCTGATCCCACCGGCTGGGGGATCCTGGGGGGAGTGCCATCCGAGCGGCGGTCCGGGGGCCACGCACAGGCTAAGGTGGACGACCCCGCGCACCGGGGGCCTCCGCCAGGAGACCGCTCAGGTCGCCTGCCTCCCGCTCAAGGCCACATCCGATGAGGTGGACCATCACTCGAGTGACCGCCATCGTCGTCTTTCTGCTCGGCGGCGCGGCTTTCGCCGGCTCCTTGTTCGGACGGGACAAAGACGCCCCCCCCGAAGTGCCGCCGCCTGCCGCTGAGGCCGCGGCCCCAGCGCCGCCGCCTGTCGAGGCTCCAGCGATGTTCGCCGATGGCCTGCCGGTCGCGCTTCAGGCCACGCCGGAAGGGCTCGCGAACCTGTCGGCCCAGGGCTGCAATGCGTGTCACTGGCAAGCTCACGATGCATGGGCCAACAGCCCCCACGCCGTGGCCTGGTCGAACCCCCAGTTCCAAGAAGCCATCGCGCGGGTCGGCGGCAGCACATCTTGCCGCTCTTGCCACCTGCCCCTGGCCAACCAGCATCCCCGGCTGGCCGCAGGCTACGTCGACGGCGACCTCGCCCGGCCCAGCCTCCAGGACAACCCGCTGTGGGACCCAACCCTCATGTCTGAAGGCGTGACCTGCGCCGCGTGCCACGTGCGCGAAGGCAAGGTCATCTCGACGCGGCCGGCCCCCGGGGCCCCCCATCCGGTGGCCGTCAGTGCAGAGCTCGGCGAGAGCACGTTCTGCGCCACCTGCCACCAGCTGACCTGGCCCGGTGCGGAACAGCCCTTCTACAACACCTATGGCGAGTGGCAGGCCAGCTCCTACGCGGCCGCCGGCGTGGGCTGCAAAGACTGCCACATGCCCACCGAAGCGGGTCCAGCCATCGCGTCCCGCTACGCCGCACGGCCGACCCACAGCTTCGTGGCCGACACCGGTCGCGCGCTGTCGTTGTTGCTGGAGCTCAGTGCCCCTGAAGCCCAGCGCGGCTCGGATCTGCAAGTGACCGTGCGCATCCAAAACACGGGCGCCGGCCACTCGGTCCCCACCGGCTCGCCGTTTCGGAAGTACCGCGTGGAAGCCCTGCTCGTCGACAAAGACGACAAGCCGCTCGCGCCCACCGGCAGCCTCGATCTGGGCCGCGAGGTCAGCGCCGGCCCGCCGTGGGACATCCTGTCGGACAACCGGGTGCCAGCGGGCGGCGAGCTGATGTTCACCCACACCTTCAATGTCTCGCAGAAGGCCTCGGCACAACAAGGCGAGCTGGTGGTCCGAGTGGTCCACATCTCCGCGGGCGAGAACCCGCCGGTGCTCACCGAACAGCGCTTGGCAATCCCCATCCTCTGAGCGTCTTCGCCCTCAGCGCACCGCTGCTGCGGGTGTGGCCTCTTGACGGAGAGCACGATGATTCAACACAGCGCGCGCACCCACCCGGGGCTCCGTCGTGAGAGCAACGAGGACGCCCACTACGCCGACCCCCACTACGGGATCTTCGTGGTGGCTGACGGTGTGGGCGGGCGGGCTGCCGGCGAAGTGGCCAGCCGCCTGACCATCGACACCTTCCAAGATGCCCGGGACGAGCTGTACGAGGCCATCCAGCAGTACACCACCGCGCCGGACTGGGACACACGAAACGACCTGCTGGAGCTGCTGGACACCATCTGCCAGCGCGCCAGCACCCGGGTCTATGAAGAGGCCGAGACCTTGGGCCACCGGGGCATGACCACGACGCTCGTGGTGGCCTTGGTCGGCGGCGGGGCAGCCTTCCTGGCCCACGTGGGCGACTCGCGCGCCTACCTCGTGCGCGATGGCCTCATTCGCCAGCTGACCGAAGACCACTCGATGGTCAATGACTTGGTCCGCACCGGCCAGATGACGTGGGAAGAAGCCCGGCGCAGCCGCTATCGCAGCGTGATCACCCGGGCTGTGGGGCTGCATCCCCAAGTGCAAGCCGACCTGATGTCCGTCGAGATCCTGGCCGGCGACCGCATCGTGCTGTGCAGTGATGGCCTCACCGATCCGGTGGCGCTCGACGTCATCGAGGCTGCCTCCAGCCAACACGACGTGCACACCGCCACACTGCGGCTCGTGGACGCGGCGCTCGACGGCGGCGGGCCCGACAACGTCACAGTCATTGTGGTCGACCCCGAAGCCACACCCCAGAGCGAAGCTGCCCGGGCGCGGGCCCAAGTGATGGAAGAGCTTTTCTTGTTCCAGAACCTGCCCTTCCACGCCCGCTTGAGGGTGAGCCGCATCTGCCGTGAAGTGCGCTTTGTCCCCGGCGAGACCCTCGTCCGGGAAGGCGAGACCGACGAGGCCATGTACGTCATCGTGCAAGGCCAGGTGCTGGTGACCCGAGACACCGTGCCTCTTGCGCGACTGGGTCCTGGCGAACACTTTGGTGAGCTGGGCCTGCTCGAAGACCAGTGCCGCAGTGCGTCGGTGGTGGGCGACGTCGCGGGGTCGGCGATTGTGGTGGAGCGCTCGGAACTCCAGGAGTTCTGCCGACGGGACCCATCCCTCGGGAACTCCCTGCTGTGGCGCCTTCTCTCCACCCTTGGGGGCCGGCTGCGCGAGGCCAACACACGCCTTGCGTCCCAACATCCGGAGCCCTCGGCATGACCATCCCGGCCCTCGGCAAAACCACGACGGTGCGGTGCAGCGTCAGCCCCGATGCGGACGACCTGTTCATGTTTCGCGCGCTGATGCTGGGCCTCATCCCCCACGAGGGCTTGCGCTTCGACATTGGGACCGCCGACACCGAGCGGCTGAACCGGGACGCCGCGGGACAAGATCCCGCCAGTCTGCCCCACGTCTCAGCCATCAGCATCGCGTGGTACCCAGCCCTGTCGGCCGAGTGGCAGCTCTTGCCCCACGGTGGCAGCGTCGGCCGCAACTACGGACCGGTGGTGGTGGCCCCCTCCCCGCTCAAGCTGGCGGACCTGCGGGGCAAGCGGGTGGCCGTGCCGGGACTGAGCACGACGGCGTTCACGGTGCTCTCGCTGATGCTCGACGGGGAATTCGAGCCCGTCGTGGTGCCCATCGTGCCGCCGGAGCGCTCGTTTGAGGCCATCGCCTCGGGTCAGGTCGACGCGGCCTTGCTGATCCACGAAGGTCGCCTCACCTTCCAGCGCCATGGCCTGCACAGCGTGTGCGACATCGGTGAGTGGTGGCACAAACAGACCGGGCTGCCCCTCCCCCTTGGCGGCAACGTCATCCGGCGTGACCTGGGTGCCGATGCGATTGCCCGCACCAGCCGCGTGCTCCGGGCCAGCATCGCCCACGCGCTGGCCAATCGAGCCGACGCCATCGCCTGGCTGCTCGCTCGGGGCGGACCGCTCGACAGCGTGGCCTCGGTGGACCACTACCTGTCGCTGTACGCCAACGAAGACACGCTCGACTACGGCGAAGACGGCCGTCGAGGGGTCGAGGAGCTGCTCCGGCGGGGAGCGGCGGCGGGGCTGCTGCCAGCGCTGCCGCGTGGGGTCGACTGGGCACCATGATGCGGTGCCACCGTGTGGCCCTGGTGTCCCTCATCGGGTGGGTCTGGGCGTCGCCCGCGTCGGCCCATCCGGCCACCCGCCAGCTCCAGCGTGCCGCCAAGGCGCGTGGCCTGCGGTGCGCAGCGGTTCCCGGTCGGGAGGCCTTGCGGTGCGCGCCCAAAGATGCCGGCAAAGACCCCCAAGACGCCGTGTTAATCGATATTCAGAGCCAGGTTCACAACTGGGATCGGGCAGCCCCGTCGGGCAGGGCCATCCTGCTGGACCAGTGGGCAGGGTGGCTGCCGGCGGCCGAGGACTGGGGCATCCCTCGGAGCTGGGCGGACGCGGCCCCCCTCTTGACGGCACGGGTGCGCTTGCGAGCGGCAGTCGCCAGTGATCCATCCGCCCACACAACCCAGGACCTCGGCGAGTTCCTGGTGATGGAGCTGGTCTTGGGCGGCACCAACAGCGTGCGCTCGCTCCCGTCGACCGTGCTCGCGGACTGGGGGATCACAGGAGACCTTGCCTGGGCCCGCGCGGCCACCAACCTCGGTGGCCCGCTGAAGCCGGTCCAGCCCGATCCCGAGCACGGGGAGGGCATCACGGTGGTGCGCCTGGGCGAAGGACGGGACGCAGACGCCCTGCTCGCGCTGCAGCTCAGCTCCTGGGGGCCCGGCCAGCCGGTGGCGCTCGCCCGTGCTCCCGAAGAGCTGTTGCTCACGACGACCGACAACATCGACGGCATGGAGGCCTTGCTGCAGTTGGCGGAGGCGCCCAACCCCTTCGCGAACCCGCTCAGCCACTGGCCGCTGGTGTGGACTGGGCGGGCGTGGGAGGACATGCTCGTCACCCCCAACGCCGCGCTCGCGAGCCGCTGGGCTCGGGTCCACAGCACCGAGAAGAGTGTTGCCGACGCCTTGCAGGTCCAGTCCTTGCCCACGCCTCGCGGTGCCCACCATGCCACGCTCGACCCCGTGGAGCGGGAAGGCAGGCCGGGCACGCTGACCATGTGGACCCCGGAGGCGACCACGCTGCCCGAGGCCGACTGGCTGGTGGTCACAGATCCCCGAGGCCGGCGCTTTGTGGTGCTGCCATGGGCAGAGGCCTGGCCGCTGTGTCGTCCCTATTGGGCGGTGATCCCGGACACCCTCCCCGCCCGGTTCGCGCAGCAGCGGCCCCTCGATGCGGCAGTCTTTGATGCCCTCCACGCCCTCGCGCCAAACTCCCTGCAGTCGACCCTGCGCTGATCAGAATAGGCATCATCGCCCCCACCCCCGGAGCATTCCGTGCTGCGATGGACCTCGTCTGGTGCAGTCTCCGCACCCCAGAGCCTGCAGATTCGCTTGTCTCAGCGCTTTCCGGGCAGGGTGCAGGCCGGCGCCCCGGTGCCCCGCCGAGCGCTGAAGGCCGACGAGCTGGTCTCGAACATCCTCCACTTCACGGCACGGATGCGTGGCCCAAGGCAGCGTCCCTGCACCACGCTGGTGCTGTCGGGCGGGGGCCTCGGCCGCAGGGATGACCTGCCCGCAGCCCTGCGGCTGGCCCGCAAGGAGGGCATTCGACGGGTGGTCCTCCACGCCAGCGCCGCCGACCTGGTCGCTGAGGAGGGGCTCGCCCCTGCTGCAGATCCCGGCTGGGCGGCGCTGGTCGATGTGTTGGTGCTCCCGTTCACCGAGCCTGGACTGCTCGCATCCCTGCTTCGGACAGTGGGTGCACGAACGGTGCCTCGGGTGGTGGTCAACGTCTCCCTCCAGCAGCCCATGTTGAAGTCCATTCCGCCATTGGCGGACGGCATCGCCGCATCCGTTCCCGAGGCCCGACCCGATGAGGTGGTGTGGACGTGGCCCTTTCCCGGCCCCGGGACCTCGATGCCCCCCGACATCCACGCCACGGCTGAGCTGGTGCGCGCGGCGAGCCTGACGCTGCAAGACTGCGGCGTCGCGAACACCCTCAAGGGCTTGCCCCCTTGCCTCTCGGGGCCTATGCCGTTCCCGCGCCGAAAGACCGGCAACCGGTGGTACGTGGACGCCGATCATCAGCATGATGACGCCTTGCTCTTCCTGCCCACGGTGGCCCGATTCCACAAGTCGGACTCGTGCCGCTTCTGCCGCGAAGATCAGGTGTGCGACGGCTTCTTCGCCGAATACCTCGACCGGCCAGGCTGCCCCGGACTGCACCCGGTGGACGCTTCATAGGGCCCGGTGCCATGGCGCGGCCCGCCGAGCGGCTCAGCCCCCGGTGGCCAGCGAGACCCGCTCCACCAGCGCGCTGGCTTGGCTGCGGTGGCGGGGATCCTCGGCCTCGGCCCGCTGCAGCGCGGCGATGGCCTCGGTCGCTTCCCCTTGGAGGAGGTGGGCCTGGGCGCGGTACCAGTGGCGCTGGCGGGCTTCCCCACCTTCGTTCGCCACGCGGGTCTCGAGGTCGTCGAAGACCTTGAGCGCACGGCGACCGTCTTTGGCACAGACCAGCGCGGCCCCCTGCAGCACGACCAGCCGCAGATCGGTGGGTGCGGTCCGTTGAATGCCCTCGAGGCGGCCGGCAGCCGTGCGGCAGTCCCCCCGACCGAAGTCCGCCACCACAAGCTGGGTCTCGCTGGGAAAGTCCGACAGACGGCCCACGTCCGGCGGGCTGACGTCGGCCAGCACCCGCACCCCGTCCACACGCTGGCCCGAGACCGGGTCGTCGCCTCGCATCACCCACCAGATGCCGCCCGCAACAAGCAGGGCTGCAATGAGCGGCAGCGCAATCCGGAAGGGCGAGCTGACCGGCTCGGGGTCGCGGCCGGGAATGGTCCGACCGCCGGGGCCCGGCTTCGGGGACGGCCGACGGGTCTGGCGGGCGGCCCGGTCTTCCTTTTCACGCTGGGCCGCTTCGCGCATGACCTGCTCTAGGTCCACCGTGTTGGCGAGGGCCCGATCGGCGAGGGCGGCGGCCTCGGCGAGGTCCGTGCGGGTGACCTCGTGATCCACTGCGTCCAAATTTCGGATGATGCGGTCCATCACCCGCACGTCTTCTCGGCAGGCCGGGCACTCCTCAAAGTGCTTGTCGATCGCTTCTCGGATGCGGGGGTTGACCCCGTCCGGGTACAGCACCATTGCGACCACAATGGGCGGTGGTGCATGCCGTCCGCCTTCAGGATGGGCCGGCCGGCCGTCTTGCAGGGCGTCGACCGCCTCACGACCCGCCGCCATCAAGGTCATCGCTTTGGCTTGGTTGGCGCTGGGGATGTCCCGCCGCATGACATCCACCGCGATGCGCGCCGTGTCCTCACGGCGATTCGCCTCGTTGGCGAAGCGGGCCCGGGTGCCCGGACCCAGGGTGCTCAGCAAGGCTGGGTGGCCCAGCACACGCTCCGCCCAGCTCCGAATGGAGTTTCGCACCGCGGTGGCGGCCGTGGCATCGCCGTCCCGCCAACGTTGGACCAGCTCGTCGTCCATCCGTCCCTCACATGACCCAAATGGGCGTCGACGTGTCGCAATGCGCAGATCTGCGGGTCGGCATTCTTGCACATGACGGCAATTGAAGACGCCAGGGCTCAAGCCCCAGCCGCTCCTGCTCGATAGCATGACCTGGGTTTGCAATGGGGAGTTGGCGTGAAAGCTGGAATCGCGACGCTGGAGCGGTCCTCGGTCCTTGTGATCGATGATGAGCCAATAGTTTGCAACTCGATTGTGTCCTTCCTGAAGCGGGATGGGTACCTTGTTGAGGGGTACACCGACCCTCACCTCGCCCTTCAGCGGATCGCGGGCTCACCGTTCGACATCGCCATCGTCGACTACAACCTGCCGGGCATCCTGGGCGACCAGCTGATCCGCGACATGCGCAAGCTGCGGCCGACGACCATCTTCGTGGCGATCACTGGGGCCGGCAGCGAAGATGTCGCGATTCGGATGTGGGAAGTGGGCATCGAGGAATACTTCGAGAAGCCCATTCTCGACTTCGGTCGGTTCCGACGTCGCCTCCAAGAGCTCAGCGAGAAGGCCCAGGCCAATGCTGGCCTCCGCGGCGGGCTCAATGAAGAAGCGCTTCACGAGCATCCCGCGTTTGCTGACCTCGTCGGCCGCAGCCCGGCGATGGTGCGGCTGAAGCGCGACATCCTTGACTACGCCGCATACGACGTGGCCGTGCTCATTCAGGGCGAGTCGGGCTCGGGCAAGAACTGTGTGGCCAAGGCGGTCCACCTCGCCAGCCCCCGCGCGAAAGGACCGCTGGAGGTTCACAACTTGGCGGCGCTGGCCCCGCAGCTCGTGGAGTCCAAGCTCTTTGGGCACGAGAAGGGTGCATTCAGCGGCGCTGTGGCGCAGCGCCTGGGAATGTTTGAGTGTGCGGACACAGGCACCGTAGTGCTCGATGAGGTCGGTGAGTTCCCCCTAGAGCTCCAAGCAAAGCTGCTTCAGGTCATCCATGACCGGATCTTTTACCGTTTGGGCGGCATAGAGGCGCTCAAGACCACCGCAAGGGTGATTGCGGCTACTCACGTCAACTTGGAAATAGCGGTCAGAGAGCGCAAATTTCGCCAGGATCTGCTCTACCGAATCAACGACGCGACCATCCACATTCCGCCGCTGCGCGAGCGCAAGGAAGACATCCCACTGCTGGCCTGGCACTTCGTCCGCGCTGCCAACCAGCTCTTTGGAAAGCGCGTCGGCAGCATCGATCCCGCGGCTATGGACCTCCTGCTTGACCATGACTGGGAAGCCAACAACGTCCGTGAGCTTGAGAAGGTGATCACCCGTTGCCTCATCAAGCTCAGCAACGAACAGGAGCGGCTCGACGAAGACACGGTGCGGCGCGTCCTGTTCCCGGAGGACGGCACTCCAGCCCTGGCCAACGGCGCCTTGACGCCAGCGGATGCCTTGCCCCATGCCCAACGCCCAGCGCCCGCTCCCGCCGGGGCTGTGACCGGCGGCTTTGACCCCGGCTGGCTCGATCGCCCGTGGAAAGAAGCCCGCGTCGAAGCCGAAGCTTGGTTCCGCGAAAAATACCTGCGCACCTGCCTTCGTGACAACAACAACAACGTCACCCACGCGGCCCGCCAAGCGGGCGTGGATCGCTCGAACTTCCATCGCATGATGCGACAAGCCGACATCCACTTGATGCAAAAGCAGACCCTCTCGGTCCAGCGGCGCAAGCGGGGCGATGATCCCCAGGACTGACGGTCAGCGAGCCGCCAACGGCTGAACTTGCCGCGTCAATGTCGCTTCGACGGGCGTCCCTGATCGTGCGCCCGACGCCATTGTCGCTGGCTTCGACGGGCGTGCGACGCAAGGAAACATCGGACTCGCAAGCAACCCGTCACGTGCTGCCGCAGCCACTGACTTGCACCGTCCCGGTCGGCTATAGGCGGGCACTGCATTCTCACTTGCACTTGTCACTTGGAGCTTCCAATGAGCGTCTTCACGGAGATGGCCGACCTCGGGCACGAACAGCTCACCTTTTTCCGTGATGACGAGGTGGGCCTTCGCGCCATCATCGGCGTGCACAGCACGGCGCTGGGCCCCGCGCTCGGTGGATGCCGTCTGTACAACTACGCAAGCGACGCGGATGCGGTGCGCGACGTGCTCCGGCTCAGCCGCGGCATGACCTACAAAGCGGCGGTCGCTGGCCTCGACCTCGGTGGCGGAAAGTCCGTCATCATCGGCGATCCGAGCATCAAGAGTGAGCAACTCTTCCGGGCATTCGGCCGCTTCGTGGACAGCCTGGGTGGTCGCTACATCACCGCCGAGGACATGAACACCACCGTCGACGACATGAACTGGATTCGCCGGGAGACCCGCTGGGTCACGGGCGCGGCGACCTACGCGGGCAGCTCCGGCGACCCCAGCCCGGTCACCGCCTGGGGCGTCTACCACGGAGTCCGGGCGTGCCTGGAAGTCGTCTATGGCAGCCCCGATGTGGCGGGCCGGACGGTGGCGGTCCAGGGACTCGGCGCGGTCGGCTACCACCTCGCCCGCTACCTCCACGAAAACGGCGCCAAGCTCCTGTTCAGCGACATCTCCCAGCGCAGCTTAAAGCGCGCGGTGTCCGAGTTCGGCGGCGACGTGGTGGAGGGCGACGACTTCTACACCGCCAAGTGTGATGTGCTGGCCCCGTGCGCCATCGGCGGCACCATCAACGCCACGACCATCCCCCACATCCGTGCCCCCATCATCGCCGGCGCTGCCAACAACCAGCTCGACGACGAAGAGCGCGACGGCATCCTGCTCGACCGAGCAGGCATCACCTATGCGCCCGACTACGTGATCAACGCCGGTGGCCTCATCAACGTGGCGGCCGAGCTGGCGGGCCTTCCGGGCGAAAAGGCCATGAACGACGCCGCGGGCATCTTCGACACCGTGAAGCGCATCATCAACATGTCCCGCTCGCAGGGCATCACCACCACCGCCGCCTCCAACCGGGTGGCCGAGGAACGCATCAACGCCGTCGCCCGCCTCAAGCGCGTCTGGCTCCCCCGGGACTGACCCCCGCTGGGCCGCGTCCATCCCCCTCCTGCTGCGCGCAGGGGGGGGGTTGCTGTTTGTGTTCCACGGAAATTTGCCCGTGGAACACCAACGCCCCGGACGGCGGTGCCCATCGGGCATCGCTCGGCGGGTGTGGACCTCTTGGTGCTTGGGACGGGATCGATCGCGAACACCGATTCGTTGCCCCGACGCGCCTGATTCGGTATTCTGGCCGGGCAGACAGCGTGCGCGCTCGCTCCCCCGAGTGCCGGCCGTCTCCCGCATCACAGCGCCACCGTGGTGTGCCCCGCCTCCGACCTCGGTCGGTGTCCCCTGCCTCCGCCGCCCTCCCCTTGGGGTCCTGCCTTGATCCATCCCCCGATTGGCACGCCTGCCGTCCAAAGCGACGTCTACGATGGCCCGCTGGAGCTGCTTCTTTACATCGTTCGCCGCGAAGGCGTCGATCTCCGCCGGGTCTCCATCGCGCCCATCGCGGATGCCTACTTGGCGCAGCTCACCGAGATGCGTCGCTGCAACCTCGACGTCGCGGCCGAATTCCTCGTCATGGCCTCCACGCTGTGCTGGCTGAAGAGCCGCGAGCTGCTCCCCCGCGCCGTCGATGCCGACGATGGCAACGACGTGCGCAGCTCCCTGACCCAGCAATTGCTGGAGTACGAGCGCTACCGCGACGCCGCCCAACAGCTCTCCCAGCGCCCGCTGCTTGGCGAGCATGTCTTTGAGCGCCCTGGCGAGCCCATCGCCACCAGCGAGCGGCCCGTCTACGCCGACACCGACGCGTTCGGCCTGTTGGAGCGGTTCGTCTCGATGGTCCAGGCCCGGGCCGCCCCGCCGCCGTCCTTCGAAGTGGAGCGGGAAGACTGGTCCATCCAAGCTGCCGCCCGCTGCTTGCTGGACGAGCTCCGCAACGGCCCCCGGGATCTGTCCGAGCTGCTCCATCAGCTCCCCCGCCGCTCCCAGCGGGTCTACACCTTCCTCGCTGCACTCGAGCTCACCCGCCAACAGTTTGTGGCGGTGGATCAGACCGAGCACCTGGGCCCCATCCGCGTCCGCGCGTTGTTGCCACCGGAGGATGCCGACCTGACGATCTTGGCGGAGAGTGTGGGATGAGCGGCGACGAGACCCCGGGGAATGACGGCGACCCCACCGAGGATGAGCCGACCGCGAGCGAAGCATCGGACGACGAGGGGCTCGACAACGTCTTCCAGCTCCACGGGGGCGGCCCTCGTGAGGTGCCGCCGGTGGACACGCCCGCGCCCTCGTCCACCAACCACGACTTGTCGCCGCCGAATGAAGCCGAGCTGCCCGCGGCCCTGGAAGCGCTGCTCCTCGCTGCCGATGGACCGGTGTCCACCGGTCAGCTCGACAGCTGGCTAGGAGGGCCTGGCGAAGCCCGGGTGAAGCGCAGCCTCTTGGTCCTCGCCGAAGAGCTGGACCAGGCCCGTCGGGGCTTCAAGCTGGTCCAAGTCGCGAAGGGCTGGCAGTACCGCACCGACATCCGGTTCAGCCGGTGGGTCCAGCGCATGCGGGGCGGCCGTCCGGCGCGCTTGTCCAAAGCCGCGCTCGACACGCTCTCCATCCTCGCCTACCGCCAACCGGCCACTCGGTCCGAAGTCGATGAGCTTCGGGGTGTCGACAGTGGCGGCGTGTTGCGGGTTCTCTGTGAGCGCGGGCTCGCGACCGTCGTGGGCCGCAAGGACGCCCCCGGTCGCCCGCTCATGTACGGAACAACCCGTAACTTCCTGGCGCTGTTTGGGCTGCGGGACCTCTCGGAGCTGCCGACCCTGTCCGACTTGCGGGCCCTGCGCCGCGACGACTCTCGCCTGCCGCCGGGCGCCGCCGAGCTGCTGGGCTTGGACGCCGAAGGCCTGGAAGCCCTCGAAGACCTTGATGCACTCGATGTCATCAACCAAGGCCTCACCGAAGTGGCCAGTGATGGCGAGGGCTTCACACCGCCCCCCGAAGACAGCCCCGCCGAGGCTGCGGCCAAGAAAGAACGCCAGACCCGCCTGTTCAGCCTGTTGGGCTCCCCCGGCCCCGACGGTGAGCAACCGAGCGCTCCGCCCACAGCCGACGGGCCATCGGACGACGATGAACCGCAACAAGACGGCGAGGACCCGGCAACAAACGGGGCCGACGACGACGGGACTCGATAGGACCGGCCTGACGTGCACCGCGGTCCCCCTGCGATGGGGCGCGAGTCTGCACTGGAATTGAGAGGACTTCGATGAAAAGCGACGAGCCGACCCACCATGCCTCCGCTGAGGCCCGGGGTCGGGCGCTCCACACGGACCGACTGGCCAAGGTGCTGGCACGACACGGTGTGGCCAGCCGACGAGAAGCGGAGAAGATGATCACCGACGGCTTGGTGACCGTTGACGGTGAGACCGTGCTGCACCCCGGTGAGCCCGTGGATCCCCGCTCCGTCGAGATCCGCGTGGACGGCAAGCCCTTGCCGAGACCGCCGAGGCTGCTCTACTTCGCGGCCTACAAGCCCCGGGGCCTCATCACCACGCGGGACGACCCGGACGGGCGCCCGAGTGTGCACGAGATGGTGGAGCACATCTCCGAGCGACTGGAGCCGGTCGGGAGACTGGACATGGACACCGAAGGGCTGCTGCTCTTCACCAACGACGGTGACCTCGCCCACGCGCTGACCCACCCCTCGAACCAAGTGCCCCGGCGGTACATGGCCAAGGTCTGGAAGACGCCGGACGACAAGACCATGAAGCGCATCCGGCGCGGCGTGAAGCTGGAAGACGGGTCCACTGGCCCCTGCAAAGCGCGCGTTGTGGACGCCACCGAAGGCGGCAACGCCTGGGTGGAGCTGACGGTGACCGAAGGCCGCAACCGCCTGATTCGCCGCCTCATGGACGCCGTGGGCCACCCGGTGTCCAAGCTGCGGCGCGAGAGCTTCGGCACCGTGTCGCTGCGCGGACTGGAGCGAGGCAAGGTGCGCCCTCTGAGTGGGGACGAGGTCGCTCGGCTGCGCGACATCGCCGAGGGCACAGCACCCGACTCGGCGGGGCATCGCTTCAAGTACAAGAAGGGCTTTGCTCGGCCCAAGCCCAAGCTCAACAAGCCGCTGTCGAAGAAGCGTCGGTCCAAGCCCGGCGCCCGGAAGAAGCGCTCCAGCTGAGCACTGTCACGGGGCAGGTTCGCTGGTATAGCCCAGCAGTGCCGCTTCTCGAGCATTGGCCGCCCCCGGCAAGGTGACCACCGGCATCGCCATGACCGCCTCGGCCAGCGCTGGGCTGGGCTCGCCCTGTGCGTGAAGGCGTCCCCCCCGCAGCACCCATCGGCCGCCGTCCGACACTCCGATCCGGTCCCGGCCGAGCAGCCCCGTGGGGGCACACCCTGGGCTGCATCCCGCCTCACAGATCCCGGACTCCGCCAGCCAGTGGGCGCGGGGTGCCGGATTCGCCCCGTCGAGCAGGGTCGGCACATCCATCAAGCCGACCCGGTCCGTGACCACCCGCGGCGTGAGCCCGGGCGCCCACCGAATCAGTGGCACCCGCAGCACGCTGTCGCTGACCGACCGCTCATGCTGCCGACCGCAGCGCTCTTCGAGCAACACCTCGCCGTGGTCCGCCGCCACAACAATGCGTGCCCCCCTCGTGGTCAGCTCGTCGAGAAGCGGCTTGAGCAGAGCATCCGCGCGAGACACTTCCTCCGCATAACGAGCCACATCGTCCGGACCGTCGCCCACGTACGGCCCATGGGGTTCGTACACGTGCACCCACAGCAGCGCAGGCTGGTCCGTCGGCAGCCACGCCAGCGCCTGTGCCACGGCCACATCGCCCGGCCGCTCCCCGCTCTGTGGACCTTCGAACACGGTCCATCCCCGCGCAAGCCCCCCCTCCGGCCCGGCCGGGTAGGCGCTCACAAATGCCCCCTTCGCCCACGCCGCGTGCGCCGGTCGCTGTGGGTAGTAGGGCACCCCGAGGTCGAGAACATAGCCGTGGTGGTTGTTCCCTTCGACGCCATGCTCCCAAGGCGCAAGCCCCGTCCACATCGAGACGTGGGCAGGCGTGGTCAAGCCGATGGGCGTCCACGCGTTGGTGAAGCGCTCGCCCTGCGCCGCCAGCGCCCACAGGTTGGGGGTGTGCGTCGCGCTGAAGTGGTCCAGCCGCCACGTGTCGATGGTGATGAGCGCCACAACCGGGCCGGTCGGCGCCGGGGCTGAGGTGCATCCCGCAACGCATCCCAGGGTCAGCAACCCAGCGAGCACCCAGGGGCGCCAGCCGAGAGTCGAGCGTGTCCCGGTGGTACCCTGCAGTCCGGCGCCCGTTCGCACCGTCGGGAACACCCCTGGCCCGCCCGGCATCGCGTCCACCTCGACCGCAGTGAAACGGGCCGACCGCAGGGGCATCCCCCAGCCCCCCGACCTGTGCGCCCGCTGGAGCTCATCTGTGGCCCTCCCCGACATCCTAAACGTCTCCATTGAATTCTCACCGAAGCTGGGGGTTCGGGAGCTGCCGCAGATCGACGGGAACCACCAGTCGAATGTGCCCGGCCTCTATATCGTGGGCGACCTGGCCGACGCGCCCATCATCAAGGTCGCCCTTCGCCAGGGCTTCGATGTCGCCAACCACCTCGCCGACAGCCTCGGCAGCCCATCCACCGACCCCGAGGTGATCGACGTGGTGGTCATCGGCGCAGGGCCCGCGGGCATCGGTGCCGCGCTGGCCTTGAAGGAGCGGGGGCTCCGATACGTGGTAATCGAGCGAGAAGCTCCCTTCGCCACCATCCAGAACTTCCCGAGGGCAAAGCTCATCTTCTCCGAGCCCAAGGAGATGGCCAACCCCGGCAACTTCTGGTTTGAGGACGCGACCAAAGAAGAGCTGGTCGACCGCTGGCGCCAAGCCCTCGACGAACAGTCCCTCCGCATCCAACAGCCCGAAGAGGTGCTCGATGCGGGGCGGGTGGGCGGCATGTTCACCGTCCAGACCCGAGTGGGGGCCCAAGGGCTCGAAGAACAGTTCCATGCGGGGGCCTCCGCCGAGGCGGGCGCGGAGAACAGCTACCGGGCACGTCGGGTGCTGCTGGCCGCGGGAAAGCGGGGCCAGGCACGGACCCTGGGCATTCCAGGCGAACAGCGAGACACCGTCCACTACGCGCTGCGGGATCCGGCCGAGCATTTGGGGCAGCGGATCGTGGTGGTCGGCGGAGGCGACTCTGCCCTAGAGGCGGCCTCGTCTCTCGCGAATGCTGGCGCGGACGTCACGCTCAGCTACCGCGGAGACGGGCTGCACCGCGCCAAGTCCCGCAACCGGGAAGCCATTGAAGGCCTCGCGAGCGAAGGCAAGCTCAACCTCGCGCTGCGGTCTACTCCCCTGAAGATCGATGACGAAGGCGTTCAGCTCAAGTTCAGCGACCCGGAAGCCCATCCTCCTCCTCCGTCCGCCAAAGGCCCCCCTGAACAGGCCACGGTCCCTGCAGATCAGGTGTTCGTGTTCATCGGGAATCGGCTGCCACTCACCTTTCTGCGTCGGCTCGGTGTGCGGATGCAGGGGGACATGCACCCCTCCCGTGCGCTGTGGATTGGGGCCTTTGCCGGCATCACCTGGTGCTTCTACATCCTCAAGAGCGGCACCGTCTGGAGTGACGCGCTCCAGTCCCATGTCGCCAAGAAGGGCTTCTTTCCCTTTGGCATCGGTGACCCCCTGGAGATGCTCCCGGGGCTGCTCCGGGTGGACCTGGGCTTCAGGGTGGTCGATGGCGCGTTCTGGGGGACCGCCACCTACAGCCTGATCATCCTGATCTTCGGCATTCGCGCGTTTCGCCGCTACCCCCTGCCAGAACAGAAGAAGCGCTACCTGTCGCTCATGACCTTCCAGCTGCTGTTCCTGTTCGGCATCCCAGAGCTGGTCGCGCCCGCCATCATCCGCGCAGGTGGCGAGAATGGTCTATTCTGGCAGATCTTCGGTGGTGACCGTGGGTGGAAGTGGTACGGCTTGTCGGTGCCTTGGCCGCTCAACATCTGGGGCCTCATCGATGCGCCGACCTGGACCGCCACCGGCAACACGGGGGTGGTGGTCGCGTGGTTGATGGCGGCGGCCTTCGTCTCGTTTGTGGCGGTGCCCCTGTATGTGCGGCACAACGGCCAGCGCTTCTGCTCGTGGATGTGCGGCTGCGGTGGCCTGGCCGAGACGCTGGGCGACTTCTGGCGACACCTCGCCCCCCGGGGACGCACCGCACGCCAAGCCGAGTGGTTTGGCCGCGTGGTCTATGCGCTCGCCATCCCGACCACGCTGCTCATCGCAAACGACGCCTGGGGCTTCATCCAAGCCGGCGCGCTGACCGACGCCAAGGTCTTCGCGGAGCACTGGTACGGGCTGATGGTCGACTTCTGGTTGGCGAGTGTGCTGGGTGTGGCGCTCTACCCGTACCTGGGCAACCGCGTCTGGTGCCGCTTCTTCTGCCCCTTGCGCGCCTACATGGAAGCGCTCGCCAAGTGGTTCTCCAAGATCACCATTCGGGCCAACCACAAGTGCATCGGCTGTGGCGAGTGCACCCGCTACTGCCAGATGGGCATCGACGTTCAGCGCTTTGCCCAGACCCAAGAGCTGATGCACAACGGCAACTCGGCGTGCATCCAGTGCGGCATCTGCATCCAGGTCTGTCCGATGGACGTGCTGTCCATCGACCGCAACCGGGAAGTGACCCTGCAGCTCCCCGAGGATGGGTTGCTCGCACCACCCAAGGCCCGCTGGGAAGCCTGAGCCTGCTTCTCCGTGCCGACCCCGCCCGTTTTCTCGACGGGATGGCCGTCCTCGCGATAGTCGGGTGCGCCGGGTTCGCGCAGCGGCCCACGCGCGGAGCACCCCATGACGGCCCAGCCCCACTCGCCCACGCCGTTCTCGCCTGCGCTCCTCGATGAGCTCGCGCGCTTGCCCGGGTCCCGACACTGCTTCCTCAAGCAGCTTGCGGACGACGACGGGGCCCCCATGCGCGCGTGGCTGACCCGGGCCCTGGAGCCCTTGCCCCAAGCGCTCGCGGACCACACCGCCGACCTGCTGCGCAGCCTCGACAACCGGCGCTTCTTTCAAGGGGTGGCCACCGCGACCGCCGCCCGCATCTTGGACGACTCGGACTGGACGGTGGTGTCGCCCCGCTGGCCGGGCCCCATCCTCGAAGCCCGGGCGCCAGGCGGTGAGCTGGTTGATGTGCTGCCGATTGGCTTTGTCCGCCAAGCGCGCCCTGTCGCCGACGGACAAGTGATCGCACGCTTGTCTCGAGCCCTCGACCGGGTGGGATCCCGGTCCCGCATTGCGGTGGTGGTGCGACGTTGGCTGGCGCATGACTTCGATCCCGAGCCGGTGCGCCGCGCCATCGATCTGTGGTTGCGCGAAGTGGACCGGGGCGGCTGGGAGGGTCGCTACGCGGCCTACGACGACGACAACATCAGCCTTGAGTTTGCCCTGACGGGGGAGCGCGCGACGGCAAGCTCCGGCGTGGTGGCCTTCGCATTGCCGCCGCTGGACGGCCTTCACGCCGTGGAAGCCCTCCAACGAACCGTGGTGACGGAGCTGGACCGCCGCCGGTCGAGCGCCCCCCGCCAGCGGGGAGTGTTGGTGGTCGCGACCAGCAGCCTGCCTTGGCCGGCAGGGCCCGGCTCGTTGCGGGAGCACCTCCTGGGCAAGCCCATCGCCATCACGGCCGGGGGCGCCAACGGGATGGAGATCCACTACGGCGCCGAACAGAGCCCGAGCCTGTTCCGAGATCCCTTCCACCGGGACCTCTTGGGCTTGGTGCTCGCCGCGCCCGCCGCTGGTGCGGGGGGTGTGCCCACCGACGCCCGCGCTTGGCTGAACCCGTGGTGCCAAGGGCCCCTCGCCCCCGCCAGCCTGTCCATGCCCGTGCTCACCCGCGCCCGGGAGGAAGCCGGATGCGAGGTGCTGCGTTGGTTCCCTGGGCCCGCACCGACTTGAAGTGACGCGGCCGGGTCGGTGAGCATCCTGCGAACCCGTACCAACAGGGCTTGCTCCCAAGCGCCCAAGCCGCGACCATCGCCCTCTTCCCTTGCCTCTCGGAGTTCCGATGCCCGCATGGCTGCTTATTGCCGCGAGCCTCAACGCTGTCGCCGCCCCCCGTGGATCCAGCGAGCTGACCCGCGAAGATGTCCGCTACCGCGCCGCTTTGGCGTTCGATGGCCTGTTGTCCACCTCGTGGGCCGAGGGGGTCGATGGCTCTGGTGAAGGCTCGTGGCTGGAGGTCGACCTGGGGCGCACCACCCCGCTGTCGAACATCACCATCTGGCCCGGCGACCTGTCCTTGGGCAAGCGCTCCCATCGGGAGAGCGCCCGCCCGTCCAAGATCCAGATCTACGTGGATGGCGAGCCCTCGGGTGAGCCGGTCCGCGTCGATGATGGCCTGCGCAAGGTGGAGGTGCCCGTCACGGGCAGCGGCCGCAAGATACGGGTGGAGGTGGTCGAAGCCTACGAGGGCTTTGTCTACCAGAACCTGCACATCGCCGAGATTGCGGTCAACTTCCCCAGCTTCGACGGCGGCACGACCGCACGACTCGACCAGTGGCTCGCGACCGGCGACGCCGACCGGAAAGCCAACGAGTTCAAGGCCGAGCTCGACGCGGCCTATGCCCAGTGCAAGTCGGCGGAGTTTGGCGACCGGGACGCCTTGGCGTTCATCATGGACGCGGTGGCCGACGGTCCGGCGTTCATTCGGCCGGCGGTCGCAAAGTCGGTGCCCGATGGCTTCCGGGCCCAGGCCATCGCCTCGTCCAAGCGGGCCCAAAAGGCCATCCGCAAGCTCAAAGACCCCAACGGCATCCCGGCCCTCGAGATGGCCGCCCTGCGCGCGACGGGCATCGAAGAAGCCCAGCTCGCCGAGCAGGTCGAGATCTTCTACGCCTACCAAGAGCTCATCGGCACTGAGAACCGCAACGTTGGGTACTGGGGCGAGCCCGGCAATGTGCTCGGCGCTCTCCAGAGCTTTGGCGAGCCAATCAACATCGAGGCGGACCGCGAAGGCCGCGTCTATGTCGCCGACATTGGCAACAACCGCATCCAGCGCTTCGGCCAGAAAGGTCGCCCCCAGCGCCAGTGGGGGCCTGCCCGGGACATCACCAACCGGTGGTTCGACGGCACCCGCGACTGGTACGCGTCGGGGTCCAAGGCCGGCGAAGAGTCCGGCGCGTGGGTGACGCCCATCGACATCGACATGGTGCCGGGCAAAGAGTCCGACGGCTTCGCGGGCATCGACGCCCTGGGCCGGGTGCAGGTCTACGATGGGGATGGCAAGCCCCAGATCTCCTGGACGGTCGAGACCAGCCGGTCGCCGGCGGGTGGCGTCGGCGGAGAAGCGTATGTGGCCTGGGTCGCCGCCAAGAAGCAGCTCGTCGCCATCATGCAGAACGAGGCGGTGGTCTACCGCCTGGACTCCGAGGAAGTGGGTCGCTTCAAGCTGCCCGACGGCACCCCCAACGCCGTCGAGGTCCAGCGCAACGGCAAGCTGCTCATGGCGTATGGCCGTGAGATCATCCAGTACTCCGTGGACGGCTTCCGCTACGGTACGGTGATTCCCTACGAGATGCTCGACCAGGGCTTCGAGGACATGGACATCACCCTGGACGAGGACGGCAACATCTGGGTGCTGACCGACACCGGCTGGGTGCACAAGTTCAAGAACCCGAAGAAGAAGGAGTGGTCGCTCAAGGTCATCGAGCGCCCCCTCACCCACCCCCGCATCGCCGTGAACCAGGGCATCGTCTTCATCGTGTCCGACGATGAGATCGAGCGCATCGATGTCGTCCAGATGAAGATCGACAAAGAGGCCGCGGCCGTCGAGGCGAAGCGCCGCGAGGACGAAGGCTGATGCGGTCCGCCGCTCTCCTTGCGCTCCTGTGCCTCGGTGGCTGCGACGAGCCAGCGCCCGTCGTGGACGCCGCACCGGCCGCGAAGACCGAGACCTTCCAGACCGCACCCCCGGTCTCGGATGCGGGGCGGTTGAGCGCGGCGGACATCGCAACCCTCAAGCCGGTTCCCCCCACCCGCAATGGGCGCACCCCGGCACCACTGCCGGCCGACGCGCGCTACACCGCCACCATCGAAAAGCTGGTCGCGATGCTCAAGCACGACGCGGGCGACCCCCAGAACCCCTGGGCCATTGGTCACGGGATGCTGGCCCTCGGACCAGAGTTCACGCTTCAAAACGGGCAAAACGCCACCAGCTGGCTGTTCTCGGAGTTCGCAGAAGAGTTTGTGGTCGATGGCCACACCTTCGTGCGCTTTCCCCGCAAGCGCGGCGACCAGCGCATCGAGCCCCACACAGCCCTGATGCTCAAGGTTCTCACCGAGACGGGCGCGCCGCCTGAGCTCGCCGTGACGGTCCAGGGCAAGCCCCACACCATCGCCGATCTCTACCGGGGCGCACTGGTCTCGTCGTCGCTGGACCCGAAGCTGAACCGCTCGTCGTTCTCCAACACGAACGACATGCCTTGGGCGCTTCAAGCGCTCGCGGCCTGGGCGCCGCCACCGCCGGATGGGGGCACCGACCTGCGCTGGACCGCAGCGGACGGCATCGAGATGTCGATGCAGGACTTCGCGCTGTTCAACACATCGGTGCTGGTGAGCGAGAGCCAGTTCCTGTTCGATGCGATGCAAGCCGGCGCAGCCTTCGAGAAGCGCGGCCAGGGCATCTTTCGGTTCACGTGCGGCGGGGCCCACTTGCTGCAAGGTGTGGCGTATGCGAGCGGGCGGGGCCACCACACAGACCTGAGCGAGAAGGGCCTCCAGGGGCAGGTCGCGCTGATGTACTGGCGGCTGCCGCGGGAGCTCAAGGTCTACGACGACCTGATGAAGAAGATCGACAACCCCCAGCACATGCTGATGCTGCTGATCCAGCGGCTCAAGTTTGTCGGCCACTTCGTTGAGAGCATGCACAAGATGGCCATTCTCGGCATCTATCAGCCCACGGCCGAGCACCAAGTCATCCTCAAGGGCGCTGCCGACCAGATCGTGCTCACCGTGCAAGCTCTCGAAGACCAGAAGGTCTACAGCAACCTGCCTGCACTGCGAAAGGCCAGCGAGCAGATGTACTTGGACGTCATCGGCGACTCGGCCCACGCCGTCCGTGGATTGCGGCTCGCCTTGGGCGAAGAGACCCTCGCGTACTGACCTTCGCTTATTGCGGGGTGTCGATGCCTCGGGCGGCCAAGCGCTCGGCCAGAGGGCGCGGCCCGCGAAGCTGGAGTGCCAGCTCCATGGTGCTCCGCAGCGCTCGCTCCACCCAGATGCGCACGAAGGGGATCTGGTCGCCGGTCATCCCTTCCCGCATGGCCAACGCCGTGTGGCGGGCCGAGCGGTGGGCATCGCCACTGTCGTGAATGACGCTGAGCACGTCCATCCCGAGAATCCACGCAGCGCGTGCGTCGTCGTCGAGGGCCTGCCGGGACAAGTCGGCCACCGCGTCCACCACCGCCCGTTGGCGGTCCACGTCGGTGGTGTCCTGCTGCAGCGCATCCAGAAGCGGCGGGATGACCTCGCTGAGGCGGGACTGGGTCAAGCCAAAGATGACGTGCCCATCGGGTTCCACCCAGGGCTCGGTGCGGGCCAAGAACGAGGCCACGAGGGTCTGGTCCAGGCGCCGCAGCGGATCGGTCATCGTCGCAGTGGCCCGGGTGCCGTCGGGCACGGTGGCCCACAGCGCGGTCCAGGGCGCCGGCGGCCGAGCCCCTCCCTCCCGCAAAACACGGTCTCCGAAGGCCAGCGCCACGTGCAGCGGCACCGCAGCGAGGCCGTGGTGACCGGCGGAGCGCGAAAAGATCTGCTCGGCAGCGGCCACGTCCACCACGCTGCCGTCGACATCCCGCAGCCCCTGCCCACCGACCATCAGGCCCGCAGCCACGGTCACCTGGCCATCGACCGGCAGCCCGGCCACCACAAAGGGCACCGCCCCGTCGGGTTCCGGGGGGCCCAAGAGTGCAGCGCCGACGGCCATCCCGCTCATGCTTCTGACGCCTCTTTGGCCCGGTCGAGCACCTGGCCCACGGTGATGGCGGCGACGTTGACCACATCATCCACAGTGCTGCCCACAGCGAGCACATTCACCGGGGAGCCGAGCCCGTGGATGATGGGCCCAATGGCCGTCGCACCACCCAGATCACGGAGCAGCTTGTAGGCGATGTTGCCACTCGCAAGATCGGGGAAGATCAACACGTTGGCGCTGCCTGCGACGGCGCTGAAGGGGAAGTCTTCGGACGCCTTCACCGGATCCACGGCGGTGTCGGCTTGCATCTCGCCGTCGATGATGATGTCTGGGCGCAGCTTGCGGGCAATGTCGACCGCCTTGCGCATGCGCACCACATCCTCCGCCTCGGCCCCCTCGCCAAAGTCCGACCAGGACAGCATCGCGACTCGCGCAGTGTCACCAAAGCTCTCGGCGACCTCGGCGGTGTTCAGCGCGATGCGGGCCAGGGTCTCGGCGTCGGGGTGGGTGTTGATGGTGCAGTCGCCGAAGTAGAGCCGGCGCTCTTTGAAGAGCATGGCGTAGACACCGCTCACAACACGCACCCCCGGGCGGGTGCCCAGCACACGCAGCGCCGGACGAATGGTCTGGTGGTAGGGCGTCGCGATGCCGCCGACCAGGCCGTCGGCTTCGCCCCGCTTGACCATCATCAACCCAAAGAAGATGGGGTTGTGGATGGCGGCTTTCGCGCTGGACAGGGTCATGCCCTTGCGCTGGCGGTCCTTCCACAGCGCCTGGGCGTACTCGGTGATCCGCTCCTCGTTGTTGATGTCGACAATCTCGACACCCTTGAGGTCAACCCGGGCGCGGGTGGCCCGCTGGAGAATCTTCCACTCTTCGCCCACCAGCACCGGCCGGCAGATGCCCTGGTCCACCAAGATCTGGGCCGCCCGCAGCACCTTGGGATGGGTGCCGTCCGTGAACACGATGCGGGACGGCTCAGTGCGGGCCCGGTTCATCAGCGGCCGGATGAGCTCCTTCGACCGCTCGATCAGCTTCTCGAGACGGTCCCGATAGGCGCCGTAGTCGGCAATTGGCGCCCGGGCGATGCCCGACTCTTCAGCGGCCTTGGCCACGGCGGGGGCCACCCAGAGCAGGACCCGCGGATCGAAGGGCTTGGGGATGAGGTAGTCCGGCCCGAAGGCGAGGGTGTCGAGGCCGTAGGCCGACAGCACCGAGTCGGGGACGTCCTCGCGGGCCAGCGCAGCGAGCGCGTCCACAGCGGCCACCTTCATCGCTTCGTTGATGCCCCGGGCGCGGCAGTCGAGGGCGCCACGAAACAGGAACGGAAAGCCCAAGACGTTGTTGACCTGGTTGGGAAAGTCGGACCGACCCGTGGCGACGATGGCGTCGGGAACGGCCGCCTTTGCGTCATCGTAGGTGATCTCGGGATCGGGATTGGCCATCGCAAAGACGATGGGCTGCGGCGCCATGCCACGGATCATGTCGCCCTTGAGCACCCCGCCCACTGACAAGCCCACAAACACATCCGCGCCGGCGAGCGCTTCACCCAAGCTGACATGGCCGCCGTCCTGGGCGAACACTTCCTTTTCGGGAAACATCGCCTCGGTCCGGCCCTTGTAGACCAAGCCCGTGCTGTCGAACATCCAGATGTGTTCACGCTGGACGCCCATCTCGACAAACAGCCGCGCCGTTGCGATGGCCGCAGCACCCGCGCCGGAGAAGACACAGCGCACCTTCGACATCTCGCGACCGGTGACCTCGCAAGCGTTGCGGAGAGCCGCGCCAGCAATGATGGCCGTGCCGTGCTGGTCGTCGTGGAAGACTGGGATGTCGAGGGCCTTCTTGAGCTCGTTCTCGACAACAAAGCACTCGGGCGCGCGGATGTCTTCGAGGTTGATGCCACCGAAGGTCGGCGCAATCGCCTTGACGGCCGCGATGATCTCTTCGGCGGTGTCGGCATCCAGCTCGATGTCGAAGCAGTCAATGTCGGCGAACTTCTTGAACAGGTTTGCCTTGCCCTCCATCACAGGCTTGCCGGCGAGGGGACCGATGTTGCCAAGGCCCAACACCGCGGTGCCATTGGTGACCACCGCCACAAGGTTGCCCTTGGCTGTGTAGTCGTAGACCGCGTCCGGGCGGTTGGCGATGATGCGGCAGGGCTCTGCAACGCCCGGGGAGTAGGCCAGGGTGAGGTCGCGCTGGGTCAAGAGAGGCTTGGTTGCCACCACTTCGAGCTTTCCGGCCCGTCCGCGGGTGTGGTATTCCAGTGCGTCTTCTTTCATGCCCATGTTGATTCCCCTTTCGGCCTGACAACCATCGGTGATGGGAAGGAGTACCCCGGAGGGGCCCTGCGTGGCAGCCCCCAACCGCCGACTTTCGGGACGCCAGCGCCGTGCCCATGGCCGCGCCCGACCTGAGCAAGAGGTAGCCACCCCGGTCCCTTTGCAGGTTCCGGGGTGGGTCGGACCGGCCCGTAAGCCGAGTTCTGTTCCGAAGGTGGGTCTCCCCTGCCCTCGGCGACGATCATTCCTCTAGGCCCGCCGTTGCCGACGGGCTCCAGCACTCCACCCTGAAGCCTCGGACGAGCCGCCCTCAATCGCTTCATCGTCGAGCTTGCACCAGACGGGGTTTGCCTGGCCGACCCTGTCTCCAGGGCCGCCGGTGTGCTCTTACCACACCCTTTCAGCCTTACCGAAGCGGTCTCCCGCTCCCCGGCGCTCGCCTTCAAGAGACGCTGCACACGGACCCTTGGGTGGCGGTCTGCTCTCTGTTGCGCTTTCCTCCGAGTCGCCCCGACCGGGAGTTACCCGGCGTCTTGCCCTACGGTGCTCGGACTTTCCTCCCGCGGCCGCCGATCTGGAGGATGTTCCCCCAGGCCAGCCGCACCGCCGGCGATCATCAGGTCCACTCCGACGCCAAGTTGCTATCGCCACGTCAACTGCGCAGCAAGGCGCCCGGCCGCTTCGCTACTCGTCGTCGGCGTCGCTGTCCGGTGAGGTGTCCACGACCTCCCGCAACCAGCACCCACATCCCGAACAGCTCGCCAGTCGATCCCGGTCGAAGTTCTGGATGATGTTGGGCTGGACCCGCATGTGGCAGAACTCGCACGATCCGTCGATGACCTTGATGAGCACCGGCCGGCTGCGGCCCCGCAGATCGTCGTACTTTCGGAGCAGATCCGGCGCGAGTGCACCTCGGCGCTCTTTGCGCAGCGGAGCAATCACCTTCCACCGGGTCTCGACCTCGGGCCGGCGCGTGCGCTGCCGTTCCAGTGCATCCCGCACCCGGGCCTTCTCGATGCCGACGCCCTCAAGCGCGACGGCGATGCGCTTCTCGACCGCCTCGCGGGCCTCCATCGCCTCCAGCAGCTCGCCCTCGAGGCGGTCCACCACTTCCTGGCAGCCCTTGACTTGGCGCTCGGCAGCCAAGAAGTCGGGGGCACGCCCGGTGTCGATCAGGTCCTTGGTGCGATCCCGCTGGCGCACGTAGTCATCGAGCCGCCGCTGCAGATCGAGCTCCGCCCGTCGAACCACCTTGAGGTCTTCCCGTGCTGTTGCCTCTTCAGACTCGCGCTCGCCCACCCTTGCTCGGCGCTTCTTCACCGAAGCCGCCAACGCCCCGGCTTCAGCCTTGAGGGCTTCCAGCTCCACTTCGACCTTCAAAAGGTCGTGGATCTCCAGCAGCTCGTCGTTCACGCAAACCTCCCTGGCGGGGTGACGTCGGCCACCCACAGCCCCGACAGCCTACACCAGGAGGCCGCGGCGCCTGCGGAGAAGGGGGTGAGTCAGGCGGGTCATGCCCGGCCCACCACCCCAGACCTGCGGGTCGGCACAGCGGTCGGCGGCGGGCCAACCGCTGTGGCGATGTGCTGTCAGTCGCTGTCCTCATCGTCCAAGCGCTGATCGCTGGGCTCGAGCCGGTCGCGCCCGCTCGCCCTGCCCTCACCGGCTTCTTCGGTCCCCAGCGTGGCGTCGAGCCCGGCGGCGAGGGAGCTCCACTGCGCCTCGGTGAGCTGGGCCTCGGGGTGCATCGGGGTGTAGTACCAGGGGGGCATCTCGCCTTCCCGGACCTCTTCACCGGCCTCGTGGGCTTCGCGCTGTGGGCGGTCCACCTCAGAGAAGTTCAGCTCCGCCCGCGCCTCCTCGACATGGCTGCGCACCACCCAAGCGACCGGCGCGACATGGCCGTACCAAGGCACCCGGACCTCGTTGGAGTGGCAGTCGAAGCACGCACGCTGCGCAAGCTCCCGGGTCTGCGGGCTGTCCCAGGCCGGCTCCTGGCGCACGGGCGGGTTCTCCACGCGGTACGGCACGAGCTGGATCAGGGAGAAGAGGATGAGTCCTGAGAGCAGGACGGTGGATAGAGCACGACGGGCCATGGGCACCTCCTGGCCCGAGCCTCACCACCGACGGCAGAAGCGACCATGCGTCAGATGACAGGTGTGAACGAGAACACCATCGCCATGGGCATCTTCAGCAGTGTGGTGCTGCTGGTCTGCATCGACCTCATCCTGGATGTGGGGTCCGGCGTCCAGCTGATCCACGTGGCCGCAGAAGGCCTCGCAGCAGCGGTGGCGGGTGCCGGCGCGGTGCGGTTCTACCGGCGCCACCGGGCCGAGCTTCGGGAAGCTGCGGACTGGAAGGCCAAGGCGGACGAGCTGCTCCAGGGACTGGGCACCGCCGTGGACCACCAGTTCGACACCTGGGCCCTCACTGAAGCCGAGCGGGAGGTCGCGCTGCTCCTGCTCAAGGGCTTGTCCTTCAAGGAGGTCGCGAGCGTCCGCGACACGTCCGAGCGCACCAGCCGCGAGCAGGCCCGTGGGGTCTACAAGAAGGCCGGCGTGGATGGTCGGGCCCAGCTCTCGGCGTGGTTTCTCGAAGACTTGCTGGCCCCACCCAACCCCTGAGGGCGCCCGCGCTCGGCGAGGACTGGCCGGGCCAAGAGGCTGCGATGCCTGCGGGAAGGAGGTGGGCCCACCAGGGCTCGAACCTGGGACACTCCGGTTATGAGCCGGGTGCTCTGACCAACTGAGCTATAGGCCCGAGAAGTACCGCCCGCAGGGCATCACAGCGAAACGGAATCAGGTCTCTATGAAGGACTTGAGCCGCTTGCTTCGCGCGGGATGGCGCAGCTTGCGCAGTGCCTTCGCTTCGATCTGGCGGATGCGCTCGCGGGTGACTTCAAAGTCTTGCCCGACCTCTTCGAGAGTGTGGTCGGAGTGCTCACCGATGCCAAAGCGCATGCGGAGCACCCGCTCTTCCCGGGGGGTGAGGGTCGCGAGCACCTTGCGGGTGGTCTCTTCCAGGGAGCCATTCACCACGTTCTCGGCCGGGGACGCGATGTTCTTGTCCTCGATGAAGTCGCCCAAGTGGCTGTCTTCTTCTTCGCCAATGGGGGTCTCGAGGGAGATGGGCTCCTTCGCGATCTTCTGAATCTTCCGGACCTTGTCGACCGGAATTTCCATCTTCTCGGCGATCTCTTCGGGCGTGGGTTCCCGTCCCATCTCTTGAACAAGGTGGCGCTGGGTGCGCACCAGCTTGTTGATGGTCTCGATCATGTGGACCGGGATGCGGATGGTCCGCGCCTGGTCGGCAATCGCCCGAGTGATGGCCTGACGAATCCACCACGTGGCGTAGGTCGAGAACTTGTAGCCGCGGCGGTACTCGAACTTCTCGACGGCCTTCATCAGGCCGATGTTGCCTTCCTGGATGAGGTCCAGGAACTGCAAGCCACGGTTCGTATACTTCTTGGCGATGCTCACCACGAGACGCAGGTTCGCTTCGACCAGCTCGCACTTGGCTTGCTCGGCCATCGCGAGCCCCCGACGGGACTCCTTCGACAGCACATACAGCTCGTCGCGGGAGATGTCGTAGCGCTCTTCCACCTTGCGAATGCGGCGAAGCTGACGACGGACCCGACTGTCAAAGTCGGCCCACTGTTCTTCGGTGATGCCCGTGTCTTCCACCACAGCCCGCCCACCGCGATCCGGGGTGCGGCGGACCTTGCGGATGAGGCGGCGCAGATCGGCCACGTCCACGTGGGCTTCACTGGCCACACGCTCGATGCCGCGCTCGTACTGGACGATCTCGGCCCAGGCCTTCTTGAAGACCAGCACTGCGTCTTGGAGCTGCTTCTTCGTGATGCCTGCCGCACGGAGCGCCAGCAGCATCGCCTCATCGGCCTCACCGAGCGCGCCTTCGGCTTCTTCTTGGCGCTTCTTCGACTTGGCACGCTGCAGCTTGCGGCGGGCTTCCTGGCGCTCGCCAACCAGGACCTTCACTTCGTCGAGCTTCGCGTGGAGGCTCATCCCATCGGTGGTGCGGGTGCGCCGGGGCTTCTTGCCGCCCCGAATCGCCTTGGCACACCGGGCTTCTTCAGCCTCGACCATCTGCTCGAGGATGTTGACCGAAAAGGAGGACGTCAGCACATGGCGCTCGACGATCTGTTCCCCTTCTTCGATCCGCTTGGCGATCTCAATCTCGCCTTCACGAGACAACAGCGGCACCGAGCCCATCTTGCGCAGGTACATCCGCACGGGATCGGAGCTGCGGGCAGCATTGGTCTCTTCCGGGCGCCGCCCGTTGTCGTCCATGCTGCCGCCGCGCCGGCGCTCGGCCGCCGCTTTCTTCACGCGGTTCACGACTTCGATGTCCAGCTTCGAGAACATGATCATCAGATCATCGAGCTGGTCGGCCGAGACGAGGTGCGTGGGGAGAAAGTTGTTCATCTCCGCGTAGGTGACGTACCCACGCTGCTTTCCCATATGGATGAGGGCCTGGATCTCCTTGAGGTCCTTGTCCTTCAGCATCCGACTACCTCTGCAAATGGAGGGGGCGAAGTGCCTCGGCTTGCCGCGGGGGCGGAGCGGAGACCCATCTGATGGGGGGGGCAAAAAGGGGTGCGAGACAAGTCGGGAGCCGGCAGCCCCACCACCCACGAGTCGAATGTGCAACGGTGGGAACCGGGGGAGCCCGTCGGCATAGCTGTCCTGCTTGCTCGTGGCGAGGCTTTGGTCAAGCGTGGGCCATTCGAAGACTGACAACCGGTCGACGGATTCATCGACCCCGGTTGCCCCCCACCTTCGGCCCCGAGGACCGTCGAACAGCTTGAGGGATGACTCAAAAACGCTCACTTTGTTGCAATACTTGGGCAGGCCATGGTGTTGCGCCGAACCCCTATCCGTTCCGATCACCGATCGGGCGCGACAAGTTGCGACGTTTCTGAATGAGCGCTTGCCTTTCTTGCAACAAGGTGCGGTATTGTTGCCGGTCGAGCGCCGGGTCGCAATCCCGAAGCGCCATGTCGAGGCGCAGTAGCTCGCCCGCCAACACGGCATTCTGCAGCTTTGCCACTATCTCTGCGGTGGCGTCCCGCGCTTGGCTGTCGGCATACAGACCGGCCCGGGCGGCGGCGGCCCGGAGCACCCGTGCAAGATCGGCATCGTCCAACCCAGACACCACTTCGTCGAGCCGCACCCCGCTGAGCAACATGCCGACCGCTCGGCGGACAGACTCACGATCGCTGACGAGCACCGGATCGACCTCGGCGAGCACACTCGCGGCAGCCTCTCGGTGGTGGATGACCAGCCAGAGCAAGTGGTTGAGCTCCACCGTGCCCCGCCATCGCAGCGGGGGGGCTTGGCTGCGGGGGGCCGGCGTCTGGGTCTCCCGACCGATCTGCTCCACGATGATCGCTTCGGCGAGGCCCAGCTTTCGCGACAACGTCTCCACAATCTTGGCCCGCGAGACGCTTGGAAACTTGCGAATCAGCGGAAGCAGCTCGACCAGCGTGTCTTGGCGGCCCCCCGGCGTGCTGCCGAAGCGGCGGATGGCGCGGTCCACGACCAGATCAAAGACCGGACTCGCCCCCCGCAGCAGGGTCTCCAGCGCCTCGGGCCCCCGGGCTTGCACGAACTCATCGGGGTCTTTGAACTGACCCAGGTTCAGTCGCTTCGGCTCGATCCCCTGCTCGACGAAGATCTCCAAGCTTCGCGCGGCCGCTCGCATGCCGGCTTCGTCACCGTCGAACAGCGCGATGACCGTGTGAGTGAGCGGGCGAATGATGCGCGCGTGCTCGGCGGTCAATGACGTGCCACACGTCGCCACACTCTCGGCAAACCCGGCTTGGTGCAGCGAGATGACATCGAAGTAGCCCTCCACCACCAGCAAGCGGTTGCGGCGCTGCACGGCGCTGCGGGACCGGCTGAGTCCGAACAGCGTGTGGGACTTCTTGTAGACCTCAGTCTCGGGGCTGTTGACGTACTTGGGCGGCTTGCTGCCGTCCTTGCCCGCCTCAGCGCCCGGCATCACCCGTCCACCAAAGGCCACGGTGCGGCCCCGGGTGTCGCAGATCGGCACGATGACCCGATCCCGGAACAGATCGTAGGCCCCCTGGGAGTTCGTTCGGCGGCGTGCCAAGCCCGCGGCAACCGCTTGGGCGGCGTCGATTCCCTTGCCGTGGAGGTGGTTCAGCAGCCCATCCCAGCCGGGGGCCGCATAGCCGAGCTTCCACCGGGAGATGGTCTCTTCGGTGATGCCCCGGCCCGTCAGGTACTCCAGCGCTTCTCGCCCCACCGGCCGGGCGATGAGGTTGGCGTGAAACCAGTCCGCGGCCTCGTTCATGACCTCGATCAGAGAGGCTCGCACCCGCATCCGGCGGCGCTCTTCGGGACGAAGCTCTCGCTCTTCGACCGGCACGCCGACCAGCTCGCCGAGCTCCTTGATGGCCTCGAAGAAGCTGATGCCGCGGGTCTTCTGGACAAATGCGAAGGCGTCGCCGCCCTCGCCGCACCCAAAGCAGTGGTAGATGCCTTTGCTCTGGACGACAGAGAAGCTGGGCGACTTTTCTTGGTGGAATGGGCAGAGCCCCATGTGGGACCCGCCCTTGCGCTGGAGGGTGACGACCTCGCCCACCACCTCAACAATGTCGAGGCGCTCCCGGATCGCTTCGATGACTTCGCGAGGCACCATCCGCTCAGCCCTCCTGGGGTGGTGTCAGACGCTCGATGCTGCCCCGTTCGGCCCGGCGCCTGTCGCTGCGGGCGGCCCCGGTTCCACCGATCCCACCGGGACCACCACATCGGACTCGACGCGCCGAATGGCCGCGCCCAGGGCCTGAAGCTTGGCGACAAGGCCGCCATAGCCCCGATCCAAGTGGTAGATGCGCAACACTTCGGTCTGACCCGAGGCCGCGAGGCCCGCCAGGACGAGCGACGCACTGGCCCGCAGGTCGGTCGCCATCACGGTGGCGCCCTTGAGGCTGGGCACCCCGCGAATCGTGGACAGGTTGCCGGTGACATGGATGTCGGCACCCAACCGGGACAGCTCGGGAACATGCATGAAGCGGTTCTCGAAGATGGTCTCGTGGACGGTGGTCTGGCCTTCCGCGAGGCTCATCAGCGCCATCCACTGGGCCTGCATGTCGGTCGGGAAGCCCGGATGGGGCTGGGTGACGATGTCCACCGCTTTGAGAGCGCCCACACGCCGCACCCGCACGCCGTTGTCGTCGGTGGTGATCTCGCAGCCCGCCGCCTGGAGCTTCTGGAGCAGCGGCCGGAGGTCTTCAGCCCGCGCGCCCTCGGCGAGAACGTCGCCGCCCGTGAGCGCACCCGCCATCAGGTAGGTGCCGGCTTCGATGCGGTCAGGGAGGATGGCGTAGGGCACCCGGGCGGGCCGCAGCGCGGGCACCCCGTCCACCCGCAGCGTGTCAGAGCCCTCGCCTTCGATGCGCGCCCCCATGCTGCGCAAGAACCGCACCAGATCGACGATCTCGGGCTCGCGCGCCACATTGCGAAGAACGGTGACACCCTCCGCGAGAACGGCCGCCATCAGGACATTCTCGGTGCCCGTGACCGTGGGCATGTCGAAGCTGAAGTCGGCACCTTTGAGGTGGGAGACGTGGGCGTTGATGTAGCCGCCGGACAGCTCAAAGACACAGCCCAGGGCTTCGAGGCCCTTGAGGTGTTGGTCGACCGGTCGCACGCCGATGGCGCATCCCCCCGGCAGGGAGACCCGCGCCTTGCCACACCGGGCGAGCAGCGGTCCGAGCACGAGCACACTCGCCCGCATCTTGCGCACGACGTCGTAGGGAGCCTCGGAGAACGCGATCCGCGACGTGTCGAGGCGGACGGTGTGGTCGGCGGCGCCGTCGGGCCCCACCAGAGAGGGGCAGCCGATGCGGCCCAGCAGACTCAGTGTGCTGCTGATGTCGACCAGGTCGGGCACATTCGTGATGACGTGCTCACCGGGGGCCAGCAGCGTGGCGATCAGGATGGGCAGCGCAGCGTTCTTGGCACCGCTGATGCGGACGCGACCACGCAGCGGACGACCGCCTTCAATGACAAGCTTGTGCATGGGGAGGAATGTCTCGGTGAGGGGCGCACGGGACAGCCGCGAGACTCGCAGGATGTCGCCGTTGGAGGGTCAGGGCACCGTGTGGGGCACAGCGCGCGGGGACAGGCTTCCCACTGGCTGCTGGTGCAACCAATCGGGACACGGCGCTCCAGAGGCGCCAGGCGGGACCCGGCGTGGAGCGTCGACGCCGCAGGGTCTAAGGCGGCGCCGGGACGGGAGCAAACGCCCAGGACGTGCCCAGGATCCCGATCAGCGGCCTCTACCGAACGGGCTCTCGGGGGGACCCCAGCAGGGCGCCCACAGCAGGGCCCGCCGGCGTCGTGCGGTGCACCGAGAAGGGGTCGACAGGGAATCCGCGCCGTCCACGGCGGAAGCATGGGCCATCCCGGGTAGACTGCGGCGCACTGCTTCCTGACGCCCGACGGTCCATGCCCGGTCTCCCCTCCCCCATCGATGCACCGCCGGCCGATCTTCGAGGTGCCCACCTTCGAAGTGCGCGGCTGGAGGGCAGCGCGTGGTCCCAGGCCCAGCTCCATCGGGCGGACCTCAGCGGGGCCCAGCTCACCGGGGCCCGCCTCGATCAGGGGCGACTGCACGGTGCGCGGATGCGGGGTGCGCGGCTGCGCGGCGTGGATGCGCGGTCGGTCGGGGCCCGCGATGTGGACTTGGAAGGGGCCACCCTCGACGACGGGGACTGGTCGGGAGCGGACCTGAGCGGGGCGATCTTGCTGGACGCCAGCTTGGTGAACGCCACCTTGCGCAACACCACGCTGCGGGGGGCCGATCTCCGGGACAGTGACCTCCAGGGGGTCATCCTCAGCGGTGCAGACCTCCGTGATGTGGACCTGCGGGGGGCGCTGCTCACCGGCGCGGACTTGACCGGTGTCCGAGCGAAGGGCGCTCGACTCGACCGGCACCAGGTCCAGACCGACGCCGGCAAGGCGCTGATTGCAGCGGGCGCTCGGGGCCCGGGGGTGACACCCTCCGGCGGGGGCTCTTGGCAGCGCCGGGGCCAGCAGGTCACCAACGATCTTGCGCGGGTCAGCAAGGCCAGAATGGCGAGCTGGGCGGCCAGCTTGGGGTCGGCCTCGGGAGCCGCTCGAGACGAGCTTCGACGCCAGATCGACGAGGCCCGAAAGCTGCGAGAACGGCGTCGTGGAGAGCGTTCCGCGAGAGCACTTCGGGACGCCCAGCGCCGCCCCGATGGGCTCGATCATGCTGCCGCAGGCCCAGCTGGCGAACCCGGGCCTCCCCCCTCGGACGCCGGGGAGCCGGGCACAACGGCGAACTGGGAAAGCCAGCGTCCCCCAACGTTCTCGCCCTCGCACAGCCAGCCGGCGCCCGACCGCCGCCCCAAGGAGGGTGAGCGGCAGCGCATTCAGGGGTCCGCCACCGACGCGCTGAGCGCCCAGGCCTCGATCGCCCAGCAGCGCATGCAGGACGCCTGGGCCCGGGCCCGACAAGTGCAAGAGGCGCTTGAGCAGCAAGCCCAAGAAGAGGAAGCTGCCCGTGTGCGGGCTTTGGAGGAACGGGCAGCCCGAGAGGCGGAGGCGGAGCGACAGCGGGTCGCGGCTGAAGAGCGTCGCCAAGCGGCGGAGCGGGAGAGAGCGGCCGCGGAGCTGGCCCGGGTGCAAGCGGCGCTCGAGGCCGCCGAGACCCAGCGGGCGATCGACGAAGCCAGGGCCCAGGAGGCCCAGCTTCGCCGAGACGCAGCGCTCCGGGAGGCCGCCGCTGAAGCGCGACGAAAGAACGAAGAACGGCGTGCCCAGCTCGCCCTCGAAGCCGAGCGACTGGAGCTCGAACGTCGCCGAGAGGCAGCAGCGCAAGCCCGCCGGGAAGCGGAGGAGGCCCACCAGCAAGAGCGGGCTCGCCAGCAGGCCATTGAAGACGCTGCACGGCAGGCCGCCGAAGCGGAGGCCGAGGCGGCACGCCTTCACGAAGCGGCCCTGCAGCGCGCCGAACAAGAAGCGCTCCAACTCCGTGACGCGGCCGAGGCCCGCCGTGCAGCAGAAGCGGCCGCCCAGCGTGCAGCCCTCGAAGCTGAAGCGGAGCGCCAACGACAAGAAGCGGCGGCACGGGAAGCGGAGGCCGCGCGGGAAGCGGAGCGCCAGCGAAAGGAAGACGCTGCACGGGAAGCAGAGGCCGCGGAGCTCCGCCGCCTCGAAGCACTCCGAGACTCGCTGAGCGTGGCCGAGCGGCGCAGGACCCGCCAACAGCGCGAGGTGTTGGAGACCGCGAGCCAGCAGCTTGCGGAGGCCCGGGCACGGGCGGAGGCCCTCGAGCGTCAGCGGGCGGCAGAAGCGATCGCCCGCCAAGAGCGGGCCGCCACGGTCCAGCGCGCGCGCCAACAAGGGGAGGCCCTGCGCCAAGCCGAGCTCTTGCGGGTGGCCCGCGAAGAAGCTGCGGCCGCACTGGCCCGCCAAGCCGCCGAGAAGGCCTCGCTCGACGCCCAAGCCGCCGCCGCCGAGGCAGAACAGGCCGCGAGAGCGGCCGAAGACGACGCCCGAAAGGCCGCACGGGCCGCGACGTTGCGCAGTGCGGAGCTGGGCCTCTCCGGCCGCAAGTCTCGGGAGCTGGCCGAGCAAGAAGCGGGCCGCCTCAAGACGCTGCTGTCCCCTTCCCCGGCCCCCCTCGCTCCAGCGATCGCAGAGCCGGCGCCCGACCGTGGACCTCTTGAAGATGGAGCGCCCACCCCCGACCGCGTGCCCCCTCCCCGGCCCAGCCGTGGCCTGCTGCACTGGCTCCGCGGCCGCCCTCCCCCCGACCTGCCGGAAGGCCCAAACGCTCAGCTCGCCGGCGTGGACCTCCGTGGACTCGCCCTCGAGGGTCGCCAGTGGCCGGGCGCCGACCTCCGGGGTGCGCGCCTGTCCAGCACCCGGCTGCGCGGAGCCGATCTCGAAGGCGCCCAGCTCGATGAGGCCCAAGCCGAGTCCATCCGGCTGGGCGAGGCCAACCTCACCGGGGCCAGCCTCGCCGATGCCCAGCTCACCGGCGCGCGGCTGCGCAACGCCCGCTTGTGTCGCGCCAACCTCCACGGCACCACACTCGTCGATGCCGACCTGCGGGGGGCCGATCTCACCGGCTGCGACCTGTCCGACGCGGATCTCACCGGCGCCGACCTGCGCCGCGTGGTGTTCGCGGGGGCCAACCTCACCGGGGCGAACCTCACCGCGACCCGACTGTCCGATGTTGACCTACAGGACGCCATTGTCGATGGTGCCCTGCTCGACCAAGCCGACCTCGCCGGTGCGGACTTCTCCCGGGCCAGCGTGCAGGACACCGACCTCGCCGGAGCGCTGGGGCTCTCCGGCCGCGACCGAGAAGCACTCGCCCGTGCCGGTGCACGAACCCGCGATGAGGCACTCGACCAGCTCGTGGGACGGGTGGCCTCCCGCCAAGTCCGAACGGCAGCGGCCGTCCTTGCGATAGGTGTTACCACGTATCTTGGTGCTCGCTTTCTGGCGTCGACGGACGCAAACCCCGCCGCACTGGAGGCCCTCGCCGAGCAGCAGCGCACCGAGGACCCCCTGTCGGCGGCCGCCACGTACGAGGAGCTGTCTCAGAGCTCCCAGCGCCTCACCGATCGGGTCGGCTACCTGCTTGAGGCCGCAGCACTCGCCGAGAAGGCTGGCGCCCGCGACGTGGCCGGACGCTACATCGGCACCGCGCTCGAGGAGGCCGGCGACGACCCGGCGCTGAGCACCGACGTGCGGCTGTCCGCGGCGTCCTTGCACGCCCAACAAGGCGAGTGGGCCCAGCTCATGGTGATGGTGGCGCCGGTCGTGCGCAATTCGGGGCTGCCCATCGACATGCGCGCGCGGGCACTGGTGCTCCACCAACAAGCGGCCGCTGAGGCACAGGTGGAAGACACCCTGACGGCCGAGGTCTTCGCTGGAGTGGAAGCGCTGCCGGAGTCCGAAGCCGACTTGCGGCTCGCCATCGCGGAGCTTCGCTCGGGCCAGGGCAACCTCGACGCGGCGCTCGGCCAGTTCGCTGCCCTGGACAACCTCGACTTGTCCGACGAGCTGCGCCTGCGGGTGCTGCTGTCCAAGGCCCGCGTTCTCGACCGGGTGGGCCGCACGGACGATGCCATCGCTGCGTGGTCGGCACTCATGGACGCCGCAGATCCCACCTCCACGACGTGGCAGTCCGCGCGGCTGGCGTTGGCGGACCTGCTGCACCGCCAAGGCCGCGCAGATGACGCCCGGGCGCTGGTCCAGGCCCTGCTGATCGACGACACCGACACCCGCATCCGGGCCCGCGCCCTGCTGGTGAACGGTCGCCTGCTGGAGCAGTCCGGAAGCACCGACCCGGCCAGGCAGTCCTTCCAAGCGGCGCTCGACATGGACGACATCGAGCCGGAGACGCGGGAAGAGGCCCGCATGGCCCTCGCTCGGCTGTTGCTGGCCACGGGGGACGAGGCCGAGATCGCAGCAGCCCTCGCCGACCTGCCGGAGGATGCACGGGAAGGAATCCTGCTGCACGCCCGGCTCGGCGAGGCCAGGGGCTTGCTGGACGAGGGCCGCCCCGGGGCCGCGCTCGACATCTACGAGGCCATCCTCGACGGAGCCCCAACCGATCGGTCTGCCGTCCGCGCAGCTCGTGCGGGTCAAGCCGAGTGCCTCGCCACGATGGGTGAGCTCAACGAAGCCGTGCGCATCTGGCGTGCCCAGCTCGCGGACTCTCCAACCCCCGAAGAGCGGTCCTGGTTGGAGCTTCAGCTCGCCCACGGGCTGCTTCAGGGTGGAGACAGCGCGGAAGCCCGGGTGGCCTTCACCAGTCTCGCGGACTCTGACGACGAAGACACCCAGCTACAGGGCATCTTGGGCCTTGCTGAAGTCGCGCGCAGCACCGGCGAGCGCCAGCGCGCGGGCAGCCTGTACCAGCAGGTCGCGGACCGGGCCGATGACGCCGCGTTTCGGGTGCAAGCCCTCCAAGAGCTCGCCGACATGGCCGTCGAGGACGGTCGTGGCGAGGACGCCCAGGCGGCGTGGCGTGCGCTGCTCGGCAGCCTGCCGCCGGGCCACGCCGCAGCCGGAGAGGCCCGCATGGCCTTGATGTTGCACCTCGCGGACCAAGGCCAGCTCGACCGTGCGGTGTCGCTCTGCGAAGAGACCCTCGCCACCGCCAGTCCGGACCGGCGGCCCCGCGCCCAGCTCGCGTGTGGGGAGCTGCTGGAGCGCGCACAGAAGCCCGCTGAAGCTGCGGCGGCCTACGCAGCTGCGGCGGACGCTGGTCTGTCCGCCGACTTGTTGACCGACGCCACACTCGGCCTCGCCCGCCTCGCGATGGACGACCAGCGACCGAGCGCCGCCCTCGTGCCGTTGCAGCGCGCCCTCGCCGCCGTGGAAGGTCCAGAGCTGCGGCTTCCCCTGCTTTCCGCATGGATTCAAGCGCTGGAGGCGGACGTCGAGAGTGACCACACCGACCAGCTTGACATCGCCCGGGAGGAACAACAGCGCCTCGTGGGCAGCGCGCCTGAGCTGGCCGGCCCCATCCTCCTCAACGCCGCAAATCGGGCACGGGGGGAAGGCCGCACCGACGAGGCCATTGAGATGCTGCGGCGTGCGGCCGACCTGCCGATGGACGCCCCGTGGCGAGCGGGTGTGCTGCTAGAGCTGGGCGACACGCTGCTGGACGATGGCCAGATCGACGCAAGCGCCGAGCGCTACGCCGCCGTGCTGGCCCTCGCAGACGACGAAGAGCTGGATGCTTCCACCCGCTTCGCCGCCGGCATGGGTGCCGCACATGCCTTGCAGCGATCCGGCGATCCCCGCGCAGCAGCCGACACCTTCGCGGATCTGGACGCCCCCGACCCCGCGGCCGAGCGCTGGCGCCTGCAGCAGCACGCATCCGCGCTCATGGCGGCCGACGAGCTGGACGACGCACTGGCCGTCTGGCGCGCGCTCGAAGCGCTGGCCGCAGAAGACACCACTGTGCTCGCGACGGCGCTGCTGGGTCAGGGCACCGCCCTCGTGGCGCTCGACCGATCCCCCGAAGCCCTGCCGCTCTTGGCGCGTGCGGAGTCTCTGAGCGCCGACCCGGCAAGCCGAGGCTGGGCCAGCCTCGCGCGTGCCAGTGCACTGCATGAGAGTGGCGACAGTGACGGTGCCCTGGCGGTTCTTTTGATGCTCGTGGATCATCCAGATCCCGAGGTCCAGCTGCAGTCGCGCATCCGACGAGCCCAAGCCTTCTCCGCCCAAGAGCGTTGGACTGACGCCTTGGCCGAGCTGGCCGAAGTGGGCTTTGGTGCACTGGGTCCTGGCTGGGACGCGACGGTGGCCGAGACCCGTGCGGCCGCCTGGATCGGCAGTGGGGACCGAGAGCAAGCGCGGGAGGAGTGGAAGCACCTCGTCCGCACCTGGCCCGACGAAGAGGAAGCCCAGCTCCCCGCATGGCTGGGCCTCGCCGCACTCGCCGCGGTCGACGGCCAGGACGATCAGGCCCTCGCGCTCGCGAACCAGGCCCTCTCGAAGACCCAAGACCCCGCGTATCGAGCCCAAGCCGAGGCCCTGATCCGAGACCTCCGCATGCGCTGACCCAAAGGGGGGGGGGCTCGCTGGGCTCAAGGTCTGTGGGGTGTTGCCGATGCCGAGAGGGCTGATGCGACACGCACGGGAGAGTCGAGTGGTCCAGAACACACAGGCACGCTTGCGATTGCGCGGGGACGGAAGCTGCGACGTGGCCTGCGACGCCGCCCTGCGCCCCCCGACGGGGAGCAGCTGCGAGGACTTCGTCGAGCGGCACACCCAAGCCGACGAGGCCGACAGCAGCGCGAGCCTCAACGGCGTTGGACCGGCTCTACCCCAGATCGTCGTGTTGACGGGCATTCAGGCCGGCCTCTGCGTGACGCTGACGCCAGGCAGGGTGTGCGTCGGTCGCGCCACAACCGCCGATGTGATGGTGGACCACCACTCGGTCTCTCGCCAACACTGCGAGATCTGGGCCGACGCGGCCGCACGGGTGTGGGTGCGCGATCTGGGCAGCACAAACGGCACCGTGGTCGACGACCTCACCATCGGTCCAGGCTGGGTGGAGGCCCAGAACGGCAGCCAGATCCGGCTCTCCCGGGAGATCGTGCTCCAGGTGCGGCAGGAGGCCCAAGTGGCCGCCCAGCTGTACGAGGACCTGTACGAGAAGGCCGTCCGTGACCCCCTCACCGGGCTCTACAACAAGCGGGTGCTGCTGGAGCGCTTCGAGCAGGACCACGCCCAGGCCCGGCGGAGCAAGCGTCCCCTGTGCGCCATGGTGATCGACATCGACCACTTCAAGCAAGTCAACGACACCCACGGGCACGACGTGGGCGACCAAGTGCTGGCCGCGGTGGCCTCCGTCATCTCCGCCAACGTGCGAGTGGAGGACCTTGCCGCCCGCTTCGGTGGAGAGGAGTTCGTGCTCCTCCTGCGGGACACACCGGCCCACGTGGCGGGCGTGCTCGCGGAGCGCCTGCGCAAGAAGGTCGCTGCGGTCGCGATTGAGCATGGAGGCCACATCATCCAGGTGACCGTCTCCACCGGCTACGCAAGCTCCCGAGAGCCGGGGGTGCTAGTGCCCATGGACCTCTTCACCCGCGCGGACCGTCGCTTGTACGAAGCCAAGCACGCAGGTCGGGACCGGGTGGTCGGCCCCATCGTCCCCTGAGCCGCGGGCCGCTTGACAGGTCGACCCTTCGCCGGCTTGGATACGGCGTCGATCTCCGCCCCACTCCCCGCGAGCGGAACCGGCAGAGAGTCTCATGGCTTCAGTGCGCGCCCCGTCCGCCCTTGTCCTCCTGTGTGCCGGCCTGATCGCGTGCAGTGGAAAGAAGCTCGATGAGCAGAGCGACACCGCGGACACGGGCGGCTCAGAGGGCGGGACCGGCGGCGTGGTCTGGGACGACTTGCGACTGGAGAGCAGCGTCACCTTGACGGGGGCATTCCCCAGCGGTCAGGGATACTACGCAAGTGGGGACGATGGCGAAGTGTACCTTCGCGCCGAGGGCGCCTGGACACCGATGGGGTTGGACCAAGACGCCGACCTCAATGACATCTGGGGCAAAAACAGCGGCGGAATTCTGCAGATGGTGGCCGTGGGCGACGGCGGCACGGTCGCTCGCTTCAGCGACTCCTGGGTGGCGGACGAAGCCCTGGGCACCGCCAACATGGAAGCTGTTGACGGCTCGGGTGGCGACGACTTGGTCGCGGTGGGCTGGGGCGGGGCCTACATCTGGGTGGACAACGCATGGCAGTTTGTGTCGCTGCCCGGAAATCCACGCTTCAACGACGTCTGGTCGAATGGTGCAGACACCGTAGCAGTGGGCGAAGAGGGCGCGATTGCCATCCGGTCCGGGGATGCGTGGGACGTCTCGGCACCCCTCGGCCTGCTGCAGCTCTACGGGGTCAGCGCCACCGGCCCGAGTGATGTCTGGGCCGTCGGTGAAGGCGGCACCATCGTGCACTTCGACGGCAGCACCTGGTCCGAAGTGGCCAGCCCCACGGCGGTCTCCCTGTGGGCGGTGCTCGTGACGGGCCCGGACGCGGTCTATGTCGTCGGCAACAATGGCTACGCCGCGCGCTTCGATGGGCTGGGGTGGACCGAGCTGCCCACGGGCGTCGACAACAACCTGTACACCGTCGATGTAGCGCCGGACGGCATCATCTGGGCGGCCGGAAACCGTGGCATGGCACTGCGCCTCAAGGCGGGCAACTGAGCTTGCGCGTTGGCTTGAGGACAGCTTCCGGTGGGCCGCAGGGCAGCGTCAGCCACCGTTGGCCGGCGAGTCCGTGATCTCGGCGTACCGCCGCAACAGCGCGCGGTTGTTGGGGTGGCCCTCCAGCGCCTCCGTCAGGAGGGCGAGGGCCTCTGGGGTTCGCCCGAGGTCCGCCAGACAACCTGCTCGGGCCGCGGTGAACGTCGGGTGTTGCTGGTAGTTGAACCGGTCCAGCTCGGTGGTCATCAAGCCATCTTCCGGCGTGCCGATGCGCCGGAGCAGCTCGATGCGATGGGCCCAGTACTCGGCATTCTTGAAGTGGTCCGACTTGTGGTGCTCGACCTCGGCGAACGCACGCCAGAGCCGCCCTTGCCGCGCCATCGACTCGCTGCGGACCATGCTGCGCCGGAGCATCTGGCGCTCCCCCAAGCGGTCCGCTTGGAACAGGGACCAGTCCACGTCGTCGAGCATGCCCAGCTCCAGCTGCACCCACGCGAGCTGGACCCAGGCGTAGCCGAAGTCGGGAAAGTCGAGGGTGAGCTCGGTGGCTTCGGCCATCGCCTTGCCCAGGTCGCCCGACACGATGCGGTCTTCTATGGCGCTGCCGCGAATGGACAGCGCCCGCTTGGACTCCGGGTCGTTGACATTGACGAGCTGGCTGAGCCGCAGCTCGGCGGCCTCGTCCCCCCGCCCCACTTGGGCAAGCGCGTCCGCATGATAGCCGAGGCCCCGGCGCTCATACCAAGTGCTCCCGAGGCTGTCCCCGAAGGCTTGCACGGCATCTGGGTAGAGCGAAGACCGGCTCAAGACACCGCCATACGCCGCGTGCAGCTCTGGGTCGTCCGGATTATTGACCAGCAACTTGGTGACCTCCTGGTGGGCCAGTCGCACTTGGTCTTTGTTCAACAGGCGGGTCACCAGAATCGGCACTTTGCTGCCACGACTGGGCCGAACGGCCTGGGCATGTGCGCTCGAGATGCCAAGCCGGAATGGGCCAGCCTCGTCAAGTGCCTCATGCGACCTCTTCCCGTCGGCCGGAGCGCTCCCGACCGACTGCTTTTGCCCCCGCTCCCGTTGACGTCCCGAAGTTGCCGCCCATCTGGGGGGAGCTCGCACCCGTCACCAGCTCCCCGACCCCTTGCTGCATGGCGGGGATCACGGCGGGACTGGCGACGAAAACGCCGACAAATAGAGCGAAGGCAAGTAGTTGCCGTGACGGGTTGACAACCTGCAATCTGCCCTCCGAGCAACGCCCTCGCTAACGATACGGATTCGCAATGTCCACACCGCCACGGTCTCATCGCCCACTCTCCCCGCTCCTGCTCCCCGCCGCCATCGTGCTCGGCTGGATGGCCGGCGCCTGCGGAGACACCGAGAAAGCTGCCTCGCCCACGCCAGCCAAGACCGCCGAGGCAGATCCCATGCCCGCCCAGGTCCGAGGCAACCGAGCGTCGGTGGTGCTGGTCACCATGGACACGACTCGTGCCGACCGCATCGGGGCCTATGGCTACGCTGACGCGGTCACGCCGACGGTGGACGGCTTTGCGAGTGAGGGGCTTCGCTTTGAGCGCGCCTACTCCGTGGTCCCCCTGACCACCCCCTCTCACGCGACCATGCTGTCAGGGCTCTACCCCACGCGCCACGGCATCCACAACAACGGGGACGCCATCCTCAAAGAAGAGATCCGAACGGTGGCTGAGGCGCTCTCCGACGAGGGCTACCACACCGCCGCGTCCATCTCGGCCTTCGTGACCACCCGCGTCTGGAACCTCGACCAGGGCTTCGACACCTACTTCGACGACGTCGGCACGGAAAAGGATCGCATGGACCGAGGCCGCTGGGCACGGGAGCGCAGTGCCGACGCCGTGGTGGACGATGCCATCGGCTGGTTGAACGACCAGCCCGAAGGTGAGCCAGTCTTCTTGTGGCTGCACTTCTACGATGCGCACGACCCCTACGCGCCGCCCAAGGAATGGGCCGAGAAGATGCCCGACCGGCCCTACGACGGCGAGATCGCGTTCGTGGACTCTGAGATTGCGCGGCTCAAGGGCGTGGTCGACAAGCGCCAGGGTGACGCGGGCACGGCCTGGGTGATCATCGCCGACCATGGCGAAGCGCTGGAGCGCGAGCACGGCGAACACACCCACGGGATGTTCCTGTTTGACCCCACCATGCGCATTCCCTTCATCCTCCGCCCACCGAAGCCCCTCGCCACGGGCTTGGTGGAGTCGGTCCAGACCGTCAGCAACGTCGACGTCACGCCCTCGATCCTGGGCATGCTGGACCTGCCGCAGATTGAGGACGTGGACGGCGTCGACCTCTCGGTCCTCATGGATCAGCCGGCTGGCACCGTGGACCGCGCCCCCGTCTACATGGAAGCCGAAGCGGCCAACAACCGGTTTGGGTTTGCGCCGGAGCGCGCCATCGCCCACGGCCCCCTCAAGCTGATGGACACGCCAAACCCCCGCCTGTTTGACGTGGTGGCCGACCCCGGCGAGACTGCCAACCTTGTCGAGAGCCGGTCCGAGGACGTTGTCCGGCTGCAGAAGACCACCAAAGAGATCATCTCGCGGCGGATCCAAGTCGCGACCGGCGCCACGTCCCCCGAAGTGATGGAACAGCTCGCCGCCCTTGGGTACATGACCTCGGAAGCCGGGATCGGCGACTCCGAGACGGCAAAGCTCGACGCCAAGGACCAGCGTCCGCTGATCATGAAGCTGGAACGGGCCCGTCACCTGTCCAAGGCCAAGCCCAAGAAGGCCGTGGCCCTCTACGAAGAGGTGCTCACGGAGCATCCCCAGATCGCTGAGGCCCGACTGGGGTTGTCTCGGGTCTACTCCCGGATGCGCCAAGTCGAGAAGGCCGAAGCCACGCTGAAGACTGCGCTGGAACTGCAGCCGTCGTCCACCATCATCCAGAGCGCGCTGGCCCAGGTGGTCGCGTCCCAAAAGCGCTTTGATGAGGCCGAGACCCTGCTGCGGGCCGTCCTGGAGCAAGTGCCCGGCGACGACACGGCGCGCAACGCCCTCGTCCGCCTCTACATCGACCAGAACCAGCTGGACACCGCACTCAAGCGGGTGTCCGAGTGGCATGCCGAAGACAAAAAGAACCTGGGCTATGTCGCGTACATGGGGGTCATCCTCACCCGGATGAACCGCCCCGGGGAGGCCCTGCCCTACCTGGAAGCGAGCCTCGCCGACGACATGCCCCGCCAGCAAGTGCACTCCAGCCTGGCCTTGCTCGACCGCGCGCGGGGCAACAACGAGGGTGCGCTGGCCCACCTGAGCGCCGAGAGCGCCTGGTTCCCGGATGACATGAACGTGCGGATGCTGGTGGGCCAGATGCTCAACCAGCTCAAGCGCTGGGAAGACGCTGCGGCCGAATTCAAGTACATCATCGAGCGCCGCCCCAAGATGGTGCCCGCTCGCCTTGCGTGCGCCCAGGCCACGTTCAATGCCGGCGACTATCCCGGCGCTGAGGCCATTCTCGCGCCCGCGCTCGAACAGGCCCCCAAGAACGCCGACGTGCAGCTGCTCCAGGCCAACATCCTGCAGAAGCTCGGCCGGGACGACGAGGCCGTGTCGGTGTACGAGCTGGCCAAGTCCCTGCATGAAGAGCGGATGGCGTTGCAAGAAGAGATGCGCAAGGAGCAAGCCGCAGTGATCGGTGACGGAGACTTCCCCATGCCCGACGCCGCAGAAGTCACCGATTATCTGCAGGAGTACACCATTCCCGAGTAGCCCTGCGGGACTCGTAACCGAACATCGAACAGCGCCCCGGGGCAAGCCATCGTGGCGGGCTACCGGGGCGTCTCGTCACTCGGTGGGGAATCCAGCGTGGGCGGCGACGTCGCGGACCGTGGTGGCCACTGCCCGCTGGAAGTCTGGCATCCAGATGTAGGCGGCAACCACCATGCCGACCACCACCAGTGTCAGCACCAGCAAGTGGTCAACCAGGGACTCGCCGCGACGCCGTTGCATCACAGGTCGAACCGGACGCCCTGGGCCAGCGGGAGGTCCGGGCTCCAGTTTTGGGTGCACGTCTGGCGCCGCATGTAGGCCTTCCAGGAGTCGCTGCCCGCCTCGCGGCCGCCACCGGTCTCTTTCTCGCCACCGAAGGCGCCGCCGATCTCAGCACCGCTGGTGCCGATGTTGACATTGGCGATGCCGCAGTCGCTGCCCTCATGGGACAAGAACCGCTCGACGGAGCGGAAGCTGTCGGTGAAGATGGCGCTGGAGAGACCCTGGGGCACATCATTCTGCGCCGCAATGGCCTCGCTGAGGTCCGAGTAGCGGAAGACGTACAGGATGGGCGCGAAGGTCTCGTGCTGGCAGATGGGCATGTCGGACTTGGCCGAGATGATGGCCGGCTCGACAAAGGAGCCCGCCCGATCGATGCGCTTGCCGCCGACGAGGAGCTTGCCGCCCTGTTCCTGGGCAGTCTCGATGGCACGCTCGTACTGGCGAACGGCGTCTTCGTCGATCAGCGGACCCATCAGGGTGTTGCTGTCGAGGGGGTCGCCGACCCGGACTTGCTTGTAGGCGTTGACCAGGCGGGTGGTCATGTCGTCGGCGATGGACTCATGCAGGAACAGGCGCCGAGTGCTGGTGCAGCGCTGGCCGGCCGTGCCCACCGCACCGAAGACGATGCCGCGCAGGGCGATGTCGAGGTCGGCGGAAGGCTCCACGATGATGGCGTTGTTGCCACCGAGCTCCAGCAGGCAGCGACCCAGGCGTCCGGCGACGACCTGGTTGACATGGCGACCCATTCGGGTGGATCCGGTGGCGCTGATGAGGGGCACGCGGGCGTCATGAATGAGCGCCTCGCCGACCTCTTTGTCTTCGCCAATCACCAGCCCAAGCACACCCTCGAAGCCGTGGCGGGCCAGCACTTCGGCGCAGATGCGGTGGGTCGCGACGGCGGTGAGCGACGCCTTGATGGAAGGCTTCCAGATGACGGTGTCGCCACAGACCAGTGCCACAAGAGCGTTCCAGGCCCACACAGCATTCGGGAAGTTGAAGGCCGTGATGACACCGACGGGGCCCAGGGGGTGCCACTGCTCATACATCCGGTGGCGGTCGCGCTCGGAGTGCATCGTGAGACCGTAGAGCTGACGGGACAGGCCGACCGCAAAGTCCGCCATGTCGATGCTCTCTTGCACCTCACCCTGGCCCTCCGACAAGATCTTGCCCGTCTCGAGGGACACGAGCGCGCCCAGGTCGTCCTTGTGCTCACGCAGTGCGTTTCCGAGCTCACGGACGATGTCGCCCCGCTTGGGGGCAGGCAGCATGCGCCACCGGGGAAACACGTCGGCGGCAGCCTTCACGACCGCCTCGTATTCCTTGAGCCCTGCGAGCTGGATGGAACCGAGGGCCTCACCCGTGGTCGGGTTCATGGACGGCACGATGGCGCCGGAGGTCTTCAGTGCCGCGCCCGCCCAGGCGCCAGAGTTGACCTCGGCGAGGCCGAGGCGCTTGAGAATCGCATTCATGGGATGCTCCGATGGGTCTATTCGAGATTTTTGACGATAAGGCCGGGCGCCGGCAGTTCAAGGGGCCCAGGCCGACTGACGCGGGGCGAGCTAACCCACTCCCCCACTTTCCGTTTCGTGAGGTGCGTGTGTCTGTTCCCGAGAGAACTGCAGCGATGCTGCTTGCCGGCGCCTGCATGTCCCTGTGGGGGCCCCCTGCCCTGGCGCAGGATGCCATCTCCATGAACATCGTCCGGTATGGCCAGATCGACGGTCCCCAGCCCGCCCTGGAGCTCGTGGCGAGCGAGGCCATGCACTACACGGTGTCGGTGAAGTGTGGCAGGGCCAGCGACACCCGCAGTGGCGACCTCGTGAGCGGCGACCGGGTGTCCATCACGTTGGCGACTGGACCGGGCCGCCACGCGTGCACGGGCCAGCTTGGCATCACCCTGTCGGACGGCAGCGAAGGCGAGATGCCCCTGTCCTTCAATGTGGAAGTGCTGCAGCCCCTCGGTGTCGCGGTGCCTCGGGGCCACGTGGACCTCCCAGGCGGCAAGATGCGGGTGCTGGCCGACCGACCGCTCGCTGAGGTCGAAGTGGAGCTGTTTGGGGAGGACGGCCCCCTCGGCGGTGGCATCGCGCGGCCCGGTGGCAAGGCGCCTGGGGCTCCCGTCGAGGTCACGTGGTCGCCGCTGAGCGACAACTCGGATGTGTTTCGCGTCCATGTCAAAGCCACCGACACCCACGGCTTCTGGGGCGGGGTGGACCTGTTCCCCTGGTACTACGAGGTCCCCCACGACGACCTCGTCTTCGCATCAGGACAGGCCGCCATCGACAAGGCCGAGACCCCCAAGCTGGTGGACGCCTACGGGCGCATCCAGGAGGTCGTGGACCGGTACGGAAAGATCGCGACGGTCAACTTGTACGTGGCCGGACACACCGACACGGTCGGAAGCGCCGCCACCAACGCCACATTGAGCGAAGCTCGGGCCAAGGCCATCGCCACATGGTTCAAAGCCCAGGGCTTCAAGGGCGCCATCCTCTATCAGGGCTTTGGCGAAAACGGCCTGGCAGTGAGCACTCCCGACGAGACCGACGAGCTACAGAACCGGCGGGCAACCTATGTGGTGGCCGCCGAGGAACCACCGGTGAGCACGGCAATGCCCGGGTCCAACTGGAAGCCGCTGCGGTAGCCTGCCGCCTATTGCTTCGGGGCATCCCCGACGGGGGTGGGGCTGCGCTTGATGAAGCGGCCACCCACCGACAAGCCACCGCGCTTGGTGACGGTGTAGATCGAGCCCGCGTGGGTGGGGTCCACGTAGAAGACCTCATCCCCCACCAACACCGCACCATCGGCACCAACCCGGGGACGGTCGTCTTCGGGGGCAGCGGGACGGGCCGCCATCTCGTCCACCTTGGCGGCGAGCTCGGCTTGGGTCTGGACCAGCACTTCGCGGGACTCAGCCAGATCGTGCTGAAGATCGTCGACCGTCTGGAGCAAGCGGTCCACCTGTTCTTCGAGCGTTTTGCCCCGCGCTTCTGCGGCGTCGACCCGGGTGCTCAAGGCCGCCTGGGCCACCGACAGCGCCTTGATCTCGGCCCGAGCAGCGTCGAGGTCTGCAACACCAGGGACGCCGCGTTCCCGCAGCACATCTTCGATGATGGCCCGCACCGGACCGTCCACCACACGTTCTGCACCGCCGGTGAGCACCGCACCAAGCTTGTTCACAAATGCCACTGAAGCCTCCAATGTTGGCAGGCCAGCGTCACACTCCGGAGAGGTCGTCCGGAGGGGGGCCCGCCTCGAAGACCGCATAACTCCCCGGTCCCAGCGCAATGGGCTGCGGGTCGGGCTCGTCGAGACGAAGCACACGCACTTCGGCGCCCCCGCCATCTTCGCCCTTGGGCGCGTCGTTGTAGCCACTCCACACCAGCCACTTCGAGTCCGCGGAGACCAGGGGGTGGCTGCGGGCAAACTGCTCGAAGAAGTGCAGCTGGAAGAGCTGGCTGCGGGTGGGCCAGAAGTCGACCAGGCGCCGGGGGCCCTCCGAGCCGTCGATGGCGCGCATGTACCAACACAGGCGGTTGCGCTTGGGACCCCACTGGCACCAGACGATGCGCTTGCCATCGGGGGTCCACAGAAAGGCCAGCACGGGGGTGTTCACAAGGCGCCGCACCTCACCGCCCCACACGCTGACCACCGAGATGCCGTCGTAGGGGGTGCCATCCGCGGAGCCCGCACTGGACACCGCGACGTGCTGGCCGCTGGGATCACAGACCAAGGCGGCGAGTCCGGGCAGGAGCGCGAGACCGAGCAACCCCTCGCCCTGGAGGTTGCAGCTCACCACTTGGGACTGGTTGCCACTGTGCACGACATAGACGACCCGGGGGTCGGGGCCAGAGCCCGCCACCATCGGGGTGCAAAACGAGCCGGGCGGCACCCGGTAGACCAGATCGTCGCCATCCCCGACCGCGTCGCGCAGCTCGACACGGCTGGCCTCACCGTCCCCGTCCCCCACGTGGAGCAGCAGGCTCTGGGCATCGGGGGTCCACGAGAAGAACAGGGGGCTGCCTTCAGCCACCAAGCGCGCGCCACCGTCGGCGACACTGCACAGCCACAGCTCCAGCGCCTCGGCATGCTGCAGCAGCACGGCGATCAGCTGGCCGTCCGGGCTCCACTGGAGGTGGATGGGCAGGCGGTCCGTGAACTCATGGAGCAGGCGCTCTTCCACCCCTTCCGCTTCGACAATGGCCACGCCGGCGCCCATGCCGTCGGCGCCCACTTGAAAACAGGCCAGCCACCGCCCGTCGGGAGACCAGCACGGCCAGCTCGCCATGTCTTCGGCGGAGACCCCGCCCCAGCGGGCGGAGGCATCAAGCTGCTTGGGCCACGTCACCTGGCTTCGGCCGGTGCCATCCGCTCGCACGACGTGCAGCTGGTTGTCTTGGCCGACAACGGACAGCCGAGGAGCCATGCTGGAAGGTTGCTCAGCCAAGGAAGATCCGCGACGCGACCCAGCCTTGGACCGCCACAGCAACAAAGGGCAGCACCAGGGCGATCTTGGGAGAGGGACGCAGCGCAGGATCCTCGCCGCGGGAGCGAGCGAGCTCCTCATCCAGCTCCCGCAACAGACTCGCGGGCAGCCCAGCGGTCCCCCGGGCCCTCAGTGTGTGGGCCATCGCAGTGTCGTGGTTGGCACCGAACGATGCCAGCCCCATCCCTGTCCCAAAGCAGGACAAGGCCACGTTCCACCCCGATCCACCCGCCAGCGACTGCAGCAACGCGGCCGCCAACAGCAGTAGCCCCGAGGGCAGCAGCACCGCGCCAGACCATCGCCAAGCGGCATGCCGTCGAGCAACTGCCACACTCGGTGCCCCGATTCCATCAGCCATGGGCGGCATCCTCCAGTCGAGTTGGGGGGCATGGTCCGGCCGGGAGGCGCTCTTGAGGTGCGTCGGCGCGGGAACAGGCGGACCGGACGTTCGTGGACGGGGGGCCCACCCACAGCGACCGATCACGATCGGAGAGTGCAGTGCTCAGAACATCCATCATTGGGCCATTCCACGAGGTTGGATGCGAGCTTGTGGCGCCCAAGTGGCTCCTGCGCTGCATCGGCCCGTCCATGGTACCAGTCTCGCCGGGGGTCCCTTCGGCAGGGGGCCTGCAGTTCGCGAGTCGTGCTGCGTGGATCCCCGCTCCCAAGGCGCGCAGCCGCTGCAATTCCAACGGATGCAACGCGACAGCATCGCCTGCGCAGCCCATCCCGAGGCGCTCCCTCCCCCCACCTCGGCACCTGCGCATCGGATGATTCGCCCTATCCGCATTGCGAGATAGAAGGCCCCGGCACAGCGTAGCGACCCTGGTCACTGCGCAAGAATCTGGCAATTCCCCGCAGTGAACCCCAGCGCTCACTGCACATCCATCCCAAGAAACCGGACCCCAACACAGCTGGGGTTCGTCATCGGGGCCCCTGCATCGCCTGCCCAGGCCCCCCGGAGACTCAATCCATGGCCGTGAAGAACTACCTGTTTACCTCTGAGTCCGTGTCCGAAGGCCATCCCGACAAGATGTGCGACCAGATCTCGGACTCTATTCTCGACGCCCACCTCGCCCAGGACCCCCACGCTCGGGTGGCGTGCGAGACAATGGTGAAGACGGGTTTCGTGGCCATCGCTGGCGAGATCACCAGCAAGGCCCACGTCGAGTATCCCCAGCTCATCCGCGAAGTCGTCAATGGCATCGGGTACGATGACAGCGCCAAGGGCTTCGACGGCAACACATGCGCCATCCTCACCGCGGTGGAGCAGCAGAGCCCCGACATCAGCCAGGGTGTGACCGAGGGCCAGGGCCTGCATGCGGAGCAGGGCGCAGGCGACCAGGGCATGATGTTCGGCTACGCGTGCGACGAGACCGCCGAGCTGATGCCCATGAGCATCCTCTACAGCCACAAGCTGCTGGAGCACTTCGCCAAGCTGCGCAAGCGGGGCGACATGTCGTGGGCCCGCCCCGACTCCAAGTCACAGGTCACGGTTGAGTACCGCGATGGCAAGCCCGTTCGCGTGCACACCATCGTGGTCTCGACCCAGCACAGCCCCGATGTCAGCCTGGAACAGATCCGCGCCGAGGTTCGCGAGAACGTCGTCGCTGCCATCATTCCGCCCGAGCTGATGGACAGCAAGACCATCATGCACGTCAACCCCACGGGTCGGTTCGTGATTGGTGGCCCCATGGGCGACGCGGGCCTCACCGGCCGCAAGATTATCGTCGACACCTATGGTGGACACGGCGCTCACGGCGGCGGCGCATTCTCCGGCAAGGACCCGTCAAAGGTGGACCGCTCGGCCGCCTACGTGGGGCGCTACATCGCCAAAAACATCGTGGCGGCGGGCTATGCCGACCGATGCCTTGTTCAGCTCGCCTACGCGATTGGCGTGGCCCGCCCCGTCAGCATCATGGTGGACACCTACGGCACCGGCCGGGTCAGCGACGAGCGCCTCGCCGAGTGTGTGGGTGAGATCTTCCCCGTGAAGCCGGCCGAGCTCATTCGCCACCTCGACCTGCTTCGTCCCGGCTACCGCCGGACCGCCGCGTACGGTCACTTCGGCCGCGAAGACCAGGGCTTCACCTGGGAACGCACCGACATGGTCGACAAGGTCAAGGCCTACTTGAGCTGAGCCGGCACTGCTCTGGAGGGGCTGCCGTCGAGACCATCGGCGCGCAGCCCCTTGCAGCAGGTAACCAAGAACAATCGGCCGTTGAACCGGTGCTCCTCGGTGGCTTCGCACGTGTCGAAGAAGCCTTCCTTGAGGGGACTCACGCGGTACCGCTCCGGCGCCACAAACACAGCAGGCCCACCCACATAGGGGCCGGCGGTCTGCCATGTCGCGTACTGATCGGGACGCGTGCCCGCGCGCACGACGGGGATGTCCCGAGGCACCGCCCACCGGAGCTGCCCGGTGGTCTGGTACATATGCCCTGCGATGGGAGCATCGGGAATGCCGCATTGATCACGCATCTCAACCGCATGAGCCGCCACGTCGTGCCAGCCCCGCATCTCCACGGTGGGATCCGCACGAGAGTCAAGGGGCACCACCGACACTTGCGACTGGGTGTAGACAAGCGCGGTCAGCAGTCCAGCAGTGCCCAGCGAGACCGCTGTCCAGCGAGGACGAGGCGCCAACCAAGCGGCAGCACCCGGCGCCAGCAATAGCCAGCTCGGCGCGAGCCAATGGATCTTGCTGTCCGTCACCAGCGCGGCCAGTGAAAACAGCACAAGGGTGGGCAGCGCGAGCTCCCGGTGCATGCCTGGCTGCCGCAGGGCTGCCAGCATGGCCACGACAGCTGGCCCGACGAGAAGCAGCTGACTGCCCACAAGCTGACCGGCGCCCACCCACGGGAGCACGCGGTGTCGATGGCGCTCCACAAGCTGGTAGGTGAACGTCCCGCCGCCGTGATCGAGCGCCCACCACAGGGATGGCAGGTTCATCAGCAGCACGAGGCCAAGCGCGGCCCACAGCCCCCAATGGCGGAGCTGGTCGGGGCGCCGTCGAACCACCGCGAGGAGCACACCCACCACCAGCAGCCCTCCCGTCAGCTTGCCCAGCAGCGCCAGCCCCATGCCCAGCCCCATCCACAGCCAGCGGTCACGCTGAAGCCCTCGCCACGCGAGCAACCAGCCGCACAGCATCGGCATGTCCGGGGCCGCAAACACCGCCATGATGGCAAACATCGGCACCAGGGACACCAGCAGTGACGCAAGCCAGCCAGTGCCGGGCTGCTCCGTCTCGGCGACGCTCCAGGTCAGGTAGGACGCCCAGAGTCCGCTCAACACAAAGCCGAGCCGCACACCCAGCGGGTTCTCGCCGGCCACACGACAGCCGGCCGCAATGACCCAAGCCACCAGCGGCGGATGCTCCCGATACGACAGGTCCAGAGCCGTGGACCAGTGCCAGTAGTAGGCCTCGTCGTCCCCAAGACCAGTGCGTGCGCTCAGCCAGAGCCGCACCAGCGCAAGCCCCACCGTGAGTGCGGCGAGCGGGCCCGGCCTCACCCCAGACCGGTGATCGTGACGTACAGATAGGTCAGCGGGGCCGTGAACAGCAGCGAGTCAATGCGGTCGAGGATGCCCCCGTGACCGGGCAGGAAGCTGCCAGCATCTTTGACCTTGGCCGCCCGCTTGATGAGCGACTCGACCAGATCACCGACAACACCGGCCACATCACCGAGCAAGCCAAGAGCGATGACGTGGCCCCAGCCCATGTGGGGAACGGCGACCAGCTTGACCACCGCCATGCCCGCCACGACCGCAATGGCGCCGCCAATGGCGCCCTCCCACGTCTTCTTGGGGCTGATGCGGGGAAAGAGCTTGCGGTTGCCGAAGGCCTTGCCCGCAAAGTAGGCCCCCGTGTCGCCCAGCCACGCGAGCAGCATGGACACGAAGACCCAGGTGACGCCGTCATTGAGGTGGCGCACTTGGGACAAGAAGCTGAACAGGACCGAGATGTAGAGCAGGCCCATGACCATGCGCGTGGCGGCCGTGGCGCCTTCTTCGGTCTCGTCCACCACAAACAGGCCGAACAGCAAGCAACCGAGCGTGGAGACCGCGAGCGTCGGCAGCACCGATGCGTCCGCCCCCCACACGATCGCCATCTGGACCGCCAAGCCCGCGGGACCCAAGGCGGCAAACGCCAGCTTCTGGCGCCCCGGCAGTGCGATGCCGGCGAACTCCCACAGGGCCACGCCGGTGGCGGCCATCACCAGCAGCTCGACGCAGATTGGGGGGCCGAGAAAGAGCAGCGGGAGGATGATGGCGAGGCCACTGAAGCCAGCGATCAGACGGGTCTTCATGACGGTCCATCCGTGGCCGCATCGGCCGTTCGAAGCTGGGACCCGGTCTTGCCGAAGCGGCGTTCCCGCGCTCGATACGCAGCGAAAGCGGCGTCGAGGTGGGGCTTCCGGAACTCAGGCCAGGGCACATCGGTCACATAGATCTCAGCGTAAGCGATCTGCCAGAGCAGAAAGTTGCTGACCCGGAGCTCACCCGAGGTGCGAATGAGCAGATCGGGATCGGGCAGGCCCGCCGTATACAGCCGGCTGGAGACCAGCGCTTCGTCGATGGCATCGGGCTTCAGGCGGCCAGCGGCCACGTCGCGGGCGATGGAGGTCACCGCATCCACAATCTCGGCCCGGGACCCGTAGGACAATGCGAGATTGAGCACCATGTCGGTGTTCTTGCGGCTCTCGCGACTGAGCGCCCACAGGGGCGTGCGGACGAAGAGCGGCAGGCGGTCGACGTGCCCAATTGCCCGAAGCTGGATCCCCTGGTCGAGGATCTCGCTGCGCTCCTGGAGCACATACCGGTGCAGAAGGGTCATCAGCGCGCCCACTTCACCGGCAGGCCGCTTCCAGTTTTCGGTCGAGAAGCTGTAGAGCGTCAGCGCCTTGACACCCTGGCGACGGCACTCCCTCACGATCTCGCGGACGCTGCGCGCGCCCTCGGCGTGGCCCTCTTCTCGGGCCAGCCCACGGGCTTCCGCCCAGCGCCCGTTGCCGTCCATGATGATGGCGACATGGGCGGGGGGGCCGGGCGAGGGCGCAACGTCGGCGGGGGAGTGGTCCGCCATCAGCCTTCGAGTACCTCGGTCTCTTTGGCGGCCGCGACGGCTTCCAGGCTGCTCATCGCAGCATCGGTGGCCTTCTGGATGCGGTCCTCGTAGCGCTTGAGATCGTCTTCGGAGATCTCCTTTTCGGACTCCAGCTCCTTGAACATGTCCATGTACTCGCGGCGCACCTTGCGGGCCCGGATGCGGGCGTCCTCGAGGAGCTTGCGCACATTGCGGACCATTTCCTTGCGGCGTTCTTGGGTGAGCGCAGGAATCGGCACCCGGATGATCTGGCCGTCGCTGGCCGGATTCAGGCCCAGGTTGGCCAGCACAATGCCCTTCTCGATGTCGCTGATGGTGCCCTTGTCCCAAGGGTTGACCACCAGCAGGCGCGCATCGGGAGCGGTCACCGTGGCGAGCTGATTGAGCGACATCGAGGTGCCGTAGCTTGCGACCATGACCTGGACATTGGTGAGCATCTGCGGCGATGCACGACCGGTGCGCACCGTGCCGAGCTCTCGCTCAAAGCGCTCGGCTGCGCTGGCAAAGTCGTCCGTCATCGCGTCCAGGTATTCTTCACTCATTGGGATCTCCAGTTCGCAGGGCTTCGGTCACGCGTCGTTTCGCAGGTGGGTGCCGATGGGCTCGCCACACACTGCGCGAGAGACATTCCCGGGAGTGCTCAAGTCGAAGACGACGATGGGCAGGGAGTTGTCCATGCAGAGGCTGACCGCTGTGGCGTCCATCACCCGCAAGCCTCGGTTGAGGACGTCCAGGTAGGTCAACGACTCAAAACGCTTGGCGTCAGGGTACAGCGCTGGGTCGCGATCGTAGATGCCATCCACCTTCGTCGCCTTGAGGATGACGTCGGCGTGGACCTCGGCAGCACGCAGCGCAGCGGCAGTGTCCGTGGAAAAGTAGGGGTTGCCAGTGCCCGCAGCAAAGATGACGACCCGACCTTTTTCCAGATGCCGAACGGCGCGTCGGCGGATGTAGGGCTCAGCGACCTTCTCCATGTCGATGGCGCTCATCACGCGGGTCTTGAGCCCCACCCGCTCGCAGGCGTCTTGCAGGGCGAGGCCGTTGATGACGGTGGCCAGCATGCCCATGTAGTCGGCGTGGGCGCGATCCATGCCGCGAGACGCGCCGGCAAGTCCACGGAAGATGTTGCCGCCGCCGATGACGACGGCGACTTCCACACCCAGCGCCCGGACCCCCTTGATCTCGGCAGCGAAGCGGCCAATGCTCTCGGCTTCGATGCCGGAGCCAGCGACGCCGCCCAACATCTCGCCAGACATCTTGAGGAGGACGCGCTTGTAGATTGGCTTGGCGCCAGGACGGTCGCCTGAGTCCTTCACAGTGGCCTCCAGAGGGCGTGGAGTCGCAAACACCGCTGGGGTGCGGGCGACACGGGGTCGCGGCGACGGCACGGGGTGGGCCGCAACCGCGGGCACCTCCAGGCGATGGGCCCGGAGGCACCCGTCAGCGCTGACTCAGGCCTGGGCCGTGAGCTTGGCGACTTCATCAGCGAGGTTGTCCTGACGCTTCTCGAGGCCTTCACCCAGGACGAACCGCTCGAAGCGGCGGATCTGGATGTTTTCACCGATGGTGGAGACCTTCTCGGCAAGCATCTGCTGGACGTTCTTCTTGTCGTCCTTGATGTAGATCTGCTCGAGCAGACAGACATCCTCGTACCACTTGCGCATGCGGCCCTCGATCTTCTTCTCGAGCACCATTTCCCAGCGGTCCTGGGGCATGTTGTCGGGCTTGCCACCCTCCTCATCGAGGCGGGCAAGCTGCACGCGCTTCTCGTGTTCGAAGGCGTCGGCGGGGATCTCTTCCCGGCGGACGTACTGCGGGGCAGCGGCGGCGATCTGCATGCAGATGTCGTCCACCAGCGCCTTGAAGCCGTCGTTCATTGCAACGAAGTCGGTCTCGCAGTTGACTTCCACCAGCACGCCGATGCGGCCATTGCCGTGGATGTAGCTGGCGACGAGGCCTTCGGTCGCGCTGCGGCCGGACTTCTTCGCCGCCTTGGCGATGCCCTTGGCACGAAGCCAGTCGATCGCGCCTTCGACGTCGCCATCCGACTCGGTGAGGGCCTTCTTGCAGTCAAGGATGCCAGCGCCAGTGCGCTCGCGAAGGGACTTGATGTCCGCCATGCTCACGGCCATTTGAATCTCTCCAGTGCGTAGTCAATTCGGTGCGGAGCGCAGTCGTCCGCGAGAAACGCCGATGAATCGGTGCTGGGCCTCGCCCCCGTCACGGGGGCCGGAGAGGCCAGTCGCAGCGAAGGCTGCCGACGGCCGCCACACACCGCGAGGGCATGCCGCAAGGCCAGCATCTTCGACCACAACAAGTCAGTCGGGTGCGCCCCGAAGGCAGCCGGAGCCGCCTGAGGAGCGTCTGGGCTCGCACGACCCCTGGGTCATGCGCGTCAAGGCCGGACAGGCCGACCTTGACGGGGATCGCCACCGAATCGATGGCGATCAGGAAGACTCACGGTGGCGGGGAGAGGCAAGCCCACCTCGCCAACCGTTGATCATGCCTCGGCAGCGGCCTCAGCCGGCGCAGCAGCCTCAACAGCGACCTCAGCAACCGGCTCGGTAGCCTGCTTGCGGACCACTTCGACGTTGCCCACGTCACCGGATGCGGCGATGACGCCAGCACCCAGAGAGTCGCGACCAGCGGTGCGGCCCTCAAGGACCGACTCGGCAATGGCGCCCGTGAACAGACGGATGCTCTTGATGGCGTCGTCGTTGCCGGGGATGACGTGCTTGATGCCGTCGGGATCGCAGTTGGTGTCGCAGAGGCCGACCACCGGGATGCCCAGCTTGCGCGCTTCGCGGATGGCGATGTGCTCACGCTTGGGGTCCACCACGAACATGAGGTCCGGCGTGGCCTTCATGGTCTTGATGCCGCCGAGGGAGCGGTCCATCTTCTCGATCTTGCGGGTCAGCTCGAGCGCTTCCTTCTTGGTGAGAAGCTCGAAGCGGCCGTCATCGCGGGCCCGCTCGAGAGCGACCAGGCGGTCGATCGACTTCTTCACGGTCTGGAAGTTGGTGAGCGTGCCGCCGAGCCAGCGGTTGTTCACGAAGTACATGCCGGAGCGGATGGCCTGCTCTTCGATGATCTCGCGGGAAGCGCGCTTGGTGCCGACGAAGAGCACCGTGCCGCCGCGGGCCACCGTCGACTGAACGAAGGAGCAAGCGTTCAGGAGGCCGCGGGCGGTCTTCTGAAGGTCGATGATGTGAATCCCGTTCCGCTCGCCGTAGATGTACGGCTTCATGCGGGGGTTCCACAGGCGGGTCTGGTGTCCGAAGTGGACGCCAGACTCGAGGAGGTCGCGGAGCGACACGTTGGGCATAGAGATCTCCGGGCCGCCAACATTGCGGCCTTTTCGGGTTTTTCGACCGTCGGTGCGTTCGCCCCACCCGACCTTGAGGTCGGGCACCACCGGGCGGACACAATAAAGGACCGACGTGAGAGTCCCCGCTTGCGCGGGGCTGGCGGCCGTTAGCACGGGCTGCGGCCAAGGGCAACGGAGACCGCACAGCAACATCGGCCAGCGCAAACCGAGAGCGCACGGGCCCAGGAGCACGATGTCGACCCCCGAAGCAAGCACGGGCGGGCCAGGATTCATCTGTGTGGGCACCCAGAGAGCCGGCACGTCCTGGCTCCACAACGCCCTTCGCCAGCAGCCAGACTACTGGCTGCCGCCGTTCAAGGAGCTGAATTTCTTTGTGCCGGCGGGCCCTCGCGCCAACATCGACCAGAAGCTGCTGACCTTCCACCGGGTGTTCACCGCCCAAGTGCAGCGGGGTCAGGCGGTCCCTGAGACGCTCCGTTGGTTCAGCGATCTCTGCCTGGCGCCCACGATGGATCTCGACTGGTACCGGGGTCTCTTCAGCCCCGCCGGCCCCCGCTTGGCCGGCGACATCAGCCCGTCGTACTTCCGCCTGTCGGACCCCCAAGTGGCCAGGGTCGCGGCCGCCCTCCCCCACGCGAAGGTGCTGCTGCTGCTGCGGCAGCCCCTGGACCGCGCCCGATCCCAGCACCGCTTCATGGTCAACCGAGGGCTCTGGCCCGCCACGATGCCCGAGGCTGAGGTGGTGGCCCGGCTGACCGCCCCCCAGAGCATGGCCTGGGGCGACTATCTGGCCACCATCCAGCGCTGGGAAGCCCACTTCCCGGGGCGGGTCGGTGTGTTCTTCTACGACAGGCTCTGCACGGCGCCAGAGGCCCACCTCAAGGCCATCGGCGAGTTCCTGGGGCGTCCCATCCGCCGGACGCCGCCCGAGGCCACCATCAACGCCGGAGGGCCCGGCGCGCCCCCATGGTCCACCGCAGCCAGTGCGGTCGTGGCTGCGGCGTTCTTGCCGAAGATGCAGGCGCTCGCAGCTCGCTACCCCGAGCCGGTCCACCGCTGGTGTGCCGAGCTCAGCGCCGCCATGCCCTGAGGCGTCAAGGGACCAGCGGACGCCACCACTGTTGGTGTTCGACGTACCACTCGACCGTCTCCGCCAGCGCGTCCACCAGCGCCCGCTGAGGGGCCCAGCTGAGCTCTTCGTGAGCCCGGCGGGCATCCACCGCGTACCGCCAGTCGTGTCCTGCCCGGTCTTCCACAAAGCTGATCAGCGACTCGGGACGGCCAAGGATCTCCAGGATGGTGCGCACGATCCACAAGTTGGTCCGCTCTGCGTCCGCGCCGAAGTTGTAGATCCGGCCCGCCTGCCCCTTGTCCAATGCTGCCAGAACACCGGCGCAGTGGTCGTCCACGTGAATCCAGTCCCGGACGTTGAGCCCAGTGCCGTACACCGGCATCGCCTGGTGATCCAAGGCCTTGTGAATCATCACAGGGATGAGCTTCTCGGGAAATTGCCAGGGTCCAAAGTTGTTCGAGCACCGGGTGACGACCACATCCAAGCCATACGTGTGGTGCCAGGCCATCGCAAGATGGTCCCCTGCGGCTTTGCTGGCCGAGTAGGGCGAGCGCGGACACACTGGGCTGTCCTCGGTGAAAGGCGGATCGGCGGTCCCGAGCGAGCCGTAGACCTCGTCGGTGGAGACCACCACCAGCCGCTCGACGGACTGCTTGCGGCATGCGTCGAGCACCACTTGGGTGCCCAGCACGTTGGTGCGGATGAACACCGCCGGCTCGGTGATGGACCGGTCGACGTGGGACTCTGCCGCGAAGTGCACCACACGGCCAATGTCATGGGCAGCCAGCAGTGACTCGAGGAGCTGGGCGTCCACCACGTCCCCTCGCACGAAGTGCAGCTGGGGGTCGTCCTCAAGCGCCGCCAGGGTGGTCTCGCTGCCGGCGTAGGTCAGCAAGTCCAAGACCACCACCACCTCTTCGGGCCGGGTGCGCCGCAGCATCCGCACGAAATTGCTGCCGATGAACCCTGCACCGCCCGTCACAAGCACCGCCACGACAACCTCCTCAGCTGAGAAATGCCGACTCGGGGCCGGCGCCCTGCTGCCCAATCAGACCCAACCCCCACCGCCCGCGCAAGTCAAGGCCGCCCGCGTCCCCCAAATGCTTTCCCCACAACCGAGACCACCAGCGCCACATCGGCGGGGCTCATCAGGTGGTGGATGGGCAAGCACAGCACTTGCTCGGATGCGGCGATCGCCTCGGGAATGCTGTCCACATCGACATGTTCAGCAAAGAGCGGGGTGTTGGCTATCGTGGGGAAGAAGTACGGCCGCGCCAGAATTCCATGGGCCTTGAGGACGGCCTGGATCGTGGTGCGATCCCGCCGGCCGGCCGGGCGCACCCGAACCGGGAAGTAGGCGTAGTTGGGCGTGTACCCAGCCCGCTCAAACTCATCGGGATGGAGCACCAGCTCGTCAATCCCGAGGGCCGGCAGCTGTTCCAAGTAGCTGTGGGCCACCCGACCCCGGGCGGCGATGGCACCTTCGACCTGGTCCAGGTTGGCGAGCCCGACGACCGCCCGAAACTCGTCCACTTTGCCGTTGGTGCCCAGCCCCACTTGTTGGCCGTCTTGGAGCCCAAAGTTGCGCCGCTGGACCAGCCCGTCCATCTGGGTGGCAGTCCCCGTGATGGCCCCACCCTCCAGCGTGTTGAACACCTTGGTGGCGTGAAAGCTGAAGGTGCTGAGAGTGCCCCAGGTGCCCAGCGACCGACCGTCCTGCTGCACCCCAAAGCAGTGGGCCGCATCGTAGACCAATGCCAGACCATGCTTCTCGGCAATGGCCGCGAGGGCGACGTTGTCACACGGGAAGCCGTACGAGTGCACCGCAACGATGCCCGTCGTGCGCGGCGTGATGGCGGCCTCAACCGCTGCAGGATCGATCCGGTAGTTCGGCAACGTGTCGACGATGACCGGCGTCCACCGGTCATTGTCGTACAGCGGGTTCCAGGTCGCTGGAAAGCTGAAGGCCGTGCAGATCACCTCGCCGGCGGGGATCACCTCGGCGTAGGCCATCTCCAGCGCAACCGTGCCATTGGTCACCAGCACCAGCCCGTCCACACCCATCCATGCGCGCAGCCGGGCCTCCAGGGCCTGCACATAGTGGCCCTGGTTGGTCACCCAGCGGCGGTCCAACACGTCGCGCAGCATCGGCGCGATGGCCTCGAAGTCCGGCAACAGGGGGCTGGTGACCGTCAGCCACGATCGGTCCCCGCCGCCCCGTGGAAGCCGCGTGCGAATGCCCACATCGTCGGCCGAGGCCGAGGCGGGCGACGATGTGTTGCCGTCATCTGTGGGCATCTGACCCCTCCCCGGCCGGTGGTGCCCCCGACTCAGTCGCGAGCCGGCCCAGGAGTCTGCTCGGCCGGGCTCGTGGCCTCAGCCATGGCCTCCGGCGAGATGAGGACCGTTGCTTCTTCGCCATCGGTGTCGTCGTCCAGCTCAGGCTCTGGCTCGCCCATCCCGTTGCCCAGCTCGGCCACGGCCTCGGAGGGGAAGGACTCGGCGGGTGCAGACTCGGCGGGGGCGGACTCGGCAACCGCTCCTTCCGCCGCCGGCTCCGGCGACGGGATGGTGTCGTCCTCCACCGGCAGGGCCTGCTCATCGGTCGAGGCGTCGGCATCCTCGTCATAGTCGCCGCCCTCGGCTTCACCAGCGTCGAGGGAGTCGTCCGTTGCGGGCTCGCTGGCTTCAACGGCCGCTCCGTCCAGCTCCGCTGCTTCTTGAACGGCGCTGGAGTCGACTACGCTGGCATCCTTGTCGGCCGAAGCCTCGACGGATGCACTGTCCTCGTCCACTTCCGACGGGCTCTCGTCGTGGTCCGCGACCGGCAGGGCAGAACCCGGCGGGTCGTTCTTCGGGTTGTAGCAGCACTTCTTGTGCTTTTGGCCCGACCCACAGGGGCACGGATCGTTGCGCCGAAGGCCGTGCAACTCCGCGTAGGCGCGTGCCTGGGGGCCCTTCTCGGGGCGACGGGGCTCGGCAGGTGCGGACTCGGCCGAGCTCGACTGGAGTGCGGCCAGCCGTTGCTGCACTTCGGCCATGCTGGGCAGCCCACCGGCGGCAGGCGCGGGGGCCGGAGCGGGCGCCTGGGGCCCTCCCTCGGATGGATCGACCGACAAGCGGCGGGCCGCTGCTTTGCTGACCTCGGGGACCTCTTCTGCCTGGAGCTCCATGCGCAGCAGCCGCGACACCACCGCCTCGTCACGCATCGAGCACATCATGCGGAACATGTCCGTGCCCTCACGCTTGTACTCGAGCAGCGGGTTGCGCTGGCCGTAGCCCCGGAGGCCCACACCCTGGCGCAGGCGCTGCATGGCCAACAGGTGGTCCTTCCAGAACTGGTCGGTGAACTGGAGCAACAGCATCCGCTCCACCTGGTTCATCTCTTCATCGCCCAGCTCGGCTTCCTGGGTCTCAAAGACGCCGGTGATGTCGTCGAGCACCCGCTGGCGCACTTCTTCCCAGGCCATGTCCCGGACTTCGTCGTCCGAGTCTTCCCAGGTCACCCCGAAGGTCTTCTCGAGGTGCTCCCGAAGCTCGGTGACCTCCCACGTCTCGGGGTGCTTGTCCTCGGGGATGTGCAGCCCCATCAGGTCGTCCGTCAGGCTCTCGATGGCTTCGAGAACCATCTCGCGGACGTTGTTCCCTTCGAGCGCCCGGCGACGCATCTCGTAGATCGTCTTGCGCTGCAGGTTCATCACGTCGTCGTACTCAAGCAGGTTCTTCCGAATCTGGAAGTTGTGTCCCTCCACCCGCTTCTGGGCATCTTCGATGGACTTGTTGATCCACCGATGCTCGATCGCCTCATCGTCTTCGAGGCCCATCTTCTCCATCCAGCCGACCAGCTTGTCGCCCTGGAAGATCCGCAGCAGGTCGTCGTCCAGCGCCATGTAGAAGCGGCTGGATCCGGGATCACCCTGACGGCCCGACCGACCCCGAAGCTGGTTGTCGATGCGGCGAGACTCGTGGCGCTCGGTGCCGATGATGTGCAGACCGCCGGCAGCCAGCACCTCGGCCTTCTCGGCTTCGGTGGTCACCTTGTGGCGCTCAAACGCTTCCTGAAAGACGTCAGGCGGAGCGTTCTCGCCCACTTCGTCGATCGCGATGGACTCCGGGTCCCCGCCGAGCTTGATGTCGGTGCCGCGGCCCGCCATGTTCGTCGAGATCGTGACCGACCCACGGTGGCCGGCCTGGGCCACAATCGTGGCTTCCCGCTCGTGGTTGCGGGCGTTGAGCACCTCGTGGGTGATGCCCCGCTGGCGCAGCAGTCGGCTGACGATCTCGGACTTCTCGACACTGACGGTGCCCACCAGGATGGGCTGGCCCGTGGCATGCACGGTCTCAATCTCGTCCAGGATGGCGCGGAACTTCTCGGCCTGGGTCTTATAGACCACGTCGTCGGAGTCCTTGCGGACCACGGGCCGGTTGGTCGGAACGACCATGACATCCAGGTTGTAGATGTTCATGAACTCGTCGCGCTCAGTGTCGGCGGTGCCGGTCATGCCGGACAGCTTGCGGTACATCCGGAAGTAGTTCTGGAAGGTGATCGACGCGTAGATCTGGCTCTCGCGCTCGACTTCGACCTTCTCTTTTGCTTCGACAGCTTGGTGCAGGCCATCCGACCACCGCCGACCGGGCATCAGGCGGCCTGTGTTCTCGTCGACGATGACCACCTTGCCTTCCTGCACGACATAGTCGCGGTCACGGCGGAAGATGGTGTGGGCCTTGAGCGCCTGGTTGACGTGGTGCAGGACTTCCATGTTGCGGGGGTCGTACAAGTTGTCGACGCCCAGCTTCTCTTCCACCCGGTCCACGCCCGAGTCGGTCAGGTTCACGCTGCGGCTCTTCTCATCGACGATGTAGTCGATCTCGTTCTGCAGTAGCGGAATGACACCATCGATGATGCGGTACTTGTCCACATCCATGTTGGCCGGACCCGAGATGATCAGAGGGGTGCGGGCCTCATCGATCAGGATGGAGTCGACCTCGTCCACAATTGCGTAGTGATGGCCTCTCTGGACATACTCTTCGATGCGGAACTTCATATTGTCGCGCAGATAGTCGAAGCCGAACTCGTTGTTCGTGCCGTACGTGATGTCCGCAGCGTAGGCCCGCTGCTTGCTGGCCGGGCTGCGGTCCCGCTGGAGGACCTTGCCCACCGACAAGCCCATCCAGTTGTAGACCTTGCCCATCCAGTCGGCATCACGAGACGCGAGGTAGTCGTTGACTGTAACGACGTGGGCGCCCTTCCCTTCCAGCGCGTTCAGGTACATCGGCAGCGTCGCGGTGAGGGTCTTGCCCTCGCCGGTCTTCATCTCGGCCGCCATACCCTTGTGGAGCACGAGCCCCCCGAGGAGCTGGACGTCGTAATGGCGCATGCCCAACGTCCGGATCGCCGCCTCGCGAATGGTGGCGAAGGCCTCCGGCATCAGATCGTCGGTCGTTGCGCCATTCTCAAGCTTTTGCTTGAACACCGCAGTCTGACCCTGGAGCTGAGCATCGGTCAGCTTCTTGATGGTCGGCTCAAGGCTGTTGATGTGCGCGACCACCGGTTGCTGCTTTTTGAGCCAGCGATCCGAGCGGGAGCCGAAGACCTTGTTGAGGACGCCTTCGAGGGTGAACATGAGCTGACTCCGGGGGCCTCGCAGCGCCGGCGAGCGGCGGAGGGCGGCAAGGCAGATCGGGGAAATGGCGCGCACAGACGGGGCGCGGAAGGCACGAGAATCGGGCACCGCTGGGGGTGGCCGCGGGATGGTCGGAGCGAGCCGCGAAGTACGCAACAGACCCAGGGCGCAGGCGGCATGTTCTCTGCACACGGACCGAGGGGTGGTCCAGCCCCGCCGCCCTATTCCAAGTGCTCCAACGGGTCCACCGGCTGGCCCTCGACATAGACCTCGTAGTGGAGGTGCGGGCCTGTCGTGGAGCCGGTCATGCCTACGGTCGACAGGGGGTCGCCCGTGCGCACGGTGTCACCGACTCCCACCAGCAGCCGCGCATTGTGGGCGTAGCGAGTGACGACGTCGAAGCCGTGGTTGATCTCGAGCATCCGACCGTAGCCGCTGTGGTACTCGGCCGTGATGACCACCCCGTGGCCGGGGGCCCGCACGATTGTGCCCACTGGTGCGCTGAGATCGATGCCGTAGTGGAACTTCCAGCGCTTTGTGAACGGGGACCGCCGCCACCCAAATCGAGACGTCAGGACCGCCTCATCGACGGGCCAACCTGAAGGGACTGCATTGCGACGATCTCGCCACGCTTGGGTCGTCTCGACCGTGCGGCCCAGCTCCAGCTCCGCCAGCCGCAGGTCTTCCAACAAGCGATCGGTGCGCGCGCCAAGCTCATGCAGGCGCATGCCCGGGGGACCCACCTCATCAAAGTCCTCGTCGCCCAGGTCATCCAGCGAGACCTGGTCGGGGCTCAAGCCCAGCAACAGGTCTTCGGGGTCTTCAGCGGGCTGCCCGTCAGTCATCGGCCCTCGGCCGGGCATCTCATCCGGTCCGATCCCCTCGAGCTGGGCTTCGTAGAGCCGGAGCCGGCGGAGCTCCCGGTCTGCCGCATCCAAGCGGGACTCGATCTCGAGGATTCTCGACTTCAGAGACAGGTTCTCATCGAGCAGCGCCCGACGAGCCCGTCGATCCACAATCGAGTCCACGCCCACCGCGGCGAGCCCGAGCACACCGAGGCAGGCGGCAAAGACGCCGACCAGCACCTGCCTCACCGCGCGGGTGGAGGTCTGGAGCTGTCGGGTGGGAGAGTCGAGGCCCTCCGGGACCACCCAGATGGTCAGCCGGGACGCTTCGGGCTGGCTTCGCGGCCTCTCGCTCACACGACTTCGTCGACCCGGGCGATCACAACGGTGATGTTGTCGTCACCACCGCGATCGCACGCAAGCTGGATGAGCCGGCGGGCCGCCTCTTGCGGCGGGTAGTCGCGGACGTTCTCGCCGATCTCGCCGGTCTCGACCAAGCCCGACAGGCCGTCGCTGCACATCACGAAGTGGTCGTTGCGGCGGACCGCCCGGACGAGCAGATCGACTTCGACGTCTTCCATGTAGCCAAGGGAGCGCGTGATGATGTTCTTGAGCTTGTGGGTCTTCGCTTCTTCCGGCGTCAGCAGACCGGCCTTGATCTTCTCGTTGACCAGCGAGTGGTCTTCGGTCAACTGCTCGATGGTGCCGTCTCGAACCAAGTAGGCCCTGGAGTCGCCGACATGCCCCAAGTAGGCGTTGCCTTCGTCGACCAGCAGCGCAAGGCAGGTGGTGCCCATGCCCTTGTACTCTGGCTCTTCCACCGCTTTTTCGAAGATCCGTCGACCGGCGAGACGCACGGCGTAGCGGACCTTCTCGCGGGTGACTTCGATCGGGTCATCCTCCCCTTCCAAGCCATGCTCTTCAGGGCGAAACTCGATGGTCGTCAGGACTTCTTCGACCGTGTTGACCGCAATCGCACTGGCGAACTCGCCGCCGACGTGACCGCCCATGCCATCGCAGACCACGTAGAGCTGCAGATCATCATTGATGAGGAAGTTGTCCTCATTGTTTGTCCGCTTGACCCCGACATCCGTCATTCCACAAGAAGTGATGCGCACGGCTGCCTCCTCGGCGAGTGTAGTGCGCCCCTTCGCGGCGTCGTCCGTCGAGGCCAGTCAGAACCCGAGAACAGGTTCAGCGACGGGTCACTCGGGGAGTCACGAAGCGGCAGATCGACGACCACAGAGTGCCAAGTGGCGTCCGGTGGAACCACCGGGACCGGCCGAAATGCGGGCGACCCGCGGCGATAACGCGACAACCCTCGGACCGTCCAATTGCCGGCCCTGCCGTCACGGAGTCAGTGTCGCGGTCAGGCGGAGCCACTCTTCGAGTGTCAACATGTTGGGCCGCAGCGATGGCTGGATCTCGGCCACCGCCAAGGCACGGTCGACCTCGGCCGCCGGATAGGTGGCACACAGGCCCTTTCGCAGGGTCTTGCGGGGGCCAGCAAAGCCGACACGGCACAGCCGCTCCAACACGCTGGGGTCCACGTCGCCGGTCTTGGGCGCGGGGTGGACGTCCAGGCGCAGGACGACGCTGTGCACCTTGGGCGGGGGAAAGAAGCAGCCCGGGGGCACCTTGCGCACGAGAGAGGCGTGGGCACGGGCCTCCACAAACACCGACAACGAGCCCCGGGCGCTGCTGCCTGCATCGGCCATCATGCGCTGGCCGACCTCCTTCTGGAGCATGATGACCAGCCGATCCACGGTCTGGGGCATGCCGAGCAGCGTGGTCGCGATGCGGGTGCCGACATTGTAGGGAAGATTTGCCACGAGGCGCCAGCCCTCGCCGGGCAAGAGCCCCGTCCAGTCGACCTTTGCGGCATCGGTGGACACCAGCCGAAGCTGACCGCTGGTGAGCTCGGCCTCGAAGCGGCCCTTCAAGTATTCCACCAAGTCTCGGTCCAGCTCAACCGCCGTGACGTGGGCACCAGTCTCCAGCAGCGCACCGGTGAGCACGCCCAAGCCAGGGCCAACCTCAACCACGCGGCTGTTGGGCCCGATCTCAGCGGCGGCCACAGTCGCGCGGACCACCCCCTCGGCCGCCAGAAAGTTCTGGCCAAAGCGCTTTCGGGCACGGCCACCAAATTCGGCGAGAAGGGTCGCAGGGTGGATGAACCCGCTCATGGTGCTCCGGGTGCCCAGCCCGCGCGGGCCGAGATGCTGAGGGGGTCTCGCTGGCCAGCCAGCAGCCGCAGACGACCCACATGCGCGATCATTGCGGCATTGTCGGTGCACCGGTTCTTGGGCGGGAGGAACACACGCAGCTCCGGTTCCAGTGCACTCAGCCGCGCCCGCAGCCTCGAGTTCGCTGCCACCCCCCCGCCAATGGCCACGGTCGTCACACCAGTCTTTCTTGCTGCCTTGGTCACCCGGTCCACAAGCACGTCGACCAGGGCTTCTTGGAATGATGCACAGACGTCATCCACCGAGGCCGGATCGGGGCCGAGCAGGTGCTGACGGACCGCCGTCTTGAGGCCGCTGAAGCTCATGTCCAGCGGGCGCCGCGTCGAGATCTGGCCCCTGCGCTTCAGCTCACCGAGCGCCTTGACCCGCGGTCGGGGCAGGTCGACCGCGTTGGGGTCACCAAAGGCCGCCCGTCGGTCCACCGCTGGGCCCCCGGGGTAGCCGAGACCCAGCATCCTCGCGACCTTGTCACACGCCTCGCCGGCCGCGTCGTCGATCGTCTGGGCAAGCACCTCGTACTCGCCCAGACCCGTCGCCAAGTACAGGCTGGTGTGGCCGCCGCTGACCACCAGGCACAAGAACGGCCAAGCCACCGCACCCGCCGGCGCATCCAGCAGCGGCGAGAGCAAGTGGCCCTCCAGGTGGTTCACGCCGATGAAGGGCACGTCCCAAGCCGCCGCGAGGGCTTTGCCGTGGCAGAGCCCCACCAGCACAGCGCCCATCAGTCCGGGTCCCGCAGTTGCGGCCACCGCGTCGGGCCGCTCGATGCCCGCGCCTTCCAGGGCCGCTCGCACCGTCACCACCACCTTCTCGGCATGGGCCCGGCCCGCAAGCTCAGGCACCACACCACCGTAGGCGTTGTGCACCAGCTGACCATGAACGAGGTCACTGAGCACACCTTCAGCGCCCACCACTGCCGCGGCGGTGTCATCACAGCTTGTCTCGATGCCGAGGACCTTCATGGCCCCCCGCTATTGCTTGTGGCGGACCTTGGGAAGGTAGGCATCCAGATCGAAGCGGCCTTCGTCCCGATCCCCGTCGTGGCACTGCACACAGACTTGGGGGTCAGGGGAGACGGTCAAGCGAGCGTGGGTGGGGTCGGCCACGTGTTCTCGCCCCGGCCCGTGGCAGGACTCACAGCCGACATTCGCGAGCTGGCCGACCTGGGCAGGCGTCTGGGGACCCTCCTCGTGAAACGCGCCCGTGGCATGGCAGCTGTAGCAAGCCATGTCCATCTGGCGCTTCTCGCGCTCCAGCGTCTCCCAGGCGCGGGCGTGGGCCGTCGTGGACCACTGGGTGGCCTCGGCGGGATGGCACGCCTGGCACACCTTCGTCCCCACGAACGGACCGCGGAGGGTGTGGTCGGCGGGGGCATCCTTCAAGGCCATGGCCTCGATGTCGGACTTCGCCGTGGCCACCAGCGCGGCGGTGGCGGCGTGGTCCTCCACATCGTCGCCCAGCTCGACGTACTGGTACTCCAGCGTGTGGCTCACGCCGGCCGTGGCCAGGTCTGCCTTCAGCGCAGCCAGCTCCGCTTCGGTCTCCGGTAGCTTCTTCTCGAAGAACTCCAGCCGCCGTCGTGCCCGGGCCGTCTTGGCCTCGGTGTTGGCCGCGTCCACTTGCTCTCGGGCCGTCTGAAGGCGCTCCCGGTCCCGCTCCAGCTCTCGCTCCACGGCCGCGACTCGGCCAGCCGACGAGAAGCCGTGCCCGCCCGAGACCAGCTCGACAGTGGCCAAGCCCACGCGCTTTCCACGATTGCCGGCTTCGATGTGGGCGGCGCCACCCGGCAGTGACAAAGGCTCCGGCCGCGCGGACTGGCTGCCGCCGGATGCGACCAGATCAATCTGGGGAACAGCGTCCACCAGAGCGTTCTCGTCGGCAGGCTCAAGTCGGGACAGCACCACAACCAAGTCGACATCGCCGAGCGCCGTGACCGCTGCTTGGATCGCCGACGCTGCCTGGCCCACCACACACCCGGTGTGGACGGCTGACTTCGGATTCAAGACCCCAACAATGCCCACCCGCACGCCATCACGCTCGACCACCCGCCCACCCTCAAACGCCGGCAGCCCCTCACACTGGAGGTTCGAGGCGACCAGGGGTGTTCCCGCGGCTTGGGTCGCCTCCACCAGCCAGTCCGGGCCCAGCGCGAGGTCTCCAGGACCTGGCACCATGGCGTCCATGCCCATCAGCGCAAAGCTCTCCAGCTGAAGCCGGGCCTTCCGGCGCTGCTGCTCCAGCTGGGCGGCACCGAGCCGGTTGCTCTTCCACGCGAAGTCGCCGCCATCCACGATGAACAGCGGCACACCGGCGTCAGTGGCCTTCAGCTTCTGGGCTTCGATGACTGTGTTTCTGCGGGGCAGACCGCCCTGCGGATGGCGCGGTCAACCACACGGCTCGATGTCGCCATGGACGTTGGCCTGGAACGCAATCTGAAGACCCTTGTGCACGACGTCTTGGGAGACGATGGGGGGGTCGCTTGGACCGCCGGAGCAGCCCGACACCAGCGCCATCCCCACCCACGACAGCATCGCAGCCTTGCTCGACATCAGCCCTCCTCCCCCTCGGCAGCCTCGGACGGGATGCGCTCGCGGCGGGCCGCCTTCTCGGCGTCTCGCTTGGCCTTGCGGTTGCCTTCTCGGATCAGGTCGTGGACCACCCGCACCACACGCTCGTCGACAACGTAGATGGGCTCCGCACCTTCGATGCTGACGAAGCGGCGAGGCTGTGAGTTCCCCTCCCCGTCCACGCGCGGCTCACCTTTGTTGCCGATGAGCACGACCCGCTCGTTCTGGTCCTTGTCGCGCAGAATGACCCGTGCCACAGGGTTGTCGAGCCCGTAGGGCCCCAGATCCGAGGGCGCGTCCTCGAAGAAGGTCTCGACCTCAAGCTCGGCGACCGTTTTGGCCACCCGCTCGGCCGTGCTGCCCGAGTAGGGCACGCCGTCGGACCACATCCAGTCGCCCGCCGACATGACCGCAGCGTGGCGGCCTTCGAGATCTTCGCCCTCTTCCTTGCGGAGAATGGCTTCCACTTCGACCACATCGGCGGCCAGCATGCGCACCACTCGGCGGTTCCGATACTCTTCGAGCGGCGAGACAAACTCATCGAGCATGCCCCGCTTGGCGACGTAGATGGTGTCGTCCCCGCCAAACATCATGTAGGCCAGCTCTTCGAGCCGGTTGTCGCTGGGCGCATCGTCCCCCACCAGCAAGTGGAGCGGATCTCGACTGGCAAAGCCGATAGTCAGGTCGGCCCGGGGCTTGTCCAGCCCATACTTCGCCAGCACCGCGGCATCAGGCTTGTCGCCCAGCTCAATGAAGTCTTTGGCCTTCAGCGCACTGACCCGGCCCAGCAAGCGGCGGATCCGGTCGTCATTGGCCGACATCTCTTCGGGCGCGTGCATCTGCCACTGGCGGTCGCCGATGCGCTCGATGTCGATCACCGCGGGGGCGCCCTCCAGTTGGAGGGTGGCTTGGTAGCGAGTGGCGTCCTTGGAGTCGAAGCTCGCAAAGCGTCGCTCCCGGAACTCATCCAGCGTCAGGGTGGCGAAGTCCACAGCGGACTTCTTGACCGTGAAGATGGTGTCTCCCGGCACCGGACGGATGTAGTACGACACACTCGTCGGGTTGGGGTCGCCGGCCTCAAAGGCGAGCGTGCGGCCGTCCCGCAGCTCCAGGCTGATCCGCACCGCGTTGTTGCCCAAGCCGTACAGCTCCGGCTGCTCGGGCGCATCGACCACGGTGGCCCGGGCGGTGAGATCGTGCAGCTGGTGCTTAAAGCGGTTCACCATCGAGCGGCCAGCCACAGAGTCAGTCGAGGCTGTCGGGGTAGCGGTGCTGCAACTCCAGCACATAATCCTCGAAGTGTTTTCTGAGCAGTTCCGCATCCCGGCGGATAGTGCGTTCCAGCTGGTGCTGCCGCAGTACGATTCCGTCAAACGCCTGGCCGAAGCGCAGTCGCCGAAAACGTGTGCCCGGCATCACACCCTGCACCCCCGCGGGCCGCGCCTGCTGCAGATAGAGCGGGACGCTGAAACGGTCGATGTCCAGCAGATCCGACATCAGGGTTGCCAGGTGACCGATACTCAACTGCATCAACTGGTCAGTACCGAGTTCGCTGTGGATGTCCAGCATCAGGGTCAGGCGAACATCATCGCCGGCCACCTGCTGTTCCAGACGGATGCCGGCTGCGTGCAGGTAGAGGTACTTCCCCGCGGTTGCCATGGCTTCCCCGACAGTGGCGGCGCCGGACACCGCCAGGGCGAGCCCACCCAGCACATTCGAGGTCTGGTGCTCCGCCAGCTGCAGACCGAACAACGGCGTATGGCAGCTCCGGGCGCCGAGTTCCAGCATCTCGGCCAGTTTGGGATACGGAATGTAGGTGTCGGGATCCCGGAACTGGGCCGGACTCAAGCCGACACGCTCGATGAGTTCCACCGGGTTGCCGCCCAGGTCCTGCACCAGTTTGGCCATTCCGGTGGTCGCGCCACTTCGAACCCGGTACATGATGTTACTGCTCCCAAAGGTGGCAAGGACTCGTCAATGATCAAATTGACTTCGTAAAAAGTCAAGTTATCTACTCCCGTGATAGCTACGATGGCAACCGCTCCAATCGCAATAAGACACTAACATCGAGGGAGGAACGACAATGCGTTTACAGGATAAGGTTGCGGTACTCACGGGCGCCGGCGGCGGCATAGGCCGCGTCGTCGTCGCCAAACTGGTGGCCGAGGGCGCCCGGGTGGTGGCCGCCGACCTCTCAGAGGCGGAGCTCACGCAGCTCCGGCAGACGCACGGCGAGGCCGTGGCGACCCTGCAGGTAGATGTCACCGACTACCAGCAGGTCGAAGGTATGGTCGGGCACGCGGTGCGGCACTTCGGCGGCCTGGATATTGTCATCAACAATGCCGGCATCGCCTTTCCCAAAGCGCTTCTGGAGCATGACCCGGTTGCGGATTTCGACGGGGTGACCGCCGTCAACCAGAAGGGCGTCTACTACGGCATTCTGGCCGCCGCCCGACTGTTCCAGGCGCGGAGCACGCCGGGCGTGATCATCAACACGTCCTCGGTGTATGGACAGATGGCGGCAGAGCTCAGTTTCACCTACAACGTCAGCAAGGCCGCGGTCGACATGATGACCAAATGCGCGGCGCTGGAGCTGGGGCCACATAACATCCGGGTTTGCGCCGTGGCGCCGGGGCGGGTTGATACGCCCCTGCTGCGCAAGTACGAGGAACTGGGCCTGTGGGAGCACATCCGGCGTGAACAGATGCGCGATACCTTCACCCAACCCGAGGAAATCGCCAACGTGTTGGCGTTCCTCGCGAGCGAGGAAGCGAACTGTATCAACGGCTGTACCGTGAATGCGGACGATGGTTTCAGCAACTTCAAGTATCCGCTGATGGCACACTGATTCGATCCAGTCTTGTTCAACCCTTAAAAGCGCCCCCAGGGCGACCATTACTTAACGAGGTAACAACCATGACACTTCCCGAAGTTTTCAACCACCAGGACGCACTGCTGACCCTGAACATCAACGAGGAAAAGATGATCAAGGACGCGCTGCCGGGTGTACACATCAATCCGCTGTATCTCGACGCCGAGCGCGGCGTCTGGGTGATTTTCGCCAAGTTCGACGCGGACGTAACCCTGCCGACCCATTTCCACACCGGCTCCGTCCACTTCTACACGACCGGCGGCCTGTGGCACTACGTGGAGTACCCCGACCAGCCCCAGACCGCCGGCAGCTACCTGTACGAGCCGGGCGGATCCATTCACACTTTCCACACCCCGAAGGAGGGCGGGGGAACCGAGGGCTTCATGGTGATCGAGGGCGCCAACGTCAATTTCGATGCGGACGGCAACTTCGTGAATATCATGGACGCCGGCTGGATCGAGACCATGGTCATCGCCGCGGCAAAACGCCAGGGCATCGACAAGCCGCGTTATTTCAAGCCACGAGGTGGCGTGGGTCTGGCTTTCGACTAGAGAATGCAGACTGGCCACGGTGGTGTATAGCGCTTCGCCTCCCCGGCGATCACTCACAGAGCCGTAATTATTCAGCTCGCAGGACAAATCATGGACTGAACCGGATGGGTGAGCTATAGATGCGCTCCTGGATGGTGGCGGGGCGATTGATCTCCTGAAAGTCGAGGCCCGGGGCGATGCTGTCGAGCAGCGAGTGGCGCAGCATGGGAATATGCGGCACACGAGTGTAGTAATTTGCATCCGGTTCGGGGGGTACGGCAAGGCAAGGCGTTTGAATCAAGCAGAAAGTTGATGAGTCGTCGCGCGCAGCTGCGCCACTATAATCGGGAAAACCAATCGTGCGACTCGCCCGGATCGCCCACGCAGCTTCCATACGCCACATTACGCTAACTGTCCCGGGTGAAATCCTGTAGGCTGGAATGCAGGATGACTTTATCCTTAATCCGGAGACTAACTATGAAACGCTTTCAAAGAACCCTTTTTACTTTCATCTTCACCGCCGCGGCCTCGATAACCCTTCTCACCCCGCGTTTTTCCCTGGCTGCAGATGCGGTGAAAATTGAAAGCGAAGCGAGATCCGCCCTTGCCAAGCTATACGAATCCAACCCTGCTGCGCAGGCGCTGGGAGAAAAAGCGGAAGCTGTTCTGGTATTCCCCAGTATTCTCAAGGCGGGTCTGATCATTGGTGGGCAGGGCGGTAATGGGGCTTTGTTCGTCGATGGTAAAGTCGCGGGTTACTACAACATAGCTGCTGCTTCTTATGGTCTCCAGGCAGGGGCCCAGGAGTTCGCCTATGCCATGTTCCTGATGACAGACGCTGCACGGGAGTTCCTCGATACCAGCGATGGTTGGGAAGTCGGGGTTGGACCGACTGTGGTAGTCGTCGATGAAGGTGTTGCCGGGTCTTTGACTACCACAACCGCCCAGGATGACGTTTATGCATTCATCTTTGGCCAGACTGGCATGATGGCCGGTATCGGTATACAGGGGTCAAAAATCACTCAAATCACTCCGTGACTCGAGTGCGGTTGCTAATGTGATGCCCCATCCAAATCGCCCCGCTCTCCCGGCGGGGCATGCCAGATGTGATTCAGAACGCTGAATATCTCCCCACCTTCCCCTTGATGTGCTTTGGTTCATTAGATTGGCACGGAATCTTTCTGGGGACAGACAACTTTTTAAATCTGTAAACGTGGTCTGTCCCCCAACGGCATCGCCGAATCTTTCTGTGGCTTTTTTAATCTTACTGGTCTTCCCCAATTGGATCCCAATTGGACCTCAACCGCCCAGCAGGTAGGACGCGCTCAGAAAGGCCAGCAGCCCGAGCGGGTAGACGACACCCACGTTGGCCATGTTGGACCCCGTCAGGTTGTCCAGGGATTCCTGGGTGTCCTCCAGACTGCGCAGCTTGCCCTCGCGTCGCGCGGTTGCATAGATGGCGAAAAAAGTAACCATTTCCGGGACACTCGTGGCGAAGCCGAGGATCCATCCGGCGAGGGCCGGATGCACACCCAGGTGTTCAATGACATCAGCCATGGCATTCCCCAGGAATACACCCGCTATGGTGATGGCGATGAGTGCCGAGAGCCCCAGGATAATCCCGAAGGGCAGGTTTCCGACGGTTTCCCGGGCAGGTGTCTCGTCTCGGTCGGGTCGATTGATTTGCCTGTCGACCACTTGGTAGAAGACGAAGAAACACAGCAGCGCGGGCACGAGGTACCATTGTGTATCCATCTCGAGATACATGAGAGTGATGGGTACGGCGATGGCCAGGGCCGCAAACGTGACTTCGTCCAGGAAGCGGAGATTCAACAGATCATTGAATTGCCTGTAGAAGAGTACGGCGAGCAACATCAGCACCGAATTTATAATGTTGGAGCTGGCGATATTCCAAAGCCCGGCCTCCCAAACGCCGGCGAGTCCCGCCGACACGAGGCAGACGAGTTCCGGCACCGAGGTGGCGTAACCGGTAATCTGGCCCCTGGTCTTCGCGCTCCAGTTCAGGGCGTTCGCGATGCTGTCGATTGCACGGAGCAGGCCGAGTTTGACGCACAGGATGATGGCGGCGGCGGAGAGGAGCATGTAAACCACTGACATTATCCTGCCCTCGCTGGATTACCCGTGCGCGTTTGCATTTTCCCTGCGCGACGGATTGAACGGCAATCGAAAAGCATTTTGGCTCAGCAGGCTTCGAACACCACAACGGTGACAGCAGCGTCCTCTGATCAGGTCATTCGACTGACGTACTCCTTCCTGCGCCGCACCCGGAGCCCAACCGGGCCGCCACAGCCGGCCGGGTGGCCGGGGATGGTTTATGAGATTGGTGCCACTAGGGTGTGTACCAGATCGGTGACGTGTACGCACGCTCCTGCGTTGTCATGGGCACCTTGTCGTCCATCTTTACACCGAAACGCTTGGCTTCATACGCCGTCCAGCGCGGGGTGGGTATCTCGATCACCCGGGCGTAATAAAAAGCGGATTGGGTTTTATCGAAATCCGGGTCCTGCCATACGGTCGCCAGTTCCGGTTCACCGATACTGTTGATCCAGGTGGCCCGTTCGACGTTCACCGTGTTACCCACGGGCGGCAGCCGGCCATCTTCTCCCGGCTTGCGTTCATCAGACCAGACCACATCGTACACTTTCTCATGCGTCTCTCCCTGCTCATCCATCCAGCCTTTAACGACCTGGATACGGTCCAGGTTGCCGCTGAATGGGTCCTTGGCCGCGGCGACAAGAAATGAGGGCGCCTCAGCCATCGCTTTGCCCAGCTCACCGCCCATGGGGACTCCTTTTTCATAACCCGTGTAGGCCGGCACCCGGTTCTGGATGTCATCGGGCTTGAATGACCAGCCGCCGAAAAAGCGTACCGTCATGCGCGGCCCCGTGGTGGCATAGACCTCCTTGCGACGCATGGCATCAAAGATCGATTCCCGGGTATTCTCGGTGGCCCAGACACCGGCGTAACCCGAGGCTGCCTGCTGCCAGCCCATGACGGCGAGGTCGGGGTCAAGTGGTGAGCTGATCACCATGTGTTCCCAGCGATGGGGTTCAGGCTCCACGCCGGAGTGCTTACCGAAAAAGTTTTCCTCTTCCACCGCGGCCAGGGAGGTGTGGGAGTCAGTGCTCCCGACCATGCCGAAACGGTAGGGGTTTACCCCAAGACTTTTGTTCAGCTTGAGACCGGTTTTGAGGGCTTCCCTGCTGTATTCGTACTGCAGCATCGACTCCTCTTTCAGTTCGGTACCGTTCAGATTGGCCGCGTCCCAGGTCTCATAGCCGGCAAATTCGTCATTGGGTGAAAGAAAGGGGTGCGATTCGCTGTCCCCCTTGATCTGGGTCGTCTCGATAATGGGCTCCATGCGCGCCCGCAACTCCGCCAGCTCCTTGTTCAGTGGGCTGCCATCGAAGTTTTTCACGCTGAACATGCGGCCATTACTCAAATTACCATTGTGAGGAATTGCCAGCACCTGAGCTCCGGTTTCCGTCGAAAATTTATCCAGGGCTCGCCACAGGTCCTCGGGGTTCTGGCTGTCAAACTGGGAGTAGGGCATGGTCTTCCGGGCGGTATTTCCATCTCCCCGGAATACCACATTGCGATGCAGATTGAAGCCACCTATGGCGGTCCATTCGTAACCGATCAACGCGGTGAAGCGCCCCGGATCATTGTACTTGTCCGCCAGCTCAGTGTAGGCCTCCCATGCCTTGCGCACCGCGGTAGGATTATTGATTGGCGGATCCTTCTTGGAGAGCGAATCCACGATTTCCATGGCCGCCTCGAACACGGTGTCCGGGTCCCCCGTGATCAGCATGTCATACCAGCGTCGCCCCTTCTCGGTGGCGAGAATATCCGGGTCGCCGGCCAGAAGCTGCGGCATCAGGCCGTACATTTCCGCGTGGTCGGTCAGGACCAGGAAATCCAGGGGGCGCGATAATCGAGCGCGAAGGCCGTGGGTTGTCCCGACTACCTCACCCCGGGCGAAACGGAAGGCGTCTTCCTGACCTATTCGGTTCATGGTCCCGGCATCCACCGACACGGCAGTGTGGAGGTGGGTGTCCCCCCAGAGCACCTGGTTCGGAAAATCGCGCCCCGCGTAGGGGGAAAAGTCGCTCTGGCCAATACCTTCAATAATGTTGTTCTTGTTGGTGACGATTTTTGCCTTGTCAGGAGTGATGTCGGAGGCGGCAAGCGCCAGGCTGCCAGCCAGAGACAGTATTGTGGAGGCAAGCAGGTATTTGACGGGAGCCATGAGAGGGTATTTCCTTATCGCGATGTTTGCCGGAGCTTTGATGATAGCTGACACGGGCTTGGATTCAAGCCGAGCCGACGATTCCTGAATCGATGTCTGGGAAACCAGGGGGAGGGCACAGGTCGTAATGACTAAGCTATATGCCCCGGAAAACTTGCCGGTCGGTTAGGCGTCGACAATACTTGGCGGCGGGGGCGTCGTCGCGTGGCGGTTCCAGGCCACATCCGGCACCAGTTTTTTTATCTGACCGATATGGAGTAGTGAGCAATGAAAATGAGTAAGTCTATCAGAACCCTGATTAAGTATTCCCTGGCAGTGCTGTGCGTCGCCGGGAGTGCCTCGGCCCTCGGCCAGGCCAAAGAGCAGCGGGTCTGGGTAGAGGTAATGAAACCTGCCGATGGCTCCCAGTGCGAGGTGAGAGCATTATTCAAGGGCGATAGCGACAACTGCAGTAACGACGCGGCTATGGGTCGCGCGGATTGCAGTAAAGATGAAGGTTGTGTTTGCACGCGCCAGGAAAAGAAAATTCAGTGGTCGATGAAGAAAGGCGGTAAGGACTCGTTCTCTATTGCATTCAACCAGGGAAGCGAAAATCCCTTCGT
>CALOBC010000002.1:0-29332 GCA_942491145.1 Myxococcota bacterium | reverse complement strand
TTTTGATTATAATATTTTCCTGTAAAACATTATCATTCTTGAACATCTTATCTCGTGATTCGAAAATATGGATATCAGAAAAACTAACTTCACTAAAGAATGATTGTCTAAAGGCTTTAAAATAGTTTCCAGCCGCGAAACTTCTTGGAGTAATGAAAATAAGTTCTCCTTGGCTTTTGAGTAGCTTAGCTGACAATCCCATGAATATTGAATAAATATTGGGCTGTCCATAAACTAATTCTTTGGCAATGAGAAGCTCTTTTGTCAGCTTTAGAAATCTTGAAGTATGGCGGATTTGAAATGATATAATCCGGTGTTTACATTTTCAGTTCCAAAAAGTTGATGGCTTGGGGTTGAGGGAGGATGGAGCCCTGGCTCATGCTCACAACACCAGGGCGATGTGAGCGGTTCCCGGAGGGGTCCACAGGGTTGACTTGGGCGGTCGCCGGCTGCGTATTGACGCTGGTGGGAGGAATATAGCACCGGCCTTCAGACCGGCAACCGGACGCAACAACCAGCGGCGTGTGGAGTGTGTTGCGCATGAGACCTCCCAGGTCGGTGCCGCGGCAGTGCGGCATCACGAACATTGGTACGGATGAAGGAGAGGCAACCTTCAATTTCACTGGGGGTCGTGTTCAGTGCCGGCCTGTACCAGCTCCCGGCTGGCCTGAAGCAGCACCTCATAGACGATGCGGTCTCGAGGGCTGAGGCATGCAAGGTGGCCAGCAATGACCGCCTCGTCGCCCCGGACCACCGGGCCAGTCAGTGCGCGAGATGGGCTTGTGGCAGCAGCATTTCGAAGACTCTGAAGGGCGAGTGGGGCGAGCAGCGCGGCGCCCTCGGACTCCGGAACACCGGCTTGGGCGAGCACCCGTGTGGCAACCGCCAGCAGCGTCGTGGCGAAATTGCCTGCAATGACGGCAGCCGCGTGGTACGCCCGACGATCGCCTGGAACCGGGAACGGTGTGAACCCCAGCGCATCGGCCAGCGAGGTGGCTGCGGCACGGCCAAGGTCGTCGCCATCCACTGCCGCTGGCACATGTTGACCATCCAGCAAGGGCGCGGTCTCAGGTCCGGGGAAGGTCATCAGCGGGTGCAGTGACCCCCGGCCTTCGGTTGGCCCCAGCACGTCGAGGGTGGCCGCCCCCGATGCGTGGAGCCGCGCGCCCCCGGGGGGGACCTGGGCGGCGGCGGCGGCGATCGACCGATCGGGAACGGTCAGCCAGGTGATGGGTGCCGCAGGAATGGCCTCGCCGCGGGCGATCAGGCGAACGTGGTGCCCTCGCTCTGCCAGCCGTCGGTGCACGGTGCGCCCTAGTCGCCCCGGCCCGACAATGTTGACAGTGAGCATATTCTCGGGTCTCAAGCGGTTCTCCCGTGGGCGGCCCAGCCCGATCGATTTGCCGCTGTGACGGTCCGCTGCCAACACGGCGATGGTGCGGTTGATATCGTGGTGTGCGCCCGCTGAGGCACACTGTCCTCGCCGCGTCCCCCGCCTCGCTCCCCAGGCTGCCTCATGTCTCCTCCCGGTCAGCCTCCGTCCAGCCCTGACCGCACCGTGTCTGCCCAGCGGCTGTTGGCGGCATGTCGGGGGGCCGCCTCCTTGCGGCTCATTCGCTGGGGGCGGGAGACCGGCGTGGATGTCGTGACGCTCTTCTCCGACGAGGACACGGATGCCAACTGGCCGGAGCTTGCGGACTTTGCGACTTGGGTGCCCGAGGTTCCCGGCGAGGCCTGGCCGGCGCCCGAGGAAGCGGTGGCGGCCGCGATGGACGCCGGCTGTGACTTGATCCATCCCGGCTGGGGGGCGCTCGCCCGCTCGCCCGCGTTTGTGGATCAGCTGTCGATGACCAGCTTGGCGTGGGCAGGCCCCTCCCACGGCGCCACGGGCATCGTGTGCGACCGGGCAATTGCGCGGGAACAGGCGGCCGAGCTGGGCATCCCGGTGGTGCCCGGCTCGCTCCCCATTGAAGCGGTCGAAGACGGGCTGCGCTGGGTGCAACAAGTGGGATTGCCGGTGGTGGTGAAGCCCATCGATGTGGTCGCCGAAGCCGGTCGAGGCGTGGCCACCACGCTGGCCCAGGCCACCCGGGTGCTGGAAGCGGCGCTGGACCACGGTCCGGTCCTTGTCGAGCGGCATGTGGTGGGGGCGCGCGAGGTCGAGGTGCCGCTGCTGGTCGACGCTACCGGTCGGTCCTGGGTGATGGGCGACCGAGAGATCTCCGCACGGGGACCGTCCGGCAGGGTCTTGGTGGAGGGGCCCGCCCCAGGACTGGACCCCGAGCATCGCCAGCGCATGCATGTGGCGGCTGCGCAGTTTGCCGAGAGCCTGCGGTACCGCGGCCTGGGCACTGTGCGCTTTCTCGTCCCCCCCGACGGTCGCCCCTACCTGCTCCAGCTCCGTCCTGGGCTCCAGCCGTGGCACGGGGTGACGGAGCGTCTGTTTGGTGTCGACCTCGTGGACGCCCAACTGCGGCTTGCTCTCGGGGAGTCACTGGCCTGGGGGGACGCACCGCCGACCCCCCGGGGCCACGCCCTCTGGCTGGCGCTGCGGGCGGCCACCGCCGGCACCGTCACCGGCTTGGAGGGGGCTGGGCATCGGCTGGATCCCGCCCTCGCGCTCGGCGACACTGTCGAAGCCGGCGGCCTGCTGGGGAGCTTGGTCGTCGGTGGCCCCACCCGTCAGGCGGCACTGGTTTTGTTGCGTGCGGCCCTCGATACCGGACCCACTGCTGGCGTCGCGATCCAGCGGGCTGAGATTGACCGTCTCATCAATGTTCCCGAGTTTTGGCATCGCTCGCTGGACCGGGACCGTGTCGCCGCTTTGCTGGAAGCACTGAGGGCCGGGTGGTCCCACGGGATTGCCCGGGGATCCCGGTGCCGATAGTCCCGCGGCCATGTCCAGCCATCGCGCCCAGCGGGTCGCCGGCGAGATCTCAAGCATCCTGGCGGAGCTACTTCGCCGGGGGGTTCGGGATCCCCGGGTCACCCCCATCACGATCACCTCAGTTCGGGTCACTCCCGATCTGTCCCTTGCTCATGTCAACTTCGTGCCCCTGGGCGGTGAAGGGGACGTTGAGGCGCTCACCGAAGGGCTCGAGTCTGCCGGCGGCTTCCTCCGTCGGGAGCTGGGCCGACGGCTGCGGCTGCGCACGACGCCAGACCTCCGCTGGCACCTCGACGGCAACCTCGACAAAGCGATCGGCATCACCCGGCTGCTCGACAGCTTGGCTGCGGATCGAACGGAGCGGGAACGGGACCCGGACGCGGAGCGGGGTGAGGAGTGAAGAGCGGGCCACCGGCACCGGTGATGCTCGTGGTCGACAAGCCGGCAGGCATCACGTCCCATGATGTGGTGGCGGTGCTGCGGGCGGTGACGGGTGTGCGCAAGACGGGCCACACGGGCACCTTGGACCCCTTCGCCACCGGTGTGCTGCCGGTCGCGTTTGGTGCCGCCACCCGGTTCATCTCGTTCCTCCACGAAGACCGCAAGGTCTACGACGGTGAGCTCCTGCTCGGCCAGGCCACCCGCACGGGGGACTTGGAGGGTGAGGTCTGCGAGACGGGCGTGGTGCCCCCGCTGGACCGGGCCCGAGTTGAGGCCGCCATGGCGGGGCTGACCGGTGCGCTCAAGCAAGTCCCGCCGGCCTACTCGGCGATCAAGGTCGGCGGCAAGCCACTCTACGCCTATGCCCGCGAGGGCATTGCGGTGGACGTGCCGGCCCGAGATGTCCGCGTGGACCGCTGGGAGCTGCTGGCGCTGAAGCCTGCATCCATCGTCTTTCGGGTGCACTGCGGCCGGGGCACCTACGTGCGTGCGCTCGGCGAGGAACTGGCCGCCGCGTTGGGCACCGTGGGTCACCTGATTGCGCTGAGAAGGGCCCGCAGTGGACCATTCTCGCTGAAACAGTCGATCGACTGGGACGGGTTGGCGGAGTGTGTCACGGGGGTGCCCGACAGCGCCGCAGCGTTCCCGCGAGATCGGGACGCGGAGCGCCTGCCCCGGCGGTCTCGCGACGAGGTCAGGGAAGCGCTGAAGCCCCACCTGATCGGTCTATCCGACATGTTCAGCGAGCTGCCCAGGCTGCCGCTTACCGGCGAAGCGCTGGAGCGCTTGCTGGTGGGCGGGGACGTGCCCGGACGGGACGAGGATGGGGTCTACCTCGCCACTCACGGTGAGTCGGGGCATGTGTTGGCCCTCGCTCAGTCGACTACCGGACGGGGTCGGCCACTCAGGGTTGTGGCTCCGGAGGCTCGGTTCGCCCAGTGGCCTTGAGGGCCTTGGTGCGCCGCTTCTGAAGCCACCGGCGACCGACTCGCCAGCTGACGAGGCCAACGGCGGCAAGGCCGACGACGGTGCCGACCACCCGGAACTGGTCCAGCCATCCGAGGATGCGGCCAAGATCGTCGGCAAACGTGCGGCCGAGCCAAGTGAAGACCGTCGTGGTCACTAGTGCCGCGCACCCGTCGAACAACAAGAACCGAGGCAGGGAGATGCCGCTGGCGCCTGCAAAGAAGAACGCCGGCATGCGCATTCCGGGGAACTGGCGTGCGATAACAATCGCCCAAGATCCCCAGCGTCGGTAGAAGCGCTCGATGCGCTCGATGTCTTCGGGGCCGATCATCCGGGAGATGAAGCCGGTGGGGTGCAGTCCAACGCGGTGGCCGAAGGTCCACGAGATGATGTCGCTGCCCATCACGCCCGCGTAGCCGACGAGCCACGCTTGCCACCACGTGGCGTGGCCGGTGGCGGACAACACCCCGGCGGCCGTGAGGCTGACATCTTCGGGTATCGGCAGCCCAAAGGGGGTGAGCATCAAGGCCACAAAGACCGCGACGAGCCCGTACTTGAGCAGGCTGTCGACACTCACAGTGCGCTCCGGACGTGGGGAGGCTGTGATTGCGGGGCCCCGGCGGTGCGGGTGTCACACGCTGGCGACCGGTCCGCAATGCTGGGGTCGGTCTTGGCCGCGGGGCGGTGCATTTGGATACAGTGCACGCGCGGGGCCGACGCCATCGCACGCGGGAGCCAGCGATGACACGCATGTCCATAGAGCCCAGCCCAGACTGGGAGCTGGGCCTCGCCGACGAGTGGGCGACCCATGCCTGGGGGGCAAGCTTGGGTGAGGTGGTGGACGGGCGGCTGCATGTGGCCTTGGATGGCGCGCTGGGTGCCGGCAAGACCCGGTTTGCGCAGGGGGTCGCTGCGGGACTGGGGGTCGAAGACACGGTGGCAAGCCCCACGTATGTCGTGGTCGCGGAGTACGCGGGGCGCTTGCCGATGCTGCACGCTGATCTGTATCGCTTGGCGCCCGATGAGCTGGATGCGCTGGGGTTGGAGGAGCAAGCCGAGGACTGGGGAGGGCCAGTGCTGGTGGAGTGGGCCCGACGGGGCGCCGGCGTGTTGCTCGTGGACCGGCTGGACGTGGAAATCGACATTGTCGGCGATGCCCGCGTGGCGCGGGTGGTGGCCCAAGGGCCCGTCAGCCGGCGGGTGCTTCGGGCTTGGCGGGACCGGTGGGCACAGCCTCATGGAGTGACCTGATGGCCGGTGCCCGACCCAGCTTTGCAGGGCCTCGACAGCGTCCTCCTGGTGCGGATCTCCGTGTGTTGGGGGCGCTGTTGGTCATCACCGCGGGCATGTTTGCCGCTTGGCAACTGCGAGGGCCCGACCCTCAGCCTGTGCCTGTGATGGTGGAAGTGGACGGCAATGTGGCCAATCCCGGCTTGCACCCGGTCGAGCCGCCCGCGACCGTGCACCGCGCGTTGCGGGCCGCCGGGCATCCCATCGATGGTGTGGCCGACGGACCGCTGCCGGAGGGCGCACGGGTGGTCGTCGGGGACGACGGCGTGCGGGTGGAGCGCATGGCCGACCCCCTCGTCTTTGGGCTGCCACTCGACGTCAACCGCGCAGGTGTGGACGCGCTGGAGAGCTTGCCGGGCATCGGACCCAGCACCGCCGCGGCCATCGTGGCGGACCGGGAAGCGAATGGTCGCTTCGAGACGGTGGAGGCGCTGGGCCGGGTGCGCGGGGTGGGGACGGCCACCGTTGAGAAGCTGGCGCCCTTCGTCGAGGTGGTGCCCGCTCAAGCGCCACCAAGCCCCGGCCAGAACTGATCGAGCAGTCGGTCTTCGTCGGAGGTGGGCGGGGGCATCGTGCGGTAGTGCGGGACGGGCTCGACGGGCCCTTTCAGCCGATCGCGGAGATCGTCCAGGTTCCAATGCTCAAGGGGGGAAGGATCGGGACTGTCGGACACGAGAGCGACACCGGCGAGCTCGAGCCCCCGATGCTCAATCGCGGCGCACGTGAGCAGCGTGTGGTTCAGCACACCGAGGCGGTTGCGGGCGACGACCAACACCGGATGGCCCAGGGCAACCGCCAGATCGGACACGTTCCAGCGGCCGACCAGCGGCACCTCCCAGCCGCCCACGCCTTCGATGAGTCGGGGCCAGCTTAGGGCAGCACACCAACTGACAATGCTCTGGAGATCGATGCTTTCGTTGGCGATCCTGGCGGACCGGTCGGGTGCGGCCGGCGTCGGAAAGCTCCGAAAGACCCGTGGCGCGTGCCCCGCTGCGGCGGCGATGAGGGTGGCGTCCGGGCCGGGGGGAGCAGAGCCGGTGGACAGTGGCTTGGCGGCTGTCGGGCGAAGACCACGGCGGCGCATCGATCGGGCAAGCATGGCCGTCACCACCGACTTGCCCACGTCGGTGCACGTGCCAGTGATGAACAGCCCGCCCGGCTTCACTCCTCCAGTCCGAGGTCCGGCGGCGCGATCTGGTCGAGCAGGGACTCGGTGGTGCGGGACAGGCCCTTGGCAAAGGCCCGCAGCCCAACACTCAGGGGGGTGTCGCCGTCATCCACGTCCACCGGGGCATCTCGGTCGGTCCAGGACCGCTCCAGCGCTTTGGCGGGATGGGAGGGGTCTTCGGAGAGGTGCTGGCCGGCAGCGTTCAACACACGACCCACACGATCTCCGAGCTCGTGCAGCTTCTCGTCGGCTCCCTTGCCCAGGATCGGACCGTCGGTGGGCTTGATGCCGGTGCTGCGGCTGCCCAGCAGGCCCGTCAGCACACCACCGAGGACCTTGCCGACTTGCTCGATGCCGGCCTGAAGCTCGGAGCTTGCGTCTCGGTCGTCCGGGCGGGAGTTCGGGGGGGGACCGTCAGGCATGTCAGGCTCCAGGGATCGCGTAGTGCTCGCTGTCCACGGACTGCACATGCGCGCGGTGGAGCAGCCAGTCAAGGTGGGCCTGGACTTGGACGGCGGCGAACCCCAGAAAATGCGCGGGCAGGTCTGGGTAGACCTCGCGGGCGATCTGGAGCGCGGTCAGTGGGCCGGCTGACAGGCAGCCCAGCACCTGGGCCGTGCGGGCGTGGCGGTGGGCGATGTACTCGTCCAGAACGGGCAGCGCAGGCGCGAGGGCAGGCCCGTGGGCCGGCAGCAAGCGACGGGGGGAGAGGTCCCGCAGGCGCTGGAGGCTGGTGAGGTAGGCGGCGAGATCAGCATCCGGGGGGGCGAGCAAGATGGTGCCTTCGCCCGCGACCATGTCGCCGGCCACCACATCGCCCGTCTCACCGTTGTGCAGGCACAAGTGCCCGTCGGCGTGACCAGGGGTCAGAACGGTGGTCCAGTCGCCGGCGTCCGTGGACAGAACCTCGCCGGGGGCGATGCAGCGGTCAAGGGACAGGTTCGCCCGCTCGCCGGTGGTGGCGTGCGACCACAGCGGTGCGCTTGTGCGTGCGCAGAGGTCGAGGGCTCCGCTCGCATGGTCGATGTGGTGGTGAGTGAGGAACACGGCCACAACACGAAGGCCGTCCAGTCGAGCAGCGAGGCTGGCTTGGGTCGCTGGCCAGGGGCATCCCGGGTCGACCACGATCACGTCCCGATCGCCCAACACCCAGGCATTGGTGTCTTTGGCCGGCGGCAAGGTGGGGGAGGGCACTCGCACCCGTCGCACGCCGGCACCTTCCGCTTCGAGGGGGCCGGCGACACGTGCCTCGGTCACACGAACCGCCAGAAGAGGAAGCCCACAGTGGTGCAGGCCAGCACGAAGATGGCGGCCATTGCGGCATACTCGGTCGGTTGCCATGCGCCCGGGGTGTGCACCGGACGCCGTGCGGCTTCGGCCCGCTCTTCGGGCGAGCGGGTGTCGACCTCCGTGCGCTCCAGGGTGGGCTCGGGCACGCTGATCTGCAGCTCGGTGACCTCATCTTCTTCTTCGAAGGGGCCAAGGCCCATCGAGGGCTCAAGCTCACCGGGCAGTGCGGCGGGGTCCTCCAAGGGATCGAACTGGGGCAGCCGGGGGCCATCTTCGTGGGCGTGGGTGCGGCCAAAGCCAAAAGAGGGGTCATCGTCGCTGACCTCCGCCGTGGCCATGACGGGCTCGAGGTCGGGGGCTGCCGGCGGCGGGAGGTCGAGGTCCTCTTCCACAGGCTCGGGCTGAACCTCAGGTTCGACTTTCGGCAGGTCGTGGGCGGAGCTCAGCTCGGCTTGCAGCTGGGCTTCAGCGGCGGCATGCCGTCGGGCTTCAGCGGCGGCTTCGGCGCGTGCGTTCGCTGCTTGGAGCTCGGCCTCGGCTCGCTGCGCCCGAAGCTCGGCTTCCCGCGCACGCTGTTCCATCTCAGCCGCACGGGCAGCGTCCGCGCGGGCGTCTCGCTCCAGCTTGCGCTTCTCGGCTTCTTCGGCGGCCGCCCTTCGCGTGCGCTCTTCGGCCGCCTTTTCCAGTGCCCGCTGGGCGTCCGCATCGGCACGGCGTTCAGCGTCGACCGCAGCCCGCGCGTGGGAGATCAACGACAGACGGTCGGCCCGGCCTTGAGTCTCGCGGGACACGGCAAGAAGATCGCTCACCAGCTCCATCTCGCGGCCGTAGCGGGCGCCCGCGGCGGGGGCGAGGAGCTTCGCGAGGATGCGGGCGACATTGGGAAAGCGCTGTTCAATGCGCTTCACCCAGGGCTCGACCCGGCACTCGATGGCCGCTCGCTCCGGGGCATTGGACCCGGTGTAGAGCGGATGTCCGAGCAGCAGCTCGACCAGGAATGCACCCAGCGCCCACTGGTCCGTGCGCGGGTCAAGAAATGCACCCGCAGCCACTTCAGGCGGTGTGTACCCGGGCGCAAGGGGGCGGGGAGGGGTGCCAAAGCCCGTGACGATCACCTGGCCGTCGCGGCGCAGCATCACCCGCTCAGGACAGATCTGGGCATGCACCACCGGACCATCGGCGCCGGCGGCGCCATGGGCATGCCGCAGCGCTTGGGCGAGCTCGGTGGTGATGTCGATCGCCGTCGCGAGGTCAATGCGGACCTTGCCCGCCCGCCGAAGATCAAAGATCTCCGCGAAGGTCATGCCGTCCACAAACGACTGGGCCACCGCGATCTGGCTGCTGTAGTAGCCGTGGGCCCGGGGAATCCGAGGGTCGTCCAGGATGCGGAGCACATCGTACTCGTGGCGCACCCAGGCCCCAGCTTGTTCGTCCCGGTGGGCCTCGGCGAGGCGAATGGCCACGACCTGAGGTTGGCGGGACCCGGAGGGTCGTTGCGCCCGGTAGAGGCCCACATCCCGCCAGAGATCGAGTCTCTCGACGAGTTGAAAGGGGCCGATTCGCTGGCCGATCCGAGGCGGCTGCCCGGCCGGCGCTGGCCCTGATGAGGAGGGGGAGGCGGACAGGGGGGGCTCCGAGGAAAGCAGGAGAAGCGGCGGGGGGTCGGGGCGCAGAAGGCCCCGGGCGGGATGCTCCACGTATCACGGGGATCTTGCGGAGGGGCAGACCCGAAAGGCCCCGGTCGACCGCCGTCTGGGTCAGCTCACGTCGACGAAGACTTGGCCCCTTCGGCCAAAGTCCACCCGGATCCCGTCGCGGTCCATGTGGAGGCTCTTGAGCTCAAGGCGGAGCATCAGCTTGCTGAAACGCACGGAGCTGCCGCTGGCAAACCGCAGCTGCACGCGGTCGTCATTGCGCACCAGCACCCCACTCAGCTCCGGTGCAATCTCGAGCTGAAGCTCGATCCCGACCAGTCGGACCTTTCGCCGAATCGAAGGCCCGTCGTTGATGAAACGATCTTCGTCCAAGATCAGGTTGCCCCGCTCTGCAAGCTGGCGGCGAAATCCTGGGGCGACCTGGACGCCGAGCATGCGAACCAGCTCGGTCAACGGCAAGGCACGGGCGTGATCGGCCTCCATCACGAGGTCGACCACCGCGTGGACTTCTTGTCGAAGGTCCGGACGGGAGATGCGAACGGGTTGCAGCAACATGGCGCCGGCCTTTCCTATACTGCGAGCATCGCACGAGAGAGGCGACCCGTGGCGGGTTGCGGACGGACGATCCCGATGGGTGTCATCCGGGGAGACACACACTGTCGCGCCACCTTGCGGGCACAAGAGCGCCCGGCTGTAGCGAACGGAATCCATCTTGCCCAGCTTGGTGGGGGCCCGGGTGCTCGGTTTGCCGCGCCGACATGTTATGCGGGCCGGCCAGAGCGCGTCCACTGGTCGCCTCTCCCGTGCGTGTCTGCTGCAGTCGGCGAGTGCCGACGCTCTCGGCTGTCCCATTGCCTGACCTTGAAGGTCGCTGGCGGCTTTGGGCAAGCACGACACCTTCCCGGTCCTTGTGTCGCGTTGTCGACCGGCCGCCTCATTGGCCCCATCGGGGTCGGCGCCGACGATCCTTTGCCTATTTTCCGAGGAACTGCATGGCTGCCAGCTCCGACGCCTTCAAGGCTGCTCTCGGACGATTCTGCTCCGGCGTGACGGTGATCGCTCTGCGCGACGCCGACGGCAACGACCATGCGATGACGGCGAGTGCATTCTCGTCGCTCTCCCTCGACCCGCCGCTGGTGCTGGTGTGCGTGAAGAAGGGTGGCGCAATGCATGACGCCATGTCCACGGCATCTGGCTTCAGCGTCAACCTGCTCGATGCTACGCAAGAGTCGGTGTCCAACCGATTTGCGGGCTGGTGGGAAGACGGGCTCTCGAAGTGGGCCGACCTCGGCTTGCGCCGGGCGCCGGTCAGCGGCGGACCCTGGATTGACGGCGCGCTCGCTTGGCTGGACTGCACGCCACACGGCGCGCTGGACGGTGGCGATCACACCATCTTCGTCGGTCTTGTCGAAGGTGCGGAGGTGTCCGACACCCCGCGGGAAAGTCTCTCGCCGCTGCTGTATTTCGCTGGTCGCTATGCGAAGCTGGGCGACTGAGCGGCACGCACCCGAATTTCCTTTTTTGCTTTTGCGCTTGTGCGTCGATGATTCGCCGACGCGCCGGTGAAGTATCCCCCAGGTCGGCGGGCCCAGCAGGGGTCAACATGTCCGACGGTACCGATTGGAGGTTTTCATGGCCAAGGCCAAGCATGTGGTGGTCACCGGTGGAGGCCGTGGCATCGGCGCAGCGACCGCTCGGCGCTTCAAGGAGCTGGGCTTTCGCGTCACACTGATGGCGCGCAGCCGCAACGAGATCGAGCCCATTGCCGATGAGATCGGCGCCTATGCCGTGCGCGTCGACGTGGGTGATCCCGCATCCGTCGAAGCCGCCTTCATGGCTGCGGGCCCGGTGGACATCCTGGTCAACAACGCCGGCATGGTCCGTCCGTCGCTGGTCACCAAGACCGACGTGCGGGTCTGGGAAGAACACCTGAAGGTCAACCTCACCGGTGCCTTCCTGTGCTCCCTGAAGGTCCTTCCCGGGATGGTCTCTCGGAAGTGGGGCCGGATCATCAACATCGCCGGAACCCTCGGCCTCCGGGGCGAGCCCTACCTGGCCGCCTACTGCGCAAGCAAGGCCGGTCTGATTGGCTTCACCAAGGCCCTGTCCGTTGAGGTCGGTGGCGACGGGGTCACGGTCAACGCCGTCTGCCCCGGCTTTGTCGACAGCCCGCTGATGGCGAGCACCGTGGCCAGCATCGCTGAGCGCTCCGAGCAGAATGAAGAAGACATCATCGCCCGGATGATGGGCCGCTCCCCCCAGGCGCGGCGCTTCACCCCCGAAGAGATTGCCGAAGCCATCACGTTCTTCGCGTCGCCGGGTGCTGCGGGCATGAATGGCCACAGCTTGGTCATCGACGGCGGCGAGCTCGCCTGCTGAGGGGTGCTTTCTGAGCACAGGGGCGCACGGCCGCCCCGCGGGATGATGTTCCCCGCGGGGCCGTGCCGGGCCTCAGGGCTCGAAGCGGTACCCGACCCCGTGAATCGTCAGGATGTGGCGCGGATCGGCCGGCACTTGCTCGATCTTTTTGCGGAGCTTGAGGATCTGGTTGTCGACCGTGCGCGTCTGCATGCTGGGGGAGTAGCCCCAGACGTTCTCCAGTAGCTCTTCGCGGGTGACGTCCTGTCCTTGGCGCTCGATCAAGTACGAGAGCACGCCCGCTTCGTGGGTCGTGAGGCGGATCTCTTCGTCGTCTTTGTGGAGCACCCGCCGCCGAAGGTCGACGGAGAGTCCTCCAAAGTGGACGCGGCCATCCTCTTCATCGGCCGGAACGCTGCGGAGGCGGGCACGCACCCGAGCGAGCAGCTCCCGGATGGAGAAAGGCTTGAGCACGTAGTCGTCGGCGCCGGCGTCCAAGCCATCGACACGGTCAGCTTCGCCCGTCTTGGCCGTCAGCATGATCACCGGCACGTCGGGATCTTGCATGCGGATGTACTTGAGCACCTCGATGCCCGACACGCCGGGCAACATCCAGTCCAAGATGACCAGGTGGGGTCGCCAGCTTGAGATTGCGTCGAGCGCAGTCTCGCCACGGTCGTAGTGCTGCACCCGGTGGCCGGCGTGCTTCAGCGCTTGCACCAAGCCCATCGCGATGGTGTCGTCGTCTTCCACGACAACAATCCGGGCATTGTCCACCATCAATGTCTCCTGAGCTTGATCCGAAATCGGGTTCCCCCTTCGGGTCCCGCGGAGCACTCTACCAGTCCGCCATGGGCCGCTGCAGCCTCCGCCACAAATGCCAGACCGAGCCCGTGCCCTCCAGACTTGCCGCGACCGTCCCCTTCGACCCGAGTGAACCGCTCGAAGATTCTCTTTCGCATCTCTTTCGGCACCCCAATCCCGTTGTCTGAGACCTCGAAGACGACCCAGCGCCCGGACACTCCGGTGTGGACCCAGCACCGACCGGGTTGACCGGTCTTGCGGTACTTCAGGGCATTGTCGATGAGGTTGCTGAGCGCGTCGCCGATCAGCGTGGGATCCACTTCAATGTTGGGGGTGGGCTGCAGATCGAGGATCAGTGTGGCGCCGGCTTGGGCAAACCGCGGTTCCCAGCGCGCCACCACCGTGCGGGCGAGCTGGTCGGCCTGGACCACTTGGAGCGACCGGACCTTCGGCCGCCACGCCGCTTGGAGCACCTCGTCAATGCGGGTCTCGAGGTTGCTGGCTTCCTGGAGGATGCGGTTGAGGAAGCGGTCGCGGGTGGATGGATCGTTGGCGGCCCCGAGCTGGAGGGTCTCGGCCATCACCCGAATGCCCGCCAGTGGGGTCTTCAGCTCATGGGTCACCCGCGTGATGAACGCTTCTTGACGGGCCATCAGCTCGAGCTCGCGGGCTTCGGCGGTCATGTGGGTCATGAACGCGAGAACGGCGAGCAGCAGACCAATCCCGAGCGGTCCAAGCTGGGTCAGGACGAACTCCAGGACCTCGCCAGACTGGGATCCGGGCTTCGAGACCAGGCCCAGAGAGAGCTGGGGCAGCAGTCGGCCGAGGGGCACCTTCAACACAACGCCGGCGACCCGGTCCCCGCTGCCGTCCACGCGCCGGTTGTCGTGGTCGAGGATTTGGAGATCAGGCTCGGCGCTCGTCTTCAGGCTGTCGACCAAGGTGTGGAGCAGGCGGTCCGCGTCGATCTGGACGGCCGCGAGGCTGCCGTCATCGAGGGTGGTCCACACCAGCAAGAAGCCAGGGCGGTTGTACGTGTCGTGGACGAAGTGCAGGTCGCCGGCCGTGGGGCCTGACGCCCGAGCAGCAGTGGCGGCCCCGAGTCGCCCACGGATCTCGTTGTAGGCAAACAGCCGACGGCGGGCCCGCTCCAGGCCGGCTTGCAGCTCCGGGCGGTCACTTGGCGCAGCGTCGACCAACAGGCTGCTTGCGCCATCCAGCACTTCCGCCAGGTCGGGCCCATTGAGGCGGCTGACTTCACGGATGGTGGCGGTGGCCAGCTTCTGTGCTCGTCCCTCGCGTCCCACTTGTTGCAGCGCAGAGACCGCGATGTCGCGGGTGGCGAACAAGCGCCGAATTGGCAGGCCAGCGCCCGCCGCCAGCGCGAGCTCTCGACGAAGCGGGGATGGGCTGGCTTCCAGCGTGCGGACGGCGTCGGCGGGGGCCCCGCGCTCCACATGCACGGAGGCGGCGAGATAGCGCGCCAGCAGGGTGGGCTCGGCGTCGCAGGACTCAAAGGCTTGGGCTGCGGCTTCCAGCTTTCCGGTGATGCGCAGTCGGTTGGCGTCGGCCATGCACGGAGCGTCCATCTGGGACTGGAGTGCTTCCGGCCCGGCCGGGAGCGGCCACATGAACTGCACCTCGTTGTCGACCATGCGCCACTGGTAGTAGGCATCGAACCACGGAATGGCCTGGCGCTGCTGAAGCTGTCGAAGAGGCAGATCCTGGGCTTCGGGCATCTCGACCAGCCACGCCCGCACTCGGTCCGTGACGAAGCCCTCCCAGAGCCCGACGAGGTTGGCGAGCTCGCGGCGGGCTTGGTCTTCCCGGCTTCGTGCGCCCTCTTCCCGCAGGCTTCGTGCCCGCTGCACCGCAAACATGCCAAACAAGACGAGCACGCCCACTAGAAGGAGGGTCGACACGCGACGCAGGTTGTATGTGGCACGCCGTCGGCTCAAGCCTGCCTCAGGGGGTGCAGGGGAGGGGCGAGTGCCTAACGATGTGGCTTGGCGTGCGTCTGGTCAAACGACACCCGATGACGCCCCATTGCGTTTAGGGCCACAAGTCGGGGTCGGTGGACAGTGACGCGCGCGCGAGCTGGCGGACTTCCACGCGGGGGTCGTGGGTGGCTTGCTCAAGCACTCCGCGCACCACCCGGCGCTGGACAGGGCCGAGTGCGCCACTGCGGATGAGCGCGCCCAGGTTGTCGAGGGCCACCAAGCGCTCGATGCCGGTCTGGCGCCGGGCCCGCTCGATGAGAACGTCCACAGAGTGGGTCGTTCCGACCTTTACGATGCTGCCCACTTGCTCCGGTCGAAGTCTGGGGAGGCCGCCGACAGGCACCGTGGTGGTGAGCCCGACCAGCAGCAGATCCACGTCGACCCCCAGCCGCTGCAGTGCGGCGGTGGCTTCGGGGCTCCCCCCCGCGGCTGCACGGGCGTAGGGTTGGACCGAAGCGGGGACCTCCAGGCTGGCCTCCAGATCCAGCGCTTGGTCCAACAGGGCCCGAGCCTCGTCCTTGTCGGGCACGCTGAGCTGGCGCACAGGGGAGTCCCAGTGGGTACCCAGCAGCAGCGCCGCGTAGGCGATGGCTTCTTGTTCGGGCCGGTTGAGTGCGTGCAGTGGACTCCCAGGCTCGGCTTGTCTGGCCTCGCTCAGCCAGCGGGTCCGCTCTCGGCTGGTGGGCAAGCTCGCCCGGAACAGGGCCTGAGCATCGGCTTGGTCCGCCCGTGCCTGCTCCACCATTGCATGCTCCAGCACCACAAAGGCGGCGGCCTGGACCTCGCCAGACTCGTGCTCGGTCAGCGACCGCAGCAAGGGCAGATCGGCTGTGCTGCCACTCGTGGAGAGCTCCGCGATGGCCTCCAGCACTTCGTCGGACGGGGGGACTTCACCGGCAGGAAAGCGGGACAAGAGCACCGCCGGCGGAGCAGCGGCGAACGCGACCGTGGCTGCAAACACCCAAGCCATCATGGTGTCCTCCTGTCGTTTGTGCGCAGACCTCTCGCGGCGGGTTCGCCCAGTTCTCCACGGCAGATGGCCGCCAACCTGAAGAGACTCCTCCAGTGTAGGCACGATTTGTGACGCCCGCCGTCACAGAGTGTTCCCAGGCGCGGCGCTCAGTCCGGTGCGTGCGGTTGTGCCCGCTCGACCCGGTTTCGTCCGGCGCGCTTGGCGGCGTAGACGGCTTTGTCCGCCCGGCCAATCCAGCTCTTGATGGACTCACCGGCCCCCCGCTGAGCGACGCCGAAGCATGCCGTGACCTTGAGGCGGGTGGCGGTGCGGGCCCAGTCGTGGCCGGCGATGGCTCGGCGCAGGCGCTCCGCAACCTCGGCGGCGCTGTCTTCGGTGCTGCCCGGGAGGAACATCAGCACTTCTTCCCCGCCGTAGCGGACGCAGGGGTCGGCATCCCGGACCCCCAGCATCAGGATGCGAGCGCAGCCTGCCAGCACCTCGTCGCCAGTTTGGTGGCCGTGCTGGTCGTTGATCTCTTTGAACCGGTCAATGTCCACGAAGGCGCAGGAGAAGGGCACTCCCGCGTGCTCGCAGTGCTCCGCCAAGGTCGGGAGCTCGTCGTCAAGAAAGGCCCGTGAGCACAGGCCCGTCAGCGGGTCTCGGTTGGCCGCGAGCAGGCGCTCGACCACGCGGCTGAGGTGGCCCAGCTCGTCGGGGGACAACAGATCCAGCTTGAGGGAGACCCCGCCCACTTCGAGGTGGTCGCCCGTGCGCAGGGCCGTGCGGCGAACTTGGCGGCCATTGACCGCCGTGCCGTTTGTGCTGCCCAAGTCGAGCACCGAGACCGCGCCCGCTTCATCGACGGCCACGCGGGCATGGCGCTTGCTGACCGTGAGATCGGCCAAGCGAAGCTGGGCACCGTCGTCCCGGCCAATGACCACTTCTTCGCCGGGAGTCAATGTCGCAAAGGCGAGCATGTCCCGGCCCGCCACCACACGCAGAATGGGGATGGACTGGCGAGGCATCGGTCGACGCGGGCGGGTGGGGAGGCGCATCGTGATCTCGTTCGATGGCTCTTCCTCGACGATGCCGTCGTCGCGCGTCAGCGATGGCTCGCGGTAGCGGGTCATCTATCAGCTCCAGATTCGACGCAGGACGGTCACACTCCACCCCAACGATACCACGTCAGCCTCAAGTCTGAGCCCCCAGATGACGGGCACCGACGGGGATGAGCCCCGGTCGGTCGGATTCGACATTGGCGGTTCGGCCCGGGCGTGGCGGTGGTGTGGCGCGCGTCGCGATCAGGGCGATGTGGTCCGCCGGATGTGGAACTCGACCCGCCGGTTCGCTTCGTGGTCCTCTTCGCTGGACCCGCTGCGGAGGGGACGGCTCTCGCCGAGCCCACTGGCCGAGAGACGACCGCTGGTGATGCCCTGGACGTCGACCAGGTAGGCCTTGACAGCGGCGGCCCGTTGCTGGCTGAGAGACAGGTTGTACTCCGGTCGCCCAGAGACGTCGGTGTGGCCCTGGATCTCGACATCCAACAGCTCGGGATGGTTGCGGAGAATCTCGGCCACGTCGTCCAACAGACCCTTGCCCTTGGGCTGCAGCTCCGCGCTGTCGAGGCCGAAGTGGACGCGGCCGGACAGGGTGATGCGCTCGCCCTCGAGGCGTGCCCGCGGGGGCTGGAGCACCACCTCGCGCCCTTCGTTGGTGAGCAGGCCCGAGTCGTCTCGCTGGCAGCTGACTGCGCGGTGCTCGGGGCTAAACCCGGTGGCGCTGATCACGTACTCTTCGGCTTTGCCTTCGCGAATGCGCAAGCTGGCCACGCCGGTGTCGGACTCCGCACGGATCGAGGGGCCGCCGTTCATGTTGCGGACCTCGGCATCGAGCGGACGGCCTCGCTCATCGTGGATCTGGAAGCGGATGTTGCATCGCCCGGACTCGGGCTTCAGATCGAAGCGCCGCGCGTAGGCCTCACCCTCGGGAACGTCGATGCGCCCGGCGATGGAGACGTAGCCGGGGAACGAGACCAGGGTGTCGTAGGAGCCCGGGGGCAGGTCCAACATCAGTGCGCCCTCGGCAGGGCTGGTCCAAGAGCCGGTGCGGGGGCCGCTGACGAGCTTGAACTTCACCCCGGCGATGGTGCTGCCGTCGGGGCCAATGAACGAGATGGCGCTCTGCACTGCCCCTGGGGCGGGCGCTTGGTTGTCCAGTCCGGCGCCGAAGCGACCCTCCAGCCCCAGGATGGCCCGAACCGCTGGTGAGCCCATGCCGCCGGTGATGCCTTTGCCCACGCCCAAGCGCAGCGCGATGTTCTTCGATGCTTGCCAGCTTCCCGAGGCCGTGGCCTCCAGCGGCATCGATCCCCCTGGCGCAGCACCACCCAAGAACGCGGCACCATTGAGCTCGGCGGCCAGGGCCCACGCCGGGTTGAGATCCTGGTGTACACCGGCGGCCCAGATCAGCCGCTGGCCCCACACGCCGCCGCCGGGCAGGTCGGTTGCCGGCGATGCTCCCCAGCCAAGGTTGGCCACCAGCAGGGTGTTGTTGGCCCGAATGCTGCCGATGGCGCGCACGGTTCCGCTGACCCCTGGCTCTCCCAAGAACGCGGCCCCGTTGCCGGTGGGCAAGCCGATGCCGCCGGCAAGCGCGAGGCCGAGCCCCCCGTCTCCCCGCGGCACTATCTCCCACTTCAGGTCGCCGCGAATGTCGCCAAGCACGTAGCTGCCGGCATTGTCGAGCTCGTACCCGGTGGCGTAGGTGTGGAGAGGGAGGTCGATGCCCAGGCGGACGGGTCCGGTCGCGAACCATCCTTGCATGTCCAGTGTGCCCACCGACCCCAGCAGATCGACCGGGTCGCGGCCGTCCTCGTAGGCGTACACCAGCGGCTTGCTCGCGTGGTTGAACCACAAGGCAAACCCACCGGTGCCCGGCCCGGCTTCGGTGTCGTCGGCGCGGATGAAGTCGTCTTCGCCCATTGCGGGCTGGAAGAGCTGCGCGTTGACGTCGTTGTCGTCCGCCAACGACACACCGGGAAGCATCGCAGCGAGGGCCGCAAACCGTCGGCGTCGGCGCGCGAGCAGAGCCATGCCGCCGAGTCCCGCCAACAGCAGCCCCATCGGTCCACCGGAGCCTCCGGCAGTGGAGCATCCACCCCCCTTCAGGTAGCCACCCACCAGTGCGGTCCCGTCTTCTCCGTCGGGCCCGGTCCCGTCTTTGTTGCTGTCATCTGTGGGGTCGAGGGCGTCGGGAATTCCGTCGCCATCGCTGTCGTCCAAGCACGACTCGTACCCGTCGAGAATGCCGTCACCATCAGTGTCTTCGTCCCGCGGGTCTGTGCCGCACTCATCTTCCTGGGCGTTGTTGCTGCCATCGTTGTCCCAGTCGCCACAGGGACCGTCTTCGTCTTCTTTGTCCTGGAAGTTGCGGACGCCGTCGCAGTCGTTGTCGCCGGTGCCCTCGGTCTCGTCGTCCACGCTGTCGTCGTCGCTGTCCAAGTCCAGGTAGTCAGGCGTCAGGTCGTCGTCGGTGTCGCCGGCGCCCTCCACCGATGTGGGGATGGTGTCGTTGTCGTCGTCCTCATCGCACCAGTCTGGATCGTCGTCGTCATCAGAGTTCCGGTGGGCAGTGGCGCCGCCCTGTTCGGTGATGTCGGGCACACCGTCGCCGTCCCGGTCGTCGCTGTCGCCGCCGCCACAGTCGTACTCTTCACGGTCCGAGATGCCGTCACCGTCGGAGTCCTGCACTGTTGGATCGGTGCCAAAGGCCAGCTCGTCCCCGTCGAAGAGGCCGTCTTCATCGGTGTCCGCATTGGCGGGATTGGTGGCGGGTGTCGTGCCGGTCGGGTGCACCTCTTCGCCGTCAGTCAGCCCATCCCCGTCGGAGTCGGTGTTTTCCCGGAGCGTTCCGTACGCAGCTTCCTCGGGGTCGGACAGCCCATCTTCGTCGTCGTCGAGCGTCAGGTCGGAGGACCAGCCATCCTCAAGCACGAAGGAGCCCTCATTGTCAGCCCCCGCGAGGTCGGTTCGGATCGAGTACTCGGACGGGCCGCCGTCGATGGCATGGGACGTGCCGAAGCCCATGCGGAAGATGTCGGTGTCGCCGAGAAACAGGACCGACTGAAGGGTGGCCCGGTCCTGGCAGAAGTCGAGGAACCAGTTGGTGCTCGAGCCGATGGCGGTGCCGGCGCTGGACGCACGGGCCAAGCCGGAGCTCCAGGCGGCACCCGTGGAGCTCAGCTCACTCTCGGCGGTCTCCGACCACTCTTCGCCCGGCGGGGAGTCGGTGGTGGCGTTGTCGCGCAGCCGAATCCGCTCCCCCTCGTTGACCAGAAACAGGCCAGCGTCGAGGTGGGAGAGGTCCCCGTCCAGATCGAAGACCGCTGCGTACAGGTTGGGGCGCAGCGGGAACTCGGCGGGATTGCTCGCGCCACTGTCGATGGGGCTTGTGCGCAGGCGCATCCGCACGCACACATGCTCTGGATCGGCCCACCAGTAGGCCGCAGTGGCGCCGGACGCGCCGACAATGTCCGCGGTCTCGGTGCCGGGGCTCTCGGGGTCCGACGCATCGTCGATGAGGTCGGCGGCGGAGTCCTGATCTATCGGCATCCATGGCAGGCCCAGGTCGTCGGGGTGGGCCGCAAACGCGCTGGGACCGCACACCATCAGCAACGCAGTCAGGAGCTGACGGCGGAGTCGACTCGACATGCCGGGACGTCCCATAGATACAGGTCTCATCGGTTCTCCGGCCACGCGGTCAGGCAGATGTCAGGGCTCAAGCCGGCTGGAAGGTAGCACGCACGCCTGGGTATTGCAGCGTCAACCCTTGCCCTCGACGACTGCCCCGAGTCTGGACCGGGCTGCAAGTGGGGATTAGGGCGCGCTCATGAGACACCTTCCCATCGCCAAGCCCACGGGTGCGCTCCCCTCCGTCACTGTGTCGGCGGGCCTCAACCCGGCGGATGCAGCGGCACTGGACCGGCTGCGCGCAGTGCTGGCGGACATGGGCACCGTGCTGGTGGCATTCTCGGGTGGTGTGGACTCGGCGCTTGTGCTTGCCGTGGCGCACGAGGTCTTGGGCCATCGGGCTGTCGGGCTGACCGCTGTGTCTGAGACCTTCCCTCCTGAAGAGCTGCAGATCGCGCGAGACACCGCGGCTGCACTGGGCACGCGGCTGGTGCTGGTCGACTCCCATGAGCTGGAGCGGGAGGGCTACGCGCGCAACGCCGGGGACCGCTGCTACTTTTGCAAGACAGAGCTGTTCGAGCTGGCCGCCGACCGTGCCTCCTCCTTGGAGCTGGCGTGGGTTGCCGACGGCACCGTGCTCGACGACCTGGGCGACCACCGGCCGGGGCTCAAGGCGGCCAGCGAGCATGAGGTGCGGCACCCGCTGGTGGAAGCCGAGATCACCAAAGCGACCGTGCGCGCCCTGGCCAAGTTCTATGGGCTGGCGGTCTGGGACAAGCCCAGCTTTGCGTGCCTCGGCAGCCGCTTCGCGAAGGGCACCCGAGTGACGCGGGCGCGCCTGGAGTCTGTGCAGCGGGTGGAGTCCTGGCTCCGCCTTGCGGGGTTCCGCCAGTTTCGGGCGCGGTGGCATCAGATCGACGGCAGCCCCTTGTTGCGGCTGGAGCTTGGTGCGGATGAGGTCGCCCGGGTGGTGGAGCCTGGGGTCCGAGAAGCACTGGCTGAGGTCGGCCTCGCCAACGGCTTCAAGTGGGTCACCTTGGATCTGCTCGGCTACGGGCAACCGCGGGCGGCTGGGGAGGCCTCCTGAGCACCGGCGGCGCCCCGCCCCCCAAGACCGGAGATCGGCCGGATCCGGCGGTGCAGGCCCATCCGCGTCGCGTCTATCTCGAGCTGGTTGCGCTGTGGCTGGGCACCCTGTTGGCCATCCGCGGTGTCATCGCCTTGCAGACCGTGGTTGGTCTGCCAGAGGCCATTCTCGCGGCGGTCCCGCTGCTCTTTATCTATGCCCCGGTGGTGCTCTGCCACTTCCGGGGGGCGGACTCCTGGGGCTACCGCCTGAGCATCCCGGCGCTTCGGGACTGGCCCAAGTGGCGGGCGCTTCTGAAGCTCAACCTGGTGGTCATTGCCGCCATCATCCTGCCGTGGATGGTCGGCTACCACGTCTACCAGTCCGTGCTGTTCGGCCTCGAGCCCGCTTGGCGTCCCCCGGCCGACATCCTCACCATCATCGCCTACCAGATCTTCTTTGTGGCGATCCCTGAGGAGTTCTTCTATCGGGGGTACTTCCAGACCCGCCTCAATGAGCTGTACCCTCGGCGGTGGACGGTGTTCGGCGCGCAAGTGGGGGTGGGCGCGCTGGTGGCCAACCTCTTCTTTGCGTTTGGTCACTCCGTGGTGCTGTTCCAGTGGTGGCACTTCGCGACGTTCTTCCCCGGGCTGGTGTTCGCTTGGCTGCGGGAGCGCACCGGAGGGGTCACCGCGGGGGCGCTCTTTCACGCCTGCTGCAACATCACAGTGATCACCCTCGACACCTTGTATGGGGTGCGGTGAGCGTGCCTACGACTTGGGGTCTGCCTCAGACTTGACGGCCGCCAGCTCATCTTCCAGCTCGGCGACCCGGTCCTCCAGCTCTTCAATGCGTTCTGCGAGCTTGCGCACGCCGCCGGTCGCTCCGGTGAGCTGCCCGCGCAAGCTGTTGACCAGATCCCGAAGCTCGGTGAAGTCGGTGCGGTTGGGAATCTGTCGCCGGTCGAGTGTCTCGTAGATGACGTCTTCCACCGGCCGGCGGAGCGCAGGCAACGCGGCGTCCGACAGTGTGGCGGCGATGAAGTCGCGGGTGCTGCCCATGGATGGTCCCCAGGTCGGTGCGTTCGGCGAGGCGGCGTGCAAGAGCCGCCAAGGTGGTGCGTTGGCGCCGGTGGTGTGGCCACCCGCGCACTCCGCACGGCGCGTATCCGACTCAACGGCCACCGCCCGGGGCCGCGGGGGTGAACCCGGCGGTGCAAGGCCGTGCGAGATCCAAATCTTGCCGCTTCCGCTATGGTCACGGCTTGTGTTGTTTGCACGCAGCACGGCTCAGGGACTCGATTGGTTCGGGTCCTGTCTGTCCGGTGGAGATTGATCGGAAACTGGGGCAACATGGGAACCGCTCAAGGATCCCGTGGTCTGTCTGGGGTCAGGGTTCTGCAGATCCTGGTCGGCGTAGCCTCAAGGCTGGCGCCGGATTGCCGAATCGGTCAAGCGAGTGATACTGTCCGGCTTCCCGCGGCCAGATCGTGCACGTGGAGGGTGTATGGGTCAATGTCCGTTCTGCCATCAGAGTGTCGAGCCCGACGTTCTTGTGAACGGTGGCCGGTGTCCGCACTGTCTCATCGAAATCCCTGGCGAAGAAGCTGCAACGGATCCGGGCGAGAGCGCGCTGGTCCGAGAAGCCGAAGAAGCTGAAGCTGCCCGGCGATCGCCGCTGCCGTTCTTGGCGGTGGGTGCACTGGTATTGGCGATTGGTGTGGCCGGTGCATTCGCGCTGCGGGGCCCGGTGCCCGAAGACGTCGCCGTGGGCGAGTCGGGTGCCGACATCTACAAAAAAGTTGGATCTGAGGGCTTGCGCAAGATCGTGCTCGAAGATGAGCCGGCTGTGCAGGAAGAGCCCGAAGAAGTGGTGGCGTCCGCCAAGCCGACCCGCTCCAATCCCCGCTCGTCCGGCAACTCTCGCACTGCGGACCTCGGCGGTGGCCCCGAAGCGCCGCCGCCGATGCCTGAAGCATCGCCGGACGAAGGGCCTGCGACCAAGACGGCCGGAATGGTGCCAGCGGCTTCTGTGGGCGGCCCGGCGCCGTCGCTGAACGACCCGATGATGGGGCTGGGCGGTCCAGGAAAGAAGGGGCCGGGCGTGGTGGAGGTCTGTGGAGATCAGGTGTCCGAGGTGCTCAAGCAAAACATGGGCACCATGTCGAGGAAGCTGTCGACGTGCTCGTCGGCGGCCACCGAGCGCTCGGCGGACTTCTCCAGTTCTGTGGAGGCGACCATGGTCATCACCAAGTCGGGCCGGGTCAGCGACCTCAGCCTCCGGGTTGGCGGGTCGCGGGACAGCGAGTTCGAGCAGTGTGTCAGCCAAGTCGCGAAGGCCTACCGCTTCCCTCGGTTCTGCGAAGACCTCGAAGTCATGAAGACTTTCCGGTTCGGCAAGGGCAACTGAGCGGCGTCGTCGACCCACGCGGGTCAGTCCATCCGTTCAGTTGCTGCCGTTGGGATCCAGCCCACTTCGGCCCCAGCCTGCGCCGCGCGCATAGGGGTCGGGGTCGCTGACGGCGTGGGGGGCGGGTGCTTTCCCCGCGATCACCTGGGCCATCAACACCAGAAACTCGCGCGCAGCGACGGTCTGGTCACCCACGAGCACCACGGCGGGCACGGAGCCCCGGAGGTTCGACGCGAGGCCGGCCGCGGCGGTGTGCACGTCGGCTTCGGTGGGGGCCCAGCCCTCGTTGAGGGTGCTCCGGGCCACGTCGGCGGGCGGGCCGAGGGGGGGCAGGCGCACGGTGGCCGGCAGTGCTGGTGCCGCCAGTGCGATGACCATCCCAGCAAAACACTCCGTCAGCGACAGCCCCTCACCGGCTTGCCGAGGCAAGCGAGTGGGGGTGAGCAGATCGGTCGCTGCGTTCTTGAGAGTGCTGAGGCCTACGGTCTTTCCGGAAGGAGGCGGGGGCGGCGGTGCCACGCTCTCGATGTTCACCATCGCGAGCAGCGGGCGATCGACCAGGCGCTTGATGCCGTCGTAGTTCAGCACCGTGATGCCCGCGCTGGGGGCGATGTCCCGCAGCCAACGCTGCAGTAGCTCTGGATCGAGCTGGGGGTGGAGCACAACACGAAGCCCCTGCCGTCCATCGGCGGCGGTGGTGACACGATTCCATGCGGCGGCGCTGGCGTCGGGCATGGTGTGTCCGCAGCCATCCACATAGGGGAGGGGAGGGATGACCCGAGCATGACCGATCTGATCACCGTATGCTCGGGCAACCCGCGGCACGGCCTGGCTGTCGCCGGTGTCGGGCAAGATGATGCGCACCCCAGACTCGTCGAGAACCATCTCGCTGACCGGCACGAGCAGGTCCACACTGACGGTCCGCACGGGCGCGGATGCGGCTTGCTTGACGGACTTGCGGGCTGAGGAGATGGAGCGGCGCCACCGAATGGCGTCCACGTGGGGGAGGGCGGCCGCGTCACTGCCAAATTGCTGACCGGCGGCGAGGTGGGCCGCGATGATGTGGCCGTCGTCGGCAGCCTCTCGGAGAGCAGAAGACCGTGCATCAGCGGCTTCTGGATCCACGCGAAGCACCAGCACCGCGCCTTGCGCTCGGGCCGCAGCGGTCAGTGCAGCAACTTGCTGTGCTGAGACACTGCGGGTGACGTGCAGCTCCAGCATGACGGAGCCTGGCTGCTGACCGGCTACACCCGCCCGAAGCACGGTGGTTGGGGTGTATCCGTTGAGCGTGGCGCAGTCGGGGGCGGCCGCGAGCGCAAGCTGAGTCAGGACGGCAGTCCACAGTGCAGTCATGCGCCGGACTCCAGGCTTCGAGACATCAGTAATGCATCGCTGCCGTCGCTGTAGTAGCCCTTGCGACGGCCCTCGACTTGGAAGCCCTGGCCCGTGTAGAGCCCGACGGCGGCAGCGTTGGTGTGCGCAACTTCCAGGATGAGCCGGGCGGCCCCACGCCCCCGGGCGGCGTGCTCCAGGGCCTCCATCATCACCGTGCCGAGGCCACCCCGGCGGCACTCGGGCACCACGCCAAGGCGCTGCAGCTCGACCTCGTCCACGATCACCGACGCGATCAGGAACGCTTGCACGGGTGTGCCCATCAACAGGACGATGTTGCTGGATCCCTGCAAGTCCGGAAGCTGGGCATCGCACCACGCATGGGCGCCGAAGCACCGCTGCTCCAGAGCAGCGAGTGTGCCGTGGTCATCGGGCTTGGCGGAGCGAACATGCACCGGGGTCATGGTGAATCTCGGGCTGACTCGATCTGGGGCAGGATCCGGACGGGTACCCGCAAGCGCTGCTGGATCATCCACTCGTTGAAGCGGGTGACATAGGCGTCCCGGTCCTCCCCCGCCGAGCGGGCTGCGAGGCCCACATTGCGCTGGACATACCGCTCCACGACCATCCGGGAAAAGATCAGGGCCTCGAGTCGCTCGGGGGTGAGGCCATGTTCCTGCAGGAACGCTTCCCACGACGCCCGGTCGGGCCAGGTCGCGCGCAGGGAGTCCAGGCGCCCGCGCACCTCGGCTTGGGTGGGTCGATAGACCGCAGTCTCCCCAGCCATCCCGCGGATGATGGCGACATCCCGCAGAAAGGCGAGGGTCTGGGACCGAGCGGCCTCGAGCGGCACCACCGGGCTCGGTTCCCGGGCGGCCAGCGCTTGCTCCAGCTGCACATCGGATGCCGTGATCAGTCGGTCACCGACCACCATGACGACTCGATCGATGACCACGGACTCTTGGGCATGGCCAACCAACGGGTTGACGGTGGCCCAGGCCCAGAGGGCAGCGGCGGCGATGGCGGTCCGACCCAGGCGCATTGTCCGCGGCTCCCGCTGGCAGTGGCTGTGGGCTTTACCCCATCCGCTCAGGCCGATACAGGGCCGGGCCTCCTGGCCGGCCGCCTTCGGTGGTTGTGATGCTCTGGAGTCGCTTTGTTCCTGACCAAGTCCACGGGGTGCGCACACCGCCGGGGAGCGCGGGTTGCCACCACGGTTCGCCGGGTGACCACGAGGTCTGACAAGGCGCACGCAGTGGTGCATCTGCCCGGCCGTCGCTCTCGAACCGTCCCGTCCCGCCGCCGCCTCTTGGCCCGGCATCCCAAAGTCAGTCCGCCGCCAGCCGGAACCCGAGCGCCTTCGGCTCAGTGGGCATCCCAAGCAGCGGCAGGAGCAGTGTCGGCATGATCTCGGCCCAGTCCATCACCAAGCGCTTCGGCAACTTTGTTGCGGTGGACAGCGTCAGCTTCGAAGTGGCACCGGGTGAGATCCTCGGATTCATTGGCCCCAACGGAGCCGGCAAGACCACCACCATGCGGATGCTCACGGGGTTCTTGCCCGCGAGCGAGGGTCGGGCGGTTGTGGCCGGCCACGACGTGTTTGACGAGCCCATGAAGGTGCGGCGCAAGGTGGGCTACCTGCCCGAGAAGCCGCCGCTCTACAATGATCTCACCATCGGTGCCTATCTCGACTTTGTGGCGGAGATCCGGGGCATCGACCGCAGCAAGCGGGTTCGGCGCGTGGGTGAGGTGATGGACCAAGTGGGGCTCATCGGCTGGGAGCACCGCATCCTTGGCTCGCTGTCGAAGGGCTACCGCCAGCGGGTGGGGCTTGCGCAAGCGGTCATCCACGACCCCCAAGTGCTGATCCTCGACGAGCCGACCAGTGGGCTGGACCCGGGCCAGGTCGCCGGAATCCGGGCCTACATTCGGGGCCTCGCGGCGGACCGCACGGTCATCCTGTCGACCCACATCCTCCCTGAAGTCGAGCGCCTGTGTGAGCGGGTGGTTGTCATCGCGGACGGCAAGGTGGCCGCGGACGAGTCGATCCACTCCCTCAAGAACCGCGTCGGCGCGGGTGTTCGCTTCCGCGTGGAGCTGAAGCCAAGTGAGGCGGACCAGGGTCGGGTGCCCCAGATCGTGGGCGCGCTCCCGGGTGTTGACCAAGTTCGACCCCACGATGAGGTCGACGGATTCGCCATTCTCGACGTTCGGGCGGCCGAAGACCCCCGCACCGCCATCGCCCGAGTCGCCACCGAGCGGGGCTGGACTGTGCGCGCCATGGAGCGCCACGACCCGTCCCTCGAAGAGGCCTTCTTGGCCGTCATCGGGAAGGAGTGAGCCATGGCGCTGGATCTCTTCCCGACCCCCCATCCCAGACTGGACAGTGCCCAATGAACGTCGCCTGGGCGATCTTCAAGAAAGAGCTCCGAATCTACTTCGTGAGTCCGCTTGCATACGTCTTTCTCGGCGTGTTCTTGTGCCTCGCGGGCGTGTTCTTCTACATGGGCGTGGTGCAGACCGGCGAGGCCAGCTTGCGCGTGATGCTGGGCAACCTCAGCGTCACCCTGCTGTTCCTGTTGCCGATGCTCACGATGGGCCACTTCGCCGAAGAGCGTCGTGCGGGCACCTTTGAGTTCATGATGACGGCGCCCGTGCCCCTGTGGGCCTTGCTGGCCGGGAAGTGGGGGGCAAGCTTCGCGTTGTGCCTGATGCTGCTTGCCGGAACTGCCCTGTTCCCCGGCATTCTCGCGTACTATGGTGATCCGGACTGGGGCGTCGTGTTCACGAGCTACCTGGGCCTGTTGTTCTGCTGTGGGGCCTTTGTGGCCGCCGGCCTGTTCACGTCCAGCCTCACCGATGAGCCTGTGGCGGCGGGCCTCGGCGGGGTCATCGTGCTGCTGCCGTTTTGGATCAGCGGCACGGCGGCCGAGATGGTGGACTGGGAGCAAGGGCGCGAGATTTTGCGCCACCTCAGCTTTCTCACCCATCTTGAGCCCTTCACGCGCGGCGTTGTCGACTCGGCCCATGTGCTGTGGTTTGTGCTGTTCACCTTCCTGTTCCTGTTTCTCACATGGCGCTCGGTTGAGTCGCGGAGGTGGCGATGAAACAGTCCACTCGAAGGCTGCTGGCCCACGGCACCAATGCCTCGCTGGTGACGGCGATGGTGGTGGGTGTGCTGGTCATGACCTACGCCCTCGCCGACACGTACCGGACGCGCATCGATCTGTCGGAAGAAGCGTCGAACACGCTGCAACCCGAGACCCTCCAGAAGCTCGCCTTGTTGGACCAGGATGCCCAGAAGGTCGTCATCACAGCGTTCACCAACCAACGGGGCAAAGCGGACACGGGCTTCAGGGACCGCTCCGTCCAGGACCTGCTGCGCGAGCTGGGTGAGCAGTCGCCCATCGTCGAGTGGCGCCAGGTCGACTTCGACAAAGAGCGGCTGACGGCCGAGGCTCTCGGGGTCTCGACCTACGGCCGCATCGTCATTCAGCGGGGCAAGGACCGGGTCGACTTGAACGACCGGGAGCTGTTTCGCAGGGTGGGCAAGGGCGCGGACCGGCGAGTCGAGTTTGTGGGTGAGCCGGCCATCTCCCGTGGGTTCTCTCAGCTCATGACGCCCTCGCGACGGGCGATCTACATGCTCCGGGGCCACGGCGAGATCGATCCGGAAGACCAGGGCCCTGATGGCATGAGCGACCTGGTCAGCGAGCTGGACCGCGAGCGCTATGACGTCGAGACGCTGGACCTTCTGCGGACGACCCGCGACGGCGAGCTGCCCTCGGTTCCCGATGACGCGGCGATGGTCTTTGTGGCCCGTCCCCAGCAACCGCTGACGGCTCAGGAAGAAGACGCGCTGCTGGACTGGGTGGGCCGCGGCGGTGCCGTGCTGATCGCGGTGGATGTGGGCATGCATGTGCCGGAGCTTGTGGGGCGACTGGGCATCACTGTCCCCGATGGTGTCGCGCTCCAGCCCGAGATGCAGGTGCCCTACCGGGACCGCCCGATTCCCAACTACCG
>CALOBC010000001.1:5000-449868 GCA_942491145.1 Myxococcota bacterium | reverse complement strand
ACGTGATCTGGTGCCGTCATGTCGAAAGAATCCGAACACGAAGCACGTTTCGTGGAGGCGGCAGTTGCCGCGTTCAAGGCTGAGCTGGGTGCAGCCATTGCCCAGATGCGAAAGGCCGACTCGCCGTCGTCGTTCTGCAATGCAGAACGGGAGCTCCACCGACTGACGCGGACGGTAGCCAACGAGATCACTCGGCAGGTCCTTCAGGACCTCAGCAACGACGACGCGACCCGCGACCGAGCTGCCATCCGGGTGCGTGAGAAGGCCGCAGCCAAGTCGATTCAGATGCGGAAGGAGCGTGACAGAGAGACCGAGGTGCGAACCCTCGGTGGTCAACACATCCGAGTGAAGACGCCCTATATGCGTGCGTTGCCGAGAGGCGGAGGGGCCACTGTTCGAGGGAGGCAGGGCACAGGCGTTTATCCGGTGCTCGACATGTTCGGGATTGTGGGTCGAAGCACCCCGGCCCTGCGGCTCCAGGTCGCTCATGCGGTGGTTGAGGCAAACTCCGTCACTTCGGCACGCGAGGTCCTTGAGTTGGGGGGAACCGAGATCGGACACAAGGCTGCCCTTCGCCTGACCTACCTCGCCTGCGATGACGCGCTTCGCGCTCGGCATCTTGCCGTGCAGAAAGCCAAGACGGGCAATGAGCGCGGTGAGTTTGTCGGCCTGCGCGTCGCGGTGGCCGTGGATGGTGGGCGCGTGAACATTCGTCGTCGCGTCGCGGGTCGCCCAAAGAAGGGAGGACGGAAGCGGTTTGTGAGCGAGTGGCGAGAGCCCAAAGTTCTCACGGTGTACGCGCTCAATGACGACGGAGAGCGGGACAAGCGGCACCGGGTCGTGCTCGACGGCACGCTTGGGGACGCCGACTCGGTGTTCGAATTGTTGACCTACCACCTTCTCCGACTTGGGGTCCACCTTGCCCAGAAGGTGGTGTTCCTCGGGGATGGGGCGAAGTGGATCTGGAACCGCACGGGGCGCCTGCGAGAGGCGCTTGGCATGGACACCGAGCAGTTCACCGAAGTTCTGGACTACTTCCATGTTGTGGAACGACTCACCGAGTTGGCCGCAATGAAGTCGCGGTGGACCCCGGAACAGCGTACGGCTTGGGTCGAGGAACAGAAGTCGAAACTCAAGGACGGCGAAGCATCCGAGGTCGCAGCCGCGGCTGTGGCCCTGGTCAAGCGCAACAAGCAGGACCGTGAGACGGAGGCCGCCTACTGGACTCGAAATCGAGACCGGCTCGGATACAGCGCCTGCCGAGAGGCCAACCTACCCATCGGGAGTGGGGCTGTGGAGTCAGCGGTTCGACGTGTCGTGAACCTCAGAATGAAGAGTGCCAGCGTGCTCTGGACCGAGGACCATGCCGAAGGCATTCTTCATCTGCGTGCTCACGCCAAGGCTGGGCGGTGGGATGAGCTGGAGCTGAGTGTCCTTGGGCAGACTGGCTGGAGGCCGACTGCGAGGCGGACACCCAAGGCGGCGTGAGTGCGTCTTTCGATCATCGCACCCGTGCTGTGCTCCGCGGCCACTTCGAGCGCGAGCTCCGAACTTGTGATAATCCCCTCCACCATGTGCGCCATGGTCATTCGTTCCCGGGACAGCACGTGGCAGCAGCGATGGCCGGCAGTACAGCCTTCGCGGAACACCCATTGAGGCCCGATCCCCATGCAGCGTTGAACTCGACAACCCCGCACGCACCGTGGGGAGTTCCGAACACGTCGACCACGCAAGGGTTCGGTACCTCCATCGAATCAACGAGGCTCTCAACGAAGAGCATCGCGTGGTGGCTCGCATCGTGATCCATCGTGCCCTCGTACGCTGAGATGTCCAGCACGCGGCCGTTCGCGACAAATGCCCTGGCCTCCCAGACCATGGCCACGGGCTCAGACGCCAACAACTCGGTCTCTCCTGCCAACCCCATGCTCGCGGCATCAAGCTCCGACTGATTACGGAAGACCCGGGATGGAAACAGCTTCGGCACGAGCGACTTCAGGAACGTCGGAAAGGCACAGTCAGCCCTCGCTTCCTTGAGGCTGGTTCGCCAAATGGCCCTCCCCAAGAACTCCTCGGGCACCCGAAACATCAAATCATCCACAGGCGAAACCAGCTGGAGGTCCAGCAGCTGCGCCACCAGCATGACGAATACGTCGGGCCCGTAGAAGCGAACGGCCGCTCGCGGCAGCGCGGGAGGCCGCCAGAACTTGTCGAGGCGCACCACCGTCCCACCGGCCGCGGTCCAAGCCTTGGCAACCGCATCTCTCTCGACATCCGGCTTGATAGGCAGCACCAGCACCAACCCGTCAGCACTCACAACTGGACCTCCCGGCACGTGGACCTCCCACATCATACCGCGAGCCGCCGCCCGCGTGCCAGCCCCTTAATCGATCCCAACCCTCATACAGGTAGGTCGCAAGTTATAGCGCCGTACTTGCGGTAAATGGGTCCATGCTCGTGTAGGGGGGAACTTGATGGAGGCGCAAGGCCGTCCTTTGGTGGGAACCGCGTTGCGAGCCTGGCGAGTAGTAGGCTGCACTCGGACACGATTTCGCTCGGACGAGACTTCGGTTGAGGTGTGGCTAGTGGTATGCGCCTGGGCCAGAGCCCGCCACTGCGCCGAACTGGGCATAAACGTCATTGGCGCTGCGCGCCAACGACGTCTATGCCTTGGCGTTCGGCGCAACCAGAGCTACGGTCGGCGGTGCTGGCGAAGGTCGTCCACGCCGCCGGCTCGCTCTGCCCATGCCGCTCGGATGTGGCCTTGGGGCCGGCGGAGAAGGGGAACGTGCGGCGGCGAGCTGCGATGATGCGACGAGTCTTGCTGGCGAGAAGGTGGTACTCGAGGGCGTCGCCGGAAAGCCGCGCGGCTCGAGGGCGGGGGTCATTGGGTCTTCTCATGGCGGGGGTCGACTTGGTTCGGAGCGTTCGATGGGCGGGGGACTGCCGGTGTGCGGGGGCCGCTGTCGTGGGCTTGGGTTTCCGGGGCGAATGGGGGGGGGGGGGGAGGGGGGGCCCGCATGGGTCTCTGGGCCGGGCGCGGGGTCGTGGTGAGCAACGGGCCGAAATGCTCATGGTCACGCTGGTTTCGCAGGGTCCGACATCGGCCCTCAACTCGTGGTCTGGCTGCAAGCTTGGGTGGCCCCGTTGTCGGGGTCCATCTGCCCCTCTTCAGAATGCCGTGGAACGGGGCATTCCAGGCGGTCTCGTGCCCCCGGCTGGGCGAGCTTCCTCGGGCGCGGTGTCTTGGTCGACGTCCTCGCGGTGTCCCGGCGGGGTTCTTGGCTGGGGGCCCTGTCGGGGCTTGGAAGGGTCACGGGCCCCTCGACCGCGCTGTGAGGTCGAAGCCGCCAACCTCTCCATCGCCGGCGCCGGTGCTCGTGGGGCTCCGATGAAGGCGTCAATACCCATGGCATGGCCCCTTCCTGATGCGGTGGTGGCGAAGGGTGGTGCTTGAGGTCTCCGGTGAGACCGCTCTGGATGCGCCGAACTTGGCATAAACGACATTCCTCTCCGCCCTTCGCTCCGGAATGCCTTCGAATCGCTCCGGTCGCAAGCTCCCTCCACGATTCTCGCCAGTCCTCCGCTTCGGTCTCCGAGAAACGTCGTCTATGCCGGGCGTTAGTCGCCATTCTCTTTGCGCTGACTTCCCTTGCCCATGGTGCCTCGCCGATGGGGTTGATTCGGACATCGCTGCATGGTGAGGCTGAAGCGATGTTGATGTCCGACGGAAGACCTGAGGTGCCTCTGGGACAGAGGTCTGGGGAGTGGACCGCGATTCTTGCCAGAGCTGAGCAGGCTCTGTGAGACTATTGGTGGTACACTGGCACGGCCCTGGAGGCGTCCATGCACACGATCTCTGCGACCTTTGTGTTTGAGAAGGGCTGGTCGAAGCATGCGGCGGAACGGCTTCGGTGTTGTCTCGCTGACCATGTCTCGTGCAATGTTTCGCCTCTCGCTGGCGGCTTCCTGCTGAGACCAGATGGCGGTGACCCTTTGGCGGCCGTGTTCTCCGGCGGGAGCGACCGGCCCGGGCAGCTGTCGGTCTTTCAGGGGCTTGCTGAGGACACCGTATCGGAGGTCTTTGGCAGGCTTTCAGAATGGCCTGGCATCGTATGGGCCGTGCAGGTGGGGCCGCCATTCCGCCAGCTTCAGCTCACGCTATCGAGCCAGTGGAGGTTGCCGGAGGACGCGCCCGATCCGGCCGTCGAGGTCCTTCGGTGGAGGTGGTTGGGTAGCCGTTTGCTGCTTGACAACGGCCAGGCTGCCGCATTGTTGGCCGAAGCGCTGCCCGGTTCCGTACTGTCGGGCCCTGACAGTCTGGGCCGGTGGCTTATCGAATCGCCAGTGCCCGGCAGCACCATTCTCGACAGGGAGCAGTTGGATGCATGGGCGGAGCATGTGTCTGAATCCCTGCGCAGGCTTGAGCGCTGGCCGCCGTTTTTGGAACTTGACGCACCGTGGTCGTAGGTTGACGGTTCTGCTGGACGAGAACGGCGACTAACTGGGCATAAACGCCAGCCCTCCGCTTCGCTGCGGGCCGTCGTCTATGCCTAGGCGTTGGACGCAACCAAAGCTCCAGTCGGCGGTGCTGGCGGAGGTCTTCGAGGCCGCCGGCTCCTGGGCGTCTGACGGGGATCTTGCTGGTCCGGGGCCGGCGGAGAAGGTGCACGTGCTGGCGTCGGCTTCGATGATGCGGAGGGTCTTGCTGGCGGGAAGGCGGTGCTCGAAGGCTTCAGCGAAGAGGTGCGCGGCCCGAGTTCGGAGGGCTGTGGGGCTCCTCGTGGCGGAGGGGCGTCTGGATGCGGAGGCTCCGTTGGGCGAGGGCTTGCGGGTCGGCGGGGGCCGGCTGAGATGGATGCGTGGGCCCGGGGCGTTGTGTGCGGTTCGGAGGGGGGCCCGCATGAGCCGCTGGGCCGGGCGTGCGGTCGTGGCTGGGGCAACGGGCCGAGCTGGTCGTGATGATGGGGGTTGAGGTGCGTTTTTCGACGGCCCTTCTTGATGGGGCTGGCGTGCAATTCGGTGGGGCCCCATCGTTGGTGGTTCGGGCGCCCCTTCGGGAATGGCGTAGGGCGGGGCATTCTTGAGGTCTCGGGGCCCGGGGTCGGCTGGCGGTCCTGGGCGCGGGGACGTGAAGGTCGAGGGCCTCGTTGTTCTCGACGGCGCTGGTGTGTCGGGGCCCCTGACTCGTGAACAGATGGGCATGGTCTGCCCCTTGGGGACGCTCCTTGTGCCATCCCTCGGTGCTGTGGTCGCCGGCGTCGGTGGGCGAGGGGTTGCGATGAAGGCGAGGATGCCGCTGGGCGGGGGTCATCTTGACGCGGTGAGGCGGAAGGCGGTGCCTGGCGGTCCGCCTTGACCCGCTTTGGCTGCGTCCAACTTGGCATAAACGACATTCCTCTCCGCCCTTCGCTCCGGAATGCCTTCGAGTCGCTCCGGTCGCAGGCTCCCTCCACGACTCTCGACAGTCCTCCGCTGCGGGCTCCGAGAAACGTCGTCTATGCCTTGGCGTTGGGCGCCATGCTTCGACATGTCATCTGCGACCAGCATGAAATCTGCTGGTGTCACAGGTCGTAGTCCACGAAGTACTCGTCGACCTGCCCGTCTCCATCAATGTCGCACCGGGCTACGGCTACGAACCCGTCCTGGTTGTCGTAGATTTCAATCGCATACTGGCAGAGGGCGGTGGGTTGTCCATCGGGAGTGGTGGTTCCAGAAGGCGTCCATCCGAGTTCCGCCCAGTCTTCGGTGCATGCGCCTGTCCAGGGGCGCGGTTGAGGGCCCGGTTCTCCTTCCGGACAGGGGCGTGCCTCGACCATGCCTTGGAAGGCTCCGGCATAGGCGACAAGCGCATTCTGCATTCCTTGAAGGTGATTCAGGGCGGTCTCTCGGGCTTCTTCCCTTCGCCGCAATTCATCGAGTCCGGCCGACCGGTTGGTCGGAGCTTGTGGGTTTGGGTGGTCTTGACGCGCTGGTTGCTGAAGGATCCCGTCCTTGCTCTTTCGGTCGCGTCTTCCAGGCTCTGGGCTCCTCCGATTGCTGGGTGTAGAGGCCGTCGGTTGGGACCGCTCCTCGCCGAACGGTTGTTCACTGGGTACGACTTCGGATGCCGGCCCCCTGGCAAGTAAGAATGCTGTGATGAAAGCCATAATCGTGGCCATTCCAGCCAATCGCAACTGGTTTCGTCGTTGCTTTTGGTTCGTCGGGAAGGGCACTTTGGCGATGCCTTTTGAGGTGGGCTTTTGGTTGTGCGATGTGGACTTACGCTGGCCACCCAGGCGATGGGGGCAATGGCCACGGGTGTTCTTTGAGGTCCGAGCGCCCTAACATTTCTTCCCACCGTTCTGGTCCCCAGTTCAATTCGTGCCGTGGTCGTCTTTTCGATTCTGCCGAAGTGGTTCCCGCCCCACTCTTCCCAATCGCGCTTCGCATGGCGCCCAACTGGGCATAAACGACATTGTCCTCGTCGCAAGCTCCTCGCCCACTCGATCCGGTTCCACCCCCCGACAAGTTAACTGCTTCCCGGTTCACAGCGCCATCACGTGTCATCCGCCATCCAGTGGACCGCCTTCCCCGGTTCTGCAGGCCGTTTCCCGCTCTCGCAACAACTTAAGCTTAGCGTTCGCATGTCCGTGACTGAGAGCGCTCTTCGCTGGGCACACCACCTCCCTTTCGCCCGTTAAGCAATGTCGGCATCAGTGCTTTCGGGCATCCTGACGGCCGCCCGCTGGCCACCATCATCGCTGCTCAGCCGGGGCGGGGGTCGCCTGCCTGCAGCCTCAGGCGTTGCAGGACGGTCTCGGTTGCCACCAGGTTGAAGTCGACCCGGGCGCCTTCCGGCAGTGCGTACCGGGCGCGGCGCTGCTCCCATGTCTGTCGGCGGCGCTGTCGTTGACTGCGTTTGAAGACCAGGGCGGGATCGACCCTCCTCGTCTTGGGGAGCGTGACCTGGACGTCCATTTGGACCTGTTGGACCAGGTCTGTGTAGCGGCTGCGGACGGTCTCGGGTCGGAGGAAGGGCCCGTCGGGGGTGTGGGTGGGTTGCGCTTCGCGCGCCGGCAGCTGGACCTCGAAGGGTCGGGTCTCGGTGCGAGGAGGTTCATCAGGCGGGCGCTTTCGGTGGACTCTCTGTGTGGATGCGAGCTGGCGGCGCGCTCGCTGGACCGCATCGAGGACCGGCCGGAGTGCGTCGCCAACGGCCTCTGGAATCGACAACAGGACGAGCTTTGAGTACTGCTTTCGAGCCGAGGTTGTGCAGCGGCTGCGCATGGGGCAGTCCGTGCAGGTGCCGGCCGGGGCGCGGAACTGAATGCGAGCGCGGCCTGTGGCTTCGGGGTGTGCCCCCACGGTGGTGACGGGCAGCTCTTTGCCGTTGGGACACGTCAGTGCGGCGCGTTGTCTTTCGTAGGCCCAGCCTTCGCGGTGTTGGAGCTGGTGTGTCCAGTCGATGCGGTCGAGAATGGCCGCCAGTGGGGCGTCGGTGTGGTCCGACGTCGTGTGTTTCGCTGCGCTTGGGTTGGGCGGCTTTGGACCGGTGTTCGGGGATGTGGGGAACAGTGCATCGGGCAGGGGGCGCGTGTCCACGGCGTAGGACGCGGGGGGCGGCGGAGGGACTGCCGTGGCCGGTGGCTCCAGGGCGAAGCCCTCGGACAGGTACCAGTTGTGGATGAAGAGCCCGACGAGGATGGCGAGCTCGCGACCGGGCAGGTGCCAGCTGAACACGCGGTCGAGGCGCATGGCGCGGTCTTCGTGGTGAAAGCGGGTCTCGGCGCCGGCGCGCTGGAAGTACAAGGCGACAGCTGCCGGGGCGGGCCAGGCGTCCGGCGGTAGGTTGAGCATGACGAAGCACTCGAACTGCCAACGGTCGATGGCGCGGCCGACGGATGCCTTGGGTTCTTGGCCGTCATGGCGCTTGGGGAGTGGGCAGCGCGAGACCACGACGCGTGCGCGAATGGGCGCGTAGTGCTCACCTTCGGGGGTTCGGGTGGTCCGGCCTGGTGTCAGCTCGACCTCGCCCAGATCCATCGCCGACCGTCGGGGTCCGCTGAGGCTGGAGTCGACGTGGTGCCAGGTGCCTTGTCTCATCCGGGCCTGGACCTCGGGCTGGTCGAGGAGTCGGGGCCGGGTGAGGCGGGAGAGGTAGGCGATGCCGCGGTCGGCGACGGCGTGGAGCATCGGGACATCGCCGAACTCTCCGTCGGTGCGGAGGAGGATGCGGTCCTTGGCGAGACCGGCGTGGACAGCGACCCTCTCGAGGGCATCGAGGTCGAGCCTGACGTCGGTCATGCGGTCGCCGTTGCCGGGCTCGAGGTGGATGTTGATGGTCGCGCCCGAGCCGTAGTGGATGAGGGTTGAGCGATGGACTTGGACATCGGCGCGCTTTCGACCGGAGTGTCCCGGGGCGGCTGCGCCTTCGGAACACCGGATGGGCTCGGGCAAGTCGTCGCCTCGAGGCAGCGCCCGGCGTCGGTGGGGGAGGACTCTTCCGTCGCGGTCAAAGACATGCCATGGGTTGCCCTGGGCGTCCCGGTTTTGCACAGCGGGGTGTGCAAGAACGGCCGTCAGGTCGGCGACCTCGGTGAGCAGGAACGGGCCGAGCTCGGCCACCATGGCGGCAGTTGCGGACCCACACATGCGGGAAATGGACGGTGGGGAGGGGAGGCTGCGGCGTCCGAGGGCATGGGCGACCCGAAGCATGTCGTCCTTGTACGCCTTGTGGAACGGTCGGATGCCCCGCTTCTGGTTGGACGCGAGATAGACGAGCAGCCCGAGAAACAGGTCCAGCCCGCAATACCCGCCGGTGCGGGCCAGTCGGATGTGGTCGAGGAGCTCGCGGTCGATGAGCTGTCGCGCGAGCAGGACTCCGGGCTCGAGATCGGGGTGGATCCGTGGGGAGGGGGTGGGCCGGCTACAGTTGATGGTCTCCGTGTGGTACATTGGAATCTCACCATGGGGTCCCTCTGAAGTGACGTGTGGTCCCGGATGGAGAACACGTTGTCCAGAGCGCGTCCGGTGCGGGTGCGTTTACCCGCGTCGGGACGGACCTCCATGGTGACTTCTTGCTGGCGGTGTCGCTGGGAATGTTGATGAGAGCGGCGGTTTCGAGGATCCGGAACGAGTGGGCGCGCGGGCCGCTTCTCGCACCTCCCACGCCGGCGCGAGCCTCAACAGGTCTGCTGAGAGATGTTCGACTATTCTGGGCGCCATGAGACCTCCGGATCCGGTTGCTCTACGCTCTCCAGATCACTGGTCTCGTGGCGCACGTCAAGTCTTGGCTGGAGTTGGGCCCGGTCGGGGTTCTCGTCGCTTAGGCGAACACGCATGCAGCCGTGCTGACCCCTGAGGGGATTGATTCTCAGCCTCTCAGGCCTGCCCAAACCACCCGGCCACAACCCGCAACCACACCGACTCTGCATCGTCGCCTGCCAGCTCATCACTCGACACCAACCCGCGCAGCAGCCTTGCAGTGCCCGGACTCGGCGCGGGGTTCTGCTGCAACAAGGCCAACAACGCCGCATGCTCTTCCGAGGCTCCGGTGCTCTGCGCCAGCTCAGCAACCCGTGCCGCAAACTCGGGATCGCCCGGCAGCGGGGTCTCGTCAGCGCACGACGGGCCCGTGTTGTTCATCGCCGCCAGCACTACCTTCTTCCGCTCACCATACGGCATCGCCTTCAATGACTCCGGGTGGATGGGACGGCCGAACCACACGTCCTGCTGGCCCATGTCCACCGGGAACTCCGTGCGTTGCTCCAGCGGCTCACGGGGCAGGCCACCCGAGAAGCGCACCGGCACAATCGGCACCCCCAGCTTCAATTGCCAAGTCAATGAACTTGCCCGTCATGATGGTCACTGGCGCCGTACAGTCAAAGCTGCGGGTGCCCTCAACATGCACCATCGCGCTCTTGCTGCCGTCGGCCATCCCCGCGTACAACTTCCCGATGACGCCCATCAAGGATGCTTTGTCCTCGCGGTCAAAGTAGGTGATGACTTCCGGATCTTTGGCGCCAGGCCACGCAAAGCCTTGTCGGATCAGGTGACCCAGCCACGTGTGTTGATGCTCGACCTTGGCGACCGTCACCGTCGGCGTGCCGATGAGGGCGCTCGCCACGATGGAAAACACCAAGCTCTCCACCGCCGTCTGGTGGTTGGCCAGAAACAGCGCCGGCTTGCCTTGGATGGCATGAAACGAAGCCGGATCTGCCACAAACACATGGCGAACAAACTTTTCGATCAAGCCATAGTAGAGGTCTTCGGTGGGCCAGCCTGTCTGTCCGAACCACTCCGCCCACCATGCCTTCACCGGCTCCAGGTCCAGTGCGACGGGCCCGGAGACTCGCACAATCAGATCATCTTCGGTGGTCGTCAGCTTCTGTTGCACCAACGGTAGACCCGCCGGCAAGAACCGTGGATGCAGCCCCGCTCCGGCCCCTGCGCTGTGGTGGGCGAGGTGTTCCTTGAGTGCAATCTGTACCACGTCGGTGGTGCCGTAGGTGGCGGCGACCGTGCCCGGCAACCAGTCAGAGTCCACTACGCTGCGCTTTTCCAGCACCGTGTCTGCACTATCTTCACTGGACAGCCTCACATCGGGAGAAAACACACCGTCCCGGAGGAAGTCGCGCCGGGCGAGGGCGGTGGCGCTGCCGATTGGCCCCTTCGGGAAAGGCATCTCCAACAACTCAGCCTCTGCCCACACACCAGCATCCGTCGACCACTGCAGCTGCAGCCGGACCAGCTCACCAATCTTGCCGGCGAGGCGAGCGATGACCTTGACCGTGCCCTCGGTCGGCGTCGGTCCGTAGACTCGCAAGCTGCGCAGCAGTGCCGGGTAAGCAACGAGCGCTTCATCGATGTCCGCACCCCACGCAGCGAGCTCGTCATGGGGCACCACATGGGTGCCGGCGTCCAGAAGCGCAGGGTTTAACTTGCCGACGGGCACGCCACTCCGTGCAACACCCAGAGTCCCCACAGCCACCTCCGACGCTCGCTTGAGCTCGGTCAACAGCTGAAAGGCTGGGCCATGGAACAAAGCACCGCTTGTGTAGGGGCTCTCCACGTCGCCCAGAGGACCGTCCACGGACCAGACCGCCGGGGGAGCACCAGCCGTCCCGACGAGCACCGTGCCCTCCGCCAGCAGCTTGTCCGAGTCGGCATCCAGGATGCGCACCTTGTGCCCGCCCACCGCGTCTTCCACCGTGCGGCGCAGCGCCAGCGTCGAGTCGACCGTCATCCAGCCCGTGACGCGCACGTCCTTGAGGCCAACGATGGGACCCTCCACCGCCTCCGCCAGCAGCTCTGCCACGCCCATCATCGGCACCGACGGCACCGTGAACGTGGGGCGATGGTCGCCGAGCCAGGGCTCCTCGGTGATGTCGAGGGTGCGACGGGTGCGGTCGGTCTTCGGCGGGCCGCTGGTCGGGCCCTCCGGCGCGCCGTCCACCACCCGCATGCCCATCTTCTTCACTTCATAGATGCGCTTGCCATCGACCCAGAGGCTGCCCTCGGCGACCAGATAGGGGCCTCGCTCGTCCACGCCCTGCTCCACAATGTCGAGCGTGCTCTGCACCAGCTTGTTCGTGGGAATGACCTGCCCACGGTACTTCCAGCTCATCTCTTCGCCGATGCGCAGCGGCTCGAAGCGGGGGGCGGTCATGCCCTCGCCGAAGCCCTTGAGCATGCACCCCAGCTGCAGCAGCCGGATGAGCGCCTCGATGCCGAGAGAGCCCGGCTGGACGGGGTCAGAGTAGAAGTGCGCCTTGAAGTACCACTCGGTCGGGTCGACGTCTTTCTCGCCGCGCAGCCGTCCGAGTCCCTGTGCGCCACCCTCGGGCCACCAGCCCGTCAAGCGGTCCACCAGGCAGAGCCGCGGCTGGGGCAGTCGCAGCGATCCCGCAAAGAACGCGTCCGGACGGCCCTTCAGGTCCATCAAGACATCGCAGGGTTCCGTCAACAGTGCGAAGTCGGCCGGCTTGCACGGCAGGCCCACTTGGTTGGCCAGCGCCTCCGCCGGGAAGAACCCGAACACAGTCTTGAGATCGTAGACCTGGGTGTCGCCCACAAAGCAGCCGACATCGAAGCTCTGGATGATCATCGGCCCGGACCGGCTGATGTTGGTCAGTTTCACCTGAGTGCGGAAGGTGCCGGAGCTGGGCACGATCTCGGTCAGCATCGTGCCGGTGCCGTCGAGGTTGCGGAAGAACAGCGGCTCGTCGCTGGTGAGCGTGGATCCGACGAAGCACGCCAGCCAGCCACACGGCTGCAGCGCGGCCTCCAAGAACACGGCGAACGGCATCGTCTCGCAGTCATTCTCGCGGAAGTACCAAGCGTCGGGCGGCACATCGTACGCAATCTCGATGGCGTTGCCGGCCTTGAAGCTGCCGATCTCCCCGTCGATGCGCGAGACCCGCGTCATGAAGTGGTACGGCTCGCCCGGCAGGCGCGCGACGTGGGCGCCCTGGTCGTAGCGCTCGTACATTGGACCGAAGGCGAGGCTCGGCTTGCCCCACGCACAGGCCACCATGGAGTGGTAGCCAAATTTGAAGCCGCTGCTCTCGGCGACCGGGCCGGCGTCCTTGAATTCGGGCGCGAGCAAGTGGGCGACCTCCGGGAAGCGCCGCGCCATCTCGGGCATGCGGGACATGGGCCAGTCGGGGACGAGCTGCAGGCCCACCCGGCGCGCATGGAAGGCCTTGAGGCCGTCGCTCGTGCAAAGCAGGTCCGCGTAGAGCGTGGGAATGGGACCAGCCACGAACTCTTCGACGTAGATCTCGTACGTGAGCATCTTGGTGCCCGGGTCCACCTGGCCGCGACACTTGAGGTCGAACGGCTCATTGGTGGTGGGCTGAAAGCGCCAGCCGTCCCGCTTCAGGGTCACGCCCATCGCGGTCAGGTAGAAAGCCATCGCTTGAAGGCAGCCCTCAAACATCAGGGTGCCTGGCATGCAGGCATCGTTGAGGAAGTGGCCGTCGAAGTACCACTCGTCCGGCGCGATGGGCACTTCCACCCGCAAGTAGCCCCGTCCCCACGGCCCGCCGATGGGCTCAAAGTGGGTGACATCGCGCAGGAACAGCATGTCGCCGGTCTGGAAGCGCGGGGTCCACACATGGGGCTTGGCGGGGCTCCACGCATCGCCAAAACACTCCCACGGACGGCCTTCTGCGACGGCACTCACCTCGTCGGCAGTGAAGCTGCGCTTCGGGGTCACGGCGACCGGGGCGTCGAGGCGTGGGGTCTCGACGATCTTCTGGTCTTCGGGAGTCCACAGGATGCCCGCCGAGTCTTCGAGCTCTGCGTCGGTGAAGAAGCCTGCTTGGCCTTCGCGCACACTGAGAATCGGCCGGCCGAGACCATTCTCACCACTCTCGTCGGTGGTGTAGCAGTCGTAGTGGAAAAAGAACAGGCGCACATCGCCGTGCTTTGCGTGACCGTCGACATGGATGTCGTAGCGGATGGTCTCGCCCACCTTGGGCAAGTCGCCGTGGTAGGTCAGCGTGCAGCCCAGCAAGCGGTAGACTCGGTCGCCGGCGTGCTGAAGGTCGATGCCCAGGTACGAGATGAGCATGAGGTCGGCTTGTCCGGACTCGATGAGCACACCCGCGGGCAAGCGGCCATCGTGCAGGTACCAGGCGTCTTCTGTGATGTCGGTCTCGGTCCAGATAGTGCCCAGGCCCATGCTCGCGGGCTCGGCGTCGAGGCCCACCATGCGGTCGGCGAGGAGCAGCGGCGGCTCCGGCATCCGGCATTGGCGACGGAAGTCGTCCTGTCCCACAAACTGAGGACCGAAGATCTCCGAGATCTTGCCCGAGGCGTGCACCTCAAGCTGCTCCCGGGACAGCGTGAGTCCCGTCGGCTGGCGCTTCTTCGTGTGCTCAAAGGTGTGGCCCGGACTCGCGGGAGCCAGGGGAGCCGCTGCCTTGGGCGCAGAGGGCACAGCAGGGGAGGGGACCGGCGCAGGGGAGGGGACCGGGACCGGTGGCTTCGCTGCGACCGGCGGCATCGGAGCAACCGGTGATGCCACAGGTGCCGGCAGCGCGGCTTGCATCGGGGTTGCCGGCATTGGCTCTGACCACGACGTCGCCATCGTGCCGCTCAAGTGCAGCGCCATCATCGAGCGGTGCTGCTGCATCGTGACAAAGCGCTGGTGCAGGGCCGCTTGGTCCGCGAGGAACTGGCGATGCACCTGGCCGAGCTGCTGGAGGTGGCCCGCCCAGCGTCCGCCCACCGAGTGCTCATCCGCCGTGGTCGAAGCCGGGGCAAACGACGGTGCCGGCAGCGCACCAGACGTGACAACGACCTCGGTTGCGGGAACCTGGGGCACCGGACGGGCAGCGCCGGGTGCGGTAGGCAGTGCGGTGATGGCGGGGAGAGCGGGGGCGGGGGCCATCGTCACGACGGTGCGAGGGTCCGGAGTCTGAGTAGCCACGACAGGTACTTCCACGTAAGGCAGGGGGCGAGGGGCGCGCGCAGGGAGGCTGGCAGCGGCGGCCAGCGGGAGCGCGGCGACGGCCGGAAGGCGGGCAGGCAGCTCGAGCGTTGCGGCGGGCGAGGGGCTCGATGCGCTCGGTTGAGAGATAGCGACAATGGCGCGATGATGGACATCACCGGCGAGGTCGGTGACCGTCGCGCTGGCGGTCTGGCCCGACTCGGTCGTGAGCAGGGACGCGGCGAGGTGGATGAGCCCATGAGCGGCATGGGCGCGGCCAAGCGATGGCAAGGCACGGCCTGCGGTGCGGTCGGTCGTGGGCAGCAACCGACCCAGGATGGTCAGTCCGTCGGCAATTGCGTCGGCTTCTCGTCTCAGGGCGAGCACGATGGCACCGTCGCCGGCTCGGTCCGCATCGGGGCGCAAGGCGGCGAGGGCTGCTTCATGGACCGGCTCGCACGACAGGTCCACCGCACCCACCAGTGCCTCGTCAAGCTCTCCGTGGGCCACCATGCGGGCACCGATGTCGAGGGCCACGAAGCCCGAGCCTTCCTCGGCGGACACCGTGAAGCTGGGCCCCCCGAGGTCGAGCTGGCTGGAGACCCGGTTGGCCGGAATGTTGGGCATGGTGCCGAGCACACCGGGACTCTGAAGCACCGACACGACGCCATTCCGCGCATCGTTCAGCCACTCGGGCGAGCTCTGGTGCCAGGCTCTCTGGTGCGCTGCGAGCCGCCAGCGTGCGCCGTAGCGAGCCACGTCCGAATCGGTGCCCATGCCGACGATGATGCCGGCTCGGGTGCTCGGCAACGACGGCGTGGACTCGGCGGCCTCCCGCGCAGCGGCGAGCATGGCGACCTGTTGGCCGAGCGCTTGCTTCATGTCGGCGGGGGGGAACTTGAGGCCGGGCAGCGTCAGGTCCACGGATGACATCGTGGGTGAGTAGGGCTGTTCTCCCCGGGCGGCTGCAGCCAAGGCCGCTGCGCCGCGCGCGGTGCCCACCCGTGCGCCGACCGCAACGACCACCACCGGTGCGGGAGCTGCCCTCGGTTCGACGGGAATGGCGGAGCCGAAGGGCTCGACGATGATGTGAGCGTTGTTGCCGCCGAACCCAAAGGCGCTGATGCCCGCGCGCATGCTGCCGGTCCAGGCCTCTGGAGCCGTCAGCAGCCGGAAGGGGCTGCCCTGCACCGCGGCGTTGGGCTGGTCCACATGAAGCGTCGGTGGGCGCACCTGATGCCGCTGGGCTTCGAGCACCTTGACCACACCCGCGACCCCGGCCGCTGTGATGAGGTGGCCCAGGTTGGACTTGAGCGAGCCGATGGGAATCGTGCCCGCCGGTGCGTCGAAGACCGTGGCACTGGACCGAAGTTCGGTGGCGTCGCCCACGGGGGTGCCGGTGGCGTGGCACTCCAACAGGCCGATGGTGCAGGGATCGAGTCCTGCGGCGGTCCAAGCCGCCGACATCGCCCGGGCCTGACCTTCGGCGGTGGGCACAAGCAAGCCCCTGCCCCGGCCGTCGTTGGACAGGCCGACGCCACGGATGACGCCATAGATGTGATTGCCGTCGGCTACGGCATCTTGGATGCGCTTGAGGGCGAGGTAGCCGGCGCCCTCACCGGGCACAAGTCCGTCGGCCCCGGCGTGGAAGGGCCGGCTGCGCCCCGACTTGGACATGGCCTGCAGCGCACAGAAGCCCACATGGATGAAGAGGTCGTCGGCGACATTGGACGCACCGGCGATCATGACGTCGGCACGGCCATCGTGGAGCGCGTCGCACGCCAGCTTGATGGCGTACAGCGAGCTCGCGCATGCCGCATCGAGGGCGAAGGCCGGACCGCCCAAGCCGAGGGCCTTCTTGGCGAGCAGGGCGGGCAGCCCCGAGTTGAAGCGCTCCCGCGGGTCGGCCGGGGGCAGTCCTGCCTGATCTGAGAGGGCATCCCCCCACCACTGGCGCTCGGCCCGGCGGGCGAGCCCAGCGCTGGGGAACGACAGGTTGCCCATGACGAGACCAGCACGGGACGTCTTGGCCGATCCAGGTGCAATGCCGGCGTCTCGGAGCGCCGCTGCTGTGGTGTGCAGCGTGAGCTGCAACAGCGGGTCGAGGGTGCGCAGTGTCGCCTCGTCGAGTCCCGCCGCTTCGAGGTCGAGTCCTGTGTAGTCGACGTGTTCATCGAGTGCGGTGATGTAGCCACCCCGGTCGCTCCAGGTCCGGTCGGCGGCGCCCTGGTGGTCCGGGTGACCCGGCGGGGGACACAGCACATCTTCAAGGGCGACTCCCCAGCGGGCGGCCGGCGCCGGACCAACCTTGTCTTCGCCGTGTACTACGGCATTCCAGAGGTCTTCGGGTGACCAGATTCCGCCGGGCAGGCTGACCGCGCGGCCAACGATGGCGATGGCAGGGAAGGGCATCGAGAAGACTCAGTGAGGATGGGGCAGGGCCATCGTGCTGGCCTGTGGGTGAGAACAGACCAGCACAAGGCATTGTGGGCGGTGCCCAGCGGTGGGCTCAGGGCCGGCGAACGGTGCGCACACCCGTGAGGGTCACTCGGGGCACGCCGTTCGTGTCGACCAGGGTCACGTCCGCCGTGTGGATGGCGCCGGCGGTCTTTCGACCGACCAGGAGCGCCCGACCGCTGATGTCGGCGAGGGGAGAGACCGCCCCATGGAAGTGAATCTCATCGACGCCCATCGGCAGACTGGCCCCACCGTGGCTGGCCTTGGCCCACAGCAGCGCGAGCTGGAGCGCACCATCCACCGCACCCACGTCGGTGTGCTCGATGCTCTCCAGGTCCGCGTGGCGAAGCTGTCCGACCGCTCCCGACGCATCGACGCCGTCAATGGCCGTGAGGACCTGGAGCTGAGGACCGTGGAAGAGCACATCACCGTCGTACAGCCCGTTTCCGGTCCACGGAGTGTGGCTGCCCACGACTGGCGCAGCGGGGCGGGCTTCTTCGGCACCGAGCCGGGCACGAGCGGAGTACAAGCGGCGGCCTGAGTCGTCGAGAAGCAGCAAACCGATGGTGTTGCCGTGGTCTCGGGCTTCGAGCTGGAGCGTCGTTGCTCCCGGCCAGTCTTCGAGGCGCACACCCCGGTGGACCTCGAGGGCTTCGAGGGCCTGGACCGTCGCGTCGGGGCGCAGTGCCCGCGCAAGCCCGGTGAACCACTCGACGACGAGCGCGACCGGCACGACCGGCACACCCTTGACGGTGTGGTCCTCCAGCCAGGGCTGGCGGTCCGGCGACACGATGACCTCGACGGCGACCGGCTGGACCTCGGCGTTGTCATCGTGCAGAAGTGCCTCGGGACGGGGCTCTCCGCCGAGCACCACGCTCGTGGGGCGACCGGGACCCGCGACGACCTCATCAACCAGCATCTGGGCACCGTCAGCGAGTCCGATCAGCGGCACACCGAGGGCCTCGAAGCGCGCCTTGAGGGACGGCGTGACCATGCCTCCGGCCCAAGGACCCCAGCCGAGGCTGCGGACCACCGCTTGGGGACGGCGAAGGGCTTCGGCATCGCAGAAGCGGTTGAGAACCTCGTTGGCCATGGCGTAGTCGACCTGGCCTTGGTTGCCGGTGCGGGCTGCGACCGACGAGAAGCACAAGATGAGCTTGAGCGGGTCGCTGGCGGTCGCTGCCATCAGTGCCTTCAGGCCACCGATCTTCGTGTTGTAGACGAGGTTGAACTGTTCGTCAGTCTTCTCGGCGATGAAGCGGTCCTGGATGACCCCCGCGCCATGGATGATGCCCGTGATGGGGCCCCAGGAGCGCCGCAGGTCACCGAAGAGCCGGCCGAGGCCCTGGGTGTTGGTCACATCGACGGCGTCGTAGCGGGCCTGACAGCCCACGGACTCCAGCTTGGCCACCGTGGCCCGGATCTCCCGGCCAGCGAGGATGCGGCTGACTTGTTTGCCGAGGTCCCGGGGAGAGACCTTCTCGCCCCGAGCCCGTGCGGCCAACATCAGCGCCCGCTTGAGGGCGGCGTCGTCGTCGGGAATGTCTTGGGCTTCGGCTGGCTCGGCGGAAAGGGGCGTGCGTCCCAGCAGCGCGAATCGGCAGGGGAAGCGCTTGCCGAGCGCCAGGACGGTGGTGGCGGTGACACCGCGGGCGCCTCCGGACACGACAATCACGTCGCTGGATGCCAGCGAGAACCCGCCAGCACGGGCCTTTCTTCGATGGTTGACCAGCGTGACGCGGCCCGCCGCACCGAGGCCCACTTCCAGTTCGGGGCCTCCGTAGAGAACCTCGTTGGCCAGGGCGTCCACAAGGTCTGCCTTGGTGTGCAGACCAAAGTCGATGTCGATGGCCTTGGTGGCGCTGTCGGGGAACTCCTGAGCGAAGGTCCGGGCGAGGGCTGCGATGCCGCCGGCCCAGGCATTGGCCGGGTCGAACGGTGCCGTGCCGAAGGCGCCGCCCGTGTCTTGCACAGTGACAAGAACGCGGGGACCGGTCATCTCGGCGTTGGCGAGCGCCCGTGCGGCACGGAAAGCATCGGCGGGCTCAGACTCTGGGAACAAGCCGTGGAGGAGGATCACACCGGACATGGGGCCTTGGACCTCGGCAGCACTGGGGACTGCGTCAGCGGGCACACCTTGGCGGGTGAGTGCGAGAGCCAGGGCGGAACCGAGGGCCTGGCCGGGGTTGGGATCTACGATGATCAGTGCGTTTTCACGCCGGTGGAAGTCCCCTCCGAGCCGACCCGGAGGACGGCGCGGGAGTGGTCTCGGCGGCGAAGCGGCCCAGGTTCGGGTCGCCCGCGGGAACAACGGCGTCGAGGGAAGCACCGCCCATCGCACCCACAATCTCGCCGAGGGTGCGCAGGGCACCCAGGGACGAAGCGTCGATGTCGGCCAGCTCGGGGGCCTGCTCCTGCACGGCGCTGAGGATCTCGACGCGCTTGATGGAGTCGACGCCGAGGTCGCCTTCGAGGTCCATCTCGAGGGTGAGCATGTCGACGGGGTAGCCGGTCTTCTCGGCCACAACTGCGAGCATCAGGGCGTTGAGGTCCCGTCCGTTGGCGGCGGGGGCCTCCGTCGTCGGTGCGGCGGCGGGTGCGGCGGCGGGCGCAGCGGTGCTTCCGCCCATCGCATCGACGATCTCGCCGAGGGTACGCAGGGCACCGAGGGACGAAGCGTCGATGTCGGCGAGCTCGGGGGCCTGCTCTTGGACAGCGCTGAGGATCTCGACGCGCTTGATGGAGTCGACGCCGAGGTCGCCCTCAAGGTCCATCTCGAGGGTGAGCATGTCGACGGGGTAGCCGGTCTTCTCGGCCACGACGGCGAGCATCAGGGCGTTGAGGTCCCGCCCGTTGGCAGCGGGAGCGGGAGCGGCAGCAGCAGCGACGGGCGCAGGAGCACTGGTGCCACCGCCCATGGCGTCGACGATCTCGCCGAGGGTGCGCAGGGCACCGAGGGACGACGCGTCGATGCCGGCGAGCTCGGGGGCCTTTTCTTGGACGGCGCTGAGGATCTCGACGCGCTTGATGGAGTCGACACCGAGGTCGCCTTCAAGGTCCATCTCGAGGGTGAGCATGTCGACGGGGTAGCCGGTCTTCTCGGCGACCACGGTGAGCATCAGTGCGTTGAGGTCACGCCCGGAAGCGGCCGGTGCGGCCAAGGGGGCTGCGACCGGCGCCGGCCGGGGGGGCACGGGAGCTGCGACGGGTGCTGCAGCGACTGGCGCTGGCCGGGGGGCCACCGGAGCAGCGACCGGCGCGACGTACTGGGGCGCTGCGGGCTGGGGAGCGGCATACTGGGGAGCGGCATACTGGGGAGCTGCGGGCTGGGGAGCGTACTGGGTCGCAGCGAGCTGGGGTGCAGCCTGCGTCGTCTGCTGGAACGCACCGGGGCCGGTCAGCACCGTCGCCAGGCCCATGAAACTGGTCTCGGCGGCCTTGAGGAACGCGCTGTGGCTCTGGGCCATCGACTGCTGGAAGGCGGCGTGGGCCTCGGCGGTCTGGCGCTGGGTCTCCTGCCATGCCTGAACCCATGCGAGCTGCGTGTTGTGGGTCTGGTTGGACATCGGAACCTCGGGAGTGACAGGTTGCGCACGGGGTGCAGCGAGAGCGGACGCCGCAGGGGGCGCAGGAGTCGGAGAGACCGCGGGCCGGGCCGGAGCCGAGCGCACGGGTCGGGGGGCCGGTGCGGCCTTGGGGGGGGCGGACGGTGCCGCCGGACGGGGGGCCACAGCGGCCACCGGTGTCGAGACACGGCCCATTGCCGCGATGCCCACCGGCTTCGGGTTGGAGGGAGCACGGCCGGCGGCGCCTGAAGGGGGCGGATAGGGCTTGCCGATGTTGGCGCCGTCGATGGCAATCGCCAGCTTCGGCTTCTTCAGGGTCGTCGGGTCGGCCACGGGTCGGAGGTCGGCCACCAGCGCGGCCGCATTGAGCGAGTGCCCCGCTGCGGCGAGCTGTGCCACGGTGTCGAGCAGGCTGTGCACCCCACCGCGACCCTTCCGGTCGGTGCTGACCGCGAGGTGCGGCTGCTTGCGCAGAATCCGTCCCACGAGGTTGGTCAGCACGTGTCCGGGACCGACCTCGACGAAGGTCTGGATACCGTCGGCGCGCATGCCCTCGATGAGCTCCACAAAGCGCACGGGACGAGCGATCTGGCCGCTCAGTCCGCCACGGACGGCGTCGGCATCGGCGGGGTAGGGGGCTGCTTCGGCGTTGCTCCAGCAGCTCGTGGTCGGCGCAGACACCGCACACCCCGCCAGAAACTCGGCGAAGGGCGCGGCCGCACCGGCCACTACCGGGGAGTGGAAGGCCGTCGCCACGTTGATGCCCTGGGCGGGAATGCCCGCGTCCATGAGCACGGCGACCGCGGCGTCCACGGCAGCAACAGGACCGGAGATGACGGTCTGGCGCGGCGAGTTGTGGTTCGCCAGAACGACGTCGGGATGACTATTCCCGAGCACTTCAGTGATGCGCCCGGCGTTGGCCTTCACCGCGGCCATCGTGCCTTCGGTGGTGGCCGCAGCTTCGGCCATGCGGTCGCCCCGCTCCTTGGACACGGCGAAGAATCCGCGGGTGTCCAGGGCGCCAGCCGCGTGCAGTGCGGTGACCTCTCCGTAGGAGTGGCCGGCGACGGCGTCGGGGGTGAGCCCCAAGCTGCGCAGCACGTTGAGTGTCGCGAGACTGGCCACACCGATGGCCGGCTGCGCATTGTCGGTTTGGGTGAGGACCTCTTGCTGCGCGGCACGGTCGCTGTCCCTGAACACCGGAATGGGGAACGTGACGGCGTGGCTGTTCAAGCCCACCGACCGCGCGGCGTCCCATGCGTCCATCGCGGCGTCGAACTCGCGGGCGAGCTCATTGCCCATGCCGACGTACTGGCTGCCCTGTCCGGGAAACAGGAAGGCCAAGCCGCCAGCGGGGGCGCCGACGCCGAAGTGGATGCCATCGGGGCGGGTCCAAGCCTTGTCGGGACTCGCGGAGATGGCGTCGGCTGCGGCCTTCAGCTTCTCGGCAAGCTCGTCGGATGTGGCGGCGATGATGGCCAGCCGGGCCGGGGCCTTGGCATCGAAGCGTGCGGCGGTGTCCCGTGCAAGGAAGCCGAGCGCCGTCGGGTGCTGGGCAGCGAAGATCCCGTGGGCTCGGGCCGCCTCAGCGACCTCAGCACCGGACTTGCCCGACACAAACACGATGTGGTGCGAGCGGGAGTCCAGGCGTGGTGCCTTCTGGTCGCCCGTGTATTCCTCCACTGCGAGGTGGAAGTTGGACCCGCCGAAGCCAAAGGAGCTGACGCCGGCCCGCCGGGGGTGGTCGTCACTCCGCACCCAAGGGCGCGTCTCGGTGTTCAGGTAGAACGGGGAACTCTCGAGCTTGAGCGCGGGGTTGGGCCGCTCGATCTTGACCGTGGGGGGCAGCACCTTGTGGCGCACCGCCATGACCGCCTTGAACAGCCCGGCCGCACCGGCGGAGGCCTTCGTGTGGCCGATCTGGGACTTCACCGAGCCCAGGGCGCACCACTGACGGTCGGCGCGGTCACACTCGGTGTCGAAGACGATGGACAGCCCACCGAACTCGGCGGCGTCACCCGCCTTGGTGCCCGTGCCGTGGGCCTCGACAAGCTCGACGGTGTCGGGGGTCCAGCCCGCCTGGGCATACGACCGGCGGAGCGACCGGGCCTGACCACTGGCCAGCGGGGCATAGACGCTCTTGGCGCGACCATCCGAAGAGGGGCCACACGACTTGATCACCGCGTAGACTTGGTCGCCATCACGCTCGGCATCCGCGAGGCGCTTGAGCATGAACAGGCCGAGCCCTTCGCCGAGCATTGTGCCGTCGGCTTGGTCCGAGAAGGGGCGCACGTCGCCGGTCTTCGACAGTGCCGGCGTCTTCGAGAAGCACATGTACATGAAGATGTCGTTCATCGTGTCGACACCGCCGGCGATGACCGCATCGGAGTCGCCGAGCTGCAGCTCTTGGATGCCCATGTGCATTGCCGAGAAAGTGCTGGCACACGCTGCATCGGTCACACAATTCGTGCCGCCAAGGTCGAGGCGGTTTGCGATGCGTCCGGCCACGACGTTGCCCAGCAGGCCCGGGAAGGTCGCTTCGGTCCAGGGGGCGTAGTGGCTGCTGATCTTGTCGCAGGCCAGCTCGATCTGCTCGTCGGTGAAGCCCGCCTGACGCAGTCCATCGGCCCAGATCGGCCGCTGCAGCCGGCTCACCATCTCGCCGAGCAGCTCCTGGGCGCTGGTGACCCCGAGGATGCAGCTCATGCGCTCCCGGTCGAGGTCCCGACCCTGGGCGGCGTCGTCCATCACCCGCTGGGCGATGATCAGCGCGAGCAGCTGGCTCGTGTCGGTCTGGGGCATGATGCTCGGCGGCACCCCCCAGCCCATCGCGTCAAAGTCGATCTTCGGAATGAACCCACCGCGCTTGGCGTAGGTCTTGTCGGGCTTGCTCTGATCCGGATCATAGTAGTCCTCAGCTAGCCAGTGCGTCGAAGGCACGTCACTGATGAGGTCTCTTGCGGCCAGGATGTCGCGCCAGAAGCCAGTTTCGTCGGTCGAGCCGGGAAAGATGGCGGAGAGGCCGACGACGGCGATGGGGGGACGGGCGGAAGACATGCGCGTCTCTCAGGCGAGGGGGCGGGGACGAAAATCGAAAGCGGCGGCGGGCACGGGCAGACCGATGGCCCGAAGCTGGAATGTACGGGTGAGGACCGTGGCGCCTTCCAGGAGGTTGCGGGCGACTTGCACCACGGTGCGGTTCTCGGCGGCTTCGAGGAAGCTGCCCTTTGCCCAAGCGTTAAACGCGCCTTGGGCAGGGCCACACCAAATCTGGTAGTCGACGGCTCGGTCAGGCACGCCGGCGATGGCCCAGCGGCTGGACTGGCCGAGGTAGCTGCGGAAGACGAGGGCCATCAGGTGCTTGGGGTCCCGCTCAGCCTTGGTGACCTCGTGGGGATCCCGGCCCATCCAGAACGCGCGGGTGCTGGCCCATGCGTCGTTGAAGCTGGACTTGAGCATCTTCTCGACCTGGGCGCGCTCCGTCGCGGGGATGGCGTCCAGGCTGGGGTGGGCCCGGTACAGCTCGTAGAGCTTGCGGGCGCGGACGCCGAACATGGTGCCCCGGCGGAGCACCTGCACCTCGACGCCCATCTCGAACATGTCGGCGGCGGGGGCCATCACGACGTCGGCAAGCCCGGCTTGGCACAGCAGCTTGCGGCCGGTCTCGGACAGGCCGGACTCGACACACGCTTGGTTGACCGAGCCGGTGAGGATGAAGTCGGCGCCGAGGGCGTAGGCAGCGGCGGCTGCGTCAGGGGTGCCGATGCCTCCGGCCGCACCCAGGCGGATCGGCCGCACATACCCGTGGTCCCGCACCATCTGGTCGCGCAGCACCCGAATGCTCGGGAACAGCGCCGTCAACGGCCGGTTGTCGGTGTGGCCACCGGAGTCGGACTCGACGATGTAGTCCTCGGCCACGGGCACCTGGCGAGCCAGTCGTGCCTCATCGGCCGTCAGTCCGCCCTCTTGGACAAGCTGGTCGAGCATCGCTTGGGGCGGCGGCTGCATGAAGCGAGCGGCCACCTCCGGGCGGCTGATCTTTGCAAAGACCGCATTGCGGCGGTGGATGCGGCCCTCGGCGTCCTGGAAGATTCCCGTGTAGGCGTATCGCACAATGGGCTTGGTCAGCGCCATGTAGGCCGACGCGCTCACCCGTCGAACGCCCAGCTCCAAGTACAGCTCCGCGACGGATGCCTCGATGCTGGGCTCGTTGGGGGAGTGGATGAGGTTGCTGCCCCAAGGCACCTCGCCGGCGGCGACATCGCCCGAGCCGAGGGTGTTCTTGAGCCAGGTGACCTCGCGGCGCACCCGGTCTGGGTCGAGGCCCGCCGCTCCGTAGAACCCGAGCATGCCCGCACGGGCCATCTCGGCGACCATCTCGGCGGTCGCGATGCCATTGGCCATCGCACCCTGCACGTAGGGAAAGCGGGTGCCGTGGACTTCATTGAAGGAACGGTCGCCCAGCCACTCTGGGTAGAGCGGTGGCAGCTGGCCCAGCACTGGCCAGCCGGAGACACCGGGGCCGGCGGTGGCGAGGGACCCGCCGAGGCCGAGCCCGATGGCACCCGTGCTCGGATCCTGCACGACGGTTGCGGGCTGTCGAATTTCCGCAATTGCGGTCAACAGCTCACTTGGGTGGAAAGCGGCCGGGGAGGCGCTCGGGGTCCACAACAGCGTGGCAGGGGCGGCAGACATTCACAGCTCTCGTTGGCAGCGGCCGCGCGCCGTAACGGTCGCTCCTTGGGGCTGTGTCATCGCTGGGTCACAGGCGGGTGATTCGGTGGCCACAACAACGGCACTGGCCGGCGGGTCAGTGTGGTTGGCCCGCCGGCCAGAATGTCCTGTTGTTCAATGTCTTGGCCGGGTGTGCCGCCCTTGTGGCTAGCGCCGGCCACCCTGTCCACGGGCGTGCCCCTTGCCCCGGCGCCGGGCTTCCGAGCGTCCCCGCTGGCCCCGTTCTGCCTGGGGGCCACGCCCCCGTTCTTGCCCCTTCTCATGGGCGTGGTGACCCCGCCCCCGCGCCTTCTGGTGGCCCTTGCCACGACCGTTGCGGTGCTCTGCGCGGTCACACTCGCCGTGGGCCTCCCCGGTGCTCTCGGGCAACTCCGTGAGGGGAGCGTCGGCCTCGCTTGTCGGGGAAGGGCGTGCCGGAGGACGCTCGACGCGCAGCTTGCGGTCGTGGACCAGCCCCGTGTCCGCCCCACGCACACCCTCGACCGTCATTTCTTGGGTCGCCGCCGGCCTGTGGCTGGTGTGATGACCGCCTCGGTCGTGGGCTTCTGCGCTGGGGACGAGGAGCAGGCCGGCCGAGAGAAGGAGTGTGGTTGTGAGCATGGTGCCTCCGGGCGCTTGGGTGTCGCACGACCGACGGAGGGCTTAGGCAGTCCATCCATTCATCCGGCGTTCAATCGGCTGCGCAACCCAGCCTCGGCCGCCCTCCGGGTTGGTGCGCTCAGTCGAAGGGATCGTCATCCAGACCGGGAGCCACGCCGAGCATGCCCATCAGCTCGGCCTTGCGCGCCCCGCGAGCGTTTCGGAACACCCGGCCGATGGCCCACCAGCTCAGCACACAGGCCACCATGCTGGATGCGCCACACGCGAGTCCTCCCACACCTTCGACCGCCGAGACCAGCTTGGGGGTCGGGATCTTGGTGGGGTCGTCAACCTTCTGGAGCAGCCTGAACACCGCCCCCGTGGCGTCCACGGCGTCCATCGCGGTGGCAGCACAGAACACACCGAGCCCGATGACCGAGAAGAACAGCGCGGTTCGGCTCCAGGCCACAAAGATGGACTTGAGCGAGAGGCCCACCTTGAAGCCCCGCACCCCGTCGTCGGTGTCCTCGGTGATGAACATGCTGCCGATGGGGATCAGGGGCACGAACCAGACGTGGAAGAAGCGGGTGCGGACCTCGCCGAGCTCAGCGATGGCATCGACGGGACCGCAGTGGCGGGTGCCGTAGTAGACGAACATGGAGACTCCAGCGGCTCACCGGGGGCCACCCGGACGGGAGGGGAGATCGCACGCCGATCTATTCTGGACTGTGGCGGGTTGTGATGCCCGTCCAGTGGGGCGCTGTTGAAGCAGCGGGGAGGGGAACTGAGTGCCCCCGTGCCGCGCAGCACGCCGAGAACCGTCGGGTTCGCGGTCCATCGACCCGGAAAAGATGACGCAGACTGCGCCAAGATAGCGGGCGTTGAGAATTGTTGCCCTCGGTGCGGCGACCCCGCCCCCGGCCTGCCGGGTCGGGTCGTGAGGGGTTATGCTCGCGGGGTGAGGAGGCGCACCTCGACCCGGTCACTGAGCCGGGCCCAGGAGCGGCAATGTCTGGTTCGTGTGCGTCAGTGGTGGCGCTGGTGTCGATCTGCCCCACCCGGGGACTGTTCTCACAGTTCTTGGTCCGCCCGTGTGTGCGCTGATGCCCAGTGGCTTGGGGCATCCCCTGAAGCAGGTGGTCAAGCGTGTGTTTCGCCGTTTCAGCGGCGGTGGTGACGCACGTCCCGGGCCGTCCCACCCAGCAAGGTCCTTTGGCATGCGAGCCGTGGGTGTGGTGACCCGCGTGGTCGATGCCGTCGTGCCGAAGAACGCCAGCGGAAACAACGCGTCGGTCCGTTAGACGCGTCCCCTCCTTGGCCCAGCTGGCCGTGGCCCTCCCAACGGCATCGCTGCGGGGCCAAAACCTCCGGATCTCCTATGGACCGCCTTCAAGACCTCTTCATCGGAATTGCCGGCATGATTGGTGCCGGCAAGAGCACCCTGGCCACCGCGCTGGGCGAGCACCTCAAGCTACCGGTCTACTACGAGCCGGTGGACGACAACACCTACCTGGCCGACTTTTACAAAGACACGGCTCGCTACGCGTTCGCGACCCAGATCTACTTGCTGAACCGCCGCTTCCAGCAGCACCAGGAGATCATCTGGCGGGGTGGCGGCGGCGTGCAGGACCGCACCATCTACGAAGACGCCGTGTTCGCCAAGATGCTGGTCCAACTCAAGCTCATGGACCGTCGGGACTACGAGACCTACCTGGCGTTGTTTCGTAACATGTCGAATTTCATGTGCCGTCCCAACCTTATTGTCTACTTGGACGTGCGACCCGAGCGATCGATGGAACGCATCCGGATGCGCCAGCGGGATGTCGAGTCGGGGGTGAGCCTCGACTACCTCAAGGCGCTGTATGTGGAGTACGAAAGCTTCATCAGTGATATTTCGAAGACCGTCCCGGTCATTCGAATTGACTACGACCAGTTCCGGGACGCCGAAGAGATGGCTGCAGTCATCCAGCGCGAGTACCTCGATGTGTCGTTCCTGCGCCGTGTCGCGTGGACCCCAACCCAAGGCTGACGCTCACCGTGCTGCCCCTGCCACCCCGCTCCCGTCGCGCTTCGGTGCCCCGTCCGGCTCTCGCCGGGCTGGTCTGTGTGTTGATGCTGGGTGTCTGTGGCGCGGCGCCGCCTATGGGCGAAGGCACCGAAGTGACGGTTGGTGTGGGCTTCGGCAGCTACGAGCACCAGACGGGTGGATGTGGTGGAACGCGTCGCAAGTACGCGGTGAGCGAGCCGCTTGCCCACCTGCGTGTTCGCAACAACCGTCCCTCTGGGGTGAGCTGGGCCGGGGAAGTGAGCATCGCCCCGGGACGTCTGGCCAGCTCTCGCGATGAGGACGCCTACTTCGGGTCCAGCGACGGCCTGCTCGAAGAGGACCCTACGTTTTGGACGGGAGCGGTGGCGCTCCGTGGGGGGCGTCACTGGCAGTCATTCGGCTTCGAGCTGGGTCCCGCGGTGGTCCTCCACAAAGATCTGGGTGGACTGAGCCCCTTGCCGTCGGGCATCGCATGGGTGGGACGCCCGGCGGTCGCCTACGCCTTTGCTGATCTGGTCGCGGGCCCATTTGGGGGGGCCTACGAATTTGCTGCGCTTGTCGGGATCGGTCACAGATCGCGTATTCTTGGCGCTTCTTTCGGCACGAATGGGGTCGCCCATGTCGGGGACCTTGATCTTCGGGTAGGACATGGGGTGAGGCTCGGCTTCAATGGCGCCTACGGGCGTCGCTATGACCAGCAGGAGTCTCCAGACTTGCGCGGGATCCTGCATGTGACGCTCGACTATGGCGCACTCAGCAAGCCCACGCGCGAAATGCCCTGACCCCGGAGGTGCCCATGTCCCGCTCCCCAACCCGTGCTCGCGCTGCTGTCCTGTGTGTCTTGGCCGCTGGCCTGATGGGTGCCGGCCCGGCGCCGGAAGGGACCGAGAGCTCGCTGGGCTTCGGCGTCACACGAGCCGAGTTCTCCACCCAGGGGTCGCCGGTCTACCGTTACCGCACGGCGGGCGAGATGGTCCACTTGGGTGCCAGCCACCGCTTCCAGAAGCACCTGACGCTGTCGGGCGAGCTGAACGCGGCTGCCGGGCTGGTCACCGGAGTGGAACAGCGGACGCCCACGAACCAGGACAACTACAGCCCCCCGATTGCGGGCGTGGGGGGCATCTTCATCGATGGTTCGGTCGCGTTGCGCCTGGGCATGCACTTCAAGTACGCCGGTGCGGAGCTGGGCGGGGCCGGGTCTGCCATGGGCGCACGAGACCAGCTCTGGTTGCCCTCAGCCCAAGCCTGGGTGGGCATTCCCCAGCTGGCCTATGGGTGGGTGCAGACGATGGCGGGCCCCAACGGCTCGTCGCGGGTGCTTGCCGAACCGATGGTCGGCATTGGCCATCGCAGCGATGCGATGTCGGCGTACTTTGGGGTGCATGTGCTGTCTCGGATCGAGGATGTCCCGCCGCGGCAGGACGCGCCCTGGATGGGCGGACTGCTGTTTGAGATCTCCCCGGGTGTGCGTCTAGGCGGTGAGTACGCCCGTGGCACGGCGGGTGCCGACCAAGTCCAAGTCGACGAGCGCATGCTGATGCGCATCCAAGTCGAGCACGCCCGCAAAGATCGGTACTGGTAGGTCTGCGGCTCGCAAGCCGCGAGCTACAGGGTCGCCAGCGAGGGCGCTGTCCTCAGAGTTCCCTCGGTCACGTTGTTCTCGTAGAGTGGCTGCCGCCGTTCGGTCGAGGCCTAAAGCGACAAGCGTGCAACCTCGCCCGATGCGATGGTCACACTGCGGCTCTCGTCCAGGCCCGCGTCCCTGTTGGTCACCCGCACCGTGTAGGTGCCGGGCGGGAGCTTTCGCGACAGGGGGGTCTGGTCGACCTTCTTGCCGTTGATGAACACGTCCCCCCAACCGCCCCGAACGCTGACCGTCAGCGTGCCCGGTGTCGCGGCGGCCTTGGCGCTCAGGTTGCGCTCGGCCGAGACCGTGCCGCCGTCAGGGGGGACGCTCACCTTGAACTTCATCGTCTCGTGGCCGGACAGCCGGTACTCGACCCGGTGGGTTGCCCCGCCGCGGGCCATCGGCCAGGACATTGGCGTGGAGCCCACTTTGGCGCCGTCGATGGTGACCTGGGCGCCGCTTGGGTTCGAGTTGAGGGCGAGTGTGGCCTTGACCGCGCTTGGGGTGGGCGTGGGGTCGGCGGGGGTGTCACTCCGGGGCGGCGGCGGCGGTGCGACCTCTTCGACCACCAAGGGCTCCAGCACCACCTTCACCCGGAACCGCTCGCCTTCGGCGACCGTGACGGTCTCTTGGTAGGGGGTGTGGTCGGGCGCCGTGACCCGCAACAATTGCGGGGTCCCCGGCTTCATGTCGACGGTGATGACCTTGCCCGGTGCGTGGCTGACCGCGATGCCGTCGACCGTGATCTCGGCCACGACGTCCTTGGGTTCCACCGCGAGCTGGAGGGTGGCCGGTTGCGCAACGGGCGCGGCCCGGACCTCCACCACCCGGGTCTCGGGTTCCCGCAGGGCAAAGCTGATGGTCAGTGCGGCGAGCAACACCACCGCCACACCAGACAGCAGCAGCGGCAGTCGGTTGGGCGGGGCCGGCTGGACGGCGGTCCCGTTGGTCGCGGTGCTCTCCCAGTCCTGGACCGGCGCCGGCTTGGGCCTGGCGTGCAGCTCCTCGGCGATGCGGGACCCCTCGGCCAGCCGCGTGCGCTCCGCCGCAATCTCGTCGGCGAACAGCTGGCCCATGAAGGTCTCGAGGCTGTCGCGGATGACGTCGGGCGTCGTCGGGTAGATGTACTCCAGCAGCGCCGTCTGGAAGGCTCGAGCATCGGCGTAGCGTGCGTCGGGATCCTGCTCCAGCGCCTTCATCACGATGTCATCGAGGGTGGCTGGAACCGTCGGGTTGACCTCTTTGACCCGCGGGATGTCGACGGCCTTGATCTTCTCCAGCGTGACGATGTCCGAGTCGGTCTTGAAGAGCCGTCGGCCAGTCAGCATCTCGTGGAGGATGATGCCCACGGCAAACACGTCGGAGAGGTGGTTCACGGACTTGCCGCGGGCCTGTTCGGGGCTCATGTACTCGAACTTGCCCTTGAGCACGCCGTCTTTCGTGTTGAACGCGGCGTTCTCGGCCTTCGCGATCCCGAAGTCCGCGACCTTCACTTCGCCCGTATACGAGACGATCAGGTTGGACGGGCTGATGTCACGATGCACGATGTTGAGAGGTGAACCCTCCACATTGGTGCGCTTGTGGGCATAGTCGAGCCCTCGGCACGCCTCGATGGCGATGTAGACCGCGAACTCCTGGGGCATGAGCTTGCGGCGGCGGGCCAGCTTGCGGAGCAGGGACTTGGCGTCCTTGCCCTCCACGCACTCCATCGCGATGTAGTAGTTGTCGCCGGCCTTGCCGAAGTCGTAGATCTGGACGATGTTCGCGTGCTGGAGCTCGACCGAGATCTTCGCCTCGTCGATGAACATCTCGACGAACTCGTCATTGTCGCTGAGGTGGTCGAGGATGCGCTTGATGACCAGCAGCTTCTCGAACCCGCGCTCGGAGTAGCTCTTCGCCTTGAAGACCTCCGCCATGCCACCCACCGCGATCTTGTCGACCAGGTAGTAGCGACCGAATTCGGCGGGCTCAAAGCGGGACAAGGGGAGCCTGGGCTGGGTGCGCGGGATCGTCGGCGATCCCCGCGAGCATAGGTCCGGAGGTCGGCTGCGGTCAACGGGCGACCCGACGGCAGGGGACTCGGGGCTGGGGCCGCAGACTAGCCCTCGGTCGTGCTCTCGTCCTCGGCACCTTCATCGGACCCGTCGTCCCCCCCACTGTCTTTGTCGAAGTAGGGGTTGATCTCTTCGCAGGTCCACTCTTCGGCCAGCCCGTCGGCAATGTCTTCGCAAACGGCCTCGTCGTCCTCACTCACGTCGTCGAACTTGTCGCGACAGGCCGACAGATCGTCCGAGGTCCACTCCTTGTTGCACGTGTCCTCGGCGAAGTCGGCCATCGTGTGGCACAGCTCCTGGCACGAATTTCGACAACCGCTCATCGCGGTGATGGTGAAGACAAGGAAGCCGATGCGGGAAGCACCCGAGCGACGGCCGATCGAGGGAGAGAACCTGGCAGACATGGGGACCCGGGGGTGCGCGGCGAGGGATGGTGGCACGGCCTGGAAACGCCGTCAACCCGACGCGGTGGGGACGGACGGGGTAGCGTGAAACGAGGCGAGTGAGGCCCCGATGACGGCAGAAGGTCTGCAAAATCCCCGTGGCGCCGGCGTGCTGCAAGTGGAGCCGACCGACCACTGCAACCTGAAGTGCCGCATGTGCGCGCCCCACGCCGAGGGCTGGGACACCGTGCATGGAGTGGCCAAGGGCTACTTGGACCCGGTGCTGTGGGAAGCGGTGCTCGACGGACTGGTGCGGGACGACCTGAGCTTCGACCACATCATCTTCCAGTGGCTCGGTGACCCCAGCTTGCACCCGGACCTGCCCCGGCTGGTCTCCGCGGCGGCGCAGCGGATGGTGGGTCGTGTGGACTACTTGCGGGTGGACACCAATGCGCTGCGCCTCGGTCCGGACCGAGCAGAACGGATGTTGGCCCCGTTTGTGCGCGGCGCTGAAGGCCCGCCCTTGCTGATGGTGTTTACCATCGATGCTCACTCCGACGCCGTGTATGCGGACGTCAAGGGTCGGGATGCCTTGCCGCTGGTGCGCCGCAACATCCGGGCTCTGCTCAGGTTGCGGCGTCGCATGGGAGCGCGGGTCAACGTTCAAGTGCAGTTTGTGGTGCAGCAGGGCAATGCGCACGAAGCCGGAGAGTTTGCGCGGTGGTGGGGCGACTTGTTGCGCTGTCAGGGCGGGGCGCCGGACTGGCACGACGAGATCTTGTTTAAGCGGCTGAGCGTGGCTGCGGGGGGCCCCGGACAAGCGGAGGCGGATGACCGATATGAGGTCACCATGGCACGCTTTGGCATCGAGCCTGGCGAGCAAGATGGGGTGCACCTTCAGACTTGGTCCCGCCGGCCTTGGCAACAAGACGACCGGCCCCAAGCCACCGTGCGTGGGCCGTGTCCGGGGCTCTGGCTCACGCCGGTGATTCGACACGACGGTGTGTTGGTCATGTGTTGCGCGGACCTGGGCTCACAGCTGGCACTTGGTTCGCTGGCGAACCATGGGTTCACCGAGCTCTGGCAGGGCACCGTGGCCACCGGCCACCGCCTGGACCACCTCGCGGGACGCTTTGAGGGGCCCTGTGCGGCATGCGGGGGCATCAACTGGTACACCACAACCGAACAGATGGTCCAATCGGCCCAAGACCGGGCCGCAGCACTGGGCGGGTGAGGGGCGCCGACGACCGCTACAGTGCGAGCACCAAGCCCATGTTGATCTGTGGGGTGAACCCGGACGTCTCGACGTCGGGATTGACCGCCTCAAGGGTCTTTCCAGTGAGGAAGCCCGCGGCCGCGTTCAGGTTGAAGCCGAGGGAGTCGGTGAAGAAGAAGTTGGCACCGCCCCGAAGCCGCAGCCCGGTGGCCACCCCCTGCTGGCCCTGCACCAGACCGGGGATGACGATGACGTCACCGCCCACGTAGGGTCGAATGCGTCCGGAGAACATGTAGACCGCCCCAAAGTTGAGCGGAAGGATGGAGTTCCATGTGTAGGGCGGGTACCCCAGCTCCTGGAGCTCCAGCGGCACAACCCGGCGGGTGCTATAGCCCTCCACCCCTGCGAGAATCGTGAGGTTCTCCGTGGGCAGGACCCCCAGCTCCGCGCCATAGGTGGCGAAGTTCAGGGCTTGGAAGCGGGAGTAGCCGACCCGTCCCGTGACGGTGACCCGTGCGGTCACGTCATCGCTGGAGTCTCGGGTGCTGCCGCCACCGCTGCGGCTGTCCCGGCTGTCCCGGCTGTCCCGGCTCTGGGACTCCCGAGGGGACTGATCGCGCTCGCTGGGCCCATCCAGATCGTCGTACCCCGCGCGGGACGACGACGATCGAGAGGGTTGTTCGCGGGTGTTGTTCTGGCGGGGCAGCGGCGCCACCGCAGCGGCCCGGCGGTCTTCTTCTTCTCGGGCAGAGCTGGCTTCGTCCACCGAGACCACACCGCCGCCGAAAGACAAGTCGAAGTCTTCGAAGTCGTCTTCTTCGGGCTCCTCGTCCTGTTGGCGGGCGACCAGCACCGCGGCCCGGCGCCGCTCTTCTTCTTCAGCCTCGCGCTGGCGCCGCTCTTCGGCGGCTTGCCGCTGCTGGGCTTCCACCGCAGCCACCCGTGCCCGCTCTTCTTCTTCCCGTCGGGCTTGTTCTTCGGCGGCCCGGCGGTCCTCGGCATCCGGATCAAAGTCGTCCAGCTCGGTCGACCGGTTGCCGGAGCTGGTGGGGATCCGGCGGGACACACCCGCGGCCATCACAAACTCGTCTTCTTCGTAGCCGTCAAACGCGTCGTCGCTGACCGTGCCGGAGGCTGCAGCGGCGGCCGCCTTGGGGGTCTGGCCGGTGACCAGCTCCCGAATCTTGCTCGTCAGGCCATCCGCGACTGCCGACGGGCTGTTGGGCAGCGAGAACTCCGCGTTGCGAACGATCTTGCTGCCGTCGGCATAGACCAAGAAGAAGTCCAGATTTTCACCCTTCTTGGACACAGCGCCCGCCACCGTCGCGGAGCTACCTGCGCCAGCGGCCACCTTGCCCAAGCAGCTGCCGCTCGCCAGGCAGCTTCCGTTGAAGCCGGCAGGGGGAGAGCTGAGCTGTGTGGCGCCCTCAAACTCGCTCATGAAGTCGAGCTCGCTCGCGATGAGGGAGGTCAGATTGTAGGTCTGTTTGGCGTCCACACCGCTGGACACGAGCGGCGGAACCGCAACAGAGCCAGCGAGGGCCCCGCCCGGGACCGCCCACGCACATGCGGCAAGGAGGGCGAGCCAAGGTCGACGGGGAGAAGATTGGGGCATCGGAAAACCTGCAGAAAACGGGGACCAGGACCGGACTTGCAGAACCGATGGGGAGGCGCACATTCCCCCCGGTGTGGAGAGAGCTGCCGTCGGCATCGGGTCGGAGGCGGCCATGTGCAGAGGGAACACGGGCCGCGCCGGTCAGATCCCCGGGGTCGTCAACCGGCGAACCGTAGCACGGGGGGCGGAGCAGCCGGACGACACACCGATTGCCTTCGCAGCGCCCGCCGTTCGGCGCCTTGTCCGTGTGCCCAGGGACCGCGGTGCCCAGGTGCTCCCGGTTAGCTGACCCGTCCCTGCGCTCCCCTTGGTGCACCGTTGGCCGCTCGCAGATCTCGCCCCCCTCCTCCATCCCCGGCTGCGCCGGCGGGCATGGTGTGGGGCTGGCTGGCGGTCGGGCTGCTGTTTGGGTTGACCGATGCCACGGCCGCCCAGCGTCTGTTGGGCGCGGATGTCGACCGCATCCGCTTTCTGCTGTTCCTCTGCGCGGGGACGGTTGGGGGCTTGGGCTTTGCGGCGGTCGGTGCGGTGGCCATGCGGCTGCTCGGTGCCGACCGGTCGCCCTGGACCGGGTTTGTGGGCGGTGCTGCGGGGCTGCTGGCCGCAGATCTCGCTGTCCTTCGGCTCGGTGGCCTGGTGGGCGTGGGCCTTGGCTTGGTGCTGGCCGTCGGGGTGGGTTGGCTGGGCCGAACCATGGGTGCGGACGACAGCCGCCGACGCATGCTTCTGAGCTTGGGGCTGATCGCCCTGCTGGCGATTCGGTCATCTCCTGGCCGGGTGGAGCGAGCGGATCCGGTATCGGTCAATCCTGCCGAAGATGGTTCGCCTGACGTCATTGTGGTGACCGTGGATGGCCTGCCTGCAGCCCCGCCCGCGGGACTCCAGCCCGATCCGATGCCCAACCTCCGCCGCCTGATGGCTCAGGGCACCCGCTACACCCGCGCCTTCACGCCAGACGCGAGCTGGCGAGGAGGCCACCGGGCGGTGCTGGAGGGACGGGTGCCCTGGGCGGAGGACGCTGAAGGCATCTCCCTGGCGCGGGCGCTGCGACACGGGGGCTGGACCACACTCGCGCTCCCCGCAACTCAGGACATCGCCGCAGATCCCGTGCTGGTGCGGAGCTTCGATGAGGTGAGGGTGCCGGGATGGCCGGTGCCGGGCCTGGAGTCCACCTTGCTGGGCGCTGCACTGCGCCACTGGTTCCCGCCGGAGTTGGCCGCCCCCCGCGCCGGTGCATCGGCCATGGCTCAGGGCTTGCGCTGGCTGAGAACGACCGATGGGCCGTCATTGCTGTGGGTTCACATCTCCGCACCTCGCGCACCGTTCTTGCCCCCACCGCCCTGGGATGAGGCGTGGTACGAGGGCGATCGATATGCCCCGGGCCACTTGGGACCACCGCCGGATCAGGTCCCCCCGGATCACGCAGGCATCACCGATCCCGACTGGTATCGGGCCGCCTGGATCGGCGAGCTGGCGGTGGTCGATGAAGCGCTGGGGCACTTGATGGCGGAGCTGGACTCGATGGAGCCCGCACCCCTGCTGGTCGTTGCCGGGACCGCCGGCATGCCGATGGGCGCCGAGGGCCGCTGGTTTGTCCCCGATGGCACCACGTCTCCCCCAGCGAGCCATGTGCCCCTGGTGCTCCGCTGGCCCGGCCATGTGCCGGCGGGTGTGGAGATCGGCGCTCCGGTCAGCCTTGTGGATGTGGGGGCGACCGTCTGCGATCTGGTCCTGCCCCCAGGAAGCTGCCCGCCGGCAGGTCGGGCGCTGCCGAGGTTGTCGCCCGCGGCCGGAGTGCGCAGCTCCGCGAGCACGCGAGGGACCGACGGGAATGCCACGTGGCACGACACACTGGACTCGTGGCGAATGTCTGCAGCCGGGGCGCGGGAGCGGTGGAGCGGGGGGCGCTGGGTGGCGGTGGACGACGGCCCTGGGACGCCGTAGCCCCCGCGCTTCAGGAGAGGCCCTGCATCGGGGGCGGCCAGCGGTCCCCCATGCCCCGGGGCGGCGCTCCGCTCAGTCGTGGAACGGCCGAAAGTGTCCCTCGGTGGCCCACGCGAGCATCTCGGTGTCTCCGCTGGAGTCGCCATAGGCGATCGTCACTGCGTCCTCGGCCAGGGTGCCCACTGCCTGTTCGATCCGCCGTGGCTTCTCGGGGCCCCGGCAGTTCGGGCTGGCCAGGCCCACAAAGCGGTCGCCGACCCACGCCGCCTGGGTGCAGATGAGCTCAACGCCCATGAGCTCCGCCCACGGAGCCAGCCACAGATCGACCGAGGCCGACACCAAGACGACGCGGTGACCATTGTTCTGGTGGCTGACGATCGCGTCTCGTCCCCGGGGGCGCAGGATCGTGGGCAGGGTCTCGCGGGCAAAGCGCCGTGCTGCGGACTCCAGCTCCCCGCGGGTGCGACCGGCGAGTGCATGGCGCAGCAGGCGGGACTTGGTCGCGCCGCGATCCGCGAGGCCCAGCTTCATGGCCACCAGCCAGGGTGACGTGAGCAGCAGGGCCAGCACCAGCCGGGGCAGGCCGGCCGCCATGCGCGTGTACACAAACATGGTGTCGGACGTCGTGAGCGTGCCGTCCACGTCGAAGAAGGCGAGGCTCTGGGGCGCGCTGTTGGGGGTCATGCGGGCCTCGGTGCGGGGGCGGCACCGCGGGCAGAGCAGCTACCAGCGGGCGTCTTCGGGGCGGGGAAACTGCTCGCGCCAGTGACCGGAGTCCGCCTTGTCCAGCATCTCGGTGGACGGGCCCTCCCGCCAGCCGGTGAGTCCGCTGGTGCCGACGTCGGGTTCGATGTCCACTTGGTCGAGGCGCGCCAAGTAGCCTCCCTGGCGCCAGCTTGCGATGCCGTAGGGGCCGCTCAGCGAGGTGCCCGCGGCCCCCGCGACGTCCGCTGTGCGCGTGACCATGGACGAAGGCGTGGGCTTTGCCACCACCCACCATCCCCGGTGCACCAGCCGACCCGTCTCTTTGTCCAGCCACGCGTCGTCGCCCGCGTAGGTCGCCAGGGTGAGCTGGGTGGCGCCGGGTGCGATCGTGCCGACCCCCCAGCTTGAGGTGTGAACCAGTTGATCGTCGGCATCCACGGTGTGGCGCCGGAGCTGGAAGCTGCCCGACGTGCCCGTGGGGGTGGGGAACAGCACAATCCGCGGGCTGCGTTGGGTCCAGACCGAGTCGGGGGAAGTGGGCAACGGTCGATCCCGCCCCGGCGGTGGCCCCACCTCCAAGCCGGCCATCGCCGAGGCCATGAGCAGGCGCAGCAGCTGCTTGAACCGGTTGTCGCGGTGGTTCTGGGTGTCGAGTCCGACGATGTCGGGGTTGTGGATGCGGCCATCCCGATCCAGCTCGAAGTCCCACTGCATGGACTGGGCGCGCGCCGCGAGGGCGTTGAGCACGATGTCGAGCTGGCGGGCCTCTCCCTCCACGCCCCGGCCGGCCACGGCGACCTTCTCGAAGTCGCACACGATGTGTTGATCGGCACGAGACCGAAGCTCACTGGGGTCTGCCGCACAGGAGACCACCGCACGGATCTGCACGGCTTGCAGCCGAACGTCGGCATTTTCGGGGCCCAGTGCCCACAGCAGCTGGGGCAATTCTTGGGTGTGTTCCAGGTACCAGCGGTGGGTCTCGCCGGCCGGCCAGCGGGCGTCGTCCGCGTGGGCTGGGGCCAACATCAGCGTGGGAACAACGAGGAGTGCAGCGAGCACAGTGGCCTCCGAGGTGGCGTGCGTCGGGAATCCCCACGAGGTCGGCGGGAACCGTCCAGGTCTCGATCCTACCGCGAGGATGCCCGGTGTCCATGGGCGCGGCGCCTGGCGCACAGCGCGGGGGCCGACGAGGGCGCTTCAGGCCGCCGGCTGTGGGCCGATGAGAGGGGGCCCGAGGGGGGACGCAGCGCTGGTGTTGCGACAACGCCCGAGCAGTCGGAGGTCCCGTGTCGACAGTGAATCGAGTGCCACCTGAGGATGGGGACCGATCGGCCCATCGAAGCCTGTCAGCGATCGCAGAAGCCTGCAACAGCTTGGAAGGCACTGGCCGCCGTGCTTGGCGTCGCTTCAACCTGGACGCGCGCGCTGGGTGCCGGGTGGTGCTCACGAGTGCGGACGGCGCTCGGCTCCGCTGTCGCCGCTTGGTCGACGTCAGCCTGGGGGGGATCGGGGTCGTCGTCCAGAAGTGCGGGGTGATCGTGAGGATGGGCGACCTGTTGGAAGTCGAGCTCCACCTCTCTGGTGGACCGGTGCTGCTCCAGGGGGTGGTCGTGCGGGTGAGCCCCGACCTCGAAGAAGACCAGCGCGTGGGCTTGTCGTTTATACGTGGAGTTCTCTATGAGTCCGCGTATGTGCCGATGGCCATGTACCTCGTCGAGCTGGACCGCCGGGGTGCCGGGTCATCGCCGATGGGTGCGCCGGCCGGTCGGGCAGCGGCGGGCTTGATCGCCGACCTTGCGAAGCGGCGGCTCTGATCCGTTCCCATCTGTGTAGTTGACGTCGTTGGAGTCTCGAATGACACCAGAACATCCCCACAACACGGCCCAGGCCGGCCAGAAGCGAGGGCGCTGGACCCTCGTGGAGCGGCTTGGTGCGGGTGCGTTTGGGGAGACCTGGATCGCCTCTGGCGATGGGGGCCGCACCGTCGCCCTAAAATTGGTAGCTGCGCCGGTTGGCACGGAGATCAAGGCGCTGAGCCGGATGTGCCACCCGGCCGTTCCGCGCTTGTTGGACCATGGTGAGTGGTCGTGCGAGTTGAACTTTGTGGCGATGGATCTGGCCCCTGGGCGGCCGCTGGATTGTCGGGTGAGCCAGGGGGCGATGGACCCGGACGCAGTGGCGAGGATGGGTGCGACCCTGTTGGATGCCTTGGCATCGGTGCACCAAGCGGGGGTCTGCCACGGCGACATCAAGCCCGAGAACCTCCTGTACTCCGCATCGGATGTGGTGCCTGTGCATCTGATCGACTTTGGATTGGCCGGCGGCATGGGGGGGACGGCTGCGTGGGCCGCCCCGGAACAGCTCAGCGGTGGCGGGGCAAGTGAGGTGGCCGATGTGTACTCGGCCGGCCTGGTGCTCTGGGCTTGCCTGCACGGCGGCCTTCCCTTTGGATCGCTCTCTCCTGAAGAGGGTCTGGCAAGGCGTTGTTGCGATGTACCGGCGGTGAGCGCTGGCCCGGATTGGCTGCGCAAGCTGGTGCAACAGCTCCTCGCTGTGGACCCTGATCAGCGCCCGCTGGCGGCGGATGCGGCGGACCGCTTTGCCGCCCAAGGGGTGCCCCTCTCGGCCGTGACCGGACCGCTCATCGAGCGTCGGGCGCAGGTGGCCTATGTGCAGCGGCCGGCGCTGGCGCGGGGACTGGACCGCTGGTTGGAGCGGGGGGGGCGGATCGGGCTGATCGGACCGTCCGGAAGCGGGCGCACCCGGGAGCTGGACCGGGTTGCCGTGGAGCTTGCCGCCCGGGGGCGGTCGTGCCTGCGGGTGCCGGCGGATGCGGGAGACCATGCCTGGGCCGGCATCTCGATTGTCTTGGAAGCCCTCCAGGTGGAGCTTCCCGTCGCCCCGGATGACGCGACGCGGGCCCACCGCATCGCCAGCATCATCGTGGACGCCGACCGGCCGGTGTTGGTGGACTCCTTCGAGCAGCAGGATCCGATGACCTCTCGGGTGGTTCGGATTCTGTGCGCCGAGGGTGCGGACGTCTGCATCGCGGCCGAAGAGCGCCTCGACGAGCTGGATGGGAGCGCCGCACACTGCGTGCTCGGACCCTTTGATCGCGACCAGCTCCAGGGCTTGTTGGCGGACCTTCTGGGCGATGACGCCGAGATCCCCGGCCTCCTGGCGTGGGTCTCGACCGTGTCTGGGGGACACCCTGGGGCGGTCGGGCGTGCAGTGGGTGCGGCGGTCGATGCCGAGGCGCTCATCCGCCTCAACCGCACGTGGGCCTTCGACGCAGCCCGGGCGCCGTCGACGGTGGCGTGGGAGAGCCAGTGGCGGCTGCCGACAGTGGACAGCCTCGCCGGACAGGTGCTGGAGGTCCTGGCTGTGCACAGCCGCGCGCTCGCGGTGGCCCTCGTGGGACAAGTGCTGGAGCATCCGGTGGGTGTGGCCCAGCTGCGCGGCGTGGTGGGTGCTCTGGTGGATGCCGGGCTGGCCTACCGGACCCCCGCCGGGCTGGCGTGTTCGGCCTCGGTGCGGACCACGGTGCTGGAGCGGGCGCTGCATGCCGACGCCCTGCGCTGGCGCCTGCTGCAGCACATGAAGACGCTGGAGGTCCCGCCACTGGCGACCATCGTGGAGCTTGCGGTCGCGGTCGGTGACCGGGCCACAGTCATGCTGCGGGGGGGAAGCGCGATCGATCTGCTTCGGACCCGCAATCCGGTCGAGGCCGCGCGCCTGGCCGACGAGATCTGGGCGATGGCTCCGACCTCCCACTTTGCGGTCAGCCGGGTGCGTGCGCTCGTGGCTGCGGGTCGGACGGCCGATGCCCGGGCGTTTGGTGATGAGCGGTGGGCGGAGCGGGCGACGGGCCACGACGTGGAGCTGCTGGTTCAGCTGGCTCAGATTGCCGCGACCAATGACGGGGACGCAGAAGGCGCTCGCGCCTGGGTGGAGCGGTCCCGGGTGGCGCTGGACGGCCGACCCTCGCCGGCGTCCCTCGACCTTGTGGATGCCGTGACCAGCGATATTCTCGGGGAACACGAGCGGGCGCTGGAGCTGGCCCAGCCGCTGTGCGCGGACGCCCCTCCCCAGGAGAGCGGTGAGCTGGAGATCTGGCTGCGGGCCCGGCTGGTGGCCGCTCAGTCGATGCACCACCTCGGTCGCCTGGATGACGCCATTGTGCTGCTGGAGACCGTTCCGGCGAAGGTGGGCGTGGGCATGGGGGCCCGAGCCGTCATGAGTGCGGCCCTCGGGCGGCTGCTCTGGTTCGCCGGTCGCTTCAAGGACGCCGACGCTGCCCTGTGCTCCGCTGCCTCCGGTGACTCCGGCCTGCCGATGCTCGATCGGGCCCGGCTGCTGAACAACCTCGGTGCCGTCCGCCACAACTCCGGCAATCGTCCGCTCGCAGTGACCGCCTGGGAGCAAGCGCTGGTGCTGTTCCGGCGGCTCGATGCAGCGCACGAGCAGGCCCGCGCGTTGGTCAACCTCTGCCTTGGCTACAAAGAGCTGGGTCGCTGGGAGCGCGCACGGGGCGCCGGTGAGTCGGCCCAAGCCCTCGCGGCCCGTCTGGGCTTGCGGGATCTGGAGTGCAACGCCGCGCTCAATCTTGCTGAGCTGGACATTGTCATGGGCGAGCTCGCCAGCGCAGACCGCCTGGTCGTCCGGGCGATGGCGATCGCCGAGTCGATGAACCTGGATCGCGAGATGGTTGAGGCCCGGCTTCGGGCGGTCGAGATCGCGACCTTGCAGCGGCGCTCGGGACTGGCCCACCTCGCCGAGGTCGAGGCCGTTCGTGATGCCGCATCCACGCTGGGCATGATGCTGGAGTCTTGCTTGGCCTCGGCCTTGCTGGCGGTGAACTACGCCCGCGCCGGCGGCGTGGCCGTGAAGCTTGACGGCTGGATTCAGGAGGCCACGGAGCCGCTCCAGGCCGCAGGTGCTGCGGCGGATCTTGCGGTTGTGCGGCTGTGGGTGGCGGAAGCGCTGCTGGACGCCGATCGCGCTGAAGAGGCTGCAGGACAGGTGGATCGTGTGCGGTTGTTCGCTCGGGAAGCCGGGATCGTCCCGCTGTCCCTTCGGGCCGATCAGCTTGGCACTCGGATCGGTGCTCGGTGGCGGGATCCCAAGCGGGACGCCCGGGTGTCCCAGCTCGTCACCTTGGCGGTGGCGATCAACGAACAGGCCGACCTGCGCAGCGTTCTGGACCGGATCGCAGAAGCGAGCATGACGCTGCTGGAGTGTGATCGGGCGTTTGTGCTGATGGGCGAGCCCACCGAGGTGGTCGCCTCGGCCAGCACCGGGCTGGTCCAGGGCGAGCCGAGCATGTCGGTGGTGCGCCAGTGCATCGAGGACGATCGGGAAGTGATCGCGGCCGATCTCGATGAGCGCAGTGATCTCAGGGATCAGCGCAGCATCGTGGCGCTGGAGCTGCGATCGGTGCTCTGTGTGCCCATGCGGCACCAAGACACGATCATCGGCGCCATCTATGTGGACAGCCGGACCGCGAGCCAGCGCCACCTCTGGGAGAGCGCCGAGCTGATGCGGGGACTGGCGGCCATGGCGGCCGTGGCCGTGGTGAAGGTGCGGTACTTCGAGGCCAGTGTGAAGCAGGCCCGGGTGGCTGCACGCTTGGCGGAGCGGGAGCGGGCCGCGCTCGAGCTCGCCGAGAAGAACAAGCAGCTCCAGGCGCTCAACGCCCGCTTGCGCAAGGCGGTCGTCACCGATCCGCTCACCGGACTGTTCAACCGCCGCCACCTCATGGACGTGCTCGGCGGCGTGCACACCGAGTGCCAGAGCAGCACCGAGGACATCGGCTACGGCGTCATTGTCTGCGACATCGACCACTTCAAGAGGGTGAACGACACCTGGGGTCATGCGGTGGGTGACCGCGTCCTCATCGAGACGGCCCAGCGCATGCGAGAGGGTGTGCGCTCCGGGGACCTGGTGTTCCGCTACGGCGGCGAAGAGATGGTGGTGCTCACCCGCACGGCCGACGCCGAGGGGCTGCGGGCCCTCGGGGAGCGCCTGCGGATGGCGGTGTGTGGTTCGACCGTCGAGATGGGCGACAACGAGCACCGGACCATCAGTGTATCGGTGGGTTGTGCCTCGTATCGGCGCGACGAAGACGCCGACTGGTCGGCACTGGTCCAACGGGCCGACATGGCGCTGTACGCCGCCAAAGACGCGGGACGGAACTGCGTGATGCTCGCGGGCGACAACCTCGAGCGTGCCACGGACGTGGCCTGAGGCAGTGGGCTCGGCGCCAGCTGCGCCCCTCGGCCGCCCGCATCCAGCGCGCGAATGGCCCCATGCAGGCCTTGGTGGTTGTGCACGGCGCGAAGCGTGCCCATAGGGGGCGGCATGATGCCCGCCTCCCACCACCCGCCCGCCGCTTCGACGTCCTCCCCATCGGGGAGCGCCCGCGATGTGTTCCGCTACGTGCGCGAAGCGATTGGGCTGGTCTGGCAGACGGATCGGCGCCTGTTTGTTGCGTTGGTGGTGCTCACGGTGGGGGCCGGATTGATCCCGGCCGCCGTCGCGGTGGTGGGCAAACAGATCGTGGACGCGGTGTTGCATGCCATCGACACGGGGGTGCGGGCGGACCGCGACCTCGCCTTGCTCTGGGTGGGGCTGGAAGGCGTGCTGGTGGCCATTCTCGCGGGAATCCGGCGAGCCGACCAGACCGTGCAGAGCTTGCTGCGGGTGCTGCTGGGGCACCGGGTCAACATGTTGATCATCGACAAGGCCCGCCAGCTCGACCTGACCCAGTTTGAGGACTCAGCAACCTATGACCGCATGGTGCAAGCCCGCCGTGGTGCGTCGACTCGGCCGCTGGGGCTGGTCCGCAAGTGCTTTGGCTTGGTGCGCAATGGCTTGAGCTTGGTCAGCTATGGGGCGCTGTTGTTGGCGTTCAGTCCCCTCGCAGTGCTCGTGCTGGCCTTGTCCACCCTGCCTGCGTTCTTCGTCGAGACCCGCTTCGCCGACTTGGGCTTTCGCTTGTTCACGTGGCGCTCGCCGGAGCGGCGGATGCAGAACTACCTGGAAGTGGTGGTCAGTCGGGAAGACTATGCGAAGGAAGTCAAGCTGTTGGGCTTGGGGCCGATGCTGGTGGGCCGGTACGATGACATCTTCCAGAAGGTGTTTCATGAAGAAGCGGGGCTGGTGAAGCGGCGCGGATTCTGGGGCTACCTGTTGGGGCTCGCGTCAACGGTGGCCTTGTATGGGGCCTATGTGTGGATTGCGATGAGTGCGGTCGCCAAGGCCATCACATTGGGCGAGATGACCATGTACTTGATGGTCTTCAAGCAAGGCCAAGGAGCGTTTCAGGCCATCTTGTCCGATGTCGGCGGCATGTACGAGGACAACCTCTATCTCTCCAACCTCCATGCGTTTCTGGAGACCCCAGTTCGGGACCGCACCGGGGGTGTCTTGGTGGGAACGGTGCCCGGCGATGGGGTGCGGTTCGAGGATGTGGGGTTTGCCTACCCTGGCGCACCGGAGGGTCAGTGGGCCTTGCAAGGGGTGGACCTGCACCTTTGCCCGGGTCGCAAGCTTGCGTTGGTGGGCCACAATGGAAGTGGAAAGACGACATTGATTAAGTTGTTAACCGGCCTGTATCTGCCGACGGTGGGGCGCATTGTGCTCGACGGTGTGGACCTGCGCGAGTGGGACGACGCTGCATTGCGCGCGCGGGTGGGGGTCATCTTTCAGGACTTCGTGCGCTACCAGTTCACGGTCGGTGAGAACGTGGGTGTCGGCGACATTGACCGCATCGAGGATGCAGAAGCCCGTGCGGAGGCCGCGGAAAAGGGCATGTCCAAGGACTTCATCGAGGCCATGCCACAGTCGTGGGACACCCAGCTGGGCCGGTGGTTCCGCGGGGGCCAGGAGCTGTCCGGGGGGCAGTGGCAGAAGATTGCGCTGAGTCGGGCATTCATGCGCTCAGACGCCGACATCTTGGTGTTGGACGAGCCGACCAGTGCCATGGATGCCGAAGCCGAGGCCGACATCTTTGCCCGGATGCGGGACCTGTCCGAAGACAAGCTGGCCATCCTCATCAGCCACCGATTCAGCACCGTGCGGATGGCCGATGAGATCATTGTGTTGGAGGGCGGCCGGATCAAAGAACAAGGCACCCACGAGCAGCTCATGCGCGATGGCGCACGCTACGCGAGCTTGTTCGAGCTGCAGGCCCGGGGCTACCAGTAGGGTTCGCGCCTTACTCTTCTCCGGGCACGGTCTCGTCGCCGGGCGCGTTCTTGAAGCGCAGTCGGAATGCACAGTGGGGGGCACCGGTCGCGAGGGTGCCGGGGCGGGTCAGCGAATAGGGGTTGTTCGGGTCCTCAAAGAACACCGCGTCGGCGTGGCAGAACAGGGGGGCCAAGTGGAGGCGGTCCACCTGGCGGCAGTAGTCAGCGAAGCGGCACTGCAACACATCAAAGCCCACCTCGCGGTCACCGAGGTGCACGTCGGCGTCGACGATGTTGCCGAAGCGACGGAAGGTGCGACGGACCAGCGTCTCCCGAGCGGCGGGCGGAGACGCGGCCCAGACCGCCGGGTCGAGGTCCGGAAACAAGCTGCCGAGGAACTTTGCTCCCGTGGCGCCGACCACCTCGCGCAGCACCACGACGGCGTCTTCGATGGACATGCCCATGTCGATGCGCAGTGCGTCGTCGAGCAGCACCACCGGGGCGAACTGGCGCCGGGCCATCCACTCTTCGATGTCGTTGGGATCGGCGTCGGGCAGGCCACTCAGCGGATCGGTGACCGCTTGGCGGAAGGCGAAGGCCAGCAACAGGCGAGTGCCCCGGAGCGGGCCCAGGGCGCGGTAGATGGCGCCCACTGCAGCCGGCTGACCCGATCGAACCTCAAATGCGCGGAGGCCAGCCCGGGTGGGTGGGGGCACGTGGGGGAGGGACCCGGTGGGATCAGACACAGCGACTCAGCTTCGGGCGCGCGCGTCGTCTTCGCGGGCCGCGTCCACGATGAGCGCGTCCCAGCGGTCCAGATCGTACAGCTCGACGATCTCGGCGACGGCGTCCACGTAGGTGGGGCTGCTGGCATATCGCGGTGCGATGGCCGTGAGGAACTCGCGCCAGTCGGTCCAGTGGGCACGGGCCCTGCGGTAGCGACGGTCCTCGCCGAGAAGCCGCGCATGGTGGGCGATGGACTCAGCGTGGCTGTCGTACCGGCGGAAGGACCGGCGGCTGGGGCGCAGGCGGCCGCGGGAGTGCTCACGGGTGTCGAGGCGCACGCGGGAGTCGGATGCACCGGCCTTCACACCGAACAGGTTGTGGTGGTTGGCCGCGAGCCCGGAGCGTCCCCAACCACTCTCGAGGATGGCTTGGGCGAGGGTCACGGAGGGCAGCACCCGGTGCTCCCGCGCGGACCGGATGACGGACTCGGTCAGCCCTGACAGGAAGCGGCCCCGAAAGCCCTGGGGCCAGCCGGCGGCGGCGTGCTCGACAATGACCTGCAGACCCAGTTCTTGGAGGTCTGGGTCAACCGCGTGCACGTAGAGGTAGCGCCCGTGCGCGAGCTCTGAGGCGGCGTCGGGGGCGCTGCGCAGGCGGGCGACACTGCGGATGGCCAGGCGGCGGGCACCGAGCTGGACGGCGTCGTCGGTGGGGGGCACAGCGGGCACGGGGGTCGTCGAGGCCACCAGCGTGTGCACCAGGGTCGCCGGAAGGCTGGTGGGAGAGGCGGCAGTCCGCTGTCCCACCCGGGGACTGAGGGCCACGAGCAAGCCCAGAATGGCCGCCACCACCACGTTCACGGGGGAGGTGGACCGAGTCTGTTGCACGGTGCGGCGAGCGGAGACAACCCTCGGCCGTTCATGAGGGGACGGATTGACCTGACAAGACTTGGAGGATGTCGATCCTGAGGTCCCCAAGTCGGGGACAAAATTCAGACGCCTTGGGGCGGCGGACATGTCTCCAGGTGGTCGGTCATTGCGGGCATCGGGTCAGGGGGAGCGCCAGTGGGCAGCGTGGATGCTGTCAGAGGCGGTGGCTGCGCTTCAAGCACTTCGTGGCTTCAGGCGGGGGCGAGTGGGCTCAGAGCAGCTCAGTGGCGGTGTCTTCGATGGCTTCGAGGCGGGCCTCAAATTCGGGACGGAAGTGATCCCGATGCAGGGCATCGACGGATGCTCGCAGCTCAGCCTCAAACCGGCGGATCCACATCGGGGCCGGTTCGTTCCACACGCGGGTGATCTGGACTCGCCGGGCTTCAGCCGGAACCTGGATGGGGGTCAGCCAGCGCTCGGTGGCGAGACGGCGGAACCGGTCGCGGCGGCGGGCGTCCTTGCCGATCGTCGTGGCCAGGTCTTCGATGTGGGCCCGCAGAAGGTGGGTGGCCGCGAAGATCATGGGCTGGATCACCAAGATGCCCACCGGGGGGGTGCAGCCTGAGGTGACCAAGCGCCACCAAGGCACCCGGCCAATCGACTCGACCGCTTCGTTGCGAATGGCGTCGCGATGGCGCACCAAGCGCTCATCGTAGGCGGCAAGCGCTCGGTTTTGCAGCGCGGTCACCGGGTCTGCCAGCATGACCAGCTCCGCATGCCCGGGAGCATTGGGGTGGGCCACGATGTTGGCTTCGGTTTCGTGCACTGGATTTCTCGCGGGTGGGGCTTGCGGGGCTGCTGTCAATGTGCCTCGGTCATCGGGACTGCGCACTTTCACCGGCTTTCCAAACCAAGCCTGCGGAGGCGCCACCAGGGCAGTGGGGCCCGGCCGGTCGGGAAGGGCTAGTTCGGCGCATCCGAAGTGCAGAACCCCTTCGGTCCCCGACCGGACGGCGGCAGCCTCGGTGCGAGAATGACGTGGGGAACCGCCCTTTGGGGCGCGGCGCGGGAGCGTGCCCCCGCCAAGAACGCGCTGGTTCATGGGCTCGCTCTTTGCGAGCCAGTGAACTCGCCAAGGATGGCGTCGGCGTCAGCCTGAAGATCGTCTCGAAGGATGAGGGTGAGTACCTCGGCATGGCCGGTGTTGGGGAACATTTCGAACAGCACGGTCTGGGCGACGGACCAAGGCTGATCGCGCAGGGCCCCCAGATCTCGGCCGAGTGCCCGGGGGTTGCAGGACAGGTAGATCAGCGCCCTCGGGCGGGTCACCAAGAGGTGCGGGATGAGGTCTGGCGCGCCACCGCGGGGTGGATCCAACAGGGCCACATCAAAGAAACTGTCCCCTGCGGCGTAGCGGCCGGCGTCGGCCGTCTTCACTTCCACCTCGGCCGCTCCCCTCAAGACTGGACTGTTTTTGAGGGTCCACCGGGTGTCGGCACCCGCGCTGGGGGCGGACTCCACCAGGGTGAGCGGGATGCCTTGCGCGGCGAGGCCCAAGCTCAGGTTGCCGATGCCTGCGTACAAGTCGAGGACTCGGGCAGGCTTGATGGCGCGGACCCAGCGCTGCACTCGCTGCACGATGCCCGTGTTGATCGCGAGGTTGACCTGGAAGAAGCTGTTTGGGCTCACCCGAATGCTCAGGTCACCATCGTTGGGAATGCTCAGCAGCACGTCACCTTGGACCCGTGCACCGTCGATCGCTGCGCCGGCCAGTCCCACCGCGTCGAGGTCCAGCGCGTCGAGCTGGGTGCGGAGCTGATCGTAGCTCGGGCGCTTGGGACCGCTGCTCCGGCGAGACTTCCGGGTCTTCTTCGCCGGACCATGGCTGGGGCGGCTGGATGCGCACAGCACCACCCGGGTGCCGTCGGTCCGCAGCTCGATCCCGTCGAAGCCCGGCATCGGAGGAAGCTTCGCCAGCACGGCATTGATGAGCGGGTGGGCCACCGGGCAATGGGAGATGGTGACCACGTCGTGGGAGCGAGGCCGGGTCAGTCCCAGGGCGCCAGTGGCCGTCGGCCGAAGCCGCAGACGGGCCCGATAGCCGAGCGAAGCGGGTGAGGGGACCACCTCGTCGATGCTCAAGCCCGTGCTGCGCTCGACCTGCGCCTTGAGCTGCGCGCGCTGGTCCGCAGGACTGAGGTCGAGGGTCGTGCACCCGCCACACTCTGTGGCAACCGGACAGATAGTGGTGCTGGTGGTCATGGTGGTCTCGGGGGGCTGGGGTCGGAACCGGGTCCGCCGCTGGGGACTGGGTTCGGTTATGCTGCTGGGCCCCAGCTTGCGGAGTCTCCGAAGATGCTAGCCCGACCGCCCTCGATTCTGGTTCATGGTTGCCTTGCGGCCCTCCTGCTTGGGGCCACGGCATGCCAGCAGATGGCCGAGCCTGGCAATCCCCTCAAGTCAGCCGGATCCAGCGTGGCTGCGACCCCAGGGACCGCTGCGCCTGCCACCGCTCCCGATCAGGCCTTTCCCCCGGCTGATCAGCCCCAATTGGTGCTCACAAGCGAAGAATTGGCCGAGAACGCCAAGAAGTCGCGGACCGAGCGTGCCCAGGCGATCGCGGCGGCCGAGAACGCAACCGCTCCGGCGCCCCCGGTCGGTGTGCCCGCCGTGTCCGAGCCCCAGGTGGCGGCGCCCACGGCTGTCGACGCTGGGGTCGATGCTCCTGCTGCTCCGGCCGCCACTGCCGCGACGAAGCCTGCACCCGCAGGTCCGGTCGAGATTGTGGCCGCCAAGGCCTCGACTTGGCCGGTGCGCCTCGTCTCGTCGATGCCGGACACCCAGCCGCCGCGGGCCATCCTCGGACTGCCGGATGGCCGCGAGGTGGTGGTGACCGCTGGCTCGATGATTCCGGACCAGGGCATCGTCGTGATGGCCATCGGTGCAAAGCGGGTCCAGCTCGCCCGCATCGCTGCGGTGGGCGACCACGCGGTCATCAACGAAGAGTCCATCGCCGCTCAGTACTGAAGGCGGGGGCCTCGAAGCCCCGCTGCACAGCGCTCTGCCCCACGAAGCCCGCCGTCCTGGCGGGCTTTGTTGCATCTTGCACCTGACCAGAGCGCGTTCGAACCATGTACACACTATATGCGGTTTTGGTCAGTTGCAGATTGCAGCGCTCAGGGCCGGCCCGGAGAGTGCGGTGGGCCAATTGCAGAACGGCCGCGCCCGGGGAGGGGCAGCGGCCGTTGCAGGCAGGAAGCGTGCGGTGGCGTGCGCTCAGATGGTCTGGCGGAGGCGGGACAAGGCGCCCACCTCGATCTGGCGGACCCGCTCCCGGGACAGGCCCATCGACTTGCCGATGTCGGCCATCGTGCGCGCGTCCTTGCCGTTGAGTCCGTAGTGGTTGAGCAGGATGTAGCGCTCCCGCTCGTCCAGGACCTCGCCGAATGCGCCCTTCACGAGCTCCATCGACTGCAGCCGAATGGCGTTGATGGAGGGGTCCACGTTGCGGCCATGGCTGTGCAGGCGATCTCCCACACACAAGCCGTCATCGTCCTGCTGGTCGATGGACACCACACCACCCTGGGACAGGAGCAGGTGGGCACGGGCCCGCTCGATGCCAACCTCTGCGGCAAGGTCGTCCAGCGTCCAGTCGTCGCCCTGACGGTCCAGCCGCTCGGCAGCTTGCTGGAGGTTGCGGATCTGCTCGACCGCGCCACCTGGCAGACGGACCATCCGGCCCGTGGTCTCAAGGGCACGGGTCATCTGGGCCCGAACCCACCAGCGCGCGTAGGTCGAGAAGCGGATCCCGCGGTCGGGGTCGAAGCGCTTCGCGGCGCGCAGCAGGCCGATGTAGCCTTCCTGCACGAGGTCTTCTTCGCTCATCAGGGAGCACGCCAGCTTGCGGGCTTCACCGCGGGCGATGCGGATGGCCGACATCGCCAACTCCCAACGGAGGGACTCGGCTTCGGCGAGCTGGCGGCGGGCCTGGCGGACCTCGGGGACCAGCTCTGGGTCACGCTTGGCGGCCTCGCCACACGCTTCCACTGCTGCGATCAGTCGGTCCACGGCGCCTGCGCGGGTGCGCTCGGTCCGGGTTGGACGCTGCCGCAGGATCTCCTCCGCTTCATCGATCCCGGCGATGGCGCCCCGTGCTTCTCGCTCGGCGGTCCGGATTCGGCGGGCAAGGTCCCGTTCCTCCTCAGCGGTGATGCGCAGCATGGTCTCTCCTGAGTCATCTTGGGTTCATCGAGTCGTGGGGGACGGTGTCTCGCCGTGGCGTGAACCGTCCGTCGGCGTCCGAGTTGGCCAGTCTGTCGTGGCCCCTGGGGTGCAGCTACACACTGCAATCGACGTGCCAACCTCTTCTGAGGCACCGTCAGCGTACCAGAGGTGTACACGGTTTGTCACCTGTTGCGCGCTGCAACTTGTGGTGTTGCAGGATGCAGCAGGGGCCCCTACGGTTTCGCGTGCCCCAACAAAAAGCTGGCGTGATGCCGGCGGAGAGTGCCCCCATGGAGATCACATTGCCGTCCACGGCGTTGCCGGGGCTACTCAAGAATCCGTTGGTGACGGCTATTCTGGATCAAGTCTCCGATGGCGCTATCGTCATCGATGCCCAGACTCGAAAGATCCTGTCGATGAACCGCCGGGCCCGGGTCTTGCTGGGCTTGGCGGACGTCTCACTGGAGGATCGCCTCTGTCGGGACTCCCTTGTCTCGCCCCTGTGCAAGTCGGATTGCTTGATGACGGCGGCCATCTCGGGCTCACCGGGGGGACCTCGGGAGACCTTCTACCGGGGCACCGATGAGGGCACCGTGGTCCATGCCCGTGCCCGCATGATCCTGATCAGAAATCAGGACGGCGAACCGATTGCCGGGATCGAGCTGTTTCGAGATCTCACCGAGACTCGGCGGCTGGAGCGGGATCTGGACGTTCGCCGGTCCTTTCATGGCATCATCGGCAGCTCGGCCCCCATGCAGGAGCTGTACGAGCTGGTGGAGCAAGTGGCGCCCTATGAGCTGCCTGTGTTGCTCACCGGAGAGTCGGGAGTGGGCAAGGAGCGGCTGGCTGACGCGGTTCAGAGCCTCTCGGACCGGGTTCGCAAGCCCTACATCAAGGTCAACTGCGCCGCCCTGAACGCGTCGCTGATCGAGAGCGAGCTGTTTGGCCACCGGCGGGGAGCGTTCACGGGGGCCAGTGCCGATCGGCGTGGATCCTTCGAAGAAGCCGATGGTGGGACCATTCTGCTCGACGAGGTGGGGGAGCTGCCGCTCATCTTGCAGGCGAAGCTGCTGCGGGTGATCCAGCAGGGCGAGATCCAGCGGCTCGGGGAAGACCGCGCCCGCATCGTGGATGTGCGGGTGCTGGCGGCGACGAACCGGGACATCGAGGCGGATGTCACAGGTGGTCACTTTCGTGAAGATCTCTACTACCGCTTGGCTGGCGTGCGGGTGCATGTGCCGCCCTTGCGGGAGCGCCTCGATGACGTACCTGCCCTCGCCGAGCACTTCTTGAAGCGCTTCGCCGATGATGCCAAGCGCCGGGGACGGCCCAAGGAGGTCGGAGGACTGTCGACCGAGATCCTCGAGCTGCTCATGGAGCGTGCGTGGCGCGGCAACGTGCGGGAGCTGGAGAACGTCCTGAGGCTGGCGTGGATCCGGGTGCCCGTAGGCCATGAGATCACCCCGGAGCACTTGGAGGTGCCCGGTCGGCGGTCCATCGAGCCGGAGCCGGTGTCCCTGGCCGACGTGGAAGCGCGGGCCATCGAGACCGCCATGCGACGGAGCGACGGCAACATGGCCGCGGCGGCTCGCTTGCTGGGGATCGACCGCACCACGTTGTGGCGCAAGCTCAAGAGAAGCTGAGGGTCAGTCTTCCCAGCAGAGCACGCGCAAGTGCAGGTGCTCTTTGTGGTTCGGAGCGTGGTGCACAACACCCGTGTGGGTCCACATGCGGGTGTAGCCGAGGGGGAAGATGCGCTCGGCTTCGTCCTCGGTGAGCTCGCCGCTGGCGATGGTGTAGGCCCGCAGGGCATTGATCAGCCGCTGATCGAGCAGGATCCGCTCCACGAGGCCAGTGTCGAGCAGGGAGCGGATGAGCAGCCAGTTCGCTTCGAGGTCCAGCTCGGATGCCGACACATCGCGAAAGCCGCCTTTGTGCATGCGGCCGTTGCCCCAGTACAGGCCAATGTCGGCGTCGACGCCCGCCCGGTGGGACTTGTGGCCTTCGAGCACACCGCCGTAGCGGGTGCTGATGTCGCCGATGACGATGGGATCGGCCTCGGGCATCAGCCACGCCATCTCTTCGGAGACCCGGGTGATGGCCTCGACCATCTCAGCGCGAGCCCAAGCCTTGTCGGGATGCCAGCGCTTGTAGAGGTCCGGCGCGGCGGGCAGCTGCACACCGTTGCTCAGGTGGCTCTTGGGGCAGGTGCCCAGGCGCTGTTCCGCGCTGTCCATCGGGGCGGGGAGCGCCTCGTTCAGCCAAGGGCCCATCGACTGGGCGTGCGCAAGGCTGAGGGCGAGTGTCGTCAGAAGCACGTACAAAGGGACACCTTGCAATCAATCGACGGGACAGGCGCTCCGGGGGGGGGGCGCCGTGGTGTGGGTCACACCTGCACCCCAGCCGGGACGTCATCGTCAGGAACCGACCGCGGGTAACCAAGGCTGGCGATGAGAACAACGGTGGACACGTCAACACCAGTGCTTCGACCCGCCGTGGACAGCCCGCTCAGGGGCCTTGTCGGGGGCTCATGGGGCGGGCGCCGGTGTGGGCAGCGCGGGCGTCTCTGCCGACAGCCCATCGGCCACTCGGGAGAAGCGCGGATCCCCGGTCTCATCGGCGAGCTGGCGCATCAGCTCGACCGCCCGGCCCGGTTGGCCCAGCTCCCGGGCGGCGGATGCGAGCGCCGATGCGAGGTTGACCTCGGGCGACCTGCGCAGGGCATCGGTGAGGACGACAAACGCCTCTTCCCCGCGGTGTCCATTGACCAGCAACCGTGCAAGGGCGAGGGTCGGCCCGATGCTGTGTGGAAATCGCGTGACAGCCTTCCTGAGCTCCAGCTCGGCTTGATCCAGCTTGCCCATCTCGGCCGCTGCAACGGCCGCGGCCACGGCGAGGCCAGGATCCGTCGGACGGGCGGCGGTGGCTTTTTCCAGCAGCGGACGGGCTTCGGCAGCGCGACGCTGGCTCAAGTAGAACGCACCGACCGCGCCCCAGGCTTCGGGACTGGAGGGCAGGGCCACCAGGGCGGACCGCAGCTCACGCTCAGCTTCGGCCACCCGGCCGACACTGGACAGCAGGTTGCCGTGCACCAGCCGTGCCCAACCCGACTCAGGGTTGGACGAGACGACCTCCGCGAGCGTGGACAGGGCGACGTCCGGCGCTTGGGCCGCCGCCGGGCGAATCTCCAGAATGGTCGTCGCGCCTTGCAGCGACAAGCGCCGGGCCTTGATCTCGGCAATCATGGCGCGCTCGACTTGGAGCTGGACGTCACCGTCGGGAACCAGCGACAGTGCACGATCGTAGGCCTTCTCGGCGCGGTCCCACTTCGTCGAGGTGAACAGGGACCGGGCGAGGTTGATCTGGATCTGAGGGTCCTCGGGCAGGCGGCTGGCGGCTTGGGTGAGGACGGAGACCGCGTCATCGGGCACCAGCGCAGCCAGCGCGAGCCAGACCCCGTTGCTGTGGGGGACGGCGACAACGGCCCGCCGTGCGGCGCTCTCGGCCGCGGAGCGGTCCCCCGCGATGGCTCGGGAGCGGATGAGCCCGGACCAGGCTTCGGCCAGCGTGGGGTCGACGTCGAGGGCGGCTTGGAAATTCTCAGCGGCCGCGGTGGTCTTGCCCGTGGCCGACTGCACTGCGCCTAGCCCTGTGAGCGCCCTGGCGTGGCGAGGCTTGAGTTCCAGCGCCTTCTGGTACGCGGCCATCGCCGTGTCGGGGTTCACCTCGGAGCGGCCCAGGAGGTACCAAGCATCGGGATTCTTGGGGTTGTCGACGATGGCCTGGCGCCAGTGCCGTGCGGCTTCTCCGCCTTGGCCGATGGTGAGCAGAATGTCGATCTGCAGCTCACTTGCGACGACATCGTCCGGGTTTTTGTCGAGGTGGACCGCGAGGGTGCGGAGGGCTTGGCCGAGGGAGCCCCGCTGGAGGGCGGCCTCGGCGTCTTCCACGGGGCCAGCGCGACCCACAGCGGGCAGTGCCACGGCCAGCACGAAGGCGAGGCGGAAGGCGCGGCCGAGGGCAGCGGCCCAAGGAATCGGGGACATGCGCGACAAGAGGGGCTCCTGCGGACGGTCTCGGAAGATGCGGCGATGCAGTGGGAACGGGGTGCCCAGCGGTGGTACAGTCCCGCCGCAGCCACTTGACCGGATGCCAGGGCATACCCGCGTGTCTGGTCGGGGGCACGCAGAGACCCGTGGGTGCGTGTTCCTCGCACCGCTCCAATCCGCCGGCCTTGCCCTTCACTCCCTTGTTTCCTGGGACGCCCTCGATGTCCATCCTCCGCGCGGTCGCAGTGCTGCTCATGGGCCTCACCGCCACATCGGCCTTCGCCCGTCGTCCCGAAGTGGCCGTGGTGGGCGTGCATGTGGAGGCGGCGGACGAGGCCCGGGGTGCGCTGGCGGTCGACGAGCTGGGTCAAGCGTTTGAGCGGGCCGCGAAGGTCGATGCACTCGAGATGAGCCAGCTGCGCAGCCGACTGGCGGGCCGGGAGCCCCTCGTTCTCGAAGAAGCGTTCCTGGGGCCGGGGCGTGCGCGGCTGGATGAAGGCCGGGTGCTCTACGACCGCGCGGAATTCGATGCGGCGGTGTCGGTGCTCCTCGACGCGGTGCATGCGCTGGAAGATGGCTCCCTCGGCACCACGGATGTCAAAGACCTGCTCGACGCACTGCTGCTGGTCGGGCTCGCCGAGTTCGGTCGGGGCGAAGAGTCCGAAGCGGACGAGGCCTTTGCGCGGTTGGTGGTGCTCGATCCCACACGTCAGCTCGACACGGTGAACCACCCCCCGAAGGTCGTGGCCCGCTTCGACGCTGTGCGCGAGGTGGTGCTGGCCAAGGCCAAGGCCTCGGTCCAGATCGACGTTCCCGCGGGCTCGGTGCTCTATGTGGACGGCCTCAAGCAAGATGGCGGCACACTCAGCTTGCCGCCGGGCGAGCACTTCATCGTGCTCCAGGCTGCGGATGGTCGGCGCCAAGCGGACAGGGTCTTTCTGTCGCCGGGGGACAAGGCGTTCTGGTCGGCGTCTGAGGCGCGGCGCCGGCTCGCGGCACCCGTGGACAACCCCGACGGGCGCTCTGAGCAGATGTCGCTGATGTACCGGTCCCTCGGCACCCACCTCGGCGCGGATCTGGTGGTGTTGGCGGGACTCGACGGGGACGGCGCGGTCAGCCTCCAGCTCTACGAGCCCCGCACAGGAAACTTCTCGAAAGCGGTGGCCGGGGAAGCCGGCAAGAACCCGGTCACTGAGCTGCAAGACCTGGTGCCCGTGCTCGCCGGCTACCTGCGCGAGGACGGCGGGCTGCGTCCGGACCGGGTCTCTCGGCGGGTGGCGTCGATGGACATCGCCAGCAACGCGCTGTTGACGTCCCTCTTGCTCGACCCCCAGCCGCTCACGGTCACCGAGATCGAGCGCCGAGGCCCCCCCTGGTACGTGTGGGCCGGGGTGGCGGCGGTCGCAGCAGGGGGCGCAGCGGGGCTGGCCATCGCCTTGTCCGGGGACGACTCTACGGGCAGCGGCACGACCACCACAGTGGATGGCGAGACGACCACCGAGACCGTGATCAAGGGCTCCGTCGTCCTCACGGTACCCTGAGCTCGACCGGCCTTAGTTCCCCTTGAACCGCGGTGCCCGCTTCTCGAGAATGGCGTGCACTCCTTCCATGTGGTCGTCCGAGTTCTGGACGATGCCCTGGTAGGTGGCGGCCAATTCCAAGGCGGTCTCCAGCGGCAAGCCATAGGAGCGAGCGGCGCAGGCCTTCGCCAAGCGCACGGCCTGGGCGGGGTGCTGGCCGATCTCAGCGGCGAGCTCGCGGACCGCATCTTCGAGTGCTGCAGCCGGGACCACACGGTTCACCAGTCCGATGGCCAGGGCTTCCTGGGCGTCGACAATCCGTCCGGTGAGCACCAGCTCCAGCGCTTTGGGGTAGCCCACCGTGCGGGTCAGCAGCGCCGCCCCGCCGTCGCCGGGCACCAGCCCCAGCTTCACGAAGGTGCTGCCGAGCTTTGCGCCGTCTGCCGCAATGCGCAGGTCACACATACACGCCAGATCGAGTCCCGCCCCGATGGCCGCCCCGTTCACAGCCGCGATGATGGGCTTGTCGAAGCGGGCCATCCGCCGGGGGATGTTCTGGATGCCGCGGCTGTACCGGCTGCGCAGCTCCACCGGGCCTCCGGCGAACATCCCGGTCTTGTCCCGCATGGCCTTGAGGTCGCCGCCGGCGCTGAACGCCCGGCCCGTGCCCGTGATCGCCACGATCCTCACGGCTGGAGCATCTTCAGCATCGTCGAGCGCCCGCAGAAAGCCGTCGAGCATCTCTTCGGACCACGCATTGCGGTGGCTCGGTCGGTCGAGTCGCAGCCAGCGCAAGTAGGGCAGCGTCGGGTCGTCTTCGATGCGGACGGAGGGCATGGGGACATCCAGGGTGGGGGCCGTGCAGGGCCTTGGTCAGGTCTCGGCGGCCGCCACGCCGCCACCGGTGATGAGCACGATGGCCACAATCATGAGGCCGAAGCCCACAAATTGTCGTGGGCTGAGGGCCTCGCCCAAGAAGAAGTGGGACACGAGCGCCACACAGATCACACCCGACGAGAGGTTCAGTGCGGCCATCTGCGCGGCGCTGTAGACCGCGTGGCCGTAGCGCGTCGCAAAGACGTTGAGCAGGTACTCGGGCAGCACCACCATCCAGCTCACGCCCAGAGCAGTCCAGAACGACCAGGTGTCTTCGTACTTGAGGTGCCCGATCCAAGCGAACGCCATGAGCACGCTCGAAGTCAGCAGCATCAACGGAACCAATACAACGGGGGCAGTCATAGAACCTCAGGGTGCCGAAGCGTGGCGGCGCAGTATAGCGCCTCTGGGCGGTCGGCCCGGAGGGTGCCACTGGCCCCAGTCCGAAATAGGGTGGAGGAGAGGTCGTCCCATGCAGTCAACGCTCCCCACCGCTTTCGCCGTAGTCTTGGCCCTCGGGTTCGGCACGGGGTGTGTGGCTGGCGACGAGAGTGGCGGTGCGGTCAAGATCTTCGCGGCCGCTTCAACCACGGATGCCATCAACGCTGCGCTGGCCAAGCTCTCTGCGGACGGTGGGCCTGACGCGGTGGCGATCGTGGGCTCCAGCTCATCCATGGCACGCCAAATCGAGAATGGGGCTCCCGCCGACCTCTTTCTGTCTGCAAACACCGCTTGGATGGACCATCTCGCCAAGGATGGCAGGGTCGGCGTTGAGACGCGGGTCGACCTGTTGGGCAACGATCTGGTGCTGATTGGGCCCGCCTCGGATGCTCGCCCGGTCGATCTCACCCAGGGTGTGGACTTGATGGTGCGTCTCGGGGATGGCCGGCTCGCGGTGGGCGACCCCGACCATGTGCCCGCCGGGCAGTACGCCAAGCAAGCGCTGCAGTGGACCCAGAGCTGGGACGCCGTGGAACCCCGCCTCGCCCGCGCTGCCGACGTGCGTGCAGCGATGGCACTGGTCCAGCGTGGGGAAGCGCCGCTGGGCATCGTCTACAGCACCGATGCTGCTGCCTCTTCGGACTTGAGCGTGGTGGGTCGCTTCCCCGCCGAGTCCCATCCGCCGATCCTGTACCCGCTCGCCATCGTGCGGGGCCAGGGCGAGCGGGAAGGCGTGCTCCAAGTGTGGGAGTACCTCCAAAGTGACGATGCCAGGGCCATCTTCGCCGAGCATGGGTTTCGGCGCCCGTGAGCCTGACCGCCCTTGAGGTGGAGGCCCTGTCGCTGTCGCTGTGGGTGTCCTGCTGGGCAGTGGGCCTGAGTCTGCCGTTTGGTGTGGCATTGGGTTGGCTGCTCGGTCGCCACAACTTTCCCGGGAAGGCCCTGTTGGACAGCATTGTCCACCTTCCCTTGGTGCTGCCACCGGTGGTGGTGGGCTACGTCCTCCTGTTGGCCCTGGGGCGTGCTGGGCCCATCGGGGGGCTGCTGGCCGACTTGGGGCTGTCGGTGTCCTTCTCCTGGCGAGGGGCGGTCATCGCGTCCGCCGTCATCGCGTTTCCACTGATGGTGAGGGCCATTCGGCTGTCGGTCGAGGCCATCGACCCGGGGGTGGAGGATGCCGCGCGCACCCTCGGGGCGGGCCCGCTGCGGGTGTTCGCGACGGTGACCCTGCCACTGATGGCGCCAGGCGTGCTGGCGGGGGCCATCCTGGCCTTTGCCCGCTCATTGTCGGAGTTTGGGGCGACCATCACGTTTGTGTCCAGCATCCCGGGCGAGACGAGAACGCTCCCCCTTGCGCTGTTCACGCTTACTCAGGTGCCCGGCCAGGAAGGCGCCGCCGCCCGCTTGTGTGTGCTCAGCGTGCTGGTGGCCTTCGGGACCTTGCTGTCGAGTGAGGCCCTCGCCCGCCGCATGCGTGCGCGGATGGGGGACTGAGGTGTTCTCCATCTCCATCCAACACACGCTCGGTGACTTCTCGCTGGACGCACGCTTCGAGAGTGCCGCCGACACGGGGGTCACGGCGCTGTCGGGGGCGTCTGGCGCAGGCAAGAGCTCAGTGCTGCGTTGCATCGCGGGCTTGGCATGTCCGACGGCCGGTCACATCGAGGTGGGCGGGCGGGTCTTGTTCGACAGTGTCCGGGGCATCAACCTTCCCGTTCACAAGCGCCAGATTGGGGTGGTCTTTCAGGACAGCCGGCTGTTCCCGCACATGAGTGTGCTGCGCAACCTCCGCTACGGCATGCCCAAGGACCGACCAGAACTGGTCCACTTTGATGATGTGGTGGGGCTTCTCGGGATTGGTGGCCTGCTGGAGCGCCGGCCCCGGGCCCTCTCGGGAGGGGAGCGTCAGCGGGTGGCGATTGGGCGGGCGCTGCTCACCAGCCCCAGCCTGTTGCTGATGGACGAGCCGCTCGCCAGCCTGGACCAGGCCCGAAAGGACGAGGTGTTGCCCTTCTTGGCGGCTTTGCCCCGGCGCTTTGCCCTGCCGATTGTCTACGTCACCCACAGCATGGACGAGCTGCTCCAGCTCGCGGACAACCTCGTCGTGATGGCCGATGGTCGCGTCGTTGCGAGTGGTCCGGTGGCCGAGACCGCGAGCGGAGTGGGCGCGCTCGGCGTGGACACGGTGCTGGAGGGCAAAGTGCTCTCGACCGACACCCACGGCACCTGTCTTGGGCTGGGCCCCCACCGCATCTACACCTTGCCCCTGGTCGGGTTGGACGATGGCCAGCGCATTCGGGTGCGGGTGCCCGGGGACGACGTGATGCTGGCGACCGGTCCCACCACAGGGCTCTCGGTGCGCAACCAGCTGCGGGGCACCGTCGTGTCCGTCGAGTCCACCGCGCGGGGAAGCTTGGTCACACTTCGCTTGGATGGTGTGCCTGACGGCATTCTCAAGGCACGCGTGTCCGAAGCTGCAGCCCAGGAGCTGAACCTCGGCGCCGGCAAGGCCGTTGTGGCCCTCATCAAGGCCGCGTCCGTGCGGGTGCCGGGACTGGTCCGCCGCTGAGTGTGTCCAGCGGCGGACCCACATGCAGACGGCTCTACTCGGCGGTGATCAGCGTGCCCACGTGCTCGCCGTTGAGCGCACGCGTGAGGTTGCCGGGCACCCGTCCGTCGATGATCTGGATCTGGCGCACGGCCCGGGCCCGCTCCATGTAGTCCAGCACCACCGGCTCAATCACCGAGTCGGCCAAGTTGAGGGCCTTCATCTCGGCGACGGTGATCTTCGGGATGAAGGTCGCGGACTTGTCGTCCTTGGGATTGGCCGTGTAGAGACCCTTTTCGTCCTTCACGAAGATGCACGAGGCCGCGCCCAGCACTTCGGCCGTCAGGTAGACACCCACGTCGGTGCGGTGGGTGGGAATGCGGCCGGTGCGGCTGGGCTTCTCCCAGAACGAGAACGGCGGCATGCCCGGCAAGATCGGCAAGCAGCCCACCGCGTAGTGCAGAGGCAGCTGGCCGAACTGGTCGTGGTCGATGAGGATGCCGCCGTGCTTGGCCAGCAGAAGCTGGAGCATGCGGGCGTTCTGGACCGGCACGTTCTGGCCGATCTTCGCGAGCACCGTCGTGGGCATGCCCAGGTCGAGGGCAATGGCGTACGCGTGGCGAGCACGGGTGCCGCCGCCAACCCCGATGAGCAGCTTGTGGGAGCCCTTCAGGGCCGCAATCTCATCGACGAGGGGCAGCACCGCCGACCGGCCGCGGTCCATGAAGGACTGGCCACCGATCTTGATGACATGCACATCGGGGAGGATGCGGATGACTTCTTGGCCGTCGCCGAGCTTGGCGGCGTTGGCATGGGTGAAGCTGATCTCGCGGAAGGGCGTGTCGATGTCTGTGCGGTCTTTGCCGCGAATGAGAGACATGATTCAGTCCTCCCGGTAGATGATGGTGCCGACGGGCTCGCCACTCAGGGCGCGTGCGAGCAGGTCTGGCTTCAGGCCGTTGATGATCTGGATCTGGCGCACAAAGCGAGCGTTGCGCAGCGTCTCGATCAGCATGCGGTCGACGATGATGCTGGGCAGCGCGCGGTCGATGAGCTCTTGGGCACCGATGCGGGGGATGAATTCCGCATCGGGGTTGGTGACCGGATCGTCGGTGTAGAGGCCGTCTTGGTCCTTCACGAAGATGCAGCAGCGGGCGCCGAGCGCCTCGGCCGTCATGAACATGCCGAGATCGGAGCCATTCTCGGGGATGCGGCCAGCGCGGGGAGGCGGCTCCCAGTAGTGGTACGGAGGAACGCTGATGACCAGGGGAATCAGGCCGTTCTTCAGGTACATCGCGGCGTCGTCGAAGTGGTCGCGCTTGAGCATGACCGCACCATGGCGAGCCATGAGATGCTGCAGCATGGCGACGTTCTGTTCTTCGGACGCGCCCGCCGCTTGGGCCAGCCCGCCGGTCGGGATGCCCAGATCGATGCCGATGTGGAAGACGTGGCGCAAGCGAGCGCCACCGGAGACCCCGACGACGAAGTCATTGTCTGCTCGTGCGGCGACAATGGCGTCCACCAGGGGCAGCACAGCTTTGGCGCCGCGGTCCATGATGCTGCGGCCACCGACGGCGACCACAGCACAGTTCGGCAGCATCGCCACTTCGACCGCCACGTCGGTCTGGTCGGCCAGATCGGTGCGAACGAGCGAGGCGCCCATCAGGTTGGTGTTGAGGTGGGTTCGGCCATCGCCGACGGCGAATTCGGCGCCGCCGGACTCACCTTGCCTGCCGGCCCAAGACTTGCTGGTCATCAAGACTCCGATGTGGATGCGGATGGCGAGGAGGGCTCGCCGGTCGCCGGCGACTGGGGCCGCGGCGAAGGAGGACGTTCATAGCGGGCATCGGCGGGGCCGTCACTGAGATCCCGCAGCTCGGCACGCAAGCTGTTGACCCGCTCGATGGCCCCGAGGAGGGCCGCGCTGACGAAGCCCGAGAGCGCGCCGGCGATAACATGGGTGATGCTGACGCCGCCGATGAGCGCATAGAAGGACTTGGGGGCACCCAACAAGAAGGCGACCGACAGCTCGGCCCCCAGGCGCCCGACTGCGAGAATCACGCCGAGCACGGAGTACAGGGGGATTCGGGGCGCGGGAATGCGGCGAAAGATGGGGTGCAGGAGGTCCGCGAGCAAGCCGGGGGCGGCGTGCTTGAAGACCTCGAAGATGCCGTAGCGACCGTCACCAGAGAGAAATCCGATGATGCCCATGGTCAGGCCTGCGACGGTGGCCCCGAAGCGGCTGTGGGTCATCTCGCTGGCGATGATGTAGAGCGGCAGCAGCACGGCGTTCTTGTGGCCGGGCGCGAAGGGAAGACCGGGCAAGGTCTTGAACCAGCGCAGGCTGACCATCACCGCGGCGACGCCAGAGATCACCGCCGCGTCGTGGATGAGCTCGGGGGCCATGTCGGGGTGGTCGGCCTTCAGCCGCTCGGTGGCCCGCTCCATCGACTGGGCGAGGGGACGGGCGAAGGTGTCCGGGTCCTGGCCCTTCACAGCCTTGAAGTAGCGCCGGAACTGCTCGGTGCGGGTCTCGTCGGAGGCCTGTCGGTTTCGCCCTCGACCCCGTCCACCACCACCACCGCCTCCGCCTCCACCACCGCCTCCGCCTCCACCACCCCGTCGCCGCCCGCCGCTGTCGGAGAGCAGCCCAAAGGCGGCGTCGATCGACAACGCGAGCAGCGGGGGCATGCCGAGGCTGCGCAGTCCGCGGGCAAAGGCGTCGGCTCCGGCTCCCGCGCGCACCGCCAGCGAGGCGAAGACCACCGCGCACAGGCGGGCGGACATCACGAGGGCTGCGAGCAGTCCAGACGTGTAGATGGTCAAGGGACCAAGGGAGATGCCCTCACCCAGGTCATTGTCGCCGGGCATGAAGCTCATGCTCAGCAGCAGGAACAGCATGAAGGTGCTGAGCCGGCGGGAGATGCGCCAGATCTCGGCGGGCTTGGCACCGGCGCGCCAACACCACAGAACGTGCACCACCAGCATGCTCACGGCGACGGGCCACGGTCCCATGAACGTCGCCACAGCCACGACCACCAGCCAGAGCACACGGGCGCGGTCGGCTGTGAGGGAGCGGGCGGGGACTTCGGACATGGGCTGGTCCTGACCGCAGCAGGCGGGCGTGGGGCGAGCGGCTCACTAACGCCGCGGTCCTGGTGCGCTCAGGGTGTCTCGCCGCCGGACGGCTGTGCAGAGTGCTGCAAGAGCGCAGGGAGCAGACAAGGCAGCGCCCGCTCTGGCGATGAAGCCGAGCGGGCGAAAATGGCGTGAGGTGGGCCATTGTGGGCGGGGCGGATGTGATCCCCCGCCCCACGCTGGCATCCGGCGAGTGGGATCAGTGACCGCCGCCCGCCAGCTCCTCTTCGTCCATGTGCATCATCTTCGACAGCAGCGGGCTGAGCGCAAAGACCACCAGCGCACTCACCGACGCGGTGATGGCGATGATGCCGAACACCTCGCCATAGACGCCGATCGTCTCGGTCGGTGGCGGCAGCACACCGGCGCCCTCTTCACCGTGGCCCACACCCGTCAAGGTCGCGATGAGCGCTGAGAGGTAGTTCGAGAAGGCGGTCGCCAAGAACCACGCCCCCATCGCCATGCTGACGATGCGCTTGGGGGCCAGCTTGGTCACCATCGACAACCCGACCGGGCTCAAGCAGAGCTCGCCCGTGGTCATCAACAGGTACGCGAGCAGTACCCAAGACATGCTGACGATGCCGAATTCGGACGCCGTCTGGGCCGCCCACCACAGGGACGCAAAGCCGAGACCGAGCTGGAGGATGCCCAGCCCGAACTTCACGGGGGTGCTCGGTTCCATCTTGCGGCTGCCGAGGAAGGTCCACAAGCTGGAGAAGACCAACCCGAAGATCATGATGAACACGGGGTTCGCGGCCTGATACTGGCTGGTCGCCACCTCGGAGCCCGAGGTGCCCATGCCCACGTCGTCGGCGCTCACGGGCCACGCGACCGTCTCGGTGCCTTCGCCCTTCCACGTGTCGATGTCGTTCATCGTGATGGTCTTTTCGCCCATCGTGCGGCCGTTGAGCGCCTGGGTGACATCGACGTTCACCGTCGTGCCCACCTGGTCCTCCGCGATCTGCTCGGTCTCGAACACCCGGTCCACGTTGCGGTCGGTGAACAGGTTGATGCTGCTGCCGGCCTGCTCGAAGAAGGCCCAGAACAGCATCGAGAAGAACATCATCACCATCACGACGATGAGCCGGTCCCGCTCGACCTTCTCGCTGCGTGCTGCTTCGACCACCAAGAAGCCCAGTGCCACGATGCCCAGCACCGTGAGGGTGGCGCCGGCCAGCTCGTTCTTCTGGACGAGCAAGGCGAACAAGGGCACCGTTGCGAAGGCGCCCAGATACACCGCCCACTCGGCGGTGATGGGCCCCAGCACCTTCTTCTTGAGCGCGTCCATGGAGGGGGGCGCGCCCGCCCAGGCAGGCAGTCCGCCGCGGCCGATGGCGAGGAAGGCCACGACGCCCGCGCCCATCAGGAACAGGGCCACGAGAACATTGGGCCCGAGGGCATAGATGACCTCGTCCTTGTTCAGGTAGATCATCGCGCTGCCGCTGGCGAACGCCGTGCCCAAGATCAGCGCACGGGTGAGCAGCGCGGGGGCCACAAAGACCGCCAGGCCCACGAGCATGCCGATGGTGGCCAGCCCGAAGCCGTAGTGCCAACCCCACTTCTCCCCGACATAGCCGCAGATGAGGGGGGCCATCGCCGCGCCCAGGTTGATGCCGATGTAGAAGATGGTGAAGCCACCGTCCCGCTTCGGCGAGTCTTCTGGGTACAGCGAGCCGACGATGGTGCTGATGTTGGGCTTGAAGAAGCCGTTTCCAACGATCAGCAGTGCCAACGCCATGAAGAAGGGCCACTCGGACTCCCACGTCATGAGCAAGTGGCCCGCCGCCATCAGCATGCCGCCGAGGATGACCGCTCTGCGCGCCCCGAGCACCTTGTCGGCGAGCATGCCGCCAATGAAGGGCGTGGCATAGACGAGGCCAGCGTAGGCCCCGTAGATGGCGTAGGCATCGCCGTCGTTGCGGCTGAGGAAGCCCTTGATGATGTACAGCACGAGCAGGGCGCGCATGCCGTAGTACGAGAAGCGCTCCCACATCTCGGCGAAGAAGAGCATGAAGAGGCCAGTCGGATGACCGGCATACTGGGGGAGGTCCTCTTTTCGGACCTCGGCTGGGGCTGCGGAGCTCACAGAATCCTCGCGGCAGAAGGCCCACAGTGAGCGCAGGCCGGACCGCGGGAGCCTACCACTCGCGCCCGATGCTCAGCGGGCCATCGCCTCCGGCGAGGGTGGTCCTGCGGGTGCTCAGGCACGCATCGGGGATGGGGGAGGGGAGCGGCCGGCGACTCAGAGCTGGCGCTTCCACTCCCAGAACAGCGCGAGGGTCCAGAGCTTGAGCCCGTGGTTGCGCTGGCCGAGGCGATGCTCCTGTTCGAGACGGGCGAGGGCGGAGGGCACGAAGATGCCGTCAGGGTCGTCCATGAGCTCCTCCAGACGGGTGCTGAGCCAGTCCCGGCCGGCGGTGCGCAGCCAGCGGTCGAGGGGGTTGGGCAAGGAGCGCTTGGGGCGGTCGACCAGCTGGACCGGCAGCACCTTGCGCAGCGAGGCCCGCAGCGGGGCTTTGGTCTCGAAGCCAAGCCCCTTGGCCCGCACCTTGGCCAGTCCGGGCAGTGCCGAAGCCGCCGCCCGGAGTCCCTCATCGAGCATCGGCAGCCGCACTTCCATGCCCAGCGCGCTGGCCATGCGGTCGTTGCGGGCGAGCCCGTCTTCGGGCAACCACCCCCGCTGCCAGACGTAGAGAATGGCGTTGATGGGGTCTGCGACAATCTCCTGGTAGAGGGGATCCAGGACGGTCCGGCGGATGCCCGGACGGACCAGCCCGGGATCGCGGAGCACCTCGACCCGCTCACCAGAGTGGAAGACCCGGCTGCCGCCGATCAGCCGCTCCCGACCGAAGTGGGCCTTCGTCGCGCCGAGGTCGTGCATCCCGGCCCGGCGAAGTCCTGTGCGCAGCACCAGACGGGCCGGCCCTGGCAGCGCGCCGAGCACCCCACTGCGGCGCATCCGGGCCGCCAGTCGATCCATGCTGCGGCCCGCCAGCACCTCGTCCCCCCCATCGCCGGACAGAATGACCTTCGAGACCGGCAGGATCTCCTTGAAGAGCAGGTGCTGCAGGGCACCCGCGGCGGTGGGAAGGGGCTGGCCCATGTGCCGGGTGGCGGTGGCGATGGACGCGACGAAGTCCTCGTTGCGGATGCGGACGATGTGGTGCTCGGCGCCGAGCATGCTGGCCACGCGGGTGGCGATGCTCGACTCGTCCATCGGGTCGTCGGCCATCGACACGGTGAACGTGGGTGGCGACGCCCCGAGGCGTCGGGCGTGGTGCAGAATCGCAGAGCTGTCGAGGCCGCCGGAGAGCAGCAGCGCCGGCGGAGTGTCGCCCTGGAGCCGCTTCTCGACCGCACGGCCGAGGGCTGCGTCGATGGCCTCGGCGGCGGCACCGGGATCGGGCAGGTCCGCGCCGGGTGCCACCGTGCGGGGGCGGTACCAGCGCTCGGCTCGGGCGCCATCCCGGTCGACCCGCAGCAAGTGGCCGGGCGGCAGGCTGTGAATGTCCCGCAGCAGGGTCCTGGGGGCATGCACGTACCGAAAGCTCAGGTACTCGGCGAGGTGGTCGTGGGCCAGCTCCCGGCTCACCCAGGGAAGCCCCAGCAGCGGCGGAATCTCACTGGAGAAGGCCGTGCCATTGGGGCCCCCACGAGCGAAGAACAGCGGCCGGCGGCCCATCGCATCCCGGGCCAGCCAGAGCACACTGCGCCGGCGGTCCCACAGCGCAAACGCAAACGGTCCATCGAGGCCGGGCAAGCACGCGGAGCCCTCGTCCTTCCAAGCCCGTGCGAGCGCCTCCACACCCCCGTCGTACAGCCGTCCATCGACGACCAGCGCGAGGTCATCGTCGACCAGCGGCTGTTGGTGGGTCCGGGACGTGGTCTGGAGCCGACGATGGGCGAGACCGATGGGCCCTTCACTCCAGCGGGCCTTGGCGTCCGGACCCCGGTGGCCGACACCATGGGCGAGCTGAAGGAGCTGGTTGAGGTCCGGCTGCTGGCCGTCGAATTGGAGGATGCCGGCGATTCCACCCACGGTGCGACTCCCTTTGGTGGCGCCGCGATACCGTAGCCCAGGGGGCAATGCGCCGTCGTTTGCCCCGGCCTTCGAGCCGCCAAAGCGCAGTCCCCCACGCATCCGGAGGCCCCATGGACCCCTTTTCCCACGCAGTGTCGGACCGTCTTCGGACGTGCGCGCTGGCCTTGCCCGAGACGTCCGAGGGCACCTCCTGTGTCAACCGGGCGTTCAAGGTGCGGAAGAAGAATTTCCTGTTTGTTGGTGAGCCGGCGGGTGACGAGGTTCGCGTGATGCTCAAGCTCGGCCCCTCGCTGGACGCCGCCCGAGCGCTGGCGGACCCGCGGGTTGGGGTCGGCAAGACGGGATGGGTGACCGTGCGGTTCGCTGCTGCAGACCCGTTCCCGCTGGCCACATTGGAAGGGTGGATGCGCGAGAGCTACTGTCTGCTTGGGCCAAAGGCGCTGGCGCGGGCGCTTCAGCAGGGTGACGCATCGGGCGCCTGAGCCGGACGTTCCCTCCCATGGCGTGCGATGTGCTGCGCTACCGACGCAGGGCCCGCACCCGAGCGGCTCGTGTCCGCAGGTGGTCGTCCTTCTCCAGCAGGAATGCGCGGCCGTGGCCGAGCTCTCTGAGCAGGCGTGCGTAGTCCTGAGCGTTCTCGTGAATCGCGTCAGGCAGGGCGTTGTGGTAGCCGCCGACGATGACGTCTTCGGTGTCTGGATCCCACTCCCACTCTCCAGAGACCACTCCGTCGATCAGCACCGAGCGGGTGAGCGCATGCTTGACCCCGCCCCAAGTCTTGACCTTCTGGCGCCCCCACACGGAGATCTCGCGGTCTTCGTCCTCCGGTGCGACGAAGCGGGCTGGACTGTGCCACGTGAGCAGCCCGTCCATGCCGGGCAACATCACGGGGTTGATCTCGCCAAGGTCGGAAGCGTCAAGCTCGCCGAAGGTCTGGCGACCCAGCACCTCGTCGTCCCGCTCAGGCGCCCCGGTGGCCCGCAGCGCCTTGAGGCACGCGGTCTTGGTCAGGCCCATGAAGGCCGCCATCGCCCCGGCGGTCGTCGGCCCGAACCACTGCAAGAACAGCCGTGCGAGGGCAACATCGGCATTGGGGGGTGGCGCGGGCGTCGCGTGAAGCGTCCACGTGTAGCGCTCGTGATCCAGTCGCGCGTCGATCAACCGCCGGCGGATGCGCCCCTGAAACTCAAGCTGGCGCAGGGCGGGAGGGAGTGTCGACGTCACGCCGGTCTTTCGGCCCAGGGCACCGAGGTCCCGCGCGAGGCCCTCGGGCAAGCGCGACCCGACCTGGCGCGTGGTGGCCGGCCCGTCTTTGAGCACATCCACAATCGCCTCGGCCACTCGGTCGAGCTCTTGGGGGGCCACGCCCAGCTTCTTCATGTCCCGGGCGGTGCGGGGGAGGGTGAGGCGCTTGGCGAGGTCGAGCGCGAGCGGCACATGGGCGGTCGGTACCACATAGATGCAACCCCGTGCCGCGGGAACGACCTGTATGTCGTCGTTGTCGATGGCCGCGGAGACTTGCGCGACGGTGAGGCCGGGGCTGCGCGCGAGCATGGACAGGTAGCCGTCGGCGCCCCCCACCGTGCGGCTCCAGCCAGTCCGCGCCAACAGGGCCGCGGGGGGGCTGGGGACGGGGGCGAGCAGGCCCTGGGCGTGCAGCCAGCGTTGGCGGAGGCGGGTCGGTGCGAGTGCCATGCGAGTCTCCGTGGGCGTGTTTTGCACGATGTTGAGCCAATTCCGGCGGAAGATTGACCCCGTTCAGAGGCCCGGCTAACCTGCGGCCCGTCTCAACGAAGGTGACCCGATGTTCCGCCACGACTCGCACTTCGCAGCTCTTCTCGCGCTGTCGGTCGGCTGCGGGGGCAGCACCGCGAAGATCGATCTGTTCGACGATCCGCCAGCCGGCGATGCGGACGTCGATGCGGACACGGACTCCGACACGGATGCCGACGCAGATGCGGACGCCGACGCGGATGCAGACGCAGACGCGGACTCCGACACGGACGCCGATGCCGACGCCGACGCTGATCTCGCGGATGTGCCACTGCGTCAGGTCGTCGACGATGAGGAGCTCTACACCGCCTCCACGCGGGCCACTGCCATCGAGGGCTACGCGTACGACGAGGGCGACCAGATGGTCGGGCGGGTCACCTACCAGTACGCGCTGGACGGTGTTCGCCGCTGCGACGTGGAAGTGGCCATCAAGGGCTCCAAGTACACGGGCGAGTGCGACGACTGCTTGTTTGCCTTCAACATCGACCACAGCGAAGCCATCGCTGAAGACAGCGCGTCGGACTGCACGTATGAGTCCTGGGCCACGCTGCTGCCGTCCACGTCCAGCGACATGATCTTGGCTTTCCGCGAGTCTGTGACCGAGGAAAGCTACTATGAGGACTATTATGGCGACTACTACGACGGGTACTACGGGTATGGCACCACGTACTACGATGTGTTGCAGCTGGGCTACGACAGTGGCGGCTCGGTGTACTGGCGCAACATCGTGCATCGCGACATGGGCGTGGGCGCGGCCACACTGACCGACACTGCCCTGGACTGGTCGCTCAACCGCACGGATCGCTACGTCGACTGGAACCCGTCGCTGTGGGACTACTGCGGCTCCGACTACTGGGACACCTCGGCCACGCGCAGCTACATCGGTGGCACGGTGGACGAGGACGACCTGCCATGCCCCTTCACCGGGGACGACACGGCGGCGGACGCCTGGGCCTTCGATGTGGAGGTTGGACAGGAGTTTGGGATCTCGGTGGATGTGCTTGAGGGGGACTACTTTACCCCCTACCTGGCCATCGCGGATGAGGACTCGTGTATGACCGGGTATTCATATGGGGCATTCCGCTGCACGGCGGGCGGTGGCTGGTGTCCCTCGGTGCGCTTCACTGCCGAGAGCACGGGCGAGTACCAAGCGATCGTCGTGTCTTCCGAGTGCCGGTCGACCGAAGGCGCCACCTACGTCGTGGATGTGGGCCGCTTCGACTGAGGCGACGCAGGGTCCGCGCCCAGCGGCTTCAGCGCCCCGTGCCGGCGAGTGTCCGCACGCCCCCGATGCCCACCCGGATCAGCGGTCCCGTTCCCCCCATCGGGTCGACGGTCGCCGTCTGGGTGCGGTCTCCCCAGACCCCCCAGCCCACTTCCAGGTACGTGGGGTTTCGGTCTTCGAGCAGCCCGCGGTAGCCGACAAAGATGTGGGCCGTGCCGACCGAGAAAGAGCCCGGTTGGCGGCGTCCCCACAGCTCGGCCATGATGGACCCGCCCGCATAGCCGCCCTCCCAGATGCCGAGGTCGGTGCGCATGTCGTGGGGGGGCACGAAGCGCCGCACGTCGACCTCCACCGCGCCGCGATTGCCGAATTCCACCCGGCCGCTGGGCCAGCCGAGCACATGGGCCGACCACCGCAGTGAGGCACCCAGCTCCCACGCGTTGGCGCTCGACGCCACGAGGCCGGGCATGGCGTCAAACCGAGCGCCGCCCAGGGGCAGCGGCTTGTCGGTCCAGGGCACCGGATCGGCCCCATCAAACAGTGGAGTGCGCACATCGAAGCGCCCTGCGAGTCCCCAACCAGACGAGGGCGCAGCGGCAGCATGGGCGATGAGGACGGCGAAGAGCGGGAACAGGGCGGCATCCGGTGCGACGGGGCGGAGGTGGGCTATCCCGACGGGCCTTGAAGCGAAGACCCACACCGCTTAGACGGGCCAGCACGGGCTCGCTCGCTGAGTCTGCTCCCCGGATCGCCATCTCTGGAGTCCACCATGGACCACGCCGCCGCTCCCGTCAGTCCCTATCGCAAGGCCGCCGGCCCCATTGGCTGGGCCTTGGCCATCGTCACCGGTGTGGCCTTCATTGGCTTGCTCTACAACGGGGCCAGCCACGGTGAAGGTGGGCACGCCGATGCTGCCCATGCCGACGCCGCGCATGGGGCTGAAGCGCCCGCTGGTGAAGCCAAGCCCGCCGCTCACTGAGCGGACGGATCCAAAACTGAAACTCCGGGCCGACCCACACTGGGGCCGCCCGGGTTTTGTGCTTCAGCCCACCGAGTGGGCGCGAGCGCGGGAAGGGCTCAGTCGCCCAGGTTGGCGTCGCTGACCATCTGGTTCAAGTGCCAGAAGTCCACGATCCAGCCGATGCCGAACACGCCGCCGGTCAGCAGCCACAAGATCCCGGAGCCGATGCGGCCCAGGTAGAACCGGTGCAGGCCGAAGAGGCCGCCGTAGGTCTGAAGCAGCCACGCCACGTTGTAGTCGTAGCGACCCGCGGCGAAGCGCATCTCGGCGTCGCGGTCCATGCTGGGGATCAGGAACAGGTCGATGAACCAGCCGACACCCAGCAAGCCGCCGGTGAACAGCCAGATGAGGCCGCTGATGCGCTTTCCGTAGTAGAAGCGGTGCGCGCCCGTGAATCCGAAGATCCACAGGATGTAGCCAATGAGGACGCTGTGGGTGTTTTTGGACTCGGACATGGGTGCGTCGGCTCCGAAGAGAGGGGGGGGGGGCAGGTTGTCTGCGGTGGGCTGGCGGCGGTGAACCCGCGAGATGAGGAACCTGCGAGATGTCGCGCATTTGGTGATACGCGCGACTGTGCAGCATCTTGCACCTTGGGGCCCCGCCGGTCCCCTTCGGTCGCTGGGACCCCAGTGGATGCCGCGGAGGATTGATGGCCAACACGGACGACGCAGCCCTCACCAAACCAGGCGCTGGATCTGCGCCCGGCACTGACCTCCTATCGAGTGCTGGCGTGGCACCCGCGTCTGGGTTCGCACTGGCGCCAGGCACGGAGCGGTGGTCCCTCGCCCGGGAAGAAGTGCGCGTGGCCTTGGCACAGCGGCTCACCGTGGCCTTTCTCGGCCCTGCCTCGGCGGGAAAAGACAGCGCCATTCGAGCGCTCTTTGGGGTCGACTTCGGTGAGATTGACCCCATCCCCGGGTCGACGGACCAGATCCGCGCCGTGCCCCTCGATGCGTCCGGCCAAGTGGTGCTCGTCAACGCGCCTGGGTTTGGAGACTTGCGCGGCGAGGTGGACGAAGCGGCGCGCACGATGCTCGTGGAAGCCGACGTGGTGGTGTATGTCATCAACGCCGATGGCGGGGCGCACCACGACGACCGGGAGTTCATCGCGGGGCTGCGGGCCGCGGGCCGACCCGTGGTGGTGTGCCTGAACAAGATCGATCTTATCCGCGATCGGGACCGGGAGCGCTTTGTGGAGGTCACCCTGAGCCAGCTGGGGGTGCCGCCAGAGGATGGCTTTGCCACCGCGTTTGACCCGCTGCCGGTGCTTTCGGACGTGCCGATGGGCACCGACGCCGTGACCGCCCGGCTGGTCCGCCTGCTCGACGAGCAGGGTAAGTCACTGATCTTCGCCAAGTATTTGCGCCATCGCGGCGCGGCTTGTGAGCCCATCGTGCAAGCGGCTGCCCGCAAAGCCGCCGTGGCGGGTGCCATCCCGGTGCCCGGTGCGGATCTCGCTGTGGTGACGGCCCTGCAGGTCCGCATGATCCTCGACATCGCGACTGTCTACGAGCAAGACATGGACCGCGACGTGGCCCTGTTGATCGCCGGGGAAGCCCTCGCGGGCGCTGGCCGGGGCTTTGTGCGCTGGGCGACAAACGCGCTGAAGGCGGCGGGCTGGATTCCCGGTGGTCAGCTGGGCGAGATCGCGGCTTCGGCCATCGGGGCGACAATTGCGGGCGCATCGACCTACGGGGTGGGGCGCGCGGCGATCGCGTGGATGGAGCAGGCCAAGGCGGGCCGCACCCCCAACGCTGGCGAGCTCCGGGAAGTCTTTGACCGGGGGGCGATGTACTGGCGGGATGGCGCTGCGCGATGACCACTGCGCCGCGACGCCACGGGGGCATGACCCTCGCGGAGGTGCTCCGCCGGGCGCACCGGCATGAGCTGAGTGTGGTGGCCCGCAGCTTGGGCATGCCCCGTCCCGATCGGCCACGAGATCAGCTCGCGCGGGCCATCGAGCGCACGCTGCGGGCCGCCGGGTCCAACGATCTGTGGAACATCTTGCTCCGCCGGGGGAACGCGCCCACGTGGGATGCCATCCTGTACGAAGAAGCCCGAAGGCTGGGCATCCCGACCGAGCAGGACGACGGCGAGCTGGAGCGGGCCTTGGTGCTGCGGGCGCCCCCGCCGGCCCCGCGCGGGCTGCTGGACGTGTTGGTGCCGGTGTTGCTGGTTCCGCTGCGGCTTGTGTTGTTCATGTTTGGCCCCATCGCGTGGCTCATCATGGTGGGTTGGTTTGGGCGTCCCCGTCGTGCGGTGCTGGCAGCGGGACTTCGCGATGTGGTGGCCTTGCGGGAGAAGGTCGAGAATCGCTTCATCATCGCCCTGATCGGTCCCCCCAGCGTCGGCAAGGACGCAGCGCTGGCGGCGGTGTTTGGTGTCGACACGGGCAATGTGGATCCCGTCGCCGGCGCAACCCGGGAAGCCGCGGTCTACACAGTGGCGGGACACCCGGGGGTGGAGCTCCTGAACACCCCGGGGCTGGGTGATGTCGACACGCGCTTGACGGCAGAGACCCGCTCCTTGCTCGATCAGGCGGACCTGTTCTTGTTCCTGATCAGCGCCCAGACGGGGGTGCGCACCCGCGAGCGGGATGAGTATGTGCGCGCCCGCCATCGGGGCCGGCCGGTGTTGGTGTTGGTCAACAAGATCGACACGCTGCGCCATGCCGACCGTGTGCGGATGCTCCAAGACACCCGGGAGAAGCTGGGGTTGTCGTCGGACCGTGTGCTGGGTGTCGCACTGGACCCCTTGCCTCAGCTTGCACCGGCCCCGGTCGGGGTCTCCGCTGTGCAACAATGGGTGGCCCAGAGCATGGTGGCAGCTGGGCGCCGGCCGCTCTGGCCCGTGGGAGTCACGGATGGGACATCGGAAGAGTAGTTTGCCTTCCACGATGCCTGGAGGGGTGTTGTGGGGACTGGCCCTCGGCGCTTGTGTGGCGGAACCCCAGAAGGGCAGCGCCGAAGACACCCATGCCGAAGCGTCGGACGGCGGCGGCGATGGCGCAGGCGGCGACGGGGGGACCGACGACGGGGGTGGCGACGACGGGGGGGACGACGGCATTGGCGACGAGACGGTCGTGGTCTCGGTGACCGAGTCGGGCGAGGTGGTGTGCGCCGATCCGGATGCCCGGGCACTCGAGGGGCCGATGGTAGCGGTGCACGACCGCATCACGGGACTCACGGTGCCCTCGCCCGACGGGCTGCCGGCCGGGGCGGGAGCCAGCGCCGCAGATCTCGATGGGGACGGGCACCTCGACTTGTTCCATGCCCAGATCAACGGGGTCTCGCTGTACATCGGGGACGGTCTGGGGGGCCTCACCGACGTCTCTGCGAGCCACCTGCCGTTGCCCCCCGCAGCGTGGCGTCCCCACGCCGTGATGCTCGCGGACGTGGATGGTGACGGCGATGTGGACGCCCTTGTGGTCAATCGAGGGGCCACGGACGCGCTGTGGCTCAATGACGGCACGGCCCACTTCTCCCTGGTGGAGGCGTCGGGCTTGTCCCCCGAGATGTTCGCCAGCGCGGGGGCAACCTTCGGCGACATCGACGGAGACGGTGATCTCGACTTGTTCGTTGCGGGCCACTACGCTTCAGCGACCAGTCCGACCGAGCGACCGCCGGCTGATGCCAGCGTTGTGTATACAAACGAAGGGGGCACATTCGTGTTGCAGCCCAGTGCGCTGCCCGAGGATGTGGGGGCTGGCTACACGTTCAACGGGACGCTGATCGACCTTGATCAAGATGGGCGACTGGACCTGTATGTGGTCAATGATCATGGCACTGAAGGGGGACCGAACCGGATGCTGCGGGGGGTCGACGACGGCGGCGTGGCCCGTTTTGAGAGCTGGCCAGAAGCCGGGTTGGACGCCACGATGCAAGGCATGGGCATCGCGTTGGGCGACACCAACGGCGACGCGGTGCCGGACCTGCTGGTCACCAACTTTGGTCAGCTTCGGTTGTTTGAGTCGCTGTCTGAGGGGGTCTGGTACGAGAGCTCCCGGTCCCGGGGCATTGTGCAGGATGACGTGACCCAAGTGGTCGGCTGGGGCGCCGAGCTTCAAGACTTTGACAACGACGGGAACGTCGATGTGTGGGTCGTCTTTGGGCGGTTGGGGACAAGCCGTGAGGAGTTTGAGAACCCCCAAGAGCAGCCCGATGCACTCTGGATGCAAGACAGCGAGGGTCAGTTTGTCGACAACGGTCCGCTGTGGGGCGTCGACGACGTCTCCCACGCCCGGGGCGCCCTGGCGGCCGACTTCAACGAAGATGGCTTCCTCGACATGGTCACTGTGCCCCTCAACCGCCCGCCGTCGCTGTACTTGAGCCGTTGCGACGACGCTGCATGGCTACAAGTGTCGCTACACTGGGATGGACCCAATGTGCACGCTGTGGGGGCGCTGGTGGAAATACAGACCGGTGAACACTTGATGCGGCGCTGGATCACTGCGGGCGGCACCACCATCTTTGGGAATCCACCGCCGGTGGCCCATGTGGGCCTGGGGGATGCCGAACGCGTCGAAGTGCGGGTGCGGTGGCCGGATGGTGAGACGTCCGTGGTGCCCGACGTCTCCACCCGCCAGCGGATTCTGCTGTCGCGGGCCGCTGATCCGGCGCGATAGCTTCGCGGCATGCTGTTCTTGTTGCTCGCTTGTCTGTCGGCGGCCCCGCCAGCGGTGGACGCCGCCCCCAAACTCTCGGATCTGCCCGCTGTGGTGGATGCCCCTGCTGCGGTGGATGTCCCGGCTGTGGTGGATGTCCCTGCTGCGCCTGTGCCGCCGCCTGCCTTTGTGGGCGCCCACAGCCCCATTCCCGAGGCGATGCGGGCCCAGATGCGGGGCGTCACCTGGCGGGAGGGCTGCCCGGTCTCCCTCGATGATCTGGCGCTGGTGACCGTGTCGGTTCACACCCTGGGGAGCGCGGTGGAGACGGGTCAGGTGGTTGTCGCGGCTGCCCACGCCGATGGGGTGGTGGAGGTGTTTCGCCAGCTCTTCGATGCGGACTTTGCCTTCACCAAGGTTGCGCCGGCCCACGTCTATGGTGGCGATGACAATGCCCTGATGGCGGGCGATGTCACCAGTGCCTTCAACTGTCGCAAGAAGACCGGCGGCAGCAGCTACTCGGAACACAGCTACGGTCATGCCATCGACATCAACCCGCTGCGCAATCCCTATGTGAAGGGCTCGCGGGTGCTGCCGCCGGAGGGGGCACGCTTCGCCGACCGCACCCTCAGCGAGCCCGGGATGATCGTAGCCGACGGTGTTGTCGAGCAAGCCTTCGGGGACATCGGCTGGCGCTGGGGTGGCCGGTGGCGGTCTCTCAAGGACTACCAGCACTTCTCTGCCACCGGGCGCTGAGCGGCGTCGGGGCGGCGGCCGGTGTGCTCAAGTCAGCGGGCGGCTTGGGCGGCCTCTTGATCGAGGATGCTCGCCCGCAGTCGGGCGATGGTCCCTGGGTCGACTTGGTCGATGTTGAGGGCAAACAGGGGAGGGGTGCCCCGCTTGCCTTTGACCTTGAGCGGGGGCAGCGGCCGGAAGTTCAGCCCGGGGTCCAGCACCGCGTGGGTGGCTTCGCTCACAATGATGGATGTGCCCAGGGCCTTGTTGAGGGACTCCAGCCGCGCTGCAAAGTTCACGGTGTCGCCGATGGCCGTGTACTCCATGCGCTCGGGTGACCCGATGTTGCCCGCCACAATGGGGCCGCTGGCGATGCCAACCCCAATGTTGAGCCGGGGCAGCCCACGCTCCTCCAGCTTGTGTCGCTCGTTGAAGGACGACACCGCATCGACCATCTCGACAGCGACGAGAATGGCCCGCAGTTCTTGATCTTCGAGGTCGAAGGGCGCGCCAAAGACCGCCATTAGGCCGTCGCCCAGGAACTTGTCGAGGGTGCCGCCGTACCGGAACACAATGGACACCATCTCGGTGAAGTACTCGTTGAGGAGCTGCACCACTTGTTCGGGCTCGGTGTTCTCCGCGAGCGGCGTGAAGTTGCGGATGTCACTGAACAGGATGGTCGCGTTGCGTCGGGTGCCCCCCAGCTGGAACATCTCGGGGTGCTCCAGCACCGCATCGGTCAGCTCTTTGGACAGGTACTTGCTGAGCTGCTCTTTCTGTTGCTCCAAGCGGGCCCGCTGCTGCGACTCTTGCTCGGCGCGAATGATGAGTCCGCGGGCCACATGGGCCACATAGGCGCTGGCAAATGCAGGCAGCGAGATCATCACCACGCGTGTGGACTCGTCGGCGAGGTTGATGGCGTTGCGCCCCCAGACCGACACCTCGGAGATCTCGACGCCACCGTAGTTCGCAGCGACGAAGAGCACCGTGCTGGACATGATCAGTGAGACCACACCCGAGTAAATGCACGCGGCAACACTCAGGCGGAGGGCTGCGAGGATGTGCCAGAACACCAGCACAAGGGGGACAAAGCTGTGGAAGTACTCCATGATGCCATGGTGGTTCTGCGCCATGATCCAGGCGCCGGCGTGGAGGGCAGCCATGTCAATCGTGATGCTGACGTACTTCAGCCAGGGCGCAAACCGGTTGGATTGAGTGCGGAACCACCCGAAGACCAGGGCCGAGTACACCAACATCGTGCCCACTTGGGCGATGAAGCCTTGGTTGGCGAGCTCGGTATTGATGCTGAGGCTGGCGCCCAACATCGCTGCGCTGAGCAGGTAGAAGCCGATGCGAAACGTGTTTGCGGCGTGCTCGCCCCGCATCTCAGCAGCGTGCAGGATGCGCACCAGCTCATCGGCCAATGGCTCGCTGGCCATGGAGTCGGGGCGGACCGCCCCAGCGTTGGCGCCGCGTTGCGGGCCGATACCGATACCGATGCCGATGTTCCTGAGCACTTACTGTTCCTTGAGTCGCCGAACGCCCAGCATCATCGCACGGACGCACATCGCCGTGGTGACTTCCGGTGACAACAGCCGGGCGGCCCGACGAGGCGGCTTGCCCGGAATGACAAACAGCGGCTCTGGGGGCCACGAACCGTCGGGGCGCTGGGCCCGGGCGAGGGTGCGCAGGATGGCGACAATGTCGTCGATGTCAGCGTCTCTGGCGATGGCGGCGGGGATGCCTGCGGCGAGGGCCTGGGGCGAGAAACAGTCCCGCACCAAGGGCTCAACGGGGGCCGGGCCGGCTGGGGCGATGCCGCAGGTGCGGGCGGCCCACCACGCCTCAGCGGCCCAGGCTTGCGCGACGTCGGGGGGGTAGTGCCACGCAGCTTGGACCGTGGCGGCGGCCACCAGCACCCGAGCGCGCTGGGCTTCGGCCTTGGGGGCGATCGCGATCAAGCCGAGGGCGCATGCTGCCTGGACGCCGCGGCAGTGCTGACCTCCCCACTGCGCCGGATCAGCTTCGGCATCGGTGGGCAACCACGTGCCGGCGGGCATCTCCGGGGCGAGCTGCCGCAACGGGGCCAGCCACGCGTCGATGCGGGGGTCGGTCGGGCGACCGAGCAGGCCCGCGACCCGCAGCCAGACGCCCAAGGAGTCGGAGTCGGGTGGAATCCCCGCCCAGCCCTCGTACCAGCGGAGTGGCGCGGGTTCCAAGGCGTCGAAGAGTGCGGTCAGCGGCTCGCTCTGGTCCATCCCACCGAGGTGGAGCTGCAGTCGAGCGAAGGCCTCCAGCCAGCGGTGCTCCCGCAGCGGGCCGGTGGCCCCCGGCAGCGGCCACGCCTGGTGCTCGGCGATGTGGTCGAGCCGTCCAGGCTGAAGCAACCAAAGCGCCCCCTGGTGGGCATCCTCCGCAAACTGGTCCCTGTGGGGGGGCACTGCACCGGCGAGCAGTCCACCCATCGTCGCGACCCCGTCCAAGAATCCGTGGGCGGCGGCGAGGTGGTCCAGACCGGCAAGTGCTTCCGGGTGGGCGTTGTCGAGGGTGAGGGTGGCCCGCGCTTGCTCGTGGAGGGCCTGCCGTGCAGACCGCTGGCGCGTGCGGGCTTCGGGTGTGGCCAGCCACCGTCGCAAGCGGGCACGGTCGGGTGTGTTGTCCGCTCCGCCGGCGATGAGGGCACAGGGAAGGTCCAGGCCCACCGCGAGGCAAGCGGTGCGCACCGGCAAGGGTTCGGTGCTGGTCCAGACTGCCGTGCGCAGGGCAAGCCCCCTCCAGCACGGCCGCAGCGCCGGGTGGTGCAGCGCGCTCGGCAAGGCGGCCCAGGGCACCGCTCCGGGGGGCACGGTACCTGCCACGGCAGGCCAAGGACGCCACCGGGGCGCGTCGTCTCCGGAGTCCCTCACCTCAGCTCCAGTACCGGACACCGGGCCCGGTCCGGGACCACGCCACAAACCCCCCGAGCGTGCGTCGTGCCGTGGCGCCGCCCACCGGGCGAACTCGGTGAAAGAAGCGCCCCCCATCGAACACCAACAGCGCGCCGGGTGGCGGACGGATGATGGTGCTGGGCAGCAGCTCAATCAGCTGGTGGTTGACGGCGGGTTGCTGGCGAACGGAGCCAGTCGACCGGGCGTAGTGCTCGAAAACGGACTCCCACCGAAGATCGTAGACGACCAGTTCGCCGCCCTCGTCCGCCGGCTGAAGAGGCATGAACCACGATAGCTGGGCGCCCACGTCCACCGTGGCCGCGAGGTCGGCGGCTTGGGGCATGCACAGGAAGGCATTGCCGATGTGCAGCGCGATCTGGTGGCCGGGGGGGAGCTCCCGCACCGTGGCCGGCGCATAGGGGTGACCGGCCGCCCCCACTGCGCGCCCGGCGGGCGTGCCAGCCAGGAGCGACAGCGTCTGGGCAAAGTGCTCCTCGAAGCCGGCCGACGGAAAGATGCCGTCGAACAGGCTATTCAGCGCGGTCGCCGTCGGACCGACCGCAGCGCGGTAGTCGACGAGGTCCGGTGACGCGCCGACAATGCTGTGGCCGTAGAGAAACGGCGGCGCGGCCAGATCGTCGTAGCCAGGCAAGCGCACTTGGGGAAACTGGGCGGCCAACGTGTCGAGTCGCCGGTTGAGGTCACCCAGCAAGGCGGGGGGCACGAAGCCGTCCACCAACACACCGCCGAGCGAACCGGCGCGGACATCCGCGAGGATGCCGGCCAGCTCGGCAATCTTGCGGGCAGTCCCGCGGGTGAGCGGCAGAAACGGCGCACCCGGCATGGGGCCCTCGCAGCGTCGACCTCAAGCGAGGCGGACGACGTTCAGCTGGCAGCCTTGCGGTCTGCGAAGGCGGCATCGAAGTCGGCGACCGCGGCTGCGGCCTGGTCCGGATCGACGCTCTTGAGTTGCTCGACGAGCTCAGCGGGCACGGTGTAGCCCTCGGCGGCGATGGTGGCCTCCGGCGCCTGAAGCAAGCGGCTGCGGAAGTCGGCGTCGATGAGTGCGCGGCCAATGAGTGCTTCGCGGCCCTTGGTTTCTGACATTCGTGGCTCCGGTCGGGGAGTGGGGTCGCCGCGGATCGTCGTAGCGACAGGCGGACGGCACATCGCCGTTCCCTGCTGGTTGTATGCGGTTTGTGAAGCAATGCGCCACCTCGACATGCAGGAAGGCCACCGGATCGGTCCCTCACCTCGGAGGCCGCCCGCCCCTCGTTGGCCCAGGCGCACCGGGAGCCTGCGGTTAGGCTGCGCCGATGTCCCGAGCCGAGCCTCCCACACGTGCGCCCACTGGGCGGGTCGAACTGCTGATTCGCGGCTCCCAAGGGCCCGATGGTGGCGGCGACTTCGACATTGTGTCCCCGGATTCCGGCCAGGCCTTCCTGCGCATGCGGCCGATGCGGGTGCGCGCGGTGACCCTAGAAGAGAACCCCATCGACGAAGCCGATGGCCGGGTGTGGGTGGTGCGGGTGAACTTGGGCGACACCGAACGCTACGTGAAGCTCAACGAGCGAGAGCGGTACCTGTTTGTCCACATGGACGGCATGCACACCATTCAGGACCTCGCCCTCGCGGTCGTTATGCGGTTCCACAGCTTCGATCTGGACGAGGTGTCCCGCTTTCTCAAGAGGGCCCACAAGCTCGGGATTGTCGACATCAGAAAGCCCGGGATGCTGCGACACCGGGACGTGCGGGACCCCACTGTGTTGGGCCGTGCTTATCGACGCTTGCTTAGCTTGGAGCGCCGCTGGACAGGGGTGGATGGGTTCTTTCGGGGCCTGAACCAGGTCGTGGGGTGGATGCTGTCGGGCCGGGCGGTCGCCGCATCTGCTCCTGCCGTGGTGGTGGGGCTTCTGGCCTGGGCCTTGCTGCGGGCGGGCGGGGCGCTGCAGGGAGCACCCTTGGGCATGCCGGCCAGCATCGTGGTGGTCCTGGCGGGCCTTGTGTTGTTCGCGTTGCCCCATGAGCTGGCCCACGGCATCGCTTGTCGCCGCTGGGGCCGCAAGGTGAAGAGCGTCGGCATCTCGTTTCTCGACGGGCTCGTGCCCTCGGTCTATGTCGACGTGAGCGACATGCTGATGTCCACCCCCGGGGGCCGGGTCGCGGTGCACCTCGCAGGACCGTGGGTGAACCTGCTGGCCGCTGGCATCTTGGGCATGGCGGCGTGGCTCGTCCCCACGCCGGTGCTTCGGCAGGTGCTGGTGCTCTTGGCCGACGCAAACCTGTTGCTGGCCGCCTACACGCTGTGGCCCTTTCATGGGCTCGAAGAAGACGGCTACCACGCCCTTGTCGACCTCACGCGGGTCAGTGCCATCCGCGAGCGCTCGTCGGCGCTGGTGCGCAGCTGGTTCTCCCCCAAGCGCCGCCCGGAGATGTCGGTGCGCAGCCTGCGGGTGGTGCGGATCTACCTGTTCGGTCGCATTGCCACGTGGGCGGTGGGGGGGCTGGCCCTCGGCTGGGCGGCACGCACCGTTGTGTTGGGGATGTGAGCTTGCCCTGGGGCCGGCTACTCCATCGCAAACGCGTCAAGCCCCCACAGCACGGCTTCTTGCACCTTGCGGTTGGTGACCCGCAGCTTTCGGGTGAGGTCTTGCAGCATCGACCACGCCAGCTTGCCGAACAGAGCGGGGTCCTCGTGCTGCAGCTGCTGGAGACGATCCCAGGGGATCTTCACAACCCTGCAGTCCGTATCGGCGGTGACGTTGCCAGCAGCCGGACGGTTGTCGATCAAGCTCAGCTCACCGAAGTGGGCGCCCTGTTCCAGCCGCGCCAGCACACTCTCGACCTCTCCCCGGACCACCTTGGTCACCACGGCCCGTCCCTCAATCAGCACAAACAAGCAGCGGTGGGTCTGACCCTCCCAGATGAAGACTTGGCCTCGGGGCACCCGCTGGGTGTCCATGTAGCGGCTGACGGTCTGCAATTCCGCGGGCGTGAACCCCTCAAAGAGCGGTGCGGCGGCGAGCACGGCGGAGTCGGTCGAGTTGGCGGGCATTGGGGTGCTCCTGTCGTCCGTTGCACCCGAGCGGGGCGCAGTCAGGGCCGCGATGATGCCCCAAGGCGCTCCAACATGGGGTGGCGCCCGATGGGCTCGACCCGGGGGCTCGCGGCGAGGTTCAGCACCAACGCGACCATGTCTTTGCCGTAGAATCTGAACTGGTGGTGGTCTTCGAAGCCCCAGCTGTGGAGCTGGCGCAGTGCAGCCTCGTTGTTCGCTTCGGTTGTGATCTTGACCCACTCGTGGCCACGGCTGGCCAAGTCATCGAACAGCACTTTGTTGATGTGGCCCGAGATGCGCTTGCCCCGCAGGTCGGGGGCGAAGCTGCAGAACAGGCTCTCAGCGGTGCATCCCGGCGGCAGACCTTCCCCGCTGGCTTGGGCGTAGCGGCCGGTCTCGCGCAGCTGACCCAACACATCGGGACGCAGTGCGCCAGGCAATGCCGCTGGACCCAACAAAAACCAAGCGCGGCGAAAGGTCCGGTGGAGCATGGTGTCGGTGTCGGTGCTGCCGGCGATGAAGCCCCGCACTCGGTGGGTGCCCTCGGCATCCGGTTCGGCGTAGACAAAGGCGATGAAGCCCTCGCTGTCGACCAGAGAGCGGTACAGCACAGTGAGAAAGCGCAGCCCGATGCGGGCCCACAGGCTGTTGCCCATGGCCGCGTGGTGCAGCTTGGCGACCGCTTCGGCGTCCCGCGCTTGCATCGGCCGGATGCGGGCGAGGACGTCGGGATCAACAACGAATGGGCGCGATGCGGACATCGAAGCTCAGTTTCCGTCGTTGGGTTTGTCGTGGGCCTTCTCGAGGGTGCGAATGAAGGCGGACTGAGTGCACGCGCGGTGCTGGGCGGCCAAGAAGTTGCCGATGCCGTCCTCAAAGCTGGCGGAGTAGCTCTCGTTGAGCAGCCGCCGTGCGAGCTGGACCGCCACAGTGTTGATGGGCTGCAGATCTTGGACCAGTGCGGGCACCCGCTCGTCCAGGCTTGGGCACACTTCATCGAGAATGCCGATGTCGACGGCTTCAGCGGCACTCAATGGTGCACCCGTGAGCATCATGCGCTTGGCCCGGCCGAGCCCAATGGACTTGGCCAAGCGGAACGTCGCCATGCCGGGGAGGAAGCCTTTGCGGACTTCATCGAGCTGGAGCACACTCTCGGGGGTGGCGAGGCGCAGGTCACACACGAGGGCGAGCTGGAGTCCGGCGCCGATGGCCGCGCCCTCAATGGCCGCAATCGTCAGCTTGGGCAGGCGCTCAATGCGCACACACAGCTTCTCCCACTTGTTGAAGCCATGGATGTCGACCGGTTGGTCTGGGCGGAACTCCTGGAAGTCCATGCCTTCGCTGAACACGCCGTTGTCGCCCCGAAAGACCACCGCCGAGCACGGGCTCACGTCGTCGAGGTGGTCGCAGACTGCGGTGAGCTCGCGCACCATGCGCATGTTGGTGCGCGGTCGGGACAACACAACGGTCGCCACATCGCCGTCTTCTCGAAAGGTCAGAGTGGTGAAGGGTCCCAAAGATGTGTCCTACCAGCGCAACAGCGCCGTCTCGATGGTGGAGCCGGGACCCATGGTCATCATGATCCCGTAGTCGCCCCGGCGAACCTTGCCTTCCTGCATCAAGCGCTGGAAGGAGAACAGGAAGCTGCCGGAGCCGAGGTTGCCGTAGTCCCGCAAGATGCCGACGGTGTGGCGCACATCGTGCTCTGTGATGCCCACGGTGTACTTGATGGCGTCGATCACTTTCTTGCCGCCAGAGTGCACAAGCCAGTGGGCGATGTTGCGCCGCTTGAGTCCATAGCGGGCGAGCAGCGCGGCCACTGGGGTCTCCGCGTGGGTGCCCAACACATAGGGCACGTCCCGCTCCAAGATGAACGAGTACGCGCCCTTGTCTTCCCGCCATTCGTAGTGCATGGCCGCCCAGGTGTCGGGAATGATGTGGCTCTGGAACCCGAGAATGGTCGGTGCAAAGGTGTTCTCGTCGGAGGGGCTGGACCGCAGCACAACGGCGGCGCACCCATCACCGAACAAGCTGTTCACCACACCGGTCGCGACGGTGTCTTCATAGATGTACATCGCGGTGTTTACTTCGCAACACACCATCAGCGCGGTCTTGCCCGGGTTCGCGAATGCCCACGCCGACGCCGGGTTGAGCCCGTTGAGCCCCGCATTGCAGCCCATGCCCACGATGTCCATGCGGCTGCAATTCACCCGGAAGCCGAAGTGCTTGATGAACATGGCCGACAGGCCGGGCAGCATGAAGCCAGTGGAGCTGATGCAACACAGATAGTCGACATCGGCCGTGGTCAGGCCGAGGGGCTCCAGCGCCGCGGCGATGGCCCGGCTGCCCATGTCCATCGCGCCTTGGCGGTGGCGACGCAGCAGCTCGGTCTGGGTCTCTCGGGGCACGCCATCTTCGCCGGGGGGCGGCAGGTAGAGGTGGCGGGTCTTGATGTGGGATGCGCTGAAGATGGCCCGCACGGCGGGATTCTCGGCACGGTACCGGTCCAGCACCTCTTGCTGGGTGTAGCGCTCTGGCGGGTTGGCGGTGCCGACGGAGAGGATGCGGGGACGCACGTGCACGGGGGCCTCGGGGACGGAGATCCAGCATAGCCGCTGCGGAGGGGCTGTCGTCCGGGGACCGGCCGAGGGGGAGCCCTGGGGCCACGGGGGGATCTTTGGCGGCAGGGGACAGAATCTGTCCGCGCCTGAGGTGTGCAGCTCGATAGGGGCCCGGCATGGCCAAGAAAAAGAAGATCAAGGAACCGATTGTGACCACGTGGCACGACCTCGGCTGGAACGCTGAAGTGGTGCTGGACGAAGACGGCGGGGGCTGGGCCCTGTCGATGACCCGCGATGGGGATGACGAGCCTGTGCTGGTTGTGCCGTGGGTCATGGGCCGCAACAAGAAAGACCCCAAGCCCCTCAACGACTCGGACTTCCGCACCCAAGTGAAGGCCGCGCAGGACTTCCTGACCCGCAGCGAGTATCAGCGCCGCACGGCCTTTCGGCGCAGCTATCGGGTGGATGGGGGCGACCGGGGCATCGTGGTGGTCGTCTTTGATGTCATCCCGGACGACATCGATCCGGTGGGTCTGCTGACCGCCGAAGACCTCTATGGGGCCGAGCTGGCGCGGTTTGAGGTGCCCCCTCAGTTTCAGCTCAGCCGCACCCGCGCGGCGGCTTGGGTGGCCTCGGGCTTTGAGCGCCCTGAAGTGTGATGCCTCAGCCGTGGTGGTTCACGCGACCTGTCGGCCCAGGGCCTCAAGCAGCCCCGCTGCGGTGAGCCGCTGGCCCACGGCTTGGCTGGTGGCTGTGGCGAGAGGGTGTTGGTTCGTCTCGGCGGGCAGGCACAGATCGGCGCTGCGCACTGCCCCACCCGGCCTGCTGCGGACGACGAGGTGGGCGTGGTGGTCGACAATGCCGGGGAGCGTGCCCCGGGGTGCGCGCAGGGTCCAGCTTCGCTCATCCCAGCTCGGGCCCGTGGGGCAGAAGCGTGTGCCGGCGGGCAGGTCGCCAATGCCCGGCAACAACCACGCCGCGAGGCCGTCGGGGATGCCCATCCATGCGGCCAGTCCTTCGGTGTTCAGCATGTCGTGTAGCAGCACCCCACCGCCGGGTCGCCGTCGGCGCAGCCGGAGGGAGCGGTGGGCCCCGTCGTCGGCGAGCACCATGCGGAGGGCTTCGGCGTCGGCCGGGTACAGCAGGTGACGGGACCGCCACAGCCGGCGGGCGAGGTCTTCGCCGGACGGCGCACGGGGCCCACCGAGCGTGCGCTTGAGCACCAACATCGCGCGCTCTGGCGGCACTGGTCGACGGTGGCACGGTTGGTCCAAGACGCGGGTGAGTTGCCACCCAGCGGCCGCCAGGGCTTCGCCGGGGGCATCCAGCGCCACCACTCGGCGGGTGTGCTGTTCGATCACTGCCGCGCCCTGGTGCGCGAGGGCACTGCCACAGACAGCCTGCCAGAGCGCATCTCGGCAGATCGCTTCGCCGACCTGGGGCCCGAGGTCGAGCTGGTGTTGCAGCGAGAGGGCGGGTGGCAGGGGGATGTGGCGCATGGGGCCTCCGGGTGCGCGGGCTGCGCAAGGAGGGGACGCCATGGGCGGACGGGCCATTCGGCGTGGCGCGGGAGTGCCCGCTGTGGTGGGGTTGTGGGGGCAGGGTGCCGGGCGAAGCTCCACGCCGGAGCCGCTCAGCCGCCTTGCTCGCCTTGGTCGCCCTCACACCAGAGCACGGGGCGGGGGCCGTCGGCTTGCAGGCTGGATGCGGCCACACACAGCCCGGAGGGGAGGGCGGACAGTGTCGCCCCGCCGCACGGCCCGCTGCACACGTTGACCTCGCCGTCATCGCTGCCAGGAAACGGCTTCCAGACGCCATCTTGGTGGGTGTGCAACCACAGGTTGCCCGTGTCACTGCGCCGCAACATGACGTCCCCGGCCCCGGTGGCCCCGAGCCATGCTTCGGTGGTGTCGGGGACCAGCGGGGGGGCGGCGACGGGCGCCCAGGCTTGGTCCACCCAGCGGGCCACGGTCCAGCCTTCGCTGGTGGGGCATCCGACGAGGGGTCGGCCCTCGAGGTCGGTGCCCAAGGTGGCCGCGAACTCGGGGCACGGCAGGGGGGCCGCCACCACTTCCCCGGGAATGCGCAGCACTTGGTCGCTGGACTGGGTTTCCACGATCATCGCGCCCCCGGACAGGGCGCGCACCCTGCCTCCCGTCGTCATCGACCGGGCTGCGCCGGCTGCTGTCACCTTGTCGAGGCTGCCGTCCGTGCGCCAGTCCGCTGCGAAGAGCGCGCCTTCCTCCCCGCTCTCACCGAACAGGTCCACCGGACCTCCGCTACTGCGGCGCCCGACGGGTCGGGGAGGCGGGGGCAGGGTGGCCAAGGGCTGCCATGTCGTGGCGAGCTGGTGGACCGCCACACCCCCGGGACTGCCCACCGCGATGAGCTTCTGGCCGGACGTCTGGGCCAGAGCCAGGGCCGCACCCGCGGTGACGGGGAGGGCGGGCAAGGCACCGTCGGGGGCCCACGAGTGGAGCAGCCCATCATTTGTGCGCTGGTCCACAATGCCCAGCCAAGGCTCACCGGTGGGGCTGCGGCTCAGCATGGGCTGGCCCCCGGCACCGAGGCCGAGGTCCCCGGCCAGCTCGCCCGCTTGGGGACCGAGCCCCGTCCAGCCGTCGGAGACGGTCCACCGCGCCGCGTAGATGCCCTGAGGCAAGCCGGTCTGGAGCAGGCGGTCCCCCGGGCCTCGGCCCAGCGCTTCGGTCCAAGCAGCGAGGAAGCCGCCATCTGGATCAACTGCGAGGCGCACGTTGCTGGAGGTGCGGCTGCGGGCCAGGGGCTCGCCGAGCGGCTGCCACTCGCCCCGCTCAGCACGGAGGAGCTCCAGCGAGTGGTCGGCCCTGGACACGATCAGAACCAGCCCAGATGGGGTGTCTTGGGCCGTTCCGCAGGTGGCCGAGGCGGGGACTGCGGGGAACCGTCGCCCCGTGCGCACGGGGTGGAGCTGGAGGGTGCCATTGGTGCAGTGGGCGACCACGACACCGCCGTCGGAGAGGGGCACCAAGTTGAGCTCTGGTGGCACACCCACGATGGCACCGCGGCCTCGGGGCAGCGCTTTGTCCTCGCGCCAGTTGCCTCGGAACCAGCGCCAAATTTGGATGGTGCGCAGGGTGTGGGTGGCCGCCCACGGCACATCGCTGCGGTCGAGCACGGCGGAGGTCGCCGACAGCCGCGTGGCGGGGTGCTGCCAGCCCGCATTGGGCTCCAGCGCGTTGCTCACGGCCCCATCATCGCGCAGCACCGTGGTGTGACCGGCCCGGGTGCGCATCCGCCAGGTGCCGGACTCCTGGGCGCCTGCGGCCAGGGCCACGGTCTGGCCGGCAACGGCGAGGGTACCTACCAGTGCGTTGTTCCCGAGGATTGCCGGCAGCTCTGTGAGCGGTGAGGGGGCCTGCACCTCGCCCCAGCCCTCCCCCTCCGTCGCCCGGAGCCGCCAGCCCCTCGGGGTGTGCCAGCCCACCAGCACCGTGTGGACCGGGCTGCGCCCAATGTGGAGGCGATCCAAGCGGTCGGTCTGGCCCAGCCCGGCGCCTTGGTCGGAGCGCGTTGTGGCCGTGGACGCCGCAGGGCCGGCTTGGGGCACCAGCGGGCGAAACAGGACGGGGGGGGCTTCAGGCGCGCAAGCGAGCATGGCCAGTGCGGTGAGTCCGCAACATCGCGCGCTCATTGGGGCCGTCGGCTGTAGAGCAGCGCTTCGGCCACCCGCTCGGCGCCCAGCGAGGTGGTGCCCCCGTCGCCGTCGATGACTTGTTTGGCCAGTCGCAGGGCGATGGGGTCCCGGCCCACCAGCCGGCGACAGAGGGCCTCCGCTTCGGCGTGCACATCCGCCACCGGACCGATGGCCAGTCCGAGCCGCCCGCAGTCTTCTGCACTCAGCTCGTGCCCCGCGAGAATGACTTGTTTTGCGACGCTTTGGCCAACCAGTTGCGTCAACCGGGTGCAGCCCCCGGCGGCGGGAATCAGCCCCATGGACGTCTCGGGAAGCCGGAGCCGGGCCCCTGGGCCCACGACACGCAGGTCACACGCCAGCGCCAGCTCACAGCCGCCAGCCACGGCGGGTCCCTGGATGGCACACACGCTGACCACCGGGCTGCGGGCGATGCCGTCGAAGACTTGCTGGCTGCGGAGGTCGAGCGCGTCCGTCGGCGAAGCGGCCCCCAGCTCGTGGAGGTCGGCGCCCGCGCAGAAGGCCCGGTCGCCGGTGCTGCCGATCCAGATCACGGAGGCTTCCTTGGCGAGCTGGGCAAAGCCGTCGGCGAGGGCATCCAGCATCTGGCGCGTGTAGGCATGGGCGGCGAGCGGGCGGTCGAGCGTGAGCTGTCCGAAGCCATCTCTCAAGTCGACCCTGACTCCCATGGCGTGGCTCCTGGCGCGGGCGTTGCGTCGTGCGGGTTCGGAGCATAGCTCTCCGGCCGGCGGGATAGGGAGGGCCCTCGTCAGTCCCGGCAGCTGGAGCAGCATGCGCAAGCGTGAGCAAGTCGTGCATGATGAGCCCGAGCCGTGTCCCTACATCGAGGGCCAGGTGGCGCGGATGCCGCTGCGGTGGCAGTTCCGGAAGCTTGACCCGGCACTCACCGATCTCAGCATGGGGCGAGGCGATAGGCGCGTCGGTAGGATGCTATATCAGACATCGTGTCCATCCTGTACGGCATGCGAACCAATTCGCATTCCAGTCCAGGAGTTCCGTCCGAGTCGGTCCCAGAAGCGGGTCATCAAGCGCAACCGAGATGTGCAGATTGAGGTCGCGCCGGCGACGTTCACGCCTGAGAAGCTGGCCCTCTACAACCGCCACAAGCTGGAGCGGGGCCTGACCCGCAGCGAGACCCTCATGACCCGTCAGGGGTATGAGAGCTGGTTCGTGAGCTCGTGTGTCGACACCATCGAGATGTTGTACCGAGTGGACGATCGGCTCGTGGGCGTGGGCATTGTCGACTTGGGCGAGCAGGACACATCTTCGGTGTATTTCTACTTTGATCCGGACGAGTCCCGGCGCTCGCTCGGGGTGTTCAGTGTGCTGATGGAGTCGGCTTGGCTGCGAAAACAGTCCGGTCGCCACCACTACCTCGGCCTCTACGTGGAGCAGTGCCGCCACCTCGCCTACAAAGCGATCTACATGCCCCACGAGCGGCTGGTGAACGGCGTCTGGCAGCGCTTCGAGGGTGGACCCGACGCACCCCCATCGGGTTAGGTCGGGGCTATGTCAAACCGCCCGCCTTGCGCCGGACTCTGGAACACCCCGATGGTGCATGTCGGCGGCGAGGTCACGACGTGTTGCCTCGATGAGCACCTTGAGAACGTGGTGGGCAACCTGCGGGAGCAGAGCCTCCACCAGATCTGGAACGGAGACACGATGCAAGCCTGGCGTCAGGCCCATGTCGAAGGACGATTTGCGGAGAGTGGGCCGCTGTGCGATCGGTGCAACTGGCGCAGCGCGGGGGCCTACCCGGCCGACAAGGTGGCGGCGTGGCTGCGCGGCCAAGGACGTGGGGAACCATGAGCACCATCGCCGCTGACACGCCGGCGATCTCGATCCGCGGGCTGAGAAAGGTCTACCGATCGGGGTTCTGGCGGCGGGCCCACGTGGGCCTGGACAAGCTCAATCTCGAGGTGCACCGGGGCGAGGTCTTTGGCTTCATCGGCCCCAACGGTGCTGGAAAGACCACCACCATCAAGATCCTGGTCGGGCTGCACCAAGCGACCGAAGGCACGGTCCAGCTCTTGGGTCGCAGCCACCGCGATCCAGCGGCCCGCAGCCGCGTTGGGTTCTTGCCCGAGCGTCCGTACTTCTACCAGCACCTCACCGCCCGGGAGCTGCTGCGCTTCTATGGTGAGCTGTTCGAGATGGATCCCGGGGTGCTGCGCCGCCGGTCCGAGGCGCTGTTGGATCGGGTGGATCTGACGCGCTTCGCCGACGTGCCGCTGGGGTCCTACTCGAAGGGCATGCTGCAGCGGGTCGGCCTCGCCCAGACCTTGATCGCTGAGCCTGAGCTGATCATCCTCGACGAGCCAACGAGTGGGCTCGACCCTCTCGGGCGGGCGCTGGTGCGTGATGTGATCTTGGAGGAGCGGGACGCCGGGCGCACGGTCTTCTTCTCCAGCCACGTGCTCCATGACGTCGAGACGATGAGCGACCGGGTGTCCATCTTGGTGCGGGGCAAGCTGCAGGGGGTCGGCACGATGGACGAGCTGCTTGCGGGACGCACGCGTCACGTCGAGCTGCGGTTGTCTGAGATCCCCGAGAACATGCCGGACAAGGACATCTTCGGTGAGTTGGCTCGCCGCTCAGGCACAACTGCGGTGGTGACCCTGCCGCCGGACGGGGTGGCCGATGCCCTCGCGTGGTGTGCGGCATCCGGCGTGGCGGTGGACCAGCTCACGCCGGTGCGGGCGTCGCTGGAGTCGCTGTTGTTGGATGCGGTCGAGCGGGAGACCCCAGTGGATGCCAAGCGGATGGGGGTGCTCGCATGAAGCGGGTCTTCGCGGTTGCCCGGAACACACTGCGCGAGGCCATTCGCGACAAGGTCCTCTACAGCATCCTGTTCTTCGGCGTGCTGGTGCTGGGCATGTCGCTGGTGACCGAAGAGATCACGATCGGCGACCAAGCCAAGGTGGTGCGCAGCATCGCCCAGGGCGCCATCGACCTGTTTGCGGCCATCATTGCGATGTTCTTGGGCATCTCGTTGGTGTGGAAAGAGCTGGACCGAAAGACCGTCTACACGGTGCTGTCCAAGCCACTGCCGCGCTGGCAGTTTGTGGTGGGCAAGTACCTCGGGCTGATGGCCACCTTGGTCGTCGAGGTGGGCATCCTGCTGGCGCTGTACTGCGCGCTGATGACGATGCGCCAGGAGTTCCCACCGCCAGTTGTCTTTGTCAGCATGGGGCTCCTCATCGCCGAGCTTGCCCTGTTGACGGCCTTTGCGACGCTCTTCAGCGCGGCGAGCTCACCGGTGACGGCTGCCGCCTTCACCCTGTCGGTGTTTGTGATTGGCCACCTTGCCGACGACATCTGGGTCTTCGGCAACCAGGCCCAGTCCCCCGCGATGCGAGAGGTCGCACGGGTGCTGTATTGGGCGCTGCCGAATTTCGAGGTGTTCAGCATCCGCGAAGAAGCGGTCCACCACATGCCGATCCCCTGGGGGCGCCTGGGCTCGGCGCTGGCCTATGGCGCGACCTACACGTCGGCGGTGCTGCTCGGGGCGGTGATGGTGTTTGAGCGAAAGGACATCCAGTGAGTCCGCCCTGGCGGATCTCTCGCGAGAGTCCCGCGACCGTGGAGCGTGCCAGCGCCGAGGCGGTCGAAGCGCGGGTGTTGGCGGTGCTGCGGTCCGGACGCTGGATCGGTGGACCGGTGGTGGCCGAGGCCGAGCGTGCGCTCGCGGACTTGTTCGGCATGGCCCATGGCGTCGGGGTCAACAGCGGCACGGACGCGCTGGTGTTGGCGCTGATGGCGTGCGGGGTCGGGCCGGGCGACGACGTCATTGTGCCCGCGGTCAGCTTCTTTGCGACGGCCAGTGCGGTGGTGCTCGTGGGCGCACGGCCGGTCATTGTGGATGTGTTGCCGGACCGGCCGCTGCTCGATCCGGCGGCGGTCCGCCAAGCGTGGAGCCCGCGGGTGAAGGCGGTGGTGCCGGTGCACTTGTTTGGTATGGCGGCCCCACACATCGGTGGACTTCCGGACTATGCCCTGGTGGTGGACGATCTCGCTCAGGCAGCGGGCGCCCAGACGCCGGTGGGCCAAGGCCCCATTGCGGCGCTGAGCCTCTACCCAACGAAGGTGTTGGCGGGTGCCGGCGACGGGGGCGCGGTGCTGACGGACTCGGCGGAGCTTGCCGAGCGGGTGCGTGCGCTGGGCAGCCATGGGCTCGGTCCCCAGGGTGCCGTGCGGGTCCAGGGCCATGTCGGCCGGAATTCCCGCCTGGACGCCCTTCAGGCGGCGGTCGTGCTGGGCCGCTTGCCCGATCTGGCCCGCCGCCTCGAACACCGACGGGCCCTCGCGATGCGCTACCAGGACGCGCTGGGCGCCAAGGTTCTGGTGCCCGGGCGAGGGCGGCCGGTGAGTGTGCTGTGCATGCGCAGCCGCCAGCGGGATGTGCTGCGGTCCCGGTTGCTGGCGGCGGGCATCGAAGCGACCATCTACTACCCTCGACCCCTGCACCACGAGCCGGCCCTCGATGGCCTGGCGCGGACCTGCCCGTGCCCCAATGCCGAGCGCTTCTGCGCTGAAGCGCTGGCCTTGCCGTGCCACGCCGGGATGTCGCTGGACGACGTCGACGACGTCATCGCGGTCATTCAGGACACCCCATGAACCTCGACGACCCGCTGCTGACCGAGGCCGCGTGGACAGCGTGGCGGATGTTCGGTGGCTTTGCGCTGGTGTTGGGCTTGCTCATCGGCAGCTTCCTCAACGTCTGCATCGCCCGGCTGCCCGAAGACCGCTCGGTGGTGCACCCCCCCAGCCACTGTCCGTCTTGTGGCGCGGGGATTCGCTTCTACGACAACGTTCCTGTGGTGTCGTGGATCCTGTTGCGGGGCAAGTGCCGCGACTGTGGCACCGGCATCTCGTCGCTCTACCCGACCATCGAGCTGCTCACGGGGCTGCTGGCGCTGCTGCTGTTCTGGCGGGTGATTCCGGATCCGACCGCCCTCGATGGTGCCCATGGCGTCGCCTTTGTGGTCCAGCTCGCGTTTGTGGCCATGCTCGAGGTCGCCACGTTTGTGGACTTGCGCCACTACATCATCCCGGATGAAGTGAGCATCTATGCCGCACCCGTGGGCATTCTCAGTGCCGTGCTGCTGGGCTGGATGGGCTACCCGGACGCCGTCCACTGGAAGCATGCGGTGCTGGGCGCATTCTTCGGGGCGGGCGTGCTGGTGCTGATCATGACGCTGTACTGGGTGGTCCGGCGCAAAGAGGGCATGGGCTGGGGTGACCCCAAGCTGCTCGCGATGATTGGGGCCTTTGTCGGTGTGCTGCCGGGGGTGCCCTTCGTGCTCTTCTTCGCGTGCCTCGCGGGCTCGGTGGTGGGCATCACCCTGTTGCTCGTGCGGCGGCGGGCGGGCTGGGGGCTTGCGTCGCCCTTGCCCTTTGGTCCGTTCCTGGCCCTGGGCGCCATCGTGTGGCTGCTGCGGGGCCCAGAGCTGGTTGCCCGCTGGTTCCCCGGCGTGCACTACTTGCTCAACGCCGGCTGAGCGGGCCCAAGACGCACAGTGGCCAGACCCTCGGCAGAAGGTCTGGCCAGTGCGAGACGTCCGTGGTGTCGCTCAGCGCCCGACGCTGAAGAAGACGGCACCCTTGTTCTCGGAGCCCGTGGCTCCCCAGCCGTAGTCGCCCACTGCAAAGTCCAGGCGGCGGTCGCCGTCCAGATCCCCGGCTTGCTGGTTCAGGCCGAAGCCGTACGCCCCGTTGTAGACGCCCAGGTCGGTGTCGTTGTCGCCCTTGATGACCGCGAAGACCTCCGACGCACCATCGAACTCTCCCGACGCAGTGGCGTCGAGGATTCGAACCTCGCCTTGGGAGGCGCCGGCCACCGAGAGGGACAGGGCCATCTCTTCGACGCCGTCGCCCGTCACATCACCGAAGCGCCGCAGGATGTTGGGCTCGGCGCCGCTCTCTTTCCAAGCGTAGGACGCGAGGAGGTAGTCGTCGGGGTCGTTGCCGGTGGAGCGCAGGTGGGTGCCACCCTCGACCAGATCGAGGCTGAGGCGGCCGGGGGTGTAGACCCACAGCTCGTCGTCGCCGTCACCGTCGACGTCGGGCTGGATGGCGCAGAGCATGCCGTGGCGCTCGTAGGTCCCCGCCGTGGTCGCGATGTTGCCGTCCGTTTCGATGTTGGCCGCGGAGCTGTTGGAGTAGCCGGCCGTCTTGCCAAACAAGACCCACGTGGCCCCATCGTTCGTGCCTGCGTAGTCCGCGAGGTAGTCGCAGAACAGCATATCGTCGTAGCCATCACCGTCGAGATCGCCGCCCCGGGGCAGGCTCTCATCCATCCGAGAGTTGTAGTTGCCGATGCCGCCGCCGCCGTCGGTGGACCAGCGGGCCGTGGCACTCGCGAGGGTCAGCGACGTGAAGCTGCCCGAGTCCCAGCTCGCACCGTCCATCATCCACAGGTAGGGCACCGGGCGCTGGGCGGTGCTGATCTGGTAGTAGCCGAACAGGTCTTCGATGCCGTCACCGTTGATGTCGACATCTTCGCTGAGGCTGGAGCCGACGTAGTAGCCGTTGGCGCCGCCGGCACCGCTGATCTGGGCGACCGCGTAGCCCACGTCACGCACCGACATGGCGTCGTTGCCGTCCAAGATAAACACTGCGCCGTAGCCGCTGTTCGCACGGGGCGCGCCGACGACCAAGTAGGGGTCGCCGTAGAGGCCGGACGCCTCGAGGAACGCGAGGCTGCTGCCGGCGAAGTCGCCCGAGAGCATGCCGGTGATCGTGTTGCTGGCGGAGAGCAGGTTCGCCCCGTCTGCCGGCAGCGCGTCGCCCTCGATGATGGCCACCATGCCCGTGTTGGACGTGAACCCAGACGCGCCGACAATCAGCTCAACCACGCCATCGTCGTCGAGGTCACCCATGGTGATGGCGATGCCCGCCATGTCGCCAGCTGCCGTGCCTTCCCACCGGTAGTCGGCGTTCCAGCCAGGGATGTCATTGTCGACGCTGCCGTCACAGTCGTCGTCGGCGCCGTTGATGCGCTCAGCACCGTCGGGGTTGATCTCGGGGTCTTCGTCATCGCAGTCGGAGCCACCGCCCGAGGGGTGGCGCCAGCCGTCCTCGTCCTTGTCGAAGTCGTCGACGCCATCGCAATTGCTGTCGATGCCGTCGTACCAGACGTCCACCGCACCCGGGTGCATGTCCGGGTTGGCATCCTGGCAGTCACCACCCATTGCGCTGGGCTCGTCATTGTACAGGTAGGTCTGGAAGCCGTCCCCGTCTTGGTCGTACTCGTCGGCGCCATCGCAGTTTGAGTCGTCGCCGTCGTACCACTCGTCCTCGGCCCCGGGGTTGACGTTCGGGTCGTCATCGTCGCAGTCGCCGCCGCCCGCTTCGGTGCTGGGGTAGCCGTCGCCGTCGCCGTCCACGATGGGCGCACCCCGCAGCGTGATGCTGAGGTTGGGGCTGTCCGCGTCGTCAGAGACCAAGTCGAGGCTGCCCTCGTCCGCCCGGTAGTCGAGCGGGGCGTATGTGACCTGGAGCGTGGCTGCGCCGCCGCCCGCGATGCTGATGACACTCAGCGGGGTGCTGAACTCGGCGTTGCTCGTGCTGATGGACTCCACATTGAGTGGGCAGCCACCGGCATTGGTGAGGGCCAAGGACAAGGTCTTGGACTGGCCGACCAAGATCTCGCCGAAGTCGAGGCTGAACTCGGTGAGCACGGCATTGGCGGTGCCGCAGTCCGCCGTGGTTGTGCCCTCTTTTTCGACCGCGGGCTGGTTGACCAAGCTGTCGCCGCATGCCGAGAGCATGACAGCGGAGCAGGAGAGCAGGGTTGCGGCGCGCATGGAGAGGCGCATGTCGGGGCTCCCGGACGAATTCTGGACCCGCTTGAGGCAGGCCGGGACGCACGGATGCATCCAGGCCGAAGGGTCGACGCCCGAGTGTACTTGACGAATGCCTGACGGTCCAGTGGTGCCCTCAAGCCGCCCGTCTCAGAAGCTCTCGGCGCCGCGCAGTCGGTCAGCGGTGTTGTCTGTGATCCCCAGCTCGCGGCACACGTCGGCGTGCATGCGGTCGGCCGCGGCTTGGTCCCCGGTGTTCAGTGGCCGGTAGTAGAGGGTGTCGACGAGCTGATCTGGCCAGTCGCAGGTGTGTGCGACGGGGCGCCCCTGTGCGCGGAGCAGCCCGGTCCAGTGCGCATTGAATTCGCCGGCCTCATGTGCGTTTCCAGGTTGGACCACGTACGCGAGGGTCACCCGGGGCCACTCGAGCCCCAGCGTGTGGCGCAAGTTGAGGAAGCGCTCCACATTGCGGAACACCCGGTCTCGCTGGTCAGCGCCCTTCACCCAAGCGTAGGCGTGGCGGGAGTAGGCATCGATGGAGAAGTGCACAAACCGAAAGGTGTCGGCGGCTTGATCGGTGCGGTTGGCCAGCCGCAGCAGCAAGCGCGCCCGGGACTCGGGCAGCACCACCCCGTTGGTGTGCAGCTTGAACTCGCGAAACAGCCGGTTGTTTGAGTTGATGGCAAATGCGTACTCAACAAACCGGTCAAACTGGGGGTGCAGCGTGGGCTCGCCCAGCCAGTGGGGGCACAGGTGCACGTCGTCGGGCATGTCGGCAAGCCCGTCCAGCGCGGCCTTCCACGTCTCCCACTCCATGAAGCGCATGGGCGCGCCATGGGCTTCGTCGCGGAGGGACTGGCTGCACATCCGGCACCGAATGTTGCAGTGGTCGGTGAGCTCCAGGTTGAGGTTGATGCCCACGGTCAGGTCCCCGGGTGGGTGGTGTGGACGCCGGGGGCCTGGAGCTGTGCAAGCTCGCCGCGCACGTCGGCTTCATGGGCCAGGATGTTCCAAGTACACTCGCGGCACCGGGCCAGCGGCGTCTTGTCCAGCATGCCCTGACGCACGGCATTCAGGAAGGGGTCATCCCGCCACAGTCCGGCGAGCCCTTGGCCTTGCACCTGTCCCCCTTCGCCGGCGAGCACACAGCAGGGGCTGCTGCGGCCGTCCGCTTGGATCACCAGATAGTGCCAAGCCTTGAGGCAGGGGGCGCCCTGAATGCCCGGCTCTTCGGGAATCTCGATGCGGGTGTTGCCCCGGTCGAGGCGCTCGGGGTGCAAGAAGTGGTCGAGGGTGGTGATGATGCCGTGCTTGTCGGCGTTCTCGATGGCACGCCGGGCGACGTCGGGCACCGCGGCACGCTCGGCAGGGCTGAGCTGAAGCGCCTGTTGTTCGGGGGTGTAGGCAATCAGCGCGTCGAAGTCGACCCGGAATGCACCCAGGGCCACCGCCAGATCGATCATCCCGGGCAAGGTGCGCCAGTTGAGCCGCGTGAGCACAAAGTGCAGCGCGATCTTGGGGCTTGAGAGGCCCCGGCGCACGCGCAGCTGCGACAAGCGACAAGTGTTTCGCACCGTGCGTCGAAAGGCACCGGCTTGGCCCCGCAGCAGGTCGTGGGTTGCCGCGTCCGGGGCGTCGATGCTCACGTGCACTTCGTCCCAGCCAGTGTCGATGAGCTGGTGGGCGAGCTCTGCCCCCAACAGGGTGCCATTCGTCGCGAGAATGCCCTCCATGCCCCGCTCCTTGATGCGTCGGAGCAGCGCTGGGGCGGCGTCCTTGCGCGCCAGGGGCTCGCCGCCGCCGAGCACAAAGACCCGGCGGACCCCGAGCGCGGCGGCCTCGTCCACCAACCCGAGCAGCGCTTCTTTGGACAGCTCGTTGACCGGTGGGCGGTGGCGGTCCGTGGTGTCGCAGAAGCTGCAGTTCAGGTTGCACTGGAGGGTTGGGTAGAGCTCCATCGTCATCGGCCCCGGCACCGGGCCTGCCGTCCAGCCGTGGAGGCGGCGGGCGATGGACTCGGGCCCGACGGGCGCAGGATGGGGGACTCCAGACATGCAGGTGGTGTACCATCCCGGGGAGGCCATGCCTGCAAGCCGGCGATGTGCTGCTGCGATACGGCGGGCGCTGGACTGGCTGGAGATGCCGAATGCGACCTCAAGTGCTGCTGTTGCTGGGGTGTGTGGCCTGCGACGGCAAAGACCTCGACACTGCCCTGAACCTGCCCTTCTGTTTGGCGATGGAAGATGCGTCGGGCTTTGAGCTGGAGCCCTTGGAGCAGGACGACCCGGCGAGCGGGGAGATCTGGGCGCGGGTCATCACCGACGAGGGCAGCTCCCTCGATGACCCCCAGTTCGTCGCGGGGGTGACCTATACCCTTGAAAACGTTGACGTTCAGGGCGCTCCCCAGGTGGGAGAGACCGACGCCGGCGGCGAGTTCACCAAGCGGGTCGGCGCGGGCACGTGGGTGCTCCGCCTCGATGCGCGCCAGGGCACCTACAATTGCAGCAACGAGCTGGAGCTCACGGTTGAAGCGGGCATGCGCACGGTGGTGTGCATCGACGTGGGCTGCGAGCAGTGACCGCGGCGGTCGTCCTGTCGATCGCCGGCTCGGATCCCAGCGGAGGTGCGGGCATCCAAGCGGACCTCAAGAGCTTCCAAGATGCCGGTGCTTACGGCATGGCGGTGGTCACGGCACTGACCGTCCAGAACACTCAGGGCGTGCAGCGCTGGATGCCGGTGCCGGCGGACTTTGTGCGGGACCAGATCCGCGCCGTGGTCGACGACATGCAGCCCACGGCCATCAAGATCGGCATGGTCGGGGCGGCATCGACGGCCCAGGCGATCCACGATGCGTTGGTCGGCTACCGGGGCACGGTTGTGCTCGATCCCGTGATGGTCGCCACCTCGGGGGATGTGTTGCTGGACCCGGACGCCGAGGATGCGCTGCGCTCCCTGCTGGTGCCAATGGCCACGCTGCTCACGCCGAACTTGCCCGAGACCCGACGGCTGGTGGGGGACCAGGATGTCGGCGAGTGGGCGACGGCGCACCAGGTCAACGTGCTGCGCAAAGACGGGCACGGCGACGGGAGCGTGGTTCAGGACCGCTTGTTCTTCCTCGGCGGGGGCTCGCGGGTGTGGCGCCATCCCCGCATCACCACCCGAAACACCCACGGCACGGGATGCACCCTCAGCTCGGCCATTGCGGCCCGTCTGGCGCGGGGTCAAGACCTCGAGAGTGCCGTGTCAGGGGGCATTGTCTACCTTGGTGAGCTGCTGGCCCGCTCGGCGGGGAGCACCCTCGGCAAGGGCGCCCACGGGCCACTCCTTCATGGTCCCGTGGGCGAAGGGGCCCTGGCCAGGGCGGCTGGTGGTGGTACGGTCAGGTCGTGAACCACCGCTCCGCCGAACTCTTGCCTGCACCGCCCCGACTGCCGGGCAGCTACTTGGTGGTGGAGCTGACCAACCGGTGCAGCCTCGCGTGTGTGCACTGCTCGGTGTCCGAGACCGCCCATCCCCACCACGCGAAGACCGGCTACCTCGACCCGGCCATCTTTGATGCGCTGCTCGATGATCTGGAAGACTGGGGCGCAGGGTTTTCCACCCTCATCTTGTTCTGGTTGGGTGAGCCGCTGCTCCATCCGCACTTCACGCGGATCTGGCGGCGGGCGCTGCGCTCGGCCGCACTGTGTGGCACCTTCGACAAGGTCGAGGTCCACACCAACGGCACCCACCTGACGCCGGCCCGGGCTCAAGCGCTGCTCAACGTGGGCGCTGTGGACCAAGTGCTGCACTTCTCCCTCGATGCGGCCACTCAGCCGACCTACCTGCGGGTCAAGGGCATCGACCGGTTTGCCCTCGTGGATGACCATGTGCACGGCTTCTTGAAGCTGCGGGCCGCCCGAGGTGCCAGCCGTCCCCGGCCGGTGCTTCAGTTCATTGTGGGCAGCAACAACGTGGGCGACGTGCCGGCCTTTGTGGCGCTGTGGACGTCCCGGTGCGAGGCCCTGGGCTTGGATGTGCGCTGTGCTGCCGGCCATGTGCCGCTAGGCGACGATGTGGTGCTCTTTTTCCGCCAGCTCGACTGCCCCACCGCCGAGGAACAACAGGCGGAGAATGCCGTGTTCCGCGATGCAATGGGTGCCTTGGGGCTGGCCCTGCCGGTCGAGTCCGACAAAGGGCTGGCGGTGGCCGCCGAGAACCTCAAGCCGTGCTCGGGGTTCTGGAAGAGCCCGGTCGTGAGCTGGAAGGGGGAGGTGACCACCTGCACCCGCGACAACCTGCTCCACAACGCCGTTGGGGAGCTGAGCTCCGCACGCTTTCGCGACCTGTGGTGGGGGGCGACCATGGCGGAGCGTCGGGCCCACGTGGCCCAGGGTGACTACGGGGCGCTGGCGCTCTGTCAGACGTGCTTCATTCCGAGAAGCCTCAACCACACGGAGCTCTCGTCGGATGATGTCGAGACCACCGCGCGGTGGTGGCAAGAGGTGAGTCCATGAGCGCACCCCGTGTGGCCCCGCTGGACCGACTGCTCGACAAGGCCCGGCTTCGCCGTGCGCCCGCCAGACCCACCCAAGTCCACCTCAGCGTGACCGACCGCTGCTTCTTGCCGTGTGTGCACTGCGACATCTGGAAGAACGACACCGTGGACCTTCCCGGCGAGGTCTGGGAGGACGTGATCGACCGGCTGGGCGACTGGTGTGCACCTGGTGGCATGAACTTTGTGGGCGGGGAGCCCCTGCTGCGGCGGGATCTGGAGTCGCTGATGGCCCGCGCGGTGTCCCGGGGCTTCGAGGTCAGCTTCAACACGAACGGTTGGTTGCTCAATCGCCAGCGGGCCCAGGCGATTCACGAGGCGGGCGTGTCGGTCGCCTATGTGAGCATGGACGGCATTCGTCCCGAGACCATCGACCACTCTCGGGGCAAGCCGGGCAGCTGGGACAAAGCGATGGCCGCACTGGACTTGCTCCAAGCCCACGCCTCGCCTCGGGTGGTCATTGCTTGCATCCTCCACGCGGGCAACGCCGACGAGATGGACGAACTCATCGACTTTGTGCGCCGCCGGGGCATCCAGCTGGTGATCCAGCCGCTCTACCAGAACTTCGGCAACAACGCCTACGACCCGGACTGGTGGAAGGCGTCACCGCTGTTCCCCCACACGCCCGAGGACCTGGCGCGCATCGACGCCGCGCTGGACCGGCTCACCGCAGAGCGCCTGCGGGGCGGGCCCGTGTGCAACGAAGCCATGCAGCTTCAGGCCATGAAGGGCCACTTCGCAAGGCCTGGTGAGGACCAGGGCCAAGCCTGCCGGGCTGGCCACAGCGACCTGTCGTTCGATCCCCACGGGAATGTGCGTCTCTGCTACTTCTTGGAACCGGTGGGCACGGTCTTTGAGGCGGCGCCGATGCCGGTCCTCTGGGATCGCTGGACCACCCTGCGCCGGCGGTGGGAGGTCAGTCGCTGCGACCGCAATTGCAGCCTGCTGAACTGCAACTTCGACACTGCAAACCCGCTGGGGGCTTGAGTTGCGCCGGATGCCCGGGGCGCCCAGCGGGGGGCGCCGGACCAGCTTCATTCGGCCCCAGCACCGGATGGTGTTTGGGCTGATGGTGATGGCGGCGGCGTCGCTGGTGCTGAGCATCTCCTTCACGGGCAAGCATGTGGCCAAGGGCCGCCCGGTGCCGGCAGGTGGGGTGCCGCTGGAGCGGGTTGTGCTGCTGCCGCCCGATCCCGGGACTGTGCTCGTCGGGCCGATTGCGACGGATGCGGCGCTGGACCAAGCGGTGCTGGCGCTCGACACGGCGATTGGGTCGTGTGCGGCCGCCCACCAGGCCGAGTTCGGTGGCACCGACGGAAAGCTGCAGGTGGAGCTGGTCCTCGACGTCGGCGGGCTGCACAGCGCGGCCGTGCTGGGGGCGGTCCTGCCCGGCCCGGGCGCCGTGAGCTGTCTGGCCTCGTCGGTACACCAGATCCCGTGGCCGACGGTGGCAGGGGATCCGCTTGAGCTTCGCGTGCCGTTCTACGTGGTGGCACCACTCGGCAGCCAGCTGGGGCCCGACGGGGCGCCCCCCAAGACCGAAGAAGGCCCGCCGTCCGAGTGAGGAGGGCGGGCCCGGTTTCGAAGCGCGAGCTCAGCGGGGGAGCACGTCTTCGATGTCGTAGGCTTGGGGGTAGCCGTCGAGGATGACCACTTCGGCGCCCGGTGCGAGCAGCGAGATGGCAGGAATGCCACCGCTCACGTAGCCGGTGTTGGAGATGGCCCAGCCCGGGTCGGCGAGGACCGCGTAGTGGTGGTCCTGGGCCCAGGACACGAGCACTTCGTCCGAGGGCGCCTGGCCGTAGGTGTCTTCGCCCAACAGGTCGATGATCATGAGCCCGCGGTCGTGGTAGGCATCCCAGAAGCCGCCCATCGTCTCGCGGTACTGCTGGCAGGGGCCGCACCACTCAGCGCCGGTCACGACGAGCACGGCTTGGCCGCAGAAGTCGTGCAATGCGACGATGTCGCCGTGCTGGTCGTTGCTGGCAAAGTTCGGCGCGATCGCGCCAACTGCGGGGCTTCCGCTGCCCTGGATGTCGTCGCGGCAGGAGTCGATGGTGTACCCACCCGCGTATGGCTTGTCGTCGGGATCGAGGGGGTCGAGGCCACCATCGACTTCTTCGCCGTCGGAGTAGCCGTCGCCATCGGTGTCGGCGACGTTGGGGTCGGTGCCCAGATCGTTCTCGTCGCCATTCGACAGCCCGTCGCCGTCGTCGTCACCGGCAAGGTCCACGGCGTCATCGCCGTCCTTGTCGTCATCCTCGTCCAGATCGACACAGCCGACGAGCGCAATGCTGGCAGCGAGTGCGGCCAGGAGGGTGGTGTGGCGGAAGAGGTCGATCATAGGCGTGCTCCGGTGGCGAGTGGGATTCGGGAACGGTGGGACTCGCGGCGGGTTCCGTTCGGGCTGGCGGCGCCGTGTCGAGTGGGCACAGCGCGGAACTCGGCCGATGGACCTGAACATGACAAGGCCCCCCAAGTGTAGCGCACAAGGGGGGCTCTCTGATTGTCAAATGCCTGATCGGTGCCAAGACCGCTGGCGGTCAGCGCCGGGGCAACCAGCCCCGTTGCTTGAGTGCGCCGATGATCTGGACCACCGCGCCGCCTGCGCTGAGGTCAACCGCCAGCGCATCGTCTTCAGTGCCCGTCTCGGAGACGACCGCAAAGCGGTCGGTGCCCACGGCTTGGCGGGTCGCGGCCCAGGCATCCTGGTTGGACGAGCTGACGATGACCAACACACCGGCATCGGCCAAGCGCTGGGCCGCCAATCCGGCATCGTGGGGCAGCAGCTCACCCTCGTAGCGGGGATCAGCGTCATCGAGAACAGCCGCCAGCACGCCATGATCGAACAAGCGCCGCTCCAGCGCGAACGCGAGGCGGGTGCGGGTGTCGTTCTGGGCACTGGACAGCCAGACCACTGCGCCGGGGTGGCCGTTGCGACGGGCGCGCTCCCGGAGGCTGATCTGGCTGCGGACCGAAGCGTCGCTGTCACCCTCGGTGGTTCCGAGATCGTCGGAGTCCACAATCATCGCCGCGCCGACCGTTGTGTTGGTCATCGAGTCGATGATGATGAAGGCACCGGTGGCCCGGTTCTTCTTGTAGGGGTCGAAGCACACCGGCCGGTGGGTGGTGAACAGCACTCGGCCAATGTCGTTGAGCTCCAGATCCTCGGCCGCGGCGACCTGCTCGATCTGTTCGAGATCCATGCGCCACTGGATCTGTTCCACGTTGCAGCGCACGTAGCTGGTGCCCAGCTTGATGAGATAGGACTTGCCCGCATCGAGGGGAGTCTCGGACATCCAGACGACGTCCGCCTCGAACTGGCGACCGACCTTGGCGAGGTTGTCTCGCTTGCAGATCAGGTCGCCGCGGCTGATGTCGATCTCGTCGGCCAGCCGCAACACCACCGACAGGGGCGGGTGGGCGCGGTCCAGCTCACCATCGAAAGTGTCGATGGCGACGACCGTGGAGGTCTTGCCCGACGGCAGAGCAACGATCTCGTCGCCCTTCTCGATGATGCCCGACACGACCTGGCCCGCGAAGCCGCGGTAGTCCAGGTTGGGCCGGATGACGTACTGGACCGGGTAGCGGAAGTCCGTCAGGTTGACGTCCTTCGAGATCTCCACTTTCTCCAGGAACTGGAGCACCGTGGGGCCCGTGTACCAAGGCGTTCTCGGGCTGTCCGGGTCGACCACGTTGACCCCCATCAGCGCACTGATGGGCACGTAGGTGATGCTCTTGAAGTCCGTGTGGGCCGTGGCTTGCTTGAAGTCTTCCACGATCTCGTCGTAGCGGACCTGATCGTAGTCGATCAGATCCATCTTGTTCACGCAGACGAGGAAGTGGGGGATGCCGAGCAAGTTCGCGATGAACGCATGGCGACGGGACTGGGTGAGAACACCGAGCCGGGCGTCGATCAGGATGATCGCGACGTTTGCCGTGGACGCACCCGTGGCCATGTTGCGCGTGTACTGCACATGTCCGGGGGTGTCGGCGATGATGAACTTGCGCCGGGGGGTCGAGAAGTAGCGGTAGGCCACATCGATCGTGATGCCCTGCTCACGCTCGGCGCGCAGGCCGTCGGTGATGCGGGCAAAGTCGATGGCGGTCTCGCCGGTCTCGCTGGTGCGGGTCGCATCGGCGAGCTGGTCGTCGTAGACGCCCTTGCTGTCGTGCAACAGGCGGCCGATCAGCGTGGACTTGCCATCGTCGACGGAGCCGACGGTGACGAAGCGACACAGCTCTTTGGCTTCGTTCTGGTCCAGGAAGCCCTGGATGTCCGCGCGAATGAGCGCGTCTTCAGCGGCGCGTGCGGCTTCGATGGTGATCGGCGCGCTGCTGGATTGGGTGGTGTCGGACATCCTAGAAATACCCCTCGCGCTTCTTCTGCTCCATGGAGCCTTCTTCATCGAAGTCGATCAGTCGGTTTTCGCGTTCGGACATGCGGGTGAGCATCATCTCTTGGATGATCTCGGGCACGTCCCGGGCCGACGACTCGATGGCGCCGGACAGCGGGTAGCAGCCGAGCGTCCGGAAGCGGACAACCCGTTCTTCGACCCGCTCGCGCGCGCCGGGTACCTTGTCGAGAATGCGCTCGTCATCAATCATGATGAGAGTGCCATTCATGTCGAGGACCGGCCGCTTCTTCGCGAAGTAGAGCGGCACAACCGGAATGTTCTCGACGTAGACGTACTGCCAGATGTCGAGCTCGGTCCAGTTGGACAGCGGGAAGACCCGGATGCTCTCGCCGTTCCAGATCTTGCCGTTGTAGAGGTTCCAGAGCTCGGGGCGCTGGTTCTTCGGGTCCCACTGGTGGAACTTGTCGCGGAAGGAGTAGATGCGCTCCTTGGCCCGCGACTTCTCTTCTTCCCGCCGTGCTCCGCCAAAGGCCGCGTCGAACTTGTACTTGTTCAACGACTGGAGCAGCCCCTGGGTCTTCATCACGTTCGTGTGGACCTGAGAGCCGGAGTCGAAGGGGTTGACGTCACGGTCGACGCCGTCCTGATTCACGTGGGTGATCAGGTTGATGCCGTTGTCTTCCACAAACTTCGCGCGGAATGTGTACATCTCCTGGAATTTCCAGGTGGTGTCCACGTGCATGAAGGGGAAGGGGGGCTTGCCAGGGGCGAAGGCCTTCATGGCCAGTCGGGCCATGACGCTCGAGTCCTTGCCGATGCTGTAGAGCATGACCGGGTTGTCGAACTCGGCGGCGACCTCGCGCATGATGTGGATGCTCTCCGCCTCCAGCGCCCGCAGGTGGCTGACGGTGGGCAGGTCGAGCGCCAGCTTGGAGTCGCTCAAGTAGGCCTCCGATGGGTCCGGTACGTCCGGTTGTCGTGTGGGGACGGGCCGTGTGGGGCCCAGACGAGGGCTCGAGGGGAGCCGGTGGGCAGGCGGCATAACCCTTCAGGGCCTCGGTGGTCGATGGCCGGGGTCAAGGCTGGTGTCGAAGCACCCGGTCCAAGGTGTCCACCAGGCGGTCGAGCTGGTCCGGACGGTGGGCGGCCGACACCGTGATGCGCAGTCGTTCTTGGCCCGGGGGCACCGTGGGCGGGCGGATGCCGGGGATCAGAAAGCCGTGCTGGAAGAGCTTCTGGGATATTTCCATCGTGGGCGGACCGAGCACGATGGGCACGATGTGGTGGGCGCCCAGGGGCGAGAGGCCGATGTCTTTCAGCGCCTTGCGCAGCCGGGTGGTGTTGGCGGCAAGCTGGTCGCGGCGGGCGTCGGTGGCCAGCCCCAGTCCCACCAGTGCCGCATGGCAGGCGGCTTCGGGCAGGCCGGTCGTGAAGATGAAGGCGCGGCCTCGGCTCAGCAGCAGCTCGCGCAGCACCGGTGGGCCGACCACAAACGCGCCATAGGCCCCATAGGCCTTGCCGAGAGTACCGACGAGAAAGTCCGGTTGTACACCATTGTCGGCAGCAAGCCCCCGTCCGTCTGGGCCGAGCGCGCCAACGGTGTGTGCCTCGTCCACCATCAGCCATCGCTCGCCGATGACCGCCGCGAGCTCGGTGAGATCTGCGGTGTCCCCGTCCATGCTGAACAGGGTCTCGGTGCAGTGTAGGCGGGCATCTGCAGGAACCGCGGTGCTGCGGTGCGGCAGGATCACCCGGCGGCACCGGGTCAGCCGCAAGCCATCGATGATGCTGGCGTGGTTGTAGATGTCGCTGGAGACCAGATCACTCTGTTGGAGGACCGTGCCGAGCAGCGCGAGGTTGGCATGCCACCCGCTCGACAACAGCGTGGCCGGCTGGCCAAAGCGCTGGCTGAGCGCGTGCTCAAGGGCATGGTGGGCCGGTCGGTCGCCAGAGATGAGCCGAGCGGAACCCGCGGCCGCTCCGGTCCATGCGGCTTGCATGGCGGGATCGTGGGCGATGCCCAGGTAGTCGTTGCTGCAGAAGACCGTGAGTGCGCGGCCATCTTCGTCGAGGGCCGTGGTGGCGCCGGTGGGCTGAACTGGCCGCAAGCTGCGGGCGAGTCCCCGGTGGGTGATGTCGCCGAGCAGGTCGTCCAGTGCGGCAAAGCGCCCCGGTGGGGTGGGAAGCGCTGGCACTCAGACGCCAGCGTTCTTGTCGGCGAGTGCACCCATGTCGGTGCCGGTGCTGCGGACGGCGGGGGGCACACTCGGCGGGTGGGGCTGGTGGGGGGGCGCCCGCACCACGAGGCCCTCGCGCTCCAGGCGGTCGAGGTCGTCTTGGAGCGCGCTGCCGGCGGTGGTCAGGTAGTTGCCGAGCATCAGGCCGTTCGCCCCGGCCTTGAACATGTTGTCTTGCCCGTGCAGCAGGTTCATCTCGCGGCCGCCACACACGATGATGTCCTTCGTGGGCATCACCAGCCGCAGCATGGCGATGATCTTGAGGCAGTCCAGGGGCGTCAGCTCCTTCATGCCCTCCATCGGGGTGCCTGGGCGGGGGTTGAGGAAGTTGACGGGCACGCTGTCCACGTTGAGTGCGCGCAGGTCGAGGGCCAGCTCGACCCGTTGGGCCCACGTCTCGCCCATGCCGAAGATGCCGCCCGAGCAGACGTACATGCCCAGCTCTTTGGCGGCGATGATGGTCTCCCGCTCGTCGTCGTAGGTGTGGCTCTCGACGATGTTTGCGTGGTGGCTGCGGGCGGTCTCGAGGTTGTGGTGCATTGACTCCATGCCGGCCGCCTGAAGCCGCGCCAGGTCCTTCTTCTTCATCAGTCCGAGGCTGGCGCAGGTCTGCAGCCCGGTCTCGGCCCGGATCGTGCGAAAGGCGGTCTCCAGGGTGGTCAGGTCCTTGTCGGCGTGGATTGATCGACCGGCCATCACGATGCTGAATTCCCGCACCCCGCCCTCGAACGCCGCCTTGGCCTCCGCCGCGATGAGGTCCGCCGACTTGGTGGTGTAGGTCGGCGCGGCGGTCTCGAAGTGGGCGCTCTGGGAGCAGAAGTTGCACTTCTCCGGGCACCGGCCGCTGCGGGCGTTGGTGATGCCGCAGGTGTTGATGGCGTTGCCCTTGTGGGTGGTCCGGATGCCGTCGGTGCAAGCCAGCAGCGCGCTGATCTCTTCGGGGGTCTCCAGCGCACCAATGGCGATGCCCTCGGCCTCGCTGATGCCAATGCCGCGGGCTGCGCGGGCGGCGATGGAGGCCCAGTCGAGGTCGGGGCGGGCAGGCGCACGCAGCAAGGAGCGGATCATGGCTTGGGTCCGGGCACGGGAGCCCGGTGGTCATGCCCTGGTGACTGCCCTCCGTCAACCGTCCCATGTCAACAGGTTGACGGGAGGCGAGAGCGTCGTCTCAGTCGCGGTAGTCGGCGAGCACATGGAACGGAAAGCCCGCTTCCGCCACGCGGTCCGCCGGTGCGTGGAAGGCCCCCACGCCGGAGGGCAGGGGGCTCACCGCGGCGAGAAACCTCTCAGACAGGAGGATCTCGTTGGCTTCTGCGACATCTTCGCCGAGCACAAATGCGCGGTTGGTCTCGGCGCCAAACAGGTCCACTTTGGGCACGACCAGCGTCGGACCGTGGCCTAGGCCCATGCAGGGATGGATGGCGTCATTGCGCTCGCGGTGGGCGAGGCAGCCGGTGCGACCGACATTGAAGGTCTGCAGCGCCGCCCGTGCGTCGAGGGCACCCAAGAGCGCTTCGTGGGGGCTCTCAAAGATGCAGAACACCGTGTCGGCGACCGTCTTCACCGTGACGGCGCCCCGCGCTTCGAGGGTAGGCATCATCACTCGGGTTGCGGCCCGGGCCAGCCCGAGGGCGTAGGCGATGCCGTGGGCGTCGGTTCGCTTGACCATCGCGGTGTAGTCGACCACCAGCGTGGCCACCGTACGATCGAAGCGCGCATGCAGGAGCGCGCTGGCCTCGGGATCATCGACGACCCGGTCCACCAGCGTGTAGAACGCAGCGGCCGACCGCGCGGGATCGGTCCCGTCGGTGTCGGCGTGAAATGCATCGTGACTGGATCGGCTCGACCGCTCGGGCATGGCGCACCCTTGAATGCTCCGGGCCTACTGCGGCGACGCGCGGGCTTCAAGGGCCGGCCGGCAAAGTGCCCGCGTGCTGGCCTCTGGCGACGGCGTGGCCCGCGCCACGGAGCCGTGCATTGCGCTGCGCACCGGGCTGGTCAGTTGCACATCTGGGCTTCGATGTCGCGAAGGAGCTGGCCAGCCGGACCGGTGCGCTGGGCCGAGATGCAGCGCTTGTAGGCCTTCCAGAGCTCGCCAATCATCGGGTCGTCAATCAGCTTGTGTTCTTGGGGGCTGGTGTCGGCGCAGGGGATCTGCAGGGTGCCCATTGCACGGCGCCGCAGCAGCTCGCGGGTGCTGCGGAGGAAGTGGTGTTCTGCCCCCTTGGCGCCGCGCTTGCGCAGCTCGCAGTAGGTGAGCCAGAGCACGCTTTCTGGCAGTCCCGGGGGCGGGCGCTCGCCACGGTCCGGCTGATTGCGGAGCACACGAAGCAATTGTCGGGTCGGGGCGGTCAGGTCGAGCGGGATGACCATGAGGGCGAGCTCCTGTTGCAGGTGGTGTGGCGGGCCGGTGGCCAAGGTCCCAGGCCCCGTCCGCCAGTCCATGCGACCGATTGGCTGCGATGGCCCAGTGCCCACCTACGAACAACGCGGGATTGGAATCCGTTGTCTACCGGTGTTCTGGGCCGTCGCTCGGCGCGAAGAGAGTTTACCACGACACCCGGTTGTCACCGAAGGCCCAGGGGCCAAGGAAGGCCGCTGCGTGGCCGTTGGGCAGCGACTGGTTTAGTGCCCATCGGTGTCCCAGATACTGCGGTTCATGCCGTCAGCATGCAGATCTCGGGGCGATGCCGGAGGTGTTGGGGTGCAAGATGGAACAGCCACAGTGCGCGAGCGTCTCGACGGACCTGCGCGGTCGGTGACACCCCGGGGCAACTGGCGCAACCGCGGTGCTGGGCCGGTGCTGGGCCTCGGGGCGATGCTCCTGTCCGCGGGTCTGACCGGGGACGCCGCCGCAGCCCCCGAGGGCCTGTTGCCCCCCGAAGTGCGGGTCGAGACGCTCGACAATGGTCTTCAGGTGGTGGTGCTGCCCTTGCCGGGGTTCGAGCTGGTGGCGCTCCAGACCTGGGTGCGCGCGGGCTCTGGTCGGGAGCTTCGTGCCGGTGAGACCGGCTACGCCCACTTCTTCGAGCACCTGATGTTCCACGGCACCCAGACCGTGCCGCGGGAAGAGCGGGAGCAACGGCTGGTCCGCCTCGGGGTGACCGAGAACGCCTGGACCAGCGCCGATGCGACGGTCTACCACCTGCTCGCCCGGGCCGACCGCTTGCCCGCACTGCTGGAGCTGGAGTCCGACCGCTTCGCGCACCTGTCGCTCACGGCGGCCGGTGTGCGCAAAGAAGCGGGAGCCGTCCAAGGGGAGATGCGCAAGGGCAAGGCCAACCCCGACCGGGCCGCGATGGATGGCCTGATGGCCACGGCCTTTCGGGTGCATCCTTACCACCACAGCACCATCGGCTTGGATGCCGACGTCGCCGGAATGGGCGATGGGCTCACGGCGGCACAGGACTTCTTCGCGAGCTGGTACCGACCGGACAACCTGACGGTGGTGGTCGCCGGAGGCATCGACGCAGAGGTCGTTCTCGCGGACATGCGCCGCACCTGGGGCCAGTGGAAGGCGCCACCGAGGGACCCGCCCAAGGTGCCGGTGGAGCCCGCCCAAGATGGGCTGCGCCGCGCCCAGATCGTCTGGGACCAAGGGCCCGCGAACACCCGACTGGCCATCGGCTGGCGGGTGCCGGCGTTTGTGCCAGGGGCCCGAGAGTCGGCGGCCTTGGCCTTGCTGCCGGAGCTGCTCGCGTCCAAGGTGGCCCCTCTGCACCGCAAGCTGGTGGAAGAGGAGCGCCTCGCCAACTGGGTCTACATGGAAGCGCCCGAGGGACGAGACCCTGGGCTGGCCTTCTTGTTGATGGAGCTCCGGGACGGCGTCGATCCCGCTGTGGTCGAGGATGCCGTGTTGGAGGCCATCGCAGAGCTCAAAGAGGACGGTCCGGAGCTGAGTCCCCGAGTGCGCCTCGCGGCCAGCCGGGCCGGTCGCTCGGCGGTCCTCACCTTGGACTCGCCGGACGCCTGGGCCTCTGCCTTGGGCAGCGCCAGCCTGTACCGGGGCAATCCCCTTGACGTGGAGCCCATTGTCGCCGCCCTCGGTGCGGTGCGGGCCGATGACGTTCGCGCGGCGGCCCGGCGCTACCTTGTGCCCGACCAGTGCACGATCCTCACGCTGGTGGGCCCAGATCAAGCCGTCGTCGGCATCGAGCCCCCCCCCATCGGCCCAGAGCTGCCGGCCCCGACCGCCGGAGGTGCACGGTGAATCGCATGATGATGGTCCTGACCGTCGGTGTTCTCGGCGTCGTGGGCTGTGCCCCGCTGCCCGACCGAGGTCCCATTGCTGCTGTGCAGGCGGCCGCGCCCGTGTCCCTCGTCACCTTGCCGGCCCAGGGCCCGGTGACCTGGGTGCAAGTGGCCGTGCGCGCGGGCAGCGCCTTTGATCCCATCGGCCAAGAAGGCGTGGGCGCGCTCACCGCCCGGCTGTTGCGTGAGGGGGGCGCCGGCGACGCGTCTCCCGAAGACGTCGAGATGCTGCTGTACCGCCTCGGCACCGATGTGGAAGTGGTGGTGGGCAAGGAGCTCGTCACCTTCCGCACCCGCGCCCTGCACGACGACCTGGCCGAGGTGTTGCCCCTGTTGGGGGCCATGCTGACCGCTCCTCAGCTCGATGAAGGCGCCCTGACGCGCCTGCGGGACGAGGCCAGCGACCACCTCACCAAGGGCTTGCTGGAGAGCGACGAAGACCTCGGCATGGAAGTGTTCGACTCGTGGCTCTACGAAGCCCATCCCTACGGGCATCCCATCTCTGGTCGGGCCGGCACCCTGCCCATGTTGGACGGTGACGCGGTGACCGCTCACCTGGGGGATCGCTACGTTCGGGGTGCCGTGACCATCGGGATCTCCGGCCCGGCGGCCCTCCCCGATGGCAAGCTGGATCCGGCTGCCCCCGGTGGTGCCGCTCTGGTGAAGCTCCGGGCGACGCTCTCCGGGCTGCCCGCCGGCCTGGTGGACGCGCCGACCCCGCGGCGAGTGGCGAGCGTGAAGGGCCGTCAGATCTTGGTTGTGGAGAAGCCTGGCAGCGGGACTGGCGTGCACTTGGGCCACCCGACCACGCTGCACCGGGGCCACCCCGACTGGCCCGCGATGCTGCTGGCGATGACGGCCTTCGGGGAGCACCGCCAGTCCCACGGCCGCCTGTACCGCGAGCTCCGGGGGGACCGGGGGCTCAACTATGGCGACTACGCCTACATTGAGCGGTACCACCAAGCGGGTTGGTCGTCCGCCCAGCAACCGGGCACCGGACGGGTCCAGAATCCGTTCTATGTTTGGCTGCGGCCGGTGACGGTTCAGAACGGCCCGTTTGCCCTCCGGGGTGCGCTGGCGCTGACTGAAGAGCTGGTCGAGAAGGGGCTGGAACCCGACGAGTTCAAGCGGATTCAGGAGTATCTCGGTGGTCGCATCGCGCTGTGGGCGGTGGATCCGGGGCGACGGCTGAGCTGGGCCCTGGAAGCGGGTGCGATGGGCTGGCCCGACCCGCTGGCCACCCTCCCCGAGCAGGTGGCGGCGCTCGACCGAGACACCGTCAATGCGCTGATTGAGGATCACATCGACCCGGACAACCTGCGCATTGTGGTGGTCACACCCGAGGGCCAGGACTTTGTCGACGCGGTGGGTCCCGAGACCACCTCCCGCATGGTGTACGAAGAGGGCGCCAGTCCGGCCGCAGGGACGGAGCAGGCGCTGCGGGACACGCGCTGGGCAATGCTGCCCGTGGGGTACAAATCCGCCCGGGTGATCGATGCTGACGGCATTCTCCGATAGAACAGTGGGGCTGATTGGGCTCCTGCTCGCCACCGGATGCGCCCCCGAACAGCGGGCGTCCCTGGCCTATGTTGGGTTGGACGTGGTCGATGTCGACTACGCATGGGCCGACGTGGTCGCAGTCTTTTCTGTGGCCAACCCAGATCCCCTGCACAGCCGGATCGAGCAGTTCTCCTACACCCAAGCCTTCGCCGGACTCGCCTGGCGCGAAGAGTCGGGCGTCGATCTGTTGCAGCCGGACGGCAGCCTCGCGCTGCGGCTCGGCCTGGGCACCGGCTATGGCGCGCTGTTTGAGGCCCGTCGCCCGACCCGCGGGCAGGACACGATCCCGATGCAGCTCACCGCTCGTGTGGGTGTCTCGGATGATGAAGACATCGTGTTTGAGGACTTTCTCGTCGATGTTGGCTTCCCCGCGTTGCGTCCCCCGACGGTTGTACCGACGGCCTTGGCACTGGACGCGCTGACCGAGACCGACGCGCAGTTCACCGTGGTCTTTGCGATCGACAATGATCTGGGCAGCGCGGTGGACGTGTCCCTCGTGGATGCCGAGATCAGCTTGGATGGGGTGCTCATCGAGGGGCACGCCGTGGACGACGCGGTGCGGGTGGAGGGCGCCACGGCCTCGCCGATGGCCTTTGCCTTTGATGTCGAGGTTGGGGGTCCGGGCACGCCGGTCTACAGTGCGCTGGCCAGTGGTCAGGGGACGATCGGACTGCGGGCGGACCTCCGAGTCGACACGCCCTATGGGGTGTTGCCGTTGGATGTGAACACCGATGCCCAGCTCACTTTCTGAGCGGCAGACTCGACGCAGGAGAGACGATGACCGGGGGCCGTGAACCGGAGTGGATTCGCCGCGGAGGCATCGACACCATCGGACTGGATCGGCTGACCCGCTCGCTGCTTCGGGTGGTGTCGCGGATGCGGCCGGGGGCACTGGTGGGGGTGCACGGGGCGCCCGGCGGCGGCAAAGACGAGTTCGTGCGCCGGCTGGCGTGGCTGGCGGCGGCGGGGCGAACCCGGCCCGGTGACGCCGGCACTGGAACGGTGCCGGCGGTGGCGTGGTTCGACGCCTGGGCCTGGTCCAAGCAGGGCAACCTCATCGCGGGGTTCATCCTGTCGGTGGCCCATGCGCTGGACCAGAGCACCACGATGCGGGACCGCGCCCGGGAAGTGATTGGTCCGCTCGGTCGACTGCACCTGGACGGCCGTCCGCCCGAGGGCTCGGCGTTCGGTGGGCTGTCTGGCGATCCCGTCGATGAGCTGGGGCGGGCGTTCAAGACCCTCGTGGACCAAGTGCGGGGAACCCGGCCGGGACGGGTGCTGGTGGTCGTGGATGGCATGGACCTGCTCACCCCCCACGCCCGGTGGATGTTGCTCGATGGGCTGAGGCTGCTGATGCGCGGGGGGGCCGAGGTGTCGACGGTGCTGAGCATCGGTCGAGAAGCGGCCATCGACGCCGTGACGTCCCACCACGGCGCGATTCCCGCCGATAGCGCGCGGCGGGTCTTGGAAGACTACTTCGACCTCGCGGTGACGGTGCCCAACCTGGAAGTGCGGCGGATTGGGTCGTTGCTGCGGGAGTACATCGGCAATGACGAAGGGAGCCTCCGCCGCAGCTTTGGCCGCGATGCGACGCTGAATTTGACCGCTGCCGTGGCCCATCGTCCGCTGGGGTCCCCGTCGTTCCTTCGCCGGCTGGGCCTGCGTGCGGTGCTTCTCGCCGAGTACGCCAGCGAGATGCGTGCGGCCCGTGAGCTGTCCGAGGCCCAGTGGGCGTGGGTGATTATCTCGGAGCGCTGGCCGGACTTTCGCCGCTACATGATCCGCGGGGGGCGCCAGCGCTGGATCGAGCTGAACGGGGCGATCGAGCAGATGCAGGAGCACAACGCCGATGCCCGGGAGCTCCCCCGGCGGGGCCCGCTCAGCCTGCGCACGGGGATCACCGGCTGGCTTGACGACGACCCCATTCTCGCCAACTACTTGCGCTTGCACTCTGCTGGGTTTGCCCGCAACGGCGAAGGGATCTTCTGGTTGGAGAACTTGATGCTGGCGGCGGGGCTGTGACGGCCCGCCAGCGCGTGGCCCGTGGGGTGATGAAGGTCGCCCGGCGCGTGGTCCGGCTGGTGCCCCGTGCGGTCGTCGATCTCGCCGAAGATCGCTTGTTCTACGCGGTCTTCCAGCTGACCCGCGTCACCAATGACAACTACGGGTCTCGGGTGGACCCAGACTCCGGTGGCCAAGGGGGAGCGGAGGCGGCGCGCCCGCTGCGGCGCGGATAGCTTCGGCTCGGCCAGCGCTGGGAGTGCCCCCATGATGCCCCTGTTTGGAGACCGCCTCGCCCTCGCCGCCCAGTCCGTGGGTGCGCCTGTGGCAGTGGGGCTCGACCCTCACCTCGATCGCCTGCCGGTCGAGTTTGCGGCTCGCTTTGCGGGTCTGACCGGGCGAGAAGCCCGGGCCGCTGCTGGAGCCGCCATCGGGGACTTCTGCGAGGTTGTGCTGGACGGGCTGGTGGGCACGGTGGCAGCGGTGAAGCCCCAGAGCGCGTTCTTCGAGCAGCTTGGGGCGCCGGGCTTCGCAGCGCTGGAGCGGGTGTGTGCGATGGCCCGAGATCGGGGACTGCTGGTTATCCTGGACGCCAAGCGGGGAGACATCGCGTCCACGGCGGCGGCCTATGGCCGGGCAGCCCTCGACCCCGAGGGGCCGTTCGCGGCGGACGCGCTGACCGTCAGTCCGTGGATGGGCATGGACACGCTCGACCCACTGCTTGGCTACTGCCGCACCCAGGGCCGTGGCCTGTTTGTGCTGGTGCGGACGACGAATCCGGGGAGCGGCCTGTTTCAGCGCCACGGCGAGCCCAGCGGTGCAGTCCGTGTGGCCCACGAGATCGCCCGGGTCAATGCCGAGGGTCTGACCGGCGACAGCGGGCTGGGGAGCGTGGGCGCGGTGGTGGGGGCCCAGGTCGCGTCCGAGGCGCCGGGGCTCCGCAGCTTGATGCCCGCGGCCTGGTTCCTGGTGCCGGGCGTCGGCTCTCAGGGTGGGGGAATGGACGACGCTCTCGCCGGATGTCGCGGTGACGGACTGGGCGCCTTGCCCGTCGCCTCCCGCAGCGTGATCTTCGGAGATCAACGGTCAGGGGAGGGGTTGTCGGAAGCGGTCCACCGTCGGGCTGTGGCACTGAGTCGGCAGGCCGCGAAGGCGATCGTCGAAGGCTGTGCAAAAAACTGACATTGACCGATGGGTGCGGTCGGTCCCTATGATTGAAAGGTGCCACCCGAACCCGGACTTCCCATGACCCGCTTTCCTCTCCAACCGGGCCTGACCCTCGCGCTCTTGGGTCTCGCAGCATGCAACCCCCGTGGCGACTATCAGGGGAAGCTCGTGGATGGGCTGACCGGGCAACCGCGGGCCAACGAAGTCATTCTCGCCCGTGCGTCCAACAGCTCCGACATGACCTGCCAAGTCATCGAAGCCAAGACTGACGCGGCTGGCTTGTTCACGTTGGCCGGGACCTGCCCTGGGGACTCCTACGCGCTGGCAACCAAAGACGACACCCTGCTGTTGGCCGGGGCGCCTTCGTTTGAGGGCGGCACGGCCGGTGGCCCGGTGGCCGAGCTTGCGGCTTGGCGTGCGCCGGTGAGCAGCGGTGTGAACCTGCTGGTGGACGATGGTCTCAAGCCCGTCAAGTCCCGAACACGGGTGATGCGGGACGAGAAGATCTTGGAGACCGACACGGTCGCGCCCTACCCCGAGTCGACCTTCAAGCAGCCCACGACTGTGGCGGCCGGACAGCACCTCATCATCTCGGGCAAAGACACCCTCGCGCGGCTGCACTTTGTGCCGCTGGTGTCGGAGTCCGAGCGCCGCACCTTTGTGAGCGGCAACTCGTTGACCGGTCATCCCTTCTTCGGCATCGACTTCACCAGCGACACCGAGTTCACCAAGGTCGACGCCAAGCTCGATGAGTCCCGCATCAAGCAGGCCACGTCCGGCGATCGGGTCGTGCGCTACATCCCCGCTGAAGCGCTGCCACCGGGGCAGTACGCGCTATTCGGCGACGGGGATGCACAAGCGCTCATCATCGGCTTCGGCGATGCGCCCGCGCCCGCGACGGCCCAAGCTGCTGCACCGGCCGCCGCATCCACGCCCTGAGCGCGGTGGGTGTGTGATCCCGAACCGCTGCGGGCCCCTTCCAACTGGACGGGGCCCGTAGGGTTTTAGGGGCGACGCTGACGGGGGGATCAGCCGTTCGGGAACGTGCCGAACTCGCGCCGCTGCATCCACTCGGGGAAGCCCGCGCCCATCTGGGTGCCAGCCCAGTTGCGGCTGATGCGGGCGACAAACAGCCGGTCGCCCTGTTCCACATTGAGGAATTGCTTGAGGTGGTCACGGATCGCGCGGGCGCCGCGGTCCTTCGACTCGATCATCCACACGTTGGTCTCGCTCATCCGAGACGAGTGGTTGCCGAGGGTCTTGATGGCCGCATCGACCCGTTCCTTGACGACCAGGCCGCTCTTCTGCTCGAGCACGATCATGAACATCATGGCGATTCTCCTCAGGCGCTGTGTGCGCCCAGCCTGAACTCACGCCTGGCCGGACACAGCGCAGGACAGGCACTGCGCGGGACAGACAAGGGGCGCCCGTAACCTGCCGCCCGCGGTGAGGCTGGGACGCCGCAGGCCCGGACCGGATAGACGCCCGGGCGTTTTGGCCCCCCACCCTGGATGCCCCCATGACTGACGCCGCTGATCGCCCGTTCACTGTTCTGGTCACCGGCGGCTCCCGCGGGATCGGTCGGGCGATTGCGCTGCGCTTGGCCCGGCCCGGCGGCCGGGTGGTCATCAACTATCTGCGCAACGAGGACGCCGCGGAAGCCACCGCGACAGAAGTGCGCGAGCGCGGTGCCGAGGCGGTGGTCGTCCAGGCCAATGTGCGGTCCGAGAAGGATCTCAAGGTGCTTGCGGCGGCGGCGGGCCCGGTCAATGTGTTGGTCCACAACGCGGCGGTGGGGGCGATGAAGCCCTTCGACAAGATGCGCGCGAGCCACTGGGACTTGACGCTGGAGTCCTCGCTGCGGCCGTTCTGGATGCTCACCAAGCTGGCCGATCTGCGCGATGGCGCCAGCGTTGTGGGCATCTCGTCGATGGGCTCTCGGCGCTACATCCCCGGCTACGTCGCCATGGGTGCGGCGAAGGGGGGGCTCGAGGCCTTGACCCGCCAGCTTGCGGTGGAGCTCGCGCCCCGCTCGATTCGCGTGAACACGGTCTGCGGCGGACTCATCGACACCGACACGCTGCAGTACCTGGCCGAAGGGGCCAAGATGATCGAGCTTGCCCGAGAGCTGACCCCGCTGGGGCGCATCGGCCAGCCCGACGACATCGCGGGTGTGGTCGAGCTGCTCAGCTCCCCGGCGGCGCGCTGGGTCACGGGCCAGGTCTTGGTGGCTGACGGCGGGCTGTCCCTGCTCTGAGGGTGGAGGGCGAAGACAGCCCCCCGATCGGCGATGGTGCAGCCCCTGGCCGTGGTCGCAGAATCTGCGATAGTCGGGTCCATGTCTTTCCACAGCCCGCCCCCGTCCGCCCCGTCTTTGTCCCTCGCCGGACGCCACGCTCTTGTGTGTGGTGCCAGCGCCGGGATCGGTCGCGCCACCGCCCTTGCCCTCGCTGCTACCGGCGCTCAGGTGACGGTGCTGGCCCGTCGAGAAGCCCGCTTGAACGCGTTGTTGCCCGAGCTGCGGGCCGCCGGGGCCCCCGAAGCGCGGGCGCTTGTGGCCGATCTGGACGACCGTCCGGCGCTCATCGCGAAGATCGCTGCGTTGCTTGAGAATGCCGTACCAGTCAATGTTCTCATCAATAATGCCGGTGGCCCTCCCGGCGGACCGCTGCTCCAGGCGGACGACAGCGCATTCCTCACGGCCTTCTCCCGGCATGTGCTCGCGAACCACACCCTCGTGAAGGCGCTGCTGCCGGGCATGGTGGCCACGGGCTACGGCCGCATCATCAACATCGTGAGCACGTCGGTGCGCGAGCCCATCCCCAACTTGGGCGTCAGCAACACGATTCGGGGCGCCGTCGCGAGCTGGGCAAAGTCGCTGTCGCGGGAGCTGCCTCCCGGGGTGACCATCAACAATGTGCTGCCGGGCTTCACCGACACCGAGCGCCTCTCGGCACTGGGCGCCTCGCGAGCGGCGGCGTCTGGAAAGTCTGTCGATGACGTGCGTCAGGACTGGCTGGCCCAGGTGCCCGAAGGCCGCCTGGCCCAACCCGAAGAGACGGCGGCGGTGGTGGCATTCTTGTGCAGCCCCGCCGGTGCTTATGTGCGCGGTGTGAGCCTGCCGGTCGACGGTGGCAGGCTGCGCAGCATCTGAACCCCGACTCTCCTGTCCCGTGGAGCGTGCTGTGAACTACGACGTCTTCTTCAGCATCAGCCAGACCCCGGTCGACGGGGTCACACCCTCCGAAGCCCAGATGTTCCGCAACTTCCTGGAACAGGTCGAGGCGGCGGACGCCTTGGGCTTCGGCACCGCATGGGTCGCAGAAGCCCACCTCTCCACCCAAGTGCAGAAGCGCCACGCCAAGCCGGTGGTGCCGCACTGGCAGGGGGAGATCGGCCTCAACACCGACATCTTCCAGCTCGCCCACGTCGTCTTCGCCCGCACCAAGCGGATTCAGGTCGGCAGCGCGGTGACCAACTTGCTCGTCAATGGTGGGCCGGTGGCTGCGGCGGAGCGGGTGGCGGCGTTTGCTGCGCTCCACGGGCTCGACCCCGACGAGGCCCGCCAGCTTCGCATCGGCTTCTCCGCCGGCCGGTTCCAGTTCATGAACCACGCCCACGGCATCAACCCCCGCGACGGGGTGGAAGTGGCCGCGTGGCCGGCACTCCGGGGCAAGATCTTCGCCGAGGCGTGTGAGATCTTCCTGAGGCTGCTCAACGGCGAGGCCATCGCCGGCGCCGACACCGCGCCCACTGTGCTGACCCGAGCCGACTTCCGCTCAGACGAGGACTGGATCCGGGTTCAAGAAGCCGCAAGAACCCGTGGTGATGAGGATCTTGATCGCATTCCGATCGCCCGGCGCTGGGACTTTGATGTGCTCCAGATCATCCCTGCGGACTGGCGTCGTGAGCTGATTGACCTCGTTATCGGAAGTCACGATCCCGCCCTCCAGACCCGGGTCAACCAGCTCCGGCCGGTCAAGGTCTTCAACCTGAGCATCACCCGGCCCGAGGTCATCGACGCCACCCATGCCCGCATGGCCGCCGCTTTTCACCCGGACGGGGGCCCCTGGCAGCGTGGCCACATGCCCCGCACGGTGATGGTGTTCGTCAACCACGAGCCGGGGCTGAGTCCCGAAGAACGCAGGGCCGCGGCCCATGCCGAAGCCAACGCGGCCTTGGGTGCCTACTGGACCGCCCTCGAGGGCACCCTCGACCCCGCCAAGGTCTCCCGTGCGGCCGACAACGCCGTCATCGGCAATGTGGACGATGTGGCGGCCCAGGTTGCGGCGCGCTTCGACCCCGACGACACCTTGATGCTGTGGTTCGACTTCTTCAACCACAACAGCCCACGGGTGATCGCCAACATGCGGGCCTTTGTCGAGGAAGTCGCCCCCCGGGTGGCGGCCTTGCAGCGCACGTCCTGAACGTCGCAAGGGTCGCTTGGATGGGCGCCCTCAGTCCCAGTGGTTCTTGAGCTCGGTCAGCGCAGCCTCGAGCAAGTCGACCAACGCGGGCAGCTTCTGATCTTCGCCGTTGCGGGCGGCGTGCTCGACGGCCGTGGCAGTGGCTTCCACCCGGCACGCGCCGATGGATGCCGCGGCACCCTTCATGCTGTGGGCGTTCGCACGGCTCACGGCGTGGTCCCCAGTGTTGAGGGCACCCCGGACCGCAGCAAGCTGGCGAGGGGCGTCCTCCAGGAACATGGCGAGCAGCTGGACCGGCAGGTCTGGGCCGCCCACGGCTTCAAGCTCTTGGCGAATGGCCGGATCGATCACCGGCAGGACCGCCGTGGATGGCGCGGGGGCGGGCGCAGCGGGGGCGGTCGCTGGGGGCGCTGGGGGGCCCGATGCCGGCTCTGGACTCGACGTGAACAGGCGCTTGATGAATGACATTGGGTCGACCGGAAGTGGAGGCGGGGAGATAGTGGACGCGCAGATCCAGCGAGTCTGGCGCGTCGATCAAGACTGCAGCACACCGCAGCGGTCTGCGGGGTTGCGGCGTGTGGGACGGCGCCACTATCGGGATCGGACCCGCAGGAGAGAGCCCATGCCCAGTTCGCCGAAGCGCTTGCGAAACTCGATCGCGGGTGGTCCGAAGGATCCGCTGTCCGACCGCTGGATGGACAAGACCGCACCGGCGACGGGGGAGCTGCTCTTCGAGATGCCCCGCAGCGGGCCCGAGGATGTGGACTGGGCGGTGCGTGCGGCCCGTGAAGCGCTGGCAGGACCCTGGGGATCGGCCGGGATCGCGGAGCGTGCGGCCACCCTGGACCGCATCGCCGACGGCATCGCCGCCCGACGGGAAGAGCTTGCGCTGCTGGAGTCGACCGACACGGGCAAGCCGCTGTCGCTGTCCCTGTCGGTCGACATCCCCCGGGCCGAAGCGAACTTTCGGTTCTTTGCGGGTGCGCTGCGCCACGAAGAGCGGCCGTGCCACCCGATGGACGGCCACCTGAACTACTCGCACCGGCGCCCGGCCGGTGTGTGTGCGCTCATCACCCCGTGGAACCTGCCCCTGTACCTGCTGTCGTGGAAGGTCGCCCCGGCCCTCGCCATGGGCAACACGGTGGTTTGCAAGCCGTCCGAGCTCACCCCCAGCACCGCGTCCGCCTTGGCGGAGATTGCTGCGGACGCGGGCCTTCCCGCGGGTGTGCTGAACATCGTCCACGGCGATGGGGTGGGGGCGGGTGCACCGCTCACGGCCCACGAAGATGTCGACCTGGTCAGCTTCACGGGCGGCACGGCCACAGGGCGTCGGGTGGCTGCTGCGGCCGCCCCTCAGTTCAAGAAGCTCAGCTTGGAGCTGGGCGGCAAGAACGCCACCATCGTGTTTGCGGATGCTGATCTGGACAAAGCGGTCGCCGGTGCTGCCCGCGCCGCGTTCACCAACCAAGGCCAGATCTGCCTGTGTGGGTCCCGCATCTTGGTGGCCCGGTCCATCCACGACCGCTTTGTGGCCGCGCTGGTGGCCACTGTAAAAACACTGCGCATCGGCGATCCCCTGGACCCCGACACCAACATGGGCTCCCTCGTCAGCTTGGCGCACCGCGAGAAGGTCGAGGGCTACATCGCCCTGGCCCGGGAAGAGGGGGGCACCATCGTCTGTGGTGGGGGGCGCCCCGGGCTGCCGGCTCCCTTCGATCAAGGGGCGTTTCTGCAGCCGACGGTCATCACGGGGCTGTCTGCCAGCTCGCGCTGTTCGACTGAAGAGATCTTTGGGCCGGTCGTGACGGTGCATGCCTTCGACACCGAAGACGAAGCCGTGCAGATGGCCAATGGGGTGCGCTACGGGCTCGCCGGCAGCGTCTGGACCCAAGACCTCAGTCGGGCCCACCGCGTGGCCCAGGCGATCGAGAGCGGCATGGTGTGGGTCAATTGCTGGCTGGTGCGGGATCTGCGGGTGCCCTTTGGCGGCATGAAGCACAGCGGCGTGGGCCGGGAAGGAGGGCGCTGGTCGTTCGACTTCTACAGCGAGCTGCGCAACATCTGCGTGCGGCTGTGAGTGGTGTAGAATGCTCCAATGATGGGGTCTTTCGTCATCGCATCACCGTGCGCTTTGGCGCATGTGACCCGGTGGGGATCGTGTACTTCCCCCGGTATTTCGACTGGTACCACCAGACGATGGAAGCGTGGTTCGACGAGGCGCTGGGCCACCCCTACGCCACGCTGTTGCAGGAGCTGGGGCTGCCCGCGGTCCACACCGAAGCCGACTACAAGCTGCCGGTGGCCTTCGGTGAGAAGGTCGATGTGGAGCTTCGGTTGGGCAAGCTCGGGCGCACCAGCCTGCGCCTCGACTACCGCGTGGTGGGGCTCACCGGCACCCTCCACGCCACGGGCTCGACGACGTGTGTGCTCATCGGCACCCGCCCGGGCACCCCCGAGCACTTGCGGCCTGTGCCCGTGCCGGAGTGGCTGCGCACATCGCTGGAGCGCTTTGGTGTGACCGGCTGAGCGGGTCGGTCCGGCGCTGGATGCCTGGATCCTGAACCTGTCGCCTACGCATCACATCCGCGCGTGGCCCGGGCGCCGTGCCTCCGATAGCGCGCACCCTTGTGTGTCCCAGGAGATCCGATGGCCTTGCAGCTTCCCGTCGCACTGCGCGCGGACCCGCCCAGCCTCGCCCGCAAGCTCGGCATCTCGGTCGCGGCCGTCCAGTTTGCACGCGAGTGCGAGATCATCGATCTGCACGTCGACTCCTTCATTCCGCCGCGCTTGTGGGGCTACGGCGTGCTCCACCGCCACAAGGGCGGGCCGCTGGGCCACCGCTTCTTTGGCCACCTCGACCTGCCCCGGCTGCAGGATGGTGGACTGGGCGGCGCGATGTGGTCCATCACGACCAACCCCTTCCGGTCGCCGGCGGCGCGCTGGGAAGTGTTCCAGAAGAACCTGCGGGGGCTGCAGTCCCTCGTCAACGCCAGCCGTGGGGCCATGCGCATCGTGCGCACCCACAGCGAGTACATGGCGGCCCGGGCCCAGCATGCCCATGCCGTGCTGGTCAGCATTCAGGGTGGAAATGCCCTGGAAGCTGCCCCAAATGGTCCCGCCGACATCGCCAACAATGCCGTGGTGCGCGTCACTCTCGTGCACTTGACGAGCAGCGTCTATGGCACCACCAGCTCCCCCCAGAGCGCCCTGCGCTTCAACAAGGGCCTCACCCGCGCCGGCGCCCAGCTCGTCGAGCGGCTCAACGACCGGCGCATCTTCGTCGACCTCGCCCACATCCACCCCAAGGCCTTCTGGGATGCGGTGCGGATCCACGACAAGCGGCAGCCGCTGCTGGCGACCCACACCGGCGTCACCGGCGTGAAGAAGCACTGGCGCAACCTCGATGACAAGCAGCTTCGCGCCATCGCCGACACCGGCGGGGTGGTGGGCGTCATCTTCAGCACGGCCTTCCTGAAGACCCGGCGCACCGGTGCGGACGCGGGCATGGTGGTCGATCACATCGAGCACATCGTCAATGTGGTCGGCGAAGACCACGCGGCCGTGGGCAGTGACTTCGACGGGGCCATCATCCCGCCCCTCGATCTGGCCAGCGCCGAGTGCTACCCCGTGCTGGTCGAGCACATGCTCGCCCGCGGCTGGTCCGAGACCCGCATTCGCAAGATCTTGGGGCTGAACTTCCTGCGGTGCTTCCAGCAGCTCCGGCCCTGAGCGTCGGGCGTGTCGGCGCCTCCGCTATGCTCGTGCTTCACCGGCGGAGGTTGCTGTGGTTCTGCTCTTGTGTCTCGGGCTGGCGCTGGCCGCGCCCCCCGAAGTCGACGCGCCCTTGAGTCCGCTGGATGCTGGCGTGGCCGCGCTTCAGGACGGGCGTGCCGAAGACGCTGAAGCCTTGCTCAAGCAAGCAACGGTTGATGATCCCGCCAACACACGCGCTGCGTGGGAGCTCGGATGGGCGCACTGGGCGCAGGACGACTTTGGCGCGGCCGTGGAAGCGTGGCGGGTGGTCGAGAGCCAGGACGCGTCGTGGCCCGATGTGTCGGAGTGGCTCACCAAGGCCCAAGCCCGTGCATCGCTGAACGATGGCCCCCCGCTCAAGGGTGACGTGCCCCTGAAGGCTGCGGGCGGGCGCATCACGGTCGTGGCTGCTGGCGATACGATGATGGGCAGCGACCTGCGAAAGGGTGCTTCAGGACTGGCGCCGGGCGACGGTGTGGGCTTGTTCTTGGGCTTGGAAGACCTGTTCCGTGGGGCGGACGTGTCGTTCCTCAACTTGGAGGGCCCGCTGGCGGATGGCTTGCCCAACAAGAAGTGTGGTCCGAACAGCTCCAGCTGCTACGCCTTTCGGACGCCCACGCGCTACGTTGCTGCGCTCAAGGACCTTCAGCTCGACTTGGCCAGCTTGGCCAACAACCATGCGATGGATCTGGGCGAAGCGGGCATGGACAGCTCCATTGCCACCCTGGATGCCGCTGGCATCGCCCACGCGGGTCGCTATGGTGACGTGGCCCTCATCGAGCGCAACGGCGTGAAGATCGCGCTGGTGGCGGCACACTCGGGCGGGTGTTGCCCCAATGTGAACCGCCCAGCCGAGATCAGCCACTTGGTTGTGGAAGCCGACAAGCTGGCCGACATCGTCATCTTTAGCTTTCACGGTGGCGCCGAGGGGGCGCGCTATCGCCACGTCCCCGGCCGCACGGAAGTGGCATGGGGAGAGCGCCGGGGCGACGTCAAAGCGCTGGCACGGGCGGCCGTGGATGCCGGCGCAGACGTCGTCTTGGGGCATGGTCCCCACGTGCTGAGGGCCATGGAGGTCTACCAGGGACGGCTCATCGCCTACTCCATGGGCAACTTCTGCGGCTTCCACCAGTTTGGTACTCAAGGTGGCTTCGGGGGCACGTCCCTTGTGTTGGATCTGGGCATCGCTGCCAACGGTGTGTTGTTGGATGCCAAGGTGCACCCCGCCGCACTCAACAGCGACGGTGCCCCCCGTCCCGACCCCACCGGCGCGGCCTTCGAGCAACTCAATGAGCTGTCGGCGGCAGACTTCCCCCAGACCGGTGTGAAGGTCGCTGAAGACGGCACGATCGGCTGGGCACGGTGAGCGGCCCTGGGGCTCAGTGGGCCGGGGTGCCGTAGCGGAGGATCTGGACGGCAGGCGGGCCGGTCTCGGGCACGACCACCACCATCAGCCGGTCGTACTCGGTCTCGGGCAGGTCGGGACCCTTCACGCCACCGAGGGCGTGGACCAGCGCGGGCACCGTGTTGCTGTGGCCGACGACGAGGTGGGTGCCGCCAGCGGCCTTGAGGCGCTTGACCAGGGCATCCGAGTCTCGGGGGTCGTAGAACTTGAGCGGCATGTCCCGGGCGGTGGCCGTGGGGCCGGCGGTGTCTCGGGTGCGCTGGGTGTCGCTCGTCCAGATGCCCTGAAGGACGACGTCACCGAGCATCCGGTCCAGTGCCGCAGCACGTGCTGCACCGATGGGGAGCAGGGGCGGGTCGTCGCCTTTGGCCTTCTCGGCGTGGCGCACCACAAACACCGTGAGCGGCGGTGCGGTGGGGGGCGCTGCGTCCGCGAGGGGAGCAGCGAGAACGCCCGCGAGTGCGGCCGTGAGGACAAGGAAGTGTCGTCTATTCATGGGGCGGTCCTATCCGTCTGTGGCGGGGCGGTCCTCCACGTCAGCGCCATCCATCCACAGCTCCACACTGCCCCAGGACGATGACACCGACAGGGGCAACCAGTCGTCGTCCTTGTTGTCCACCAGCACGTCTTCGACAAGCACGCCCACCACATCGCCGGCCGGACCGTCGCGCACCCAAGAGCCCGCGGGCACCTGGTGGGCCATCGTCGAGCCCCAATACCCGCGGCCACCACAGCCCCAGCTTGAACCGCCGGAGGTGCCGAAACAGCCCTGTACCACGTCATCTTCGGCAATCCAAGCTCGAAGTTCCAGGCCGGGGGGCCGGAGCCAGCCGGGCTGGGCAATGATGGGCAAGTGACCGTCTCGCTCGGTGCCGACGACAAAGACGGCGGCCAAGCCGGGGATGTGGCCGTCTTCGTTCACCTCCGCGAGCAAGCTGCCGCCCGGAGCATCGAGAAACATGGCGTCGGGACTGGGGATCACCCGCATCCAGTCGTCCGGGGGCTTGGCCTCGACCCAGTCTGGGGCGGCCAGCGTGTTGTCATAGACCTCATCGAGGTCACCATCGGCGATCCAGCCCAGGTGCTCGCCGAGCTCCACTTCCCAGACGCCGTCTTCTTCGACATCCAAGCTCAGTGGAGTGCCGGGGGAGACCAAGAAGTGGCCGAGCGCCGGGTCGGTCGCGTCTGGCTCGGCCATCGCGCGGGCCCAACCCCAGGGGCCGCGGTGCAGGTCGCCGCGCTCCAGGTAGACCAGCATGTCGACCGGGTGGGCGCGCACGACAACGCCGACTTGGACCCCGGGATCCACCACGGTCAGCGGGCCGGTGGGGACCGAGTCTCGGGGCTCGTTGTCCCAGCGGGTGCCGTCCGGCGACCAGCGAGCAGCGCCCAGGCGGGCAACACGAGTGGACTCGGTGAAGTCCCCGTCTTGGGCCCCGAGCAGGGCGTCTTGTGCGTCCTCGGCGTCCTGGATGCCCGTCCACTCGGCGGTGGCGTCAGTGCAGCCGACGCCGGCGAGCAAGGTGAGGACGAACAAGCGCATGGGAGCTCCGGGGCGGGGATGCCTGGGCAGACCACCGGTGTTGCGGCCGGTTCCGAGTGTTTGGCCGCTCAAGCTCACAGGGCGTCGGGCGCTTCGCTGGGTCGCATCGCCCCGTGAATGAGCGTCAGCAGGGTGTGGTCGGGGCGCACGTCGGCATCCAGCTCCCACACCATGGCGCCGCCGAGGCCCATGTCGACGACATAGTCGGACTTGGCCTGGATCGACGCAGGGTCGTCGTAGGTCACAAAGACTTGGTCTTCTGCGCTGTAGAGCCACGGCACCTGGGCTGTCTCGTGCCAGTGCCGGGTGTAGGTGTCGCGGCTCTCAAGGTTGACCACGTCGGCATAGTCCCAGACACCGGCCTCCCAGGATCCCATGGGCAAGCCGGTGGCCGACTGGAACAACCCATCATCGGTGGACGACACGCCGCTCCAGCCCCGCGCGTACAGGGGCATGCCCAAGACAAGCTGCTCAGGGTCAACGCCATAGCCAAGCCAGGCTTGGATGCTGCCCTGCACGGTGAGGGGGTCGGTGGCCCCGGCGGGGAAGGAGCTGTCGGCGGCGAGGGGCGCGTTGAAGTGGGTCTGGGACTCCCAACCACCGTGGAAGTCGTAGGTCATCACGTTGATCCAGTCGACCTCTTGGGCAATCGCCAGCGGCTGCATGTTGGCGATCTTGTCTGGGCTCTGGGGGCCGGCGATGGTCAACAGGTGGCCGCTGCCTTCGCGGTCGAGGGCGTCCCGAAAGTCTTGCAGCAACAGGGTGTAGTTCTCGGTGTCATCCGGGGTGCCTTCGTGGAGCCCGCCGGTGACGGGGTACTCCCAGTCGAGGTCGATGCCGTCAAAGCCCCAGGTGACCATGGCGTCCACGCAAGAGTCGACGAAGACCGCCCGAGACTCGGGGGTGGCCGCGACGGTGGGGAAGCGCTGCGACAAGGTCCAGCCGCCCACACTCATCAGCACCTTGAGGTGGGGATGGGTGGACTTGAGGTTGGAAAACGCCGCAAAGGTGCCGCCGTCCCGCTCGATGGCGGCCCACGAGTCGTAGACCACACACCGGCCGTCGTCGCTGATGTTGATGAAGGCGTAGTTCACGTGGGTGAGCAGCTCAGCGGGGACGTCCGCGACTTGGTAGTTGCGGTCGTAGATGCCCCACTCGACGAAGTACCCGACCACCCGGCGGTCCACGTCAGCGTCAGCGTCAGCGTCAGCGTCAGCGTCAGCGTCAGCGTCAGCGTCAGCGTCAGCGTCAGCGTCAGCGTCAGCATCGCCGTCTGCATCCGCGTCAGCGTCGGTGTCTGCGTCCGCCTCGTCGAGGGGCACACACTCGCCATTGACCGCGTGGGTGCCCGCACCGCAGGAGAGGTCGGAGGTGCCGGACTTGGCCGCATCCGTGCCGCAGGCGACGAGGGACAACAGCAGCAGGGGACGCATGGGGGCTCCATCGAAGAAGGAGGTGCCGGGCGGGACCCGGGGACCGAAGGGCTCCTGCCGACGGAGCACCGGCGTCCTAACCGCACAACGGCGGAGGCTCCAAGGGCCAGAAGCAGGGGACTCCGGGCCAAGTCCGTGACCTCGGTGCTCGGCCCCTGCCGTGTCCGGGCTACGGTCCCTCCGATGAAGGTCTTGCTTGTCTTTCCTGGCCTCGACTTCGAGGTGGCCTACCCGCTGGGGCTCGCAGCGGTCGCCGGTGCATTGCTCGCTGCGGGCCACGAGGTCGTGGGCGTGGACGTCGCGCTCGATGGGCTGGCCGCTCTCGACAATGCCCTAAAGAAGGTCGTTCCGGACGTCGTGGGGATCGCGGTCTGGACGCCGGGCTTCACCCAGGCCGCCGCGTGTGTCCGGCGGGTGCGGGCGGCAGGATCGGCCCGCTTGCTGCTCGGCGGTCCCCACGCCAGCCTGCAACCAGAGCGCACCCTGCTGGACCTCGGCGCGGACGCCGTGGTGGTGGGGGATGGGGAGGCGGTGGCGGTGGAGATTCTCGACGCCTGGGCGCGGGGACAGCCGCCCGTGAACATCGCTGGCTGTGTCTGGCGCAGTGGACAGATCGCCGTGGTGGAACAACCCCGAAAGCCCGTAAATGTCGATGTTCTCGGGTGTCCCGATCGCACGGTCTTCGACCCCCGGCGGTATCCCCACGCCTGGGCCCGGGCGGCCCCCCACGCCACGCCGGTGGTGACCTCCCGGGGCTGCCCCCGGTCGTGTGCCCACTGCCCCAGCCCCGTGCTCAGCGGCGGGCGGTGGCGGGCGCGAAGCGTGCACGCGGTGGTCGACGAGATGCGCGGGCTCCCCGACTATGTGGGCCATGTGCTGATCGAGGATGAGCACCCCACGGTGGACCGCCGCCGCTGGTTGGCCCTGTGCCGGGCCATTGAGGACGCACAGCTCGGCCGGACGTGGTCGTGCCCCAACGGCCTTCGTGCAGAGACGCTGGATGGGGAGGTGGTCCAGGCGATGGCGGCGGCGGGCTGCACTGGCGTCGCACTGGGCGTCGAGAGTGCCGATGACGAGATGCTGAAGCGCCTGGGCCGGTGCTCTCTCGACGAGGTCTTTGCGGCGGCGGCGGCGTGTCGAGACGTGGGCATCGAGGTGACCGCTTACTTTGTGTTGGGCCTGCCGGGGGCCCGCCGACGTGCGCCCCTCCAGCAGCTCCGGGCCGCCCGCCGCATGGGGGCTTCAGGCGCCCACTTCAGCCTGTATGCCCCGCTTTCTGGGGCAGCCTGGGGGGACGCGCCCGCTGCCCCGGCCCGCTTGGGTTGGGTGCGTTCCGCCCTCTATCTTGGGTTTTATGGGGATCCCCGTGTGTTGGTCCAAGCGCTGCGGGCCGGGCATGCCGGCTTGGCGGACGTTCCTGCGGCGGTGGCCCAGCTTCGGGCTTGGCTGTCCTACGGTGGGCGTCCCCGCGCGGGCAGTTCGCAACAATAGCTGTTTTAGTAGGTGCTTTTACCTGATGTTGGTGGCGGCGCGTGGAACGCGGTACATGCTGCATTGCTTCAGGTTGGTCTGCGCAGAATGCGCTGCTCCAGCACCAAGCGCCCCTCCGCTCCCTTGGACAGCGAATGCCCCGAGTCTCGACGACCCCCTCTGCTGGGGACGCCGTCTTGCGGATGCAGCTTCCCTCTCGTGCGTGCTTTGACGCCGACCTGATGCCCCTTCTCGAAGGGTTCCCCGTCCGTCGCCGCCCCCGCTGCCGGGTGGTGCTGGACACCCCGGCCCTCAAGGTGCCGATGACGGCTGTGGCGGTCGTGGATGCCGACTCGGAGTCGGTCGAAGAAGTGCTCCTGGATCGCTTGTCGGTGCGACTTCACGTGCGCGACGCGGCCCAGAACCGTCACCGCATCGAGTGCGAGAGCTTGAGCGCAGCGATCGCCCAGGCCCAGCTGCTGTTGGCCATTCCGGCCCTGGTGCCCCGCTTCGCCTACACCTTCCTGCGCCAGGAGTGGACCCTCCCCGACGGGGCTCGGCTCAGCTTCGATCTCAAGCTGCGCTTCCACAGCCTGCTCGATGACCGGCCGCTGGAGCTCGCTGAGGATGAGTGTCCCCGCCTCAAGCTGCGCACTGGGGGCGCCCCGCCTCCGCCAAAGCTTTGGGCCGCGCTCGAGAAGCTGGCGCCGCTGCCGGTCATCTCCAAGCGGTGGACAGGTGAGTACTTCATGCGCCGGTTCTACCGGCCGCCGGTGCGCAACGAGCTGCCGGGCTTTGAGTACGAAGCCAAGCTGGAGGCAGAACACCTGGAAGTGGACGAGTCGTGCTTGCCGTTTCCCGTGATCGGCCGGGGCCAAGCCCAGAGCGTGCGCTGGTACAAAGACGGCCACCGCATCGCGTTCCGCGGCGGGCGGGCGTCCATCGTGAAGAAGGGCCCCAAGGTTGATCTGGACGGTGTCCTGCGGCGTACCGAAGAAAAGGAGCGGGGGGTCTGGACCTTCGCGCTCGACAGCGAGCCGGTGGAGCTTCGCCGCTACCAGCGCGCACTGTTCCTCCACAACCCCGAGAACGACTTCGTCTATGCGCTGTGCCTGGACCGCTGCACGTCGGTGCACGCATCCGCGCCCCTGCTGCAGGTGGAGATCGAGTACAGCGGGCGGCTGCTCCTCAACTGGTCCGGCGGGCGTGAAGAACACGACCTGGCCGCCATTGTCGCGGCCGGACAGGCGCTGGAGGATGTCTCTTCCACCCGGTCTCTGCGCTTCTACGAGCGTGCCCTGGCGCTGCGGCGGCGGTCCATGGACGAGCCTGGCCCCGATGTGGAGGCCCTCGAAGCGGCGGTGGCGCGGCTGAGCGCCCAGCCGGAGCGGGAGCTGGTTTTTGATGTGCAGATCGAAGAAGCCGTGCTCCGGGATGTGGGACGGATACGTGCCGCGCTGATCGCGCGTCATGGATTTGTGGGCACGCGAATGACCAAGCGGCGGTGGCTGCGTGAGGTGGTTGAGGGCGCAGTGCCCCGACCACGGCGCCGCAACAAATCGGGCCGCAGTGGGCCCGCCAAGAAGGCACGTCGATGAGCTGGACGGACCCGGTCGGACCTGTGCGCCCCGTGGGCGCTGCGGGTGGGAGTCCCCCACGAGAATGATCGCTGTCAGCGCATTGCGGCACCGCAATTTTCGGCTGTTCTGGACAGGGCACGCCGTGTCCTCGGTGGGCACCCGCATGCAGCAAGCGGGCCTGCTCTGGCACCTCTACGAGCTGAGCGGCTCGGCGGTGGCCTTGGGGGCGATGGGCGCGGCACGCCTGGTGCCGGTGCTCCTGACCTCGCTGTGGGGCGGTGTGGTGGCGGACCGGCTGCCCCGGCAACACATCGTGCTGGTTGCCCAGGCGTGCTTGGGGCTGGTGTCGCTGGGGTTGGGCTTGCTGGCGCTGTCCGGCACGGCCCAAGTGTGGCACCTCTTCGCGGCGGCGGTGCTGCTGGAGGTGTTTAGCGCCTTTGACGGGCCCGCCCGCAAGGCGCTGGTGCCGACGTTGGTGCCCCCAGAGCTGCTCCCGGCGGCGCTCAGCCTGACGTCCATCACCAAGAACGGCGCTCGGCTGGCGGGGCCAGCGATGATGGGCGTGACGGTGGCATCCATAGGCATCAGCTGGGTGTACCTGTCCAATGCGATGTCCTTCGGTGTGGTGATCTGGGCGCTGGTGCGCATGACGGTCACGGTGCCGGAGCGAAAGAAGGGCCGCGGGGACGCCCTGGCCGAGATCGCCGAGGGTGCCCGATACCTGCGGAACAACCGCTTGCTGCTCGTGCTCCTGGGCTTGGACTTCACGGCCAACTTGTGGGCCGGGGCGACAGTGCTGCTGCCGATCTTTGCGGCGGAGCGGCTGGGCGGCGGCCCGGAGCTGTATGGGCTGTTGGCATCCGCGGGTGCGGCCGGCGGGCTGGTGGCTTCAGCGGCCCTGCTGGTGCTGCCGACACCGGACCGGCCGGGACGTGCGGTCTTCGCTGCGACCTGCGCATTCGGCGTGGCGACCATGGCCTTCGGGCTGGCCCACCACACATGGGTGGCTTGGCTGGCGCTCGCGGCCATCGGCGGTGCGGATCAGATCAGCACGGTGCTTCGGACAACCGTGTACCAGCTCGTCGTCCCCGACGCGCTGCGGGGGCGGCTGACGGCCATTCAGATGCTGTTCACCAAGGGCGGCCCGCGCCTGGGTGAGCTGGAAGCGGGGGTGGTGGCGGCGGCGGCGGGCCTTGGACTGTCCATCGTGTCGGGCGGTGTGGCGTGTGTGGTGTCGGCGGTGGCGCTGCTGGCTTGGGCCCCCGAGCTGTGGCGGGTGGACCTGCTGGGGCGGCTGGACGGGGAGGGTGACCCCGCCTGAGGGGGGTGGGTGTTGGGTTACCGCTGGCGAACGGTGCTGCCGAGCCCCCCAACGGAGGACCACCATGCCTGAGCTTGCTCCCCACTTGTCTGCCCTGGTGGCGCAGCTTCAGAGCTTGTCCCCGCACCAGCGAGGCGCGGCCTTGACCCAGATGGCCGGTGGCCTCGACGCCCACCTGGGCCTGCGCTTTTCTTGGGCGGCAGCGGACCGGGTGGTGGCCCACATCGACGTGCTGGCGCACCACACCCAGCCCTATGGCCTCGTGCACGGCGGGGTGTACTGCACGCTGGTGGAGGCGGTGGGCTCGACCGGGGCGGCGCTCCAGTTCTTGCCCGAGGGACGGATGCCGGTGGGAGTTGGCAACCACACGCGCTTCTTGCGGGCCTCGCGCACGGGAGCCCAGCTCACCGCAGAAGGGGTGCCGGAGTCGGTGACGGCACGGGGGGCGATCTGGCGGGTGCGCATCACGACCGACGATGGCGTGCTTCGGGCGGAGGGCACCCTGGAGGCCCGGGCGCTGGGCCCCAATGCCAGCGTGGATGGCGCGCCCATCAACCTTCTCGGTACTGCCCAGTAGGCTCAGGCTTGGTGGGTGGGCAAGCGCAACACAAAGCGGCTGCCCCCGTCCGGTCGGTCCTCGAACCGCACCGAGCCGCCGTGGTGGTGGGCAATCTCGGCGACGAGGGACAGGCCCAGGCCCACGCCCGGGTCTCCTTCGGCGTGGCCCGGCGCCCGGTGGAAGGGCTCAAAGATTCGGTCTTGCTCGGCGGCAGGCACACCCTCACCCCTGTCCAAGATGCTGATCTCCACGTCATTGTCGATGGGCTGCACACTCAGCTCGATGGGGGGGCGTCCGTGGCGTCGGGCGTTGCTGAGCAGGTTGCCCACCGCTCGATCCAGCAGTCGGGGGTCCGCGTCCACGTCCACCTCGGGGCCCGGCAACAGGCTGGCACTCACCCTGGCCACAAGCGGGGCGCACTGGGCGCGCACGCCGAGGCGGACCAGGCGCCGGGGCACCGCCACACCTCCGCGCAGCCGACTCGCCAGCAGCACATCCTCGATGAGGTCGTCCAGATCGGCGATCTCCCGCTCGGCAAGGCGCACGGCTGCCAGGCGGTCCTGCCGCTCTTCGGCGTCTTCGACCAGCGCCACCGCCATGCGCAGCCGTGCCAGGGGCGACCGCAGCTCGTGGGACGCGTGGGCCAACACCCGCCGCTGTTGCTCGATCAGCGCCGAGATGCGGTCTGCGGATCGATTGAAGGCCCGCCCCACTGCGGCCACCTCGTCCTCTCCCTGCACGGCCGCTCGGGCCTGGAGCGCACCGTCCCCGAAGCGCTCGACGCTGGCTTGCAGGGTCTCGAGTCGCCGGGTGATGCGCCGGGCGAGGGGCCAACAACCCAGGGCGATGGTGGCGAAGATGGTGAAGAACACCGCCATGATGCGCACGGTCCAGAACCGCGCCCGCTCGTCCTCGGCGGCGGCCCCCACCCAGCGGCCATCGGTGAGCTGGAAGCAGATCCCCGGTGCGCCCTCCGCAGACCGAATCCAGGTTCGGGAGCAACCGGCAGGGGGGTCGGGCAAGGCGTCGCCGACCCGGGCCAGCAGTCGACCCTCAGCGCTCCACACCGACACGTGGGCCCCCATTCGCCGCGCTTGGCGGACCAGGCCGTCGCGGAATTCCTGGGGGGCGGAGCTGGGGTCGGGCAGGCTCTGAAGCAGCAGCAGGGCGCCCACCCGCACCGAGCTGGGCACGCCGATCAGCCGGTTGGCGGCCACAGAGGCGGACCCAAACGCGGCGGTCAAGGTCAGTAGAATGACGAACAAGAAGCTGAGGTAGATCTGAAGGAACAGGCTGCGCTTCATGCTCCGCCTTCGCCTGACGGGACGAACAGGTAGCCGGCCCCCCGCACTGTGCGGATGAACCGGGGGCGACGGGGCTCGGCCTCGATGGCGGCGCGGATGCGGCTGATGTGCACGTCGATGGTGCGGTCGAGGGAGTCCCCCGGTCCATCGCCGACAATGGCCCCGAGCTGGGCACGATCGAGCACCCGGCCCGCCCGACTGGCGAGGGCCCACAGGATCTGAAACTGGTGGGCAGTCAAGGCCAGGGGGGTGCCGCGCAGGCTGGCTTGCAGGGCACCACGGTCCAAGCTCAGCTCGCCAAAGCGAAGGGTCTGGGAAGGGGTCGCCACACGGTGACAACGGCGCAGCAGCGCACGCACTCGGGCCAGGAGCTCCCGGGGGTCAAAGGGCTTGGGCAGGTAGTCATCGGCGCCCAGCTCCAGGCCCAGCACCCGGTCTTCGGGGTCCCCGCGGGCGGTGAGCATGAGCACAGGCAGGTCCGCCGCCGGGCCAGCCCGCAGCTCGCGGCAGAGGTCGAGGCCATCGGCGTCCGGCAGCATGAGGTCCAAGATGAGGGCGTCGAGCTGGGCGGGGTGGCGCAGGGCAGCACGGCCGGCGGCGGCGGTGAAGCAGGGCACCAGCTCGACCCCCCGCGTGCGCATCCACGTGACCAGCATGCTGGCCAGGCGTTGGTCATCGTCGATGAGCAGCACACGCAGGGGCATAGCGAGGACTCCAGACGGGGGAGGCTACCACGGGGTCCGGCTCAAAGCAGGCGACGGACCTCGGCCTTGGTGATGCGCACGATGTGCTGGCGCTGGGCGGCGGTGAGCACCGAGGCAGCATCGACCACACTGTCGAGGGTGACCGCTGTCACGTCATCGGCGAGGTCCAGACCCCGGGTGCGCAGGGCCTCGGCCTCGGCACGATTGACCTCTGGCGCCACAAAGGCCGACTCCACGTCCCGCGCCCAGGCCCGCACGGCCTTGTCATGGGGACGAAGCTCCCGGGCGGCGTCTCGGCCGATGTTGAGCAGGGCCCGGCGCTGGGCGGGACTGGCGTGGACCGCGTCGAGCACGGACTCACCGACGTCGAGGATGGTGGGCACTGCCGCATCGAGAAAGCTGGGGCCAGCGGTCTGGGCGACCGCGACGCTGGAGGTGCCGAGCACAATGGCGAGGGCGAGGGGAAGGCGGAGGTTCATGGGACTCTCGTGCTGTGGGGCATTGTCGACACCAGGGGCCATCCCTCGCGGCGACCCCATGAGCCTATGGACAGTGCATGTCGCCTTGCTTACTGCTGTGTGAAGAAGCATGAAGTGCGGGTGGGTGAGCGTTGGGGACCGGAGGCATCGATGAGCACAGACGCACCAGACGACATCTCCCGCTACGCAGGCCTCGACTGGTGGGGGCCCTACTCGGATGCCGCTGTGCAGGGCATTGTCGGCGATGCTGCCTTGGCTCGTGGCGACGGCGCAGTGGACGTGGCGTGCGGTCGGGGCGCGCTGTCGCTGTGGCTGGCCCGGCACCATGGCCTCCGGGTGCAGGCGGTGGACCAGTCGGCGGCGGCCCTGAGTATGCTTGCTCAAGATGCCGTGTCAGAGGGCGTTCACGAGATTATTGTGCCCATCCAGGCCGACGCGACCACTTGGCAGCCGGACCAGCCGGTGGCCTTTGTCGGTTGGCTCGGTGGGCCGCTGCTCGGGGGCAGCTTTGTCCGCACCGTCGATGCCCTCACCCGTTGGCTGAAGCCCGGCGGCACCCTGCTCTTGGGGCACGGCTACTGGAGCGGCACTCCCCCTGCGCCGTGGCGAGAGGCCTCGGGGATCCCGCTGGAGACGTTCACCGACTGGCACGGCTTGCTGGACCAAGCCCAGTCCTCGGGGCTCACACTTGTGCGGTCAGCACCCTGTGCTCGGGCGGACTGGGACCACTTTGAGGGCACCCTGCGTGCGAACCTCGTGGCCTCGCCGCCGAACACCCCCGGGCGAGATGCACGGCTGCGCTTTGTGGACGCCCAGCTTCGGTGGGGGCGGGACTGTCTGGGCCTCGGCTTGGTGCTGCTCCGGCGCTGAGGCGTCGCTATTCCGCGGTGGCTTCGCGCCGCATCAACAGGTCGATGGCTTGGCGGGGTTGCAGCCGACCAGCACCGATCGCGGCGATGGCCTCGGTGAGGGGCAAGGTGACCCCGTGGCGGGCGGCGAGCGCGAGCAGGCCCCGGGCATCCCGCATGACCCCTTCGTTCTTGCCAGCGGACTGCACAATGGCCCGTCCGGCGACATAGCCGGGGTGTTCGGGGTGGTTGCCGCAGGCCACGAGGTCGCCGACGCCTGCGAGTCCGGCGAAGGTGCCTTCTTCGGCGCCCAGCGCTGCGCCCAGTCTGCGGGCCTCGGCGAGCCCCCGGGTGACCACGACACCGCGCACTCCCACGCCCAACCCCAGCCCATCCGCGACCCCGAGGGCCACCGCGAGCACCCGCACGATGGCGCCGGCTGTCTCGACCCCGCGCAGGTCTTGGCTGGTGTAGATGCGGCAGATGGAGCTGTGCAAGCCCTCTTGGACCAGTCCGCACACTTCCTTGTACTCACTCGCAACCACCATCGCGGACGGTCGGCGGTTCAAGATCTCTGAGGCCAGCGCCGGGCCGGCCAGGGCGCCCACCCGCAGCGCACGGCTCTCGTCGGTGATGATGCCGGTCAGCCACTTCCCGGTGTCGGGTTCCAAGCCGCGGGCGGCGATGACAACCCGGTTCGCAGGACCGGGGGCCGCAGCCCGGACGACGTCCCGCACTTCCCACGGCTCCACAGCCACCAGCAGCAGCTCGACCTCCCGGGCGAGGGCCGACAGGTTGGGGCTGCCCCGAAAACCCCGGGGAGGTTCGCCACGATAGCCGATCCGGGGCTCGTTCCCGGCCTCCGCAGCCAAGGTGGCCAGCGCCCGCCCCCAGGGGCCGCTCCCGAGAATGCCGACGATCATGGCGTGCTCCCATCGCCGCGCGCAGCGGCTTCAATTCCGTAGTGTTCCAAGCGGTTCCCATAGTAGAGCGCGAGCTTTGGCGACACCCGCACCATCGCGGTGCCCCGGTCCTGTGCCGGTTCCAGCGCCGGTTCTGAGTGGAAGCGAGAGAAGGTCTCGATCGCCATGTCGAGCACCGCCTCGGCCGCGTCCGCGCCCCGCCCAGGCAAGTGGGTGCGCAGTCGGCCCTGCTGCTCCAGCGCATCCATCGCGTCGAGCAACCGGCCGACGGCTGCGAGCAGGGTGGCCCGGGGGATGAGCCGCTCCTCGCCGTGCAGCAGCGCGATCTGCCACGGATCCAGCCGGGGATAGAACCGGCGGAGCTGGTGCCACGCTGCGCAGGCCGCGACGTGGGTGGGCATCAGGATGTTGTCCCGATGCCAGTGGTCGACCAGCGCTTCACCCAGGCGGTCGGTGTAGATCCGGTCCCGTTGGGGGTCGATGATGACGTTGCCATCGGCATCACAGACATACTGGCGCCGGTCGATGGGGTCGCCAGAGTGGCTGAGGGACAGCCCGGAGGCGTCGACCGGGTTGCCCATCAGGTCGAGCGGTTGGCCAAACCGAACGATGACGCTTGCGTCCAGATCCAACACGCGGCGGGCGAACGTTGCGACGGTGCGCGGCTCGCTGAACTCGTCATCGCTGATGATGTACCGGCTCTTTCCGCTGTCCTGCAGGGCATCTTCAATGAGCGTCGAGGCTTCGAGGACCAGCGCATAGGACAGCGTACAAGGAACCACCAGCACTTCTGGCTTGGGTCGGTTGTGTTGGATGTTTTCCTGCCACGCCGCGATGGCCGTGCCCAAGAGTCCCTTCTTCACACTGTTCTCGACACTTCCAGACCGCGCGCGTGTGCCCCCAGGGAAGAACAAGGAGTGGGTGCGGCGGGTGAGCGCCTCGGTCGAGTAGTCCTTGAGCACCTGCTTGTAGAGCTGGTGGCCCTTTCGGCGGTCGACGGTGTAGGCCCCCAGCCGGCTCATGAAGAACGCCATGGCGGGGTTGGAGAACAGGTTGAGCCCGGCGCCATAGATAAACGGGGGCAGGCCCGCGACATACAGCCCATACCCGAGCAGCGGGCTGTCCAGGTTGGACAGGTGCGTGGGCGCCAGCACGAGGGTGTGGGTCTCGGCGAGGCGCGCGATGGACTCGACGTCGCCCTCCACACGAATGCGGGAAGTGGGGTCGAAGCTACCCGTGAGCAAGCTGCGGGGGCCGGTGGAGGTCAGCAAGCGCGTGAGCATGCCGGGCAGCAGCCGTGTCGCAAATCGGTAGGTGCGGTCGCTGAACTGGTTGTGGACTTCGCGGGCGTAGCGGTCGACCAGCCCGCCGAGCGCGCGCTCCCACCCCCGGCGGTCGCTGCGGATGCACCGGGCGGCGTCTTCGATGGCCTTGCGCTCGGCTGCGTCGTCATCGCTCAGCTGGCCCCGCATGCCGGAGAACCGCCGCCGCTCCAAGTAGACAACCTCGGCCAACAGGGCCTGGACGGAGCGGTCGTCGAGGCCGGCAAGGCGGTTTGCGCTGCGGCGAGCGAGCGCCGTCGTCATCGCTTGTTCGTCGGGCCGGTGCTGGGTGGACTGGCTCACTGAACCCTCCGCGTGGGATGCGAGTGTACGGCATGCGGGCCCGCTCGCCGGGGGGGGGGCTGAGAACGAGGACGGCCCGGGCGCTCACCGAAGTGGGCGGCCGGGCCGTGACCAGAGCCGGGGGCGCTACTCGCAGGCTTCGTTGCCGTTGTTGAAGGGGGCGTGGTGGCCCTCTGCAGATCCGGTGAACGAAGACGCGATGAGGTTGCCGTCGAAGTTGCCGTTGTCGAAGGACACGTGGGCGAAGGGCGCCAGCAGGCTGCCGCGGAACCCGATGCCGGACAGACCCAGCCAAGCGGTGCTCGGGAAGTTCCAGAGCACCGCGTCTTCGTCGACACCCGACAGCGTGATGCCGAAGTTGCCGAAGTTGAGGATCGCCGCGTCGACGTTGATGACGACGAGGGAGCCGCTGGGGACATCGACAGTCAGGCTGGTGGTGCGACCGAGAACCGCGGAGGGGACGGTGAAGATGTTGGTCCCGAGCTCGCTGCCGGTCAGGGTCACTTCGCCCCAGGGGGTCACCTCGGTCCGCCCGGTGGCGGTGAGGTCGCCGAGGTCTTCTGACAGGATCTCCAGAGCGGCTTGCTCGGTCGGGAAGTCGATCACCGAGCCAGCGAACAGGTCGCCACCGTTGAAGGTCACCGACGACGCGACGCTTGCCGTGGTGGTGTACCAGCCTTCGCCGTGCACCGTGCCAGCGCTCAGCACCAGCCGCTCTCCGGACACCAGCACAGGCCCGCTGCCGATGGCACGGCCGACGGAGAAGCCGGACATCTCGACCAGCTGGCCCGCGGCGACCCGGCCTTCGACGTCCATGCCCTTCTTGTACTTGGTGAACACGAAGACATTGTGGTCCGCGGCGGCGCCGAGATCCACGTCGATGCAGTCCTCACATGTGCCGAGGTTGACGTTGATGTCGCCGTGGCCCGATGCATCCCAGCAGATGCTTCCGTCGTCGGGCTTGTCCACGAGGGTCCAGTCGATCCAGCCCGAGCCACCGAGATCAAGGTTGCGTCCGCTGGCGCCTTCGCCCACCTGGAATGCGGCCATGCCGCTGTCTACGATCTTGACGGTGGCGCCTTCCCAGTCCCCGAGGCCTGTCAGCTCGCCACTGAAGGTCGCGTAGTAGTGCCAGCTCGAGGGGTCGATGGTGCCGGACGGCACATACTCGGCCGCCAAGAGCTCCTTGACTGGGCTGCCGCTGGGGGCGGTCAAGGTGTGGCCGCTGAACTCGACGGTGACGTCGAAGCCGTAGTGGTAGACGCCGGCCGGGGCGAGGGTTCCCGTCAGAGTGGCCGTTCCATCGGTGTTCTCGACAAAGCGCGCGTCGTCCTGGAACTGGAGATGGCTGTTGATGCCGGGCAGCCAGATCGCATGGGATGACGTGGTGTTGGTCACCGTGGGATCGAAGACCGCTGCGACCGCGCAGTCGCGGACGTCAAAGCAGCCCGCATCGGCCTCGTCGATCTCTCCATCGCCGTCATTGTCGACGCCGTCGCACACTTCGGTGGTGGAAGAGGGCGGAGGGGCGCCGCTTGCACCACCCGAGGCTCCGCTGTCGCCGTCCGCCGGAGAGGCGGGCCCCAGCTGGGCATTGGCGCTGTTTCCTTCGCCCTTGGCACCGGCATTCGGGGCGTCCAGCTCGGAACCGAGGTCCTGGCACCCGCTGAGCATGGTGGTCGCAAGCACGAGCGGGAAGAGCATGTGCCGCAGTGCTGGGGAGCCCAGGGGTGCCGAGGGATGAGCGAGGGAGTTCATCGATGTCCGCCGAATTTTTTGGGGATGCAGGGGGGCCGCACGCTAAAGATACTATACAGCGCCAGCCACGTGTGTGAAGACGGCGGCCTGTTGGTTGATGTCAACGCATGTCAGGTCAGCAGACACCGCTGGCTGGGGGAATCACGTCGCCTTGCGACCGGACGGGGATGCGCCCTCCGTCAGCCGCAGGCTCCGCCAGACATGGGGATGCAACAGGGCCAGCACCGTCAGGATCTCCAACCGTCCGACCCACATGGCGACGAACAACAACATCTTGGCGTTGACCGACAGTCCGGCGAAGTTCATCATGGGGCCCACGGCGTTAAAGCCCGGACCCACGTTGCCCAGGCAGGCAACAGCGGCGCTAAACGCTGTCACCGGCTCGCTGCCCAGCCACACCAGCAACACGCCGACCACAAAGTACCCGCCCACATAGATGACGGCGAGGGTAAACACCGCCCGCATGACCTGGTCTGGGACCCCTTTGCCGTTGTAGCGCAGGGGCAGAACGGCCCGGGGATGGAGCACTTGGGTCAGCTCCCGGAGGATGTGACGTCCCACCAGCAAGTGGCGCACGGCCTTGGGGCCACCGGCGGCCGAGCCCGCGCAGCCCCCCACCACCATGATGATGAGGATGATCTGCTTGGCTGAGTCCGACCACAGGTCGTAGTCCTCGCTGGCGAAGCCTGTGCTCGAGATGAGGCTGGTGGACTGGAAGAAGCCGGACCGCAGGGTCTCGATCGAGGGAATGCCGCCCGCGACCACCGCAGCGAGGGCGAGGGCACCGACCACTGTGACAAACGTATAGAAGCGAAACTCTTCGTCCTTGAGGAACCCCAGCGGGTCTTGTCCAGTGAACACCCGGTACTGCAGCGGAAAGCTGGCCCCCGCGAGGAACATGAAGGGCACCAGCACCCACTCGGCCGCCGGATTGTTGTAGCCTGAGACACTCGATCCGTTGGGTGAGAACCCTCCAGCGGAGAGCGTTGTCAATGCATGGACGACGCTCTCATACAGGTCCATCCCAGTGAAGCGCAGCGCGCCCGCGCACAACACCGTCAGGGCGACGTAGAGCACCCACAGGCGGCTGGCGGAGTCGCGGATCTGGGGGGAGACCCCTTCGCCCGGCGCGGAGCTGCTCTCGGCAAAGAACAGCTGGCGACCGGCGATGCCCAACCGGGGCAGAACAACCACAAACAGGGCAATGACGCCGAGTCCCCCGAACCACTGGGTCATGGCTCGCCACAAGAAGAACGCCCGCCCATACTGGGAGAAGTCCTGGAGCACGGTGGCCCCGGTCGTGGTCAAGCCCGACATGGCCTCGAAGAGGGCGTCGGGCACGCTCAAGCCGGCGAAGAGGTACGGAATGCCCGCAAACGCGGCGACCACCAGCCAAGTGCCCGCCACGATGGCCATCGCTTCAGACCGGTGGAGCAAGCGGGGCTTGGTGTAGCGAAGGCTCAACAGCGTGCCGAGCAACCCTCCGAGTGCTGCGGACAGTGCGAACTGGGCCGCGACCACCCACTCCGCGTCCCAGGCAGCCATGGCCACGGGCGCCGCGAACGCGAGGCAGAACTGTTGGAGCAGTCGACCGATGACCGCGAGAACGAGCTGGACACGCATGTCAGAGGGCCGCTTCGGCCGGGTCGGCCTTGCCCAGGAAGTGGGCCTGGACGGCGTGTTCGTCGGCACTGCTGGTGAACACCATCAGGTGGTCGCCCGGCTGAATCACGGTGTCGCCGTTGGGGATGATGACCTCCCGCTGGCGCACGACGGTGCCCACAATGGCGAAGAATGCCCACCGGTGGTCGCGCAGGCGGGTGGGGGGGAAGGCGGCCGGAAGCTCGAGTTCCACGATGTGCACGTCGCCGTGCTCCAGCTCCAGACGCACCGCGGACTGGGCGTCCACCACGTCGCGCACCACCTTGCGAATGGCCGCGCCCCGGGCACTGCGGACCACGTCGATGCCCACCGACTCGAACAGGCGCTCATTGGACAGGCGGTCGGCCCGGGTGATGATCCGCTCGACGCCGATCTTCCGTGCGATCAAGCTGACCAACAGGTTCTTCTCGTCGTTGCTGGTCACCGCGATGAGCACCGGTGCATCGGCGATCTGTTCCTCTTCGAGCAGATCGATGTCGGTGCCGTCTCCGTGCAGGACAATGCCCTTGATCTGGGGCGCGATCTCCCGGGCCCGCTTGCCGCTCAGCTCGATGATCTTCACCCGCCAGCCGGCCGCCTCTAGCCCCTTGGCGACTGCAAATCCAACCACCCCGCCGCCCACAATCGTGGCCCAGTTGCGGTCGCGACCGTGGGAATTGCTCCGCAAAAAGCGGTAGCGCAGCTCGTGCACGCCGCGGGCGGTGCCCATGGCCGTGACCTTGTCGCCGGGTGCGAAGGTGGAGTGGCCTTGGGGAATCTCGGTGTCTTCGCCCCGGCGCTTCATCACCAGCAGCACCCCGTCGGGCAAGGCGAGCTGGCGCAGCGGGTACCGGGTGATGGGCGCGCCTTCCTCGACCAGGTGGCGCAGCAGGCTGACCCGGCCGTGCACCAGGTAGTCCATGTCGAGGGCGCCGGGAACAGTGACAATGCGCAGGATCTCGCGGGCGAGCTGCTCCGAGGGGCGCACCACCGCGTCGATGCCCAGCGACTCGGCCAGGGCGTCGTCGCGCTCGCTGACCGTGACGAAGCCCCGCCGGCTGAGCAGGCAGATGGTCCGGCGGGCACCGAGGCGCTGCGCGGCGATGCACGCGACCAAGTTCTGTTCGTCGTTGTCGGTCGACGCGACGAACACACCACACGCGCCGATGTGGGCGGCGCGGAGCACGGTGGCGCTCGTGGCCTCGCCTTGGACCAGCTCGACATCCAGCCGCTCGAGTCGGGGCACGCTCTCGGGCTGGGGGCCGATCAGCACGACCTGGTGCTTCTCCATGAGAAGCTCGGCAATGTTGTAGGCGACCTCGTTGTCACCGGCGATGAGGATGTACATGGTGGCGTTCTGAGCCCGACAGGTCGGGCAGTGGGGTCAGGTTCGGGAAGCCAGCACGATGTGTTCGGTCCGGATGGCTTCGCGGGCATGGTCCGGTCGATCTGCACTGGCCCGGCCCAAGATGCGGGTGCCCGCGTTGCGCAGCGACTCAATGGTCGGGGAGAGGGTATCGACCGTGCGCCCGCCGACGATGCCGTCGCCGACGACGATGGCGATGTGGCTGCCGGGGCTGAGCGCGTCCACTTGGCATCGAATCCAGTCGTTGGTGTCTTCCCGCCAGACCCGCAGCGCGTTCGCCCGGCCCTGGGCCCGGAAGCTGCGGCGGCTGCCCACCTCGGCGGCGAGGCCCAGATCCGCGTTCATGCCCAGCCAAGCGTGGCGCAGCTGCTGCATTGGCACGTAGTCGTAGACCCCCGGGTAGGGGGGGCTGGTGAGGATCAGCGAGGTCCCCGGGGGTGGGCCGTGCCGCCGGGCGTCCGCCATCTTCAGGCGACAGACTGGCCGGTCGTCACCGGTGGGCAGGTCTTCCATCATCCGGCCGAGCTCGCGGGCCTTCTTATGGAACAGGATGGCCGTAGTGCCCGGTGCCCGCTGGTGGGGCTGGCGTCGGTTGGAGGTGTCGCTTGCCCGCCAGCTTGCCTTGACGATAATGCTGGACAGTACGGCATTCAGGAGCAGCTTCACCGCGCCGTCATACTCTTGGATCCCGTCGCGCAGGCGGCCGATCTCGAAGGCCACGTGGGGCTCGTACCAGTCCTGGCAGATCTCGGGCACCTCGGTCTCGGTGCGGAGCTGTGCGGCAGCCGCGAGCTTGCGGGCGGCGCTGCGCATGGCAGTGGCCAGCGCGGGGTCGGCCGTGCGTGCCCGGCTGGTGAGCAGGGCGATCGGGGAGAGGTCGGTGCCGGAGCTGTTCCGGCCGGCGAGCATGGCCTCGACCAGTACGGTGCCGCCCCCACAGAAGGGGTCGTGAATGGCCCCCGCCGGCGCCATCGCGATCACGGCGGCGGCACAGTCCGCGTGCATGCCAGCCGGGTAGGCGTGGAAGCCGTGGGTGGCCCGCTCGATCCGCCCGGCGCACGCAATCGCGGCTTCGAGGCCGGGGCAGAACTCCGGCTCGCCGCTGCTGCGGATGGCAATGGGGAGCGGGGGCCCTGCGGCGCGGAGGTCGCTGGTCGCATCGGGGGGGAGTGCGTCGGGCACGGGGACTCCAAGGGGTCGGCGCAGCCGGGTTGGCCGGCGGTGCGTCTATCCCATCTGGGCCCGGCGGCGGCGGCGTGCGGCCAACAGTGCCGGGACCGTGAGCCAGACCAGGGCCGGTCCACCGGCGACGCTGCACCCGCTGCCTTTTCCGTCGCCGTCGGACGGGGAGTCCCCCAGAGCCACGCCCGGCGCGCCGTCCACGCTGCCGTCGCAGTCGTCGTCCACCCCGTTGTCGTCGATCTCCTCGGCATCCGGGTTCACCGCCGGATCGCTGTCGTCGCAGTCGGTCCCGCCGTGGTCGGCGCTGGCGGCACCGTCCCCATCCGCGTCGTTGTCATCGCCGCCCAAGCAGTCGCCGTCGATGCCGTCGTACCAGACCTCCGTCGCCCCCGGGTGGGCGCGGGCCTCGGCATCGTCACAGTCGTCACCGCCCCAGGTCATCGACAGCGCGCCGTCGAGGTCGCCGTCGAGGCTGCGCATGGCCGCTTGCACATCGGGCAAGGGACCGATGGGCTTGCCGGAGCCCTGGGCCCGACCCGTGCTGATGAGCAGCTCCCGCAGCACCAGCGGATCCAGGGGCCCGCCGCTGAGCTGGATGGCGAAGTCCTGCACCAACACCGCGGCACTGGCAACGATGGGGCTCGCGGAGCTCGTGCCGCCGAAGCTGGTGGTGTAGGTCTGGTTCGAGGGGTCGGACAGGCCGAGGATGTTGCCGTAGCCGAGGGTAAACACGCCGGTGCCCCAGCCTTGGAGGCTGACCCGCTCGCCGTGGGTGCTGAAGCTCAGCGCGCTGTGGGCGCTGTCGGCGGTGCCGGCCCCCACAATGATGGCGCCGCTGTCCCCCCAGACCCCGTACGCGTCGGGGTAGCAGCCGCCGTCCAGGTCCACGCTGCCATTGCCAGCTGCCGCGACCACGACAATGCCAGCATCCCGGGCCAGCTCAACCAAGGTGAACACGTCGGGGTTGGTCTCTGCGGGTGCGAGGCCATCGTCGCAGCCACCGGTCTGCATCTCCAGCAGCACCACATCGCCCTCGGCGGAGCCTTCGATCGCCGCGGCGATGGCGTCCACCCGCCGGCCCCCGGCCTCGACCGACCACTCGGTGAAGGCGTAGACCTCGGCCCCCGGCGCCGCACCGGTGATGCCGTACCCGTTGTCCACGGCGGAGGTCTCGCCGAGAACGGCCGTGCCGTGGTCATCCCAGCCATACACCGCCACATCGGGGTGCACGGTCTGGTCGGGCTCCACATGCACAGGGAGGTCGACGAGGTCTTCGTGGTCGACGTCCCAGCCGTACTCGCAGTCGGACAGCCGCAGCCGGGTGCCCGTGATGCCCTGGGCGTGGGCAAAGTCGGCGTCGATGCCCGGGTCAGCGCCGAGGTAGCCTTGCTCACCGGTGTAGTCGGGGGTGGTCGGCGCGAGGTCGGCCGGCGGCGGGGGCAAGCTGGCCGAGATGTGGGTGTACTCCGCACACGGCAGCGCCTGGAGCTGTGCGGCGAGGTCGACCAGGTCTGGGCCAGCAACGTCGGTCTGAACCTTGAACATGCCCTGCAGATCGGGGCTCTGGACGCCGCTGCGTTGGGCCGCGCGGGCCTCGAGGGCGGCGATGCGGTCCCCCGGGAGCGTGATCAGCGGGGCCAGCACCAGACCCGCGTGCTGGACGAAGGCGACCGCCGTGGGGCAGGGCTGGCCGTCGAAGCGGAGCTGCCCTTGAACCAGCCGTGCGCGGCTGTTATCGCCAAATTTGACGGTGAGGCTGTGGTCTGAGGCTGGGGACTGCAGCGCGGGCAGGCGCGGCGGCGTCGGTGCGAGGGGTTCGCGCGGGCGGGGCTCGGCAAGGGCGGAAAACACGAGCCAGGGCAGCAGGGCGTTCATCGGTGTCCTCGTGTCTCGTCCGCGGCGGGGCCTAGACAGCCATGAGCCGAAAGGGGGCCGCGCGCGTGAAGCCGGACCGCTCATATACCCGGACTGCGGCCGTGTTCGCTTCGTTGACGTGCAGGGTCACCCGGGGAACCCGGTCGAGCAGCGTGCGGCACAAGCCCCGCATGGCTTCGGTGGCCAGCCCCTGCCCCCGGGAGGACGGGCGGGTGAACGTGCCACCGACCTGAGTGCCCTCTGGGCCCATGTTTCCGGCGTCGATGCAGAACTCGGGAACGCCCGTGGCGTCGCGCAGCACAAACACCTTCTGGTCGGTGATGCGCTGGGCGATGCGCTGTCGCTGGGCGTTTTGGTTCAGCCGCCGGGGGTCGATGCCCAAGTCCTCGGCGAGCATGGCGGACTGCATCGCAGCCACCACGTCCACCTCGTGGATCCCCGCCGGCACGGGCACGCGGGCAGTGCCTTGAGGGGGCACGGTGCAGCAGTACAGCCGCTGGTCATAGAACACCCGAAATGCCGGACAACCGAGCCCTTCCCACAGTCCGTCACAGGGCCCCCGAGGGCCGACCAACATCCACGCCCGCCGGGGACGCAGGTGCTTGCCCACGCGGTAGCAGCCGTCGTCATTGCCGGTGGCGCTCATGGCCACAGCAGGCTGGCCGGCGTCTGGGTAGTTCCCGTAGACGAGCGAGATCAGCTCATCCCGGGCGCTCCAGCACACCCACCAGCTCAGCTCGGGGGCCCCACCGGAGCCCCACAGCTCAAGCTGGTCGATCAAGAAGATGTTGGCGACCGGATCCTGCATCAGCAGGCCCATGAGCTGCGGCTTCAGGTGGGCCAGCTTCGGCCGGGTCAGCTCCTCGACGCGCACGCTGCCTCCCTCTCCACACCCCTGGGCCGGGGCGCGGGAGCGGGAAGAGTATCCTGCCTTTCGCGTCAGGGGACCCCGGGCATCGCTGAACCGACGGGCTGCCCCGGTGGCCTTTCCCCGTGCGCCACAGGGGTGCCGGGGCTTAAGTGGCGGAGAGCTCCCATCTGGAGGGTCTGTGCGCATCCACTCTGTGTCCCACATTCGCCACCCGCTCCACCGGGTCTACACTGCGTATCGGGACGAGCTGCCGCGGATTGCGGCGTTCATGCCCGACATTCGCGAGATCCGGGTGCTGTCCCGCGAAGACCGCACGGGGGGCCCCAAGCTGCTCAATGAGTGGCACGCCAGCACGCACATTCCGGCGGTCGCAGAGCGCTTTGTGAGTCCCGACATGCTGCGCTGGGAGGACCATGCCAGCTGGGTCGATGACCAGAACCATGTGGACTGGACGCTGGTGATTCCTGCCTTCCGCACCCAAGTGCGCTGCGCCGGCCGCAACGCCTTCTTCGCCGAAGGCAACGGCACGCGGGTGGTGCTGTCGGGCGAGCTGGAGATCGCGGTGGACTCGCTGCCGGGCATGCCGAGCTTCATGGCGCGGCGGCTGGGCCCCAAGGTCGAGGCCTTCATTGTGCAGCTGATCACCCCCAACCTGGAAAAGGTGAACGTGTCCCTGGGCCAATACTTGGACAGCCTGGGCTGACCCGTTTCCCCGCTGGCTCAGGGGACAGCGGCCGGGCTGGGGGCGTGCAAGGTGATCTGCCCATCGGTCTCGTGGAGCCGCCCACTGTCTAAGAAGGGCTCGATGCGGTCCAAGACGTCCAGGGTCGTGCTGCCCAGGCGTTGGGCGAGACCGCGGACGTCCAGTGGACCTTGGGCGAGGGCCTGGCGCAGGTCTGTGGGCAAGTGCCCGCCGTCGAGGGCCAGCTCCACGGCACCCGCGGCCACAAGGTCTGGGCGACGATGGTCGCTCACGTGGAGGTGCAGCCCCACCGCCGGATCGGGCGACGGGTCCTTGGACAGCGTCACGGGCAGCGGGTGGCCCGTCCGGCCCGTCCAGTCCTGCAGCTCCCGGCGCATGTGCTCCAGCTCTCTCCAGTCGGGGTTGTTACCCCAAAGTGACGCAATGATCGGTGTTCCCGATAGTGCAGTCTGAAGCAGCGGCACCAGGGCGCGGAGGGTGTCGGGGAGGGTGGGGGACGGCCCTGGCCGGTCTGGGCTGCTGCGCATGACGTGGGCGACGGTGGCGGTCGTCGGACGCAGGGTGGGCGCGGGCGCAACCATGTCCAGCAGCAGGTCACCGAGCGCTGGGGGCAGGTCGGGCCGGAGCAGGCGGGGTGGCAAGGGGACTGCGTGAGAGGGCTGCCAAGCGCTGGTCGGGCCGGCGCTGTGTCCAAAGGCGGGGGCACCGAGCAGCATGCGCCAAGCCAACAACCCCAGGCCGTGCACGTCGGTGGCGGCCGTGGGGGCGCCGCCCGCGAGCTGCTCGGGCGCGGCATGACCGAAGGACCCGTGAAAGCCGGCGCGGGTGTCGACCGGGGGCTCGGCGGCAAGCCCCAGATCCAACAGCACGGGGTGGCCGTCGGGGCGCACCATCACGTTCGATGGCTTGATGTCGCCGTGGAACACGCCCTGGTCGTGGAGCGCCCCGAGCGCCTCGGCGAGTGCTGCAATGGCCTCACGCTGGGCCCTCAAGCTCGCCCCCGCGGCCCACTGCTCGGCACTGCAGCCTTCGACCCAGACCATCGCCAGCCAGTCTCCGCCGGGCGCTGCGTCCACAAGCTGCACCACCCCCGGATGGCCAAGCTCCCCCAGCAACAGTGCCTCTTTGCGCAGCCGAGGGCGGTCGTGGGCATCCCGGGCCAGCTTGAGCGCGACCAGCCCCTGGGGACCGTCGGCTTGCCACACTTCAGAGCGACTGCCGCCCCCGAGCCTGCGGCGCAGTCGGTGGCCGGACACGGTGTCCCCGGCATGGGGGAGGGCAGGGGTCATTGGGGCAACGGTCCCACGGGGCGAGGCCTGTGCAGGATACTCTGCCGGTCATGCGGCCCCGTCCGAATGGGCAGCCTCCCCACCCGTCGTGCCCCCGACGTGGCATCCACGAAGCGCTCAGGAGACCCCATGGCCAGCATCCTCGCCCGCGCGGCCGTCATCGCCCTCGCCTTGCCGACCGCCTCCGCTTTCGCGAAAGACAAGTGGGGCATCCAGCCCTGGATTCGTCCCGCCGGCGGCGCAAGCTCATGGAACGATGGCGAGACCACCACCACGGCTGTGAGCATCGGTGGCAACGCGGGCATCGACTACTGGGAGCGGGGTCGGAAGTTCCCTCGGCTGCGGGGCCAAGCCCGGGTGGGCGGCAGCTACATCACCGCGGGGGCCAATGCCACCGGCTACGAAGTGCGCGTGGGCAACTTTCTCGGCCCGGCCTGGAAGCATGTGGGGCTCAGCTTCGGCCCGGATGTGTTCTACAACCAGTGGACCTACGCGGGCACCCAGCTCCCCGCGACGACCGGCATCGCGACGCCGCTGGTGGTCAACGGGAACATCGAGATCTTGGACGGCTACATCGGCGCCGAGCCGGCTTGGTACGTCAGCGGCAACCGCCAGAAGACCGACTGGCAGCAAGCCGACGGCGTGGGCTTTGGTCACGAGTTCGCGTGGCTGGCGGGCCTGGGCGTGCGCATCGAGGGGCTGCACGTCGGGGTGCATGGCCGGCGCCAGATCAATGCCTATGGTGTGCAGAACAGCGTGGGCTTCAGCGGCAGCTACACGCCGGACATGACGAAGGGCAAGAAAAAGAAGGGCAGCAAGCGCCGCCGGTAGGTCCCAGATCTGGGGGGGCCCTCGTGAGCCCCCGGTGTCTGGTCAGAGCTTGAGCGCCATCATCCGCTCCAGCGGCTTGAGGGCCGCCAGGCGCAGGTCTTCAGGCATCTCGATGCGGGGCTGGAGGTCGCGCAGCGCGTCACGAATCTTTTCCAGCGTGTTGCGCCGCATGTGGGGGCACTCGTTGCACGCGCACGTCTCGTCCATGCCGGGCAGCGGCAGGAACGTGCGGTCCGGCGCGGCCTTCTCCATCTGGTGGAGGATGCCCGGCTCGGTGCCCACGATGAAGGTGTCGGTCTCTTCATTGGTGGTGGCGTACTTGAGCAAGCTGCTGGTGCTGCCGATGTGGTCGGCGTGGCGCAGCAAGTTGGGCTCACACTCGGGATGGGCGATGACCTTGGCGTGGGGGTAGCGCACCTTCAGCCCAATGAGCTTCTGCTCGGAGAAGGTCTCGTGCACGATGCATGTGCCTTGCCACAAGTGCATGTCGCGGCCGGTCTGCTGAATCAGCCAGCGACCGAGGTTCTTGTCCGGACAGAACAGGATCTCAGTGCCCTCGGGGATGCTCTGGATCACCTTCACCGCGTTCGAGCTGGTGCAGATGATGTCGGACAGGGCCTTCACGCCGGCGGAGCAATTGACGTAGCTGACGAGCACGGCGCCAGGATGGTCGGCCTTCCACTTCGCGACCCGCTTGGCGGGGGCGGCATCGGCGAGCGAGCAGCCCGCGGCCATGTCGGGGATAATCACGATGCGCGTGGGGTTGAGGATCTTGGCCGTCTCGGCCATGAAGTGCACGCCGCAGAACAAGATGACGTCGGCATCGGTGTCTCGGGCGGCCTTGGCGAGCTGGAGCGAGTCGCCGATGTAGTCCGAGAGGTCCTGGATGTCGGGGTCCTGGTAGTAGTGGGCCAGGATGACCGCGTTTCTCGACTTTCGCAGCTCGTCAATTTCGTCGAAGATATCGATCTCGACGTTGTTGTCGGCGGTGTCGACAGCGGGCGCGTGTTGGGTGCTCATGGGACAGCCTCGTCCAGACGGGAGGCTGGGCTAACCCAACTCCGTCGCCGTGGAACGTCCTGAAGGCGGACGAGGGTTGCCCTTGGCACGTCAATAAAGATAGGCTCGCCGCATGAAACACACACCGCCAAGGCTGGGGACGCTGGTCCCGCTCGTGGGCATGCTCCTGTTGTCGGCTTGTGCTGGCCGGGGCATGCGGATTCCCGGGCCCACCGGTCATGTCGGAAAGTCCGCAGGCACGGACTATGACGAGCGCTTGGCCAACAGCCGCTCTGCCGCCCGGGAGCGGGAAGCCGCCGAGGCTGCGCCGAGCTCCGAGTCCCGGTCGTCCCGGGGACGGCGGGGGGACGGCAACAAGGTCGCTCGCGCCGCCGGGGACCTGGTGGGCAACCGGTCGATGACCGCGGATGGCGAGCGCTACCGCTTTGACTGCTCCGGCTTTGTTGAAGCCGCCTATGCTCGCGCTGGGCTGCACTACAGCGGCTCCAGCAAGGACCTGTACGCCAAGGCCCGCGCCGAGGGTGTGCTGCACCGGCGGAAGAACCCCCACGTGGGCGACGTGGTGTTCTTCGACAACACCCATGACCGCAACCACAATGGCCGTCGCGACGACGAGCTGACCCATGTGGCGGTGGTGGAGCGGGTGTTGGACGACGGCACGGTGGGCCTCATCCACTTGGGCAGCAAGGGTGTGGTGCGCATCGCCATGAACCTCCACCACCCCCATGACCGCCACAATGACAAGGGCGAGATCATCAACAGCTACGTGCGGGGTGGGCGCAGCGGAGAGCGGCTCACGGGCGAGCTGTTCAAGGCCTTCGGCAGCCTGTGGGCGGTGAGCGACCGCGACGCCATGGCCTCGGTGGGCTGCATGCTTCAGGGCACGACAGACGCCTGAGCCCCCGCGCGCTCAGAACCGAGCGCGGATCGTGACGTAGGGCCCCATCCAGAGCGCATCGAGCTCGGCTTCCCCGTATGCCCGCACGGCGTCCGAAGGGGTGCACACAATCGGCTCTTCGTGCAGGTTGAAGCTGGTGTTGATGAGCACCGGCGACCCCGACAGCTCGCCCACGCGGGTGAGCAGCGCGTGGAGGTCTGGATCGCGCTCAGCGTCGATGACTTGGGGCCGTGCCGTGCCGTCCACATGCACCGCAGCGGGGGCCTTTTCGCGGAACTCGTCGGTGCAGTCCACACACACCGTCATGAAGCGGGAAGCTTCGGGGATGCGGTCCAGGCCCTTGAACCAGCGGGGGGCGTCTTCGGCCCGCACCATCGGCGCAAACGGCATGAACTCGGTGCGGCGGAGCTTCTCATTGAGCCAGTTGGTGATGTCGGGATCGGTGGCCCGAGCGAGCACGGACCGGTTGCCCAGGGCCCGGGGACCCCACTCCATGGCGCCCTGGCAGCGGGCCACCACGTTGCCGTTCGAGAGCAGCGCGGCCACCCGCTCGATGTCGCCTCGGGTGCCGAAGGGAGACTGCTTCGAGGCCATGTCGGTGCGGTCCAGGCCGCCACGCTCCAGGGCCTTCCAGGCGTCCCGATCTGAGAAAGTGGTGCCCAAGAAGGCGGTGGGCAAGGCCCGGGGCATGGCGCCCACCGAGCCGAGTGCAGCGCCCGCAGCGAGGCCCCCGTCGCCCATGTGGGGGTAGACCCAGAGGCTGTTGACGGTGGGCAGCTCGGCCACCCGCTGGTTGAGCTTCACATTCGCGAAGATGCCGCCAGCGACGGCAACATCGGCGATTCCCGTCTCGTGGACCCAGTGGGTCACATAGTCGCAGACCGCGTCTTCGATGGTCTTCTGGGCGGCCGCGGCCACCTCGGCACGGCCGAAGTCCTTCACCACTTCCCAGAAGCTGTCGTTGGGCCGCTCCACCCGCCACGCGGGGTTTCTGGAGAAGCCAGGGCCCATGAAGCGCACCCGCGACGAGAAGTGGCGGACCAGTCCTGGCGGCGGCTCGGCGAGGGCGGCGAGGCCCGTGATCTTGCCTTCGTGCCGAATGGCCGTGAAGCCCAGCAGCTCGGTGATCTTCGAGTAGAACGAGTTGATGCTGGCGAGGCCGCTCTGGCGAAAGAGCTGGACCAGATCCCCGTTGCGTCCCACACAGACGGTCGCGGTGGTGCCGTCGCCCATCGCATCGACCGTCAACACCAGGCAAGGTTCCCGGGGTTGGGTGCGGTACGCGCCTTGGGCATGGGCCATGTGGTGGTCCATCATGCGCACGTCGGCGCCCCCGAAGCGCCGCAGCCGAAGCCGCTGGCGCAGCAGGGCCTTGCTGGCGTCGATCTCCAGAGCGTGCAGCCCCGTCTTGCGCAAGATGCTCTGATACACGACATAGCCGTGCAGCAAGGGCGAGAACTGCCCCTCGGAGCGTCGGGACTGGTGCAGGTCTGGCAGCGCCCGCAGCAAGGTGGACGGCGTGAAGCCCGTGCCGATCACCACCCGATCGACGTCACTGGCTTTGAGGCCGGCGGCGTCGAGGGTGGCGTCGATGGCACCCCAGGGGAAGGCCCCAGAGTGCTTCACACGGTCGACCCGCTCTTGGTTGACGGCGGCACGAAGCTGGCCATCCACCACGAGTGCGGCGCCGGCGTCGTGGTTGTCTGCGATTCCGAGGACGATCATGGACGCTGGCTAACCTGCGGGTGGGCGGTCGGGGCCTTGGGTCGGTTAGGCGGAGGGCCGACTCTGCGAGGCTGGAAATGAAGAAGGGCGACCGGGTAAAGATCAAGTCCGGCAAGGGACTGGGCGTGTGTGGATCCATCTTCTGGGAAGGTGCGAGCCGCTACGGCGATGGCAAGCGCTTTGGCATGCGGGGCGACGACGGCGAGACCTACTGGGTGGACCAGTCCCAGGTCGAAGAAGCCTCGGGCCCGGCGCCGGTGGAAGAAGCGGGCGACACCTTCGAGAAGGGTGCCCGTGTGCAATTCAAGCTGGGCGAGCGGGAAGGCGTGGGATCGGTCTTCTGGACCGGCAACAGCCGCAATGGGCCCGGCCAGCGCTTGGGGGTCCGGGACGATGAGAACCCCGATGATGCCGTCTGGATCGACGCTCGCTTCTGCCAGGCGATCGAAGGCGAGGCCCCGGCACGACCCCAACGCAGTGGCGGTGGTGGTGGTGGTGGTGGTGGTGGATCGCAGGGCTACGAGGACGACGAGGTGGACCTGCCCGCCGAGTACAACACCTCGATGAGCGAAGCGGACCTGCCGCCTGCGGCCCCCGCAGACGACGACTTCTACACGGGCTTTGAGTCCGACGACGACGGCGTTCCGGACGAGTGGTAGGCCTCAGCGCCCCTGGGCCCGGCGCACGAGGATGTCCTTGATCAGGCCCAGTAGGCCCGGGGACACGCGGCGACCGGCGCGCAGCATGTGGGCCTCGGCGAAGACCGGCACCATGAAGCGACCTCGGCGCACGGCGGAGATCACGGCGTCAGCGACATCTTCGGCGTCTCGCCACGGCAGGTCGCTGAGCTGGTTGGCGCGCTCCAAGGTCGCTGCACCGGTGCTCAGGGGCGCGGCGGCGTCGGTCATCAGCCGGGTACGCACGAAGCCTGGGCAGACCACGCTCACCCCCACCTTGGCGGGTGCCAGCTCGTGGCGCAGGGACTCGCTGAGCGCGACCACGGCGCACTTGGACACCGAGTATGCCGACAGCATGGGCAGTCCCGTCAGTCCGGCGGCGCTGGCGATGTTGACGATGTGGCCCTTTCGGCGGTCGCGCATGGCCGGTCCAAAGGCGAGCACGCCATGGAGCACGCCCCGAAAGTTGACGTCGAGAACCTGGCTCCAGACGGCGAGGGGGGTGTCGAGACTAGCCCCGCCTGCCGCGATGCCGGCGTTGTTGATGACAACGTCCACCGGGCCCTGGGCGTGCAGCCGGTCGGCGAGATCCTGGACCGCAGCGGCGTCGGAGACATCGACTTGGTGGGCATAGGCCTCGCCGAACACCTTGCTGGCGTGTTCCTCGGCGCGCTCCAGCTTGATGTCGACGAGCTCCACCCGGGCGCCCGCTTCGGAGAAGGTGGTGGCCATTGCGGCACCGAGGCCGCTGCCCGCTCCGGTGATGACCACACGGGCCTGGCTGAGATCGGCGATGCGAGGGGACATGGGCAGGACTCCGGGAACCGTGTGCGGAAGCGTCTATGGTAGCGGTGCAGACTGTGGAGGCCCCGATGTGGTGCAAGATCCGGACTTGGAGCGGTGCGCTGGTGATGGTGGCAGCTTGCACGGTGGGGGGGGGCGAGAAGACTGCCGATGCGGTGGTGCTCTACGAAGGTGACGTGGCCGGTGAGTGCAGTGACGGGGCCGACAATGACCGCGATGGCTGGTTTGACTGCGACGACAACGGGTGCTGGAACGCCCCGGAGTGCACAGAGGGAGACGCGGATGCCGACGCAGACGCAGACGCAGACGCAGACGCAGACGCGGACGCGGACGCGGACGCGGACGCCGACGTTGGGCCTTGGGCGGACTACCAGGGCTATGCGCTGGACTACCGGCTGGAGTTTGACTTTGATGACGCCTACGAGGCCATTCTCGAGTCCTACGGCCTCTCGGACTGCGCCGTGGACCATGTCGGCAGCGGCACCCAGGACGAGGCCCAGCTAGACGTCGTGACCTTCACCGGCCCGTGGGCGGTGGCGACCCACGACTGTGGAGGCGGCCTGGAAGGCACGGCCTGGACCGACGAGAGTGGCGTCGCATGGGCATCCTTCGGGTTCTTCCTGGACGGCGAAGCCCCTGTCCTGGACCGGTGGATCGCCCACCGTGACCGGGAGGCCACAGCACCGGTGGACGAGCCCAGCGCCCATGGCCAGTGGTACATCACCGAGCTCAATGCCCCCGTGGTCGATGATGTCGCCGTGTGGACCTACGACGAGACCACCTACCTGGAGGGCATCATCCGGCTCGACATCCACCACCGCTTGGAAGTGCGCTTCGCCCGCTGAGCTGCCAGTTGCCGTGCGCACTCTCGTCGGTGGCTCAGCCAGCCGCGCCCTCGTTCAGCACGCCCCCCGGCGGCCATCGGTCTGGCGCTGGGAAGGTCCCGACGCTGTGGTCTTCGAGAAGATCCACCAGCACCCCCGTCCGTACCAGCAGGAGCGGCGGGCGCTGCAGACGTGGGCAGTGCGGCTCCCGCTCGCCCCCAGACTGATCTTGGGCGAGGACCACCGACGGGCGCTGTGGACAGTGGGCCTGCCGGGAGTGCGCCCCAGTGCCGCTTCATGGACGCCCACCCTGCTCCGTGCGGCCGGGGTTGCGCTGGCCCAACTCCACCACCTGCCCCACGAGGACTCCGACCCCGTCAACACACAAGCTGCCCTCCAGATGCGTGTTCACGGGGCACTGCGCAGCGCTGGCGAGCTCGGAGATGTGCCGTCCGAGCTGGACGCCCGGCTCCGGGCACTGCGCGTTGAGGGCGCGCGGGTGCCCTGCCACCGAGACTTTCAGCCGGCGAACTGGCTGTGGACCCGCAGCGGGGCACTCGGCTTGGTGGACTTTGAGCACAGCCGCGCCGACCTCGCCGCTTGGGACCTGGTGAAGCTTGACGCTGAGGTGTTCTTGAGCCATCCACAGCTCCGTGAGCCCTTCCGCGAGGGCTACGGCTCCCTCCCATCAGATGCGCTCCGCACAGGGCTGCTGGCCCTGCACGGGCTGGTGACCTGGACCTGGGGCCGCCGCCACCAAACACCGGCGTTCGAGGCCCTCGGCAGCCGGGTGCTCACACACCTTGGGCTGGCCATGCGTGCGCGGGACCAACCGGGGTGCTAGCAGGAACCGCATGAGCTTGTTCGTCGCCGCCTTCCTCGCCACCGCGCTGTCCGCCCAGGCCGAAGTGCGGGTGTCGCCGACCGAAGCGACCTGTGCGCAGGACGAGTTCATGGTGTTTGAGGTCTCGACCGCCACCCGTGAGCCCGAGCGACGGGTGATCGGCTGTCCGTCCTGTGCCGGCTACACCGACGGCGAGGTCTTTGGCTTGTCCCTCTTTGGCGACAAAGCCAACGGCGACCGGGAACAGGCTGTGGTGCCCGTGACGATGCAGTGCCCCCAAGAAGGCGGCATCTTCGTGTTGCCGGCCGTGCTGATGTTCCTGCTGGGCATTGGGGTGCTGGTCGGCACCGGATGGGCCACGAGCCAGATCGAGCCCGTCTGAGCCGCTGACCGCGGTGGGTGCCCAGACGGCAAACGCGCACCCCCGTGCAGGGACACGCGTTGACGACAATGCGGATAAACAGCCGATTATCGGCTGTAGACTTCGTGGCGCTCGATGTGGTAGTGCCCGAGGGCCCGGATGACGATGCGCTTGCCCAGACGGCGCTCCAGCTCTTCCAAGCTGCCCATCTCGACGCCGTACATCAGGTCCGCGATGGCCGGGTTGGCGTTGACATAGATGGTCTGGCGACCCTGGCCCCGGTTGGACTCGCGGTGAATCTCGCGGAGCAGGTCATAGACGACCGTCGTGCGGCTTCGGGTGTAGCCCCGTCCCTGACAGTAGGAGCACGTCTCGGAGATGCTGCTGACCAGGTCATCCTGGGTGCGCTTGCGCGTCATCTCGACCAAGCCGAGCTCGCTGATCTTCAGCACATTGGTGCGGGCCCGGTCGTTGCGCAGCTCTTCTTCGAGCGCCTTCGACACCCGCTCGCGGTTGGCCGCCTTCTCCATGTCGATCAGGTCGAGAACGATGATCCCACCGATGTTCCGGAGCCGAAGCTGGTAGACGATCTCTTTCACGGCTTCCAGGTTGATCTGGAGCGTGGTGTCTTCCAGTGAGCTGGTGCCCACAAACTTGCCGGAGTTGACATCGATGGCGGTGAGCGCCTCGGTCTGGTCCACGATCAGGTAACCACCGGACTTCAGCCACACCTTGCGGCCGAGCGAGCGGTTGATCTCGGTCTCGATGCCGTAGGTGTCGAAGATGGGGTCTTGGCCACGGTAGAGCTGGACCCGGTCCTTGAGCAGTGGCATCAGGTCGTTCATAAAGCGCTGGACTTCATCGAACTGGCCCCGGTCGTCGAGCACCATGCGGTTGACCGACTCGTTGAAGCCATCGCGCACAACCCGCAGCACCAGCCCATGATCGGCATGGATGCACATCGGCGCCTTGCTGGTGCGCGAGGTCTCCTGGATGCGGGCCCAGGTGCTGATCAGGTAGTCGATGTCCTGCTTGAGGGCGGACATCGGCTTGCCCTCGCACACCGTGCGGACGATGAAGCCACAGCCCTTGGGGCGGTACTTCTCGACAAAGTCGCGCAGCTTGCGGCGCTCCCGGTCCCGCTCGATGCGACGGGAGATGCCCACGTGGTCCACCGTCGGCATGAAGACCATGTACCGACCGGGCAGCGTGATGTGGGTCGTGATGCGGGCGCCCTTTGTGCCGATGGGGTCTTTTGCGACCTGCACCAGCACTTCCTGGCCCTCTTTGATGAGGTCCTGGATCGGGGGCTGTCCTGCCCGGGGCGCCGCGCGGGGGCGGGCCTCGGTCACCGTCGCGTCTGGGTCCTGAATGCCCGCTGCGGAGGTGTTTTCGACGAATTCGGGATAGATGTCACCAGCGTAGAGGAACGCGGCCCGCTCGAGGCCGATGTCCACAAAGGCGGCTTGCATGCCCGGGAGGACACGCACAACGCGCCCCAAGTAGACATTGCCCACGTGGCTTTGTTTGTCGCCGCGGTCGACGTGCAGCTCGGTGAGCCGCCCATCTTCCATCAGCGCTACGCGGGTCTCCCTCCCAGTGCGGTTGACGATGATTTCGGTGCCCAACGCAGACTCCAAGAAGGCCGGAACAGCCTGTTCGGCGCGCCACCCGCGGCCACACCCGCTGACGCCATGATCGATGGCGAGCGCGGGGGCCGGTGCAAGGAGGCGGGCGGCGAGGTCGACAGAGGAAGTCCCATGGCCAGGATTCGGGGGTGTAGGGGGTGCGCCAGCAGACACTGCGGCGCGATTCTTTGAAGAGTCAAGAAACTGAGGGTTCGCGCTGGCAATGGAGCAGCGCGAGAAGCGTGAAGACAGGAAAATCGGGGGGCCGACCGGCACGTCGGTGGGTTCGGGCAGTGCCGTCGGGGCCTCTCGCGAGGGGCGGGAGGCAGGGATCGAGGTGGCTCGATGCGATGCGGTCCGAGAGGCGGGACCGCATCGGCAGGTCGCTCTGGGGCAGTCCGCAGTCGTCGTTGCCGCGATTGGAGCAGCGCTGAGGCGCACGGAAGCGCAGGCGGGTCAATCTCGCACGCGGAAGGCAAATCGTCAAACCGGCCTGCGGTCGCCCTCAGGCGCGTCCACCCGCCCCGGGATGGCGGTGCAGCAGGGCGAACTTCAGGTAGCGCCCTTCGGGATGGGCGATGGCCACCGGGTGGTCTGGGGGCTCGCCGGCCCGCCACAGCCAGGACCACCGGCCGGCCCGTCGCAGCCCGTCCCGCACCGCGCCTTCCCACTTCTCCATCGACAGGCGCGATGTGCAGGATGCGCTCGCCATGATGCCGCCGGGTGCGACAAAGGTGCCCGTGTGGGCCGCGAGGTCCCGGTACGCGGTGCGGGCGCTGGCATCGGCCCCCCGGTCGTGGGACAGGCTGGGGGGATCGACGACCACCATGCCGGCGGGGCCGTCCGGCGTCCACTTGAAGGCATCGGCGGCCACAAAGGCGTGGTGGTCGGGGTTGATGCCGTTGAGTCGGAAGTTCTCTTTGGCGTCTTCGAGGGCCGGGGCCGCGATGTCCACCGTGGTGACTCGCCGAGCGCCGGCTGCCGCAGCGTGAACGCTAAAGCCGCCGGTGTAGGCGAAGAGGTTGATGACGTCGGTGTCTCGAGACAGCTCGGCGACCCTGCGGCGGTGCTCCCGCTGGTCGAGGAACAAGCCCGTCTTCTGGCCGACGCTCGGGCGCACGAGGAAGCGCAGGCCCGCTTCGGTGACCACCAGCGGCTCCGGCTGGTCGGGGCCCTGAAGCCGCTCCAGTCCTTCGTCTCCGTCCACTCGCCTGACGCCGAGGCGACGGTAGACCGTCTCGACACCGGGCAGCTTGGACAGCTCATAGGTCAGGCTGTTGAGCCAAGGTTCCCAACATGCCCCGTACAGGCGCAGCACGGCTGCGGGACCGTAGCGATCCACCACAAGGCCGGGAAGTCCGTCGCCTGCAGCGTTCACGAGCCGATAGGCGGACGTGTTGAGTGGAAGCACACGCGCACGAAGGGCAGCGGCGGCCTGGATGCGGTGGTGGATGAGCCGGGGAATGGCGGCGCCGTGGCGGTCCAGCACCCGGATGGCGATGGGGCCCACGTCTGTGAGGCCGAAGCCCACGATCTTGTCGCGGCCATCGACGAGCTGGACCGGCGTGCCCGGGGGTGGAAGCTCGCCGCTGATGCCGCCTTTGTAGACCCAAGGGTGGCCTTGGGCGACCGGCCGGATCGCGTCAGCGGAGAGTCGGATGCGGGCGGGAGGTCCGTGAGCTGCCATCGACGCGGTGTATTGCGCCAGAATCACCGGCGGCGGGCCCGTCACCGCATCGTCTGGATCGGCCGGGCTGCCGTGCGGTCGCACTCGGGCCCGTAGTCGTCCAAGATGTTGATGAGTGCGCCATAGTCATTGCCAATAGACGCTGCCCATGCGTTGCCGGAGCGGGCCAGTGCGCTACGTCAGAGCGGCTCGGCGCTCAGCCGTCAAGCACCCCGTGGCTCGGGTGTGCCCGGGAACGCCCGCTCTGGGCGTGGCCGAAGTGCCTTGCCGTGCCTCCAAGCGGGGCCCCGCCGTCCCAGCCCCCAGGGTGTCCATGGCCTCGTCTCCCGCTCTGCCCTCCTGGTTGGTCCGTGCAGAGCTGGTGGTGCTCGGTGTGGCCCTCGCGGTGCGGTTGATCGCCCTGGCGCGCTTTGAGGCCAGCCCCATGTCGCGCCACCCGATGGTGGACGCCTACACGTACTGGTCCCAGGCCCAGGAGCTGTTCAACGGCGGCGACCCGTTCGCCCGCGACGGCTTCTACCAACCCCCGGCCTACCCCTGGATCCTGGCCAAGCTGGGCGCCGTGGCCGGGGGCATGGACCTGGGCACCGTGCGCCAAGTGCAGCTCCTGCTCGGCATGATCACCACGTGGATGGTGCTGCGCCTCGGCCGTCGGGTGGCCGCGGCGACCGGCGTGCCCTGGGCCGGTCTGGTGGCGGGTGCACTGTTTGGGTTGTTCCCGTCGGTGGTGATGTTTGAGCACGACATCCTGACCCCGGCGATGTCGTTGGCCGCGTTTGTGGGCGGGCTGCTCTTGATGTTGGCGGCCCAAGAACACGCATCACCCGGTGCCCGTGGGTGGGCGGTCTTGGCCGTCGGGGGGCTGCTCTTGGGGGTCTCGGCGGCCATCCACCCCACCTTGCTGCTGGGGGCCCTGCCGGTGCTGGTGGTGACGGCGCTGGGCCTGCGTCGAAGCCCTGCCCGTGTGTTGGGGCTTGTGTTGGCCGTCTCGGCGCCTTTTGTGCCCACGACAGTCGAGAACCTGGACCGCTTTGGCGCCCCCACGCTGGTGAGCCACAACGCAGGCATCAACCTCTACCTGGGCAACAACGCGAACTTCCGCGAGACGATGTTCTTCCGGCCGGGCCTTCCGTTTCGCCAGCTTGCGTTGGAGGCCGAGCCAGCGGACCGGGACCTGCCGGCGCGCAATGCGTACTGGAAGGACCGGGTGTGGTCAGAGGCGTGGGCGTCCCCGCGGGTTGCCGCGTCGGTGCTTGCCGTGAAGGCCCTGTGGAGCGTGAACACCACCGAGATTCCCCGCAATGAGGACTACCGATGCCGCACGCGCCCGGGCGAGTCCTTGGGCTTCTTGCGGTGGATTCCTGTGCGCTTTGGTCTGGTCTTTCCGTTTGCCCTCATCGGGGCGGTGGTGGCCGTGCGCCGGCGGCGGGAAGTGCCCGCACTGGCGGTTCTTCCGGTCACCTGGATCGCCCTGCACGTGCCCTTGATCCTGTTCTTCCCCACCGACCGCTACCGCCTGGCGAGCTGGCCGGTGGTGGTGGTGCTCGCCGCCTGGGGCCTGACCGTCGCTGTGCGAGACTGGCGCCAGGTGCCCCGTCCGGCCGCCATTCTCGCAGTGTTGGGATTGGTGCTGGCCCACTGGCCCATCGACCCCCGCACCGACATGGACCCGGCCCTGTGTCGCTACGCGGAAGGCAACCTGCACTACATGGAGCAGGAGTGGGCCGAGGCTGAAGCGGCCTACACCGACATGCTGAAGGCCCATCCCGACGATGTGGGCGCCCACGGCTGGCTGGCGAGCCTCGCGGAGCGTCGCAAGGACTACCCCACCGCCATCCAACACATGGACGTGGTGATTCGACAGTTTCCCGACCACTTCCCCAGTCTCAAGTCGATGGCCGACTACCACTACTACTCGGGCGACAAGGCCGGCTGTGTGGTCTATCTCAAGCGGGCCTACGCGGTGCCGGGCAACCGCACCAACACGGGCGTGAAGCTGGTGAAGCTGCTGCGCAAGATGGGCCGCACCGCTGAAGCGCAAGCCATCCAAGATGCCGATCCCAAGCTGAAGGGCCACCCCAAGCTCACCGGCGGCTGATTGGGTCGCGGTGAGAATGGCTTTGATCACGTTATTGTCGGTCAGTCGTGCCTACGGCAACGTGACCGTGCCGCCGTCGAGCACAACCGCCGTCTGGGCCAGCAGCCGGCCGTTGAGCGTGGCGCCGGTCCGCATGCTCAGCGACGTGCTGGTGACCACATTGCCCTCCAAGTGGGCTGTGGTGCCGATGTCGACCAGTCCGCTGACTTGCCAGAAGATGTTGTCGGCCTGGGCGCCGCCACTCAGCAAGACCCGCGCGCCGCTCTCGACGGTGAGGTCCTGGGCGATCTGGAAGATCCAGACGTCCGTCGCGCTGCCGCTGAGGGTCACATCGGTGGGGATCAGCAAGCCCGTGCCCCACTTGTAGACCCCAGGCTCAAGGGTCATGCCGCCAATGTTGCCCGCACCGAGCTCCGTCTCGTCGGGTGCCCGCCCGCCGGCGTCGGTGAACGCGCGCTCCATGTCACTGACGGCGGCGGTCAGCAGTGCGGGGGTGGGGTCCGCATAGTTGGCCGCATAGACCTTCCCGACAACTTGGGGAGAGGTGGAGAAGGTGTTGGTCGCGTCGGCGGCGAGCGAGAAGCCCGTGATGTAGGTCGCGGCGGCAGGGCTGACGCCGATGTCCCCGACGATGGCGGACGTGGGCACCGACGAGATGCCCGACTTGCTCAGGATCACGAAGTCGCCGGAGGTGCCGAGCTCCACGGGCAGTCCGGGCGCAAGGGTCTCGCCGGTGGTGAAGGTCCAAGAGTGGTCTTCGGCCAGCGGTGCCGAGAGCGCACTGGATGCGTCGATGGTGACCGTGGCGGTGTACGCAGTGCGCTCGTCGAGGTGGGCGGACGGCCAGAAGACCGCGGTGGCGTCGGCATAGATCACCGTGCCATCCACCCGCACCGGTGGGTCTCCGCTGGCCAGGTAGAAGGAGGTCGGGGTCAAGGTGTGCTCGTCCATCTCTTCGCTGAACTCGACGGAGGCCGCAATGTTGAGCGGGACGTCGATGGCGTCCGCCAGGGGCGCGTTGGAGACCACCGTGGGTGTGGGAGGATCGTCCGTGGAGGTGTCCACGCTGCCGTCGCCGCCACCTCCGTCGCCTCCGTCGCCTCCGTCGCCTCCGTCGCCACCGCTGCCGCTGCCGTCTCCAGAATTGCCCGCCGCCGAGTCGCCGCCTTGCTTGTCAGACGACGCGCAGCCGATTGCAAGGGCCATGCACAGGGCGGACATGCCGATGGAGGAGTGGGACAAGAGAGTGTGCATGGGGTCGGAATCCGAGGTGGTGGGGTCACCGAGGCCATGCCCTTCAGCGCAGAGCGCGGTCGATGGGCAGGCCCCGGGGTCGCGGGCACCCACGAGGGGAGTCCGGGTGCTGTCTTGGGACAGCCGGTCAAGGGGAAATAAGGCATACACCTTATTGTGGTCTGGTTCACCCGTCGGTCGAGCACACGGTCTGGCTCTCTGACAACCCAGGAGGGCGGGACAAGCCAACACTGGGCGCCCCATCCCAGGCATGAGGGCAGTCGGACGACCACCGTGATGATGGTCCAAGTCAATGCAGAGACGGACCAACGCCAACCGGGGTGGCCTGCGTGATGGGGACGGGGGCTGAAGGCGGCCAGGGCCGACAGACGAGAGACCGCGGGACTTCATGGCGCGGTCGATGTCTGAGTTGCTTCAGGACCCAATAGAAGCACGGTTGGAGAGAAGTCAAGGGCTGGCCGAGGTCAACCTTCGCTTGCTCAGACTGTGTCGAGAAACCCGGGGGGCACCCCGTCGGTGAGCCAGACGCCGTTGGCCGTGCAGTAGAACCGGTGGCCCGCCCGGTCCATGGCGGCCGCATCGACTCTCAGCAGCACCGCCGCACCCCGGCGGTTTCCCACCGCTGTGGCGGTGGCCCGATCGGCCGAGAGGTGGACGTGGTGGCGGCCTTGGGGCTGGAGCCCGTCCTTGTGGATCTTGGGGAGGAACCGCGCGACCGTGCCGTGCCACAGGGCGTCCGGCGGCACCTGCGGGTCCAAGCCTAGGTCGACCGAGACCGAGTGGCCTTGACGGGCCCGGATGCGACCGCCGTCAGGGGAGAACTCAAAGCGTTGTTTGTCGTTCTCGGCGACGACCCTCTCCAACAGCGCCCGGTCCGCGCGGCGGTTGATGCGGGCGAGACCGGCGAGCAGCTCATCGACGGCGATCCAGCCCTGGGGGTCGAGCGTGAGGCCGGCGGCTTGGGGCTGGTGACGCAGCAGGAAGCTGCATGCACGGCTGGTCTTGACGACGATGTTCTGGTTGCGGGACATGGGGATTCCTTGCCGGAGCTCGGCGAGCGCGGGGTCGACAGAGTGGCCGAACCTTGCAGTGCGCACCCTCAGTTTGGCCCGTGGACCCATTCATGTCCAAGCGGTAGATCTGATGATCAATCCAGAATATGGATAGATGGACGCGGGAGGCGCCCCATGGGGCTGGACATGCTCGACAGCGACCGACTGGAGGTCTTTGTGGCAGTGGCCGCTGCAGGCGGCTTCACCGCCGGTGCCCGGGCGCTGGGGCGAAGCCAGCCGGCGGTCCACAGCCAAGTCAAGCTGCTCGAAGACGAGCTGGGGCTGCGCTTGTACCGCAAGGCGGGCCGGGGGATTGTGCTCACCGACGCGGGCCGGACCGTGGCGGCCCATGGTCGAGAGCTGCAAACCCGGTCTCGTGCACTGCGCGAAGCTCTCGGCGGGGCTCCTGCGGGGCCGGTCCGCCTCGCCACGGGTGCGGGGGCTTGCCGCTACCTCATCGCAGATGCCCTGAAGCGTGCCGTGGCCGATGGCATCGAGGTTCAGCTGGAGTTTGTGGACGCGACCGGCGCCGTGGCCCGGGTGCGCGATGGGCGGGCCGCGCTCGCCGTCACTGCAGTGGCGCCGGTGGCGGACCTCGACGCGCTGGCCCTCGCCCGGGTGGGGGTGGGGGTGCTGCTTCCGGACGGGCACCCCCTCGTGGACCGGTACAGCCTCGCCGTCGGTGAGCTCGCTGGGGCTGCGCTGATCCTGCCGCCGGAGGGGCGCCCGCTGCGCCAAGCGGTGGACCTGGCGCTGCGAGAAGCCAAGGTCGACGTGCAGCGTCCGGTCTCGGCGGGCAGCTGGTCCATGGCCGTGCACCTGGGCACCCTGGGCCTCGGGATCCCGGTGGTGGCCGACATGGTCACGGTGCCGGCGGGCCATGCATTCGTCCCGCTTGAGGGCCTCCCCGTCGTCACCCAGCGGGTGCTCTGGCGTCCCGGCGCCCTGTCCGGTCGCACCGCCCGACTGCACGCCCATCTCGCCGCGGTGGCCACTCGCGGCTGAGCCGACCGGCGCTCCGCTGTGCCGATTGTGCGGCCGGCGGTTGGCAGTGGCCAGAGCCCGCGCTAACATTGGTTGGGTAACCAACCAATGAGGTCCCATGGCACCGCCGACCTTGACCTGCGCACGGGGACAGATCCCTGGAGTGGCCCTCTACTACGTCATCACAGCCCAGGAGGCGGTCGATGCGGGGGACCTGTGGGCCGGTGCGGGAGGACTGGCCTCTCGCCTCGCGGCTGAGCACCTTGGCGATGCCGATGCCTTCACGCTAGTCTTCAATGGGGCGACCACCCGGCGGCGACCGTGGCCCCATGTGCACGTCTTTCTCGCTGCCACGCGGGCGGCCCGGCGCTGGGCGCTGCTGTGCTACTTCCTAAAGCACTTGACGAGATGGTGGACCTGGCCGCTGTTTCGGAGGATTGCTGCCGCCCCGCGCTCCGCCGGGTGCTAAGGCCTCGTGCAGCGCCCCGGGGGAGTCCATGCCCACATCCGATGTGTTCGTGCCGGTCATCGAAGGGACCGTTCGCCGAGGCCGGGGCCTGCTGGCGGTCACCGGGCGCCTCTTGGTCACCGCCGACAGCCTGCGCTTTGTGCCCGAGGGACGCCTCGGGCGCTGGCTGGGGGCGGAAGTCTGGCAAGTGCCCCTGACCGGCGTGGACGGCATCGCCACCGGAGAGGCCCTCGGCGTCGAGGTGGCGGGCGCCGTGCACTGGTTTGTGGGGGCCGCCGCTGAGCGCATTGGGCTGCGCCTCGAGAGCCAGCTGCTCTGGCTGCGTCGCCAGCCCTGTCGGTTCGAGAGTGATGAGGCGGTGGTGGTTCACGGAGATCTTCGCTGGGAGCAGGAGGGCGGTGCTCGCGGCCACGGCCACGGGGTGCTCACCCGTCGAACGCTCTGGTGGTGGCCCTCTGGCGGCCCGGTGGTCGGCCAGGCCCTCTCGGCGCTTCGCTCGGTGGCTGTCGAGGCCAGCTCCGGTGCCTTGATCCTCGACAATGGTGAAACAGAGCTGATTCTCCAGTCGTCCGAGGCCGCTGAGCTCTATGGCTGGTTGCGGATCTGCAGTGGCCCATCCGTCCAGGGCGTCGCTCCCCTCGGGCTGTTGCCGGCCACCCTCCACCGGGCGGCGGTGCCGATCCCAGCGTGGTTGGTGTCGCTGCGGGGCGGGGTGGAGGTGATTCCTCGGGCCGGGCTCGGCACCGTGATGCCCGTCCACATCCGGGTTGCCGACCTGTTGGAGGTTGCGGGCTCCGGCGACAGCCTCAGTCTGACCACGGCGAGCGCGGAGACCAAGCTCAGCTTCCCTTCCACCACCGTTCGTGCCGGTGTGGTGGACCGACTGCATGGTGTTCTCGGCGACTGGGCAGCCGCCGGTCAGGCGTGGGGAGGGGAGCCGCTGGGCACCTGGCTGCGACGGCTGGCGCGCGCCTCGATGGACCCGCCTGAGTTCTCCACGCCGGCCCTGGGGCTGTGGGGGGATGTCCAGCGTGGGGGCACCCTGGCCTTGTTCGAGGACGAGCTTGTGTTTGTGCCGAGGGAAGGGGCCCCTGTCCACCTGCCGACCGAGGGGCTCGTGCGCAGCCGGGGGATCGGCGGGGGTGTGCTCGGGTTCATCGGGGTGCCCCAGCGGTGGCGCATTCCCGGGGGCGATGCTGCGGTCGAGCGCTTCTGGCAGCTCTGCGGCGCACCCGCGCGCTGTCTGGAAGGCGCGGCCATCTCCGACAGTGTCCTGCACCGGTTGCTCGGGGCGTCCACGTATGCTCGGGCCCTGGTGGTGGGTGTCCCCGCCGACGACGCGGTGCTGGCCGAGGTCCATCCCGCCGAACTCAGCCTGCACGGAGGAGAGCTGTCATTGGTGGTCCCCGGCGTCCGGTCCGTTGTCCCCCAGGGCACCCCGCTGCACCTCGAGCTGGGCCGTCGTGACGGCGTCTACACACTGTTCACGGAGGTCTTCGCGGCCTTGGAGGGGGACGGTCCCCGCACCTGGAGGCTCGTGCTGGCCCGTCCCCACCGCATCGAAGTGTTCAACAAGCGCCAGAGCTATCGGGCCCCCACATCCGCCGATGTGTCGGTCTGCCTCCATGGCCAGAACAACCTCCACTCGGGCGTTCTGCGCGACCTCTCCGCCACGGGAGTGGGCCTGTGGACGGATGCCCCCATCACCCCGGGCCAGCCACTGACGCTGCAGTGGGTGCTGGAGTCCAGCGGGCGGTCGATCGATCTGCCAGCCCGGGTGGTGCGCAGGGGCCATGCGGTCGAGCGGCCCCAGGACACGCTGTTGGGGGTGCGCCTGGAGCTGGAGGGGACCGACGAGGGGCTGCAAGCGGCCGTCGTGGCCGAGGTGATGCAGCTTCAGCTCGCGATGCTGGGCAAGCGCTTGTCGAGTGACGAGATCGGTGGAGACGCGTGACCGCGCTCAGCGGGGCGTGATGGTGACCGCGGTGTCGTCAGGGTCGCCGCAATTGTCGCTCCAGCCGTCATTGTCGGCATCGGTGCCGGTGGTCGCACAGAAGCGGAGGGCGAGGCCCTCCACGTCCGTCAGCGTGCTCACGCCGTCCCACAGCTCGTAGACCGCCCCCTCGGTGCCTTGGCCCAGTCCACCGGCACTGTCGGGGTAGGAGTCCATCTCGACGCTCAGGTCCAGGCTGGTCGTGCGGCCCGTGCCACAGCTCCATCCCGTCAAGGCCACTGCGGCCGGGGCGGCGTCCACGTCCACGGTCGCCGTGCCGTCTGCCAGCATGGCGATGGTGAAGCTCACGCCGTCGGTGGTCCCGAAGCGAGGCACGTCCTCAAACCGCACCAGCACGGCATCGTCGAGCTCCATCCACGAGATTGTGCCCCCTGCCCTCGGATCCAGATCGGTCCAGTAGCCGGCAATGGCGTCGTCGAGACCGTGGGCCGAGGCCGAGGGGGTGCTTCGAATGGAGCCCGTGCCGAAGGTGACCCGTCCGTTGGAGCTCACGTAGGCGGTGGTGCGGTTCAGCCCACAGAACTGGAAGGTGTGGTCGGCGAAGGCGATGGCCACGAAGTCATCGTCGCCGAGGGTCAGCGCAGTGGCCGTGTCGGTGTCGTCGCCGTCCGTGTCCCCGTCGCAGTCGTCGTCGATGCTGTTGCCCGGGATCTCCCACGCGTAGGGGTGCACCCGGGGGTCATCGTCGTCGCAGTCGGTGCCGCCCTCGTCCACAGAGGCGAAGCCGTCCCGGTCGGCGTCCGTGCGGTCAGCGCCGTCGCAGTTCTGGTCGATCCCATCATAGACGATCTCTTCGCCGCCAATGTTGATGGTGACGTCACTCTCGTCACAGTCGCCGCCGTTGTCGACCGAGCCTGAGGGCCCCAGCCCGTCACACTCCAACGTGACGTCTTCGCTCCGGTCGCCGTAGCCATCGCCGTCAGGGTCGGGCCACCAAGACTCGGCCCGGCCCACCGCCGCGTCGGTGTCGTCGCAGTCCAGCCCGCCCAGCTCCAGGGCGTCAAAGCCGTCCATGTCGGCGTCGTAGTCACTCTCTCCGTCACAGTCCTGATCGACCCCGTCGTACCAGGTCTCGGTGGCGTTGGGGCGTGCGGCGCTGTTGTTGTCGTCGCAGTCCCCCACCAGCAGCGCATAGCCAGTGGGTCGATTGCACGCGCTGATCGGCTGATCTTCGAGCCCGTAGCCATCCCGGTCGACATCTCGGTAGTAGACGGTGGCGTCCACGGCCGTGCCGGGATCGGTCAGCCCGTCGCAGTTGTCGTCCACCCCGTTGCAGACCTCAATCGCAGCAGCATTGACGTCGTCATCGGTGTCGTCGCAGTCCGTGCCGCCAAAGGCCGCGGCTTGTTCGCCGTCGCCATCCGCGTCGTAGTCATCCCCGCCATCGCAGGCCTGATCGACCCCGTCGTACCAGGTCTCCACCGCACCCGGGTTGGACGAGCCATCGCCGTCGTCGCAGTCGGTGCCATTGGTGGCGGTGCCTTCCGGTTGCACACACGCCTCTACGATCAGGTCGGGATTGCCGTATCCATCGGCATCGTCGTCGGTCCAAAAGGTGAAGCGAGACTCGGCGTCTTCGAAGTCCCCGTCGCAGTCGGAGTCCACTGCATCGCAGACCTCAGCCGCGCCGGGATGCACGAAGGGGTCCCGGTCATTGCAGTCGCCGCCCACGTCGACAAAGCCGATGGGCGCGGCACATGCGAGCCGAGGGTAGAGATCGGCCCCGAACCCGTCGTCATCCGCATCGGCGAAGAACGTGGCGGCGTCCTCGGCGTCGGACTCGTCCACGGAGAAGTCGCAGTCGTTGTCGATGCCATCGCAGATCTCGGCGGCCACCGGGTTCACCGCCGCGTTGTTGTCGTCGCAGTCGGAGCCGCCGGCTTGGAAGCCATCAAAGCCGTCACCATCGGCGTCGGCGGCCCCTTTTGCTGTGTCCGCACCGCTGCCGGCGCATCCCGCGAGGGTCACCCATGCGGCGAGCACCAGCGCCGTCAGGCCGCTGGGAGAGGTCCCGGGCACCATGCGGGGTGCACGGGTGTCCAGTGTGCTTGGCTCGCTGCCGCGGTTCATGGCGCCTCCTGCCCGGTCTCGGCGACGGGCTGCGCTCTGGGATACCGCGGCAAGGGCGCGACCCGCCAGCCCGCAGTGGGGCGAATGGGCACCGGCGACCGGGAAGCCCGCCGTCTGTCGGCGGGCTGGTGCAGCGGCGATGGCGAATCTGCGACCGGGAGAAACCGTGAAGATGGCGTGCAGGTCAGTGTTCCTGTTGCTTCCCATCTGGGTGTGCGGCGGGACGCTCAGTGGTCGCGCACAGGGTGCGTCCCCTTCGCTGGCCGATCTTGCGGAACAGGCCGGCCTGACCCTCGGTGTGGCCGTGGCCCACCCCAGCTTGCTGCGGGAGCCGGAGGTGGCCCGGCTGGTCGCGCTGCACTTTCGGGCGGTGACCCCCGAAAACGCGATGAAGTGGGCCCCGATTGCCCACCAACCCGGGGCCCGGGACACCGCCGCGGCCGATGCCTTGGTGGGGTGGGCGCTGGAGCGGGGCATGACCGTCAAGGGCCACGCACTGGTCTGGGATCAGGAGATCCCGGCGTGGCTGGACCCGCAGGGCGACCCGGGCTTGCTCCGAGGGGCCTTGGATGCCCATGTGCAGGCCACCCTCGACGAGTACGGTGCGTCGGTGCTCCAGTGGGATGTGGTCAATGAGGCCCTCAATGCCCAAGGTCAGCTTGCGGCCACCCCGTTCCTGCGCGCCTTTGGCCCCGAGCACCTGGATCGCTCATTCCGCGAGGTGCATGCCCAAGTGCCCGATGCGCTGCTGCTCTACAACGACTTCGGCGTGTCCGATGGGGGCCCGAAGACGGCGGGGATGCTCAAGCTGATCCAGGGCATGGTCTCTCGAGATGTGCCCATCGGCGGGGTTGGGCTCCAGTCCCACCTCTCGGTCGGCCAAGATGCCTCGGTGCTGGCCCTCCAGCGCACGCTGCACGCGCTGCACGGCATGGGGCTCACGGTGCACATCAGCGAGCTCGACGTCCGCATCGGGGAGGCCGCGGGGGCGCAGTGGGGTCGGGAAGCGGCCCAAGGCTGGCTCTACCACCGCACGGTCCGCGCCTGCATCGAGTCACCGGCATGCGACCAGATCACCGTCTGGGGGCTGCATGACGGGGACCACTGGACCACCCGCGACCTGGCTCCCCGGGAGGGCCCCTTGCTGTTTGATCGGGACCTCCAGCCCAAGATGGCCTTCGAGGGCGTGCGGTCCGCGCTGGTGGGCGAGGCGCCGGCCTTCTGTGCCGAGAATGCTTTATTGACGGGCACTGTGGAGAAGCACGCGCGGGGCTGGTCCGCCGGGGGAGGGGTGCTGGAGCGGCACAGCGACGCGGCGCACTCGGGCACCTATGGTCTGCGCCTGAGCGGTCGCGCTGCAGCCTGGCAGGGGCCTGTGGTGGATCTCCAGCCCATTGTTGGGGAAGGACTGCCGTGGCGTGCGGGCCTGTGGGTGCGCCACCACGGCACGACGAGCCAGCCGGTGAAGCTCACCCTGCACCTGCAAGACGCCCTGGGCGACCGCTATCTGACGCTGACCGAGGCCCGAGCGGCGCCCGGTCAGTGGGTGTCCTTGGACGCCACGTGGACCCCGGCGCTGCGGGGGGAGCTGGTCCGGGCTGATCTCTACGTCGAGGGCCCTGATCCGGGGGTCAACATCGACGTGGACGACGCGGTGGTGGGTGTTGTGTGCCCGAAGTGGACGCCATTCGCCCCCCGTTGAGCCCCAGGGGCGGTGGGGAGGCCGGGAGGTGATAGGCTGCGGCCATGGCTTCCTCATCCAGACCCGTCGTTGTTGTCCTTGCCGGCGGCCTCGCGCTCAGCGTCGGCACAACCGTCGGGTGTTTTCCGCACCGTGGCGTGCAAGATCCAACGCCGACCCCCGGGGACATCGCCAATTCCACCCCCCCGGCGCCCGCCGGTCCCCTCGGCAAGCCCGCGGTGCCGACGGCCAACCCGCCTCCGCCGCCGGACCCCCAGCCCAGCGACCTGCCGGTCTGGGAAGACGTCGCGAGTGACCATCCGTCGGGGGCCACGAACCCGCCCCGGCCGGTGCTGGTCGCCCTCGCCGATGGGTCCCGGTGCTGGAAGCAGTGGGTGGGCGGCATGATGCGGCCCGATCCCCAAGTGCTCAAGCTCGGTGGGCGTGTGGTCACGACCGCCGCCGAAGTCGACAATGCCACCGAGATTCAGTGCCCGGCCGACCGGATGGACCAGCTGCTGGGTGCGCACCGCGGCGAGTGAGCGGTCGGACCTCGGCGATCCTCAGCGCTCGATGAGCACGCGCTCGATGCTGATCTCCTCGGTGGTGCCGTTGTCCCGTTGCACCACGATGCGCACTTCAGTGCCCTCTGGGCCGGTGCCAAACGCGATGAAGTCGTTGTCGGTCATGCCATCGGTGGGTTCGCCGTCCACGCCGACGATGCGGTCGCCGGAGCGCAAGCCGGCGTCCCAGGCGGGGCTGTTTGGCCGCACACTTCGCACCTCGGCCGCGTCCTCTCCCATGGCAAAGGCGATGCCCATGCCGGCCATGCGATGCTCGGGAAGGTCCATCTGGAGGGTGATCACATCGCCGGGCAGCGGATCGATATAGACGGGATCGGCCAGGGCGCGCAGGGCCCCGTCCGTGCGCCAAGCTTCGAGCACACAGGGCTCGGCGACCACGTCGATGGTCTCCTCCACATTCGCGACGACCCGCCGGGGGCGCATGCCGCAGCCGGTCAGCCAGATCAAGGGGTCCATGCGCCGGTCGGTGACCGTGATCTCGAGGGATGCGAGCCGGGCGTCGAGGTCCACCGCGTCACAGCGCTCGCCGCTCCAGCCAATCGAGACGGTGGAGCCGCTGGTCAGGTAGAGGTCCGCTTGGCCCGTGTGTTCCAACACGGTGATGGCGAGGGAGTCATCGCGCACCGTCCAGGGGATCTGGCCGCTGTTGCCCCGGATGAACAGCAGCTCGGCCACCGGATCCCAGTCGCCCTCGATGGGGCAGAGCAGCTCCCGGGCCATCGACGGCGTGTAGACCGCCCGCACGCACCGTCGGCCCTCCATCTGCAGCGCGATGAGCTCGCCGCTGCTGGTGAGGAACATGGGCATCTCGTCGCTGGGAACACTGTCCAGCAGCTCAAAGACGCTCGGTGGGAAGCTGAGCTGGGTGCCCGTGACCACGCCGCTGACCCGCCCGGCTCGGCCAGAGTCGAGCAGCAGCGTGAGGTCGAGGCCGCCCATCGTCGATGGGGTGTCAGTGGGAATGCCGTCGGCGTCAACGATCAGGAGGGGGCACTGCACACCGCTGGCCTCCAGCACGTCCTCTGCGCTGATGTCGGTGCGGACCGGCAGCGCAGCTCGGGCGCGCCGGGATGGGGTGCCGGTCTCGGACTGGGCGCCCCCATCGGTGACGGATGTGGACCGACGTCCCTGGGCGCCCGCGGGCCCCGGACTGCCCCGATCCAGCCACCACAGCCAGCCCGACACCAGCGTGACCCCCAGCAGGGCCACCAGCAGCTTGCGGACTCGGCTCTGCTGGAGGGCTTTCTGACTCACCTGCCCTCCTCATTGCGCGTTGGCCTGCACCCCGACCACCGGGGATCGGGTCCTATCGCGGCCGCGCCTGAGACAGCGAGTCCACGGGTCGTCAGGGGCCACAACAGTGGCAGGCACGCCATCTGGGTTGGGCGTGAAGATCGATTTGGTCGGGGGTCCTGCAACCGTGCGACCCGGAGCGGGGTGCAGACCACGAGCGCAGCTGCCGTTGCCTGGGACTCGACGGACCGGACTGGCACACGACCGGGGCCCCCGTCGGGACCTTCCTCAGGTAGGCTTCGCGGCCCATGCCCCGGAGAGTCTCGATGTTGATGGTCCCATCCGCCGCCCGTTGTGTTGCGCCTCGTGTGTGGACCCTCTTGGGTTGTGTCGTTGTGTTGGGCTTTGGTGCGTGCTCCGGCGAAGACAAGGGCACGCCCGACGCTGAAGACACACCCGTTGGCGGCGATGGCCAAGACGGGGAGGACTCCGGCACCCCATTTCAAGGGTTTGGTGACCCCCTGTCTTGGGACGTGACCCAGGCCGGGCCGTACGGGGTCGGGCACGCGGTGGTGGATGTGACCTACACGCCCGCCATCGGCGGCACGCGGACCATACCGGTGCACGTCTGGTACCCGACCTTGGCCACCGAAGGGGACCCCGTGGTCTTCCTCGATGTGTTTCCCGACGCGGAGGCCCTGGGCAACGTCCCGGCGGCCCCTCCCGCCCACGATGGCGGCTACCCGGTGGTGCTCTACAGCCACGGCTACCAGGGCTTTGCAGGCACGAGCGCGTTCTTCATGGCCCACGTCGCCAGCCACGGGATGGTCGCGGTGGCGCCGGACCACATCGACAACTTGCTCAATGCCTTCGTCGAGCCGCTGCCCACCGCGCACTACATCCACCGCCCCCAAGACATGACGGTTTCCTTGGATGCCCTGGCCGACGGCACCTTCGCGTCAGTCGGCCTCGATGCAGGGGCGGCCATGACCGACCGGGTGATGATGTCGGGTCACAGCTACGGGGTCTACACCACATGGATGTCGTCGGGCGCCCAGATCGTGCCGGAGCTCATCGACAGTGCCTGTGCCGGCGGCGGCGGGCTGCACTCGGGCACGTGCACCGAAGGGGAGCGTGAGGCCTTCCTGAGCGGTGTGCTCGACGAGCCCCGGGTGGTGGGCGCGATCCCGATGGCCGGTGGCTTCAGGACGGACTTCTTGGGCCGAGAGGGCCAGGGGCAGGTGCACGGTCCGTTGTTGCTGCTCTCGGGCACCGAAGACGATGTGGGGGCTGCAGACGGCTTTGAGAACACTCCGGGCATCGACCTTCGCTGGGCTGAGCTGGAAGGAGGCTGCCACCAGACCTTTGCGCTGGGGCTGTGTTCGACGCTTGACCCGGACCTTGGCTTTCAGATTGTGGAGACGCTGGGCCTTGCGTTTGTGCGCAGCGTGGTGTTGGGCGACGACAGTGCGGAAGTACAAGGCATTCTCGATGGGAGCATCCCGGTGTCGGACCTCGTCGTCCTGCAGCACCGGACGGAGTAGGCCCGGCAGCATAGGCAGCCGGTCCTGTTGAAGGAGCTTGCCGTGTCCCCATCGAAGACCTCGCCCGCTGCCGCGCCCACCCTCGCGGCGCTCTCCCGTCGGGCCATGAACTGGGCCGCCGCCGATCCCGATCCCGAGACCCGGGCCGAAGCGGTGGCTGCCGCCGAGCTGGGCAGCCTGCGGGCGCTGACCGAGGCCTTTGGCGCGCGCCTTGAGTTCGGCACGGCGGGCATTCGCGGGCGCATGGGCGCAGGGCCGGGATGCATGAACCGGGTGGTGGTCCGCCGGGTCACGCTGGGCTTTGCTCGCTACCTCCTGGCCCGTCGTGACGCGGCAGAGATCGACGGAGACACCGTGGTTGTGGCCTTTGACGGCCGTCGCAACAGCCGCATCTTCGCCGAAGAAGCCGCCGCGATCCTGGCCGACAGTGGCCTTGTGGTGAGGCTCTTCGACGAGCCGGTGCCCACGCCGGTGCTGAGCCACGCGGTCGTCGGGCATGGCGCCATTGGCGGTGTGATGGTGACCGCCAGCCACAACCCGCCGGCGGACAATGGGTACAAGGTCTACTGGGCCAACGGCGCCCAGATCATTCCCCCCCACGATCACGGCATCTCCGCCGAGATCGACCGGATCGGCGAGGTGACCCCGGCGCTGCCTGACCTGGCCAGCCTGCGCCTTGAAGGACGGGTGCTGTCGCCCGAAGACGCCGTGATGGCGGACTACTTCGCCGAAGTGCTCGCTCTGCGGGTGCACACCGGCCACAGCATCCGCGCTGTCTACACCGCCATGCACGGCGTGGGCTACGCGACCCTCAAGGCTGTGCTCAAGCGGTGTGGTGATCACGAGCTGGTACCCGTTGTGGAGCAAGTGGAGCCGGACGGGGCCTTCCCCACGGTGGCCTTCCCGAACCCCGAGGAGGCCGGCGCATTGGACCTCGCGATCGCGTGTGCGCAGCGCTCGGGGGCTGAGGTGATCATCGCCCATGATCCCGACGCGGATCGCCTCGCGGTGGCGGTGCCGGACGGGACGGGCTGGCGGCAGCTCTCGGGCAATGAGGTCGGGCTGCTGCTGGCCCACGACCTGCTCGCCCACGGCAGCCCCGGTGTTTCGATGGCCAAGAAGCTCGTGGCGACAACGATTGTGAGCACCACACTGCTGCAGAGGCTCGCGGCGCTGCGGGGGGCGGCCTACGCCGAGACCTTGACCGGATTCAAGTGGATCGCCAACGCGGCGATTGACTGGAAGGCCGAGCAGGACGGGCACTTCGTGATGGGCTTTGAGGAGGCGCTCGGCTACTCGGTGGGGGAGGTGGTCCGGGACAAAGACGGCATCTCGGCCGGGCTGGTGCTGCTGGACCTCGCCGCCTGGTGCCGCAGCCGGGGCAGCTCGCTCGCCGCCCACCTGGACGAGATCTACGCGGAGCTTGGCTATGCCGCCGTGGTGCAGCACTCGGTCAAGCTGCCCGGTGCCGACGGCCGTGCGCGCATCGACGGGGCCATGGCGACCTTGCGCTCGGACCCACCGCGGACGCTCGGCGGACGGGCCGTGTTGCGTGTGCGGGACCTCCAGACCGGACAAGCCACCGACCTGGCCACGGGGGACCGCGCACCGCTGCGCTTCCCCCGCAGCAACGTGCTGGTCTTTGACCTGGACGGCGGCGCGCGGGTTGTGGCCCGGCCGTCGGGCACGGAGCCCAAGCTCAAATTCTACATTGAGGTGCAGGCCGCCGTGGGCGCGGACGGCCTTGCCGATGCTCGACGGCGTGCCGACGCGGGCACAGGACCGCTGCTGCAGGACATCCTCGGCGCTGCCGGCTTGTCCTGAGGGCCTCGGCGCGGCGCCGACCTCTCCGGTCAGTTGCCTGCGATTCGACACAATCCCCTGTGGTGGTTGCACCGCGTGTGGTCTACAGTTGCAGGGCGGCAGCGGCCGGAACCCCGGCGATGACTCACTCCCCCCTCCGATCTCGGCATCTCACCCATGGGTGGTCGAGAACCCCGACCTGGGTGCCCCCTGCGTGGCGCCCGGACCGTCGTGGATGCTGGAGAGGGGACGAGCGCAACGATGATGGACCCATGCGACGCTTGTTCATCGGCCTGCCCACGCCGTCCGCCACCCTGCTGGGTCGGTCCCCACGAGGGTCCGCATCCCTGCTATCGGTCCCCTGGGGTAGCCTGGGGCCACGCAGCTGCAGCGGTGGGCGACCTGCCGTGGGACCCGACGCCGCTCTCGAGCCGCGAGTGCGCTCGCTTGGCCCGGTCCGTCGGCATCTCTCACACCGCTTCTCCCTGTCTTCCTTCTCTTCTACTTCTCCTGGAGTCCGCGATGCCACAGCGTGATGCCGTGATGCCGCCCCTCTCAACGGAAACGTCCCCCAAGGCGCTGTTGTCGCGGGTGCCCTCTGCGGTGTTCCTCTCCGCTCTCTTGCTGCCCATGGTCTCGGGTTGTGTGTTGATCTCCGAGGATGAGCTGGCTTGGCGGCAAGCCGACGGCAAGTCGGCGGTCGAGTCGGGCACGGATGGGTTGACGGGGCTGTGCGACGACGGGAGTGAGGCTGCGGTCTGGTATGCGGACGCGGACGGCGACGGCTTCGGGGATCCCCGGGGTGCGGAGCGAGGCTGTGAGCAGCCCTCGGGCACGACCGACAACCACGACGACTGTGACGACAGCGACGCGAGCTTGAACCTGTCGGGGGAGTGGCACCTCGACGCCGACGGCGATGGGGTGGGCGGCAACATCTCGCTGACCGCGTGCGCCCGACCCGAGGGCTACGTCGACTCGGCCGGTGACTGCGATGACATCGACCCACTGCGGTTTCCCGGCGCCGTCGAGCGCTGCGACGGTCGGGACAATGACTGCGACAACCTGATTGACGATGCCGACAGCGATCTCGACTTGACCACCGGGGTCACGGTCTACGTGGATGCCGACGGTGATGGATTTGGCGACCTCGCGGGCGAGACACAGATGTGTGTCATGGCCGATGGCTTTGCCGACAATGGCGACGACTGCGATGACAACGAGGCCCTGGCGAACCCGGGCCTCGAAGAGGTCTGCGGTGACGGCATCGACAACGACTGCAGCGCGGACCCCTCGGAGTGTGTGCTGGACGGGCAGCTCTCGCTGAGCATGGCCGGGGTGACCTACTCGTCCTCACGGCCATTCTCGAGTGCAGGCAGCGCTGTCCTCGGCGGACGGGATCTGACGGCGGATGGCATCAGCGATCTGGTGGTGACCGCGACCTCCGCGGACTTCACAGACTTCGAGAATGCCGGTGAGCTCTATATTGTGCCCGGAGATGCGGGCGTGTCGGGCACGGTGGATCTGGAGGCCGCGGCCATCACCACCATCCAGGGTGATGCCCCGGGGGACTTGTTCGCGGGCACCTTGGCCTACGCCGGTGACCTCGATGGGGACGGGCTGGACGACATGCTGGCCGGTGCAGGCTTCGCCGATCTGGGCGGGGTCGATGCGGGTGCGGTCTACTTGTTCAGCGGCAGCCTCTCCAGCGGCGCCCACCTCGCCAGCGACGCGGCCAGTGCGGTCGTGACCGGCGAGGATGCCGGCGACTTTGCGGGCTTCTCGATGGCCCCCCTGGGTGATGTGAACGGTGACTCCTACGGTGATCTCGCCATTGGCGCGTACCGCCGGGGCACCAACTCAGCGGGGGCGGTCTTCCTGATGCATGGCCCCATCACGGGCGTGCAGACCACCGCCGCCGCGGCCCTCACGGTCGAGGGCGTCCCGGTCGACCGGGCTGGCTACAGCGTGTCGGGAGACAGCGACCTGACCGGTGATGGTGTGCCCGATCTGGTCTTCGGCGCCGACCGCGCCAGCTCGGCGGTGGTGAGCCGGACCGGTCTGGCCGGGGTGGTCAGCGGTGCCCGAGAGGGTGTGCTGGCGGTCGCGGACGCCGATGGCTTGGTCTTTGGCGTCAACCGGGACGCGTCCTTTGGCTATGAGCTGGAACCGGTGGGCGACGTCGATGGGGACGGCTACGATGACCTGATGGTGGGCAGTCCCACCGAGTTGGGTTCCAACGGGGCGGTCTACTTGTTCGCGGGACCCATCACCGGTGTGGCCGACGCCAACGACGCCATTGTCTGGTTCGCGGGGGACCCGGGCGATGAGCTGGGCAAGGCCCTGGCGGCGGTCCCGGATGCCAACGGCGACGGCACGTCCGAGCTGCTGCTGGGTGCCCGGGGATCCGGTCGCGCACTGCTCTTCTACAGCCCCGTCTCCGGCGGCCACACGCCCTCGGATGCCAGCGTTGAGCTGGTGGGGGGCAGCGCATCCAAGGCGGGTGCTTCGGTGGCCGCGGGTGGGGACTTCAACGACGATGGTGTGGACGATCTGCTGATCGGCCAGCCCGGTGCAAACTCAGTGACGGTTGTGTTCGGAGGTGCCCTGTGAGCGCATTGATTCTGGCTGCCAGCCTGTGGGTCTCGGTCGGCCTCGCCCAGTCCGCCGAGCCGGTGCCACCCCCGCCCCCTGCCGGCTGCGACGCCGCGGTGGGCGCCCGAGACTTCGGACGGATGATCGCTGCGGGCGACGCGGCCTACGCAAACATGGACGAGAAGGGCTTTCGCGAGGCTCGCCTGGATGCGGCCCAAGCACTGCCTTGCCTGACGGAGGGGCTCACGCCGGGCCAAGCCGCGGCGTTCCATCGGCTCGAAGCCTTGGCGGCATTCCTCGATCGGGACCATGCTGGTGCCGTGGCTGCGTTCAAGGCCGTCCGTGCCGCGGCTCCGGGCTACACGCTGCCGGAGTCCATGGCGCCGATGAACCACCCGATGCGCACCTACTTTGAGATCGCGGTCAACTCGCCGGAGACGCCGGGACGCCCGCTCAACCCGCCCAAGGCCGGCTGGGTTCACTTGGACGGTGCGCTCGCCACCGAAGCGCCCGCCGATCGGCCCTTCATCTACCAGCGCTTTGGGGACGGGGGCCGTGTGATCGAGTCGATGCTGGTGCGGCCGGGGATCACCCCGCCGACGCTTGCGCTCGCGTCCACACCCGGGCGGTCCAGCCGCAAGCCGGGCCGTGAGATCAACGTCGGCTTGGCCAGCGCAGCCGGCGTCGCGGCGCTCGCCAGTGGGGGCTTCTTCTTGGCCGCCCACAACACAGAACAAGCATTCTGGAGCCAGTCGACCTCCCAAGCGGAGCTGGGCGCGCTCCGGACCCAGACCAACACCTTCGGCTGGCTGTCGGCAGGATTTGGTGCGGTCGCCCTGGGAACAGGGACGGCGGCCCTCCTTGTCGGCACTTGGTAAAGGTGAGGATGCCGTGACTCAGATTCGCAAATTTGTTGGCGGCGACGTCGCCTTTCGTGGGCCGCTCGGCACGGTGCTGAGCGCCGTGGAGGACGGCTCGCCTGACCACACGGTCGGACTGGTTGTGCCCACTGGGCCCGGTGCCCAGGCGGTGCTGGAGGCCTACCGGGCGCGCCGGCATCGGGTGGGACGGTTCCGCCACCCCTTTGTGGTGCGGGATCGTGGGGTGGGCCTCTTTGATGGCAAGCACACCATGGTCTTTGACCCGGTGGAGGGCGTCAGCCTGGCCACGGCGTTGTCCGACGCACCGTTTCCGGTGTCGGTGGCCACGGCGGTCGCGGCACGGCTGGCCCGGGTGCTCCACGCCGGCTGGGACCGGATGCCGCGGCGCAAGCCCAAGCCGTATGGGCTGATCCATGGTGACTTGTCCCCAGAACACATCATCGTGGGTCTCGACGGAGAGCTGCGGGTGTTCGGGATGGGCAGTGGCGTGCCGGGCTCCCTCGTTCCGCGGGACGCCCTGCGCCGAAAGCTGGTGTTTCCGTCCGCCTACACCGCGCCGGAGGCCCTGGCCGGTCGGGACAGTCACGCTGCCGATGTGTACGCGTTGGCTGCCATTCTCGCGCACATGCTCACCGGTCGACTGCCCAGCTTCGCGTCGAACCAGAAGGAGTGGCACGAGGGCACCGTGGGTGCGATCTCCGACAAGGTCAATGAGCTGACGGGGGTGAGCGCCCTTGGTGAGCTGGTGGGCTGGTGCATGGCGTTTCGGCCGAGCACACGTCCCCCGGCCAGCGAGGTCCACGACTGGCTGGAGCGGGTGCAGCGCTCGGCAGAGTCCCCGGAGCCCGAGGCTTGGCTGACCACCCGAGTGCCCTTCTGGGTGGACAACGAGGGGGAGTCGCTGGAGCTCAACCGGCTGGATCAGGCCGGCTCGCCGTCCGAGGACGCGTGGTCGCCAGTGCCGGAACAGGATGCGGTGCCCTGGGACGCGCCCACCGAGACCCCCGAAGATCGGGAGCCTCCCGCTGCGGCGGTGGCCATTCGGGAAGTGCCGGCCCCCCTCGCGGTGGCTGCGGCGGTCGGTGTGGCGGCGGCACTGGGCGTGGACGATGCGCTCGAGGGGACGGTCCTTGCCGATCCCGATGGGGAGCTCGACAGCGATCTGGATGGTGCGCTGGACGACGATCTGGACGAGGAGCTCAGCTCTGAACTGGACGAGGAGCTCAGCGCTGATCTGGACGAGGACCTCAGCGCTGATCTGGACGGCGACTTTGGTGCTGAGCTGGGCATCGACGCTGAGCGCCCGTTGGCCCATGAGGCCGCGACCACTCAGATCGACGTGGTTGTGCCCGTCCACGGCGGATCGGCGGGGCTGCCGGACAGTGTGCCGACGGACCTGGGCTTGGCAGATGCAGGTGACGAAGACGTCGAAGACACACTGCCACCGGTCGAGGAGTCTCCTTCGTCGGAGCTGCTGTCCAACCCGAATTGGAGCGGTGTGCAGCTGGTGACCGAGGCCCGGCGTGTCCCCGAGCCCCGGCTGATCCCCGAGCAACGGCAACCGCAGGTGCGTGCCGAAGGGGCCGTGGATCGCTCTCGCTTGCCCCGCATTCGGGTGCGGGAGCTGGACGGCACCTCGTGGTCGGTGGCCGACCTTGCTGCTGCACCGGAGCCGCCGGCGCAGCTGGGCCACAGTGAGCGCACGGTCTTCCACCAAGAGGACGAGCGGCTGGACTACCCCCCGCCGGACGAGCCCAGCCTGTCTGGGGATGAGCCCGATGACCTTGAGGGCACCTACGCAAACGCAGCCACGCTGCTTCCCCCGCCCCGGACCGATGACGACGACGACATCGAGGTTGTTCTTGAGGATCCCCTCGGGTCGGTCGGGAGCGTGGCGGTCGCGGCGGCCGTGTCCTGGGACAGCCCCAGTCAGCCCTCGGCCTTCGACCTCGGCACGGACGATCCCCGAGGCAAGCTGCGCCTGCTGAGCCGCGAGGACGCGGCATCCCCATCGACGCCGGTCTTCCTGACGCCACCTGCCTCACGCGCCGCCCCTCCGTCGGAGCCGGTGGTCAGTGAGGAGGCGTCGGGTGCTGTGGTCACACGCCGCCTCCGAGCGGTCGCCAGGACCTCCCCGTCGTCCGGTGGGGACGACAACCGTGGCTGGGGTGGTGTGGCGCTGATGGTGGGCCTCGCGGCTGCCGCGATGCTGGCCGTGTGGGCCTTTGACCCGTTCACATCCAAGACGCCGGAAACCCGCACCAGTGCGCTGTCCTCGGTGCCTTCTGCCTCGCCCCCACCGGCGGCCAAGCCCGCCCCGCCGATGGTCCCTGCACCGGCACCGTCCACGGCGTCGCCCAGCTCCCCGTCGAGTCCAGCCGGCGCGCCCACAGGCACCGGGTCTCCCGCCGAGGCCGGCGGAGCGGCGCCAGTGCCAGCGCCAGTGCCAGTGCCTGCTGCAGCACCAAAGCCAAAAGCGAGCCCGACGCCCGCCCCGCGCAGTCGCTCTCGGCGTTCCAGCTCCTCTGGTCGCTCTGCGGGGACCAAGTCCGCGCCACCCAAGTCCGCTGCGCGCAAGGCTCCCGCGCCCGCACCCGCGCCTGAGCCCGCGCCCGCGCCCGCGCCCGAAGCGGAAGCCCCGGCTCCGGCTGTGCCCAAGGGTGTGGTCTCCTTCTCCGGTGATGCCGTGTCGGTCAAGCTTGTGGGGGATGCGGGCACCTTTGGCGCCGGCTCCGTGCCCGCGGGCCGCTACTCGGTGCTGGCCTCGTTCGGTGAGGGACAGCCGCTCACGAGTGTCGGCACGGTCAGTGTCGCGGAGGGCGACGCCGTGAGCGTGGTCTGTCGGGGGGCCTTCCTGGTCTGTCGACCCCAGTAGGCGCAGGCCCTCGACCCCCATGACCGGTTCGCGGCCCTGTGCTGTGGACCGGTCTTTGGTTCTTGGGCCCCCAGCTGCCGGCCGACTGCGCTGGGCTCAGAACAGCCGACGCTGCTCGGGCTCGGCGGGCAGGTGGTCCCAGGGAAGTGGCGAGACGGGGGCGGCCCGTCGTTCGAGCATGTGTTGGAATTTCCTTGCGTTGTCGGGAGAGAACTCTTCCCGAGGGCAGTGCACAAAGAAGTAGACGTCCTGGCCGGCGTCGAGCCAGCGGTGGACCCGTTCTGCCCACTCGGTCAGCCAGGGGGCGTTGCGCTCGGCATCGGGATGGCTGATGAACCGCACCATCGCAGTGTTGTTGATCATCGCTGCGTGCAGGGGCACCTGGGGCTTCTTGCGGGGGTTGTCGGCTTGGGGATCGTCGGGCCCGGCATAGATCGGGCGGGTGTCGAGGGTGACCCGGCCCATGCCCAGCCGCGTCAACAACCGGTCCAGCCGGTGTTGGTTGTCCGGCCGAAACCAGTCCCGGTGGCGGACTTCCACCATGAGCCGGTGGGACGTGTGGCGGCGCCAAGCGTTGAGCAAGCGGGCCAGGTCTGGGCCTTGCCTTGGGCCGCAGGACGGCGGCAGCTGGAGGAACACCGGCCCGAGGCGGTCACCCAGGTGGGTGCTCATGTGATCGAAGAAGCCCAACGCATCAACAATGCCCTCAGATAGGCCACCTTCGTGGCTCACCGTCCTCGGGATCTTGGGGCAGAATTGGAAGCCCTCGGGGGTCTGGGCGGCCCGTCTCTGCAACGCCTCAGCACCCGCGACACCGTAAAATGTGTCGTTGCTCTCGACGGTGTGCACCCGCTCCGCGAAGCGCCGCAGCATGTCGACCTTGCGCACGCCGGCCGGCAGGAAGCCGCCGATCCACTTGTCGAAGCCCCACACCGCGAGACCGAGCCGGAACTGGCCGTGGGGGGTTGCTCTGGCCTGCATCTGCTGCCTCCCATGCCGCCTTGGTCCAGCACGGGTGCGCCGGCACTGTTCACCTCGTCGCCCCGTGGGCACCGGCGGCGCGGTTGGTGGCGACTCGACCTGCTGGTTACCCCGCCGGCCCAATCTGACCCCTCGGAGGGCCCCATGGCCATCGAACGCACCTTCTCTATCGTCAAGCCTGATGCAACCGCCAAGGGCCACATCGGCGCCATCGTCGCTCGCTTCGAGGCCGAGGGCCTCCGCATCTGCGCGATGAAGAAGATCCACATGTCCCAGGCTGAGGCTGAGGGCTTCTACGCGGTCCATGCGCACCGCCCCTTCTTTGGTGAGCTCACCTCGTTCATGAGCAGCGGCCCCTGTGTCGTCATGGTGCTGGAGGGCGAAAACGCCATCCTTCGCAACCGCGAGATCATGGGCGCGACCAACCCCGCCGACGCAGCCGACAACACCCTCCGCAAGCTCTACGCGGCCAGCATCGGCGAGAACGCTGTGCATGGCTCCGATGCCCCCGAGACCGCTGCGACCGAGATCGCCTACTTCTTCAGCGGCCTCGAGCTCCACTGAACCGGGGCGGATGGGACACCCGCGGTCTGGTGGGGTCCCGCCCATCGATCTGCCCAACCGTGCGCGGACTGTCGGCCCACTGAGCCCTCGCTGGCTTGGGGGTGGCCGGCGGCACTTCTGCGCGCGGTCCGACGCCGACGCTGACTCTGGGGTACCGTAGACTGCGGTCCAGGAGGCGTTGTGGCGGCAAAGCAGATCACCGAGCAGTACCACTTGTCCCTCTCCATCGGAAAGGGGCTGTGGGACGACCTTGTGGGCAGTGCGCTGCCGTTTAAGGTCCAGGACGGCAGCTTCGACCTCGGTCGGCTGGTCTACCGCGGGGTGAAGCAGCTCCAGATCCGCGAGCAAGTGCGCACCCAAGTCTCGGCGCTGCTGGTGGACCGCAAGCCGCCGCAAGCCTTGGTCCAGGCCAAGGACAAGGCGGCCGGACTCTGGCAGAACAACCGCAAGCGCGTCTTTGGTGTGATTGACGAGATCCTGCATGTCGAGGGCGACTGGAAGGTCGAAGTGGATCGGGACGGCACCGAGTTCCACTACGCCCCCCAGAAGATCGGCGTGGACGCCCATGTCAAGGCCGTCGCCAACGGCAAGGTCCACCTGCTCCGCAAGAACGTCGAGATCCCGTTCACCATCGAGAAGCGCATCGGGGCCGCCTGCCATCTGGGCGACATCCACTTCGACAAGAACGTGGACTCCATCGTCGGTGCGGTCCAGAACCCGCGGATCGACCTGGGGGACCACGTCATCCTGCGGGCCCTCAACGAAGCTGCCGCCTACTTGCTGGCCCAACAGGTCGGTCGGTTCTCCGGTGTGCCCATCCTCAAGCGCGCCCAAGTCGAAGAGATGGTCGCCCCCGCCGGCGGTCCGCTGGGACTGAAGATGGGTGTGGAGGACGTGGCCATCGAGGTGACCGAAGAAAACCTCACCCTCAAGGTGCGCTTCGGCTTCACCCAGAAGCAGCTGACGAACTGAGCCGGGGCCCCCGTCGGGCGCCTACTCTTCCGGCAAGATCAGCTGCCACGCCGTGCGCCACGTGTCTGCACTGCCGTAGCGTGCGCGGACCACGCCTTGTATGGCGCTGCTGGGCACCGGACCCCACCAGCGGGAGTCGAGTGCGCCGTCCCGATCATCGGCCATCACGTACCAGTGGTCTTCGGGCACTTCGATGACGCCGGGGGTGCTCCAGGCTTCTGGCAAGCGGAGCTGGCGCGTGAAGTAGGGGTTGGCCCGGGCCGGCGGACGGCTCCAGATCACCTCTTTCACAATCCGGTATTCTTCGGCATCGCCCATGTCGGTGGGCCGCACGCGCTTGCCGTTCACGCGCACGCCGCCTTCGTCGATCCGCACCTTCTGGCCGCCGTCCGCGATGACCCGTCGCAGCACCATGCGGCCCGGTTGCAGGGGGTCTTCGAGCAGGACCACGTCGGCCTTGCGGACCCGGTCGGGCAGCACCCACACCATGTCGCCGTCTTGGATGGACCACGCCATGTCGTTGCCCACCACCTTGCGGAGCGGCAGCAGCACGGCGAGCGCGACCAAGACCACAAGGACGCCGAGGCTTCGGGCGGACCAGCGGGCCACCATGGCCAGCCGGGCGGTGCGAGGGGAGGGTGTGGACACGACGGCTCCGTGCCGGGAAGGGGCTGAGGGCTGATGTCGGGGTTAGCCCGCTGGCATGAGAGTTGCCGCCATCCAATATCGGCCCCCGAAAGGCCAACCGGACGTCGCCCGACTGAACATCGGGCGCTTGCTGGATGAGGCCGGGCAGCGGGGCGCGACGCTCGCAGTGTTGCCGGAGATGGCGACCACTGGGTATGTCTGGTCAAGTGCCCAGGAGCTTGCTCCCCACGCCGAGCCGGCGATGGGCCCCACTGCAGCGATGCTCAGCACCGTGGCCCGGTCTCACGGCATGTGGGTGGTGTGTGGGTTCGCCGAGCGCCGCCGCCTGCCCGGACAGCTGGGGGCCTCCGGTCGACCGCTGGCCACGCTCCACAACAGCGCGCTGGTGGTGAGTCCCGCCGGCGAGATCGTCACCTGCTATCGAAAGATGCTGTTGTTCGATGCCGACCTGTCCTGGGCAACGCCGGGGTGGCGGCGCAGCATCGTCCCGATGGGGGACGGGCTCCGGATGGCCCCGGCGATCTGCATGGACATCAACGATCCCGCGTTTGTGGGCTTTCTGCGTGCCCAACAGCCCGAGGTGTTCAGCTTCTGCACGAACTGGGTCGACGAGTCGGTGCCGGTGTTGCCCTATTGGCGCGAGCGACTGCGGGGGTGGAGCGGCGTGTTCGTGGCCGCCAACACTTGGGGCACCGACGAAGGCATCACCTTCTCCGGCCGCTCGATGGTCATGGGCCCCGCCGGCCGGGTGCTCGCGGAGGCACCCTACGAGGGCGACTGTGTGCTGATCGGCGAAGTCGCCGGGCGCTGATCGTCGGTGAGGGCGACCCGCGGGCGGGTGGCGATCGCGCCATGGAGGGTGCGCAGCAGGACGGGCCGGGCGTAGGGCTTGTGGACAAACCCAGCGATGTCGGTGCGGTCCATGCGCCGGTAGACCTCGTCGCTGGCCCAGGCGCTGAAGACCACGACGGGCACCCCAGAGTCGATCTTGCGAATGCGCCGCAGCACCTCATCACCGTCCATGTCATTCATCGTGAGGTCCAGCAGCACCGCGGACACCCGGTCCTGGTTGGCCGCGAAGCGCTGGATGGCCTGGCGTCCGCCTTCTGCTGTGATGGTGATGTAGCCGGCATTCTGGAGGACTCTGGACGTGGTCCGGAGCACCGCCTGATCGTCGTCCACCACCAAGATGACCGCACGGTTGTCGACCGCGGCGGGGGCACGCTCCGTCACCGTGGGACCCACCGCGGATCGGGTCGGGGACGCCGGCAGGGTGACGGCGAACCGTGTGCCTTCGCCGAGGGTGCTGTGAACTTGGACCGCGCCGCCGTGGTTGCGCACGATGCCCATGACGGATGCCAGGCCGATGCCTCGACCGTTGGGGCGGGTGGTGAAGTACGGCTCGAAGATTCGCTGGAGGGTGGCCTCACACATGCCCGGGCCGTTGTCCTCCACTTCGAGCGACACCCCGCCGGCCTCGAGCGGGCGGGTGCGGACCTCCACAGCGCCTTCGCCTGACCCGATGGCGTCGAGCGCATTCTGGATGAGGTTGAGCACCACTTGTTGCACCTGGGACCGGTCGCCCAGCACCACCGGGGCGTGGGTGAAGGCGCAGGCGCACTCGCTTGGTGGCCCGTTCTTGGGTCGCCAGTGCCCGGCGGGCTTGGGACACCGCAGAGTTGAGGCTCACCTCACCCAGCTCCAGCGTGTGTCGGCCGGCCCACGTGAGCAGGTTGTTGGTGAGCTGCGCAGCGCTGCGGGCGGAGCTCTCGATGTCGTCCAGGCACTCTTGGACAAAGGGACAGCCGTCAGTGGACTCCCGCACGAGCACGATGTTGGTGATGACCCCAGTGAGCAGGTTGTTCAGGTCGTGCGCCACCCCGCCGGCGAGCAGCCCGATCGAGTCGAGCCGCCGCTGGCGACGGAGGTTCTCTTCGAGCTGGGCAGCCCGACGGGCGGCGGCCTCTCGGGAGAGGCTGCGGCCGAGCCAAGCACCGACGAGGTGAAGCAGGGCAACCTGGCCCGGCGTGGGCGGGGCGCAGGTCTGGTCGAAGACCACCAGAACACCGCTGGGGGCATCCACACCGGGGAGCTCCGTCGCCGACCAACCCCCATCGGCGGCCGAGCAGTCGATCAGGGGTGCGCCGGACACCACGTGGTCCAGGAGCGCCCGGGCCCGCGGGCCAGAGCCCCCCCACCGGGCCCGAACACGCACGCCGCACGGCTGGTGTTCGCCCACTGCGGCGGCGGTCATGCCCATCCATCCCGCCAGCGCTTCGAGCAGCGGGGGCAAGGACTGGTCGAGGGACTGGCGCGGATCACCCGTCAGTGCATGGAGCTCGGCGAGTGTCTCGGCGGGCACGCTGTGGGCGCCGGCACGAGGCTGGAGCGTGGCCAGTCGGTGCCCGTCGGCCTCGATGGGCCCGAGGTGGAGGTGGTGGGCGCCAAAGCACAGCGGCCCCGAGGCGCCGTCTGCACAGACGGCATCTCGCATGGCGTGGCTGCACATCGACTTGCTGTCGGGTTGCAGCCAGCCCAGGCCTCGGTCCTCGTCCCAAGTGCGGGCTCGGGCTTGCACCCACAGGGTGTTGACCTCGACAAGCTCCCCCTTGGAGTCAAAGCGGCCGGTCGGGACAGGAATTGCCTGCAGCACGGACATGGGGCAGCTCGGGACGGTGGGGGGCGATGGAAGGGGAACAGAAGGCCAGCCCGGCGGGACGTCCGGGTGTGCGGTTGGGGATTGCGGAAGAGTCGCGCAAATTTTTGCCGCAGCGCCGCCGTCTTCATCAGACAGCGAGGCCTTCAAACTGGGAACACCTGCACCCCAGCGGCTGGCGCCACCAACCGGTCTTTCGGAACCGTTACGCAGGCGGCCACGGGCCACGCTCAAGACCCGCGAGAGAGCAGTCCCCGGGGGCGTCGCAGGCGCTCGACCTCGCCCCGTACGTTGCGCAGGTCGTTCTCCAGGCGGGCCCGGAGCTCGTCGAGCGCGAGGAGCTCCGCATTCTTCTTTTCGATGTCGGCCCGCAAGAGCCCATTCTCGCGCTCGGCGTCCGCGAGGTCCCGGCGGGCATGCTCGGACTGGCCGCCGAGGGTGGCGATGGCCTCTCTCTTGAAGCCGGCCACCTCGTCCAAAGCCCGGCTCAGGCGCGCGTTGGTGCGGATGAGCTCCTGCACCATGCCAGTGGCCTCGCCGAGCTCTTGGCGCTTGTGTTGCACTTCGGCTTCCGCCCTCGCGGAGGCGCCTTCGAGGTGTTCTATGCGCGCTTCTGCCGCCCCCGCCCGTCGTGCGAGGTTGGCCAGGGTCCCCAGCGGAGAGGGCTCCCGGCGCGCCCGCCAGGGTTGGTTGATCCAGCCGAGCAGTGGCTCCACCGCGGTGTCTTCGTCCAACACGGTGGCCGCCAGGGCTTGGGCCGCGAGCGACATCTGGCCGCGCAAGTGCGGGTTGTCCAGGACGGTGTTCAGGGCTCCCTCAATGTCTTCAGTGGCCATGCCGGCATCGCCGAGAACATCTGTCAGTGCGCTATCTTGGCCAGTGAGGATCGGCAGCCCACACCCCAGGTAGTCCAGGTGGCGGAAGCTCAGTGCCAGCGCCCGCTCGGGGTTGGGTTGCATCCAGTCGATGGCCAAGGTTGCGGTGGCATACTGCTGGAGCAGGGCGTCGTAGGCAACCCACCCCGGCGCCTGCAGCCGCGGATGGACCGGCAGCTGCCAGGTTGCCGACGTGGTGCCCAGCAGGGGCGCGCCACCAAACCAGCGCACCACCCCTTCGCCCCGGGCATCGAGCACCGCGAGCACCCGGTTCAGCGCCGGCACCGGATCTTGCCAAGGCCACCGGGCGCCCCCCGCCACAAGCACCGGCTCACCCTTGGGTGGCTGGGGAGCGGGGGCATCCGCCGGGGCGGCCAGGGGCACCAACAAGCAGGGATCGGCCCGCACATCCACACCCGCGAGGGCGAGCACCCCGAGCCAGGTCCAGCGCTGTCGGGCGTTGCTGGCGAGGAACACATCGCCGGCTGCGAGCGCGCGCATGACCGCCGAAGCTGCGTCGTGTTGGGCATTCTCAAAGGGCGCTTCGAGCAAGCGTGGCGCATACAAGTCGACCGCAAGGGGCAGGCCGAGGGTGCCGAGGGCGGGGGCCTCTTCAAGCTGCACACACACGATGCGGTCGGGCGCGAGGGACCGGGCACGCAGGGCCAGCTCCGCCGGGGACGCGAAGCCACCGGGTTGGTCCTGGGCGCGGGTGAGCCAGTGGACCTCGTGGCCGGCGCGCTGGAGGGCACGACCGATGCGCCACGCCCGCAGGGCACCGCCACTCACAGGACGGCCGGGGGCGGGAAGGGCGCCGTGGTGGACGACAAGCACACGCATCGAGAACTCCGGCCGGCAGCGCAGCCCAGCCTATCCCAGCGCGGGGGTGGGTTCCGGCCCGGACCGCGATACCCCCCGAGGACCTGTCTGCACCGCCGGTGACCTGTGCGCCTTCGCTTGCCCCGTGCCCGCCGCCGTCCTGCCGAGCTTCGGCGAGACCTGCGCATGTACCTGTCTCGTCGCCTCAACCGCAGCCTCGCGCCGCCAGACCGGGTGAGCCTCAACGTCACGCTGCGGTGCAACCTCAAGTGCACGATGTGCACCACTTGCTACGACGCCCCCGAGCTGAGCACCGACGAGATCAAGGGCATCATCGACCAGACCGCGGCGTGGGGGGTGGAGGTCTTCAACCCGCTGGGCGGCGAGCCCTTCATGCGCCACGACATCGAAGAGATCCTCGACTATGCCGTTCGGCGCGGCTTTTACGTCACGGTCACCACCAACGCCACCCTGATCACGGTGCGGCGCGCCCAAGCCATCGCGGCCATCCCGAGCGACCGGCTGCACTTCAACATCAGCCTCGACGGCAACCGGGCCAGCCACGACCTCATCCGGGGTGAGGGCATGTGGGACCGGGCGATCCAGGGCTACCAGCGCATTCGAGACGCGGACCGCGCGGCCGGCAACGCCCGGCGCAAGATCCTGGCGAACACGATTCTGCATGCTCGCAATGTGGGCCACTTTGAAGCGGTCTTGGATGAGCAGGACGAGCTGGGCTTCGATGGTGTGCAGGTTCTCAACTTGTTTCGCACACCCGATGGTGCGCCCCCTGAAGCGGCGGCCTTGTGGTTCTACGACAAGGACATCCCGGCGTTAGAGTCGGTGAGTGCCGCCCTTGTGTTGCGTGCCCAACAGCAAGGCACGGCCGGCTATCGGCTGGAAAACACCCCCGACGAGCTGCGGCGCATCCCCCGCTACTACCAGACCGGCCTCGAGCCTCTCGAAGCACCGTGCTGGGCGGGGTGGAAGGAGCTGTACATCAATGCCGATGGGCAGGCCATCATGTGCGATGGCAAGCTCGACTTCCTCGGCGGCGCCTTCGGCAGTGTGCGGGACCACACCCTGCGCGAGCTGTGGCAGCTCCCCGAGCTCAAGCAGCGGCGCGAGGTGGTCAAAGCATGCGCCACGCCCTGCAACCAGAAGTGCTACCTGCGGGAAAACTCCGACTCCCTGCGGGCCCTGGCCGTCGATGCCACGGTCCATGTGGCGGAGCGGGCGGCCGGGCACCTGTCCACCCTGCGCACCCACGTGGAACACCATCCCCAGGCTGTTCTGCGGCTTGAGCTCAGCGATGTGTGCCCCTGTGGCTGGTCCGGATGCACGACGCCCAAGGCACGCTGGACCGACCTCATCCGGGGAGTGTCTGGCCCCGTGGAAGGCGATGACTGGTGCCGGCTGCGGGACAGCGGCCAGCTGCGCTTTGACCGGGGCTTCATGGGCTTTGAGGTTGTGCGCGAGGTCGTCGAAGACCTGCTCAGGACGGGCATTCGCTTCGGCACACTCGCGCTGCGGTGGCGGGGTGAGCCCCTGCTGCATCCCGAGATCGTCCCGATTCTGCAGTACCTCCAGACCGCGGTTCATGCGCGAGGGCTGGCCGACCGGGTGCGGATCGAGACTGATGGCCGCTTCCTGAGTGCCGATCTGGAGGGCGTTGTCAGTCATCCGGCACGGGTGGACTGGGTCGTGGATCTGGACCGTGGGGAGGGCGACCTGGAGCGCTTGCTGTCCCTCCACCGCACGGGGGCGCGGCTGGTCTTGGCGGTGTCGGCCACCGACGCACTCGATGTGCCGGCCCTCGTTGCTCGCTACCCGTCGTTTGTGCCCGCCGCTGGACGCTTCCCAGAAGATGGGGGCGACCGGCTGTGGGTCCGCCGGACCGACCACCGCAACTTTCGGGACAACGCGGATGCCCGTGTTGAGTTGCAGGCTGCGGCGGACCTGCTCGGCGTGCCGGTCGACACCGGGGAAGAGGACCGGCCGAGACGGTGCGCAGCGCCAGCCTTGTCGCCCGTGGTGAGCTGGGACGGCAAGGTGACGCTGTGCCCGACCGATGTGCAGCTGGACCATGTCCTCGGTGAGGTCACGCCGGGGCGCTTCTCGGACATCTGGCGGGGGCCGGGGCGGGCCACGGCGGTGGGCGATGTGGCCGTGCGGGGGGTGCCCGATCAAGCGCTGTGCCGGGACTGTGCGATGCCCTGGAGCCCGAACCAGCCCAAGATCTGAGCTTCGCCGGTTTGTCCAAGATGGCCTACAGCAGGCCCAACACGGCGGTCCGCTGAATGTTGCGGCTCTGGACGGCGGCGGCGACCCCCGCTTTGGTCTGGAGCTGGAGGTTGGCCAGCGTCGACACCTCTTTTGCCATGTCGGTGTCCATGATGCGCGACTCGCTGGCGGTCTGGGCTTCGATCCGTGACTCACCGGTGTGGGTGGCGGACGCCAGGCGGTTGTGGGTGGCCCCGAGGTCGCTGCGGGCGCTCGAGACGTCGGCGAGGGCGGTGTCGATCTGGTCGAGTGCGGCCTGGGCATTGCCGGAGGAGGACAGGTCCAGCCCGCCGATGCCCAGGGCACCTGCGGTCAGATCGGGCATGTCCATGCGCACGGTGTCCCCCATGTCGCGACCGGCCTGGACGTCGATGCTCCCGCGGGTGCCGTCGACCAAGGGCTGGCCTGCGAACTCGGTGCGGGCAGCGGTGTCGTCGATGTGTTGCTGGAGCTGGGAGAACTCGTCTTGCAAGGCCTGACGGGCATCTCCGCTGACCGTGCCGCTGCTCGCTGCGACGGCGAGCTCCCGCATGCGCTGGAGGGCGTCCGACGCGGTGCCGCTGGCCGAGTCGGCCGTCTGGAGGATGCTCATGCCGTCGTTGATGTTGCGCTGGGCAGCGCGCTCGCTGCTGCTGGCGGTCTCCAGTCCCACCGCGACGGCGGCGGCGGCCGGGTTGTCGGCGGCGCTGTGGATGGACTTGCCGCTTCCGATGCGCTTGAGGCTGTGCGTGGCGTCGAAAGCGGTGCGGGAGAGGGTCGAGACGGGAACGGTGTCCATGGAGAGATCCGGTGCTGGGGCGCAGACGGGGCTACGGATTGGGGGGGGCAACTCCTGAGCCCCCGGTCGGGCGGGTTAGTCGCTGGCCTTCGCATGAGGAGCCCCGATGCCCGAGTCTGCTGCCCCTGCGCCCTCCGTGCCTGACCGTGCAGGCCCTGCCACCGATGCCCGGTCCCCGGCTGGGGCGGGTCGCGTCGAGAGTGCCCACCTGACGTCCATTCCGGGCCGGGTTCAGCCCACCTATGTCGAGGGCTGGGGCCGCAAAGGGGCCACGGTGGTGGAGCTGGCAGGCGAGCGCTTGGATCGGCTGTGTGGGCCGGCGACCCTCTCCCGGGGCCTGGGGCGGTCCTATGGGGATGCTTGCTATCCGCCGCCAGACCGGCCCTTGCTCGCCCGGACCACCCTCGCTGACCGCATTGTCGCGTTTGACCCGGCCACGGGTGACCTCCGTGCAGAAGCGGGACTGGCCCTCGCGGACATGAACGAGGTCTTTTTGCGTCGCGGCTGGTTCACGCCGGTGACCCCCGGGACGGCCCAAGTGACCCTCGGGGGCATGGTCGCCAGCGATGTGCACGGCAAGAACCACCACTCTGCGGGCACAATCGGTGGCTTCCTGACCCACCTGCGCATCATGGTGGCCGACGGGCGCATCATCGAGTGCACCCCCCAGCAAGAACCCGACCTGTTCTGGGCCACGGTGGGTGGCATGGGCCTGACCGGGCACATCTTGGAAGTGGGCTTGCGGCTAAACCGGGTGCCCACGCCGTGGATTCGCCAACACAGCGAGCGGCTGCCCAACCTGGGGGCCTTTCTGCAGCGGCTGCACGACACGTCGGACGAGTGGCCGATGACGGTGGGTTGGGTGGACTGCTTGAAGGACGGAGATGGCCTGGGACGGGGCATTCTCGACTGCGGGCGCTGGGCCACGCCGGCCGAAGCTCCCCGCCGGATGCCCGCCCGAAAGCCCCAGCTCTCGGTGCCCGACATCATGCCCAATTGGCTGGTGAACAAGCACCTGATGAAGATCTTCAACGGGCTGTACTACTGGAAGCACCTCAGCCGCACGAAGGACGGCATCGCCCACCCGAGCAGCTTCTTCTACCCCTTGGATGTGCTCGGTTCGTGGAACCGCATGTATGGCCGCACCGGCGGCATGACCCAGTACCAGTGTGTGCTGCCCTACACTGCCGGGAAGAAGGCGACCGCCGAGCTGATCGAGCTGCTGCGGCGTGAGGGCGGTGCGTGCTTCCTGTGTGTGATCAAGGACTGTGGTGCCGAAGGCCAGGGCATCCTCAGCTATCCCATGCCCGGTGTGTCCATCGCCATCGACCTGCGCATCGACGACGACACCCAGCGCCTGGTGGACCGCATGAACGAGTTTGTGGTGGAGCGAGGCGGCCGCATCTACATGACCAAGGACCGCTTCACGCGGGCGGAGCACTTTCGCGCCATGGAGCCCCGGCTGGACCGGTTCATGGAGATTCGCAAGCGCTGGGACCCGGACTTGCGGTTGCGGAGTGCGCTGTCGGTGCGCTTGCTGGGCGATCCGGTCTGGGGCGAGTCCCGCTGAAGGCCCTCGGGGGCCGGCGAGGATAGGGGGCCCGGCCGGCCGACAGGCCACAGTGGAGGTCTGACATGCGAGTGGTGCTGCTGGGAGCGACAAAGGGCATGGGACGGGCACTTGCGCGGCGCATGGCCGAGCGAGGGGACGCGCTGTTCTTGCTGGGTCGCGACCCCGAAGAGCTGGCCCGCAGCGCGACGGACCTCACGGTGCGCGGGGGGCAGGGTGAGGTGAAGTGGGGCCTGTGTGACTTGGCCGAGCCTGGCGGGTTTGTGGCGGCCCTGGACGAAGCGGACGCTGCGTTGGGTCGCTTCGACTGTGTGGTGGTGTCGGCGGGCATGTTTGCAACACAAGACGCGCTGGAACAGGACGGTGCCTTGGCCGAGCGTCTGCTGCGCATCAACTTCACCAACACAGTGGTGTTCTGCGAAGAAGTGCGCCGGCGCATGTTGTCCCGGGGAGGCGGGCGCTTGTGTGTGTTCAGCAGCGTCGCCGGCGACCGTGGGCGCAAGCCGGTGGCCATCTATGGTGCGTCCAAGGCGGGCTTGTCCCACTACCTGGAGAGCCTGGACCACAAGTACCGCGAGCAGGGGCTGGTCACGATCTGCGTGAAGCCGGGCTTCGTGAAGACGGGCATGACGGCTGGGCTCAAGCCGCCACCGTTCGCTGGCGAGCCCGATGCGGTCGCCCGTCAAGTGCTGCGGGCGATCGACCGGGGCACGCCGATGGTCTACGCGCCGGCCATCTGGCGCTTGGTGATGCTGGTGATTCTGCACCTCCCTCGGGCGGTCATGCGCAAGGTTGGGTTCTGACCCAACACCAGGGATGCGGGGGGCGGTGATCCTGCCCGGGGCAACGGGGCGTGATATGGCCGGCGGCCAATGAACTGTCCCCCGGGAGCATCCATGTCTGGCCTCATTCCGCGCACCCATACCTGTGGCGAGCTGCGTCGCGAAGACGTCGGCCAGTCGGTCGTCCTCCAGGGCTGGGCCAACTTCGTCCGCGAGAAGGGCGGGGTGATGTTCCTGGTGCTCCGCGACCGCACGGGCATCGTCCAGATCACGGTGGACGAGCGTGTCGGCGAGCAACCCTGGGAAGTGGGGCGTCGCGTGCGCCTCGAGTACGTCGTGCAAGTGAAAGGCACGGTGCACGAGCGCCAGCCCGGCATGGCCAATGGCGACATGGACACGGGCGAGATCGAGGTGTTGCCGGAGGAGCTGACCATCCTCAGCTCCACCAAGCCCATGCCGTTCACCATTGGGGGCAAGGGCAACGAGGCCAGCGAAGAAGTTCGCCTGAAGCACCGCTACATCGACCTTCGTCGCCCCGAGCTGCAACAGAAGTTGTTCCTGCGGGCACGCACGGCGGGTGTGGTGCGCGAGTTCCTGAACGGCCAGGGCTTCATTGAAGTGGAGACCCCGGTGCTCAATCGGTCAACCCCGGAAGGTGCTCGGGACTACCTCGTGCCAAGCCGGGTGCATCCTGGCCAGTGGTACGCGTTGCCCCAGAGCCCCCAGATCTTCAAGCAGCTGCTGATGGTCTCCGGCTTCGACCGCTACTACCAGCTCGCCAAGTGCTTCCGCGATGAAGACCTGCGGGCCGACCGCCAGCCCGAGTTCACCCAGATCGACATGGAGCTCAGCTTCGTCAACACCGAGATGGTGACGTCGATCTGCAGCGACATGATCCGCAAGGTCTGGAAGGACGTGCGGGGCGTGGATGTCGGTGAGATCCCGATCATCACTTATGCCGAGTCGATGCGGCGCTTTGGCGTCGACAACCCCGACACCCGCTTTGGCATGGAGCACCAGACCCTCGACTGGTCCGCTTCTGAGTTCCGGGTGGTGCGCAGTGCGACCGATGCCGGTGGGCTCGTCAAGGCGATGGTGGTGAAGGGGGGCGCCACGACCGCCAGCCGCAAGGTCATCGACGGCTGGACCGACTTCGTGAAGCGCTACCGGCTGGGTGGTCTGCTCTGGGGCAAGGTCACCGAAAAGGGCTGGTCTGGGCCATTGTCGAAGGTCGAGCCCGAGCTGCGCGACCAGCTTGAGGGTGTCGAGCTGGGCGACCTTGTGCTGGTGGGCGCGGGCCCTGCGGCCCATGTCAACGCCGGGCTGGGACGCCTGCGTGCCCACATCGCCAAAGAGACGGGCATGCTCGAAGACGGCAAGTTCTCGTTTGTGTGGGTTGTGGCCTTCCCCGCGTTCGACTGGGACGAAGAGAACCTGCGCTGGGTTGCGATGCACCATCCCTTCACCAAGCCGATCGACGAGCACATCGAGCTGCTCGGCACCACTCGGATGGCGGATGTGCTGTCCGATGCCTACGACATCGTCTGCAATGGCTACGAGATCGGCGGCGGCAGCATCCGGATCCACTCCTCCGACGTGCAGCAGCAAGTGTTTGATGCTCTGGGTCTGACCATGGAAGAGGCCCAAAACAAGTTTGGCTTCTTGCTGGACGCGCTCCAGTACGGCGCGCCGCCCCACGGTGGCTTGGCGATGGGCTTTGACCGCTGGATCATGCTGCTCACGGGCACTGAGAACATCCGCGACGTCATCGCTTTCCCGAAGACGGCGAGTGCCCAGGACATCATGGCCGACGCGCCCAACTTTGTGGACGCCGCCCAGCTTGCGGAGCTCTACGTGCACAACACGCTGACCCCGGCCCATGACGAGCCCGGCGAGCTCTGAGGGTTGAGCGGGGCGGGTCGACACCACGCACAACGGGGGTGTCGGCCCGTCCGTGTCTTGCGACCAGGGCGGGTCAGGGCGGGTCAGTCCGTCTCGACCTCCACCACCGCCGCGCGGGTGTGGCCCACGAGGGTGCCCGCACCCCGGAGCCGGGCATGGTGGGCTTGGGGAAAGCCCCCGCGGGTGACAAAGCGCGGCGGCCAAGCATGGGCCAGGGGCCGGGTCTCGGCGGTGAAGATGTCGAGGATCTCGTCCACCCAGACCTCCCAGAGCTCGTCCCCGGGGAGCACCACCCGAACCAGATCGGCCGCCGGCAGGACCGTCTCGAAGGGCATCCAGATCGCTGTGCTCACCACGCCGCCCGCCACCCCGGCGCGACGATGCAGCTTGAGTGTGGACCAGTGGCGGATGTGGCCCGCCCGCTCGTCACTGTTGACGAAAGCATCGTGCTGGAGGCGGTAGTCGTCAAGGTCTTGCAGCGCGCGCAGGCGGGCCACACGGTGGGCGAGGGGGGTGCCGGCCGGGGGCTGCCAGCGGGTCCACGGAAACGGCCCATCGCTGGCCACGAGGGGTTCCATGAGCAGCCGGTCGTCCGCTTCTCGGGCACCTTCGGCGGCATCGCACAGGGCGTCGAGCGCCGCTTCGTCCCCGAGGGGGGCGACCAGAATGCGGTGGGTGCGGAGGGGGACCAACACGTGGCCGTGGAGTCCCAGCGCCGATGGTCCGGCGAGCAGTGCGGCCGCGGCGGGATGTCGGCGGGAGCCCAAGCGCGTCAGGCTGCCGGTTCGACGGCGCACCAGCCGTGGCGGCCCGGACGCCCAAGCGTCCGCGAGCAACAAAGGCAAGGGTGGGGCGCCAGGTTGTTGGGCTGCTGGCTCGCCACGTCCGTCGACGGGAACCACGCTGAGACGGGCATTCAAGGGGCGCTGCCACCGCGCCAGCTCCGCCAGCGGCCAAGATTCGTCGAGGGCAAGACGCACACAAGCCGCCCGGCGCCAGACCTGAAGCGTCAGGTCCGAAGCACGGGCGGCGGGTGGGAGCGTCAAGCCAGTCCGCCTACATCGGGGGCGGGGGCGGCGGTCCGCCCGGCGCTGGCGGCGGTCCACCTGCGTTCATGATCTCGGCGATGCTCGAAGCCTCTTCCCACCCGGCCATGCCGTCCTTCCACACGAGGTGGCGGGCGTCGGGGCTGGCGGTCACCCGGGTGCGGACTTCGCTCGCAGTGAGCTCCATCTGGCCGTCGGGACCGTTGTAGTGGAACGTGGCTTCCGGTCCACCCATGGGCGGGGGCGGCGGTGCGGCCGGGGGCACGAGGGACGCAATCTCCGCGACCTCGTTCCACGTCTTCCACGATGCAAAGCCCTGGGCCCACACCATGTGCTTGCCGGCGCGGTCGGCGCCCACCTTGAAGGCCACGTCTTGGGCGGAGCCCTGGGACTGACCAGAGGGGCCATTGTAGTGGTAGACCGTGTTCATCGGCGGCGGGGGAGGGGGCGCCATGCCCGCGCCCATCTGGCCGGCCATCGGGCCACCCTGGGGCTGGCCCTGGTACGGCTGTTGCTGGCCGCCCATCATGCCACCCATCATGTTGCCCATGGCGAGGCCCATGCCGGCGTCCATCATCTGGTTGCTGGACCCCGGGCGACCGGCCGCCATCTTCGCAGCGTCGACCATGCCGGACACGGCGCTCGCGCGCTCAAAGGCGGCAAACTGGTTCACGTCGCCCACGATGTTCATGCTCGTGCGCTTGTCGAGCATCTTCTCGACTTCGGGCGGCAGGCTGACCCGCTCGACCACAAAGTCGGTGAGCTGGATGCCGTAGTTGGACTCGAACCAGGGCGACATGCGGGTACGCAGCGCGTCGCCAATGTCCATGTACTGGGAGGCGAGCTCCAGCACCGGCATGTTCATCTCGCCCAGCGTGTCGGTGAACGCGCTCACGAGCTTGCGGCGGAACTGGCCCTGGATCTCGTCGGTCGTGAACAGGCCCTGGTTGCCGACCAGCTCACGCAGCAGCATCGCCGGATCGACCACTCGCCAGGAGTAGATGCCGAACGCACGGATGCGCACCGGGCCGAGCTGCTTGTCCATCATCGGGATGGGACCGGGCGTTCCCCACTTCTGCTCGGTGAACCGCCGAGTGCTGACGAAGAAGATGTCGCCCTTGTAGGGGTAGTTCAGCCCGTACTTGATGCTCTCGAAGAAGCCCATGATGGCTTTTGTGCGGCTCGAGAGCTCGTAGGTGCCGGGGCCGAAGCTGTCCGACATCTTGCCTTCGGACAAGAAGACGGACGCCTGACCTTCGCGAACCACCAGCTTGGCGCCATCTTGGATGGCCTGGTTGAACACGGGGAAGCGGTACACCACGGTGTCGCGGTCGTCCTCCATCCACTGGATGACGTCCAGGAACTGGGCCTTGGCGTGGGTCTTGAGGGTGTTCCAGAAGCTCACTTCAACTCCGTGTGGGTGCCGCGGGGGTGGGATCCGCGCGGCAGAATCGTACTCGCGCGGGGGCCAGGGGCAAGGGGCAGCGTGGGTTCGCTATTCGAAGCGCAAGCCAGCGCCGCTCACGAACACATACGCATCGAGGCCCGAAGATTTTGCACTGTCGCCCACGGGCGTCAGCAATTCGATCGGCAGACCGAGGCTGCGGCGGGTCTCCACCAGCAGGTCGGTGAAGATCACAAAGCGTGCCTTGAACTTCGGGACCATCTCGAGAACAGCGTCACCGTGACCATGATCGATGCCGACCACCAGCCACTCGGGCTCGCCGTAGCGGGCCAGCACATCGTCGAGCCACTCCACGGGGGTGTCCCGATGCAGCGACAAGTTGAGGTGGAGCAACCGTGCGCCATCGGGGAATGTGATCTGGGTGATCAGGGGCGCAGCATCCGGCAGTCCACGCTTTTGCAGCAGTCGGCGCGCTGCCCGATCGGGGCGTCGCATGGCGCTGGCGAGCTTGTGCACCGTCTCGCTGGGGGTGGCCGAGTCGATGGGGGTGTAGGGCTCCTGCACGATCTCGAGCCCGTCGATCTGGAACGGTGCCGGTCGACCTTCCACCGCGCCCAGTCCGGCTAGCCACGACGTGATGTGGGCGTGGGCCACGACGGTCGGGCATGTGCCAGCGACGACGGCGTCTCGGGTGGCGCTGAGGTGCTCGGGCCAATTCCAGCTCAGCACGACGATGTCGTCGGGCGACGGCGGAAGGATGGGATCGAAGCGCACGGTGCGGCCGGGACGCTCCAGCCGGAGTGAATTCCGCCCTTCGTGTTCGATGCGCAGGCGCCAGGGAAAGGGCTTGGAACTCATGGCTGATCGCACCGGATGATGGGGCAGGGAGGGCAATTCAGGCTACCTGAGCCCCTCGCTCGGAGGCTCGCTCGCATGTACCCCGCTGACCTGCCCCCTGCGGACATCGCGGCCCAAGACCTGCCGGCCGAGGTGCGCTTGGTCCGGGTGGACGTTCCAGATTTGCCCGGAGCACTGGCCACCAGCCGCCATGGCAGTGTGCTGGCCGCCCCGCCCGACGACCCCCGGCTGCGATGGCGCCCCGAGCCGGTGCCCGAGATCGACAGTGTGGTGGCCGACGGGGCCATCGCTGCGCTGGATGCGACCCCCTGGCACGACGCCGGCTACCGCGGCCAAGGCGTGCATGTGGCGGTCTTCGATCTGCAGTGGCAGGACCTCGATCTCTACACCGAAGAGCTGGGCGAGTTCACCACCCACGACTGCTTTGCCCACCGGTCCTGTGGCCCCGAGATCAACAGCATCAACCCCGCCAGCCGGTCCGAGTTTGGCTCCCACGGGGTTGCCTGCGCCGAGGTCATCCACGACATTGCGCCCGATGCGCGCCTGTCCCTCGTGCGGGTCAGCGGGCTCACCAGTCTTGAGAACGCCGTAGACTGGGCCATTCGCAACGAAGTGGACGTCATCTCGATGTCGCTGAGCTACTTCAATGAGTCGTTCTACGAGGGACTGGGCCCGGTCAACGCGGTGATGGACGAGCTCAGCGCCGCGGGCGTCCTGATGGTCACCAGCGCGGGCAACTACGCGACTGAGCACCACTGGGACCACTTCGAGGATCGCGATCGGGACGGCGTGCATGACTTCCCGGGCCAAGGCGGGCAAGCCCTGCCCATCGAGTGGGGGGCGGGCACCCAGCGCATCAACCTGATCTGGGACGACTTCGGCAATTGTGGTGACACTGACCTAGATCTCTACGTATACAACGAGGCGGGCGACCTCGTGGGCCGCTCGCGGGAAGTCCAAGTCCCCGGCGGCGGGGAAGACGGTCAGGACTGCCAGCCGGTGGAGCGGGCCACGGTCAACGCGGCTGAAGCGGGCTGGTACTACGCGGTGGTGCACCATGCCGGCGGTGTGCCGGCCACCCGCTTCGACATCATGGCGCGCAGCGGGAACGTGTGGCAGGGCCGACCGGAGGGGTCGATCACCGATCCGGGCAACCATCCTTCGGTGTTCACGGTCGGTGCGGTGCGGGCGGACGGCTACCTGCGCAACGGTGCCGAAGAGTTCTCCTCTGAAGGCCCCACCCATGCGGGCCTCCCCAAGCCGGACATCGCCGGTCCAGACGGCCTCTCCACCGCGATCTATGGACCGCGCGGGTTCTTCGGCACCTCGGCGGCCACCCCTGCGGTCGCGGCCGCGATCGCCCTGTTGATGAGCGAGGACCCCCGGCTGACCGCGCGGGACGCTGCCGATCGCTTGCGTGGCGGGGCTGTGGCAGGGGGGGCCACCTGGGCGGCTGCCGACGGTGAGCTCGGGGCCGGACGTGCGGTGCTCCCTGGGCCCGGCACCTCGGGTGTCGGCTGCGGCTGGTCTCAAGTGCTCCCGATGGGCCTGTTGATGCCGTTGTCCCTCGGTTGGCGCCGCCGAACCAGAGCATTGAGCAATACGAAGGGGTAGACTCTCCGCGTCTGCGGGTGTGCACTTCGCTCGCGCGGTGGCTTCGGAGGCCGACATGGGCGTGTCCCACGATATTCTGGCACCTAATCGTACCCTTGCGGATGCGGCGCGACGGGGCCGCCCGGCCCTCAGCCGATCCCGCGCATGGCTGCACTGCGCCGTCGCGTTGGGTGCGCTGGGCTGCGCAAACAAGGATGAGCCGGTCGCGGATGCCTTCCTTGAGATTGAGGCATCCGACCGCGCCACGCTCGCCAAGGTGGTGCCTGAAGTGACCACTGGTGGGCTTTTGGTGCATGTTCGGGCCGTCAATGGCTACCGCGCGGCGGTGGCTTCTGGCGAGCTCACCGTTCAAGTCACCGGTGACGGCATTGAGGGCGGCGGCCAGACCTTGAGCCTCACCCCCGGCCCGAGCGGCCACGCCACGGTACTTGTGCCGACCCTCGCCAGCGGTCCGGCCCTGGTCGAGATCATCGCGTCGGCTGACGGCCTGGACCTGAGCGAAGCCTCCGGCGTGTCCTGGTCCATGGACGGGGAACCGCCCGCCTTCAAGATCGGCGCTGCTGGCTACTTTGACGACATGGACGGCGAGCCCGCCCACGCGGTCGCGGCGACGAACGGCATCGCATTCTCGGCGGCGGACAAGGTGTGGTTCCAGCCTGCCGACGTGTCCCAGCGGGCGTGGATTGTCGCGGACGTCTCGGCGTCTGAAGTCGCGGGAATGGAGTCTGGCCACATCGACCGGGACGGCATCCTCGACCTGTTGGTCTGGGCCGGCAACCAAGCCATCGTGCTCAAAGGCCGCGAAGGCGGCGGCTACACGTGGCAGGGCGGCTGGCAAGCGGGCTTTGGCGCGGTCGCCGGCGGGACGATCGCCGATGTCGACAGCGACCGGAACACCGACATCGTCCTGGCCGCCAGTGGTGAGAGCAAGGCGACCATCGTGCCCCTGATGGGGGACGGGGCCTGGGGCTTCTCGCCGCTCGAACAGCTGTTCCTCAACACTGAAGTCTACGACGTGGCGGCGGCCGACGAGGGCTACGATGGCCGGCCGGTCATCAGCGTGCTCACCGTCGCGAGCGACACCGTGCGTCGCTACACCCTGGGTGACGAGGGCTGGGTCGGGGCGAAGACGTCCGAGCTTCCCGGCTACGCCGCCCAGACCAACAGCAGCTTGCTGCCGTCGACCGATCTGGACGGTGACCGCTCCTTCGAGACCCTGATCGTGGGCGCCCCCGAAGCGAACACCCAAGATATCGTGATGTTCGTCATTCAGCCCGAGGGCTCCGGTTCGGTGAACTACCCGGTCCCGCTGCCGCCGCTGCACGCCGGTGTGGCCGACATGGATCTGGATGGCTCGCTCGACATCATCGCGTCCGTCGACGATGAGCTGCACGTGATCGGCTGGGACGGTCAGGGCTTTGTCGATCGCCGCAGCGAGATCAGCGGTCCTCGGGGGCCCATCGCCGGGTCCACCTTGATCCACGACGAAGTTCCCGATCTGGCCGTGGTGACCGACGTGGTCAGCATCTACCCAGGCGCCTTGGCCAACGATGGCGAGTGGGAGCACGAGCGGTTCTCCTGGCGGTCCTTCAACACCGCCCTGCAGGGGCCTTCGCTCTTCTTCGACATCGACGGCGACGGCATCACCGACATCCTTGGGTTCACCACCGACAGCGACCTTGTCCTGGCCAGCTGGACGATGAACATCCTCGACACCGGTGAGGGCGAGCTCCAGTTTGGGGGTCGCACCGAGAACGGGGACCTTGGCGACAATGCCGTGCCCTACGGTCTCGTTCAGTGCAATGGGCTGGTCTGGTCGCTGACCGAGGGCACCAGCGGCACCGTGCTGAACCGCTACTCGCTGTCGACCGGTGTGCCTGTCATCGACGCCACCACCGAGACCAGCGGCACACTGCTGGCTTGCGGACTGCTGCCCTCGGGCGAGCAGGGTGTTGTGGTTGCTCAACAAACGGGCTTCTGGCGCAGCTACGGCGTCGGCCTGACCCCCAAGGCGGACGGCGAGGTCGGCGCTGTGGGCGCCATCGCCCTGGCGGACACCGACGGCAATGGCGCGGGCGAGGTCGTTTTCTGTCCCGACACCGGCTGCTCTGTGGTCGCGATCGACCCCGATGAAGATGGTGTGGACGCGGTGGTCCGCTCCAACGGCACCACGTCCACCGTCACGCTGAACGGCGAGGAGCGGGTGCTGGCTGGCGGCGGCCTGCTGTCCCTTGGAGACGTCGATCTGGACGGTGTTCTCGATGTGCTTGCCTGGAGCCCGGACCTCCAGCGTGGGGCCTTGTGGCTCACGTCCGGCGGCACCCTCGCCCCCGGCCGCGGCGTGCAGAATGACCGGCCCCTGTCCTCCCCGATGTCGGTCGGCGACATGACCGGCGACGGCCTGCCCGAGCTCATCTTCGTCGATGACACCGGCAAGGTCTGGCACAGCGAAGCCACCAGCGCCGAGTAGGCCACGCGGGTCTCTGCCACTTCGTCGGATATGCGGCATCCGGTGGGGCCCCCATCCGGAGATGCTGTGCTTCGCTCTGCTGTGCTGTGGGCCCTCCCGATGCTTGTGGGGTTGGGCTGCGCGCGCCAACGTCCCGAGTCGCCGCCCCCCTCCGTGCCGGACCCGGACTGGATGTCGGTGACGGTGCCGCCGATGGCGCCCTTCCCGGGGACCACGGGCCTCAGCGCTGCGTCCTGTGGGTCCTGTCATCAGGAGATCTACACGGAGTGGTCTGCGTCGACCCACGCCCATGCCTGGGTCGACCGCCAGTTCCAAGCCGAGCTCCACAAAGACGAAGCGGTGGCGTGGCTGTGCATCAACTGCCACACCCCTTTGGCTGCTCAACAAGTGCAGCTCACCACCTCGACCGGCAACATCCGCAGCCCCCAGCGGGTGGACAACCCGAACTTTGATGCCGAGCTTCAGGCCGAAGGCATCACGTGCTTGACCTGCCACTGGCGGCCGGAAGGCATCGCGGCGGTGCACGAGGATGCCGTCGCGCCCCACCCGCTGGTCTACGCTCCGGAGCTGCGGAGCGAGACGACGTGCACCGGCTGCCACCAAGCGGTCGCGCGGCTGGAAGATGCCTTGGTCTGCACCTTCAACACGGGGCAAGAGTGGGCCGACGCTGCGCCGGGGCGCACCTGTCCAGAGTGCCACATGCCGTCCGTGACCCGGGCTTCGGCGGTCGGTGCCCCCGAGCGAAAGGGAGGCCAGCACCTCTGGCCGGGCTCGCTGATCCCGAAGGACGCCTGGAGCGATGCCGAAGCAGCGCTGTTCAAGGACTGGGCCCCAGGGGCCGATCTCACCGTGGTGGTCTCCGACGTGGGGGACGCCGGGGAGCCCGTGACCATCCGGGTCCAGCTGACCAACGCCCGCGCGGGCCACATGCTCCCGACCGGCGATCCCGAGCGCTACTTGGAGCTTCGAACACTCGTAGAGAGTGCCGATGGAGACGTGCTGATCAGTGAGGAGCACCGCGTCGGTCAGCGCTGGGAGTGGTATCCGGTTGCCCGCAAGGTGGACGACAACCGGCTTGCCCCGGGAGAGACCCGCGCATGGGAGCACAGCTTCACGTTGCCGGAAGGCGGCGCTGCGCTGCGGGTCGAGCTGGACCACGTCCGCATCAGTCCCGAGAATGCCGGCTACCACGACCTTGGCGACTACCCCACCCGGCGGCGGGTGAAGTCGGAAGCGCGGCAGATCCGGCCCCGTGGCCCGACCTCGGCGCCCGCTCCTTGACCCCAGCCCAACCTCACCGTATACATCGGTGTCTCTTTGCATGGGACCGCCTGCGAGGGGCTGGTACGCCCGTTCCTCGATGGTCCCCATACCGCTCCTGATCCGCGGCACGTTGTGCGCGGCGACTGGAGATCGGGCAGTCTGTCCGGCACTTCCTTTTTTCGTAGAGGTCTTCGATGCCCCGCATCGCGCCATCCATCTCGCCGCTGCTCCTCCCGATGCTCCTCGTCGGCTGCGCCCCGAATGACGCCGAGATCAAGGGCGACTGGCTGGTCTGGTTCTCTTCGAACTCGTCCTCCGTGGTCGAGAACGAAGACATCGTGGACCTCGACGACCGTGCCACGATCTACTCCTGCCAGGAATTCGTGGACTGCACCGTCGCCCACTACGACGGTCTCGCCGAATACGATGACAACCAGGGCACGACCTTCTTCGACGACTTGCAGAACTTTGAGCAGTTCCGCGCCGCCATCGAAAACGGTGAGATCGCCGGTGGCCGGGGTTCGATTCCCGCGAACGCGCTGCGCAACTGCGCGGCTGGTGGCTGGGATCCGATCAAGCAACGGTACCAGAACACCTACCATGGCCCCCAGCTGGTCTCGCAGTACGGTGACTCGCGCCATATTGGTGGTGCTTGCGCGTACGAGTCTGAGGATGACGGCACGCCCATCGTCGACGAAGAGACGGGCGACATCCAGTTCATCTCCGCGACCTGCGACGACAACGCCATCGAAGAGATCATCACCGAGTGTGGGCCGCTGGCCGACACCCGCATGCGCCATGGCTACCACGACTGGATGACCCTCGATGCATTCCACGCGATGCGTGGTTCGATCGAGCCCTGGCGCACCGAAGCGATGATCAATGGCGAGGGTGACCTCCAGCTCACCATTCACTTCAAGGTGGATGGCGAGGATGTGTTCTTCTCATGGACCATCGATCCCGACTTCGACCCTGTTGAGTGCTTGTCCACCGCGAACGGCGGCGCCGAAGTGATCGGCGTGGACGGTGGCGACTGGGTCGGCAACTGGTCCGACGATGAAGATGGCTACAGCATCTACTATCTGAACTCCGGTGCGCTCCAGTCCTCGGGTTCCGAGACCTGGTACCTGCCCGTCGATTGGTTGTCTGGCTTTGGCCACGCCAACTTCATCGGTGAGGAGTTCTACTCGGAGCCTGGCGCCTACGGGAACTACTACAACCCGTACTTCAACTTCACGCTCACCGACCAGAGCTTCCTGAGCGTCACCGACCGCAACAACCCCGACGCTGCCGACCAGCAGGGCTGGGCCGACTCCCTCCAAGAGTACGCCACGCTGTGGGAATCGGAGATGGTCAACGCTGCCAACGCGTATGCCGGAAGTGCGGGCTCCCCCTCATGGACCTTCGAGCACAAGGTGGAAGACAACCTCTGGCGCGCGCCCGACGATCGGCCCGCGGGCATCGATGGCTGGATGGAAGTGCACCAGAGCTGGGTCCGTGTGAAGGACGGCGCCAAGATCGAGAAGGGCGGCACCGCCAAGGGTGACTTCCAGATCGTCTTCACCGGCGCCGAGACCTCTTCGCGCATGGTTGTGGCCGGAAGCTTCGACATCACGAACATCCGCGAAGACCGCTGGGCCTACCCGGTCCTCGAAGACGAGCTGCGCAACAGCGACTTCGGCACCAAGTACTGCAACTGATCGCGCGGTCTGGCTGACGAACTTGGCTGGGACCTCCTGAACATTGTCGAGCACGTCCCCCCCCTTTTGTGCTCGACCCCAGGAGGCCCGGCCTCTTTGTCTTCAGCCGCCCCGTTCACACTGCGACTTCCGGCGGAGAGGGGCATCTCAGCGGCATGATCACGCTGATGCTCCTGCTGTGTCAGGCTGCGCTCGCCGGTGCGCCTTGGGTGCGTGGCCCGGGCGAGGCCTACACCAAGATGGGCTGGTCCCACTTCCGCGCGGACGCCTCGGTGGCCCCCGGTGGGCTGGTCCTCGATGACGTTCGCTACCAGGGCAACAGCGGCACCTTCTACGGCGAAGTGGGCTTGGCCAAGTGGGCCCATGCCGTGGTTCTGTTGCCGTTCTCAAGCGGTCAGAATCGTTTAGATGACGTGGTCTTCGTCAACCGGGGCTTTGGCGATGGGCTGCTTGGGGTGGTGTTGGGCGCTCCCGTGGGGTCCGTGCCGGTCTCGCTGACCCTGCGCAGTAAGCTGCCGCTCTACGACAATGCCGAGCTGCTGCGGTATGGCGACGCGGGCCAGCGCTTCCCGGCACTCGGTGATGGGCAAGTGGACCTCGACGCGGTGGTCTCGGCTGGGTCCGGCATCTCCCTCGGACCGGTGCGCGGTTGGGTGATGGGTGAGCTGGGCTACCGGCACCGCACCGAGTGGTGGATGGGGGATGGGTCGAGTCCTGATCGGCAGCTGGCCGACGGGATGCTGTGGACCGCCCAGCTCGGTTGGTCCCCGCGATGGCGGGATCGAGACCTGGGCTGGCTGTTTGTCCAGGGGGACGGCGTGGGGAGCATGGTCGATGACGCGGTCACCCGTCGGCTGGTCCAGCTGTCTTCGGGCGTGGGCGTGAAGGTCTGGAAGGGGCTCGCCGTGGAGCTTGGCGGGTCGTCGGTGGTGTGGGCTGAAGCGGCAGCGCGGGGATGGGGTCTGTCTGCCGGAGCGAGCTGGACCTTGGGCAGTTAGGCCGGGGTATGCACCCGCACATCCCACTGTTGAGCCTATTTGTCCTGGTGGGTTCTGCGTGTTCAGATCCTGACAAGCCCGTAAGCAAAGCGCTTGACTCAACCACGGGGTTGCCTGCTCCCGGCTGGGGTGCGGTCTTCTGGCGGGACGGCAAGCCTTGGCATGTCGGCGACGGAGAGGTCCCTGTGGGTCCCCGGGCGGTCGGCGGGGTGACGGGCGCCCAGGTGGGTCCCTGTGGCGGACGTCTGGTCGACAATGCGCCAGACCACGCGGTGCTCGTCGCCCCAGCGGGTGCTGTGCCAGAGTCCCCCCGCAAGCCCCCGGTGGTGGCGGCCACGATGGTCGAGTCGGCCGCTTGGCGCTTGGATGAGGTGTTGCCGGCTGCGGGCGCCTTTGCCCCCGTCGACCCGGATGCTGCCCCCACCCGCCAGCGGGGTGTGGAGGTGGGCAGCGTCATCAAGCAACGCCGGGACGGGGGCCCGCCCGTGAACCTCGCGGTCGGCGCTCGGGAGTGCACCGGCGCAGTGGTGCTCTTGGACCACACCGGCCTCCAGACCCTCGACAGCGTGGTCATTCCCGAGATGTGTGGGCCTGTGCGGGCCTTGCCGCCGGCCGACCTCGATGGCTTGCCCGGGCTGGAGACCGCGGTCTTCGACGCGACAACTGTGGTCCTCATGCGGATTCAGCTCACGCCCGCCACAGCCGCGCTGGAGGTCCTCGGGTCCTGGTCGTGTCCGGCCGCGGTGGCCCGATGAGCCGCAAAGTCGGCATCGCTGCGCTCATCTGGGGCGGCAGCTTGCTGCTCTCCCGGGTCATCGGCATCATCCGCGAGGGCGTCATTGGGCGCATCCTCGGCGGAGGGGCCGACGCCGATGTCTACCTCGCGGCGTTCCGCATCCCCGACTTCCTGAACTACCTGCTCGCGGGCGGCGCGCTCAGCATCATCTTCATCCCTATCTTCGCGGGGCACCTGGCCCGGGACGATGAAGACAAGGGCTGGGAGGCGTACAGCGTCATCGCCAACACGGTGTTGCTGCTCCTGGCGGTCGCCTTGCCGCTGGCGTGGTTGGCGACCCCTTGGGTGGTGGACAATTGGCTGGCCTCGGGCTTTGCGGCCGAGGACCGGGCCCATCTGTCTCGGCTCACACGAATTGTGCTGCCGGCCCAGGTCTTCCACCTCGTCGGGGGCCTGCTCAGCGCGGCCCTTCAGGCCCGGGACCGCCACACGCTGCCGGCGCTGGCCCCGCTGCTCTACACGGGCAGCATCATCGCCGGTGGTCTCATCGGACAAGGCCCGGACGGTTTTGTCTGGGGTGCCGTGGTGGGAAGCATTCTCGGGCCCTTCGGGCTGCCGTTGATCGGCAACCTGCGGGCCGGCATGCGCTGGCAGCTGATCCTGCGCTTCGACCATCCCGACCTTCGCGACTGGTTCTTCCGCAGCCTGCCGGTGATGCTGGCGTTCTCCATCATCATCTGGGACGACTGGGTGCTGACGGCGGAAGGCTCTCAGGTCGGGGAGGGGGCCGTGGCCACCTTGACCTACGCAAAGACCTTGATGAAGGTGCCCATGGGGGTCTTCGGCTTCGCGACCGGTGTGGCGGCCTTTCCCACGCTCTCTCGCATGGTGGGACGGGGTGAGAAAGACGCGGCCTACACCGTTCTCGCGAGCGCCTGCAAGCGCATGCTCGTGCTGGCATTCGGCGCCCAGGTGGTGCTGACTGCAGCGGGCGCCGAGGTCGCCGAGGTCATCTACGGCACCAAGCTGATGGACGGCCAGCACGCCGACATCGGCATAGCACTGGGGCTCTTTGGGCTCGGGCTGTGGGCGTGGTCGGCTCAGAGTGTGCTCAACCGCGGCTTCTACGCGCTGGGTCAGACCTGGCCACCGTCGCTGCTCGGCACCGTTGTGTTTGTGGCCATGCTGCCTGTCTACCACGCGCTGCGGGTCCACTTCGGCCTCTTCGGCTTGCCGGTGGCCACCACCCTGGCGCTCAGCTTCTACACCATCGGCCTGGTGGTGATGCTGCGCCGCCGCTTTGTCGGTGTGCCCGATGGCTTTGGTGCGTTCCTTGCCCGCATGGTTGTGCCCGTGGCGCTTGGCATCGCTTCGGGGCTCGCGATTGCACGCTGGGGCGGGCTGCCAGGGGCCCTGCTGCGGGGGACCGTCGCGGGTGGCGTCGGTGGCATCGTGTATGCTGCAAGCGCGCTGATCTTCGGAGTTCCCGAGGTGCGTGAGGTCGGAGCCATGGTGAAGCGCAGGCTGGCCCGGGGCCGCTCATGAGCACGCCCCGTGGCAATGGGGACCGCACCCTGCTGGACCGGCGAGATCTGGATCTTGTCGATGCCGAGCTGCCGCGGGTGATCGATGGTGTCCGCCGGTCCCGCTTGCTCGCCCGGGACGCCGTGAGCACCACGTGGGAGGGGTTCTCCCTGGAGCTGGGGTCCCGCCACTGGCTGCGCTGTTTGCGGCCTCGGTGGCGGGATGACGCCGCGCTGCACCGCCGGCTGTCGGCGGAGGGTGTCGCCGGGCTTGCCCCGACGCCCACGTGGCACGGCGACGGGGACTGGCCCCACCTGCGCTGGGTGCGACCCGGAGTGCCGATTGCTGAGCTGACTCCCGTAGAAGACGAGGTGCCCCAGGCCACCCGCGTGCGGGTGCTCGCCCGAGGACTCGACGCCCTGGATCGGCTCCACCGTGCGGGTGCGGTGGTGGGGGAGCCCCTGGAGCATGTCATCGCCTTTGGGTCCGATGGCCCACGGGTGCTCTGGCGGGATCCCTTTGAGGCCGAGGGCACGCCTGAAGGGGACATGCGCAGCCTCGCCGCTGCGGTCCTGGCCTTGGCGCCGCACGCCGAAGATCCCGTCAGCGCCATGGTCCGAGGGTGGGTGGACCACCCCCCGCTGGCTGCGCGAGATGGGCAAGCGCTCCTCCGCCAAGCGATGGCCGCGTCCTTGCTGCGCCGTCGGCACGCGCTGGCCCTGCTCGCCCGCAATGCCCAGCGCCGCTCCCGTGTGGGGCGCTTGGCCCGGGCCGTGCGCGCCCTCGAGTCGGCCCTGCCACCCCCCACGCTGCGCTGTTGTGTGCGCGCGGAGCACTTCGCGGGCCTCACAGTTGTCCACGCGACCCCGGACCGCGTGCTCGCGGGTGTGGTCGATGAGCCCCGCGCGGAGCTCGATCGGGTGCTCTGGACGCCAGAAGCGGGGCTGGACCCCGTCTTGAACCGCCAAGTGCTCCGGGCGTGGAATCGCCGAGCGGGAGGCGCCGAACCCCGCCGCGCCCAGTCCCAGGCCGTCCTGGGTGTGGACGATGCAGCCACGCAGGTGCTCATGCGCTGGCTGTCGGCGATGGCCCGCCTGCGATCCGCCCGAATGTTGCTGGCCGTCGACGGCGCCGGTGTGCGCCAGGGCGGCTGAGCCGACGAAGGGCACTGCGCCAAAGTCAGCATGGCCAGTGCAGGCTTCGGAGAAGTCGCCGCCTGGGGTGAGCACGGCCGCCCAGACGCACGGAACGGCGGCGAGCGGGTGCGCGGGGCGGGGCGACAGTGGGTCTCGGTGTATCGTTCGGCCGTGCAGTGGACGAACGCCAGAACCTGGCTCGGACGGCGGGTGCTGGTCACGGGCGCATCGGGCTTTGTGGGCCAGGCGGTCTGCCGTGTGTTGCTTGAGGCGGGGGCGGAGGTGCACGGCACCTGGCGACGGCACCGGGCCGCGGACGAAGTCATTCAGTGGCCAGCGACGCTGCCGGCTGATGCCGCCGCGGTGGTGGCTCGGGTGGACCCCGAGGTTGTCTTTCACCTCGCCGCGCCCGTGAACTTGGGCCGCGATGAAGAACTCTACGATGCCCTGCGGGACGGTATTGTCGACGCCACGCGTGCGGTGGCTGCGGCCTGTGAGCGCAGCGGCGCGCGCTTGGTCCACGTGGGCACCTGCGATGAGGTGGCGGGGGCCCAGGCACCGATGAACGAAGACGCGTTGGTGGCCACCACCTCGCCCTACGGGGCCCTCAAGGCGGCCGCCAGCGAGTGGGTCCGCATGCGAGGGGTCTGCGGCGATCTGCAGGCGGTTGTGCTGCGGCCCTTCCGCGCGTACGGCCCCGGGGGACGCTCGGGGCTTGTGCCGGCGGCCTGCCGTGCGGCTCTGAGGGGCCAGGAGCTCGGCATCACCGACGGTCTGCAGGTGCGTGAGTGGAACCACGTAGATAACATCGCGGCCCACGTGGTCGCGGCCGGTGCCCACCCCGACGCACCGGGACAAGTCCTCCACCTGGGTGGGGGGCCTCGGCTCTCTGTGCTCCACCTTGCGCGTCGGATCTTCGAGTGTGCGGGGAGTGACCCCGACCTGGTGAAGCCGGGTGCGCTGCCCCGCCGACTGGCCGAGGTGGACGCCCTGTTCACTGACGCCCACGCCGCCTTGTGCTTGTTTGGCGCGCCCCCTGCGATGACCCTCGAGGAAGGGCTGCAGGACACCCTGGAGTGGACCCGCCATGCGCTGTCGGGCGGTGAGGCATGAGCACCGGTCCCCAGACCGAGCCTGTGGTCCGCCACACGGATGAGCGCGGTGATCTCGTCAAGGTCTGGCCGCGCGCAGTGGCCGGCGAGGTCTACGCGGTGGAGCTTCGCCCCGGCGCCCCCCGGGGACACCACGTCCACCAGCGGGGCGGCGAGTGGTTCATGGCACTTGTGGGCCGCGTGGTGCTGGTGGTGGTGGATGTCGAGACGGGCGAGCGGTGGGAGCACGTGCTCGGTCCGGCCCCGGACGGGGAGCACCGGGCGCGGGTCGAGCCCAACCAAGCCCACGCACTGTGGGCGGTGGGGGACAGGCCTGCCTGGGTCGTCGCCATAGCCGACTTTGGGTACGAGGATGAGGTGACGGTGCCCCATCTCGTTGAAGCTCCTGCTCACCTCCTCGCGGCCCAGCCATGAGCCTTCGTGCGGGGCTCGCGGGTGCCCTCTGGCTGGCGACGACGGTGTCTTGGGCCCTCGGCGCACCCTGGTGGCTGACCGGTGCGTTCCTGCTCCCCGGGCTGCTGTGGGCCCCTGGCTCGGGCATTGCGGCCGCGTTGGACCGCCGTGGAGACCAGACCACCCTCGGCCAGGTGCTCGATGGGGTGTGGATCAGCCTGGGTTTGTGCTGGTTTGGCATCTCCGCTGCCCGAGAGCTGTCCATCGTGGGGGCTGCGGCGTCGGTCTTTGTGCTCGCGGGTGCCGGGCTCGTGGCCGCACTCGGCTGGGGACTGGCCCGGCGTGCCCCTCCGCCCCAGGCCTCACCAGCTCGGGAGCGCTGGGGTGCTTTGGCTGTGTTGGTGGCGGTTCTGGGGGTGGCGGCGTGGCGAAGCGGTGACATCGCCCGGCCGCTGGACGGCTACTGGTACTTGGAAGGTGCCGACGCTGAAGGGCCTGCCACTGTGCATCTTCGGCCAGGAGAAGGCTGGGCATCCGCGCGGGATGTAGGGTGGGCAGAGGCCGGCGCCCAAGTGCTCGTGCCGGAGGGCCCCCGACAGACCTTGGTGGCCACCCAGAAGAGCGTCGGGCGACTGGTTCTCGCGGTGCGGGGGCCGCTGGACAGCCACGTGTCCGTCGGCGGTGAGGGGAACACCGTCCAGCAGTGGATGAAGGAGGCATCCGACGACCGGGGGGACCGGCGCTACCTGGACCGAGGTGTGGCCGGCATCCGCCCCCACATCGAGCTGGACGCGGGCGCAGTGCTGGAGGTCGATGTCTCCGGGGACGCCCTGTACGTCTTTCCCAGCGCAGAGGCCGTCTGGGCCGCACACGGGGCCGGCGAGCTCCGCTACACCGATCGCTGGCAGATCCTCAACCAAGTCGAGAACCTGGTCTGGGCCCAGGAGACGCTGGTCTCGCGGCGGTTCACCTGGAACCAGCCGCCAGGGTGGAGCCCGGTGCTGGCGATGGCGTGCCAGCTGCTGGGACTCGACATGCCCGCGGCGGGGGTGCTCTTCCTCGGGGTGATTCTGTTGGTCGGTCTTCAGAGTGTGCGCTTGAGCGCCCTCATCGCGCCGGCCGCCCCGGCGCTGGCGTGGCTGGTGCCGGGGGCCCTCGTGGGCGCCCACGGCTTGTTGATGCTGGAGCCCGCCAGCCAGAACTTCCCCGACTCCTTGTTTGCCGCCAGTGTTTTGGCGGTGGCGACGGCGCTGGCCAGCGGCCGGACGGGCTGGTTCGCCGGGTTGGGGACCGCGGCCCAGGCCCTGCGCTGGCCCGGCACGGTGGTCTCCCTTCTGTTGGCGGGCTTCTGGGCCATCTCGGTGCGCCGCCCGGCCGAGGTCGCCCAAGGGGCGCTGCGCATGGCCGGCTTTGTGCTGTTGGGCGGGCTCATCGCGACCGCGGCGGTCTACACCGGCGATGCCGAAGATCTGCTGTTCGTGCTCTACTTCGAGACCTTTCCAGAGCACTGGCACGACAACTATGCGCCCGCGGAGCTGCTCGCTCGGGTGCCCGGCTTCTACTGGTTGTGGCTGACCTACACCGGCGGGGGGCTGCTCATCGCGCTGGTGGGTCTTGTGGGGCCCCGCTCGCCCACCCGGCAAGCGCTCTGGGCGGTCCTGGGGGCCACGGGTTGCTACAGCGTGTTGTTGGCGACCGTCGACCACCACCCCACCCACTACTTCCTGCCGCTCGTGGCCATGACCGGACCCGCTGTTGTGGCCGCCACTGGCCTGCGCCGTCCCTGGCTGGGTCAGAGCATGGCGGCCGGGGTGTTGGCCGGCGTGGCCGCGCTGTTGTGGCGGGCGCAGGTCTGGTGATGCCCACCCCGCCACGTTCTTGGGTGCGGTGGGCCAGTGGGAGCAGCGTGGTGCTGTGGTGCCTGGGCAATCTTGCGTGGCTGGCCCAAGACCGGCTGGTGCGGGATGGCGACGAAGAGGGCCACGTCGGCGCGGCCGAGCTGTTCCTCCACAGAGCCCTGGATGTCGACATTGTCGGCTTTCTCGACATGGCCTGGCGGGGGAGCCTGGGGGAGTACCCCCCGCTGTTTCCGGCGCTGATTGGGGGCGGGTGGGCGCTGTTGGGTGGCGGCGATCCCGGCCGGGTTGGCGTGCGGATGCTGGGGCTCGTGGGACCCTTGCTGGCCGCAGTCTCGATGGGGTGGATGGCCGGCCAGCACGTGCCCGCCAAGACCGCCGATGGTGCGTCCCCCGCCGAGACCGCCCGCGCAATCGCACTGGTCCTGGGTCTCGGGCTCCCCCTGGCCGGTGCGCTCGGCCGGCACTTCATGCCGGAGGGTCTGCTGGTGGGCGCGGTTGCCCTCGCGGTGGCCACGGCGTCTTGGGCGGGTCAGCGGCCGGGCCTGGGACGCGCGGTCCTCTTGGGTGGGGTCTTCGCCGCCGGGCTGCTCATCAAGCAGACCTTTGTTCTCTACGCTGCCGTCCCTGTGCTGATCTTCGGCTTGGTCCCCCTCGGCCGGTGGTCGCTGGCGACCGCGCTTACCACGGCTGCGGGCGCCGCTCCTTGGTACCTCGGGCAAGGGGCCGCACAGCTGGACTATGTGGCGGCATCCGTCGACAATGGCCATTCGGTCGGTGCTCTGGCGGGCTTGGCCTACTACCCGGCGCTGGTCTCGTGGAGCCTCGCTGGACCGGTGGTGTGTGTCGCTGCAGTGTTCGGTGCGATGCGCGTGGAGCGGGGCCCGACGCGGCGGGCGGCCATCGGTGCGGTGGTCTGGTTCCTGACCAGCTTGCTGTTGTTGGTGGCCATTCCCAAGAAGTATCCCCGGCTCGGCGCCCCGCTGGGCTTGCCGGTGGTGCTGCTCGTGGGCCTCGGCTTGTCCCGGGTGCGCCGTCCGGCCGTGGTGACCGGCATCGTGGGCGGCGGTGCCCTGGTCTGGTCGGCGGGGCTGGCCATGGTTGACCTCCAGTCCGCCCCCTGGACGCCGGTGGTGGACCCCCGCTGTGAGCAGCGCTGGCTGCGGCCGCCGAGTCCCGATGATCTTGGACTGGGGGCCGTTGTGGACGCGGTCCGCCATGCGGGCGAGGGTGTGGTCGCTGTGGCGGGTGCCCCGGACATCCCGTGCGCCGTCCAGACTACCCATCCCTGGATCACCCACCTGGAGCCCGCCCTGCGCCGCGCGGGTCTCGAGCGGGAGGTGGTCAGTGGTGTGGTTCACGACGCAGCCGTTCAGGTGCGCTTCGGGCCGCCGACAGCGGGCAGCGTGCCGGTGCCGGGCCTCGACCGCCAGCTCACCATCACAGTGGCACAGCCCCGCTGAAGTGGTACCATCGTGTCCCGGGCCCTTGTGGCCAGCTTCTTGGAGCCTGAAGATGTCCGTCAACTCCGACGACGCCCCGCAGACCATCATCCCCAATGAGCGCCAGGGTCTCGCCCGGGAGTTCATGGACTTCATCATCTACAACAAGGCCTGGTGGATGACCCCCATCGTCATTGTGTTGGCGCTGATGGTGGCCTTCATCCTGTTCGCAGAAGCCAGCCCCGTGCTGCCGTTCATCTACACGGTGATCTGAGTTTCGCTGAGAACGTCGTGATGATGGATATTCTTGGGCGATCTATTCGCCCTTGAACCCCGCGACTTGCAGGCCCACCCGGGTGGCAAGCTGCCGGACCGAGTGCATGCCCGAGGTGGCTTCGCCCCGTGCGATCTGATGGACCATGTCCTGGGCTGCTGCGCTCACCGGGGTGGGGATGCCGTGGTGGAGCCCGCGGCTGACCACTTCACCGTTCAAGAAGTCGACGGCAGGCTCCCGCCCCCGCTCGATCGCCGACAGCATGCTGCTCCGCAAGCGGCGATAGCGGGCGCCGACCGCCAACAGCACCGAGTGCTTGGCCAACAGGCTGGGGCTGCCGATCACGGACCGGCGCTCGGCGTCGGAGAGCACCAACCAGTCCAGATCCAGGGTGCCCGCGATCTTGCGGAGCTGGACCCCCTCGGCCTTCGCGACCGCAACGGTCTCGGTCATCAGGTGCAGCGCCAGCCGCCGGATCACGAGGTACCGCATCAACCGGCCGAGCGTGTCGCCGCCGATGGTGCCCAAGGTCGAGACGGCGCAGTTCAAGGCCAGCTTGCTCCAGCGGGCGCCCGCGAGGTTGTCGGTGAGGTCGACGGGGCCCACCCGCTCGAGCAGCGTGGCGAGGGTGCGCAGCCGTGGGTCTTCCTGGCCGTCCATGCGGCCGAGGGTGAAGCCGCCCTCGCTGGTCCGCTCATAGAACCCAGGTTCCACGGTGCTGGCGCCCCAGCCCACGACGGCGCCCGCGACCCGGTTGGGGCCGGCGATCTGGGCCACCCGATCCTCACATAGGCCGTTCTGAAGCACGATCATCATGCCATCTTCGGCCAGCCAGGGCAGCGCGCTCCGGGCTGCCGCTTCCACCTGGGGCGGCTGGGTGGCGAGCACAACAAAGTCGAAGGGGGGTTCATCCTCGGCGATCGTGGATGTGGCCCGGCCAGGAACTTGCTGGTGGCCGTCCATGCCCTTGAGTCGGTAGCCCTGCTCGGTGATGGCGGACACGATGGCCGCGTTCGAGCTGTGGCCGAGAACACTCGCCACTGGGGAAGGATCGGCGTCGCTCAGGTGGCAGGCAATGGTGCCGCCGATGCTGCCGACCCCCACGACGAGGACACGGGGTAGGGGGGGCTGCTCAAGGTCGCGCACGGCGGCTCCAGATCAGAGGGGGGCGAGCCACCTAATCCGTGGGCTCACCACATCCGCTGGGAGCGGCGCACGTCCTGCTCGGTGATTCTGACGTTCTGCCAGTAGGACTCGGCGTTTGGATCGCCCAGGCCGCGGTCGGTGGGATCGGGCTTGAACAGACGAAAGCCAATCGCCACAGGCGCCAGCGCGGTGCAATACACGAAGCTCATCAAGGTGAAGCTGATCACCGAGTTGATCCCATGGACACCGCGTTTCCAGCCTCGCCAGATGGTCTTGAGGAGGTTCAGCACGGGGGACATCGGGGCGCTCCAAGGGCTTCTGCCAATTGTCATGGCATGTCGCGGTGATGCCAGGGGTTCGTACCAGTCTCGTGTGTTGGTCTGCCTCCCGTCAAGCGGCGCTGTCCGAACCGCCGATGTCCTCGACGCTTTGCCGTGGTCCAACCCCCGTGCTACCTACCCGGCCGCTCGTTTGCCGCCCCAGTTGGGGACGTCCAGATTGAAGGCCCCCGTCGGAGGCGCTCGCCCTTGCCGCGCATGCTCACAGCCATTTCGCTCCCGCTCGCAATGCTGCTCCCTGGATCGGCCCTCGCTGCCGAGGTCGTATGGGACGGACACTACCGAGCCCGCGGCGAGATGTTCAACACCCTCTCTTTGTCCGATCCAGGCACGAATCCCAACGCGGAGGACCCGGCCTGGCACATGGACCATCGGCTGCGGCTCCGTCCGGGATTCTTGCTCTCGGACAAGGTCGCGATCTACACCCAAGTCGACTTCCTTCCCTACGTGAAGTACGGCGCCACGCCCTCCATCGTGACCGATCCCCTCACGGGTGAGGACCAGCCGGTTGTCTTCAGCGACGCGGTCAGTGCGCCCACGACCACCGAAGGCGCGGTCACCCTCCAGAACATCGCGGTGACGCGGCTCTGGGGCGAAGTCCAGACCAAGTACGGCATGGTGCGGTTTGGTCGTGTGCCCAACCACTGGGGCTCGGGCATGGTCTTCAATGCGGGCAACCGCGACATCGACGAGTTCGGTGACACGGTCGACCGCGCGCAGTTCACGGGCCGCATCAAAAAGATCTTCTTGATGGGTGGCATCGAGAACCGGTACGAGGGCTACTCCGCCCAGAAAGACGACTACCACGGTGTTGTGGCTTCGGTGCTCTACTCTGGCGAGAAGGTCGGCCTGGGCACGTTCCAGACCTACCGCTGGCAGAACACGGGCGACACTCGCTTCACCACGTGGATTGGTGACATCTGGGGCAAGGCCGACCTGGGCATCGCCACGGCAGAGATCGAGTTCGCGGCGACTGTCGGCGGCGGCGATCTCCAAGAGGGCGTCAACGACCTGCGCATCAGCGCGTTCGGTGGCCACTTGGGCGCGACCCTCGACCCTGGCCGCATCCGGGCTGGGCTGATGTTGGGCTTCGCGACGGGTGATGCCGACCCGAACGACACCACGGTGAAGACCTTCACCTACGATCCGGACTTCAACGTGAGCCTGTTCCTCTTTGAGGAGCCGATGCCCACGCTGAAGGCGGCGGTGCCGAATTCCACGAACGACGGGCGGACCACGGCGGCCGCGCGCACGGGCTACGGCATCTCGAATGCCCTGTTCCTGCGGCCTTCAGTGGGCTGGCGCTTCAACGAAGGCTTGACCACCGATGTGGCTTGGTTCGCGGCCCGTCAAGCCAAGCAGAGCGATCTGGAGCCCGCGGGCCCCGGGTACGGCTCCGAGGTGGACGCGACGGTCACGTGGGAACCGATTCCCCACTTCCGCCTGCAAGGCACCGGCGCGCTGTTCATGCCGGGCGCCTACCTTCGGGACTACGAAGACGCCGACTTGGGCACCGGGTTCACCCAGCCGGCCTACGGCGGGCGCCTGATCACGACTCTGGAGTTCTGAGTGGGGGCGCGGGTCGCCATTCAGGGTGCTTCGGGCCGACTGGGCCAGCTCATCGTGGCCCAAGCCGGCGACGCCTTTGCCGGTGCGGTGACACGAGCGGGGGACGTGCCCGACTGTGATGTGGTCATCGACGTCAGCTCCGCGGCTGGACTGACGGCGTTGCTGCCGCGCTTGCACGGCCAGCCGCTGGTGGTGGGCACGACCGGCGACCTGCCGATGGATGCGCTCGCGGCGTACGGCGCGCGGGCCCCCGTGGTGGTGGTGCCAAACTTCTCGGTGGGCATCCCGCTGTTGCTGGATCTGGTTGCTCGGGCGGTCGCGGCGCTGCCGCCGGGCTGGGACATCGAAGTCGTCGAGGCCCACCACCACCACAAGAAAGACGCACCCAGCGGCACGGCCAAGCGCCTGGTGCGGGCGACCGGCAAAGATGTGCCGGTGCACGCGCTGCGGGTGGGCGACTGCTTCGGCGAGCACACGGTGTGGCTGTGCGGGCCCGGTGAGCGGCTGGAGCTCAAGCACGTGGCGACCCGCCGCGAGGTGTTCGCAATCGGTGCGCTGCGCTGGGCGGACTGGCTGTTGACCCAGCCACCCGGCCTGCAAGCCCCCTGAGGCGCCCTTGACCCGCAAGCTGGGCCGATGGGTGGAGGGCAGGGCCGCACCACTGGACGACACGCCAGGGGTCCCCGATGGGCTTCGCGCGGCAGTGGCGGCGGGAGACTGGTCCGTGGCCCGGCGGCTCGTGCTGGCGACCCTGGAGGGGGGCACCGTCGATGGGGAGCTGGTCGCGCTGGCGCGGCGGGCGGCCCTGGGAGACGGCGGACGCGCGGGAGGACACCGGCTGGCCGGGCTGCTGGGCCGTTGGCCGGACGTGGCCGTGGGGCTGACGGTGGCTGAGCTCCGCGCACTGGTGCCGTCGGCGGACTGGACCGAGACCGCTGCGGGGCTGCGGCTGGGCCTCGGGGCGCTCGACAAGCTGAGCGGCGAGCTGCTGCGGGTGGCGGCGCGACTGCTGCACGCCTTGCCGCGGACGGACGCCGAGCTGGCCGAGCTGGAGCACCAAGCGAAGCGCCAGGCCAGCGGCCGTGCGGTGCACGCGTGGCTGGACGGGCTCGCCGCCACCGAGCGCTGGGCCGAGGGGGTGACCGCTGCCGAGGCGGAGGCCCGGGGCCAGCGCCGCGCCGATGTGCGCGTGGGCCTGCTGGACCGGGCGGCGGGCTTCGCTTGGCGGGCAGAGGATCCCGTCCACGCGGGCATTCTGGCTGGCCGAGCGCTGGTGTTGGCCCCCCGTCCTTGGCGGGCCTTTGCGCTGTGGGGGCGCCCGGTGGATGGCAGCCTCGACACGGCCCTGGACGCGCTCTACGAAGACACCGAGGCCGTCGCCGCGGAGTGCCAGGTCATCCTGGAGCTGGGGGCGGGCCACCTCGATCTGGCGCTCGCCCGGGCCGAAGGTGCCGTGCGCTGGGCGGCCCCCGGGGATCCCCTCCAGTGGGTGCTGCCGGTGCTCATCGCGTGGGGTGGCGGTCTGCACACCGCCCCTTCATCAGCCCTCGACGCCCTGTGGGAAGAGGTCGATGGCCGGCTGGGCCCGCGCCGACACATCTTGGCGCTGGAGAGCCCCCCCCTCGGGCTCCAGGCTGTGGTGGCGGCCCATCGCGCGGCAAGACCGGCGCTCGCACTTGAGGCCCAGTGGTGCCGGGCCAGCGCGATGGGGCTGATCATTGCGCGGGTGGACGCCGGCATGCACCGTGATGCCGACAGTGGTGTGTTGGCGACCGTCCTTGGCGCGTGGTTTGCCCAGGCATCGAGCGACACGCCCCCAGAAGCCCTCGCTCGCATGGCCCGAGATCTTGCGGCGCGTCACCCTCGGCACCGCACGCTTGCGGCAATTGTGGGTGGCGCTCTGGCACGAAATGCCGAGGAAACAGGCTGACGGTCGGATCCTCGACGGGGGCAGGCTCCCCATCGTGGATCGAGAGTGTGGCAACGTGGTAGACATGGGTCCCATGGCAGGGAATAGTGACTGCTGAACCTTAGGACGGAGACATGAACATGAGGAAGCTTCAATCGATTCTGGCACTGATGCTGCCGGTCGCCGCGCTCGCGGTTGGTTGTGTCGACGACACCTCCGACAGCGACGAAGACAAGGACGACAACACCTTCGACCCAGGCAGCGACGGCGGTGACGGTGGTGACGGTGGTGACGGCGCCGACGGCGCCGACGGCGCCGACGGCGCCGACGGCGCCGACGGCGCCGACGGTGGCGACGGCGGTGGCGACGGTGGCGGCACGGGCGGCGACATCGACGTCAACGTGCTCACGGGCAACGCCTACATCGGTCCCTACGATGCCGATGCCGGCGCGTTCACCTGCCTCGACCCCTTCAACCTCATTGGCTACGAGACCGTCGCCACACTCTGCGAAGACTGCGCATTCGGTCTCGACGTCGAGCGGACCTTGGACTTCGAGACGGCTGAGAACCCCGAGTGGACCTACTCCAGCTGCGGCCTGCCTGATGGCGGTGGTAGCTGGGCCTGGATGCCGGACCATCCGGACTACGGCTCGGTCTCCATGTACTACTTCGCCGACTACGCTCAGTGGTACGCCATCGCATATGCGACGGTCTACGACTACGAGTACGACGGCTTCCCGTACTACTCCTGGGATTGGACCTTCCGCTACGGTCAGGACGAGGGCACCGGCGACTACGTGTACGGCCTGTACTACGCATTCGCGTTCGACTACTACGACCTCCCCTAGTGGCGGGGCCGCACCAGCTCGGGCCTGCTCGAGCTGGTGTCTGACCTGAAGGTCTCCTTCCGGTCGGTTCACGCGACAAGCCCCCCGACATCACTGTCGGGGGGCTTCTCTCGTTCTTGAGCGGGTGGGCCCGGCCCGCTAGTTCAGCGCATCCGATGTGCTGAACCCGTTCGGTCCATGACCGGACGGCGGCAGCCTCGGCACGAGGATGCCCTGGGGGAGCGCCCTTTGGGGCGCGGCGCGGGGGCTTGCCCCCGCAAAGAACGCACTGGTTCATGGGCTCGCTATTTGCGAGTCCGTGAACGAGTTCAGCGCATCCGATGTGCTGAACCCGTTCGGTCGCCGACCGGACGGAGGCAGCCTCGGCACGAGGATCCCGTGGGGGGAGCGCCCTTTGGGGCGCGGCGCGGGGGCTTGCCCCCGCAAAGAACGCACTGGTTCATGGGCTCGCTATTTGCGAGTCCGTGAACGAGTTCAGCGCATCCGATGTGCTGAACTCGTTCGGTCGCCGACCGGACGGAGGCAGCCTCGGCACGAGGATGCCGTGGGGGGAGCGCCCTTTGGGGCGCGGCGCGGGGGCTTGCCCCCGCAAAGAACGCACTGGTTCATGGGCTCGCTATTTGCGAGCCCGTGAACTAGCCGCCCTCGGTGGTGTCCGTTGCGCTGGAGCAGCCCGAGTCGTCGGCATCCACGTCGCCGTCGACGTCATTGTCCGTGCCATCATTGCACTGGGCTGTGCCACTGAAGCCGTCGTTCTCCAACAACACAGCAATGCTGGTGCACACCGGGTCGTGCAGATCGGTCCAGCCGTCGCTGTCGTTGTCGATGCCGTCGTTGCACTGGGTGCTGGGGTCGACCTCGTCGGTGTCGGCGGCATCCTCGCAGCCAGGGTCCGCCGCGTCCACCAAGCCGTCGCTGTCGTTGTCCGTGCTGTCGTTGCACGCGGTGCCCGCGCCATACCCATCGTCTTCGTAGAGGTCCGTGGTGGTGGTGCACGCTGCATCCTCCACGTCGATCCAGCCGTCACCGTCGTTGTCGATCTCGTCCTCACACTCGGTGGCGTGGGTCTCATCGCCGTCAAAGGCCGAGTCACAGCCGGGATCGTCGGCGTCGGTCAGCGTGTCGCTGTCATCGTCGGTGCCGTTGTTGCAGGCGTAGGCGCTCAGGCCGTCCTCGGTGTCCCCCCCACCACACTCCGGGTCCTCCGCGTCGATCCAGCCGTCGCTGTCATTGTCCGCGCCGTCGGTGCAGTCGGTGTCGTCTGGGCCCTCTTCGACGTTGTCCCAGGCACCGTCGCAGTCCAGATCGTCGGCGTCGATGTTGCCGTCACCATCATTGTCGATGCCGTCGTTGCAGTCGGCGTTTCCGATGCCCGACTCGGCGGTGGCGACCACACAGTCCGGGTCGTCGAGGTCTGTCCAGCTGTCCGCGTCATTGTCCAAGCCGTCGCCACAGGTCGCCGCCGGGTCGTTCTCGGTAGGGTCCCACGCGTCGACGCAGCCTGGGTCGTCGGCGTCGATGTGGCCGTCCGCGTCGTTGTCGGTCGCGTCGTTGCAGTCCATGAGCGTGAAGCCAAGCTCAACGCCGAACAGGGCACAGTCTGGGTCTTCCCCGTCGATCCACCCGTCCGCGTCGTCGTCGGTGCCGTTGGTGCAGTCACCGCTGAGGTTGGTCTCGTCGCTGTCCCAGGCCGATGCACACGAGGCGTCATCCGCGTCGATGTCGCCATCCACGTCGTTGTCGACGCCGTCATTGCACTCAAAGCGTGCGTCTGTCGCGGTCTCGGACCCGCCAAAGGCACAGTCCGGGTCGTCCCCGTCCACCCAGCCATCGCTGTCGTTGTCAGTGCCGTCCACACAGTCCGCGGCTGCTGCTGCTTCGTCATCGTCGAAGCCGTCATCACAGTCGGCGTCCAGCGCATCGGTGTCGCCGTCGCTGTCGTTGTCGTCCCCGTCGTTGCACTCGGTGGTCCACAGGCCGGACTCGTCCCCAAACAGGGTGCAGTCTGGATCGTCGCTGTCGACCCAGCCGTCGTGGTCGTTGTCTTCGCCATCAACACAGCTCGCCAGGGGGCTGCTCTCGTCGTCGTCCCATGAGACACGGCAGTGCTCGTCGTCGGCGTCCACATCGCCGTCGCCGTCGTTGTCGAGCCCGTCATTGCACTCCAGCGCCGTGACGGTCAGCTCGTCGCCGTCGGTCTGGCAGTCCAGATCTGCGGCGTCGATCCAGCCGTCGCCGTCGTCGTCGGCGCCATTCTCGCAGTCGTCCGCCGAGTCGTCCTCCACGTCATCTTCGGCGGAGTCACACCCCGAGTCGGCGCTGTCAACGGTGAGGTCAGCGTCGTTGTCGGCGCCGTCGTTGCATTGGGTCGTGCCGTAGCCAACCTCAGCGGTGCCGGACGCGCAGTCGGGATCCGCATCGTCGGTCCACCCGTCGCCATCGCCGTCGAGCCCGTCTTCGCAGTCGTTGGCGGCTTCGTCGGCGTCGCTGCCGTCGTCGCACTCGGCGTCGTCAGCATCCACATCCCCGTCGCCGTCATTGTCGACGCCATCGGAGCACTCGGCACCATCTGCGGCGCCATCCTCCGCGGATCCAAGCTGGCAGTCAGCGTCTTCGTCGTCCCGCCAGCCGTCGCCGTCGTTGTCGGCACCGTCGCTGCACTCATCGAGCGTGGCTTCTTCGTTGATGTCGAAGCCATCGTCGCAGTCGGCATCGTCGCTGTCTGTGTCGCCGTCGGCGTCGTTGTCGGCGCCGTCGTTGCACGCGAAGGTGCTGGTGCCGGACTCGCTGATGCCGTCGCCCGCGCAGTCGGGGTCGTCGGCGTCGGTCCAGCCGTCGCCGTCATTGTCGAGCAAATCGGAGCAGTCGGTGGTCTCGAGGTTGTCGAGCCCGTTCACACAGCCCGGGTCGGCCGCATCGGTGCGCCCGTCCCCGTCATTGTCTGCGCCGTCATTGCACTCGTACGCGCTGGTGGTCGACACCTCGGACCCGGTCAGCGGTGAGCTGGCGCACTCGGGATCGTCGGTGTCGGTCCAGCCGTCGCCGTCGTTGTCGATGCCGTCCAGGCAGTCGTAGGTCTCTTCGTAGTTGTCTGTGGCATCGATGCAGTCGGCATCATCGGCGTCGATGTCGCCATCCGTGTCATTGTCGATGCCGTCGTTGCACTCGGTGGTGCCGAAGCCGCCTGCCGCTTCGCTGCCGGTGCCCGCACAGTCCGGGTCGTCCTCGTCAATCCAGCCGTCCCCGTCGTCGTCCACGCCGTCTTGGCAGTCGGTGCGCTCCGTGCCGCGGGTTGCCCGGGTGCAGCCGCGGTCGCTGGCGTCGATGGTGCCGTCGCCGTCGTTGTCGATGCCGTCATTGCAGACGTCGGTGCCGAAGCCCACTTCCTCGCCGAAGGTGGCGCAGTCCGGGTCGTCGCTGTCGATCCAGCCGTCGAGGTCCTCGTCTTCGCCGTTGTCGCAGGGGTCGGCCTCTTGGTTGTCGAGGGCGTCCGTGCACGTGGTGTCGGCGGCGTCGATGTCGCCGTCGCTGTCATTGTCGAGGCCGTCGTTGCACTCGGTCGTGCCCAGGCCGGTCTCGTCCACGCCGGATGTGCAGTCGGGGTCTGCCGCGTCGATCCAGCCGTCGCCGTCATTGTCGAGCAGGTCGACACAGGGGGCGGCCTCGGCGTTGTCGCTTGCGTTGGCGCAGTCAATGTCGGCCCGGTCGATGTCCCCGTCGGCGTCATTGTCGACGCCGTCGTTGCACTCGGTGGACCCGAAGCCGCCTTCGTCGTCATCGGTGGGCGCGGCGCACCCGGGGTCTTCCAGGTCGGTCCATCCGTCGGCGTCGTTGTCGAGCCCGTCCTCGCAGTTGTTGGACTCGGTCGTGTCAGGGGCGCCAGAGCAGCCCGGGTCTTCGCCGTCGATGAGACCGTCGAGATCGTTGTCCTCGCCGTCGTTGCACTCGCTGTCGCCGTAGCCGATCTCGTCGTCGCCATCGGCGCAGTCGGGGTCGTCCTCGTCCACCCAGCCGTCGCCGTCCTCGTCTTCGCCATTGGCGCAGGGCGGGGAGGCCTCATCGTCGTCGGTGGCGTCGTCACAGTCGGCGTCCCGGTGGTCCGTCAGCCCGTCGTCGTCGTTGTCGATGCCGTCGTTGCAGTCGGTGGTGCCGTACCCGGTCTCGTCCTCGCCGTCGGCACAGTCCGGGTCGTCGCCGTCGACCCAGCCGTCCCCGTCATCGTCTTCTTCGTTCGTGCAGGCGGAGACCTCAACATCGTCGAGGGCATCGTCGCACTGGGGATCGTCGATGTCGATGAGGCCATCGGAGTCATTGTCTTCGCCGTCATTGCACTGGGTGCTGCCGAAGCCCAGCTCTTCATCGGCGCCCGTGCAGTCCGGGTCAGCCGCGTCGACGTAGCCGTCTTCGTCGTTGTCCAGGCCGTCGTTGCAAGGGGTGATGGGGGCGTCGAGGAGCGCCATGGCCAGGTTGTGGGACGTCACCGAGCCAGACTTGAAGGACAGCGGCCCCTCGACCTCGGAGCCCACGGTCCATGCACTGCCCAAGAAGCCCCGTGCTTCGACCGTGAATGCCGTGTTGGTGCTGCCCTGCGCGATCTCCACGACCGGCAGATCGCCCGAAGATCCGGGATCGATCCGGATCACCAATTCCAGGTCATCGTCTTCGGGGTGGGCATTCTCGAAGGACGCGCCGTAGGGGGCGTTGGCCGCAGACGTGTCTTCCCACGGCGTGTCGGGATCGACGATGATCTGGATCGTGTCGGTCACCGAGCGCACGGCGGCGGCGTCACCCGTCAGGACGATCTGGATGCCAGTGCGGGCCTCGTCGCCAGCGCAGGCGGCGAGGAGGGAGACGAGGACAAGGAGCGGGGTGCGGCGCATCGGGGCTCCGTCAGGGCAAGGAGACGGTGACGTCGCCGTCGGGGATGGGCTCGGGCTGGTTGGCCAGGATGATGAGCGTGGTGGCGGTCACACCAGCGGCGACGCCCACACCGGCCACCGTCCAGACCTGCCAGCGGGCATACCAGGGGGGAAGCTCGATGAGTGCGCTGTTTCCGCGCTCCCCTTCGGTGACGGGGTCGAGCTTGTACGTGCGGCGTCCCTGCGGTGGGGACACCACCCGCGCGACGGCGGGCTTGAACTCGGGGCGCATGACCTCGACCGGGTAGCGACCGCGGGCGACGTCCTTGAGGACCACCTTGCGCCCCGTGCCCAACACCGTGCCGGCCATCGAGACCTGACCGGCGGCACTTCCGGTGCGGATGGTGACTGTGCCGCCCTTCTCGGGCAGTCGACCGCCGACCGCAGCCTTGGAGCCGTCGCTGGTATCGACCACCTTGTAGACCGTGGGGTGGTCGGGGTGGCGCACCGTGATGAGGTGGGGGCCTGGGGGCAACCCCTCCTGGCGCAGAGGGCTGGTGCCGACCGTCGTGCCGTCCAGCTCGACGGAAGCACCGTCGGGACGGGCATCCACAACGAGCAGGCCGGCGCTCTTTTCGAGCTCTTTGAACAGGTAGATGTTCTTGCCGGCGGCGAAGGTGAATTCGCCCTCCAGCGGCTCAAACCCGGGCGCTCGGATCGTGTAGCGGTAGGTGCCGGGGCCGATGCTGGTGAGACGCACGGGCAGCGGCGACTCTTGGCCGCCCTCAAGCTCGACCGTGGCGCCTGGCGAGGGGGTGCCAAACTCGACGGTGCCCGTGCCCTTGAGCAGGTTCGCGCTGAGCGTGACCGTGCGGTCCGGTTCCACATCCACTCGGCGAACAAACGGGTTGTGGTTGTCGGCAGCCACACGCACTTGGTGCGGTCCGGGCGCGATGTAGCGGGTCACCGGGGCCGGCCCGACGTCCTGGTCATCGATCCACACGGTGGCGCCGGGAACGGACGCGCTGATGCGCAAGACGCCCTGAGGCGCACCGTCCTGGACTGGCGCAGGGTCGGGCGCTGCAAGTGCCGACGACGGCGCAGCAATGGGTATTGTCGCAAGTGCGGCCAGCACCCATGCCCGCAGAGGAGCGCGGACAGTGCGGGGGGTCGCGAAGCGAGGTCGGAACATCAGGGTCCTCCACCGGCCGGCCAGGGTAGCAGACGCGAACCGTCGCTCCCGATTGGGTTGGGGGCACACACAACCCAGTGCAAAGACAATGTGCAGCGTTGCGCGGGGTGGATGGTCGGGGGTGGCGACAGGCGGGCCATTGTGCCCGGGCGGCTCCGGTGGGGGCGCACCCGTGGCGCAAGCGTTGAGGCCAGGAGCCAATCCCGCGCGCGGCCGGTCCCGCTCAGCGTCGAATGCGGGCGTCGCCGTCCCGGACCGTCAGTCGTGTCGCATCCAGCCACTCCAACAACGGGATGGCGTGCCGACGGCTGAGGCCGAACAGGTCCTTGAAGTCGGTCGGCATCATGCGGGTGTGGGTGTCCAAGAAGGCCAAGACCGTGTCGCGCATGCGGGCGAGGGCAGGCCCGTGGACAAGCTTGTCGCCGACCCGGACCGCCACCTCTCGGTGGAGCAGCAGGCCCACCAGCTCCGGCCCCCGGGGGAGCACATCGGCGAAGCGGGGGGCCTCCAGACCGGCCGCGCACAGCTCATTCTCCAGCGTGCGCAGCAGCGCTCCATCGGCGGGCGAGAGCTGGACCGAGAAGTCGGGGTGTCGCAGGCGCGGGCCCTCCAGCACAACCCCCCCAGTGTCGGCCATGCGCTGGACCAGCACGTCAAAGGCCCGCTGGTCCAAGTGGGGCAGGGCTCGGTGGTGGAGGTCGCGGCGGGGAACCCCCGGGGCCAGCGGGTTGCTGCGGTGCCAGCCGTCGAGGGCCGCTGCGAGGGTGCGCTGGAGCCGGTCCACACGGGTGTGGTGGACGAGGTTTTCGCCGAGTGGGATGCCACCCTCAATGCCCAGCTGGGCACACCGCAGCGGGGAGAGCCCCGCGTCGCCGGCACGCTCCAGAAGCACGGTGCGATCGCCATCTTGGAGTCGCTTTAGGTGGGCGGATGCGCGAACGACGTTGCGGGCTCGAAACCGAGGTGCCCAAGGGTCGAGGACGATGCCGCCCCCGAGGGTCTGGAGGGGGGACTCGCGCCGGACCACAAAGCGGTCGCCGGGCATGGCCACCAACGGCGCATCGGTGCGGAGCTGGACCCATGCGCGGCTGCCGGGGGCGAGCTCGGTGGTGGGCGCCGGGGGGCCTGCACAGTCGGCAATGGGCGCGACCACGGCCATGACCTCGGCAGTGCCGAGCAGCAGGCGCACGCGGGTGCGGGCGGGCAGGGGAGGGGCGTCGGCGAGCAGGCGCAGCTCCACGTCGAGCACCTGGGCCACGGGCGGATGGTCGGCGTGGGTCACGACCATGCCGCGGTGCAGGTCGTCTCGCTCGATGCCGGCGAGGTTCAGAGCGGTGCGCAGTCCAGCCCGGCTCTGGGCGACGGGGTGGCCGTGGACCTGCAGGCCCCGCACCCGCGTCTTCAACCCCTCGGGGAGAACGACGACATCATCGCCATCTTGGATGCTTCCCGAGCGGAGAGTTCCCGTCACGACGGTGCCGAAGCCCCGCTGCACAAATGTCCGGTCAATGGGCAAGCGCAGGGACCCTGAAGCGACCCGCTTTGGGGGTTTGAGGGCGTCGAGGGCCGCGATCAGCGCCTCGATGCCAGCAGGCGTGGGGCCCGCGGCGGTGTGCAGGACCGGCGCCCCGTCGAGAAAGGTGCCTTCCACGGCTTCTTCGACGTCCATGGCCGCCAGCTCCAGCATCTCCTCGTCCACCAGATCGGTCATGGTCAGCGCCACGAGGCCTTGGCGCACGCCGAGCAGCTCAAGAATGGCGAGGTGTTCGCGAGTCTGGGGCATGACCCCCTCGACCGCGCTGACGCAGAGCACAACGGCGTCCAGGCCCGTCGCGCCACTGATCATGGTCCGCACCAGCCGCTCGTGGCCGGGCACATCGATGAGGGAGGCCACCCGGCCGGAGGGCAGCACAAGGCGGGTGAAGCCGAGGGCAATGGTGATGCCCCGCAGTTGTTCTTCGGGCAGCCGATCGAGGTCGACGCCGGTGAGCGCCCGTACCAGCGAGGTCTTGCCGTGGTCAATGTGGCCGGCGGTCCCGACGACAAGGATGTCCTCGGGCAGATCGAGTGCAGAGTCGGATTTCATCCCCGGTTCCTAGCCGGCGGGTCGCCGGACCGCGAGGCGGCGCGAGACAGGGCGGGTGTCGTGTGGTACTTCCGGACAACGGAGGATTCCGCCGTGACGAGACCTTGTGCTGCCTGTGGCGCCGATTTGCACGCCCTCGACGATGCGGAGCCCTGTCCTGGGTGTGGCCAGCCACCGGCCGGGACCGTCGGTCCGGCGGCGGGTGAGCAGTCCCTGGAGGAGCCCACTCTGGCGGACCACAGCGCGGTTCCGGTGGCGTCGGTGGTGCGCGAGGAGGACGTGGGTCCCCCGGAAGTGACGCTGGTCGACCAGGAGGTGCCGCTCGATCTGGCGGCGCCTGAGCCAGTGGAGCTCGAGCCCGATCCGGAGACCGTGGCGTCCGAGCCCGACCCGGAGCCCGAGTCGGAGGGCGGCTTGGTCAGCTTGGATGCGTTGATGGCCGCCCAAGAAGAGGACGGGGGTGCCGATGGCTCGGCCACGGAGATCTTTGCGCCCGCTGTGGCGCTGGACCCGCTGGCCCTCGAGCCGCTGGAGTCCGAGGACTTGCTGGACTCGGTGAGCCTGCTCCAGGCCGCAGACGGGCACACGAAGGCGACCGCCCCGGCCGCCACCGAGGGTGCTTCGACCCCCCGTGTGTCCCTGGAATTCGAGCTTCAGCGCTCCATCGGCGATGCGATTGAGGGCCCCTTCGACCGCATCACCTTGCAAGAGATGCTCTACGCAGAGCGGCTGAGGGGCACCGAGCGTGTGCGGGTGCCCGGCTCATCCGCGTTTACTGTGCTCAGCGACCATCCCGAGTTTCAGAGCATTCTCGATGCCTTCCACCCCGAGACCGTGCGAAGTGGTCGCGCCCCAGCCCGGCCCGCCGACCAAGCGCCAGCCGCGGCCGCTCCGGTGGCGCGGGATGTGGCGGTCCAGGAAGCCCTGGGCAAGGTGGGCCTGGAGACTGGTCGGCTTGCTGTGATTGTCGGCGTGACGGTCTTTCTCGGTGTTGCGGTGTTGGTGCTGTTGTTCATCTCTCAGATGTGAACCGCCGCCGCGCGGTCAGGCCCCGCCGGTGAGCCGGCGGAAGACCTCTTCGAGGTTGGTGCGCTCCGGGGCGAGCTCCAGCAAGATGAGCCCCTGGTCCACCGCGTAGGTGAACACATCCTGGCGGATGTCTCTCGACGACAAGATCTCGTAGGCGTGGTGTTTTCGGTCGGTTGCTTCGACCTTCTTGACCCGGTCGACCCCGGGCAGTGCCCGGAGTCCGCTGTGCACCACCTCGGCATCCGGCGCAACCCGACCCGCCGCGAGCACAACGTTGAGCAGCTGGCCGCCCTGGGTGCGGGCGGTGACCTCTTCGGTGGCACCATCGGCCACCAGTTCGCCCCGGTTGATGATGATGACCCGGTCGCACGTGGCCTGGACCTCGCTGAGGATGTGGGTGGACAGAATGACCGTCTTCTGGCGGCCAATCTCCCGAATCAAGTTGCGAATCTCGACGATCTGGTTCGGGTCGAGCCCCGTCGTCGGTTCGTCGAGAATGAGGATGCGCGGGCTGTGCAGGAGGGCCTGGGCCAGCCCCACCCGCTGGCGGTAGCCTTTCGACAGGTCACCGACTTGTTGGCCCAGCCGGGGCTCGATGCCGCACTGGGCGGCCACCCGGTCAATGGCCCGCGCCAGCTCGTTCTTGCCGAGGTTGCGCACGTTGCCGATGTAGTTGAGGTAGTCCCGCACCCGCATGTCCAGGTACACGGGGGCGTGCTCGGGCAGGTAGCCAATGGCCCGCTGCGCTGCGATGGGGTCGGCCAAGACCTCGAATCCACCGACCATCGCGCGGCCGGCCGTGGGCGCGATGTACCCGGTCAAAATCTTCATCGCCGTCGACTTGCCGGCGCCGTTGGGCCCCAGAAAGCCCAGGACTTCGCCTTCGTCGACCGTGAAGCTGATGCCCTTGAGGGCACGGTGCTCGCCGTAGTGCTTTTCGAGGTCGTGCACTTCAATCGCGGACATTGTCCCTCCAGCGGGGCATCATCGCCGCTGCCGGGCGCCCAGTAGCGCATTGTCCCGCACCTGCAACGGTCTGGCGACGGGGCCGGGGAAACCGGACCACGGACGACCCGCTCAGCGGTCGGGCGCGTGGCCCCGAACAATCGACACCGGTCGCCTTCGCAAGCCGAAGATGCCCAGTGGCAGCAGCAGGAGGCCCAGGACGAGGGACAGCCCGGCCCGGGTGCGGCCAGGGTGTGCGCCCCCGCGGAGCAGGAGCGCATCAGGTGCCAGGCGGTGTGCGTGAATGCCCATGTGCTCACGGTCTTCGCTGGTGCGGTCGAGCCAGCCTTGGACCTCGCCGTGCAGGTCTCCCCGCATGCGCAGGTCGTCGGCGTGCAGCTCCAGCCACAGCCGGTGGGCGTCGGGTCCGTCGGTCAGCGCCGCCGCGGCCCCCTCCATCAGTGCGATCGCGACGGGGTTCTGGGTGGACAGGACCATCGGTGCAGGGTCGTCTGGAGCAGCCGACGGTCCGCGGACGGGTGCCCAGACCTCGACGATTGTGCCGGCCTCAAAGGACACGGAGGCTTGGTCGAGAGAGACCTGACAGTCGCTGACCCGGAGCCGTGCGGCTTGCACGTCCCCGCTGAGCAGCGCCGCGCAGGTGGTCTCCACGACGGGCATGCGACTGCGGAGCAGGCCCCGTGTCCCCAGCGTCGCCAGCCCAAGGCCCACCACAAGGAACACCAAGGCGCCGGCCCGCTGCTGGGCCAAGCTCGTGCGTGGACTGGGCATGGGTGGGTCTCCCGGTTGGGGCACAACAGTGCGGGTCGATGACGGTCCCTGCGCGCTGGTCGACCTCTCCGTGTGCGAGTGGACCGGTTAAGCGGCGCGGCCTGCCCGTCGCCACCCGGGCACCGGAGCCGACATGTCTGAAGCAGATGCGACCCCGCTCGAGCACGAATTCGAAGCCCGCCGACTTGAGAAGCTCGATGTGCTGGTCGAAGCGGGCATTGCTCCCTACCCGCACAACCTGCGCATCTCCCACACGGCCGCCGATGTGCTGGTGCTGATTGGTGACCGCCCGGGTCCCGAGCTCGATGCCGACCCCACCGAAGTGGTGCTCGCGGGCCGCTTGCTCTTCAAGAACGAGATGGGCAAGGCCGGCTTTGGCCGCTTCCAGGACCGCTCGGGCCGCATCCAGTTCTTCGTGCGCAAGAACCAGCTCGGTGATGCGGGCTTCGATGTGTGGAAGAAGCTCGACAATGGTGACCACGTCTGGGTTCGCGGCACGCTGATGCGCACGCGCACGGGCGAGCCCACCGTCAAGGCCGCCGAGGTTCGCCTCGCCGCGAAGTGTGTGGCGACGCTGCCCGACAAGCACAAGGGCGCGACCGATCCCGAGTTTCGCAACCGTCACCGCTACGTCGATCTGTTCGTGAACCAGGACAGCCGCGAGGTCTTCCTGCGCCGCTCCCGCATCGTGCGCGCGGTTCGCGACTTCTTCGAGGCCCGGGACTACGTCGAGGTCGAGACCCCGATGCTCCAGGTCATTCCCGGCGGTGCCACGGCGCGTCCGTTCGTGACCCACCACAATGCCCTCGACATCGACCTCTACATGCGGGTCGCCCCCGAGCTCTACCTCAAGCGACTCGTGGTCGGTGGGATGGAGCGGGTCTACGAGATCAACCGGAATTTCCGCAACGAAGGGGTGAGCACGAAGCACAACCCCGAGTTCACGATGCTGGAATTCTACCAGGCCTACGCCACTTGGGAAGACCTGATGGACCTCACCGAGGCCCTTCTGCGCGACGTCGCGATGAAGGCCACGGGGGGCACAACGGTGACCTTCGGAGAGCACGAGCTGGACTTCGGCGCCCCCTTCGCCCGGCTGCCCATGGCCGACGCGATTGCCCAGCACACCGGCATGTCGGCCGAAGATGTGCAAAGCCCCGCGGCCCTGCGCGCCCGGTGGCTGGTGGACAACCCCGGCGACGCCAAGAACCCCACGCTGCCCAGCACCCTCGGCAAGTGGTTTGAGTGGTTCTTCGATGCGTATGTCGAAGACCAGCTCATCCAGCCCACCTTCATCACGAAGTTCCCGGCTGAGATCTCGCCCTTGTCCCGCCGCAGCGACGACAACCCCGACTTTGTCGACCGCTTCGAGCTGATCATCGCGGGCATGGAGCTGGCCAACGGCTTCAACGAGCTCAACGACCCCCAGGACCAGCAAGCGCGCTTCTTGGCCCAGGTCGCGGCCCGAGACTCCGGCGACGACGAGGCGATGTTCTTCGACGCGGACTACATCAAGGCGCTGTCCTTCGGGATGCCCCCAACCGCCGGCGAAGGCATCGGCATTGACCGTCTGACGATGCTTCTGAGCAATTCCATGTCCATCCGCGAGGTCATCCTGTTCCCGACCATGCGTCCGGAGCGGGTGGCCCCAAGCTCTGGCGACCTGTCGCCCGATGTCACCGACCACGGGAATGGGGCTTCGCCTTCGGGGGATGACGCCGCGCAATGAGCTCACCCTCCGAACCGCCCCCACAGGCCGATGACTCCGGCGATGTGGGGGCTCGTCGCACCGCGGGCCCGGCTGACCAAGTCGCCCCGCTGTCGCCTTTCTTGCGACTCAACCCGGTGTACTGGGTGGTGCGTGCGCTGTGGGTGACCGTGCGCTTTCTGGTGTCGTTCTCGGTGATGACGGCGGTGAGTGTGGCGGGCTTCTTGGCGTGGCTGGTCCGCAACCCCCAAGAGCTGCCCTTCGCTTCGACGGTGGCGGTCTCGCACCTGCGCACCCGCCGGGACGACGCCGGGGTCAGCGCGCTGGCGATGGTGAGCACGGCGGGTGTGACCGTCGGTGTGACCGCCCTCATCATGGTGCTCGCGGTGATGGAGGGCTTCGAGGGTGACCTGCGGGAGAAGATCCTGGGCAGCAACGCCCACCTCGTGATGCTCAACTACGAGGGCTACTTCGCCGACCACCAGGAAGCGGCTGACAAGGTCGAAGCCGTGGAGGGAGTGCTCGCTGCGGCGCCGTTTGTCTACACCGAGGTCATGGTGCGCTCCCACTGGGGGGCCGCCGGTGTGGTCATCAAGGGCATCGACCCGGCGCGGACTGGGCGGGTGACCGACATCGTGAAGAACGTGAAGGTGGGCCCTCTCGGTCCTGTCGACACCCGCGCCGAGAAGGCCGAGATTGTCAGCAACCTGTCGCATCCCGCCGAAGCCATCGCGCAGGACCACGACGACAAAGAAGCCCTGCCGGGCATTCTCATCGGTGAAGAGCTCGCGGACCAGCTCAAGGTCTACCCGGGCGACCGGCTGCACGTCATCAACCCGGTGGGTGGCGGCTCGGGCCCCATGGGTGTGCCTGTGCCCCGGGTGCTGCCCTTCAGGGTCGCGGGCATCTTCTACTCGGGCATGTACGAGTACGACACGAAGTGGACCTATGTGCACATCGCCGACGCCCAGAGCTTCCTTCAGGTAGACGATCTCGCCACGGGCATCGAAGCGAGCGTCAGCGACATCGACGGCGTCGACCCCATCGCGGCCGCTGTGGAACAAGCCCTCGGCTACCCCTTCTATGTGCGCCACTGGAAGAACCTCAACCGCAACCTCTTCGCGGCCCTAAAGCTCGAAAAGATCGTGATGGGGCTTATTCTCAGCTTGATTGTCATCGTCGCCAGCCTGAACATCGTGGGCGCGCTGATTCTCGTGGTGGTCACCCGCGCCCGAGAGATCAGCATCCTGCGTGCGATGGGGGCCAGTGTGCCGGCCATTCGCGCGGTCTTCATGCTGGAGGGGCTCGTCATCGGCTTGGTCGGCGCCAGCATCGGCACCGTGCTCGGGTTGCTGGGATGCTGGGGACTCGACAAGTACCGCTTCCCGCTCGACACCGACGTCTACTACCTCGACACGCTGCCCATCGTGGTGGTGCCGGAGACCGTGGTCTTTGTGGCCATCGCGGCCGTGACCATCTGCTTCCTGGCCACCGGCTACCCGGCCAGCCTCGCCGCCCGGGTCGACCCCGTGGAAGGGCTTCGCTACGAATGAGCACCTTTTCCCCAACCCCCGGCACGGCCGGTGGGGTCGAAGTTCAGGTGGAAGGGCTCACGAAGACCTTCCACAAGGCGGGCCACCGCCTCGACGTGCTACGGGGCATCGACCTCCGACTGGGGGCCGGAGAACGGGTGGCCATCGTGGGTCAATCGGGCTCCGGGAAGAGCACATTCCTGCACATTCTCGGCACCCTCGACCGGCCGTCCACCGGCCATGTCCGCTTCGACGGGGCCGAGGTCTTCACGCGTTCGGCGGTTCAGCTTGACGCCCTGCGCAATCGTGAGATCGGCTTCGTGTTCCAGTTCCACCACTTGCTGCCGGACCATGACGCTGCGCACAACGTCATGATGCCGCTTCTCATCGCTGGCGAGCCCCGCGCCCGCGCCTACGACCAAGCCGCCAGCTTGCTGACGACTGTGGGGCTGGGCGACCGGCTCACCCACCGTCCGGGCGAGCTGTCTGGCGGAGAACAGCAGCGGGTGGCCATTGCCCGGGCGTTGGTCCGGAAGCCTTCCCTGGTGCTGGCCGACGAGCCCACCGGAAACCTCGACCCGGCCACTGCGGCGGACATCTTCGACATGTTCCTCGACATCAACCGCGAGCACGGCAGCACCGTGGTCGTCGTGACCCACTCCACCGAGCTGGCGGCTCGGTTCCCCCGCACGCTCCACCTCAAGCGAGGGGTCTTCGTCGACTCCGGCGTGGACGGGCCCGCGGCATCTCTGGCTGGGGGCCCGGCGTGAGCGCTCTGCTGTTGCTGGGACTGGGCCTCAGCGCCTGGTCACCCGTGGCCTTCGCCCAGGACTCCCCCCTGGCCGCTGCGCCCGTCGCCGCCTCTGGCAAGGTGAGCGCCATTGAGATCGCTGGTCTCAAGCGTGTGGAAGAAGCCGCCGTGCTGGCCGTTGTCGGCACCCGCATTGGCCAAGATGCCACAACCATCGGTGTTCGCCGCGACATCAAGGCCATCTATGGATCGGGCTTTGTCGACGACGTGGAAGCCGAGATTGTGCCCGACCCCTCCGGCACCGGTGTGGTGCTGCGCTTCACCATTGACGAGAAGCCGGCCATCCGGGAAGTGAAGCTCTCCGGCAACAAGAAGCTGGATGAAGACGCGCTGTTCGAAGTCATCGACATCGTGCCCTTCAGCGTGCTCAACGAAGCCGAGCTCAAGCGAAACATCCGGCGGATGCGGGACAAGTACGTCGAAAAGGGCTTCTACCTGGCCGAGATCGAGCCGGTGGTGCGCGAAGTGGGCGACGAGCTGGTCGAGCTCACCTTCGAAGTGACCGAGAACCGCAAGGTCCTGGTCCAGAAGGTCGAGATCACCGGCAATGAGAGCATGAAGGACCGCAAGATCAAGCGGTTCCTCACGACCAAAGAAGCGGGCATCGTCCCTTGGCTCACCAGCTCGGGCACATTTGACGAGATTGCGCTGTCTGACGACACTCAGATCGTGCGTCAGGTGTATCTGGAAGAAGGCTACGTCGACGTTCAAGTGGACCAACCCCAGGTCTACCTGAGCCCCGACAAGCGCTTCATCCACATGACCATCAACGTCACCGAGGGTGTGCGCTACAAGCTCGGCAAGGTCAAGATTGACGGTGACTTCGTCGAGCCCGAAGGCCTCACCCAGCCGGCCTTGCGCGAGATCATCGACGGTGAGACGGCCAAGGTGATGAACGCCCGCTGGAAGGCCGCCCGCAAGGAAGTGGGCGAAGACCAACCCTTGCCGGAAGGCTGGGAAAAGAAGAAGAAGCGCTGGCTTCGCTTCGACCCCACCCACCCGGCGCTCGAGACCGGCGACTGGTTCAAGCTGTCGACGCTCCAGACCACGATGCAGGAGATCAGCGACCTGTACGGTGACCAGGGCTACGCTTTCGCCAACGTGAGCCCGAACACCATCACCGACCCCGAGTCCGGTGTGGTGGACATCGACTTTGCCGTCCAGCGGGGCGACAAGGTGCGCATCGGCCGCATCGACATCCAGGGCAACGACCCCACGTTCGACAAGGTCATCCGCCGGGAGATCCCCATCAACGAGGGGGAGATCTACAGCGGGTCCGCCATCAACGAAGGACGCGCCCGGCTCGACCGCCTCGGCTACTTCGAAGAAGTGCGCATCAGCACCCCCCGGGGCGCCTCGCCCGATGAGCTGGACCTCAAGGTCGAAGTGACCGAGCAGCCCACGGGCTCCTTCTCGGTGGGCGCGGGCTTCTCGAACATCGAGAACTTCATGCTCACGCTGAATGTGAGCAAGAACAACTTCCTGGGCCTCGGCTACGTGATGAGCGCGAGCGTCCAGGTCAGCAAGCTGCGCCAGCAGTACAATCTGCAGTTCTTCGATCCGTACTTCCTCGACTCGCGCTGGACGCTCTCCCTCAACGGGTACAGCATCAGCCGCCAGTTCATCGAAGACGAGTACCAGCGTGGCGGCAGCATCTCGGTGGGTCGCTACCTCGACCGCCGCGACGACGTGCGGATGAGCTTCGACTACACCTTCGAAGACACCGGCCTGAACAACATCGACAGCTACAAGCAGCGCCTGCTCGGCGGCCAGATGTACCGCAATGGCATCACGAGCACCGGCGGGCTGAGCCTCATTGTCGACAAGCGCAACAACCGCATCCAAGCCACCCGCGGCATCTACACGACCGCGAGCATGGCCTTGTCCGGCGGCCTCCGGGAAGATGAGACCACGGTCACCCAGATCTTCGGTGGCGACTTCAACTTCCTCGAAGGCAAGTTCAACCTGCGCGCCTACCAGCCCCTCGTCGAGAAAGAGTGGCTGATCTTCAAGTACAACGGCACGCTCGGCCGGGTGTGGAGCACGGACGGCACCGTCCTTCCGTTCATCCACCGCTACCGCGCGGGCGGCATCAACTCCGTGCGTGGCTACAACTGGTTCAGCCTCGGGCCCCAGATTCGGGCCAGCGGGTACAAGACCCCCGAGCAGTCGACCTTCCAGGGCAGCGAGGACCCCACCGCAGCCGAAGATCGGCTCATCATCGGTGGCACCGAGACCTGGATCAACAACTTCGAGCTCGAGATCCCCATCATCCGCCAAGCCGGCGTGAGCACGGTGGTCTTCTTCGATGCGGGCAACGCATTCGGTGATGCCTGGGGCGAGGGCCACGTGAACCTCGCTGACTTGCGCACTTCCTACGGCTTCGGCGTACGCTGGTTCAGCCCGATGGGACCGCTGCGCTTCGAGTGGGGCTTCCCCACCAACCCCCGCGAGGACGAGCGCCGATCGGTGTTCGACTTCAGCATCGGCTCGTTCTTCTAAGTTCCCGTGTTCCCCGGACAGGCCACCGGCCGGGCCTTCCCGTCGGTCCGTCGATCCCGACAGCTCTACGGAGATTTTCATGCGCATCCACAACGCACTGCGTGCCCTTCTCATCGCGGCATTCGCCGTCTTCTTCGCCGCCGCCACCGTCGGCACCGCCCACGCCGACACGAAGGTCGTGGTCATCGACTTCCAGGCCGCCCTTCAGGAAGTGCAGGAAGGCAAGCTCGTCCAAGCCCGGCTCGAGGGCATCTACAACGAGAAAGCTGCCTCGCTGCGCAAGATGGAAGAGCAGCTCATGGCGCTTCAGCAAGCGTATGAGAAGCAAGCGATGGTCCTCTCCGACGAAGCCAAGCGGCAGAAGGAGCAGGAGTTCATGGCCGGTCAGGCCCAGTACCAGCAGATGGTCATGCAGTCTGAGCAGGAGTTCCAGGCCACCTATGGCAAAGAGATGGAGACCCTGATCCAGAAGATGCGCAAGGCTGCCGGCGAGCTGGCCAAAGCCAAGGGCTACGACATTGTGCTCGACGCCGCTGCTGTGGCCTACTCCGGCCCCAACGTGCCCGACCTGACGGCTGATCTCATCACGTCGTACAACAAGTCGAACCCGGGCTGATGGCCCCGCGCCACCGGCTGGGTGCGCTGGCTGAGCTCCTGGGTGCCCGCTTGGTGGGCGATCCGGACCGTCTCATCGATGGGGTCCGTGGGCTCTCTGACGCGGGCCCTGCGCACGTCAGCTTTCTGGCCAACCGCCGCTATGCCCGCCAGCTGGCCACCAGCGAGGCGGGCGCTGTGTTGGTGCGGCGAGACGAGGTGGTCGGAGACGGGCCGGACCTGCTGCATGTGGACGACCCCTACGTCGCCTTTGCCCAGGTGCTGGCCCTGTTCCATCCCCAGCGGTGGCCAGCTCCCGGGGTGCATCCGCTCGCGTGTGTTGCTGAGGATGCCGTTGTAGAGGGCGTTCACGTCGCGGCCTTCGCGTGGGTGGGCCCGGGCGCGGTGGTCGGACCCGGCTCTTGGCTGGACACGGGTGCAGTGGTCGGCGAGGGTGCCCGCGTGGGTCGCCGCTGTCGCTTGATGGCCCACAGTGTGGTGGCCGAGGGCAGCGTGCTGGGGGACCGCGTCTGGCTGAACCCGGGCGCGGTGGTCGGCGCGGAGGGCTTTGGCTTTGCCCCCTCCGCCGATGGCCCCCTCAAGATCCCCCAAGTGGGCGGGGTGGTGCTGGGTGACGACGTGGAGCTGGGCGCGAACACCTGTGTGGACCGGGCGGCCTTGCCGGGCGCGGTCACGATGGTCGGCGCTCGCACCAAGACCGACAACCTGGTCCAGATCGGACACGGTGCCCAGATTGGCGAGAGTGTCCTGATGGTTGCCTATTCCGGGGTTGCGGGCAGCGCGAAGGTCGGGGACCACAGCATGCTGGCCGCGAAGGCCGCGGTGCTGCCCAGCCGGGTGCTCGGGGCCGGTGTCCAGGTCGGCGTGGCGTCCGTCGTCCACGATGACCAGCCCGATGGTGCCCAAGTGAGCGGCATTCCCGCGATTCCCCACAAGGCTTGGCTGCGCTCAGCGGCCGCCGCCCGGCATGTCCCGGACCTGCTGCGGACCGTGCGTCGGTTGGAGGCCCGTGTGGCCGCGCTGGAGGCGGCGCTGCCCCCAGGGACCGAAGGCTGATGCGCCCGTCCCGTCAGTCCTGAAGGTCCAGCCGCTCGCCCACCTCCACGAACAGTGCCTCGGCCGCCGCCCAGGCTTTGGGTGTCCACTCGCCCACCTCGTCGCCGGTCCAGTGGCGGGTGACGCAGAAGCCTGCTTCAACTTGGTCCATCAGCGCCTCAGCCTCGGCGGACCCCAGCCAGGCCACGGCCAGCTCGGCCACCAGCCCACCGGGGTAGTGCCGTCGAAATCGCGTCATCATGCCCACTCTCGCGTCGCCGCTTCCCACCGGGCGCGGGGCGAGGGTCAGGCGGTGCTGCCCCGGGTCCACGTCCAGCGCCAACAGCCAGCCGGCGGGTGCGGTGTCGCCGTCCACATCCACCGTCCAGGCCATCGACGCCCTCCCTCGGGACTTGCCCGTGTGTGCACGCCGTCCATGAAAACACGCCCTCCACGAAATAGGGGCATCCCACTGGAGGCCGCCTTGCCCGATCGCTTCACGGTGCCCATCGAGGCCCGCACGCTGCTGCGCATCCTGCCCCACCGCTTCCCGTTCTTGTTGATTGATCGGGTGGTGGAGCTGGAGCCGGGTGTCCGCGCGGTCGGCTGGAAGTGTGTGGCGGCAAACGAGCCATGGTTCCAGGGGCACTTTCCGGCATCGCCGGTGATGCCCGGGGTGCTCATCTCCGAAGCCTTCGCCCAGCTTGCCTGTGTGCTCGCGATGTCCGAGGACACCGCCCAAGCCGGTCGAGAGGTCTACTTGCTCGGCCTCGACAAGATGCGCTTTCGCCGGCCGGTCACGCCCGGGGACCGCTTGGTGCTCGAAGTGACCAAGGACTCGGTGCGTCGGGGCATGTGGCGCTTTCAGGCGGTGGCGAAGGTCGAGGGGGAGCGGGTGGCCGACGGCTCATTGCTGGCCACCGTCGCGGGGGGCGATCAGGACGGGACAGTGCCCTCGACATAGGGCACCTCCAGCACCTTGTCGTGGGGCACCGGGCCGTGACCGAACAGCCCTGCCTCCCCGAACAGCTCACCGTGGTCGCTGGTGACGATGACCCGGGTGCCGGCGGGTGCCATGTCCAACAAGCGCTGAATGGCGCCGTCGAGGCTGCGGGCGGCGTGCACTTGACGGGCGTGCAGATCTCGCAACAGCTCCGGCGAGAATGCCCCGCCCACGGGGATTGCACGCCCTTCCGACAGGGCCCGAAACACCCCGTTCAAGCCCGGAAGATGGGGCAGATCGGGGGCCGCGTCCCCCTTGCCCACGTAGGGGTAGTGGGTCTCGCCCGTGTTGATGAGCCAGAAGCGCGGGCGCCCTGGCACGAAGCTCACCGTGTCGACAATGCCGTGCAGGTCGTTGTGGTGGTTGGCTTGCACGAAGGTGTGAAAGCCCCGATTCAGCGGCGTCGCGGGGTTGAGCACCGGCATGCTGACCCGGGCGTGGCACTCCATCCCGAGGGCACCCAGCCAGTCCGGCAACCACAAGGTCGGCAGCATCGCCGTGAAGCCCCCGGGCGTGTCGGGCAGGCCGAGTCGCTCCGGCCAAGCAGACACCGCCGCGGTGGTGGCCAAGTGGGGCGGGCCGCCGACGGCAGGGAAGGGGAGAAGCCCCATCAACAGGTTGTAGTGACTCGGTGCGGTCCAGGTCGCGTAGCTGAACCGGCGCTCGATGGGCCCGAGCTTCCGCAAGCTCGGCAGGTCCGCCCGCACCAAGGTGTCGTAGCGGCACGAGTCGAGAATCAGCACCAATACGTCGTTCTTGGCTTGTTCTGGCGCCCGCAGAGCGGGCACGCCCCCCCGGATGGTCCGGGGGTCGGTGGGCGGGGACATGGCACCGCAGTGGCTTGGGTTAGCGGCAAGGGCTGCCAGTGCCGGCAGCGTGCCACGAGAGGGTGCCAAGATGGCCAGTCGCTTCCAGCTTCGCCAGCGTCTGCGGGGACGGTTCTCCAAGCTTGTCGGGGCGGAAGATCCCGCCACCGCGCCGGTTCCTGCCCCATCCCCCGCTGTGGTGGCTCCGGCGCCCGCCCCGCCGGCTCCGCCCCCCACCGCCGCGCCCGCAGTGGCCCCCAAGGTGGTCGCCAAGGTCGACCCCCCGTCCCCGGATGCCGCCGCCAGTGCGGCTGAAGCGGGCCCGGAGGCTGAAGAAGAAGCTCGGCTTGCTGCCCGCGCGGTGCGCCACCTCGCCCGCACCCGCCACGGCTTGATGGGCTTCCTGGTCGAGTCCGGCGGCACGTCGGATCTAGGGGCGCTCCACGATCGCAGCGAGCGAAAGTACTTTGTCGGCCACAAGAAGTTCTCCGACCTCATGGAGAGCATGATCGAGGACGGGCACATCACCTACGACCATGGTGATGGCATCGCACGCATCACCGATGCCGGACGCGCGCTCGCGGCTTCCCCCCGCCCCTGAGCCCCCGGGCGGCCATGGGGATCTGGCGGCGTCGCCCGCGGTAGACTCGCCGGCCGGAGGGTGCCCATGACATCGACCTCGCCAGCCCTGTTCTGCGCCCTCCTTGTGCTCGCGGCCGCATGCACCCCGGCCCCCGAAGCCTCGACCGAGCGGGATGCCCCCCCCGGCGATGAAGCCCCCGGCGATGGGACCTCCGGCGATGGCGGGGACGGCGCCGATGGTGGCGAAGATCCCGTGGACTCCGCTGATCCCGAAGACAGCGGCGACCCGCCGGATGGCCCTTGGCGCAGTGTGCTGTACCCGGAAGACTGGGCCCCCGGCTTCGGCACGCCCGACTTGGACATCTGGGACTTCTCCCACGCCGGCTACCGGGGCGGTGCCGACCTCCCTGTCATCGACGCCACTGGCGCAGTCTCGGTGCTGGACCATGGGGCCGACCCCACCGGCACCGAAGACGCCACCGCAGCGATCCAAGCGGCCATCGACGCGGTCGCCGAGACGGGCGGTGTGGTGAGGATTCCCGAGGGGACCTACAAGGTCGACGGGGCGCTCCGGGTGTCTGCCCACGGGACGGTCCTGCTCGGCGATGGCAGTGGGTCCAGCGAGCTCTGGTTCACCGGCTCACCCGACCACGGCGCAAACCTCACCTTTGTGGGCACACCCCGGGCCACGCTCTCGGCAGCCCTGCACGGCGATGCTGCCCGCTGGGACACCACCGTCACCGTCGAAGCCGCCGACTGGGCCCCTGGCGACGACGTGTGGATCGGCATCGAGATCACCGACGACTGGCGCAATGAGCACAGCATGGAGCTGTACTGGACCTTCTCGGCGGGCCAGTGGCGGCCCTTCTTTCGGCGCACTTTGATCGACGTGCAGACCGAGGGCGAGACCCAGGTGTTGACCCTCGATGTGCCTCTTCCCTACGCCCTTCAGGTCCGGGACCACGCCCGCATCGAGCGGGTCGACGGCTACCTGCACGACGTGGGCATCCAAGGGGTGGGGGTCTCCAACGCGACAGCTCGGGACGTCGCCTGGGCCCACTCCCAAGTGCACGCTGTGGCCTTCGATGGGGTCTACGACGCCTTTGTGCAGGACCTCACCAGCTTCGCCGGGCCGGGCGGCGAGGACGGGATGCACCTGCAGTCCAGCGGTCTGCTCGTGCGCAACAGCCGCCAGGTCACCGTCGCCGACAGCCGGCTCGGGTTCAGCCAGCACCGCGGGGAGGGGGGCAATGGCTACCTCTTCGAAGTGCGGGTCTCCAACCACGTGCTGGTGCGGGACAGCACCGCCGAAGCCGGGCGCCACAACTTCGTCCAGAACTGGGACTTTGGCACGAGCGAGCTGGTCTTCCTCCGCACCCACAGCATCGGCGGTCTGGCCTTCACCGATGAGTGGGACCCGAGCGGGGTGCCCGCTTGTTCCGAGACCCACCATGCCCTCGCCATCGCCATTCTGGTCGACAGCAGCACGTCAGACGACTGCTGGAAGATGGTCAACCGGCTGGTCTACTCCAGCGGCGCGGGCCACACGGCGACGGAGTCGATCTTCTGGAACGTGGGGGGCACCGGCGGGCTGTCCTCGCTTCAGTACGGCCGGGGAGGGGTGATCGGAACCAGCCCAGAGACGCCCGTCACCACCGAGGTTCTCGACATCTATGACAGCTACCGGACCGCGCCGGAGGACTGGTCCGAGGGCTTGGGCCTGGGGGCGACGCTGGACCCGCCGTCGCTGTATGAGGACCAGCTGGCCCGGCGGCGGGCTGCCGAGTAGCGTGCCGGTCTACCGGGAAGTGCACGAGAACATTCTGTTCATCAGTGTTGTCGAGGCACTTCGGATCAGCGCAGCAGCACCCAGCCCAGGCCGATCACCAGGGCCGTGACCAAGAGCCCAAGCAGTCCCCGTGCCAATGGCCCTTCCGGTGCCAAGAGTCCCATGGACTGGGGCTGTTCGGCGAGCGCGCGCAAGAGGGCGAGCTCCCCCAGCGGCGCACCCCGGGCGACCGCAGCGGCCTCCAGTGCCCGGGCGAGCTCATCGAGCTCCGGGAGCTGCAGGTGGAGGGGCACCGCCTCGCTCGACCGGGCGATGAAGCGGCGGCCCAGGCGCTCCAGCTCGACCTCCCGGGCGCCGTCGCCCAGGGCCCGCAGTCCCAGCAAGCGGCGCAAGGAGGACACCGCCCGGTCGGCCCATTGGTTCGCAGCAGCGCGCTGTTCATCTGCCACTTCGGCACTGGGTGCAGCGGTCGATGCCTGGACTGCGGCCCGCGCGAGGTGCACAAACGCGGTCGTCGCCAGCCACGCCCGGGCAGCTTGGGGGGTGGTCTGCATGGCTGTCGCAACGGTCGCCACGCGGTCGGCGCTCAGCGTCGGGATGGTCAGGCTGGCCAGGGACGGTCCCCCCGGCGCGGGGCTGGGGACCAGGGGCGTTGAGGGGCTGGCGGCGGGCGCCGTCGGTGCGGCCGTCGGCGGTGCAGGGGCCGGCGCGGGCAAGGGGGCCGGAGCGGGCAAGGGAGACCGCGGTGGGGACTGGGCTTGCAGCAGCGCCCGGGCCTCCGCGCTGATCTGGGTCGAGACGGGGGGCCCGGCCGTGGGCGTGGTGGCGGGCGAGACCGGCGGACCTGGGGGGCGCGCCTGCGCACTGGCGTCCGGCAGCGTCGGCGGCGCGTGGGACGGGATTGGTGGACCCAGCTCCGACACGCTCGCTCCGGGAGACCCGTGGTGGACGGTGGACTGGGCAGACGCTCCGCCCCGTCGCTCAAGGCCACTCTACCGTCCGGCGGCGCCGCTGCGCGCCAAGACGGCGACCAGCGCCGGGACCAGCCGCCGCTGGCTCAAGCGCAGGGCCCGCACCTGAAAGCGTGCAAAGGAGACCGGACCCGGCCGCAGATTCTCCCCTGCGCCGGCGTGGTCGCTCACCACCTTCAAGGCGCTCGCCACAATGCCGTGCTGGCGGGCCGCGCGGGCGACTGCGGCCGCTTCCATCTCGACCACTTGCCAGCCCTGGGCCGCAAGCTGATCTCGCCGGGTGACCGTCCAGACCGCTCGGCTCACGGTGCACACCCGCACCGTTGGCCCATGTCCCAGCGGTCCCAGTCCGTCTTCGGCCCCCCCCTCCACCACCGCGCCGATGGCCAGCGTGTCGATGAGGGCGCCGCAGGTCCCGATGCTGATCACCCCGTCGAAGGCGCCCTGCGCCAGTACAGCTGAGGTGCGTGCTTCTGCCCGGCGCTGGCCCACCCCACACGTCAGCACGCTGACACGGGTGTTCCCCAAGATACCTTGAATCAGGCCATTGTGGTGCTGTCTGCCCCGAAGTGCGGCGGCAACGGGGAGGGTCTCCGCCCGCAGCGCCCCGACCACCAACAGCATGCTCAGTCCTTCCGGGCGCCGGGCACCCAGCCGACACCAATCGTCGGGAGTGCTGACCACGTCGACCACTCGGGCCGGGCCCAGCTCGCGTCTGCACGAATCGAGGCCGCGAGATCCAGCCAGAGCGCGTCCCGGGTCCAGCTCAGCCCCAGCAGCGTGCCGACCGGCAAGCCCAGTCGGGTCTGAATGCCCGCCAGCCCGGCAAGCTCGCCGTCCGCCAGGGTGGTCAGCGGCAGCTCCCCCTGGACCGTGATGGCCGCGATGCTGGTCCCCACGGTCAGCGGCCCCGCCTTCCAGACCGGCTGAACCTGGGCGAGCCCATGCAAGAGGGTCGCGCCGGGGCGGGCACCGATCATCGGCAGCTCGTGAATGAGGAACGTGCCGGGATCATCGGCCACGATCTCCACGCGCGCCAAGGGCCCTGCGCTCGCGCAGAGCACCATCGCCAGCAGCCCGATCACTGGGCCTCCGTGGGGTCTGCCACGTACAGCGTGTCCACAGGCCAGCGTTCGAAGGCTGGCGCGTCGGCGGGGTGGGTGAGCGGCCCGATGGCCACGCCGATCCCCGCATGCCGGAGCGCCCGAACCTCACCCCGATCCGCCACCGAGGGACGAATCAGAATGCTGTCAGCACCTGCATCTTCGGCCGCTTGGACCACATCGACAGTGCCGGACATCACCCCCAGCCCCACCCCCAGCTCGGTGCCCCACTGGCTGCCCTTGGGCGGCAGCCGTGGCCACAGCAGCGTGGTGGTGATGGGCAGGTCGAGGGTCTTGGCCCGCGCCTCAAACGCCTGGAGGGCCAAGCCCGTGTCGGCGAGAATGACCAACTCGACGCCGGTGTCGGCACGCACCCACCGCTCGAGCAGCTCCGCAGCGAACACATCGGGATCGTGGGAGACATTGGGGGCCCAGCCGGCTTGCAGGTGGACCGCGGAGGGCGCCACCGTGCCGTCGGCCAGCATCGCCAGAAGCTCGTCGAAGCCCACCAAGCTGTCAGGCACCGTCGCGGCGTCGGGGAATGCAGGATCCACGACCCCACACCGCCAGCCCGCTTGCAGCGAGGCCAGCTCCTCTTGAAGCAGCCACACGGGTTCTTCGATGGGATTGCCCGCCAAGGTCTCGCAGCGGGACTCGTCCAGGTACGGCAGCGCGTTGAGCACCGGCTGGCGATCGAAGGCCAAGAACGCGTCGACATGGACCGGCACGCCCGGGGGCAGCCGCTTGAGCGCGGTCCTTGAGTTCTCCGGCCACGCCGCCGCGCCGGCCCGCCAAGCCACCGCAACCTGAGGGCCTTCCGCGCACCCGCCCGCGACCACGGTGGCCAGCACCAGTGGGGCCATCACAGTGGTGGAGAGACAGCGCAGCGGGACGTCCTGGCAGCCGGGGGCCGCGAGCATAGCCGGAAAACGGGCCCGAAGTGGTCCTTGGACACCGGGTTGCCGGCCGGCGAGGCGCGAACGCAGTCGCCACCGGATATGGTGGCCGGGTCCGGAAATCCGGCGGGGCGCCGCAGTCTCATTGCGCCCCGAGAAGCTGCACCCCACGGGCAGGAAGGGCATCGATGCACCCCAGGTCGTCGAAGGCAGGAGGACTCAAGTTCCTCAGTTTCGCTGTGTTGCCTGCCCTTGTGGTGGCCTGCTCCAGCCGCGAGTTCCCGCGTGTGATCGATCGTGACGGCGACCAGTGGACCGAAGATGTCGACTGCAACGACACCGATCCCACCATCCACCCCTTCGCCGACGAGTACTGCGACGAAGTGGACAACGACTGCGACGGCGACATCGACGAAGAGCACGCGGTGGACAAGCCCACTTGGTACGCCGACGCCGACGGGGATGGCTTTGGTGCGGCGGAGTACACGTGGGCGCTGTGCGAACAGCCCGTCGGCTATGTTGACAATGCTGATGACTGCGACGATCTCAATGTTGAGTTCAAGCCGGGCGCCATCGAGATCTGCGACCAGCTCGACAACGACTGCGATGGTGAAGTGGACGAGCCGGGCGCGGTGGACCCGCCGACCTGGTACCGCGACGCCGATGGTGATGGCTACGGCGATGCGGGCAACCGCACCGAGGGCTGCTTGCCCCCGACGGGCTACGTCGACAACCCCGATGACTGCGATGACCAGCGCGCTGACGTGAACCCGGATGCGCCCGAGGTCTGCGATCCCTTCGACATCGACGAGAACTGCAACGGGCTGGCGGACGACTTTGATCCGAGCCCCGGCGGTCGCTACACTTGGTACTACGACGAAGACCGCGACACCCACGGGGATGAGCGTGCGCTCGAGGTGCTGGAGGCCTGCGAGCAGCCCGAGGGGTATGCGGCCACAGCCGATGACTGTGACGACCTTGACCGTACGGTCAATCCCTCGTCACGGGAAGTGTGTGGCGATGGCATCGACAACGACTGCAACGGGCTCGTCGATGGCGCCGACACGGCGCGGGACGTGGACTGGTGGACCGACGCAGATGTTGATGGATACGGTGATCCCACCCTGTACTGGGGCAAGGCCTGCGACAACCCCGGCGGCCAAGCGACCAACCCGGACGACTGCGACGACAGTGATGCGGCCATCTATCCTGGCGCCGTCGAGGTCTGGTACGACGGCGTGGACGGCGACTGTGGTGGCGATGATGACTTCGACGCCGATGCCGACGGGGATCCGGCCGCAGCCTGGGGTGGCCAGGACTGCGACGATGCCGATCCGACCGTGCGCTCCGGCATCAACGAGATCTGCGGCGACGGGATCGACAACGACTGTGATGGTGTGATCGATGCGTGCGACGTCACGGGCCGGCTGATCGCAGCCGCCGGTGGCGACACCCTCGGGGGGGCCATCTCTGGCGCGGGCGACCTGAACGGGGACGGCTTCGCGGACTGGCTGATCGGCGCAGACCGGGAAGACACCAACGGTGCCGGTGCGGGCGCTGTCTACGTGATGTTTGGCGCGGTCTCCGGCGAAGTGGACGTCTCGACCCAGGCCGGCGCAGTGCTGCGGGGACAGTCTCTGGGCGACCACGCAGGGGTAGCGGTGGCCGGTCCCGGTGATGTGGACGGCGATGGCATCGGCGATCTGCTGATCGGCGCCTACGACACCGACTACGGCGGTGCAGGTGCAGGTTCGGCCTACGTCATCTCCGGTCCGGTCTCTGGCGAGCTCAGCTTGTCGGTGGCGGTCAGCCGTCTCGACGGTGAGGTCGCGGGTGATCAGGCTGGCTACTCGGTGGCCGGACCGGGTGATGTCGACGGCGATGGGCTCGCCGACATCCTGGTGGGCGCCTTCGAGAATGACGACAACGGCGCGGCTTCGGGCGCGGTCTACCTGTTCGAGGGGCCGGTCACGGGCAACTACCGGCTGTGGGCAGCGGACGCGCGCATCCTGGGCGAGCTGCCCGGCGACCAAGCGGGCTGGGCGCTGAGCGCCGGCGGCGATGTCAACGGCGACGGGCTGGCCGACTTGTTCATGGGCGCGCCGAATGCCCATGCCGACGGGGTCTACACCGGGGCCGCCTATCTGGTGCTGGGTGCTCCCCGGGGCACGTTTGACCTGACCGAGGCCGACGCCAAGCTCAAGGGGGCCAATGCCGGCGACCTTGCCGGCTACGCGGTGGCCGGCGGCGGTGATGTGGATGGGGATGGCTACGATGATCTCGTGGTCGGGGCCCCCGAAGCGGACCTCGGTGGCAGCGCCTCGGGCGCGACCTACATCGTGCACGGGCCGGTCTCGGGTCGGGTGGTGCTGACCGCCGCCGACACGGTGCTGGTGGGCGAGAACACCGACGACCAAGCGGGCGCATCGGTGGCCGTGTCCCCGGATGTGGACGGCGACGGGCTGGCCGACCTCTTGATTGGGGCACGCTTGGACGACACCAACGGCAGCAACGCGGGCGCCGCCTACATCGTGCGGGCCGTGACCACCGGCACCATCGATCTGGGCGCCCAAGCCGGCAAGGTGCTCGGCGAGGCCCAAGGCGACTGGGCGGGTGCGGCGGTCGCGGGCGTGGGCGATCTGAACAACGACGGCTTTGGCGACATGGCCGTGGGAGTGCCCTTCTACGACATCAGCCCGGACGCGACCGAGCGGGACGCCGGCGCGGTGTGGTTGATGATGGGTGGGGGCTGGCCGGTCGTTCCCTGAGGGGGTGTCAAGCCTTCGGTGCCCTCAAGATGGCCTGTTGATGGTCATTCTGGGGTGGGTTGCTTCCACCGCTTGTGCAGCCACCACCAGTCCGCGGGCCAGCGGCGCACCTTCGACTCCACCCACTGCTGGGTCTGGGCGGTCAAGGTGGCAATGGCCTCGTCGCGATCTTCGGGAATGGGCCAGTCGAGGCGTTCCAGGTCCCCCCGCACCCGACCGTCCGGGTCCCTGCGCTGCCACGTGCCGTACAGCGGCGCCCGGGTCTTCCAGGCCATGACCGCGAAGCCGGCCGAGGTCCAGGCGGGCCGGCCGAAGCACGGCACCGGCACCCCGCGGTTGTGCCGCTGGTCCACCACAAACACAACGAGCCTGCCCTTGTTGAGGGCTTCGTGGGCGTCGGCCATGCTGCCAGCGGGCGGCAGCAGCTGCAGATCCGTGCCGCCGAGCGTGCGCAAGCGACGGAGCACCCAGCGGGCCACCGGGTTCGATGGCGCCTTCACAAACACCGTCAGTGGGACCTCTCTCGCGAACGACACCATCGCCAGGTCCCACGCACCCCCGTGTCCGGCGAGGCACAGTCCGCCCCCAGTGACTTGGTCCAGCCCGCGCCACTCGGCCCATCGGCCCGCCATGAGCTCCAGGTAGCCGAAGGCAGCGCTGCCGACGGCATGGCGGAGCACCGGGCCGGGATCGGCGTCCGGCAAGGCGGCGTGGAGCTGGGTGACGGCGGTGGTGCGGCGCACGGGAAGCACCCACCACCACAAAGCGCCGAGGAAGCGCATCATCGAAGCTGGACCCCGAGCCGGTGGTGGAGGAGTGAGCGGAGGGGGCGTGTGTCCTGCACGTCCAGCCGGCACATCAGCGTGCGGACGGAGGCGCCGGGGGGCAGCCGTGCAGCGTCCTTCTCGGTCACGACCCACCCGGGGTGCAGGACAGGCGCCGGGCGGTGGTTGGGGCTGCGGTGGACGGTGCCGATGGTCAGTTCCATGCGGAGCAACGCACAGACCAGGCCTTCGGGATGGGCGATGCCAGCGGCAACATCGACGGTTCCCTGCACGGCGTCGAGCGCTGCCGTGGCGCCCCCGACCCGCCAGTGGTCCGGCACCGAGCGGCTGTGCACGCGCAACCGGTCGGGGAGCTGGGCCAGCCACGGGTCGCCAGGCACGACGGGATTGTGCACCCAGAGCACATCCGCGCGGCCGAGGGCCGACCAGGGCTCCCGTGCGGTGCCGACCGGCATGGGGCCCCGTCCCCGGGGGGAGCGGCCGTCCAGGCACACCACATCGACGTCTCGGCCCAGCCGTCGGTGCTGGAAGCCATCGTCGAGAATGAGCACCGTGGCACCATGCTCGATGGCCACGTGGGCGGCGGCCACCCGGTCGGGGCATGAGACCACGGGGATACCCCGGCGGCGGAGCATCTCGAGCTCGTCGCCCAGGTCGTGCACCGGCGCCTTGCCCGGCAGCCCCACCCGCAAGTCGGGGCCCTCGGGGGACCGTCGGTGGCCGCGGGCGAGCACCCACGCGCCATCGAGGCGGGCTGCGAGCCAGCCTGCGACCGGGGTCTTTCCGCACCCGCCGGCGCTGAGCCCGCCGACGCTGATGACGGGAGTGGGCACCGACACGGGGCGACCGCACCACGCGGGCCGGCGGCTAGCGATGGCGCGGACCACAGGCACAAAGGGCGCCAGCAGTGGGCGGGCAGGGCGCTCCGGTGGCACTTGGCGCGGGGGCAGTCGGCGCACGGTCTCTGCGGTGGCGCGCCCTGGGTACCGTGGCCGTGGCCCGCTGTCTATGGCGTGTTGAAGGGCGTTCCCGATGGTGCTGGCCGTGCAGGGGGTGCCGTTGGCGGCCGCGAAGGCCACTGCATTGTTGTGGACTTCGGGCCCGTGCACGATGGGCAGCCCGGCCAGGACCGCTTCAGCGGGGGAGTGGCCACCAATGTCCGCGGTGAACGTGCCCCCGATGAAGGCCAAGCCGGCGCCGGGCAGCAAGCCCCCCAGCTCGCCCAGGGTGTCGACCACCAGCACATCGTGTTGGTTCTCTGCCTTGGAGCGCAGCCCCGGACACAGCCCCCGAGCGCGCAACAGGGCCACCACCTCTGGCACCCGGCGGAGGTGGCGGGGGGCGAGCACGAGGGGCGGGCGGGGCACCTGAAGCTGCAACCAGCCGTCCACCAGCCGGGCTTCGTCCCCGGGGCGGGTGGAGCAGCCCACGACGGCCCCGGGCCGAAGGGGTGGATGGGCGCGAGGGATTTGCGCCTCCAGCTTGAGGTCACCCACGTCGTCTTGGCGGATGAACTGCACATCTTCGAGCAGCCAGCGCCGCAAGGGACCCCAGCGTGCTCGGGACGACCGCCGCCGCGCATTGACCACCACCACTGGAATGCCCCGCGTCCGGCAGGCGTGCAGCCAGCCCGGCCACAGCTCTCCCTCCACCAACACGAGGCGGCCGGGTCGGGCCCGGTCGAGCCACGGACCGATGACCCCAGGCACATCGAGCGGCGCTGGGAATGCCCCAGCGACGGGTGTTCTCATGCTGATGGTTGTTCGCCAAGCGCCCTCGGGCAGCAGGTCCACAAGCGCCATCGCCGCGCGGTGCTCACCCGCAGACGCGCCATGCACCCAGGTCCACCCGGGCTCCGGCACGGGCACGCCCCACATGTGCCGCCGAAGTGGGGGCCAGACGAGCGAGAGGGCCCAGGCCAGCATGCCCACCAGCCGCCAGAGCCCGAGGAACACGGCGCCCAGTGCCCGCTCTCCTGCCGTCGGTGGCCCCGGGTTCACGTGTGGATGCCCGGCTGCCACCGGTGCCGGGCCATGGCCACGCGGTACTCCGTCACCACCACCCCGTCGGCCTCCAGCAGCGCCGCTTGTCGCGGACCCCGGGTGGTGTCGCCCTGAAGGGGGATGCTTCCGTCCTTTCGGAGCACCCGCCACCACGGCACGGCCCCCGGACCTTCAGCATCTTCCGGGTGCAGTGCCGCCAGGGCATAGCCCACCTGTCGCGCGGCCCGTGCCCGTCCCAAGATGGCGGCGACGTCGCCATAGGCAGCGACGGTACCCCTGGGAATGTGACGGACAGTGGCCCAGACCGCCGCCCGAAACCTCAACGTGCCGGTGTCGAGTGCCTGGAGCACGTCGAGGAGGGACCCCAGGTCGGGGGCGCGGGCGGCACACATGGTGGCTCCATCGAGGGACGGAGCAGCCTATCCCCGTCGGGTGTCGGCAGCGGGCTCAGCCCGAGCGTCGGGGCCGGCAGGGCCGCGCTATTCTGGCTGTCCACCGCCCGGTCGAGGCGGGGGTCCCCCGGCGGATGTCGCCGCGCCCGGAGTGTTGATGCACGCGTTTGTTCGCTTCCAGACCGCCGACGGTGAGCAGCATGACGTGCCCCACGGCGGCATCGTGGGCCGGCTGGGGATCGCGGCCCTGCGCTTGGGCGATGCCCGCATCAGTGAGGCCCACGCCCTGGTCAGCCTGCGGGGTGGGGCGCTGCGCTTGCTCGCACTGCGGGGGCGCTTTGCGGTGGGTGGACGGCCGCTCACCGAGCTGGATCTCGAGCCAGGGCTGCGGGTCTTCTTTGCCCGGGGCATCTGGGCGGACGTGGCCTCGGTGCACTTGCCGGATGCGGTGCTGGCCCTCGTCGGAGATGCCCTGCCCCAGCAGGTTCTCAACGGAGTCTGTAGCCTCGTGGAGGACCCCCGTCCGTCGCTGGTTCCCGGCATCCGAGAGGACGCGCTGGCGGTCTTCTGGAACGAGGACGAGCAGTGGCGCATCCGCCTGGCCGGGGGCAGTGCGGCGGCCCTGCTGCCGGGCACCACCCACACCGTCGGCACCTCGCGGCTCAAGGTGGTGCTGGTACCGGTGGACTCGGCTGAGCTGGGGGCCACACGCCTCCAGGGGCGCATCGAGACCCCCCTGCGCATTGTGGCCCGCTACGACTCGGCGCAGATCTACCAAGATGGGCTGCTGCGACTGCATCTGTCGGGGAAGAACGCGCGGGTGCTCTCGGAGCTGGTGCGCTTCGGCGGCCCGGTGCCCTGGTTGGTGCTCGCCGGAGAGGTGTGGCGGGATGCTCCGGACCACCGTCGCCGGCGCAACCTCGACCAGACGCTGCTGCGGCTGCGGCGAAAGCTGGACGAGGCCGGGGTGCGCACGGATCTGGTCCGTGCCGACGGGGCGGGCTGCATCGAGCTGGTCAAGGGTGACGCTGACTTGGTGGAGGACCAGACCTGAGGGCCGGAGTCGCCCTCGCTAGCGAAGCTGGAGAAGCCGTTCCAAGTCCAAATTCCAGGCATCGGTGAGCTCCTGTTTGAGGGTGACGGGGTCCGCGTCGAGGACGCCCACATCCCACACCCGCACGCTGTCGTCCCAGCTTCCGGTCATCAGGTAGTGGCTGTCTGCCGAGAAGGCGATGGCCGCAATCTGTTCCGTGTGACCCCGCAGGGTAGCTCGCAGCTCACCGGTCTTCATATGATAAATCCTCGCGGTGCCGTCTCGACTCGACACGGCCCCCCAGCGTCCATCGGGGGAGACCGCGGCATCGGGCGGCGCCTCATCGAGCTGAGGGGTGGACCACCGCAGGGTGCCCGTGGCCAGGTCGACCACCATGACCTCGGTGCCGTTGGCTGTGAGCGCGAGGGTGCCCCGACGGTCGACGGCCACCGGGACCAGTCCCGGGGCCTCCCACACCCTGCGGGGCTGGCGGTCGCCTTGTCGGAAGGTCCACACGCCCATGGGGTCGGTCCACACCAGAACGCTTCCATTGGGAGTGTTCTCGATGTGGTGGGGCGCACCTTCAGGCTGGGTCACCGGGGACGGGGCACCGATGCCCTCGATGCGCTTGCTCATCGGACCCGAGGCGCCGTACTCCAGCCAGACCAGCTCATGGGCACCGAGCGCCACGACCCGGCGGGCGCCGCTCCGGGAGCCGGGCACGGGGATGACCGAGCCGTCGGGATGCTGAACCAGCAGCGTGGCGATGATGCCGGGCACACAGTGGGGCACCGCCAGCGCAATGGCCAGCCGGTCCCCCGTCACCCAGTCCACGTCCTTGACGACACAGCTTGTGGTCTGCTCGCTCAGGAGCTCTCCCGACGGCCAAGCCCGCACGCTCCAGCCGCCCCCGCGGGCGATGGCCACGCGAGTGCCGTCGGGCGAGAACTCCACATCGGTCACGCCGGTGGACAGGTCCCAGCGGTGCCCCGCGCCCGGTGTGCCCAGGGCCACCCGCTCCACCTCGGCGCCGGCGACCGTGAGCAGCCCATCGGCGCTGAAGCCCACCAGTGCGGGATTTGGCTGAGGCGGCAGCGCGGTGATGCGCCGGCCGGTCTGGGCATCAAAGACCTGCACCCCGCCCCGCTCCGCTGATGCGGCCAGGAGCTGGTGGTCCGGGGAGAGCGCCATCGACCGCAGGTTGCCGATGCCCATCGGGACCTCCCACACCACCGCCTCCGTGTCGCGGTCCAGCCGGAGCAGCACGCCCTCGTGTGTGCCCACCCAGATCGCGTCATCAGACACGGAGATGCGGGTGGGGCTGCCGATGCGGTCCGCCGACGGCAACGGCAGGACTTGGCGCAGGCTGAGCGGCGCCGTGGCATCGCTGAGGGGGCGCGAGTCCACGATGATCTGGCCGTCGCAGCCCACATAGCGGGTGGTGCCCACGACGGTGAGTGCCGTGCCACAGGGGCTCACGAACACTTCATTGGGGCGGTCGGACACCGGGGGCCAGCGAGGGTCGACTCCGGTGCCGGTGGCGATGAGTCCTTGGTTGGTGGCCAGCACCTGTTGGCCCCCGGGCTGGGGAAAGAGTCGCCCCTCGACCGGCGGGACAATGGCCTGTAGATCACCACTTTGGTCATAGAGGTGGGTCTGGCCTGCGGCGAACAGCGCGACGCCGCCGGCCTGTCCCACCCCGATGCTGTTCACGGGCCCCAAGGGCAGATCCCAGCGTCGAGTGAGGGGGCTGGTGTGCCAGAGTGCGGCGCCGCCCGCGTGAAGGCAGCCCAGCCAGGTGCCTGTGGGATCGAGCTCGGTCACGAGGCACGCCGGCGCTGGGAGATGGGCGACCACGCGGGGGCGAGGGTCGAAGGGCCATGCCGCGAGCACACCCCGCGCATCGGGATCTTCGCCGATGATCAGCGCTTCGGTGGCCAGCAGCTCGGCCGATGCCCGGTCCCGCCGCTCGGCCGCCACGATGGCTTGGCCGATGATGGCGCGCTGGAGGTGGTGCTGGGCCCGGTCGTTGGCAGCGTCCGCCGCGCGCTCGCCCTCGGCCGCCCGCAGCGCGAAGATGAGGGTGCCGGCGAGCCCCACGCTCAGCGCCAGGATGCCCACGGTGAGGGGCACTCTTGCGGCGTGCAGCGCTTGGCGAATCAGCTCCTCGGCGCTGTAGGTGTAGGCGTGCACCCGCAGGCCCTGAAGCCACTGGCTCAGGTCATCGGCGAGGGCCTTCGCATCCGGGTAGCGATCGTCGGGCGACCGCGCCAGCGATCGGTTGACGATGGCGGCCAGCGGCGGCGGCAGGTCCGGTCGGCGGGCGAGCAGGTCGGGCGGGTCGTCGTGCTGAAGCTGGTGGAGCAGTGCGGCAGGCTCGTCGGCGGTGAACGGCGGGCCCCCCCCGAGCAGCTCGTACAGGATGACGCCGAGGCTCCAGACATCCGCCCCGGCGTCCACCGGCTGGCCTCGGGCTTGCTCGGGGCTCATGTACCGGGGCGTGCCGACGGCAGCGCCTTTGACGGCGGCATCGTGGTCTGGGCCGGGCATGTGGGCACGCCAGCGGTCACCCGAGGGGCCGGCCACCGGACGGGCGAGGCCCCAGTCGACCACCTGGACCTCACCGAATGCCCCCACCATGATGTTTTCGGGCTTCAGGTCCCGGTGGACAAAGCCTTCTCGGTGGGCATAGCCGACCGCCTCACACGCATCCCGCAGGGGACGCAACAGGCTGAGACGGGCCTCCAACTCGGTGGTCTCGTCGAGGGCGGCGCGGAGGGTGCGGCCCCGCACCAGGCGCATCGTGTAGTAGAGCTGGCCGGTCTCGTCTCGGCCTGCCCCGAGCACCCCGATGATGCCGGGATGGTCCAGCTGCGCGGTGATCCAGGCCTCTTGGGCCAGCCGCTCTACCGCACCCGGGACCGGCAGGGCCCGCTTTCGGGCCACGTCCCGCCCCAGCCGTGTGTCCCGCACCCGGTCCACCGTGCCCATGCCGCCGGTGCCCAGGTCCCCGCGGTGGGTGTAGCGGTGGGGGTTCTCGGCGTCGAAGGGATGGTCTCGGTCGGTGCCCGGTGCGGCATCCTGGGGGCCCCCGGGGGCCGCGAAGCTGCCCAGGTCCCATGGGGTGTCGTCGGGCGGGCTCATGGTGACCCACTGGGGGCGTCCAGCTGGACCATCCGGTCGGCCCGCGCGATGGTCGACGCCCGGTGGGCGATGAGCAGGACCGTGCGGGCGTGCATCAGCCCCCGCAGCCCCGCTTCGACCGCCGCTTCACTGGCCGCATCCAGCGCACTGGTGGGCTCGTCAAGGACCAGCAGTGGGGCATCTTGTAGAAATGCTCGGGCGATGCAGAGCCGCTGGCGTTGCCCCCCGCTCAGCCGCAGCCCGTCCTCCCCCAGCCGGGTCTGCCAGCCTTGGGGGAGGGCCTCAATGAAGTCCAGGGCGCCTGCCGCTTCGGCGGCTGCACGCAGGGCGCTCTGATCCGCGGATGGCATGCCCAGCGCGATGTTCTCGGCGACCGTGGCGTCGAGCAAGAAGGGCTCTTGGGACACCACCGCCACGTGGTCGCGGAGGTCCCTCAGGCGCAGGTCCCGCACGTCGACACCATTGATGGTCAGGCGGCCTTCGGTGGGATCGGCCAGCCGGGGCACCAAGCGCGCGAGGGTGCTCTTTCCGGCGCCGCTGGGACCGACAAGCGCGAGGACCTCGCCGGGGGCCACTGTCATCGAGAAGCCCGCGACCACCGCACCTTCGCCGTAGTCGAACGAGACGTTGTCGAAGCCCAAGGTGACCGGTCCAGCGGGAAAAGGCTGGGCGCCCGTGTCGGCGATGGTGGGCTGCCGGTCGATGATCTCAAACACCCGCTCGGCCCCGGCTCCCGCCCGCTGCAGCAAGCCATGCACTTCGGCCAAGCGCTTCACCGGGTCGTTGAGCAAGCCCACCGCGACCAGAAAGGCAATGAGCTCCCCCGGGGCGGTGTGGCCCGCGAGCACTTGCTGGCCCCCGACCCAGATGACCGCACCGGCACCGGCGGCGGCGAACAGTTCCACGGCGGGGGAGGGGAGCAGCCGGGCGGCGTGGGCCTCCAGCTGCAAGCGGCGCTGAATGTCATTCTCTTCGGCAAAGCGACCGGCCAGCGCATCTTCAGCGCGGGTGGACTGGACCGTGTTGATGCCCCGCAGCGCTTCGGTGGCGAGGCTGCCCAGGCGTGCCCGGTTGTCCAGGCCTTCGCGGGTGCGCATCCGCAGGCGGTGGCCGAGCCAGCGGACCGGGAGCACCACCAGAGGCAGGGCCACCAGCGCAATCACGGTCAGCCAGGGGTCCATGCGGGCCGCGGCGAACACCAAGATGCCGATGGTTGCGGGCTTCTGGATAATGGTGACGATGCCGCTCACGCCGTATTGCACCGTCTCGACGTCGCCCGACAAGCGGGACACCAGCGCGCCGGAGGGGTGGGCGCGGTGCCACGCAGGCTCCTGGCGCAGCATCGCCTCGAACAGGTCCTGGCGGAGCTTCGTGATGACTGTCCACGCGATGTGGCGGGTCAGCATGCCCCGACCGAAGCCCAGCGCCCCGTTGAGCGCATACAGCGCGAGGACCGCCAGCGGGATCAGCCGGAGCCGTTGCTGATCACCCGCGATGAGCACGTCGTCGAGTACACTCTGGACCAGCAGCACCAGCGCCCCGGGCACCGCGGAGTGGACCAGCACCATCACCAGCGCCAGCGCGATCTCGGCGGCGTGGGGCTTGAAGTGGCCCAGCAGTCGACGGGTGGTGGACATCACTCGAAGCCGGCATCAGGGGCGACCCGGACAAGCGGGTAGATCTGCCACCGGCCGGCGTCGCGGGCGCCGGTCTCTGAAGTGGTGTGCATCGCGGCTTGCACGATGGCTGCGCTGCCGTGTGTGTAGCCCAAGGCGTCGGTGGCCACGGGCGCGGAGCCCCGCCAAGGCCGCACGAACAGGGCTTCATCGGCGAGCTGGACCGGCCACAGATCGTACTGGTCCGCCCGGCCCAGATCGGGCAAGGCGTGGGCCGGCACACCCCCGTAGAAGTGGATGAGTGCGGCTTCTTGGTAGCGGCTGGTGTAGACCGCAGGCACCTGGTGGGCCTCGACGGCCATGCCGAGGGTCTTGCCGCCGGTCAGCCGGTCCCGGGGGTCTTTGGGCAAGTCGGCGAGCGGGTGGACGAAGTGGGTGATGATGAGAATGACCAGCAGCCCGTTGATCCCGATGGCGCCCCAGATGGCCCGGTCCCAGCGTCCTGCGCGGGTGCCCAGGCCCATGGCCATGCCGACGTAGGCCGGGGCCGCCCAGTTGGCCTCGCCCCCCGCCCACAGTGCGGTGAGCAGCAGGGGCACCGCGCTCCACCAGCACAGCCGCTCCTCGGCTGAGCCCCGCCAGCCCACAGCCATCCACGCCAGCATCACGGGGCCGAGGGCACCACACAACGCCAGCTGTCCACCGATGAAGGCCAGCCGGTCCGGGGCTGCGCTGACGTGCTCCAGCTGGAACCGCCACGAGACCAGGTCGTGGTTGAAGTTCCACAGCGCGTTGGGGGCGTAGATCAACAAGCCGACCACCGCCGCCAGCCAAGGGCCACGGGTGCGCAAGACCGACGGCTGGCCGAGCACCAGCAGCGGCAACATCAGCAGCCCTGTGTACTTGGACAACATCGCCCCGCCGAAGGCCAGCCCCACCGCGAGCCAGTGCTTTTTCATCGCAGCGACCAGTCCCACGGCCCAGCAGAACACCAGCGGCATGTCCGGGGTGGCGAGCATGCCGCCCAGTCCGAACAGTGGCAGCGTGAGCAATGCCAGCACCGTGCGCTCCCGGCGCTCCGGCGACACCGGGGCCGCCGCAAGCAGTGCCGCGAAGCTGCCCAGCACGATGGGCACCAGGCGCACCCCCCGCTCGGTGTCGCCCAAGATGGTGGTGCCAGCCCGAATCAGGGCGGCGATGGCGGGCGGGTGGTCGTAGTAGCCCCAGGCCAGCCTCTCGCTCCAGACCCAGTAGTAGGCCTCGTCTTCGCTCAGCTCCAGCCAGCCCCCGACGGTCAGGCGCGCCACGGTCCAGGCCACGACCATCGCGAGCAGGCCCAGGGCGGGCCCCCGGTGGGGCGATCGGTCGCTCATGGGTGGGCCCCGGCGTCGGGGGTGTCGTCGACAATGGCGTCGGCAAGGGCATCAGCGATGAGGTAGACCCCTCTTGGCTTCGACGGGTGGCACGCGTCGGAGAACTGGTCGCCGCCGGGCAGGCCGGGCGCGGCGTCGGCATCGAAGACCGGGCGCAGGTCCACGCAGTGGACAAGGGGGTGGACCCCACAGCGAGCGGCGATGACCTCCTGCAGCTCAGGTGTGATGCGACGGGTGGCGTAGTCCCAGTCGGCCGCCCGCTCCAGCGCCGCCCGGGCCCCGTCTCGCTCTCCGGCCTTCAGCAGATCCTGGGCCCGGCGCCACTCGGTCAGTGCATCGACCGGTGCTTCGGTGCGAGAGCCCAATGGAACCTCGTCCAGTCGCAGCGCTGGAATGGCCAGCCACAGGTCCACCTCGGCATCCGTGGTGAGCTGGATGAGGTGGTCGAGGTGGGCCTCAAAGTCCGCACGGGTCGCCAGGGCCAGCGTGTCGCTTCTCCGTCCGTCCACCGCGGGTGCGCGCTCGGCCACCGCAGCATCCACGGCCCCGGCAGTGCACGCGTCTTGCCACTCGATGAGCGCGATGTCGTCGATGGGGGTCGGGGTGGGCGCCAGCAAGTTCTGGAGCAAGCGCACCATCCGGCTGCGCTCCAGGCTGGCCATCCAGGGGCTGGCTTGTTGACTGCACGCCTCGAGAAGGTGGGCCTGGACCTCGTTGTTGCCGGTGTAGACCACAATTCCCCGGGGCGCGTGGCGCAGCGCCTCACGGGCCATCCCGGGCAGACCGCTGCTGTCCATGCCCGCCACGCCCAAGTTCAGCAGCTCCCAGCTGGCCCTGGGGCGCGCTTCACGCAACTGCACCTGAAGGCTCTCCACAAAGCCATTCTTGGCTTCATGGTCCCGGGCGCCGAGGGTGGTCGAGCCACCCAGGGCAAAGATGCGGGTGCGCCCCTGGGGGTCAGCCGTGAAGTCGAGCGCGTGAACACCGCGGTGCAGCCGGGTCTCGTCGGTCTGGATGCGGGCGCCCCGGCGCTTGAGCCACGGCCCCTGGCGCGCATCTCGTCGCCGCAGCCAGCCGTGCTTGGAGAAACCCTGGGCAACCATGCGGTCAAACCGATCGGGGGGCTGGACGGACGCGAGAACCAAGGTGAGCTCGACCGTCCCAAAGAAGGCAACAGTCGCGAACAGACCGAGGGCAAGTCGCCGGGACAGTGGCAGCGGGGCAGGCACCCGCCCCAATAGCATGGCCGTCCAGACCAGGGGCTGGCTTCGCGCTGCTGGGCGCGGGAATGGCGCAATAGAGGGCACTTTCGTGGGCGGTGCCGGGACTTCGGGACGCTAGCGAGGGGCACTCTGAGAAATCGGGCGGCCTCGGCCATCGATGTACCCCAGCGCCTCCAGCTGCTGGCGCCGGGGATGGTCCGTGGGCCCGCTTGTGGACAGCGGTGCGGCGGTCGTGTGGGTGGCCACCGGGGGCACAGGCTGGACCGAGAACATGCTCGTTGCGGCCGTTCCTGGCATGTCTTGGGCGGCGGGAAGGCCCAGCAGCGCGTAGATGGTCGGTGCCACATCCAGCTCGTGCATGGGCTGTGGGTGGGGGTTGTCGGTGCGCACGTCCGCCCCCCAGGCCAACAGCACGGCCGGGGACTCGTGGTCGGTGACCAGCTGGTTCTGCTGCACCCGGGTCTGGAACCCATGGTCGGAACACACGATCAGCGTGGCGTTGTGGGGGTCCACCCGCTGCATCACCCGGGAGAGCAGGCTGTCCAAGTAGACCATGTACGCGGCCATCCAGCGGGCACCTTCTTCCAGGTCGTCCGCCGTCGTCGACTGGGCGCTCAAGGGGAGGCGCCGCTTGCCCTGAAACTGCTGGAGGAGCGCTTCTGCGCTGCGTTGTCGCATACCTGGGTCGCCCTGCATGGCCCGCACACCGGCGGGGTCGGAGAACGGCCAGTACTGGTGCGCAAGCTGGTCCGCGCCGGACAGGTAGAGCATGCTGAGCTCGGGCTGGAGCTCAGCCACCGAGGCCTCGAAGGCCCGCACTTGGGTCTCGTCGCGGAGCAAGGGATGGAGCAGCTCGCCGTACTCCGCCACCTGCCACCCCAGGGCGTGGTCCTCGGCCCAGCGGCGCTCGGGAATCCACTGCTGGACGTCATCCCAGCGCTCGCCGGGAGACACCAGCCAGGACTGCTCCACCGCGGGATCGCGGCCGGGCGTGAGTCCACCGGACATGTCGAGGCTGCCCCGGAGGACGAGCTCATCGCTCAGCATGACGCCGTGGACAGCATTGACGGGGGTGGTCATCAGCCAACCGGCCACGAGCACCGACCGCTTGGCCTCGCTGGCCACGTCCCAGACCCGCTTGGTCCGGATGTCGGATGCCCGATAGGGGCTGCCGTCCCGGCGGACCCAGTCGACAACGCCGTGGATGCCGGCACCGTAGCCACTGGCCAGTGTGGTCCAGATGCGCGGCGACAGGATGGGCTGGTCCACACGCAGGTCGGCCGTGACCCCCTCCTCGGTGAGTCGGGAGAAGGCGGGGAGCTCGCCGGCAGCCATCATCCGCTCCAGCAGCTTCCGGTCGAGACCGTCGATGCCAAGCACCACCACAGCGCCCGGCGGGACTGTGCCATCCGGGGGAGACCAGCGCGGAGGGGTGCCGGTGCAGGAGATGGTCGCACAGGCCGCGAGAACCATCAGTGCGCGGTCATGGGCCAACTTGAACTCCAAGCGGCCGGCAGGTGAGCCCGCGGCCAGTCTTGCGATGGATGCGAGGGCCGTCAGTGATCATGGATTGTCGGAAAACGTAGTCCGCACGTGCACTCTCAGTGGGTGAGTCGGTTGTCAGGTGCCCGGGGGGCTGGCGCTGATGTGTGGCCCGGCGGCCGGCTGCACCCCGCCAGCGGCGCTCACTGCTTCAGGGAGTGGCGCGCCCAGGTCGCTTCAATTGCGTCGGTCATGTGTCGGATGCTGCTTGGTCCGGTTGCCCCCCCCAAGTCGACGGCTTGGTGGTGGGGCAGGGCGATGACCGCGCGGGCGAGGACCTCCGGGTCCAAGTGTTGGATGTGTTCTGGCACAGGGTGGGTGGGGTCGATGATGTTGGGCAAGGCGATGTGGCGCACACCATGGACCAACAGCCGGGCCAGGGCCCACGTGATGGGGTGGACCCGGTGGGCGACCACCATCGGGATGCCCCGCGCGGCGAGCTGCAGGGTGATGGTGCCGGACTTGGTCAGAGCGGCGCGTGCATCGCCAACCTCGTCGAGCTTCGTGCATGCGCGGACCCCCGCTGGGAGGACGGAGCGGGACGCCTCAGGCACCACCCAAGTGAAGTGGGCCGCGGGGTCGGCCGCGCGGATGGCGTCGGTGGTGCGCTGGAAGGGGCCCACATGTCGGCGAAACTCCTGGGCCCGACTGCCGGGGCAGATGGCGTAGTGGTGGGGATCTACGGTGCCTCGGGCGGGCAGGTCATCGAGGCCGGGATGACCCACAAACTGGACCGTGCTGCCCCGGATGGCGGCGGCGCGGAGGTAGAGCGGGGGCTCCATGGCGAAGAAGCAGAGCAAGCTAGAGTACGCATCGACGATGCGGAGGATGCGGCCCTTGCGCCATGCCCAGACCTGGGGGCTGCCGACGCCCACGGTGGCGATGCCGGCTCGGCGGGCGGCCCGGGCGAGGGGCAAGTTCAGGTCGGGCGCGTCGATGAACACCGCCAGATCAACATCGTCGGCCAGGGCTTGGCGGGCCTTGCGGCGCACTGCCAGCACCTGGGGCAGCCGGGCCAGCACCTCGACAATGCCCATCACGGACACGGACTCGGTGCGTGCGAAGGCCTGCACGCCCGCCGCCCGCATCGCAGGGCCGGCGAGGCCCGTCAACGTGGCGTCGGGCCAGCGCTGGTGGAGGGCCCGGGCGATGTCGGCCCCGAGGCGGTCTCCGGAGGGCTCTCCGGCGATCAAGCAGATGCGGCGGGGAGGGGGCACGATCGGTCCTCTCGGCACACGCCGAGCTTCGGGGGCGCTCAGCAGCCGGGACGGGGGCCCAGCGCTTGGGAGCGGCAAAACGCCGCGCGCACAGCCTCGGTCAGTCGCACTGCAGCCAGGCCGTCAGCGGGCCCCACCGGGAACGGCGTGCCGGTGCGCACCATCGTCAGAAACGCGTCGTGCTCAGTGTCGAGGGCATCCCGGGCGTCCACCGGCAGCGCCACCGGTGAGCCGGGTCGCTCGCCGGGGGTCCACTGCAGCACCTTGGCGGTCTGGGCCACCAGATCGAGGCTCCAGTAGCGGCCGGGCTCAAACAGCTGGATGGAGCGCTGGCGCAGCGGGGACACCCGGGAGGCCACCAAGGTCGCGACCCCATGGGCGAACTCCACCCGTGCCTCCGCGAGATCTGCAGCGCCGCCCATGACGCCCACGCCGGTGGCCCGCACATCCCCCCAGTCCGGCCCCAGCCACGCCCGAGCGAGGTCGAGATCATGCACCATGATGTCGCTCACCACGTCAATCTCGGGCAAGTGGGCCGGCGGTGGGGGGGCGAGGCGACGGGCTTGCACAAAGCCAGGCCGGGCGCCCGCCGCAGCCCGCACCACCGGGTGAAAGCGCTCGCTGTGGCCCACGGCCAGCATCGAGTATCCGGCGAGCAGGGCGGCGTCGGCAACGCTGATCCCGAGAGGCTTCTCGACGAGAGTGGGCACTCCGGCGGCCAACAGCGGACCGGCGACGGCGCTGTGGGTGGAGGTCGGCGTGGCCACGATGGCGAAGTCGGGCAGCGGACCACCCGGGTGGGGGTGGCCCTGGTCCGGATCCACCACCACCAGCCTCACATCGGGGCGTGCGGCCAGCTTGCGTGCGTGCAGGCTTCCCATGCGGCCATGCCCGAAGAGCAGGCCTCGAAGGGGGGCCGGCATCGGCTACTCGTTGGCCGAGTCGGGGCCGGCAGAGCGGCAGATCCCTCGGGTGGAGCCGCCAATGAACTCGACCAACTCCATCACTTCGGGCACGTCGGCTCTGGCGCTGCGCAGCTGTTCAAGGGCCATGCGGAAGGGCAGCCCTTGGTGGAACAGCTCTCGGTAGGCCGACTTGAGCGCGGTCATCACGTCGGCAGAGAACCGTGCCCTGCGCAGCCCGACGATGTTCAGCCCGAACAGCCGGGCCCGGTCGCCTTGGGCGATGGTGAAGGGGGGCACGTCTTGGGAGACCATGGCGCCGCCCCCGACCATCGCGCACCGGCCCACGCGGCTGTGCTGGTGGACTGCGGCGAGGCCACCCATCACCACGCGGTCGCCCAGCTGCACATGGCCAGCGAGGGCGACGGAATTGGCCATCACCACGTCGCTTCCGATGACGCAGTCGTGGGCCACATGGCTGTAGGCCATGAAGAGGTTGCGGTCGCCGATGCGCGTGATCCCGCCCCCCTTGATGGTGCCCCGGTTCGCCGTGGAGAACTCGCGGAACTCGTTGTCCTCGCCGATCTCCAGCCGCGTTGGCTCTTCGGCGTAGGCCCGATCCTGGGGGGGCCCGCCGATGACGGCGTGGGGGTGGATCCGGGTGCGGGCACCGATGCGGCTGGGGCCGGTCACAACGGCGTGGGCGCCGACGTTCACGCCGTCGCAGAGCTCAACCCCGGGGCCGATGATCGCGTAGGGGCCCACGTGGACGTTGGGGCCGACCGTGGCGCTGGGATCGACAATGGCGCTGGGGTGAATCCGGGGGTCTGCGGACATTGTGGTGCCGGGCAAGGAGTCAGCGGAAGAAGTTGAAGAACGTGCGCTTGCGGCGCTCGGCATCTTGCTCACGGCCAGCGATGGCGTTCACCAGTGTCCCGAAGTCTTGGGTGACTTGGGCCCGCGGGGCGCTCTGCCGAAGCACTGCGCCCTTCTCCAGTGACTTCTGCATCTCCAACCAAGCGTTGCTGACCAGCCCGATAAGCGGCATCTGGATGTCGCGCTCCAGTTCTCGGCGGTCGTCTTCGGAGAAGTTGGTCGCCCGGTTGAGCACTGCGCGGGCGACCGGGGGACCGAGGTCCATGGCCTTCAGCGCATCGACGCGGCGGCGGGCACCGGTGCGGGCGGCGATCTCATCGGTGAGGACAATGAGCCGCTGGGTGGCCGAAGAGCACGCCGTCAGGGACACTTCGGTGATCTCCGAGCCGCAGTCCACGATGACGTAGTGGTAGTTCGAGCGCAGCTTGTCGAGCAGGAAGACCACTTGTTCCGCGGTGATCGGGTCGGTCGTGGCCACGTTGCCGTCCAGACCGAGCAGCTGGAAGCCGCTGGAGTGCTTGGGCGGGGCCTCGATCCAGGTGCGGGTGTCGGCGACCGCCCCCCGATGCACAAACCAGAGCACGGACGGCTTGGGCGCGATGTCCAGACCGACAGCGGCATCGCCGAGATAGACGTGCAGATCGACCAACACGACACGGCGGTCGGTGTGGCGTGCCGCGAGCTCCGCACACACATTGGCCGCCACTTGGGTGGTGCCGACGCCACCTTTGGCCCCCATGATGGCGATGATCTCACCGTCGAGGCTGATCGTGGGCTCGCGGTTCTCCAGCGCCTTGACCGCGCGTCGCATGTCGTCAGGGCACTCCGGCACCAGGACCAAGTCCACAATGCCGGTGCCGGACAGCTGCTCGACCAGCGTGGGCGGGGCTTCGTCGGCGATGGCGATGAAGCTGGTGTCGGGGAACATCGCTTGGGTGCGGCGCGCGAGCCCGATGATCTGGCCGGGACGGGAGCCCAGGTAGATCGCGACGATGTCCGGACGCGCTTGCTGGCAGGCTTGCTCCAAGTAGGTCCAGTCCTGCAAATAGCCGGCATCGACGGTCAGATCGGCCACCGCGCCGCGCAACATGCGCGCAGTGGACTCTGACATTCCAGCCAGCATCATCCGGTTTGACACGGGCGGTCTCCTTGGTGGGCGACGGTACTTGGAGGTCGCCCTCGGCTCAATTCAAGCAGACGAACTACGTCGCGAGAAGCCTGTTGGGCCGACTTCAACAGAACGGCCGAGGCTTGCTGCGTCATCGTGTTCGAATGACGGCGAACTCCACTGCCCTAGTAAGCTATCGCCTTGATGACTGACTCGGGACGGGGATCGTGTCGCCAAGCTGCAAGCAGGTCGACGGCCGGGCTGCGGCCAGCCTCGATCCGTTCGAGCAAAGGATCGAGAAGGGGCCGATCCTCGGGCTTCCATGCAGTGAGTCCGGCCGCAGCAATGTCGCCCAGCTCGGCGGCCCATTCGGTGATGCGATGTGGGCCAATGCGGCCTTGCAAACCATCTTTGCACGCGATGGCGAACCGCTCGTCGTGGGTGCCGTGCTGTTCCAGGCGCGCGGCGAGATCCAGCCCCGCGGCCAGCGCGGTGGCGTCGTACAGCAGGCCCGCGAAGAACGCGCAGAACGCGACGGAGAGGGGAGCGTCCACACAGTCGGCGCCCCGGACCTCGATGGTGCGCTTGATGCGGACCTCGGGGAAGACGCTGGTCATGTGTAGATCCCAGTCGTCCATCGTCGGTAGCTGGCCTTCAAACCCTTCGGTCATGAAGGTGCGGAAGCTGCGTCCGGCTGCCGGCACCCATGCGTCGACCCGCTTGTAGAACATCATGGGGACATCGAGCAAGTAGTCGACCCAGCGCTCATGGGAGTAGTCCGCACGGAGGCCTGGGGGGAAGCCCGTGCGTGCGGGGTCGGTGCGGGTCCAGACGTGGCCCCGGTAGGACATGAAGCCCGTGTCTTTGTTCTGGTACAGCGGTGAGTTGCTGAACAGTGCGGTGGTCAGCGCCGAGATGCCCGAGCACAAGCGCACTTTGTCGGCACAGTCGGCTTCGTTCGCAAAGTCGTAGTTGCACTGAACCGAGCTGGTGCCCTTCATCATGAACAGGGCCAGATCACCCTGGGTGGGCAGATACTCGCGCATGATGCGGTAGCGGCCCTTGGGCATCCACGAGACGGCCTCGATGGGGGCGATGGGCGTGAGTCCACACGCGATCCAGCGCAGGGGGCGGCCCTCGGCCAGCTTCAACAAGAAGTCGCGGTTCTCCTTCAGCTCGGCCGCCAGCGCGGTCACCGTTGGATGGGGCGCGCCGGACAGCTCCACCTGGCCACCGGGCTCCAGGGTGATGTTGCTGCGATCTGGTCGCTCCAGCGCGATGAGGTGGCCCTCTTCGTGCTTGTGGGTCCAGCCCGGTTGCCCATCCGCGAGGGACTCGAGGATCCATCGGATGCCGTCGGGCTCGTCATACGCGACGGGTGTGCCGTCGGGGCGGACGACGGCGCGCTCAAACTCGCCCCCCACCAGCCAGCGCTCCTTGGGGGCACCGTAGGTGTGAAAGGTCTCGAGCAGCAGCTCGCGGGACAGGCGATGTTGGGGGTGCTTCGACATGTTGCGGCGTCTATCCGTGTCGTTGGTGGCCAGCCCACCCCCAAACGGTGCATAGCTCCATGTTGAAAACCAGCGTCCCAAGCCGTCGACGCTTCACAGGAAGGTGGTGGTCGGGACACCGAGTCGGATACACTCGTGTTCAGCGCTTCCTGGAGTCCGTCATGTCCACTGTTGCCTGCCGGTTCTTGCCGATCCTTGCTTTGGTGTCGATCGGTGCGGGCTGCGTGCCGTACCTGGAGTCCCCCCCCGGTGCGGACGCGGCGGACGAAGAGGGGAGCACTGAGGTGGGCAGCGACTACGTGGCGCCGGACAACAGCTGGGACAAAGGCGATCTGCCGCCCGCCGACCTGACGCCCGGGGGCTTTGACGAGGGTCAGGTCTTTCCCGATCTCCGCATTCGGGATCAGAACGGCGACGAAGTCTCGATGTGGCAGTTCTACGGGATGGTCATTGCCGTGGACCTCAGCACCATGTGGTGTGGACCCTGCAAAGAGCTCGCTTCCGAGGTCACCCACACTTGGGAAGACTACCGGGATGAGGGCTTCATCTATCTGACCATCTTGCCGGAGACGGCCACGGGCACGGCACCCCAGCCGGCGGATGCGGCCGAGTGGGCCAACGCCTTTGGCATCGAGGCGCCGGTTCTCGCGGACACCCAGCAAGTTGGGTACGAGATGGTGCCCGACCGCCAGTGGCCCCGGATCATGATCGTGGGCCGGAACATGCAGGTGTCGGAGGGTCAGGTCACGCCGGCCAAGGATGAGTCCATCCGCAGCGCCATCGAGTCTGAGCTGTAGCCACTCGCCAGGCTGGCAGGTTTAGCGGATGCGCACGATGACGTGGTAGCCGGCGGCGGTCTCGACGACTGCCGAGATCTCGCCGCGCTTGAGCTTGAACGCGACCTCGTCGAAGTCGTCGGTCATCTGGCCCTTCTGGAACCAGCCGAGATCGCCGCCGCGCACGCCGCTCGGTCCGTCGGACAGCTCGGCCGCCACTGTGGCCAGGGGTTCACCTGCCGCCAAGCGGGCCTTGGCCTCGTCGATGATGGCACGGGCTTCGACTTGTGTGCGGCTGGCGGCGCTGCGGTTCACGCCCTCCCACTGCACGAGAACATGGCCCAGGTGGACTTCCACGAGGGACTCGCGCTTGATGATGTGGAAGCCGAACGGGCTCTCGACCACGTCACTGACCTCGCCGGTCTTCAGGGCGAACGCGGCGTTCTCGAAGGCGGGCACCATGGCCCCTCGGCCGAACGCCCCGAGGTCTCCGCCGCGGGCAGCGCTGGAGTCGTCGGAGCTGGCCTGGGCGAGTGTGGCGAAGTCTTCTCCGGCCGCGATCTGGTCGGCGAGCTGGCGAATCTTGGCGAGGGCTTCTCTTCGGGTGCGCCGAGTCGTGGGATCCGCATCGGTGGCGCCGGCCCAGGCCACAAGAATGTGCCGCGCAGAGATGCGCTGCGGGGCACCGGCGGGCGGGGGAGGGGGCGTGGCGATGGCCGCAGCGTCTGGACCCGCCACGGCGGGCGGCTCCGGCTCGGGGGCGTCGTCCGCGACCGGCTCGGGAGCCGCGCTGGGCACGGGCGCGGGCGTCGCACTGGGGACGGGGTCCGGCGCTTGGGGCGCCACAGGGGCGGGCGCTGGAGCGCCGGGCTCACACCCGAAGGTGCCCAGCGCGGCGATGGCCACAAGAATCGAAGAGAGGCGCTGCATGGGCGGCCGCCTAACACCTGTGTCGCCCCAGCGGACAGCGCCTGGGGTTATCCGGGCTCCATGATGCCCTGCCCTCGCCCGACCTCTGCGGCACCTGCCCGCTTGTGCCTTGGAATCGGCTGGACCCGGCGCCTGGCGCTGACCATGGCCCTGTTGTGGGGGAGTGTGTCGACCGCAGCGGACGACCGGCCGGCGGCGGAGGGTGAGCCAGGCTCTGCGGAGGTTGTGTCCCAAGATGGCGTGATGGACGATGTTTTGGTGGGTCCGGCATCCGAGGGTCTGCCGCAGGCCACCCCACCGGCTGCGACCCTCCCGGAGGCGCCCGTCCCCGAGGCGCCCGTCCCCGAGGCGACGGCTCCAGAGGCGCCCGTCCCCGCGGCGCTGGCCCGAAACGCCACGCCCGAACAGATCTCCACTTGGTTGGACGCCGTCGTCCTGCTCATCACCGGGCCCGCGTACTGCTCCGGGGTGCTCATCGACGACCGGGGCACCGTGGCCACCGCCTACCACTGCGTCTCCAGCGGGCTGCGTCCCCGGGTCATCACCCGCGACAACCAAGAAGGGAAGGGCCGCATCATCGCCACCCGGCCCCGGGAGGACATCGCGCTCGTGTCGGTGCCAGCCCTCGCCAACCGGGGCACATTTCTCGACATTCACGATGACCAGCCCCAGCAGGGCGACCGGGTGTACGGCATGGGCCACCCGTTCGCCCCCGCTGCGGAGCGCTCCGAAGCCATGGAGGGCATGCTGCTGTGGAGTGTGACCGAAGGCATCGTCAGCGCTGTGGGGCCCCGGCTGATCCAGACCGACGCGGCCCTCAACCCCGGCAATTCCGGCGGACCGGTCGTCGACGCCCAAGGGCGCATCGTCGGCATCACCAGCCGCAAGCTGGGCGGCGACAACGTGGCCTTCTTGTCGAGTGCCCAGCAGCTTCGTGAGCTGATTGCTGATCCGGGCAAGCCCTTCTTCCTCGGGGGGCACTGGCAAGTGGGGCTGTCGTTGCTTCAAGGCACCACAGCGGCCATGTCGACGTCCTGGATGCTCACCAGCCACGTCGTCCTTCGGGAGCGGGTTGTGCTCGGCGGCGGCGTCAACCTGAGCTCACCGGCGCGGTCCTCCTCCCTCGAGACCGGCTTTTCCGAGTTTGCCCGCATCGAAGCCGGCGGCAGCCTGCGCCAGCGGCTGGGCACCGGGGGCTGGAGCACCACGCTGGACGCCGGCGGCGGGGCGGTGGTGCTGGGCGGCTACACGTCGTCGTTTGATGCCACCGAGGGGCGCTGGGATGTGCAAGTTCTCGCGGACCGGGCCCGCCCCTACATCTCGGGCCGGGTGGGCTTGGCGAGCCTGGGAGTGCGGGTGATGGCGCTGCCGCCGATGTTCGACAATGAGGGATGGGGGGGCTTCATCGGCCTGGACCTCGACACGCCTGGGGCCCTCGTCACGTTCTGAGGGGTGGCCAACGCAGGGCGCGCTGAGCTGGAAGATCGACGCTCGCCGTGGCCGCCTTTGCCGGTCGATCGAGAGTCCCCGGGCTATGCAGGCAGCCCCGGAGGACCCATGACCACCGCTATATCTGTCGTTCCCGATGGCCCCGCCCACACCATGCGCTTCGACCGCCGGGTGGTCTGGATCACCGGCGCCGGCTCTGGCCTCGGGGCGGCGTGCGCCGAAGAGCTGGCCCGCCGGGGCGCTTGGCTTGTGTTGTCGGGTCGCCGGGTGGAGCCCCTCGAAGCGGTGGCTGCCCAAGTGCGGGCGCTCGGCCAACGGGCACTGGTGCTCCCCCTGGATGTGACCGATGACGATGCCCAGAAGGCCGCTGTCGAGGCCATTGTGGCGCACTATGGGCGGCTGGATGTGGCGGTGGCGAACGCCGGCTATGCGGTGTCGGGCAAGATCCTCGGCGTCACCCATGAGCAGTGGCGCCGCCAGCTAGACGTCAACGTTCTTGGGTTGTTGAGCACGGCCCGCCATGCGCTGCCAGAGCTGCAAAAGACCGGGGGGCGAATCGCACTGGTGGGCAGTGTGGCCGGCTGGCTTCCGCTGGCGGGCAGTGGTCCCTACAACACCAGCAAGCTTGCGGTTCGGCACATCGGAGAGACCCTGTCCATCGAGCTTCAGGGCTCGGGTGTGTCCTGCACCAGCATCCATCCAGGCTTCGTCGAGTCCGACATCGCCCGCGTCGACAACGACGGGGTGATGAAGAAGGACCGCACCGATCCCCGACCCGCCAAGCTGATGTGGACCGGCCCCGCCGCCGCCCGGGTGATGGTGGACGCCATCGCGTTGCGCAAGCGCCAGTTTGTCTTCACCGGCCACGGGCGCTTTGGCGTCATGATGGCCCGCCGGCTGCCCAACCTGACCTATGCGCTGCTGGCCTGGGCCGGACGACGGGGCATGAGCCATCGGTCGCCCTCGGGGGACCGCTAAATGTGGCGCTGGATGCTGGGGGGGCTGGGGGTGGTGGGGTGTGCCGACCCGGGCTCGATGTTGCGCCATGAGCGGGGATTCCCGGTGTCTGCCGGCGCGCTGGAGCTGGGGTCCAATCCCGCCGACCTGCACGTTGTCCAGCGGGACCCGTCCCCCGTGATGCTGCGACTCGATGTCGAGACCGGCGCGGAGGTCGACCGGTTTGCGCCGGGCGGCATGGCCCAGATCGAGGACGTGGGTGACAACCGAGACCAGGACTTGCTGCTGATGATGGACGGAGAGCTGGTCCGGGTCTCCGGCCAGTCCGCCAGCACGGTGCGCAAGTCGAGCGGCTCGGCAGAAGTGCTCGGCGGGGGGCTGATCGATGGTGAGCCCGTGTCACTGGAGCGCTGGGCCTCGGAGGGCTGTGTGGTGATCTTTGGGGAAGCAGAGCCGCTGGTCATCGACGACGCGGCATGCTCGAGCCCTGCGCTGGCCACCGCCGACGAAGAAGGACTGCTGCTCATCACCAATCCCGGCGGAACTTGGGCCGTCAGCCCGGACGGGGCGGTGGGTTGGCAGACCCCTGGGGAGCTCATCGCCTGGGAGCCGCTGGCCGGTGCGGTCGTGACGGCGATGAAGAACGACACCGAGCTGCGGGCGACCCTGCCAGACGGCTTTGAGCTGTGGGCGACGGCCATCGGCGAGCGGCTGTTGGACTTCGATGTGATCGGCACCGGCGGCGATCTGCTGCTCGTGACCTCTCCCGGCGACGTCGGCCGGCTGGTGCACCTCGACGCCATCTCTGGCCAAGCGGTGCGGGCCGTGGACCTGCCGCTTGTGCCGACCAGACTGAGCGCAGCATGGTCCGGGAATGCCGTCGCACTGGCCTTTCCCGACGAGGTGCACGTGTTCTCGGTGGTCCTGTTGGACGGCACCGAAGGGGGCCTGTGATGGGGTGGCTCTGGCTCGCCCTGGTGGGCACCGTGCTTGCTCAGGATCCGGTGGATGACGACCCCGTCGAGCAGGGACTGGATCCCGTCCCAGCGCCTGCCGCCGCACCGGCCGACGACACGTCCGAGCCACAGCCCACCGACGGACGGGACGTGTTCCAGCTCTCGGTCGGCCCCGTCTTTCGCACCGACCGGGGCCGTCCGGTGGCGTTCAAGGGCGGTGTGGCGCTGTCATTGGAGATGCCCGTCGTCTGGCGCTTCAACCTGCGCTTCGACGCCGCGTCCCCATTTGATGCCGCCGGGGACCTTCGAGTACGCGGGTGGATCGTGTCGGCGATGGCCGTCTACCACCAACCGATCGACATTTACGCCATCGACGTCTCCGTGGGTCCGAGCATGTGGGCCGGTCCGTCGGCGTGGTGGGATGGCCAGTTCACGGGGCCGTGGCCGGGCATGCGGGCGGCGCTCGGCGGCAGCATCCGACCCCATCCGTGGGTGGGCGGGCGCGTGGAATTTGGCACCGACCACGCGTGGGCTGGGCGCGAGTGGGTCACGGGCGCGTCCCACGGCTTCGACATGCGGGTGATGGTCACGGGCTTTCTGCCCCAGCGGTGACCCTCACGGTGCGGTCGCTCAGGCCTCGACGGCGTCGAAGGCGTGCGCCAGCAGATCTTCGATGCGGCAGTACTTGAGCGCGGTCGCTTCGGTCGCCCCGAGCACCACGAAGGGCGCTTTGCCGGCCTTGTGCGCCTCAGCCCAGCGCGGGGCGCACAAGCACCACTGGTCGCCGGGGCCCAGCCCTGGAAATCCGTGCTCTGGGCGGGGGGTGCTGAGGTCATTGCCCCGGGCCTTGCTGAACTCCAAGAAGTCCGCCGTCATCCGGGCGCACACCGTGTGGGAGCCTCCGTCCGTGGCGTCGGTCCGGCAGCAACCGTCCCGAAACCAGCCGGTCTTGGGGGACGTGCTGCAGCTCTGGATCGGGCCGCCGAGAACATTGCGTGCGGGATTCATCGGACACTCCTAGCCTAGGCGTCCCCGCTCTACCTGCTTTGGTGGACCTGCCAAGGTGCCGCTGCCGAGGTCCAGTGCCGCCCCGGTGGGGGCAGCACGGCCAACAATGTCGTCGCTATCGTCATTCTGGGGAGTCGTCGGCTCAGGTGAAGACGATGTCTGCGCCGACGGTTTCCCGGTAGAAGTCTTCTGCGGTGAGCACCGACTCGACCTGGGGCAGCAGATCGGTGGCCTTGAGCTCAAACATGTTCATGGCCAGCTCACACGCGAAGATCCGGCAGCCAGCGTCGGCCAGCATCTGGATCATCTCGCGCACGCCGGGGATGTCCAGGTCCTCCATCCGCTTCTTCATGAACGACGTCGCGACGCCGTCCATGCCGGGCAGGCCCGCGAGGGCGTGGGGCATGGGGCTGGACGCATTGCCCACCATGCTGACATGCAAGCGGTCGACCTTCTTCTCGGTGATGGCATCCAAGCCGTAGAAGGTGAAGAAGATGCTGGCATCGATCCCGGACGCCCGCGCTGCGTTGGCCAGGATGAGTGCGGGGTAGACCTCGTCGAGGCCACCCTTGGAGACGATGAGGGCGACGCTGCGGTGGGCGGCGGGCTGGGAAGCGGTCTGCATGACGGATCCTTCAGATGCAGCCCGCAGGCTTGGGAATGCCTGCGAGCCGGGCCACGGTCTTGCCGGGGGCCTTGGGGAAGAGCTGGTAGAGGTCCTTGACGGGAATGCCGCCCCGCACGCTCAGGCGGCGCACGTTGGGGGCGGCGCCGGACTCGGTCCAAGAGGCCCGCGCAGCGCGGATGGCCTCCCAGTGGCGGTTGCTCAGCGCACCGAGGCCCAGATCGGCCGCGATGGCTGCGCCCAAGTCTTCTGTCCAGGTGGTCGGGTCTTTGAGGAAGCCTTCGGGAGTGAAGACAGCCTCGGGCAGGACCTTCTGGATGTTCGGTCCGGGGAGCTCCGGATCGCCGGGACCCCGAGGGGCTTGCACCACATTGCGGGCGGGGGCATGGACCGCCGGTGCCGTGAAGGCGGTCGGGGCGGGGCGAACCGGACGGGGGCCCCCACGGGCACGCTCCGACTTGCGGCGGGACACCTCGCGGGTGGCCTTTCCGGCGTGGCGCAGCAGCTCCAGCACCACCGCGAGCCCTCGCTGAACCTCCACATCGCCGCTTGCACGAATGAGGCTGCCGGGGCCCACGGGCCGCAGGTGGTCGGAGTCTTGGAGGGTCTCGCCCACTTCCTCAAAGATGGCCATGACCTCGGGGCGGGTCAGCGCACGCACCCCGTCCTTGATGGCCAAGATGCTGTCGGCGAGCTCGTCCAGCTCGGACGCCGAGGTGCCCTGAAGCAGCCGCTGGAGCACACCCATGGCCGCACCGGCCGTGCCCAGCCAGCCCTTCTGTTCGGCCTGATCGAGCTGGTCCACGGCCGCGATTCCGGCGAGGCGCACGATGGGCCACATCTCGTCGATGAGCTCCTGGCGGGCAGACTCGGCCTCGACCAAGCGCTCCATGGAGATGGACAGGCGGTCCAGGCGGGCCTCAATGCGGTCGAGGCGGTCGTCAGTGGAGACGGTGTCTTGGGCGTTCATGCGGCACCCCGCTTGCCAGCCATCAGCATGCGATGGTCGAGTGGCAGGCCCTTTCCGGGCAACAAGAGGTTCCAGTAGACCCACCGGAAAGCGAGCTTGCCCCAGTGGTTGACGTGGCTCTCGCCCAACAAGCGGAAGGGTCCGATGCCGGGCAGGGGGAAGTCGCCGGGAAGCGGCTCCACGTCGTAGCTAAAGTCGAGCAGAATGGCCTTGTCGTGCCCGGTCTCGATGAAGCAGTTGGCATGGCCATCGAAGTCGGGTCGCACCGGCTGGCTGTGGATGTGGCGCAGCACGTTCTCCACAAGCACCTCGGCTTGGAAGTGGGCCACACTGCCGGCCTTGGATGTGGGGCAGTCCGTCCCGTCGCCGAGTGCGAAGACGTCCTCGTGCACGACGCTCTGGAGGGTGTGGCGGTCGACCCGCACATAGGCCAGCTCGTCGGTCAGCTCGCTGTGGTCCAGTGCGTCGGCCCCACGATGGGGCGGAGTGCTGACCAGCACGTCATAGTCGACGGTGCGGTCGTCATGGCTCACGATGCGTCCTCCGGAGGCGCTGCCCTGGACCTCACCGCACGCGAAGTCGGTGACCACGTCGATGTTCCGGGCGGCCAGCAGCGTGGCCAAGTGGGCGGCTGCGACGGGCTTGGTGAAGGCCCCGTCCAGCGGGGTCACATAGGTGAGCTGAACGTCGTCGCGGATGCCCAGGTTCGTGAAGTGGGCGTCGAGCAGAAACACCATCTCCAGCGGCGCCACGGGGCACTTGATGGGCATCTCGACCGGGTTGACCACCACGCGGCCACTATCGAAGCGCCTCAGCCGGTCCCGCAGCCCGACCGAGCCTTCCAACGTGTAGAAGTCGAAGGCACTGGTGCCCCAGCCCCTTTCGCTCAGCCCAGGCAGGCTCTCCGGCACCGTGCGGCAGCCCGTGGCACTGATGAGAACATCGTATTTGAGGACGTTTCCGTCATCCAGGGTCACGGTCTTTGCGGTCTCGTCCACGGCCTTCATGGCCGCCGCTACCCAGGTCACCTCGGGCGGCAGCGTGCGCTTGCGGTCCCGGACGATGCCTTGAGGCGTGTAGATGTCGAAGGGCAGGAACAGCAGGCCGGGCTGGTACAGGTGGGTCGTGCTGGGGTCGACCACGGTGATGCGCCAGCCGGTGGGAAGGCGGGGCAACAACAGCCAAGCCATCATCGTGCCGGCGGTTCCGGCGCCGAGGATGACCAGTTCGCGGGTGGGCAGTGCCATGGGGGGTGCTCCTGGGAGGCGTGAGCCACCTCCAGTGCACACCCTGTGCCAGTCCTCGATGGGCCGTCGGAGCGAGTTCTGGCTGTCGAGGGGGCCAACCCACGCATTGTCCCCGGGTCATTTGACCCAAGCTGGCCCCGGGTGGCCTCACAGCTCAGTCTTCGCTCTTCAGCCCGTCCAGCTTGCGCTCCAGCTCTTCAATCTCTTTCATCGCGTCGCCGTACTCCCGCAACCGGCCGTTGCGTTGCAAGGCGACGGACGCTTCGTACTTCTTGGCGATCTGTGCTTCGAGAGCCTTCACCGGATCTCGTCGAAACCATGACAGCATGACAACTCCTTTTTGTACATAGTGTGTATATGGTTTGATCAGCTCTGGCTACCGCTGAATGAGCCCGGCACGGGAGGCGTAGACCAGCACCTCCCCATTGCTCTGGACCCCGAGCTTGCGGCGGGTTCGGGACAGGTGGTTGCTGGCCGTGGACGCGGAGATCTCGAGCTCGCCGGCGATGGCATTGACCGACATGCCGGCCACGAGGCGGTCGAAGACTTGGCGCTCTCGGGGGGACAGTCGCTCGTGGGGCGGGCCGCTGGCGCTGGACCGGGCCTCGGCTTCGAGGGCTTGAAGCGTGCTGGAGAGATACCGTCGCCCGGCTGCGACCACTCGGACGGCATCGATGACCGCCTCCACGCCGTGATCTTTGCACAGGTAGCCGAGACGCCCGCTTCGAGGAGGTACAGGCTCAGCGTGTCTTCCGGTTGCACGCTGAACACGAGAATCTTGACCTGCGGGTGGTTCTCGCGGATGTGGTACCCGAGCTCCAGCCCCCCCAAGTGGGGGAGGGACAGGTCCAGGACGATGACCTCGGGTTGGGTGTGGGCCAGCAGCTGGACGACCTCGGCGCTGTCGGCCGCATCACCCCCAACCTCCAGATCGGGCTGGAGATCGAGCAGGCGACGCAGTCCGTGCCGGACGATGGGGTGGTCATCGGCGATGAGGATGGTGGTCATGGGGGAGGCTCCAGGGGGAGGGCGAAGGCCAGGGTGGTGCCCCCGGCCTCGGTCGTGCGGGTCCAGCGGGCGGTGCCGTGCAGCTCGGCCACACACTCTCGGATGCCCACCATGCCCAGCCCGCCGGTGGGGGCCCCGCCGCTTGGGCGGACGCCGATGCCATCGTCGACAATGGCCATGTGCAGGGCGTTTGCGTCGCCGCTGAGTAGCACCTTCACCGCTCGGGCACGGCGTGCCGCAGCACGTTGTTGAAGGCTTCCTGGGCCGCCCGGTACAGCGCCAGGGCTTGGGCGGTGGGCACGGGCTCGGGCATCCCGTGGGCCTCCAAGGTGAAGCGCAGGCCACTGCGGCGCTCCAGGTCTCCCATGAGGTCCGTGAGCCCTTCGATCAGTCCAAGCTCGTCGAGCCGTGCCGGCCGCAGCGACTGGAGCACCCGTCGCAGGCTGTGTTGCACGCGCCCGACCTGTCCGTTGAGCTCGCTGAGGGTGCGGGACACGTCGGAGTCGCGGTGGAGCTGTTGGCCCACGCCCACGAGCAGGCGCAGGGAGAGTAGCTCTTGGCCGATGTGGTCGTGCATGTCCCGGGCGAGCTCACGGCGCTGGGCGGACCGCACATCCTGGGCCCGGGCGCTGGGATCCGGATGGCCACGGTCTGTTCGGCGACGGGGGGCTCCAGGTGTTCGGCCACGGTCGCCAGCGCGGTGCGTTGCCGCTTCACTTGCAGGTTGAGGTGGAAATTGCGCTGTAGGAGGGCATAGACAGCGTGTCCCACGAACAACCCGATGAAGGCGGCGAACGCGAAGTAGCTCAAGGACGCCAGAGCCCCTGGGGTGGCGAAGGACGTGTCGGGGTGGGCCAGCCACGTCGTCCAGAGGACGCCGGTCCACAGCAGGAGGTGGCCGACCCGGGCGCCAAAGGGCACCAGCAGGAGCATGGAGAACTGGGGGACCAGGTAGGCGTAGGCGATCCCGAGCACGCCGCCGCCATCGAGCTGGGCGAGGCACCACCCCCCGAGCACCAGGTTCAACAACGCGGCCAGACTGGCGGCGTCCTGGGGGCAGCGGCGGGCGAGGGGAGCCACGGGCAGGAAGAGGGCGAGCAGCGGGTCGAGCACCACGAGCTGCAAGCGCAGCGTGCCGAGGGCATCCTGGGCGGCGGTGGAGTGGGGGAAGACCCAGGCGTCCAGCGACCACCAGAGCAGACAGGCCGCAGCGAGGAGCAGGCCGATGCGGGGCCACCAGAGCTCCGCCAGCGCGGAGGCGTAGGCGGTAAAAGCGGCGCGGTCATCATCGTCTTGGGCCGGGTCTTTCAGCAGCCCAGAGAGCATGGACCAGTCCCAGAGCGGGGGCGTTTCGGGGCGTGGGGCAGGTGGTGGGGTGCTGCCCCGAGCTGCCCCGCGTGTGCCGGATGGCGGCTTGGAGGAGGCCTGCTCGGACCCGGTCGGGTCCCGCCCCGAGTCAAGCAATCTCCAGGTTGCCGCTGGGTCGGCTTCTCGGGGACTGCACCCGCCGTCGGCGCCCTGCGCACGTCGGAACCTACCGGGGCCGCATCAGCCCGGACGCAGCCTTGCGGACCTCGGGATCCGACAAGCGCCAGACCGCGCGGTCGAGCAGATAGTGCAGGAATGCCGTGGCAAAGCCCAATGCGAGCAACCAGGGCAACACCGTGTCGCTGGTCAGCCAGGTGGCGGCGGCGTGTCCCAGTGCGTCGAGGCCTGGGCGGTCGTCGGGACCACCACTGGACTCCACCTCGTACAGTGGCATCGTGAGCAGGCTGAGCAGGGCGATGCACAACACCCAGCGCACCTCGCTGCGGTTGATCCGGTGCATCAGCCGGTGCCAGCGGGCGTCTGGTGGCGGCAGGGCGCTGCTGGCCACCACTTGGCTGGCCAGCCCCATCGCTGCCAGCCAGTGCTGGGCTGTCCAGAACACAAAGAAGATGTAGGGGTCCCACGCAAAGGCCGCGAGCACCATCCCGCCCATGCCGACGATGTACAGCGCTCGGGGGCCCCATGGACCTTGGCGACGCTCCCGCACCAGAAGGGCGATGGTCAGCACCACCGCGAGGCCTTGCCCGACCAGGGTGAGCGCGTCAGCATGTTCCCGCAGGGGCGCGGTGAGGTGCAGTGCTTCTTGCCAGCCCACCGGGATGCCCGTGGCCCCCTGAAGCAGCTCAGCCAGGATGATCAAGCCGCCCCCGACCCCAACGGCAAAGGCGCGGTCGAGGGTGCGGGTGGTGCCGTCTGCCGTGCGGCCGGAGCGGACCCGGTACAGGCTGAGCAGGCCGAAGTGCTGGGCCGAGAAGTGCCAGGTGACGAGCAAGTAGTCCACGCCGCCGATGACAATGGCGCGGCTGAGCGCAGTCCCCGGCAGCACCTCGAACGGGTCGAGGATGGCCAGCACCGTCGCGAGGATGACCACCGCGGGCACGGTGAGGAAGCGGTGCCGCTGGGACGTGAGCAACGGCCGATACGGCTCGCTCATCCACGCCATCCACGTCGAGCTGAACCGGTGGCCGATCCAGAACAGCCCCGCCAACACCAAGTACAGGGTGCTGATGGGGCTTGTCTCGGCCGATGGCCAGCCGATGCGGAGCACCACGACCAGCGGCAGCATCCACAGCGGCGAGTGCAGCCAGAACAGGTCCCACGCGGGTGTGCGCACCCAGGCGCCGGTGCTCATGGGCTTCCCCGTCTCGCCGCTGGTGCGCATCGTGGACTGTGCAGCTGTGACCAACCCAGAGGTGCGCAGTGCCCGCCGGGCCGGCTCAGTGGTTGATCAGGACCGAGTCGCGAATGGCGGTCACCAGCTGGCGCATCGTCGGGCGCTCGCGGCGGGCGAGGGCGAAGGCCCGGGGGTGGCGCACACGGATCTGATCGGAGGTCTCGGCGTCCCGGGGATCCAGGGTCTGGAAGGGCACAAACAGATCCGGCGAGTCTTCCACCCGGAAGCCTTCGTGGACCAGCGCCTTGATCAGCTCTTCACCCTCAGCCACCGTGCCCGCGAGCAACGAGTGGACTTGGTGGTCGTACCGGTTGCCCCAGGCGTCTTCCAGCGTGTTGCGGGGGATGTCGGCAAAGATCCAGCGGCAGAGGCCCGACTGGACCTCGCCATCGCGCTGAAGGGCCACCTTGCGGGTCTCGGCGATGTGGCTGAGCTTGCCCCCGGATGCTGGTGCGAGCACGAGGATGGGGCCCATGCGATTGACGTACAGATCAGCGTTCCGGGACATTTGGCCTCTCCTGTGGATCGGGGGATCAGGCCCCCACGGGTCGGGGCACGGGCGATGCGTTGAGCGTGCACCGGTGCGAGCCTCACGGGCCACCTAACCGCCGGGTCCAGAGTCAGCCGACGCCTCTGGATCAGGATCGCAGAAGGCCACCCGATCGTGGGCGTCGAGCGTGTCGAGAAGGGCGGCGACACCGGGTGATCCGGCAACTCGGTGGGTCCAGCGAAGGGTGCCGGGGCGGGCGCCATAGACCGCCCGGGACGCGACATTGACCGTGGCACCGAACAGATCGAAGCCGGCGGTGTCGGTGCGCATCGCGAGTGCGTGCCCCCGGGCGATGCCGATCCGGAGCTCCGGGGCTGCTGCGAGCGCCCGCGCGCGGCACCACCGGTCGAAGCCAAGGAGCACGTCAAGGCCGGCCTGGCACGCAGACAGTGGGCTGGAGAACACCGCCATGCAGCCGTCTCCCAAGGACTTGATCACAACCCCCCCCGCCGACTCGACCGCTTGTTCGACGACCGCCTGGTGGGCTTGCACAAACTGCAGCGCCATGCGATCGCCGGCGGCGGCATAGAACGGTGCGGTGTGGGTGAGATCGGTGAACAGGACGGTGACGTCGTCCACATCCGCCACGGTCCTGGGGGCCAGCCCGGGACGCCCCAGCACCCGCCGCCAGCCCGGGTGGCTGAGGATGGCCAGCGCCGACAACCGCCGGGGGGGCGCGGTCTCTGCCCGGATCAGGCGGACGCGGTTGCGCCGGTGGGGGTGGGGGTGGATCTGGAGGGTGGCATTGGGCGCCATCCTCAACCGTGTGGGGCCGTCCTGCGCGTGCCAAGCCACGTCGGTGGGTCCGTCGGGATGCACGTCCACATGGACATCTTCGGCGTCAACGCCGGTCACCAGTCGCCAGGGGCCACAGGGCAGCGCATGGAGCTGGAACACTTGGCCGCGACCGGGGCCCACCAAGGCGGAGGCGACCACGTCGAGGGAGCGCGCGGGGCTGTCGACGACGTAGCGTTCGGCTGCGGTGATGGTGGGCACGGTGAGCACTGCCGAGACCGTGCGGGTCAGGTCCACGTTGACGGCGGCGCGGCACCGACCACAAGTGAGGTCACCGCCCAGCGCCGACAAGGCGTCGAGGTGGGCCACAGTGGTGCAGCAGCGGGGACAGTGAACTTGCCATGCGATGCCGAAGACCCCGGCGGCTGCCGCAGAGACGAGCCCGTCGAGCACCCGGGCCAGGGGCAGGTCCCAGCGCTGGGCGAGGGCCCGGGGACACAGCCGGTCCAGGGACCAGTCCGGTGTGTAGACCAGCAATCGCCGCACGCGGCCGATCAACACGGGGTCACCCCGGCGATCGGCCCAGCGGGACAACGCAGCTTCGACCGTGACATCGAGCTGGCGCCGGACGGTGGGCTTCGCTGCTCCCCCCGGTGGTGGCAGGCGGCTGAGTCGACGGGTCCACACGCGGCTGGCCATGCGCATGGCCCAGACCACCAGGGGGCTGACCAGCGGCGTCCACGTGTCCAGCGTCAGGCGAATCCGGGGGCGCACCCCATCGCCATCGGGCACCAGCTCGGCTTCATAGGTCACCGAGGTCAGGACTGGACCGCGCACCTTCCAGCGAAACCACAGCCGGTCCTGGTGGACCCAGCCGGCCGAGCGCTCTTCGCCCTCATGCCGCATGCCCACTGGTCCGAGAAGCTTGACCCTGAGCGTGATCTCAAAGTCTTCGTCCGGGATCTCCAGCACGTGGATCGGCGGCAGGCCGGCCGCCCGCAAGAAGGGCTCCGGGTTCGCGATCTGCGCCCAAGCGGCGGCTCGGTCGGCCCGGGGGCCCTCCACCTCGATCTGCACGGGCGCTACCCTGCCTCGCCCACTTCTTCAGGGGCGTTGGGATCGAGGGGGTTGCCCTCGTGGTCGATCGCTTCACCGGCCAGCCGGCGGACGAGCAGGTCCCGGCGGTCCTTGCGGTGCAGGTCGTTGAGGTAGCGCACGGCAGTGATGCCGCCGGACTTCTGGCCGATCACCCCCATCATCTTCCAAGCGCCGTCGGCGAACTGCACCGAGAAGCTGCGGTCCGCACCAGTGCGCTTGTGTTTCACAGCGACGTGGTAGATTGTCTTGTCGAGTTGGTCGGCGGTGATTCTGCCGATGTCCTCGGGCTTCTTGAGTGAGTACTCGAGCCAAGGTGTGCCGTGGGCCGCGCGCTCTTCGGCGGGGAATGCTGGCCCCACCGCCACGAAGTCGCCCAGCGCGCAGCTGCCGTAGTGGCCCTTCTCAAACAGGTTCCAACAGCTGGTCAGCTCACGGGCTGTGCTGTGGTCCCCCTTGTCCAATGCGGCGTCAAACTCCTGCACCAGCGCCAGCACCGACGCGCGGTCCGGGGCCTTGCGGGGGGCTTGAGTTGGGGCCGACTTGGGGGTGCGCTCCCAGCCCTTGGGCAGGGGTTGGGGGCAGTCTCCGTTCTTCAGGTCGATCTCCCCCGTCAGCTCGAGCGGCCCTTCTCGCGGGTACTTGACTTCGAGCAGCTGGGACTTGGTGGTGTTCTCCAGACAGTCGTACCAGGGACTGGTCTCGGCAAATGCGACCGAGCCCGTGACCCGCCAGCGATCGCCGCCCCAGGACACATTGTCCACCGTGAACTTGGGGTCGGTGCCGAGGTAGACGCAGAAGCCGCCGTCGGTGCTGGCCGAGAGCCACCGCTGGGCCTCGTAGGTGGGGGAGATGCGCGCGGGGGAGCCCGCGGGTCGCTTGTTGGGGTCGTCGTTGAACGCCAGGTCCTTGGACTCCAAGCACCCTTTCTGAAAGAAGGGCGCTTCCAGCCAGACGGCGTGGCCCTTGAGCAAGATGCCCATGCGCCCGGCGGTGTAGCGGGCATTGAAGTGGTCGATGGCCGCTTGACGGGCCGGCTCAGGGTCCAGCTCACCCTGGCATCCCGTTCCAAACACGGCGAGGGCCGCGGAGAGGGGGACTGCGCAGGAGGCGCGCCAGATCTCCGCAGTGGCCCAGGCGGCTGCAGAGCACGAGTCTTCTGCAGCAGCGGGGGCGAGTGCATCTTGAGAAAATATGCGCATGCGCAGCTCTCCAGGGTTCCGGGCACAGGGAGCGCAGCCTATCACCCGGGCGGGCCCTGCCGGCCGCCGCCGCGCGGTACCATTCGGGACCATCTCCCCTTCGAGGTCCGACATGACTGAGCCTGGCGCTGTTGACCCTGCTACCCCTCCGGTGCCTTCGGCCACGGTGCCCAACTACTGGGACTACCTCGGGCTGGACCGCCTGCTGTCGCTGCAGGGTGGGCTGGAGGGTCCGGGTGATGTCACCGAACCCGATGAGTTGTTGTTCATCATCACCCACCAAGCCTATGAGCTGTGGTTCAAGCAAGTCCTGTGCGAGCTGAGACTGGCCATCAAGGCCCTTGGCCAGGGCATCCTCGAAGAAGAGCATGTGCCGTTTGTGGTCCACCACCTGCGCCGGGTGGGCGCCATCATGAAGCTGGCGGTGAGCCAGTTTGAGATCATGGAGACCCTCGCGCCTCAGGACTTCTTGAGCTTCCGGGACAAGCTGGTGCCGGCCAGCGGCTTCCAGTCGTTCCAGATGCGCGAGATGGAGATCCTGCTCGGGCTGGAGCAGGAACAGCGCGAAAAGTACGGTGAGACGGACGCGCTGGAGCACATTCGGGCGCTGGCCGCCCGCTCGCCGGCGGGGGCACTGGCGTGGGGACGCATCTCTCAGGCTCGGGCTGACGCCGCAGCTGGCCGCACCTTGAGGGACACGCTGTACGCTTGGCTGCAGCGCACGCCCATCGAGGGGTCTTCTCCCGAGAGTGCCGGTGATGACGAGGTTGTCGCTGGATACGTGGGCCGGTACCACACCGCCTATGTCGCTTGGCAAGAGAGCCAGAAGGCCCGTCTGGTCAGCGCCGGCATCACCCGGGTTGAGGAGCTGGAGACCCGCTTTGCGCGGACCGCCGAAGCCGCGCGGGAGTTCTTGGAGGCCGAGGGGCTGGGCGAGAGCGTGGACCAGGCCTCCCGTCGCCGGGCCCGGGCGGGGCTGTTGTTCATCGAGAGCCACCGCAGCTTGCCGCTTCTCGCGTGGCCCCGCTTGCTGGTCGACACCGTGGTTGAGCTGGAAGAGCAGTTCGTGTTGTTCCGCCATCGGCATGCCCGCATGGTGGAGCGTGTCATCGGCCGTCGGGTCGGGACTGGGGGGAGCTCCGGCGTGGAGTACCTGGATCGCACCACGGCTGCCCGGATCTTCGGGGACTTGTGGGCGGTGCGCACGCTGCAGATGCCCGTCCACGCCTTGCCCGAGTGCCGCAATGCGAACTTCTACGCATTCGCGACACCACCGAGCCCGGGCTGAACGTGGATCTCTTGGCCCGGGACGTCCCGTTTGGTGATCGTTCCGGGGGCGAGCGGCCATACCAGTAGCGGCGGGCCACCCCGTTCGGCTATTCCCCACTCGGGTGTGGTCGGGAACCCTCAGCGCGCTGCCCAAAGTGCACCGGAGGGGTGGCTCTGCTCAGGGGGCTGTGGGGCGTGATCTTCGTGCCCTCCCAGCTCGCCCTGTCGGTCTTGTGTGGGTGGACGGTGTGCTCTCGGGGTTTGCTCCGGATGCTGCGCCGCCCACCTGAGTCCCCCACGGGGGCACCTCGGCAAGACCACTGGACAACGACCTGTGCTGGCAGGGGCGCTGTCCCCAATGAAACTCTCGGAGGCTGCGTGCTTGCATCATTCTCGACCCGATCGAAGGGGCCACCCGGCTTCCTGCTGCTGACCCTGGTGGGCCTCGTCGCCTGCGCGGGGGGCAAGGATGAGGGCGGTGACTCTGCCGATCAACAGGTCACTCCTGGCGACGACGGCGGTGCGGATGGTGCGGATGGCGGCGCGGACGGCGGACTGGATCTGGCCGGCCTGGATGGCGCGGTCTGGGGCGTGGCCAACCTCGATGATGATGATGAGAACGGTGAAGCGGACTTCGGCTTGCGGTCCGAAGACGACGAGCTGGTCAGCATCGGGCTGAGCGCGGATGCGTTCTCTGGCCTCGGGGACGGCTCGGTGTCGCTCACGCTGCTGTCCACCACGGGCTCCGTGCAGGTCTGGGCGGATGGTGAGCTGGTGCTGGTGGACGCTGGTGACAGCGCCACGGTCGCTGCGGACGTCGATCCCACGTCCATCATGGTGGAGTTCGGGGACTTCGCGGTGTCGGGCGAGCTGGAGCTGGTGCACCTCGATGGGGACGGCGCCGAGCTGGCGTCAACCACCCTGGGCCTGCACAGCGCCCCCCTCATCCTCAACCACCACATGCAGCAGGCGCTGACCGGCGCGGCCGTCGAGATCTCCCTGCGAAGCTGGGGCTCGAACGAGGACATGATCGCCGACTTTGTGGACCGCCTCGGCAGCGACTTCGTCCACCCCGACGCCGCTGGCTACGACTACGACGTGTGGGTCCAAGACGAGCTGGAGTTCGGCACGTCGTCGGTGCCGGGCAAGTCGATCAATGTGGTCGTCGACTCCATCCGTGCTGGCCGCAGCTCGGCCCTCGACGACTTCCCGGAGGACTACTTCTTTGGTCCAGATGAAGCGCTGGGCACGTGGGGCTCCGGCCGGCCCACCAGCCAGGACAGCTTCGGCAACCTCGAGATCTCGCCGCCGGTGACGGTGGACGGGGTCGAGTATCCCTTCGGGCGGATCTACTTTGGCGACGGGGGCCGCGGGCTGGCCCCAGCTGACGAGATGCAGGACTTCCTGGTGCGCCAGGAGGTCCAGGCGCCCTTCACTCTCGACATCGCGTGGCTGTGCGTCGGCCATGTCGACGAGTTCACAACCTTCCTGCCCGACCCCACCGCACCCCGGGGCTTTCGGCTGTATGTCGCCGACATTGACCTCGGATACGCGTTCTTGGAGAGCCTGGACCCTGACATGTCCATCCCACAGTACCGGGACCATGGCTTCTCGACGGTCGGGGACATCCTCGACGACGCATCGGTCCGCAACTACAACGTCGATCTGCAAGTGGACGAGATTGAGCCCAACATCGAGACGCTCATCGCCAACCTGGCCTTGACCGACGAAGAAGTGGTGCGGGTGCCAGGCCTGTTTGAGCGCAGCAGCGAGTGCGCAGGCTACGGCTTGGCCCTCATCCCTGCGACGGTGAACATGGCGGTCTGGACCGCTGAGAACGGCGTGGATGCGGAGCTGTTCATCCCAGACCCCTTCCTGCGGACCGACGTCACCAGCAGCCCCGCCACCGACCCCTTGGTGATGGAATTCGAGGCCCTTCTGCCGTCCCACCTCACCAACCACTGGGTTGATGATTGGGATATCTACCACATGGGATGGGGTGAAGTTCACTGTGGTACAAACATTCGACGTGAACAACCGCTGGACTGGTGGTCTGTGGCGTCCCATTTGGTGGAGGTGAGCCCATGAGCCCCCTGTTCTTCGCGCTCTGTCTCACCGCCGGCGCTGCGGTGCCTGTGGATGCCGCTGGCGAGCTGACCTCAGCCCGTGCCCTGACCGCGCCCGCCCTTGAACTTCGTGCCCAAGACGGTGACTGGGTCAGTGTTCTCACGGCTCAAGCCGCCCTCGTCGAGCAACGCTCGCCCGAGCTGGCGCTCGCGATGACCGACATGGTCCCGTCCCGCACCCGTGCGGGCAGCATGCGCTTCACCGATCCTGCGCTGCGCAACCCCGATGCGGCCCCACTGCTGCTGGTGCGCCTGGCCACGGGTGCCGATGATGCCGGGCTGCGTGTGGCGCTCGTGGACGCCGCCCGTCGCACAGGAGGGGACTGGGCACCGGCCATCGCGGCCATGGCCCCCATGGAGACCGACGTGGCTGTGCGGCGGATGATGGTGGAAGTGCTCGACCGGGCGCCCATCGCACTCGCGACAGTGGCGCTGCAGTCCGCGGTGGTGGATCTTGAGCCGGACGTCCGTGGGGCTGCCGCCCGGGCCATCGGTGGCAATGCCGACGGTGCGGTGCTGGGCTCGCTGCTGTTGCCCCTCATCGACGACGGTGACCCAAAGGTGCGTGCTGAAGCGTGCCGGTCCGCGGGCTGGCTGTCGGTCACGGATGCCTGGGATGCGCTGGTGGTCCGAGTCTCCGACAAGGACGCTGATGTGCGCTTGCGGGCGATGCGGGCCCTGGAGCGCTTGGATGCGGGTCGCGCAGCCGCCCTGCCGGCGATTCGAGCCGCCGTCAACGATGCTGATCCCACGGCCGCCCGGGCCGCACGGAAGATCACCGGCGGGTGAGGAGAGGTCGGGCTCCACTCCGATGGGGGTGGGGCCTGTCTGACTGCGGCGCTCGACAGGCTTCAGAGCCCGCGGCTCGGCCGGTCTATTGAGGGACGAGCGCCGCACGGACCGGGCTGGCGTCGGCCCCGTCCAGCCGCAGGGGCAGTGCGACGAGTGTGTAGATGCCTTCGGGAACATGCGTGAGCACGAGTCCTTCCAGCACGGCCATGTCTCGGTCGGCGAGGGCTTGGTGGCTCTCCAGCGCCTTGCTGTGCTGCGGGTCCACGCTCGGGGTGTCGATGCCCACCAAAAAGACCCCATGGGTGTCATGGAGCCAGGCGATGAGCTCCGGCGACAGTGCGGCGAAGTCGGCGTTCCAGCAGTCTGGGTCTGGAAATGACCCGGTGCACAGCAGCACTCGAGGCGCCCGGGGGGCCCGCGGCAGGTCGGCGGGCATCACCCGACGCCCGCGGCAGCCTTGCACGACAATGACGTCGCAGTCGCCATAGTAGAGGTCGAGCGATCGGTCAGCGATGCCGGCCGCGCCCCCTCGGTAGTGGCTCGGCGCGTCGGCATGGGCCCCGACGTGCACGGTGGTCTCGATGGTCGAGAGGTCGAGGTTCGCCCCGTCGGCGATGGTGCACAGGTCTCGGCGGCTGTACGGCGTGTCCCCGGGCCACACGGCGATGCGGGAGGACACCAGCGGGCTGATGTCGATGAGGGCCGGACGGCGCTTCACCGGGCCGGACCCGCTGCGGCGATGACCTTGAGCTCCACGGCGATGGGGGTGGGCAAAGCGCGGATGGCGAGGGTGGTGCGCGTGGGACCCACCGGGCCGAGAAGCTCGGCGTAGACTTCATTGTAGCCCGCGAAGTCCCGGTCCATGTCGACCAGGAACGACGTCACATCCAACACCCGGTCGAGGCTGCTGCCGGAGGCCTCGAGGATCTTCCGCACGTTTTCGATAACGGCGCGGGTCTGGGCCCGAATGTCGTAGTCGAGGGGCTGTCCATCGCCATCGCGGATGGGTCCACCCGGGATGGCGTCGGTGCCGGCTTGCCGGGGGCCCACGCCGGAGAGGTAGAGCAGCTCGCCCACGCGTCGGGCATGGGGGTAGGCGCCCACAGGCCGGGGGGCTTGGTCCGCAGCGACGTCCACTCGATCTTGCTGGGGCGCCGGGGCCACGGGGGACGGCGGGGACGCAGGTGGGCGAGGGGAGGGGGTGGCCACCGTGTCGCCCGTGCTGGTCGCCAGCACGTTGCGGTCGCCATGGAAGACCTCGACGTCGTCCTCGTCGAATTCCAGGTTGGCTGCGGTGGTGTCGTCGGGGGTGAGCGCCACCACCGCACACCCGGCACCCTGGACCGGGCCGTACGCGAGCACATCGCCCTGGTAGCGGTTGTGGGCACCGGCCACCGTGGCGAGCCACCAGATGGCCTTGAGCTTGTTGTCGGCGTGGGCTTGGTGGGTGAATGTGCGCGCGAGCTGGCTCACATCTTCGAGCCGGCCCTGGCCCAGCAGCTCCAGCAGCTTTCGGTTCCACTCGTCGTCTTGCCTCGACGACACCCGATCTTCGGCAGGGGGCACCGGTCGGGGATGCAGCCAGTGGGACAGGTTCGTGACTGCGATGGCGACGGCGCGCTTGCCGCTGTTGGCGAGGGCTTCCCCGGCGGCTTTGCCCAGGACCACCGTTTCGGCGCGGTCGGCGTACATGTTGCTCGACACGATGGAGGCCGGGATGTCCAGGCCCTCCGTCAACAGCTTGAGCGCCACGACGGAGCCCGTGTCGAAAGGGAAGCCCTGATACGACACGGTGCGCGCTTGGAGGCCTCGGGCCAGCGCGGCATCTCGCCACGCCGCACCCAGCTCGGCGTCCATGTGAAAGTGGTACGGCATCGCCCCGAGCTCGTGGAATTCGGGGTCGACATGGGTCCACTGGGCATCGGGGTTGGCTTGGATCTGGTGGCCGATGACGCTGGCCCAGCCGGAGCTGTAGATCAGCAACACATCAGGCTTTGCGGCGATGATGCGCGCTCGTGCTGCGGCATAGCCGGCCGCCAGCGCCGCGTAGGCGGGACTGGCGTCAGGACAGAGCAGCGGATGGGGCATGCGCGGGACGATCAGCGCGAGCTGCACGGCGTTGTCGGACGGGCTCATGCGGGGCCTCCGACGTGGCGTGAGGGGTTCCACTCGACGACCGCATTGCCGGTGCCGATGACGGTGCCGTAGGCATGAACCTCGGCGGGGTACTCCGGCAGCCCGAGGGCACCGAGCATCCAAGTGAGCGAGCCCTCCTTGCACTCCGACGTGGCATGCTCGATGAAGTCGGGCATCTCGGCGAGCAAGCGGCGCACCTGGCCGGTCCTCATCAGGTTGATCATGTGCATGTCCCACATGTACTGGCCGTGGTGGTAGACGCGCTCCTGAGACATGTCCTCAGGGGTCTCCGGCTCTGCCGTGAAGTGGCGGTGGGACAAGGAGTTGCTCGCGAGGAGCAGGGCCTTGCGCCCGGTCTTTTCCACCGCCCGGCGGGTGGCGGCGCCCAGATCAAGCATCTCGGCGTCACCCACGTCGTTGTTGAAGCGCCAGTACGTGCGATTCGACGAGATGGCCACGATGGGCAGATCCCAGGCGGGCCGGGCGAGGTGGCAGCTTGTGATGGTGCCGTAGTCCACGCGGAAGCGGGGGTTGCGCATCGCCTTCATCGACAACCCGGCGGCGGCACCCTCCGCGACAATGGCCTCAGCGAGCTCCACGTCGCAGCGCAGATCGTAGTGGAAGCGGAACAGGTTGGGGAAGATGGGGTCGACCGACAGCGACTTGAAGTGGGGAGCCGCGAGGACGTGGTTGCCCTGTTCGGTGCGCCAGTGGGGTGAGTGCACGATGATGACGTCAATCTCGTGTTCTTCGAGGCTCTTGCGCAGGCGCTCGTAGCCCCACCGCAGCACTTCCCAGCCGCACTCGGCCGTGGGTTCGTTCTGGGGCGGGTTCTCGGCGTAGACCAGATGGGGCGGATGGGGGGCGAGGGCCCCGGCGACGATGCGCCCCTGTCCAGGTTTTGTGCTCGACATCACACCTCCCTCAAGACCGTGGCTGGCGGTGTATCCCGGGAAGCTGTGCCAGATGCAGGCGCCGATCACCCCCCGCTGCGCTATTGTCGGCTTTGCGGGCGAATGGGTTGGGCATCAACACAAGGTGCTTGCCGAGCCCGCTCTGTTTGCCACGTCTCAGGAGTGACCATGTCCGTTTTCTCTGCGCCAAGGGGCCTTCCCGCAATGCTTGCTTTGGTGCTTGTGATGCCCATCTTGGGTGGCTGTGGCGACAAAGACAAGGGCGACGACGACAGCGGCTCGGCGGTGGGTGGGGGTGTGGGCGGGGAAGGCTCTGGCGGTGGGGACGGCGGGGATGGTGGCGGTGTCGACACGCTGCCATGTGTCGACGAGAACTTGGGATCCAGCCTGGGGGCGCCGGTCTCGACGGGGTCCACGTCCGGCGAGGACGACGACTACAGTGACTGCTACGGTCCCCGTCCCGACGGTGATGAGCCCGGCCCCGATGAGGCGCCGCCCGACACTGGCGACTGGCCCGATGACCCCGACAGCGGCGACTGGGAAGCCAGCTCTGGGCCTGACAAAGTGTTCCAGTGGACGGCCCCGGCCGCCGGCACCTACACCATCTCCACCCGGGGCAGCGTGTTCGACACCACCCTTGCGGTGATGGACAACGCCTGCGAGGGGAGCATCATTGACTGTGACGACGATGGTGGCGTCGACCTCGACTCGCGCATTGTGGTGACCGTCGGCGCTGGCGACACCCTCATCATTGTGCTGGACGGCTACGATGCGGGCTCCAGCGGCAACTACGTGCTGAACATCGAGGAAGGCAACACCGGCGGCGGTGGGGACGACTCCGGTTGGTCCGACGGCAGCGACGGCGGGTGGGACTCGGGCATCGATGTTGGCGTGGACGCGGGCTCCTGGGTCATTCCCGGTGTGCTGAGTGTCTGGTTTGGCCTGCTGGGACTGGGCGGCGCGCTGCTGGGTGGCGCCCGCAAGCGGGACTGAGCTCCCCCGAAATTGAGTCGGCCCCCATGCTGCAGATGGCGCAGCATGGGGGCCAAACTTTGTGGGGGACCGCTCAGGCGACCTGTTCGGCGGCTTCCATCGCGTAGAGCTGCTCCAGCGTGTTTTGGGTGTTGATGCCCTTCTTGACGACGTCCTTGGCCACCCGTCCCGCCACCTCGACCCGGTCGCGCCCATTGCGCTTGGCGGTGTAGAGCGCACCGTCGGCCAGCTTGGTGAGCTCCGCGAGGTCGTGCCCATCGAGCGGGAACTGGGCAACACCCATGCTGCACGTGAATGCCGGGATGTTGCTGTTCGCGAGGCGTTCTTCGAGGCTGCTGCGGAGCCGGTCCAGCACCTTCATGCCCAGGTCGACGTCGAGCTCGGGCAGGATGAAGATGAACTCCTCCCCACCGTAGCGACCGAGAACATCGCGGTCACGCAGTCCCTCGGCGAATGCCTTCGAGAAGAGCTGGATGGCGCGGTCACCGGTCTGGTGGCCGTAGGTGTCATTGAGCCGCTTGAAGTGGTCGATGTCCGCCATGACGAGCAGGCCGCGGGTCATGTTCTGAAGGACGATGCTGCCTTCGTCTTCAAAGCTGCGACGGTTGAGCAGGCCGGTGAGGCCATCGGTGCGTGCGGCGGCCTGAGAGTCAGCGAGCGTGCGGATCATGCCGAGTCTGGCGCCGACATGGGCGGCGATGGAGGGCAGGAACCGTGCGTCCTCTTCGCTCATGGGCTCGTGGGCCGGGCCGAGGGTGTGGAGCACACCGATGGTCTTGCCCATGACGGTCACCGGCGAGCACACTGCGCTGCAGCCGCCGATCCCCCGGCTGCGCAGCTTGGGACACGCGTCCAGCGCGTCATTGGAGGCGAAGCTGAGCGTGGCTCCCCGGCGGACGGCGGCACACTCCCGGGGGGAGCCGACCTCACAGCCGCCCTCGGTCATTGCCGACGTGTGGAGCACCCGGCGCAGGTGAGCATTGCTGGAGTCTGCCATCAGCAGCTCGGCAGGGCGGGCCGGCAGCGCCATCTCGAGTGCACGGGTGGCCACATCAAAGACCTCGTGCTCCCTGTCGATCAGGTCCAAGGCCCGCTGGACCTCGGCGTCAAAGCGGTTGCTGGTGACCTCCTGCTCGAACGCTCTCTGGCGCTCTTCGAGGAACCGGGACACCTCCATGAGCTTCTCTTCGAGGCGACCCACGGAGCAGCCGTTGAGCGGCTCCAGCGGGGGCGCCGGCTCGCCGTTTGCCCTCAGGACAACGTAGTCACCGGCGGTCTCAAGTCGCTGGCCAATGGACCGCACCGCAAAGAGCAGCCCTGCGACGGTCAATGGGAGGGCGGTCACAGTGATGGCCAGCACCCCCCACACCACGTCGTGGAAGTGGGCGGAGTAGTTTTCCAGGGTCGCGGCCGTGAGGGCGCCGGTCTCCAGCTCGTGGATAATTGCGCGGCTCTCGCCAGCGAGGGTGATGAGGTTGCCGGTGCCGTAGACAACCGTTCCCAGTGCAGCCACTGCTGCGGGAAGGGCGCCCATCAACACCAGGGTGTGAAAGCGGCGGGGAGTGAGGTCGTGGGATTCCATGCACCAAGAATCGGACCCCGATGAACCGCGCAAGAGGAAGAACGGAACATCTTCTTTCGATTCTGCGGTCGGCCCTACGTCAGTAACTGGAATGGGTCAGTCGGACCGGCCTGCTTGGGTCACTGTTTTGGCCAAATTGTCGAGCGCACCGCTGTGGCAGGCCGTCCAGCCGGGGCGAACCCGCCGCTCGTAGAAGCGCACAAATGGCCGTGGTGGTGCCGAGACCCAGGTGTCGACGCTCACTTTGGACAAGTCGCCGACCGCCTCGATCGTCCAGGTGGTCGTGAACCCCTTCTTGCCCGTGTGATCCACATCGATGCGCTCGGACGGCAGGGCACTGGAGATCCGGGCGTCCAACGTGCGCTTCCAGGCCCCGACGCGGTAGGTCAGGCGGGTCTCGGCGCCGACCCCCATTGGCTTGTCGCCGACTTCGTAGTTCGTTGCGCAGTCTTCGGGCCAGATGTTAGGTTGGTTGCGGAGATCCAACAGATACTCGAACACTTGGCGCTGGGGTGCGTTGATCGTACGCTGTGCACGGACGTCGGCTTGTTCGGCGTGGGCGACGGCCCCAAGATTGCCCAGAATAGCGATGCCAATGATGTTCACGGTGACTCTCAGATGCGGAGGATGGGGTCAGCGGCGCGCGACTCGGGTGAAGGCGCGCATGTTCTCAGGCAGCGTGTGGCTCACCAGTGAGCGGGCCACTGCGGCGGGCACGGACCCGCCCGGATCGCTGACGGTGGTGTAGACCAACCAGACCTTCGCGCCACGGGTCTGCAGCTCCCAACACCCGTGGGTCATCGCCACTTCGATGGCCCGAGGGTGGCGGCTCTGCACGCCTTTGCGCTGCTCGGCGGCATCTCCGGGGGGCAGCCCGCTCCAGCAGCGCCGGCGGTGGTCGGGGTTGCTGGCGACCGTGTTCTCCAGCTCGGTGTGGGCGAACCAGTAGCGCTGAGAGCCAGGCATCAAGGTGGGGGCATGCATCACTTGGAAGTACTCCAGCGTGTTGCCTTCCCGCAGAAAGATGGTGGCTTCGGCCAGCTTGCCGGCGACCTTCGGGTGGCCCTCAATGTCGTTGATCTTCTTCCAGAGCAGGTCGGGGTCGACATTGTCGGCGAGGGGCAGCTCTCCACGGTACGCAACAGTGCCGGCGGCCGCCTTGGTGCTGACGACCAGGCCGTCGTCGAGCGTGCGGTCGTGCTTCCATCCGGAGGGGGACTGGAGTACCTGAAGCACCGCAGAGTCTAGGGTCCCGGCGAGGCTGGTGGTGGGCAGCAGGGCGGCCAGGGCGACGGCGGCGGTGAGTCGGGCGTCCATGGGTGTCCGGGTTGGGGCGTGGGAGGGACCAGTGGCCGGGGGCACGATAGCGGATGCCGCGGGCGCTCGGCTGGGGGCGCCGTTGTTTGTTGGTCAGTTGTCAGAGGCGGTCCACCGTGGTGATTCGTACGGCGAAGGACGTGGATGTTCCCCATCTTGTGCGGCTGAACCCGAGTGTTCATGACGTTCACTTGGCAGCAGACCCCGTGCACTATGCACCGACAGAAGCCGCCTCGGTCGCGGACTGGTACACTGCCAAGCTTGCCGAAGACGGCGTGGCAGTGGGCATTGTTGAGGACTGTGGTGCCGATCTGGGCTTCGTGCTGACCGTGCGGGTGGACCGTGCCGCCACCCCGTTCAGCCATGCGCGGCGCACCTTGGTGGTGGACCAGCTTGCCGTGGTGGACGGCGCTCGCGGACGGGGGCTGGGGGGGGCGCTGATGGACTGGGCCGAGGCCCGTGCCCGGGCGCTGGGCTGTGGCTCAGTGGTCCTCGATGTGGCGGCCTTCAACACCCACGCCGAAGGGTTCTATCGGCGCCGGGGGTATGTCCCTCAGATGCATCGGATGGGGCTCGCGCTGTGAGCTTCACTGGCAGCGGGGGTCCTTGTCAACGGCCTTGAGCGCGGCCTTCACGATGAATTTGGGCAGGGGCTTGCAGCCGTGGTCCGCTCCGCAGACATGGTCCCAGCGGGGCTCGGTCGTGTGGCAGCCGTGGCAGGAGCCCGCGAGGTTCTTCACTTCGGCACCGCCACGCTCGTCGATCTCCACGCCCGTGCGACCGATCTTGAGCTTGAGGTACTCCCAGTCGTCGGTCTCGGGGCTGGTGCCGGGGTTGAGCTTGGCCATCGCTTCGGTGGGCATGAGCTGCACCACGGTCCCGGCGGGAAAGGGCCCCTCCGACTCGCCACGGGCGATGGCCAACACCGTGTCGAGCTGGCCGGTGGTGCTCTGGTAGCGCGTGTTCCCGACCGCATCCCAGGTCTTGAGGCAACCGAAGGTCTCGGCCGTGGGTGGGGTGGCGGACGGCACGACCACCGGCTCGGCCGAAGACTCGGTGGTGGCCGGCGGGGTGGGGGTGTCCGCTTCAGGCGCGGCGAAAGCAGAGAGCATGCAGATGAGGCCGAGGACCATGGGGCATCTCCAGAGCGGTGGGGGTTGGGTTGTTTCTCGGGCGCTGGGCCGCGACCGCTTGTGTGGGCTCAGCCTTGGGCGGCCGTCGTGTCGACTCGTGCAATGAGCTGGGGTGGGATGTGCCGGAGAAACTGGCTGGGTTGCTGGGGGTGGCCCCGGTCGCCTCGGGCAGACCAGCTCATGTGGAGCCCTCGCCGCGCCCGAGTAACGGCCACATACAGTAACCGCAGCTCTTCTTGGAGTGCGGCTTCATCGCCGCTGCGCTGCACCCACCACGCCGGCAGGCCCCCGTCGTGGAGCCCCGGCACAAACACATGGCCAAACTCAAGCCCCTTGGATTGGTGCATCGTGAGGATGCGCACCCCGTCGGTGCCGTCCAGGGCGTCCACTTCTCGGTTCAGGGCCACCGCGTCGAGGACATGGGCGAGGGCAGGACCGGGGGGCAGGCGAGGCTCGTCGCGATGCTTCAGTCGGTTGATGAGGTCGGTGAGAATGGCCATCTTCACGTCATAGTCGGGCTTGTTTCGCAAGCGAGGGCCCAGCACTTGGGTGCAGATGCGGCGGACCAGGACATGGGGCCGCTCTTGCAGTGCACACCATGCATCGAGGGTGGTGCGCAGGCGCGTGAAGGCCGTGGCTTCGCGGGTGATGAGGGCGAGGCGGTCCCGGGCGTGGACCTGGGCCAGCTCGTGCAGCTTGTGGGCGAGGGCGACGGTGGCTTTGACATCGTCGAGTGCGCGGTGGCTGGCGTCTTCGCCCTCGATGCCCAGGCGCTCCAGCAAGTGGCCGAGCTTGTGGCTGCCCGAGGGCAACATGCGGCGGGCGGCGTCGAGGGTGTCGAAGAGCACACGCAGATCGAGGGGCACACCGACGCGGGCGCCCTGGGCTTCCAACATCTTCTGGTCAAAGGCGACGTTGTGGCCGGCGATGGGCAGGTCGCCGATGAAGGCCCGCAGGTCGGCAAAGACCGTCTGGGCGGGCTCTCCGTGCTCCTGAAGGTGGGCTTCCGAGATGTGGTGGACCGCTTCGGATGCGCCGAGGGGCTGGGTGTTGAGGATCAGCCGGGAGAAGGTGTCTTCGGGGGCGCCGGAGTAGTGACCGCCCCGCAGTCGCACCGCGCCGATCTCGATGACCTCGTCGTCTTCGGCGCTGAGCCCCGTGGTCTCGGTGTCGAGCACCACACAGTCTGCGGTGCCCAGCGCCCACAGGGGGTCGCCGTGGTTGACCGTGGTGGTGTCCATCAGGTCGCACAGCCGCAGGCCGATGAGACGACCCTCGCGCACAATGCGCTGGACGGTGCGGGCGCCGACGCCTTGGACCAAGCGCATCGCGATGCGCCGGGCGGCAAACTCATCGCGCCGGTTGACGACGAGACGGGCCAGGCCGAGGGCATCCTTGACATCTTGGCGCCGGAAGAAGCGGAACTGCTCGATGGTGGTGCAGGGCACATCCTGGGCTTCGAAGGTGCCGGCCAGCAGGCCAATCTCTTTGTTGGTGCGCAGCAGGACCGCGATGTCTTCGGCCGGCACGCCGTCGGCGATGAGCGCCTGGGCGGTGCGGGCGATGTGCACCCGCTCGGTGGTGTTGTTGGGGAAGCCGTGCAGGGTCGGGAGGGTGCCGGCGGGTATGGCGGCGGCGGCCTCGACGGTGCTGGTGCGGTTCGACAGCCCCGTGGCCAGCGCATCGGCGACGGCGAGCACCCGCCGGGTGGCCCGAAAGCACCGGGTCAGCGACAGGTGGGTCATGCTCCCAAAGTCTTGCTCCACCCGCTTGAGCAAGGCTTGGGGCGCCGAGCCTCGCCAGGAGTAGATGGTCTGGTCGAGGTCGCCGACCAAGCACAGCGACCGCGCTCGGGACGCCAAGACCCGCAACACCTCGTACTCGCTCAAGTGGGTGTCCTGGACCTCGTCGACTTGGACCATGTCAAAGCTGGTCCGCCACTGTGACAATGCCTCGCTCTCTTGGCCGTCGTCGCCCGCATCTTCGGTGAGCACGGCCCGGGTCAGGTACACGAGTCCGGCGAAGTCCACCGCGCCACGGTCGGTGAGGGCTTGGGCGTACTTGGGCAGCCAGGGAGCATCCAGAAGCACGCCCTGGTGCCAGTTGTCCACCTTGCAGCCGTGGAGCGGGGTCTGGCTCGCGGCCTCCGCCAGGGCGAACAGCGCAGACCGGGAGCCCCCGTCCGGGTCAAAGTCCGCCAGCAGCTCCTGGGCATCGTCCTCATCGAGGATGCGAAAGTCGGAGGGAAGGCCGGCGGCCTCGTTCGCGCTGCGCAGGATGCGGCTGCACAGGGCATGAAAGGTGGACAGGCAGACCTTCTGGGCGATCTCCGGGGCCACCACCCGCTCCAGGCTCTCGCGCATGTGCATCGCGGCCCGGTTGGTGAACGTGAGCGCCAACACCCGCTCGGGGCGGATGCCTTGCTCCAGCGCACGGGCGATGCGCCGGCCGAGGGTGGTCGTCTTGCCGCTGCCCACAGCCGCGAGGACCACGAGGTTGCCGTCCTGGTGGTCAATCACGGCCTGTTGTTCGGCTGTGGGGGGCGGGCCGTTGGCCGGGCTGGGTGGCATGGCGCGCCGCCAGGTTCAGGTGAAGAGCTGCTCGAACAAGCGGTAGTGGTCGCCGTTCATGCCCATGCGCCGGTAGACCTCTTGGGCGGGGGCATTGTCGAGGTCGACGTACAACCTCAAGCCCCGGGCGCCGGCCGCGCGGGCTTGGGCTTCGACGTGGGTGGCGAGGGCGCGATAGACGCCGCGCTTGCGGTGCTCTGGCCACACATAGACCGACTGGATCCACCAGATCTCGGCGTTGCGCCAGTCGCTCCACTCGCGGGTGACCATGAGCTGGCCGGCGGTGTCGCCGCCTTCGGTCACCGCGATGAAGTAGGCGGCGGCTTGTTCTGCGCGCAGCACCGAAGCGACGCCTTGTTCCAGCGTGGGCCGGTCCAAGTGGAGGTCCTCGGTCTCAATCGCCATGCGGTGATTGCCTTCCGCGAGGGTCTTCAGATCGTCCAGGGTGCCGTCTCGGACCCGCCAGTTGGGGACGCTCATAGCGGCTGGCGCGTGGGGCGCATCAGGATGTCGTGGACTTGCACGTGCGGCGGTTGTTCCATGGCCCAGACCACCGCATCGGCGACGTCTTCAGGCTGGAGCACGGGATAGTTGCCGTAGCTGGACGCAGCTGCGTCGGGGGTCTTGTGGTAGCGAGCCGCGAAGTCCGTCTCGACATAGCCGGGGCTCAGCGCCGTCACGCGGATGGGGCTGCCAGCGGCCTGGAGCTCCTGGCGGAGGGCCTCGGTGAGCGCCCGCACGGCAAACTTGGTGGCGCTGTAGACACCGGAGCCCGGCGGTGTGCGGTGGGCGGCCATGCTGGAGACATGCAACACATGGCCTGTCCGGCCTCCCGCTTGCATCCGCTGGACGGCCTCGCGGGTGCAGATGCACAACGCAAGAACGTTGACGTCGAGCATCTCGCGCCACGCTTCGGTGGACCCGGTGGTCAGCGAGCCGGCGTGGCCCAGCCCTGCGTTGTTCACCAACACATCCAGGCCGCCAAACACAAGCTCCACTTCGGCGAACATCTGGAGGATGGACGTCTCGTCGCGGAGATCGCAGACCACGGGCAAGAAGCGCCCGCCCAGGCTCTCGCGAAGCTCAGTCAGGGCGTCCGCGTTGCGGCCACATCCGGCGACACGCATGCCGCCATTGACCAGTCGGGCGGCGATGGCCCGGCCGATGCCGCTCGACGCGCCGGTCACCAAGGCGACCTTGTCGGTCCACTGTTCCATGTCGATCGTGGTGGGCACGCGGTGTCCTCCCAGAGGGTGGGGGCGCAGAGGGGACTGCCGGGCCGTCGTCGCTGGAGTGCAGCGCCGGTAGACCAGCCTCGGGCAGCGTTGGGGGGCCCCCTGGGTCGGTCAGAGGCTATCGCATGCGCGGGTGGCGCGGGGTCAACCCCAGGTCTGTGGTTGGGTGCGGCCGGATCCATCGCCTTGTCGCAGTCCGCCGCTGCAGCACGCCGCTGGATGCACAACAGGCGGCCACCGGCGCTTGGATTGTGTAAAGGACTGGCCCGCAGAAGCCGCGCCCCCTGCGCTTGCCCCTGGCCGGACCGCTGTCGTGCACGGCGAGCGCCACCACCCCACCTCGGACTGCTGTCTTGCCCCCGTCCTCCCCAGAAGCGGCCCTGCAGGGCACCGTTCCCCGCAGCCGCCGGGCGCTGCACCTCGCGCTGCCGATCATCGGCGGCATGGTCTCCCAGAACATCCTCAACCTCGTGGACACGGCGATGGTGGGGCGACTGGGCGAGGCAAGCCTGGCGGCGGTCGGCATCGCGGGCTTTGCCAACTTCATGGCGGTGGCGTTCATCACCGGCATGGCGGCGGGTGTGCAAGCCATTGCGGCGCGGCGGAAGGGGGAGGGGCGGGAGTCCGAGATGGCGCTGCCGCTGAACGGGGGCCTGTTGCTGGCGGTCTCGTTGGCGGTGCCCTGGGCGACGCTGTTGGTTTGGCTGACCCCGGACCTCTTCCCGCTGCTGAGCGATGATCCCGCGGTGGTGGCCGAGGGCGTGCCGTACTTGCGGGCGCGGCTGCTGGGCATGGCGGCGGTGGGCATGAACTACGCGTTCCGGGGCTACTGGAATGGGGTGAACCTGAGCCGCCTGTACTTGGGCACCTTGCTCGTGATGCACCTGTCCAACATCATCCTCAACTATGGGTTGATCTATGGGGAGCTGGGCCTGCCGGAGCTGGGCGCCGAGGGTGCCGGGCTGGGTACGGCGATCTCCACATGGATCGGCACAGGCGTTTACTTCGGACTGGGGCTGAAGCATGCGCGCGTCGCGGGCTTCCTGCGGGGGCTGCCCCAGCGCGCCGAGCTGCGGACCATGCTGCGCTTGGCGGTCCCGGCAGGGGCGCAACAGTTTGTGATGGCCACCGGCTACACGGCCTTCTTCAAGGTTGTGGCCGAGGTCGGCACCACGGAGCTCGCCGCCGCCAACGTGGTGCTCAACGTCATGCTGGTGGCCATTCTGCCGGGCTTGGGCTTTGGCATCGCCGGTGCGTCGCTGGTGGGTCAGGCCCTCGGACGGGGGGACCCTGACGACGCCAAGCAGTGGGGCTGGGACGTGGTGCGCTTGGGTGTGGTCGTCATGTTCCTGTTGGGGCTGCCGATGTTGCTGGTCCCGGACCTCGTGCTGGCGCCGTTCCTGCACGAAGCCCACACCATTGACGTGGCCCGGGGTGCCTTGCGCATCGTCGGGGCCACCATCTTCTTTGATGGCGTGGGCATGGTGCTTCTCGCGGCACTACAAGGCGCGGGCGCCACTCGGACGGCCGCGATGGTCGCCGGGGGCTGCCAGTGGATCGTGGGCCTGCCGCTGGCCTTCTTGGTGGGCCCGGTGCTCGGGGGCGGCCTTGCGGCGGTCTGGGGGTCCCAAGCGGTCTATCGGGGGCTCCAGGCCATCGTCTTTGCGGTGATCTGGCAGCGGGGGGGCTGGTCCCGGGTGGAGGTGTGACACCGCCGCGGAACCGACCCGACCCCAACGGTCAGTCGACGACCACGAGCCCCTTGAGCCGAAATAAGTAGACGGACAGCGTCGAGAGTGAGCCGGCCGACCAGGTTCCCGTGGCGGCCGCTGTGCCGCTGGTGTCGAGTGTGATGGCGTTGCCGCCGCGGAAGTTCACTTGGAAGGCGCTGAGCGCAGGGTCCCAGGCAAACGAGAGCGCCTCATAGGAGTCGAGGTTGGTGGTGATGCTGGTGACGGTGGTCGTGGCCAAGTCGATGGACTCGAAGACCATGGTGCTGCCGGTTCCCGACAGGTGGTACATCAGCCCGTCATCTGGACAGTAGGCGAGGGCCTCGCCGTCGTTGCCGTTGCCGAGGGCGACCACCATGGTCAGCGCGCCGGTGGCAAGGTCCACCGTGTAGAGGGTCTCGGGGCTGGTGGCGTCGGTTCCGGTCACGGCGTACAGCGTGCCGGTGGCGTCGAAGGCGATGTCGGAGACGGGCTCGCCGAAGTCGCCGATGACCGTGATCTCGGCAGTGGTCAGGTCGACCGAGGCCAAGTGGCGTGAGGAGGAGTCCTTCATGACGACGTAGGGGATGGAGCTCGTGGGATCGACGGCCAGGCCGTTGAGGCCGGTGACCGTGACTGTGCCCGAGGCCTCTGTGAGCTCAACTTCGAGCTGGCCCTCATAGTTGACCGTGTCGTAGTACAGGATCGACGAAGCAGACTTGGACACGCCCCAGGCGGCGCACGCGCTCGTCGCGTCCCCGGGGCAGAAGTCGCACTCGTCGGCAAAGCCGTCGCCGTCGCTGTCGGTGCCTGGCGTCATCGCGTCGCTGTCGATGATGTCGAGGCAGCCGTCGCCATCCAAGTCGAACGGTGCATCACAGATGCCATCACCGTCCGCGTCGCCATTGCTGTCGTTGCCGAAGCAAGGGTCGCAGTCCTGGGGGGAGCCGTCGCCGTCTTCGTCCACCGACGGCGTCAGGGGGTTGGCGTCGTCGCCGTCCTCACAGCCGTCGTCGTCATCGTCCGGATCGGTGTCATCGCAGAGCTCGTCCTCGTCGGTGTCGCCGGTCGCGTCGTCGCCGTCACAGATGTCGAGGTCGTCACACACCCCGTCCGTGTCGGTGTCGCCGGTCGCGTCGTCGCCGGTGCACAGGTCGACGTCATCGCAGATCCCGTCAGCGTCGGTGTCGCCGGTCGCATCGTCGCCGGTGCAGACGTCGAGGTCGTCACACACCCCGTCCGTGTCGGTGTCGCCGGTCGCGTCATCGCCGGTGCACACATCGGTGTCATCGCAGACGCCGTCGGAATCCGTGTCGCCGGTGGCGTCGTCCCCCGCGCAGAGGTCTTCGCCGTCACAGACCCCATCGCCGTCGGTGTCCCCATCGGGGCAGTCTGTGCCGCCATCGCCGCCATCGCCGCCATCGCTGCCTTCGCCGCCACTCCCACCGTCTGCACCGTCGCCGCCATCCCCCCCGTCTGCGCCGTCCGTGCCTTCGTCTCCACCTTCGCCGCCCCCGTCGCCTTTGTCGTCGCAGGCGGAGAGCAGGGTGAGGGCACTGATCAGGCCGAAGAGTGTGGAGCGGTTGAGCAGCATGGTGTCGGTCCGATGGATGGAGGGCGATCAAGGAGGCACGCTCTCCCTACCCTACCCTACCCTACCTTCAGCGCAGAGTGGGCAGAGACCGCATCGGATGGCTCGACGTCATCAGTGGGGGGGCGGGGCAGGCGGCAGCTGTCGTCCCACGGTTGTGGGCCGGGTGGGCGCCACAGGAAAGCCCAGCTCTCGACCGTCCGTGCACCCAGGAACCGGAGCCACGCCGTTGGACACAAAGTTGGTCACCGCGTCGAGCATTGGAGGACCGAACCACGTGCCCAGCAAGCACTGCTCGGGCACGCCAGCCGGCCGAACCCTCCGGTAGATGCCCAAGTTGCCGAGGTCCTCGACCAGCGCCCAGCCGTCCCCCGGGGAGCGGTCCACCACGGCCCACGCTCGCCACTGAACGTCGGGAATACGGGGCAGGTCGGACAAGGCACGGGTCTCGGCGGCATAGGGGAGCACGCCCGTGGCGATCGCGATGGTCGAGGCGTGATCGCCCATCACCCGGTCGTTGGGGCCTGCGAGGGTCCGCAGCTTGGCGGCGACGGCGGACGTGTCCCGGAGGTTCCGCGTGCGCATGCTGAGGCCTTTGGCCATGTCCCGGACCTCGTAGTCCAGCCACGCTGACCCCCAAGGCACGGTCGCGAGAACACCCAGCACGAGGACTGCTGCGCCAATCCGAGGTGCCCGCTTCTCCACCAGCGCGGCCCCGCCAACAACCGCAGCCAGGATGGCGCTGGGCACCAACACGATGAAGTGTCGGTACTCGGTCCAGACCATCAACGTGGCGGCGAGGGGGGCGAGCGCTGCGCCAAGCACGAGCCCTTCCCGCCAGCGCCGCGAAGGGACCAGGAGGCCGAGGCCCACCCCTCCGGCGGCCAGCAGCGGCAGCACCGGGGCCGAGACGGTGCGGGCCTGGTCGAGCATCACTTGGAACAGCCCGGCGCCCTCGGCACTGGCGGCCACACCGAGGGGCATCTCGGCGAGGTCGTGGGCCGCGCCCTGGGCCCCGACGGCGAGGCCCATGGAGTCCAGCAGCGGCTTGACGATCTTCTCGGTCAGGGCTGCCTGCATGAAGAACGGAGTGGAGCTTCCGCCCTTGACGAGAATAGCGGTCACAAGCTGAACCATGAGCCCTGCACCCAGTGTGGCAAGGGCCCGTCGTCGCACGCTGCCGCTGGTGACCAAGGGCACGCTGGCCAGGCCACCGATGGCCACCACCACCCCATGCTCGCGGACCGTCAGCGCCAGGCCACACACAAGGCCCATGAGCACGGCATCCCAGGGGGTTCGGCTTCGGGCGAAGCGCAGCCCGGTGCCTGCGACCAGCAACAGCACGGCCGTGGTCAGCAGCTCCGGTCGGAGGAACCAGACGTGTGTGGCGACCCGGGCGTGGACCAGCGTGCCGATGCCGGCGGCGAGTGCGGCCCCGACCCGGAGCACGGGATGGCGTATCGAGGCCGCTGCGGCCCAGCCCGCGAGGGGCGGCAACAGCGCAAGAAGCACCATGTTCAGGTTGAGGTAGCCCGACACGAGGTTGAAGCGACCCGCCGTCCACGCGAGCACGTGGGGGTAGAGCGGGGGCAGGGGAGAGCCGGCCCCCACGGCCACCGACAGCGCCGCCGTTCCCCACATGTCGGCGTCAGGGCCGATGGGCACGTCAATCTGGTGTCGAGTGGCGATGTGGCGGAGCTGGGCAGCATAGCGTGCTGCCGGCACCAGGAGGCCCACGAGAGTGGCCATCAATGCGGCGCTTGAGAGCTGCTTGCGCCTCTTGCTCACCAGGCTGGATGGCCCGTGTGTGGGCGTCGCGGGGGGCTGGGAGGCGGTGCGCATGGGGGCGTCAGGCTATGCGAAGGGACCTGTGCGCTTTCGCCAAAGGCGCCGAATCCACATGCCTTTGACGAGGCCCAGCCGGGACCCATCGATGCGTTCAAGTGCAGTTGTCGTCATTGCTCTCGGACTGCTGGGGTGCTCCGGCGGCCAAGGCTCCACAGCCCCCAAGGTGGGGGGCGCGCCCTGGATCAACGCCGCCGACCTGCACTACCGGGGGCCCTACCAGCTGCTCGTGGACCTGACCCAAGCCCCGCATCGGATGCATCAGGTCGTGTACGCGCTGCACTCCGCCGACTTGCACCGCTGGACTCCGCCCACCAAGGTCGCGTGGGGCTGGTCCGCCATCGACATGCTGGTGGTGGGGGATGGCGGTGTGGTCCTGGTCGGTTCCACAATTCCCGACCCCAGCCGTGGGCTGCATGCGCCCTTCTCCTCCATCTTTGCCCTGTCCACCGCTGATCTGTCCGACTGGGGCAGCCACCGGTGGTTGATCGAGGACGCCCGCAACCCGATGATTGTCGACCCGGACTTGACGGTGGACCGCTCGGGCCGGGTGGGCGCGGTCTACTACAGCGCTCCCCAGCCGGCCGACCCCGCGCAACTTCCCGAGCACCACCCCGGCCCCCACGACATCCGTGTGGCGTGGTGGGAAGGGGGAGCCGACGGCCGCTTCGTCGAGCAAGCCCAACCGATTGTGTCGGTCGAGGGCATGGTCGACCCCAGCCTCTGCTTCTTCGATGGGGGCTGGCACCTGTTCACCAGCGGCCCCCGCGGCGTGGCCCACTTCAGCGGCACCTCCCTGACCGAAGGACTGGCCCGCGACCGCTACTTCCAGTGGGGCCAAGGCAGCGTGCCGTCCTGCATTGTCGACGGCGACAGCCTCATGGTGGTGGCCCAGCGCTCTGGCGGGCGTGGTGCCCCCCAAGTGCGACGCTTCAACGCAAAGACCCAGTGGTCCGACGCGGTGGACTTGTTTCCAAGCGGCACCGACCCCTTCTCTGGCGGCTGTGCATCGCCGACGCTGGGTCGCCGAGACGGGAGCTGGCTATTGTTCTGCGCGGTCCACACCGCACCCGAGCCCGGCGGCCAACAATCCCGTGGGCCCAAGCGGCGCTGAATCACCGAAGCAGCTCGAAGAACCCGCTGAGCATGCGGTGGGTGAGGCCCCAGACGGTGTGGCCCTCGACTTGCCATGCCGGCAGCTTCCACAAGGCGCCTTGGTATTGCCAAGGAAACTCGGTGTCGGACTCGCCAAAGAAGATGGGGTCGATCCGAGGCCACAGATACTCGGCCACCTCGTAGTTGGGCTGGAGGTCCGGCATGCGGTCGACCGCGAAGACGTAAGGCCGAATCATCATGCCCACGCGGCGCCCCCGGGCGACCGCTTCGACATCGTCGAGACTGCCGAGCAGGTCGGCATTCTGAAGGTCCAGCGACAGCTCCTCTCGCGACTCCCGCACGGCGGTGGCCAACAGGTCGGTGTCGGTCGGCTCGAAGCGTCCCCCGGGCAGGGCCATGTGGCCGGACCACGGGTCATTGGGATGCTCCGCACGGCGGATGAGCAGCAGCCGTGCAGACGCTCCATCTGGCACGAGAACAGCCGCCACAGCGGCTTTTCGGCGAAATGCCTTCGGGTCCATGCGGGCGGGCTTGTGGTCCCGAATGCGGGACTTGATGTGGTCGAATCTGAGCGGCATCTACAAGTCCTCGTCGAGTGTGCCCCAGCCCCCTTGGACGAACTCCCGTAGGTAGCGAAAGTCGCTGGTCCGGGCTTCTTTGGGCGTTCCGGCGAAGGCGATGCGCTTGCTGTGGACCATCGCCATCCGGTCCGTCACGGTGAACACCGTGTCCATGTCGTGGGTGACGACCATGCTGGTGACGCCCAGCCGTTCCTGCAGGTTGAGGATGAGGGTGTTGATGCGGCGCACGTTGATGGGGTCCAGCCCGGTGGTGGGCTCGTCGTAGAGAATCACCTCAGGCTTCATGGCAATGGCCCGGGCGAGGCCCACCCGCTTGCGCATGCCGCCGCTGAGCTGGGATGGTTTCTTCTCTTCCACCCCGGGAAGGTCGACCATCTGGAGCACTTCGGTCACTCGGGCGTCCATCTCGGCCTCGGTGCCCCAGCGGTGCTCCCGCAGCGGATACTTGATGTTTTCGGCCACCGTGAGCGAGTCGAAGAGGGCTGCCCCCTGGAAGAGCATCGCGACCCGGGCCCGCAGCTTGAGCAGCGCCGCACCGTCCATGTCCCGTACGTTCTGGCCAAATGCGATGATGTCGCCGGCGTCCGGCTCGAGCAGTCGGATCAATAGCTTGAGCATGACCGACTTGCCCACGCCGCTGCCGCCGATGATGGTCAGCGTCTCACCCCGGTAGACGTCGAGATCGAGGCCATCGTAGATGACCTGGGGACCGAAGGCTTTGCAGACCCCCCGGAAGCGGATGATGGGCTCCGCGCCGGGCACTTCGTGGGGACGGACGCGGTCGGCCCGGTCGGTGTCCTCGTCGCGGCGGGGACTGGGGCGCTCGTTGGGTTCGCTCATGCGTAGATCGCCATAAGTCCACGGGTAAGAATAAAGTCAGCAATGAGAATCGTGACCGAAATGATGACCACGGAGCTGGTCGTTGCTTTGCCGACTCCTTCAGTGCCCCCGTAGGTCCGCATGCCATTCCAGCAGGCCACCAGGGCGATGATGCTGCCAAAGAACAAGCTCTTGATGAGGCCGTGCATCACGTCGGACACGGCGACGCTGGCGATCATCTGGTCGAGGGCAAACCGGGGTCCCATGCCCACCTCGAGCACCGTGATCAGCAAGCCGCCAGCACACCCGATGAAGTCGGCCATGATGGTCAGCAGCGGCATCGCAATGCTCATGGCGACCACCCGGGGAACCACCAGCTTGCGGACGGGGTCGGCGCCGAGGGCCCGCAGTGCGTCGATCTGTTCAGTGACGGCCATGCTGCCGATCTCTGCGGCAAAGCCGGCCCCCACGCGCCCGCCGACCAGCAAGGACGTGAGCACCGGCCCCAGCTCCCGGACGATGCCCAGCGCCACGAGGTTGCCGGTGTAGAGGCTGGCGCCAAAGGGCTCCAGACCCGTTGCAAACTGGCTGGCCATCACCATTCCGGTGAATCCAGCAGTGAGCATGGTGATGGACCAGGAGTCGACGCCGCCTTGCTCCAGCTGCACGATGGTCAGCCGCCACTCGAAGGGCGGACGCACCAGCTCTCGCAGGGTGTGCAGCCCCAGCAGCGTGATCTCGCCAAGGGCACCGAGGAACTGAACAATCGGGGAGTCCTTCAACGGCCATCCCCACGGGTCTCAAAGCCCTCCAGCACCCGCACAAAGGCCGACCAAGTCGCGTCGAAGTGCTTGGGGGGAGCGATGGCGATGATGTCGTAGACGCAGTTGCTCTTCTTGGTCACGGCCGCACCGACATTGACCTTGATGCCGTCGAGAGAGCCCTCCCAGGCCCGCACCAAGGCGTCCCGGTTCGCCAGCCGCGTGGGCTCATCTCGGACCGGCTTGCCCCGGGCCACACCATAGGCGACGTGGTCCAGGAGTGCGCCCAGCTCGCTGTCATCGAAGCGCTCGGCGCAGTTGGAGTCGGCGTAGATAGTGGCGGAGAGCGACGGGTTGTGCCAAGCGTGGTCCGCCCCGCCGGGCCTGGTGCGGGTCCAGCCATCGCCGGGGGTGCCCAAGGTGTAGCGGGTGTCGCCTGAGGGCTTCTTGCGGGTCTTGGGACCACAGCCCAGGCCCAGGCCACCCATCAGCCACAGGGCCACAACAGCGTGGTGCCTGTTCACGGCTGGGGCTCCCCTGCGCCGAGCATCTCCTCTTCGGTGATCTTGAGGAAGACCTGCTCCAGATCGGCACTGTCGCGGGCGCCGAGCAGCTCGTCCACCGTGCCGAGGGCGACCAAGCGTCCCTTGAACAAGATGCCCACGCGGTCGCAGACTTCTTGCGCCGTGTCGAGGGAGTGGGTGGACAAGAAGACCGAGCGGCCCGAGTCGGCCACTTCGCGGAAGCGGTCCTTGATGCGGCGGGCACCGTGGGGGTCGAGGCCGACCATCGGCTCGTCCACGATGAGCAAGCGGGGCTTGTGGAGCAAGGCCGCCGACAGCACGAGGCGTTGCTTCATGCCGTGGGAGTAGGCCTCCACCAGCTCGTCCGCGCGCTCCAGCAAGCCATGTTCGTTGAGCAGCTCGTCGCCCCGGGAGCGAATCGTGCCCTTGTCGAGCCCGTAGATTCCCCCAATGAACTCCAGGGTCTCCCGTGCGGTCAACTTGTCATAGAGGTAGGGCCGATCCGGGATGTAGCCCACCCGGCGGCGGCTCTCGACGGGATCTGCCACGATGTCGATGCCGTCGATGAAGATGCGCCCGGCCGTGGGGGTCAGCACCCCCGACAACATGCGGATGGTGGTGGTCTTGCCCGCGCCATTGGGGCCAAGAAAGCCAAACACCTCCCCGGCCTGGACTTCAAGGTCGAGGGGATGGAGGGCTTGGAAGGACTGGTAGCGCTTCTCGACGCGCGCCATGCGGATCATGGACACAGTCATCGACCCGGGGTCTTGGTCAAGAGGGGCCTCCAGAGGTGGCGGGACGGTAGCACGAGTGGGGGCACCCGACGGGCGGCCTACTCCGCGCTGACGAGGGTGAAGCCGAGGCGGCCCATGACCGCCATGATGCCGATCTGCTGGTCCAAGTCGCCCTCGACCAGCTTGACGTGGGTGGGGTCGGCGGGGAACTGGCCGAAGGTGGGATCGACGGACACCCAGTGGGCGGGGTTGTCGACATCGGGCCCGAGCAAGACCTCGGGCCACGCGTGGTAGTAGAAGGCGCCGCGAATGCCGATGCGGTCGCTGTAGACGACGCCGGCGGCGATGCGGGAAGGCAGCCCCGCAGCCCGGGCGAGGCTGACGTACAGGGCGGTGTGCTCGTTGCAGTCCCCCCGTGCGCTGCGGAGCACTTCCAGACCATTGGGAACGCCGATGCTGGGGACCTTCTCCACATAGTTGTAGACGTGGTCGACCAAGATCTTGGCGGCGGCGTGGCGGCTGGTGCCCGGCCCGATGAGGGAGTCGGCCCGCTTCTGGATGTCCTGGTGGGCTGCGGGCAACGAGAAGCTGTCGGCGAGGTACTCCCGCACCGGCTCGGGGCGGTCCTCCAGCTCGGGCAGCAGGGGTGCACCCGTGGGAATGCCCTCGGGTTCAGCCTTCTTGAGGGTCACGAGGTCGTCGGTGCGCACTTGCCACGGCGGCAGGTCCAGCACCAGCGCGGGCTCAACCCCGGTAATGCGCATCGCGATCCGGTGGGACTCTCGGGCATTGGGGATGGTTCCGGCCAGTGCCACCGCGCTCTGGGCGATGAGGTCGACCGGCTCGGAGGACGCAGGCACCGCTTGGGCGGCCTCCCGGGTCATGCGCACGCTCTCCATGCCCATGGTGCTGGTCTGGCGAATGGTCTCGCCGGCAGGGGTGACCAGCACCCGGGTCTCGATGCCGAGGAACGCGGTGGTCAGCCAGAAGGCCTCTTCGCCGTTCTCCAGAATCTCCACATCGACGACCTCGACGTTCATCTCGCCGTCCGCCATCGTCACCGGGTCGAAGTAGGGCACCGAGAACTTGTCCCCGAGGGCCAAGGTGCGGGTGGAGATCACATGCTCAAACGACGTCGAGATCTGGGGCGGTCGCTCGACGGGAAACCGCAGCTGGCTGACCTCGCCGGCTTGCTGCACATCCATCACGATCTCGTGGTCCTGGACCTCTCCACGCACGCTCAGCCGCACTTGGTCGGCCACCATGAAGAAGTCGAACCGCCGGGGCACACCCTCAGCGTCGACCAGCGCAGTGCCGGCGGTGATGATCTCCTGAAGGCGCCCAAACGTGGCAATGCGGAAGCTGCTGCGCTGCTCGAACAGGGTCTGGCCGTCGGCGGCGGGCGTGGAGCGGCTCATCGAGAAGCCGATGTGCTGACCCTGCAAGAAGATACCGTACCAGCGCTCTTTGGACGGACCCGAAGACAAAGCTTCCGCGTCGAGGGGAACCAGCGAGCCCTCGGGGTCCGACTGCCAGATGAAGGCGGCGAGCAACGAGACGAACAGCGCAACGCTGAGAATCTCGATGGCTTCCAGCAGGCGGGGTCTTCGCAAGAAGGCTCCAGGGTCGTCGATGCAATCGGAAGGTCGGGTTTCCGGGCGGCAGAGACTGCGAGGGTACAGTATGCACGGTGGGTGGGCCGCAGTGCGTTCCGAGACTGGCGTGTGCCGGCGGCGTGCTGATCCCAGGGGGAGCGACTGTGCGAGTCATGAGCTGGGGTGCATCGGATGTGGGCCAGGCGCGCAAGGTCAATGAGGACGCGTTCCTGCTCGAGACCGATCTGGGGCTGGTCGCAGTCGCCGACGGCATGGGGGGCTTCCAGCGCGGTGATGTGGCGTCCCAGGTGGCCTGCAACGTCTTGAAAGAGACCGTCGCGGCCAACCGCGAGATCGTCGAGCTGTACCGCTCCCGGCCGAGCGACAGCTCCCGTGGTGCGGTCAAGGCGATGCTGGAGTCCGCGCTGCAGCGAGCGTGCGAAGAAGTGAACCAGGCGGCGGTGGCGATCACGGGCGAAGGTGGCCGCATGGGCACCACCATGGACGCGATGCTGGTCGTCGGCACCACTGCATTCATCGCCCATGTCGGTGATGGTCGAATCTTCCTGCAGCGGGGGCGGGAGGTCCACCAGCTCACGGAGGACCACTCACTGGTCGCCCAGCAAGTGCGGGATGGCACGCTCACCCCCGAGCAGGCCCGCAAGGCCAAGTTCAAGAACGTCATCACGCGGGCGCTCGGTGTCTTCCCGAGTGTGCTGGTCGACACGCTGCACTTCGAGCTCGATGTGGGCGACCGGCTGTTGCTGTGCTCCGATGGGCTCTACCGCTACCTCGGCCTGCGAGAGCTCGGCTTCACGCTGATGGGCGACGTTGGCGACGTGACGGCCAGCCAGCTGGTCGATCTGGCGAACAGCCGGGGCGGCCGGGACAACATCACGGCGGTGGTGTGCCAAGCGCGGGCCGAAGACGACGAAGAGGCGGTGGCCCCGACGGCCGAGCGGATGGAGGTTCTGCGCAAGGTGGACCTGTTCCAGTACTGCACCTACCGGGAGCTGATGCAGCTCTGCCAGATCGCCGAACACCGCGAAGTGGCCGCGGGCACCGTGATCTTCAAGGAGCAGGATCCCGGGCGAGAGGCCTTCTTCATGGTGTCCGGCCGCGTCGCGATCGAGAAGAACACCACCCGCCTCGCCACGCTCTCACCGGGCGACTACTTCGGCGAGATGAGCTTCATCGATGGGCCCAAGCGCTCGGCGCGGGCGTTGACGCTCGAAGACACGGTGTTCTTGGTTATGCACCGCGACCGCTTCCTGCAGCTCATGAAGCAGGATGCGGACCTCGCAGTGAAGCTGATGTGGCAGCTGCTGCGGAAGATGGCCGAGGTGGTGCGGTCCACCAACGAGCGCTTGGTGGCCGAGACCATCAGCCTCGACAGCCTCAGCTTGGAGCCCCTGAACACCGAAGATGAGCCCATCTGAGGGGCCCGGCGGGGGCGTGCCGCACGCCTATTGGATGGCGATGCCCACCCGGTCACCACGGATGGACGGCAGCGGCCCAGACGAGGACTTGTCGCACCAGTCGTAGGACAGCCAGACCGCTTGGGCCTTGCCCTTGATGTTGCGGAACGGCACGAAACCCCAGATGCGGCTGTCGGCGGAGTGGTCCCGGTTGTCGCCCATCACGAAGATGTGGCCCTCGGGCACCTCGACCGGCGGGCGGTCACCCATGCGCGCCCCATACGCCTTGGCGTTGAGGATGGCATGGGGGAAGCCGTCGAGGTCTTCGGTGTATTGGCGGGTCTGGTGGGGGACGCACCGGTCGTCCACGAAATTGAAGTCGGCCTCGTACGAGCGCGACTGGGCCTTTCCGTTGATGTAGACGATGTTGTCGCGGACCTCGATGGTGTCGCCGGGCAGCCCCACCACACGCTTGACGTAGTCGAGGGTGGCGATGCCGGGGATCGGGAGGTCCATCCAGCGGGACGCGCCGGTGTCGCTGTCTGGGTAGACAAACACGACCACATCGCCGCGGGCCGGGGCATCCAGCTCGGTCATCGGAAAGGGAATGCGGGTGAGCGGGATGCGGATGCCGTAGCTGAACTTGGTGACGACGATGTGGTCACCGATGGCCAGCGTGGGCACCATGGAGCCGGACGGAATCCGGAAGGGCTCGGCCAGCACGGACCGGACCAGGAGCACCACGAGGATGGCGGGCCCCCAGGTCTTCACCACGTCCCAGGTCCAGGCGATGGGCCCTTCTGGACGGGGGCCTGGGCGTGCAATTCCGCCGTCGTCGTCGTCATCCAGTGGCAGGCCGGGGAGGCGGCTGCGCGGCGGCTCGTCAACAGGCGTGGTCACTTGGTATTCCCAATGCGAGGGCGGTCACGCCGAGGGCGGGCCCAGGCGAAGCGAGGCGGTCACTAACCCGGGGGGCGGCTCTGGCACTCCTTCGGGACTGCCCACACTACTGGCGCAGCACAAACACGGTCACGCCGGTGCCGTCATCAAAGTGCTGTTCATCGACGGTGTGGACGGCCAGCTGATTTCGAAGGATCTGAAGCCCGACCTCGGCATAGGCGGCTTCGTCCACGACGACGTAGCGCAGGCCATCTTCGCGGAGCAGGTCGATGACCCGTTGGCGAAAGGGGGCACTGCGCTCGTCATAGGCGGACTCGGGCGCGGGCCGACTGGAGAGCACCGGCAGGGCGAGGTCGTCCCAGTTGCGCATGAGCCGGTAGACGTCGGTGTCGACCTTCATGGGCACGAGGGTCTTCAGGCTGGGGTAGGCGAGCAGCGGGCGCCCCGCGAGGACTTGGATGTATTGGACGTCGGCGCTGCTGAGGCTGGAGGCGATGGACGCAAACACCGGCAGGTCGCCCCGCTTGCCGGACTTGGGGGCGGGCCGCATCTCGGGCAGGAGCACCATGGCGCCGCCGCCGGAGTGCCCCTGGATCCACTCCGTGAAGGCGATTTCGGGCAGCGCGTGGGCAGGGAAGGGGGCGTGGAAGCGGGCGGTCTGGGCGCCGGCACGGGTCGCCATGATGGCCAGACCCAGCCCCAGGAGGGGACCGAAGACCGCGACGGGGCGGCGCAAGACGCGGGGGCGCCTCGCGATCTGGAGCAGGCGACCCAGGCCGAGGCTGCCCGCGATGGCAAAGCACAGCGCCGACGGAATGAGCCAGCGGCGCGGAAAGCGGATGCTGCCGAGCCCGGGCAGCTCGAACAACGCCCCGTTGGCTTCCAAAATGCGGGCGCCCCAGCGGGATCCCGACGGGCCCATCCACTGGGCCAGCTCGGCTGGAATTCGGTCGTTCAGGCCCACGCTGAGCACCAAAGTAAAGGTGCCCGCGGCCAGCCAGGGCAGAGACCGGGGGGCGCCGACGAGACCCAGCCCCAGCCCGGCCCACAGCACCACCGCCGGAATGGCCGTGGGCGCCAGTGAAGGGTCTCGCGCGCGGCGGTTGCCGAAGTCGTATTGCCACCAGGTGTGGAGATCGGTGGCGTTCATCTTCCAGAGCTGCTTTGCCTGAAGGCCGATCTGCTCGTCAATGGGAAAGTTCTTGTAGAGCAATCCGAGCACAATGCCGCCGGCCAAGACGGGCACGAGGCTCGCCCCGATGGCGCGCAGCAGAACCGCACGGCGGTGGGAGCGCCAGCCGACCGCGAGGGCGCCGGGCAACACGAAGATTGCGATGACCACGGCATAGATGCCATGGTAGGGGCTGTCCGCGGCGACGAGGACTGCGAGGCTGCCCGCGAGCACGCCGGCCTCGGGCGACGGGTGGCGCAACATGTGCACGGTGGCGGCCAAGAACAGCGGCAGCAGCCAGATGGCGACGTGCTCTGGGGTGCCATCGGCCACCCCGTGAAGCAGCATGGGCTGTGCCATGACGGCTCCCCCAGCGGCGAGGCCGACGGCCCAGGACTTGGCCACAGTCCGGCCCAGCACGGCGGTGCTCCAGCCGGCGAGCGCGACGAGAAGGACCATGGTGAGGTTGAAGCCGGCGATGGGTCCGGCGAGCAAGCCCAGCGGGGTGGACAGCAGACCCGACACAAAGGGCAATACCAGCGCCAGCACTCCAAAGGGGAAGTTGAGCTCCTTCGACCAGATGGGCGTGTCTGGGGGCAACAACGAGCGACGGAGGTGGTCGAGGCCCCACATGCCGCGGACCGCGTCAGTGTCGGCGTCTCCGACGATTTGGTCGGTGATCTGGGCAAAGATGGGGTGGTACAGCCATCCTGACAAGGCCAAGCACGCCAAGAACACCGCGGCGGCGGGCAGCGTCTCCTCCACGGGGGGAAGGCGCTCGCGCAGGCGACGGATCAGGGGATGGGAAGGCCAGGTGGGCACAGACGGGCTCCGGAGTCACGGAGAGCTTGCCGCAGGTCCTGGGCGAACGTCAGTCCCGGCCGCCGACAAGTCCCGTGCAGCGTCGGCGAGGGCCTCCAGCCCGTCGGGCGTTGTCTCGTAGGCGCCGCGGAGGCTCGCGCTGGGATCGATCAGCAAGAAGCGCTGGCCATGCATGATGTCGGAGACCTCGGCCGGACCATCGCCCGGTGACAAGGTGAGGCCTTGGACCAGACCCGCCGCAATGGCGGTGACGGTGTCGCGGTCGCCATTGACGAAGCGCCAGGTCTGGGGGTTGGCGTCGTATTGCGCGGCATACTCCGCAAGCACGGCCGGAGTGTCGTGGCCGGGGTCCACCGAGACCGACACGAACGTGATGGGGGCACCGTCGCGGGGCGTGGCGGGGAGCTCATCGCGGAGGGCGGCCATCTGGGCGGTCAGCGTGGGGCAGATGTCGGGGCATCGGGTGAAGATGAAGTCCAGCACCACCACCTGCCCGGCGAAGGACGCCCGCGTGAGGGGCTCGCCAGTCTGATCCACGACCGAAAACTCCGGCAGCCGGCCCAGGTGGGGCAGGGGTTCGGGGGCGGGTCGCAGGAGCAGGGCGAGCGGTGGAGCCAGCGCCAGAAGCGCGAACAACAGCCAGCCCGGGTTGCGCCAGAGGGGGCGAGCGGGGGAGGTCAAGGTCGCTTCTACTCGGCCAGGGCTAGGTGAGGAACTGGTCGACTGACAGCGCGCCGAACAAGGCCGTCAGGTAGACCAGCGACGCGAGGAAGAAGCGCCGTGCCCAGCGGGCGCCCAGGTCCCGGCGAAAGCCGTCGAAGGCGAGCCACAGAAACCACATGCCGAGGGCGCCGCCCACAGTGAGGGTCACGATCCCGGCCACACCGATGTGGACCAAGAACAGCGGCGTCGCAACGAGGGGGATGGTGTACAGGAGCGCCTGACGCCGGGTTGCGGCCAGTCCAAACTCGTTGGGAAACACGACCAGGCCAGCATTCTGGTAGTCGCTGGCCCGGTAGATCCCGATCGCGAGGGAGTGGGGGATCTGCCAGAGGAACAGCAGCAAGAACAGCAGCAAGCCGCCCATGTCGAGGCGTCCAGTGGCCGCTGTCCATCCGATCAGTGGCGGCAAGGCCCCGGGAATGGCGCCCACGAGCGTGCTCAGGGAGCTGGTGCGCTTCATCGGCGTGTAGACGAGCACATACAGGAGCAGCGCGATGGCCGCGAGCAAGCCGGCCAGGGGCGTGGTCGTCAACGTGAGCAGTGGCACGGCCACCAAGGAGAGCGCCGCGCCAAAGGCCAGCGCCGTGTTCGGCCGCATCCGACCCGAGGGCAGGGGACGAGACTGGGTGCGGGTCATCTGAAGGTCGACGTCCCGCTCCAAGTAGCAGTTCAGCGCGTTGGCACCGCCGACCACCATCGTGGTGCCCACCATGGCGCCGAGGACCACGGTCGCCGAGACGTCACGGTCGGCCAGCCAGACCCCACCACCCGCCGTCACAAGGACGAGGGAGCTGAGCCGGGGCTTGGTGAGCGCCAGCAGATCCTTCAAGCGGCGCGCGATGCTCAGCTCGACGGGGTGGCCTGCATCTTCTGCGGATGCGTCGTCGTCGGAGAAGCTGGTGGGGGCTGTGGCGGCCTGCACGGTCATGCTGGGGCCCTCCCAGGGCAGTTTCTCGCGGGTGTGCGCTCGTCGGCACTTGCCCTCCCTGCCGGTGCCTGTCAAGCCGCGTTCAGGGACGGCTTGGGGGCACATGCCGTTCGTGCTCGCATGCGATGTCAGCGCAGCGGAAGATCACCCGGTGTGGTCATGCGCCAAACTGGTGCCGAATCGGTGGCCCTTGTGGGCGGTCGTTGGCTGCACGGCAGGGGAGAAAGGGGCTATGAGCCGGACATCATGTTGGGGATCCGGTTTTGTCCAACTCTTCTCGGCTCGCCGTGGACATCCGTTGACGGCTTGCCCGACCGAGGGTTAGCCCCGGGCCCTCAACCGGCTGCCAGGCTCGCCCTCTGGGACACCCAGAACCGGCGACTTCTTGCTCGGCACCACTCTGCCCTGCTCACGCGGGCGCGAAGGTCAACCAGGGGCTGCCATGCAGTTGGACTTCATTTTTCAGAACTGGCTTGTCGTGGTGGTGGCGTGCTTCGGCGCGTCCTGCACCATGGGCTTGGCGGTGATTCTCCCCATCGTGGCGAACGCCGTGCTCGCCATCTACAGCGCCGTCGCTGGCGAGATGACCCAGGCCCACTTTGCGGGTGTGGAGAGCGGTGCGCTCTTCCCCGACGAGCGCAAGGGCCCCAGCGAGCAAGTCATCATTGGCTACCCGCCGGGGTACAGCCCCAGCGCCGGTGCCCCAGTGGGTCCGGTCGAAGTAGAGTCGGACGAGCCGCCGACCGGCATGCTGGTCCGGCTGGCGATTGCGGTCACCGTGATCGCCGCACTGGCCATGTTCGGTGCGACCAAGCTCTTCCAGAGCACGCTGGCGAGCCAGCTTGAGTCGAAGGGCTACTCGGCGGACGAGACCCGTGTGCCGAGGTCGTCGTCCAAGTGACTCGGCTGCGCGCCATTGTCGCCATCGCCTCGTCGGTCGTCGTTCTGGCGGCCGCAGGTGTGGGTGGTGTCGCTGGAGCGGAACAGCTTCCCCCGCAGCAGCTGACCCGGGCGGACGCTGTGCCGTCCGAGCTGGCTGCGGTCGCCGTGGACGAACACCTCGAAGCGCTGGTTGACCCCGCGCTCACGTTCACGTCCGCCACAGGCGAAACAGTGACGATGGGGCCGCTGGTGCAAAACGGCATGCCCACGCTGCTGACGTTGAACTACTTCACCTGCGAGACCCTCTGCAGTGTGCAGCTCAACGCCGTGCTGGACGGCCTCAAGGCGCTCGATTGGCTGCCCGGCCGCGACTTCAATGTGGTGACGGTGAGCATCGACCCCAACGAAGGCCCGGATGTGTCGGGCCCCAAGCGCCAGTCCTACTTGGACTCCTTGGGGCGTGATGGTGCGGACTGGACCTTCCTGACGGGCACCCAGGACAACATCAGTGCTCTGGCCGAGACCGTCGGGTTTCGGTATTCTTACGATGAGTCGACCGGGCAATACGCCCATCCCGCAGTGGTGGCCTTCACGTCTCCTGAAGGCCGCATCTCTCGGTACATCTACGGGATTCAGTATCCGGCGATGGACCTCAAGTTCGCGCTGATGGAGTCGGCTGCCGGCCGTGCGGGCTCGCCGGTCGAAAAGCTCATCCTTTCTTGCTTTCGCTACGACGCGACCGTCGGACGCTACACGCCCTGGGCCTTTGGAATCATGCGCCTGGGCGGTGTTGTCACGATGCTCGTTCTCGGAGTTCTCGGAACCGTCTTGTGGCGGCGTGAGTACGCAATGTCTCGTGCCGACAGGAGTGAAACGTGATGACCACGCTGTGGCCGGCGTTCGCTGGCGGCGTCTTCAATGGAGTGGCCCAAGCGGCCGAGGGCGGCACCTTCTGGATGCCCCCTGCGGCTTCTACCTATGCCGCTGATGTTGACTTCGTCTTCTACTACATCTACTTCATCGACGTGGCGTGCTTCATCGTGATGATGGCCGCGATGATCTACTTCGCGGTGACCTATCGCCAGAAGAAAGAAGGGGAGAGGACGCCCGACATCAAGGGCAGCCACGCGCTGGAGATCGGCTGGTCCGTCCTGCCGGGCTTCTTGATGGTCGGCATGTTCTGGTTCGGCTTTCAGGGCTGGATGGACATGGCGGTCCCGCCGGCGGACTCAATGGAAGTGCGCGTCATCGGCCAGAAGTGGAACTGGACCTACCAGTACACGATGAATGGCACGACCTTTGAGGTCGCGGGCAATGACGAAGCGTGCATGGAAAAGGGCACCACGCCGGACAAGTGGAATGACTGCACCGCACCCCTGGTGGTGCCCGCAGGCAAGCCGGTCAAGCTGGTGATGAACAGCCGCGACGTGCTGCACAGCTACTTCGTGCCGGACTTCCGGTTCAAGCACGACGTCATCCCCGGTCGCTACACCGTGGGCTGGTTCGAGGCGCCCGAAGAGGGTGTCCATCAGGTCTTCTGCACCGAGTACTGCGGTGACCAGCACGGCTACATGTACAGCCGCGTCGAAGTGAAGTCCGAGGCCGAGTTCCAGACTTGGGCGACCGAGAAGGCCGAGCAGGCCAAGGCCGATGGCAACCTCGTGGGTGCCGCACTGGGCGAGAAGCTCTTTGCTGCCAAGGGCTGCGCTGGCTGCCACAAGCTGGACGGAACCCGCCTCGTGGGTCCGCCGCTCAACGCACTGTTCGGCAAGATGGAGAACATCGAGGGTGGCACCCAGGTCAAGGTTGATGAGGCCTACCTGCGCGAGTCCATCTTGGTGCCTGGCGCCAAGATTGTGGCCGGCTACCCCGCGGCGATGACCCCCTACCAGGGCCAGCTCAGCGAAGTTGAGCTGGAAGGTCTCGTCGACTACCTCAAGACCCTCTCCGAGTAAGGGAGCACCCGATGAGCACCTCGTCTCTTGACGGCGCCGGGCACGCTGGCTCCGGCTCAAACTACCTCAACGCGAAGCGCGGCCTGATGAGCTGGCTCTTCACGATCGATCACAAGCGGATCGGCGTGATGTACCTGGTGACCGTGCTGAGCTTCTTCCTGGTCGGCGGCCTGCTGGCCCTCGCGATTCGTGCGGAGCTGTTCACGCCTGAGGGCAACCTCTTTGACGCGAACACCTACAACCGCCTGTTCACGCTGCACGGGGCCATCATGGTCTTCCTCGTGCTCGTGCCGGCGATTCCCGCGACCCTGGGCAACTTCGTCCTGCCGCTTCAGCTCGGCACGATTGACGTGGCCTTCCCGAAGCTCAACTTGCTGAGCTTCCACATCTACGTTGTGGGCGCGCTGTTCCTCGTGTACGTGCTCCTGGCTGGCGGCGTCGACACGGGCTGGACCTTCTACACGCCCTACTCCAGCGGTGGTGGTGCCAACAACAACGTGGTGTTCGCCCTTCTCGGTGCGTTCATTCTCGGGTTCAGCTCCATCCTGACCGGGCTGAACTTCATTGTCACGGTCCACAAGATGCGTGCCCCAGGGGTGAGCTGGAACCGGCTGCCCCTGTTCATCTGGGCCATCTACGCCACCAGTGTCATCCAGGTCCTCGCCACGCCGGTCATCGCCATCACCCTCTTCCTGCTCATCTTCGAGCGGATTGTGGGCATCGGCATCTTCGACCCGGCCCTCGGCGGCGACCCCGTGCTCTTCCAGCACTTCTTCTGGTTCTACAGCCACCCCGTCGTCTACGTCATGGCGTTGCCCGCCTTCGGCATCATCAGCGAGACGGTCACGGTCCACAGCCGGCGGCACATCTTCGGCTACACCGCGATTGCGGCGTCTTCTGTCGCGATTGCGGCCATGGGTTTCCTCATCTGGGGTCACCACATGTTCGTGTCCGGCCAGTCGGAGCTGAGCGGCACCGTCTTCTCGCTGCTGACCTTCGGCGTGGGGCTGCCCACGGCCATCAAGCTGTGCTCCTGGATCGCGACGCTCTACCGGGGCAGCATCCGGCTGAACACGGTGATGCTCTACACGCTGGGCTTCCTGTGGATCTTCGCCATCGGCGGCCTCACCGGCCTGTTCCTGGCGACGCTGTCGACCGATGTGCACCTGCACGACACCTACTTCGTCGTGGCTCACTTCCACTACGTCATGATGGGTGGTGTGCTCTTCGCACTGATCGCCGGAATCCACCACTGGTGGCCGAAGATCACGGGCAAGATGTTCGATGAGAAGATGGGCAAGCTGACCTTTGTGCTCACGTTCGTCGGCTACAACCTGACCTTCTTCCCGCAGTTCGTGGCTGGTTCCCGGGGCATGCCCCGTCGGTACCACCAGTACGTGCCGGAGTTCGAGTTCTGGAACCAGCTCTCCACCACGGGCGCGTTCCTCTTCGGTCTCGGCCTCTTCTGTGTGCTCTTCTACCTGCTCCACAGCCTTGCAAAGGGCGCCAAGGCGCCGGCCAACCCCTGGGGTGGTGTGTCGCTGGAGTGGCTGGCTGCCAGCCCGCCGGTTGAGCACAACTTCTCTGGCCCCGTTGTCTGCACCAAAGGCCCGTACGAGTTCGACGAGATCGAGACGCACCGCGCCTGAAACCGACGGCACACCCCGCCTTGCCTCTCGGTGGTTCTGGACCACCGGAGGCAGTGTCTACCGGAGACCACTTCTATGAGTTCAGCAGCAGCAGAGCACGGCGCCCACTCGCCGCACCTCGCGCATCACTTCTTCAACATGGACCAACAGAACGCTGCCAACAAGATGGGCATGTGGCTGTTTCTGGTCCAGGAGCTCCTGTTCTTCGCGGGCCTGTTCATGGCTTACGCGTCGATGCGCTACTTCTACCCAGGCACCTGGTTGGAAGCGGCGGAGCAGCTCGACAAGGTCATGGGCGCCATCAACACGGTTGTGCTCCTCACCAGCTCGCTGACGATGGCCCTCGCCGTCCGCTCAGCCCAGCTCGGTGAGAACAAGCACTGTGCCGCGTGGTGCGCCGCGACCATTGTCGGCGCCTACGGCTTCATGGTCATCAAATACATCGAGTACAGCCACAAGATCCATGTGGGCCTGCTTCCCGGCAAGTGGTTCGACTTCTCGGAGCTGACGACCACCGCATCGAGTGAGCCCCGGCTGTTCTTCAGCGTCTACTTCATGATGACCGGTGTACACGGTCTCCACGTGGTCATCGGCATCGGTGTCATCGCATGGATCATGGTGCGCGCGCTGGGCGATGAGTTCAAGCCGAACCACTACGCTGCCGTCGAGAACGTCGGCCTGTACTGGCACCTCGTCGACCTCATCTGGATCTTCCTCTTCCCCCTTCTCTACCTGGTCCGCTGAACGGCCTGCAGACAGGAGCACCAAGATGGCTTCCAACTCCGCGGCCGCACCCGGCCATGACGACCACTGCGGTCCCCACATCTCGCCGCTGTCCACCTACTTTGCGGTCTATGGGGCGCTGCTCGTCCTCACCGTTCTCACGGTGCTGGTCTCTTACGCCGAGCTGCCCCCCGCCCAGTCGATCCCGGCTGCCATGGCGGTGGCCAGCGTGAAGGCGACGCTTGTGGGTGCGTGGTTCATGCACCTCAAGTACGACACGCGCTTCAACGTGTTCATCTTCCTTGCTGCGCTGTGGTTCATGGCGTGCTTCTTCGTCCTCACCTTCTTCGACCTGGGCTCTCGGGACGCAGTCCACGAGATCACCGGCCAGATGGAACTTCGAATGGACGAAGCGGGAGAGTGACCCCCCGCGACCCGAACGAGGAGGCGGCCCCACGAGGCCGCCTTCGCTGCAGATGCGGCAACGATCGAGATCATCACATGGTCTCGCGGGTTCCCCACTACACCGGCTGTGGGAAGTTCTGGGTGTTCTTCGTCGGCGTCTCCACCAGGCCGGTCTCGGTGGACTTTCAATGCCGGGTCTGCAAGGACACCTTCGATCGCATTGACGACCCTGAGGAGCTGGCCCGCGCCCTGTGAGCGCCCTGCTCGTGCGCACCACCGGCCCGCTTTGATGCCCTCTTTCACCTGTCACGCTCAATCCCCCTGGAGGCCCCCATGAACGCTCCCATCAAGGTTGCCGTCACCGGCGCTGCCGGAAACATCGGCTACGCCCTGCTCTTCCGCATCGCCAGCGGCGACTGCTTCGGCAAGGACCAGCCCGTCATCCTTCAGCTCCTCGAGATTCCGCCGGCCATGACGGCGCTCGCGGGTGTGGTGATGGAGCTCAACGACGCGGCCTTCCCGCTGCTGCACGGCATCGTCACCTCCGACGACCCGAACGTCGCCTTCGCCGGCGCCCAGCAGATCTTCCTGGTCGGCAGCCGCCCCCGGGGCCCCGGCATGCAGCGGGCAGACCTCGTCGCCGCCAACGGCCCCATCTTCGTGGGCCAGGGCAAGGCCATCAACGACAACGCCGCGCCGGACGTGCGGGTCGTGGTCGTCGGCAACCCCTGCAACACCAACGCGCTCATCGCGATGAACAGCGCCCCGGACCTGCCCCGCGAGCGCTTCACGGCCATGACTCGTCTGGACCAGAACCGCGCGGTCTCGCAGCTTGCCGGTCGCCTGGGTGTGACCGCTGGCGCGGTGTCCCGCATGGTGATCTGGGGCAACCACGGCCCCTCGATGTACCCGGACTTCCACCAGGCCACCGTCAACGGCAAGGCTGTGGCGGATCTGGTGGATCACGACTGGCTCACCGGTGACTTCGCCTCGACCGTGAAGGGCCGGGGTGGCGCCATCATCCAGGCCCGTGGCCAGTCCAGCGCCGCAAGTGCAGCGGGCGCCGCGATCGACCACATGGCCACTTGGTTCAACGGCACGGCCGAGGGTGAGTGGGCGAGCATGGCTGTCCCCAGCAACGGCGAGTACGGCGTGCCCAAGGGGCTGATCTTCAGCTTCCCCGTGACCATCAAGGACGGCGTCTACACCATCGTCAAGGGTCTCAAGATCAACGCATTCAGCCAGGCTCAGATCGACAACACCGTCGCTGAGCTTGTCGCAGAGCGCGACGCGGTCAAGGACCTGATCGGCTGAGTCCGACCAAGGCTTGGACATGGAGGCGGGGTCCACTGGGCTCCGCCTCTTGTCATCTTGGGTTGTGTTCGAGGGCGGCCGGTCGCAACCCACGGGCACGCTTCGGTGTCATCGCCGCGCCTTCGATTTGGCAACACGGGGGGGCGTTGTCATGGCATGATGCCTTCGCTCTGATGCGGGCTGGTGCGCGCAGGGACCAACTCCAGTGTGAGTGGTGGTCCCCCGCCGTTCGGCCGCCGCCCAGCCATCGGCCAATGCAGGAGACCGCCCCCATGTCCCGAATCTCCCTCCTCATCATTGCCAGCCTTGGGCTCGGTGCCTGCAGCGACCATAGCTTCGCGAAGATCCCCGCGGGCAGCGGAAACAACCTTGCCCGCATCGAGGTGTCGCCTGGGCTCCTTCAGTTCGGCGAGCTCAGCTACGGCGAAGAACCAGTGGTCCAGACCTTCACCATCAAGAGCGTGGGGGACATTGCGCTGAACGTGGAGGACCTGTTCATTGAGGGCGAAGACGCGGCCTCCTTCACGCTGCTCACCGACGTGGTCGCCTTCGAGCTGGCCCCGGGCGCCTCCCAGGACGTCGATGTTGTCTTTGAGCCCTTTGGTGCCTACGATCAGCTGGCCACGGTCTATGTGAGCTCCGACGACGAAGAAGCAAGCTTGGAGACGGTGGAGCTGTACGGCTCGGGCTCGGTGCCAGAGCTGCAGATCACGCCGGACCCCCTCGACTTTGAGAACGCCTACATCGGGTGCGACACCTGGGATGTGGTCGAGCTGTCGAACGTCGGCACCGACACGCTCGAGATCACCGAGTTTGCGTGGGACGGCGACACTTCGATGGGGCTGGTGGAGGACTACACCTTGCCCATCACGCTGGAGCCCGGCGACGCCACGTGGCTCACCTTCTCCTTCGCACCGCTCGAAGAGATGGACTTCAACGGCACCTTGTCGGTCACGAGCTCCGAGCCCATGGGCGTCCGCACGGCTGACCAGCTCGGCGCCGGCCGCTACGCTGGCTGGTACACCGACATCTGGGAGATCCCCGAAGATCCGCCGACCGACATCCTCTTCGCCGTGGATCAGAGCTGCTCCATGGATGACGACTCCGCGGCACTGGCGCGGAACTTCTCGACCTTCATCGGCCTGCTCAGCGGCTACTCCAATGACTGGCAGATCATCGTGGCGAACGACGATGACGGCTGCAACCGCACCGGCATCCTGACGCCCTCGACCCCCAACTACGAGACCACCTTCTCCAGCCAGGTCTCGGCAGGTGGCGGCGCCTACACCGAAGCACTGCTCACCGTCGCGAACAACGCGGTCCACAATGCTTACGTGCCCGGTGGCTGCAACGACACCTTCATGCGGGACGGGGCGGCACTGCACATCGTAGTGGTGAGCGACGAGCCGGAACAGAGCTGGTCCGATTGGAGCACGCTGGTGAGCCAGATCCAGGGCTACAAGGGCGACCCGGGCATGGTCAAGATCTCGGCCATCGCGGGCGACTACCCGAGCGGCTGCGGCAGCGCGGAGGCCGGTGACGGCTACTACCAAGCGGTCACTGCGACCTCTGGTGAGTTCCTGAGTATTTGTTCGGACTGGGCCAGCGCCACGAACCTGGAGCGCTTGGCCTCCGCGTCGATCATCCAGACCGACTTCGAGCTCCAGAACAACCCGCTCCCCGACACCATCTCGGTCACGGTCAATGGCGTCGAGGTCACCGAGTGGACCTACGACCCCTCCGACAACACTGTGACGCTCGACACTGTCAGCCCGACTGGTGGCGATGCCGTGGAGATCACCTACGCCGGCAGCGCCACCTGCGACTGAGGGTGCCGCCGGGGCCCCCGCGAGAAAGTCCACGAACTTTTGGCCGCTGCCGTTAGCGTTGGCGGCCCTCGCCGGTACATTCGGGGCGCATGAGCGCTCCTTCCCCGCCCCCCGCCCCCCCGGCTGATCCCGCCTTCGCGGCAGATCTGCAGGACAAGCTCGCTCTGGCTGAGCTGTGGCTGATGGAGGGGGGGCTGGACCGTGCCGCCCGGGGGCGCGGGCTGGTCGGCGAGCTGCGGACGGCCAGTGGGTCCAGCCCGGAGCTGGCTGCAGCCCTCGATGCAATGTTGGTGCGCACCCGCGCGGCCGCCGGCCAGCGGTGGTCCAAGTCGCTGGTTGGACTGGGGGCAACGCTCGGGCGCGCGGTGGTGGCGGGCGGCGTGGTGCTGCTGCTCTTTCGGATGACCTTCACGGATGTGGAAGAAGGCCGCTTTGACGCGGCGACCCTGGCCCAAGTGCCGGATCGCTTTGTGAAGCTGCGCCTCGAGGCTCCACTCGAGGAAGAAGAGCCGGTCGTCCAGCCGGTGGCCATCCAGGTCATCAAGGAGACCCCGCCGGAGCTGGTCAAGGACCCTGATGACGCTGCCTTGCCGGAGCCTGAAGCACCAAGTCCGGTGAGCCCCAAGGGCCCGGCGAAGTCCGCAGCGGACGCGGCCCGCCAGCTCGCCGAAGCCACCCAGGGTGGCGCTGCGGTCGGCATTGTCGGCGTTGAGACGGGCAACCAGGAGGTCATGGGAGACATCGCGGATGCCTTCGGAGACGTGGCCTCTGCCATGGACCTCGAGACGGCGGCCATCAAGCTGGGCGAGGCGGATGACGCGCCCAAGCTGGGGGATGGCAGCGCGTCCAACGCAAGGAAGAAGGCCGGGGGCAACGCGCTTCGCAACATCGGCGGCAGCGGCAAAGGCGCCACGTGGGTGGCCCAGACCGAGGTGACCCAGCGGGAGTGGACCACGGTGATGGGGACCGACACCCTCGTGACGAGCGGCCGCTGGAACCTGCCCGTGGACCAAGTCAGCTGGTGTGAGGCGGTGCGGTTCGCCAACCGAAAGTCCGCCAAGGAAGGGCTCTCCAAGGCCTACACCGTCGTCGGCAAGTGCGAGTCCGGTGGTGAGGTCCGCTGGGATGCTGCGGCCATGGGCTACCGGCTGCTCACCCAAGCTGAGTTTCAGAAGCTGGCGGCGACCGGTGGGGTCAGCCGCCGGGTCTCGCTCTACCAAAACAACAAAGACTTGGTCGACGTGGACGCCGATGCTGTCGCCACTCCCGATGGGCTCAAGGGCCTGCACGACAACGCCCGGGAGTGGGTCTGGGGAGGCAGCGGTGCGGCGGGTGGCACGCTGGTGCACTCCGGCGCGGCGTCCAGCGCGACCATCGTGGGCTGCCGGTCCGGCTCCAATCCCAAGTCGGTGTGTCCAGCAAAGGCATCCGCAGGGAGCCGCAAGCTCGGCGTGGGCTTGCGCGTGGCCAAGGGCCCCGTTCGCGAGTAGCGTTTAACGCGCCGCCCGGAACGCCGAGATAGCCCGCTCGACGCCATTGTCGTCAATGTCCAGGTGGAGCACCAAGCGGATCTCGTCGTGGGCCACCGTCAGGCACCGAATCCCGTGTTCGGCCACGGCCGCCACCACTGCCGCCGCGTCAGGCGTCTGGAAGAAGACCATGTTGGTGTCCGGGGTGCGCACGACATAGCCGGCGTTCCTGAGTTCATCCGCGAGAATGGCCGCGCGGACGTGATCTTCGGCGAGTCGGTCCACGTTGTGTTCGAGTGCGTACACGCCGGCCGCAGCGAGGATGCCGGCCTGCCGCATGCCGCCGCCCAGCGCCTTGCGGTACCGCCGCGCCACGTGCAGTGCTGCGGCAGAGCCGGCGAGCAAGGACCCGACCGGTGCGCCTAGCCCTTTGCTGAGGCACAGGCTGACCGTGTCGTAGTTGCGAACCCGACGGGCCGCCGAGGTTCCGCTGGCGACCACTGCATTCATCAACCGGGCGCCGTCTAGGTGCGCCTTCGCTCCGCCCTCGTGGGCCGCCGCAGCGAGCCCGTCGAGCGCGTCCAGCCCGTGCACAGTGCCCCCGCCCCGATTGGCGGTGTCCTCGATGGTGACGAGCTTCAGGGGGGCAAAGTGGGGATCGTCGGGCCGAAAGGCGCTGGAGACTTGGTGGGGACGCAGAAGTCCCCGCTCACCGGTGGCGAGGCGCACCGTCACCCCACTCAGCATCGCCGGCCCACCGGCCTCGTGGTTGAAGGGGTGGGCGCCCGCCTCGCACAGCATCTCGTCGCCGGGGCGGGTGTGCAGTCGGATGGCGAGCTGGTTGGCCATGGTGCCGCTGGGCACAAACATCGCGGCTTGTTTGCCGAGCAGCGCGGCGCCCATGCGCTCGAGCCGCAGCACCGTCGGGTCTTCGCCGAAGACATCGTCGCCGACTTCGGCATTGGCGATGGCTTGGCGCATGGCTGCGCAGGGGCGGGTCACGGTGTCTGAGCGGAGATCGACCGGCATCATTGCGACGGGGTCCCGGGTTGGAGGAGGCTGGGGTGGTAAGTGGCGGGAACGGGCACACCGGCGAGCGTGAGGATGGTGGCGCCGATGCGGGCAATGCTGCCCCGAACCGTCGGGCCTGCCTCGTCAGCGAGGGCCCACCGATCCGTGGGATCCACCAACACAAAGGGGACCGGGTTCAGAGAGTGGCTCGTCGAGCGCTGGGTCTGGCCATCCACCAGCTTGGGCTGACCGGTCTTTTTGTCGAGCTGGAGCATCTCTTCGCAGTTGCCGTGGTCGGCCGTGACCATCAGGACCACCCCGTGGGCCTTTGCTGCCGCACAGATGGTGCTGAGGCACCGGTCCAGGGTCTCCACCGCGCTCACCGCTGCTGCGAAGTGTCCGGTGTGGCCCACCATGTCGCCGTTGGCGAGGTTCACGCGCAGGCACTGGAGGGTGGGGTCCGCCATCGCCGCCACAACCCGCGCGGTCACCGCCTCGGCCCGCATCGAGGGGGCATCATCTGCTGACCCCCTCAAGCTGGGCACCTCCACCCGCTCCTCACCCGCCGGCACGTCCGACCGGTTGCCGTTGAAGAAGTACGTGACGTGGCCGAATTTCTGGGTCTCGCTGATCGCGAAGCTCGTGCGGCCCGCGCTCGCCAAGTGCTCGGCCACCGTGCCGCTGATGGTCGGCGGCTCGACGAGGTAGCGGCTGGGGATGTGCAGATCACCGTCGTACTGCATCATCCCGGCGAACGTGACCGTTGGTGCTTGGCCCCGGTCGAAGCAAGCCACGTCGAATGCCGGCCCCTCGTCGAAGGCCCGGCTGATCTCGATCGCCCGGTCGCCCCGGAAATTGGTGAGAATGACCGCGTCGCCGTCACTCATGCCGTTGAAGTCGCCCACCACAAACGGGGGCAGGTGTTGGTCGTCCACGTCGGGCAGCTCGGCGTACAGCGCTTCGATGGCCCCACATCCGGTGGCAAACCGCCGGCCTTCGCCGTGCACATGGCAGGCCCAGCCGCGGGCAACCATGTCCCAGTCCGCTTCGTAGCGGTCCATCGTCATGTGCATCCGTCCGCCGCCGGTCGCCACAGCCGCGTCCACCCCTTGATCGGCCAATGATGCCAGCAGGGCCTCAAGCGGGGCCACCCAGGTCAGCGCGCTGCGGGGGGCGACGTCCCGGCCATCCGTCAGCACGTGCACCCGAATCCGCTGCACGCCCGAGTCCGCGGCATGGGCGATGAGCTCCCGCAGGTGCCGTTCGTGGCTGTGCACGTTGCCGTCGCTGACCAGTCCGAGCAGGTGCAGGGTGCCCTTGGATGCCTCCAGCGCGGCCATGAGCTGCGTCCAGCCGGCGCTCTTGAACAGTCGCCCCGAGGACAAGGCCGCATCCACCAGCTTGGCCCCTTGGTCGAAGACCCGTCCGGCGCCCATGGCGTTGTGGCCCACTTCGGAGTTGCCCATGTCGCCGTCGGAGGGCAGGCCAACCGCGGTGCCGTGGGCCTGGAGCAAGCACCAGGGCGAGCGTTCCAGCAGGGTGTCCCAGCATGGCGTGTGGGCCGCGTCGATGGCGTTGCCGGCGACCCCGGGCGCCCATCCGAAGCCGTCGAGAATGCACAAGAGATGGCGTGTGGGCAGCATTCTGGTCCTGGGTGGAGCTCGGCCCCCTGCTAACGTGGCGGCCCACTGTCCGAGCCCTTCGCCGTCGGGTCGGACGCTGGCGCCGGGCCCTCCGCTGCCACCTTCTGCCAGCCGCGCTTGGGGACATCGAGCCCGGACCACCACGCCGCCAGCACACCACCGAGCATGGCGAGGGGCACCAGGTACATCCAGTAGACCCCCACCATCACCTTCACCGACTTCCAGGCCTCCATCCGGCCACCTTGCCAGTCATGGGGGAACACAAAGAAGTACATGAAGAGGCCCGTGACCGCGGAGATCAGGCCCACGGGGATGCCGGCCCAGACGGGCGGTCGGGCCCACGCGAGAGTGGGGCCCCAGATGACCCCAGCCAGGCCGCCGATGATCGCGCTGCGCACCGTCGCGCCACTCAACAGCAGTCCGCGCAGGTTGGCATCATCTTCGGTGGAGCCGACACAGACCGCAGCCAGCCAGCCGACCACCGCGAAGATGGCGACCACACGGGCCAGACGTCGCCATTGGTGGCTCAAGGGGCGGCACCTTGGGGAGGGAGCGGCAGGGGCGGGTGTCGCCCTGTTGGTACCATGTTGCCACGCTGGTCTGGGCCGTGGTGGCAGAGCGTGGGCGATCGGGGAGCGAGCATGGGTGGTCGGGTTGTGGTCATCGGTGGTGGAATCACCGGAACCCTCGCTGCCGTGGGCCTTCAGCGTGCGGGCTGGCAAGTGTCCTTGCTGGAGGCCCGCCACATCGGTGCCGGCTCCAGCTCCCGCACCGCGGCGGGCATTCGCCAACAGTTCTCGACGGCCGAGACAGTGCTGGGCATGCGGTATGCCGTCGATTGCTATCGCCGGTTTCCCGAGACCGTCGGCGGACTTGTCGTTCCCATTGTGGAAAATGGCTACTTGTTTCTGATTCGGGATGCGGCGGGGCGCGCGCGGGCGGATGCTCGGGTGGCGGTCCAACGGTCGGCGGGCCTCGCTGAAGTGGAGATGTTGGAACCCGAAGAGGCGGCGCGGCGGTTTCCGTTTGTGGATCCCCACGCCATCTCCGGCGCAACCTTCTGCCCCTCCGATGGGTTCTTGCGGCCGGAAGTGGTCTACGGAGAAGCCGCGGCGTCCGCGCGTGCCTACGGCGTGTCCATCTTCCAGAATGCCCCTGTGGTCGAAGCCCGCCACCATGCGGGCCGCCTGACCGCGGTGCGTGCGGGCACGGTGTGGCACGAGGCCGATGTCTTCGTGGATGCGACGAACGCGTGGTCTCCCCGGCTGGCGGGCGTTCTCGACGCCGAAGTGCTGCCCATCTCCCCCCGGAAGCGCTACCTCTGGTTCTTGTCGCGGGGCAGCGCCATGACCGCGCAAGAGCTGCAGCGCATGCCGATGGTGGTCGCCCCCAACGGTGCGTACTGCCACCCCGAGAATGCAGAGACGCTGATGACCGGTTGGGCGCACGAGGCCCCCGTCGAGCCTGACTTCACCTATGACGACCAGGATCGCATCGAAGCGGCCTTCCATCATCGGTCTGGGGTTGAGGGCCGCGCCTATGACACATGGGCCGGCTTGGCTGAGCTGATGCCGGTTCTGGAGGACTTGGGCGGGGTGCACGCCACCACCTGTGGATACTATGGCGACACGCCGGACCACAACCCATTCTATGGGTTTGATCGCCAACAACGCAACCTTGTGCGAGCGGCGGGCTTTAGTGGACACGGGGCGATGTTTGGTCCGTTCACGGCCCGGGTTGTGGAGGCGCTGGCGAGTGCCGGCCAAGATGTGGACGCCGTGGAGGTGCTCGGAGAACGGGCATCTCTGGACCCCTTCCGGATCGGTCGAATCTTCCAGAAGGGCGAGGCAATGGTCATTTAGGGATAGGGTAGCGGTGCCCTTGGGGACGCCGTCTTGGGGGCCCTCCATTTGGCACGCGCTGCTCACACGCTCCGCACCTTACTCACGGTCAGCGGGCGTTATCGGTCCGACTCCCGCTGTGCACTCGGAGTCAGGATGAGCGTCGCAACCGCCCCCAAAGCGAAGAAACAAGCCAACCCGGATGGCCCCACGGCCGACGAACTCCGGCTTGCGTATCGTGTTGCGTGTCGGTCTCGCTCAACCGAAGAACACATCGTGCGCCTGGCCAGCCGCGGCGAAGTCAAATTCGCCATCTGGGGCCCCGGTGAAGAAGTGCATGGTGCCGCAACGGCCCTGGCCTTCTCCAAGGTGGTGGGTCCGGATCGCTTCGGGATCGTGCCCCACTACCGCTCGGGCTGCTTGTGCTCGATGTGGTGCGAGCTGCAGGACCGGCCCCACTTCGTGCGCGATGTGCTGCGCCAGCAGTTCTCCAAAGAGACCGACACCATGAGCCGCGGTCGCCAGATGGTCTACCATCTCGACCTTCCCGAAGTGGGCATCCTCCCGGTCCAGAGCCCGGTGGGCATGCAGCTGGGCAAGGCGGCGGGCTACGCGATGGGCTTCCGCGCCAAGGGCGTCGAGGGCACCGTGTCGGTCGGCATTGTGGGCGATGGCACCACGGCCGAAGGCGACATGCACGACACGATGAACGCAGTCAGCGTGTGGTCGCTGCCCGTCATCGTGATGGTCACTGACAATGGCGTGGCCATCAGCACCACGCCCGACGAGGGACGGGGCATCAAGGACTTCGCGGCGTATGCAGAAGGCTTTGGTGTGCGCTTCTTCGCTTGCGACGGGCGCGACTTCTGGGATGTATACAACACGACCCTGGCCTGTGCCCGCTACGTCGCCGACGAGGGCAAGCCGGCGTTCATGCATGTGCACAGCCTGCCTCGCTTCAATGGCCACAGCTCTGCGGCCGACATGACCTTCGACCTCAAGCAAGCCGATCCCCTCATTGGGTTTGGCCAGCGCTTGGTCGAGATGGGTGTGCTGGAACCCGGTGACGAGCTCACGCGGGTCATCGGAGAGGGCCGGGACTTCTTCGCCCACCACAAGCTGGGCCGGCTCATGGGCCAGGAAGACGAGGTCGTGCGGCGGCTCTTTGATGAGGTCCGCGCCGAGCCCGAGCCCCCCCTCAGCAGCGTGATGGAGCGCCGTCACGCCCCCTTCCCCGAGGTGGTCGAGACCCCATCCTCGGGCAACACCAACATCACCTACGGCGGGGCCATCCGGGCGGCCCTCGACCACATCCTGTCGCGGGGTGATGGCGTGATGTGGGGGCAAGACGTGGCGCGCCTCGGCGGTGTCATGCAAGCCAGTGCGGGCCTCCTCGCTCGCCATCCGGGCAAGGTGATCGACGCGCCGCTCAACGAGCCGTTGATTGTGGGCACCGCCTGCGGCGCCGGTCTGCACAAGGATCTGGTGGTCCTGCCGGAGATCCAGTTCGGCGACTACTCGCTCAATGCGTTCCATTGGCTTGTGCACATGGGCAACCTGTATTGGTGCACCAACGGCAACAGCAACTTCTCCGTGGTTCTTCGTATGCCCACCGATCCTTTCGGGGGCGGCGCGGTCTACCACTCGATGAGCCTGGATGGCTACTTCACGCCAATCCCGGGCCTCGTCGTGCTGATGCCGTCCACGAGTTGGGACATCTACGGGCTGCTGCTCACTGCTGCCGACTACAAGGGTCCAGTGGTGGTTCTCGAGCCCAAGTGGATGTACCGCCAGTCCCTCGGCCCCGCCTTCCCGGGCGAGCCGGAAGACAAAGAAGGCATCAAGGCGCTCAAGAAGGACATCATGCGTGGGGGCATCCCCTCGATCGACCCCGATCTGCGCATTCCCTTCGGCAAGGCGGCCACCCGGCGCACGGGCGACGACGTCACCATCGTGTGTTGGGGCCGTGCGGTGTGGACGGTGATGACGGCGGCCAAGGTCCTCGCCGAAAAGGGCGTTGAGGCTGAGGTCATCGACCTGCGCACCCTCGTCCCGCCGGACCTGGACGCCGTCTTCGCCAGTGTGGAGCGCACTGGCCGCTTGGTCGTTGCATCGGAAGACCGCAGCTTCGCCGGCTTCGTGCGGACCATCCAGGGTCACGTGGTGGAGCGCTTTCCGGGCATGCCCACCCGCGCCATCGGCCAGAAGAATGTGCCGGGCATCGCCCAGAACCTCAACCTTGAAGAAGCGACGGTGCTCACCGCGCACGATGTTGAGACGGCTGTGAACGAGCTGCTTCAGACCGAAGTCAAGGGCCGGGGCGACTGGGCGTGGATCCCTCCCCGTTGGTTCCTCAACTGATGGATGGAGTGGGCAAGCCCGGCAATCCCGGGTTTGCCCCCGTTGAGCCTCAACAACCAGAGGCTGGGCTGCCGTCAGCGCCCCCGTCTCCGTGGCATGTTGCCCACGGGGAGCAGGTGTGGCGCGGGCCATGATGTTGGTGTCTTGGATCAGATCTGCTTGATCTTCGGCGGTGGGTCCGTGGAACACTGAACATGCTGCCGGGAAAGGTGCCGTGAGGCTGCGGCATCTCGGACACACTGGGTGTGAATGGGCAAGGAACGGCGCCGACATCGGCACTTTGGTTGACACAAGCCGTCACGGATCGGATAGGATGCCGGCCTCCCCCGCTGTGTGTCACCCTGGCCATGCTCGAGCGCACAGGAGCCCCCCCCAGGCTCCGCTCCCCTTTCCCCGTCGCTCGGGCCCTCGCCAATCCCCTCCACGACGCACTCCCCATCCCCTCCGTCCCCCGCCTCCACATGTCGATCGACCTGTCTGATCTCCGCGCTTTGCGCATCACCGAGCTCGTCCAGACGGCTCGGGAACTTGGCGTTGACAACGCAGCAGGAATGAAGAAACAGGAGCTGATCTTCGAGATCGTCCGCAGAAAGGCTGGTCCTTCTGGCGGTTCTCGAGGTGAAGGTGTCCTGGAGACGCTGCCCGATGGCTTTGGGTTTCTGCGCTCGCCTGCCTGCAATTACCTGCCTGGCCCGGACGACATCTACGTCTCTCCCTCCCAGATCCGCCGGTTCAACCTGCGCACTGGGGATCTGGTCGGCGGTCGGGTGCGTGCCCCCAAAGAGGGCGAGCGCTACTTTGCGTTGATCAAGATTGAGACGGTCAACGACCGGTCTCCCGACACCGAACGCCAGAAGCTGCTGTTCGACAACCTCAGCCCGGTCCAACCCGCGCGGCGGATTCCGTTGGCGGGGGACGATCCGTCTCTGCGCTTGATCCAACGCTTCCTTCCGTTTGCACACGGGCAGCGAATTGCGGTGCATGCGCCCCCACGGGCCGGCCGCAGCACCCTGGTGCGCGAGCTGGCCAATGGCATCGCCGGTGCGAACCCCGACGCCGCGGTGCTGGTGGTGCTGGTCGACGAACGCCCCGAAGAAGTCAGCGCGATGGCCCAAGCCGTGCGCGGCGAGGTGCTGTCGTCGACCTTTGACGAGCCGCCGTCCCGCCATGTGCAAGTGTCCGAGATGGCCCTTGAGCGCGCCAAGCGCCTGGTGGAACAAGGCCGCGATGTGTTCCTGTTCATCGACTCTCTGAGCCGTCTCGCCCGCGCCTACAACGCCACGGCGGCGATCGGCGGACGCGAGCTGAACGGGGGGGTGGATCTGGCCTCGATCCAAAAGGGCCGGCGCCTCTTCGGTGCTGGGCGCTGCTTGGACGAGGGCGGCTCGCTCACGCTGGTGGCCACGCTGCTGACGCGCACCGAGCACGCGGTGGACGAGCTGCTGCTCAAAGAAGTGGACGGGTCCGCCAACGCCGAGCTGCGGCTGGATCCCGACTTGGTGGATGCGGGCATCTGGCCGGCCTTCGACCTCAAGGGCAGCTTTGTCCGCGGTGCCGAGCGGGTGGTCGGGGACGCCATGGCCGACACGCTGGTCCGTGAGCTCCGTGCGCTGCCGACCGAGCCGTCCGACGCCATCCAGGCGGCCCTCGAAGCGGGGCCCGTCGATGACGCGGCCGATGGTGGAAGCGAAGGTGCCCCGGCGGTTCTCACCGCCCGCTGACCGCGATGAAGCGCAGGGACGGCCGCCGGCATAGGTGCGTCGCCCCTGGAGGCACCGATGTTCCGCAGTCTTGAAGAGGCCCAGCTTCGCCTGGAAGAGCTTGATCGCCGTCTGATGGATCCCTCGGTGCTGTCCGACACGCGGCGCCTGATGGCTGCGACCCGCGATCGTGCCCACTTGGTGCCGATCATCGAGCAGTTTGCTGCCTTCGAGGGCGCCCGCCAGGAGCTCGAAGAAGCGCGGGAGCTGCTGGCCGACCCCGAGATGCGGGAGATGGCCTCTGAAGAGGTCAGCCGACTGGAAGAGGCGCTGCCTGGGCTGCAGGAAGCGCTGCGTGCTGCGCTGATTCCGCCCGATCCCTTCGAGGGCCGCGACCTCATCCTGGAGATTCGAGCGGGCACGGGCGGTGACGAGGCCGCCTTGTTCGCCGCCGACCTGTTCCGCATGTACTCCCGCTACGCCGACAGCCGCCGCTGGCGGGTCGAGGTGCTGGAGCGATCCGAGATCCACGTCGGCGGCAGCAACCGCTCCGTTGGCTACAAAGAGATCATCTGCCAGGTGTCCGGCGCGACCGCATACGTCGAGCTTCGGCATGAGTCCGGTGTGCACCGCGTCCAGCGTGTGCCGGCGACCGAGACCCAGGGCCGCATCCACACCTCTGCGGCGACCGTGGCCATCATGCCGGTGGCCGACGAAGTGGAAGTCCAGATCGAAGAAAAGGACATCCGCGTCGATGTCTTCCGCGCCTCCGGTCCCGGTGGCCAGTCGGTCAACACCACCGACTCCGCGGTCCGCCTGACCCACCTCGAGACCGGCCTGGTGGTCCAGTGCCAGGACGAGAAGTCCCAACACAAAAACAAGGCCAAGGCGCTCAAGGTGTTGGCGGCACGGCTGCTCGAAGCCAAGCAGGCCGCGGCCCATGCGGTTGCTGCCGAGAATCGGCGTCAGCAGGTCGGTTCGGGCGATCGCTCCGAGCGGATCCGCACCTACAATTTCCCCCAGAACCGGCTGACGGACCACCGCATCGGGCTCACGCTGTACCAGCTCGATCGGGTGGTAGAAGGGGACTTGGCGCCCGTGATTGTGCCGCTCAACGACCACTTGCGCGAACAGCTCATCGCCGAGATGTCCGGTGAGGTCTCCGAGTCCTGACCCGACTCGGGGGGCTCAGGGCCGCTGCAACATGATGGCCGACGTGGCTGCCCATGGGGGGCTCTCCACCAGCGGCGGCGCGGTGTCTTCGCTCCACGCGATCGCCACGACCCACGGCAGATCTGACGGCAGGGACACGTCGACGTCCAACCGGACGGCGGTGTCATCCGGCAGGCTCCACCGCATCAGCTCACCATCGGGCCCGATCAGTGCCGCCGTGTCGAGCGGGATCCAGCGTGGGGCTTGCACCTTGAGGCTGGTGCGCCGGAGCAAGGCATCGGTGACGTCCGCGCCTGGCGGCTGGCCCTCCACGCGCAAGGTCAGGAGTGGGCCCGTGGTCGCAACCGTGCGCGCCTCGACAATGGCCGCCACGGCGTCAGTCTCGGAAAATGAGTTCGGGTCTGTGCCGTCCAGCCAAGTGAGCGGGCCGACCAACGCGAGCAAGCGCCAGCGGTCGAGCAGGTCCAGGTAGACCGGGAGCTCATCGAGGCTGCCAATCTGCAACGCATCGGGCACGGTGCCCCACAGGTCGGGGTCGCCCACGGCGTCGACCCACTCCGGATCCACCACGGTGTAGCGAGTGTCCGCCGGGCTCATCAGCCCCAGCAGCTCTTTGATGTGCACGTCCTGCCAGGGGGCTGCGCCGTGGGCGCCTCGCCGGCTGTTGGCCCCCCATGGAAATGCGTAGGGCCGGCCATTGGGCGTGTTGGCCCGGGACCCTCCGGTGGCCGCCAAGATGCGCTGGCTGGTGCGGCTGATGTCGGACGCCGCGACCTCGTCGTCAGCGACAGTCACCACAAAGCGCACCCCCGAGGCCGCTGCCGAGGCCGCCCGGGAGCTGGAGCTGGAGCGGTTGGTGGCATCGGGCCACGTCTCCACACCGAGCGCTGCGAGCAGCGGGGGATCTTCGATCGCGGGCTGAAGCACTGCGGACACCGCGGTCTCGTCGTAGACGTCGACCTCTTCGATCCACGCCACCTCATACTGGGGGCCGGCGCTCACCACCGCGGAGCCCAAGCCGGGGCCGGGGTAGATGCGGCCGGAGCCGGTGCTCAGGTACCAGCGGGCGCCGTTCCAGTACACGGAAGTCGGCACATGCTCGCCATCCCAGGTGCGCACGTCCACGTCGACGACCCCCCTCGCACCGACTTGCAGGCGCACATTGTTGCCTGGGGTGGTCATCTCCCCGGACGTGTGGCCCAGCGCGGTGACCCGCAGGCGATCGACAGTGGGGGGCACCCAGATCGCGAAGGGCTGGTCGGGACCGGGAGAGACCGAGACCCGGTGGATGAACCGGTCACCGCTCCAGGCTTCCACATAGTCGCCGGTGGCGACCCCGCCGTACTGGATGGCCCAGCGTCGTGGCAGCAGCGTGTGGAACTCGGGATTGGTCCCCACAGCGATGTTCTCAACGCCGTCCCACCGCATCCAGCCGCCCATGTCCTCGGCCAGCGTGCCGTCCGTGGCGAACTGCATCGAGCCAGACGGGGCCTGCATCACTTCCCCGACCGCACCCGCGCCGCTGCTGGCCGCGAGCTCGAGCCCGTCGACCCCCTCCAGCTCCAAGCGCCCGCCGCCGGCCCGCAGGATGTAGCGCATGCTGTCCTCGCGCCCGCTCTCCAGCGTGCCGATGACCTCGATGCCCGCGAGTCCGTCCTCCTCGAAGGGCACAATCTCGGCGTCCACGAACCACGCTTGTTCAGGGCCGATGAGCGGGGTTGCTTCCAGCACAAAGTCGTCGCTGCCCACGCGCTCGAGGTCGACCACCGTGCCGCCGGCGGCGTTCAGCCGGGTCAGTGCGGTGCCCACGTCCCGAATTCCCACCCGCAGAAACTGGTTCTCCAGCATCCAGTGCCCTCGGCCGGCGTCTCCCCCCGAGATGACCTCATCGCTGCACGGGATTCGCCGCACCCGGACCTCACCCGCTTCCATCGGCCGTGCGTCGCACAGCAGCGGGTCGACCACAGGTTCCACCCGCTCTGGGCGACAGCCCACCAACACGACGAGTGCGACGATGAGGACGGGGCGTGGCAGGGTCAGATCGACGGCGTGCTCGGGATCTTGGTGGGCTCGCCACCGTGGGCTCATCCCCCGACGAGGCGGATGTCGGTCGGCACCAGCTTGGCCTTCTTGGACCAGCCAGCGGGCAGGTTGTTGGTTGTATACTCAAACCGCCGCGACTGGCCAGGGGCGATGGGGTCGCTAAAGCCCTCGGGCTTGGGCAGGTTGCCGGGCAGGGCGGGGGCCACGACGGGCCACTTCTCGCCGGACAGGCGGTTGCCGTCGGCGCCGAGGTACTGGACCTCAAACATCAGGTTTTCGATGGGCTTGTCACCCTTGTTGGTGATGTCGGCGTAGAAGCCCCAGCCGTCCAGCGGGCCGTCGGGGTTCTCGGCCAAGTTCACTTGCTCAGACTCAATCGGCCCAATGCCCACCCGCTCGAGGTTCTCGGCCATGTTCATGCGGCGCCGGGCCTCGGTGAGCTGCTTCTTGTCGCCCTTCGGGTACTCGTCCAAGAACTTCTGCCACGAGGCGGCCGTGTTGGTCTCGCTGGCCCATGCAAACAGGAACTCGCGCCGCTCATCGAGCGCCTTGTCGTGCAGCTTGCCCTTCGGGAATCGCTCCAGGTAGACGTCGTAGTCTTCCAAGGAGCGGGTCTCGCGGGCCTTCCCGATCAGCAGCTCTTCAAGCATGCTCTCGGCCATCAAGCGCTGAGGCGAGCTGGGGTTCTCCTTCAAGAACTTCTCGTAGGCCTCCACCGTGTTGGCCTCTCGGGCTTCGCCATAGGGGTCGACACAGCCGACACTGAGAGCGAGGGACAGGGCGAGCAAGATGTGGACGGGACGGGCCATGGAGTCTCCAAGAAGCGCAGGGGAGGGGAGCATACACCCTGTCCCGAGTGCGCATCGGCTCAGCGGGCCACGAGGAGGGGGACGAAGGCCACAAGCACCAGTGCCACGCCCATGACGGCAACTGGCAGCAGCACCCGCTCGTGGCGGCGCCAGAAGCCTGCTTGGGCGGAGTGGGTCAGCGCGGCGGCGTAGGCGTCGTTGCCGATGACCTGACGGGTCAACAAGTGGTTGAGCGCCACGGGCGGGGTCAAGTAGCCCAGCTCAAACGCGACCAGCACAACCATCCAGAAGTGGGCTTCGTCGATGCCGCTGGCGTAGGCGATCTGGGCGATGGTGGCGCTGACGAGGATGACCGCGCCGTAGGGGTCCATCGTCATGCCGATGCCCACGAGAACGACGACAAGCACGGCCATTGCGGAGAATGGCGAGCCCAGGCTGGACGGCACCAAGCTCATGATCTCGGACCGCTCGAACACGCCGCCCAGCGCGATGGAGACACTCATCAGCAGCAACAGCGCGCCGATGTGCACCGCGGTCTCCGAGGTCGCGTCGATGACCGTGGGGGTCGGTGCGGTGGGATCTGGCGTGCGGTCCTGGGCGGTGCGCCGGTCGACCAGCATCACGGCCCCGAGCATCACGGGAAGGATGACGGGCGCGGTGTGCTCGTCCAGGCCCACACCCAGCACGACGGTGTAGGTGAGCAGCAGCCCCGCGCCGACCCCAACGTAGGGCACCAGGGCCTTGAGGGCGTCGAGGGTCCGGGCCTTTGCGTCGGGCAGTGGGTTGGGCCGGAGGGGACCTTCGCGACCCAACAGCACCGCGAGCGCGAACAGGCCGCCGGTCAACAAGAACACCCACTTGCCCCAGCTGTAGAGCACTTCGGTGGTCGGCGGGTTGAGGTAAGCAACGATGACGACCAACAAGCACGGGCTGAGGACCACACCGAGGCTGCCCGACATGGCGGTGGCGGCCAAGGCGAGCTGGGGGCGGGCGCCGGCGTTGGACAGCTCTCTGAAGATGAGCCCGCCGGTCGCGATGACAAAGATGCCGGAGGCGCCGGACCACGCGGTGGGCAAGGCTGCGATGAGCACAACCACGACAGCCAGGAGCTCCGGCGGCATGCGCCACGGACGCAGCAAGTCAAAGCCGAGGTCGGCGAGCCGGGTGCGCTTGAGCAGCATGCCGGTCCACACATACAGCCCGACAAAGACGTACAGCTCGGCATGTTCGGTGAGCTTCTGCAGGTACACGCCCAGCCCCGCTGCGTAGTCCTCGCCGATCGCAAACCACCCGAAGCTCAGCAGCGCCATGCTGGTGTAGAGCGGCGGGGTGAGCAGGGCGTCGAGCCAGCGGCCGTCGGTGCTGTGGTCGGGATGGGGCCGTGCGAGGTGCCAGACGTTGATGACCGACATGCCCAGGAAAGCGGCGGCCCACAGCAGCGGCAGCGCCGCACCGTCGAGGTCTGTGCCGGAGCTGGCGTTCAGGCGGTAGAGCTGGACGAGGGACAGCGCAAGGCACAGGTTGGCCACAAGCTGCACCAGCTGGGACACCCGGTCATCCACCCGAGTCTGGATGGGGCGCAAGCTGATGTGGGCACGGGTGGCGGTGGCGGTGGTGCCCGCGAAGCCCAGAAGCAACACCAGGACCGATCCAAAGTGCACCCCGCCCCAGGCCGAGAACGCCGCCAAGCTGGTCTCGATCGCGCGGAAGATGCGCACCACGGGGGTCTTCTGGGCCTCAACTTCTTCCCAGAGGGCGAGGCGGGCGCGGTTGTCCGGCGGGGGCGCTGCGGTGGGGGTCACGTCTTCGCCGAGGAGGTCGCCAATCAGGGCATCGTCGGCCTTCGGGCCGTCCTCTGGATCTGGGGCCACCTCCCCCAAGAGGTCCCCAATCAGTGCATCGTCGGCAGTCGGCTCACCGATCAGGTCGCCGATCAGGTCATCATCGGCGCCGGTCCCCTGCGGTGGGGCCTTGTCGGTCGCGAGGGTCGGCCGGCGGCGATCCACCCGCAGATCCACGGCGTACCCGGGCCAGAGGGACTCTCCGAGCTCGATCAGGCGACTGCTGCCGGCGCTGGCGGTCCAGTGCAGCACGGTGCCAGCCAGCAGGATCAGCACGGGCAGGGTGGAGAGGCTGCGTCGGAGGCGGCTGTCGGGACTTGGCGGATGCACGGGGCCTCCGGTTGGAGCGAGGGGCCGGTCGCTCAGCATGCACCGTGCAGGGGCCCCGGACGGTGCCGTGGAGGCTGCTCTAAACCCATCGAAGATGGCGTGCTATCGGTCATTTTCGAGTGGTTGGGTGCAGTGTTGATCCGCGCCGCTTGGGCACCCGCACACGTGGCGCATCGGAGCCTTGGGTTACTGCGGTTCGCCCCCACGCCCGAGGGCGCCGGTGACTGCTTTGCCGAATCATGACCTGCCCCCAGCGGGTGCTCTCGCACGCTGGCTCGGCCGGACGGTCCTGCGGTTGGGGGGCTGGACCCTCGAGGGCGCGCTGCCCGCTGGCCACCCCCGTCTGGTCATGATCGCGGCGCCGCACACGTCGAACTGGGACTACGTCTGGATGGTCGCGGTGGCCTACGCATTTGGTGTGAAGCTGCATGCGGTGGGCAAGAAGAGCCTGTTCTGGTTTCCCCTGGGCGCGCTGCTGCGCTGGCTGGGGCTGATCCCGATCGACCGCGCTGGAAAGCTCGGGCTGGTCGACCAGCTGGCCGCGACATTGACGGCCGCGCCGGGGATGCTGCTGGCGATTCCGCCGTCGGGCACCCGCAACAAGACAGACCGCTGGCGCTCAGGCTTCTATTGGGTGGCCCACACCGCCAAGGTGCCCATTGTGATGGGCTTCTTGGACTATGGCCGCCGCCGCACGGGGGTGGGCGGACTGCTCGTGACGACCGGCGATGTGCTTGCCGACATGAACCTGCTGCGAGACTTCTACGCCCCGATGCGGGGCAAGGATCCGGAGCAAGAGTCCACGATCTGGCTGAAGGAAGAGGGCGAAGCGCAGTAGGGGCTACTTGCTTTGGAGCTGCTCGACGAGCTTCACAATGGTGGGGTCGTAGGCGCCGTCGGCGACCAGCTTGCCCCGGGTCTCGGCGAGCATGGCGTCATACGCGGCCTTCTTGTCGCCGGACACCTCCACCCAGTAGCCCTTCTTCACTTCGGCCTCGGCCTTGTGGAGTGTGGGCAGCATGCTGTCGAACTGAGACGCCGACCACTCCCGCGCGCTCTGGCCAAATCCAGCCGGAAACTCGGTGGTCCGGATGACGGCCTGCAGCGTCATCATCGCCACGGGAAAGCGCACCACGCCGCCCTTGTCACCCATGCCCCGATACAGCTCCAGCGGCGTGTAGGCCGCTGCCGGGGCATACGCGACGTTGCAGGATCCGTTGTTGAACTTGCTCGCGAAGGTGCCCACATCTGAGGCCACCGGGCTCGCGCCAATGGTCTTCACCATCGTGTTGGCCGCTTGGTCAAAGCTCATCGTGCAGATGCGCTTGCCGGCCAGCGCCTTGACGTCGGAGATCTGCTTGTCGTCGATGAACAGGTAGACCGCCCCGCCCGGAAAGATGCCGGCGATCTCGTACTGACCGTTGGTCATCAGCTTGGCCGCGCGCTCGAGGGCCAACACATCGAGAGTCTTCTTCAGCACGGCATAGTCGGGGATCAGGCCGACCGCTTCGATGCTGAACGTGGCCTTGTTGAACTGCTGCATGCGCACGCCAGTGATGAGCGCAGCATCACATTGGCCGTTGCGAAAGTCTGCCGCCGCCACACCCTCGTCAGTGTAGGGCTTGAGCGTCAGGTTGACCCCCCACTCCGAGGCCGCCGCCTGAAAGCGCTTGGCGTGCTGAAAGGCCGGGCCGGCCGCGCCGCTGGGGTCGTAGACGCAGAACGTCGGATCCTTGGCGAGGGCAGGGGTGCTGAGCAACAGCGCGGATGCCGTGAGGGTCGTCATCACAGAGCGAAGCATGGGGGATCTCACTCGCCCTCGACGGGCACAGGGGAGGGGGGCAGGAGCTGGTCGAGCAGGGAGTTCAGTGCGTCCAGGTCAGCCGGGGGCTGGGGGAAGGTGCCGTACATCGCGCCAGGGGTGCGGTGGCCCTCCGCCTTTGCCCACAGCTTGTCTGACTCGTGGCGCACCAATTGACCGGCGAAGCGGTCCAGCATTCGGTAGCGGGGATCTGCCGGCGTGGCGAGATCGACGGCGTGGTCGGCAATGGCTTGCTTGAGGGCATCCTCCAAGCCCAGGGTCGCGAGGGTCTGGGCCTGGAAGGCCGATGCGAGTCGCACCCGTGCTGCCCGGCCCTTGGCCGCGCTGGCCGCGAGGGTGGCGATGGCGTCTTCACCCTCGGGTAGGGCACCGGGAACGCTGGCCCACACGGCCGCTTGGAGGGCCCGGGGCACGCCCCACCACTGGTCGTCGTCGAGGCACCTCGCGAGTCGCTCAACCCGCCGGGGGACGTCGAGTGGCACGCCCACCTCCATGCCACCCGCTTGGTCGTGGAGCACACCGAGAACACCGGTGGACAGGCCCAAGAGGAACAGCAGATCGTCGTTGCGGGAGGCCTTGAGCCGGGGGCACTCCCCCTCATCGAGCGCCGACAGTGCAAACGCGGCATCGAGCTGTTGCCAGGCGGCGTAGTAGCGCCAAGCCGCATCGGCATGCACGCGGCGCTCCTGTTCCAAGAGGTCCTGAACACGGCCACTCTCGTGGTTGTTTAAGGCGGTCTGTCGGGACAGCTCGGCGTCCCAGGCCAGCGGCTCCAGGCACATGGCCGCGCTCATGAGCAGCAGCACTTGGGCCTTGTGGGGCGTCTTTCCCTTGGCGGGGTTGCCCATCGCCGACATGGTGCCGGCCAGGGCCTCGCCGGACGCACAGCCCATGCCGATGTCGGGTGTGGACATCACCACTGGGGCCACCGTCTTGAGCGTGGACTTGTCGATGATGCCGATGCAGCCGGTGCTTGCGAGGGCCAGAGCGGCGGCTTGGAGCCAGCCCCCCATCCGGTGAGGCAGAACACGTTTCATGGGCTCAAGGGGCTGGAGGTCGCCGGACCCTAACCCTCGGCGGGTGGGGATCTCCAGCTTCTCGTCGACGGAGGCCCTTCAGCGCAGTGCGGCCCGCAGGGACGGCAGATCGTGCATGAGCGCAGCGACGAGCGCCACGTCGGTGGTCTTGGCCTTGGTCACGGTGTAGGGCAACACGCCGTCGAGTCCGAGGGCGCCGGCGAGCTTGACGATGGCCCCCAGTGCAGCACGAACGTCCACGGGCTCCCCGGCGGAGAGGACAAAGTCGAGGCGGCACTCATCGGCGATCTCCTGGACCGCGAGCGCTCCTGTCTCGAGATCTGCCGGGTGCAGCCCCAGTCCCAGCAGCCCGTCCCGGGCCGCGAGCAGCGCTTGGCGTGCTTGGGTGCGCGCATCGCTGGTGAGCGCCTTCGAGCGCCGGATGGCGGGCAAGAGCGCTTCTTCAATGGCCACCGCCACGGCGATCTGCACCGCGCAGCCAACTGCGATGCCAGGGCGCTGTCCCAAGCCGATGTGCAGGGTCGGGTGCACGGGGTCGCCGGATCCCACCTGGCCGCCCATCATCTCGATGGCTCGGTTGGAGATGACCTCATTGCTCGTGGTGTCGAGCAGCGCGCCGTCCCCGATCTGGTCGACGCTCAGGGGAAAGTCGTCGTTCAGCCGCCCGTCCATCACTTCTTGAGCCGCCGCCACTGTCCACTCCGCACGGGCTGTGTCCAGGATCTCCTGGCGCTCGTGGGCCTCGGCAAAGGACCGCTTGATGAGGGCCATGCTCCACAGCAGCTCGGGCGGCACGGGCGGTCCCTCCCCGGACGGTCGGCTCAGCGCCCGTGCAGTGGCCTCTCCGTACAGTGCGCCCGCAGGAATGCTGATCGATGCGCTGTTCTCGCTGGCGCTGCGGGACAAGATGCCTCCGGGGGCGAGGGTGCCGAGAGGGCACCGGGTGGGGCATCAAGGTGCCCAGACGCAACACGCCCCGCCAGGATCGGGCCGGGCGGGGCGTGCGTGCGAAGAGCGGCGAGGCTCAGGCCATGCCGTACTTCTTGCGGAAGCGCTCAACCCGACCAGCGGTGTCGAGCAGCTTCTGCTTGCCCGTGTAGAACGGGTGGGACTTGTCCGAGATGTCCAGCTTGACCAGCGGGTATTCCTTGCCGTCTTCCATGACGATGGTGTCGCGCGTGTTCACGCACGACTGGACGACAAACTTGTGGTCGACCGAAGAGTCGAAGAAGACCACGGGCCGGTAGTTGGAGGGATGGATATCGTTCTTCATGGCGACCTCGATACGTGTTGTCACCGATGCGCGGGCCTCAGAGGCGATGAGCTCAGAGGAGAGGGCAGCACGGGGACGCGGGAACTGGTTGGTCAGGGCCTGGCGGCAAATCGCGCAGCAAGCAGGGGGGGGCCGGCGGCTGCGAGCGGCCGGACGCATACCGTGGGCGGCTATCGGAGCATGACGCAGACGGCAAGGTCATCGACCTTCTCCGTCACACGACCTTGTCCCACTGGCGAGTCTAAGGGCATGGGGGCGGGGGCCCGACCGGTGCTCCAATGTGGCGGACTGGAGCCCGCCGCGCAAGGTCGCGATGCCGAGTTGCCCCCGAGGCGCTAAGCTGGGCAGGACAGGGGTACCGTGTGGTAGCCGTGGGCCATCTCCATCGGGGGCTGTGCGCGCGGTTGGTTGTTGGGGCACATTGTCCGAACCCCGAGTGCCGTCCTTGTGACGGGAAGAGGATCGTCGATGCGCAGTGCAGCCGTCTCCATCGCCATCATGATCGGCAGCATCGGCGTTGTGGCCAGCAGCTCGGCCGCCATCCAAGGCACACGTCCGCCTGCGCCGGGTGACTCCGCTGGCGACACGTCGGGGGACTCTGGCCTCGACACCGGCGACGACACGGGGATCGACACCGGCGGGGACTCAGGCATCGACACGGGGCCCATCGACACGGGGCCCATCGACACGTCGACCCCCGTGGTGGACACGGCCGACACCGACCTGCCGGATGTCTCCGCGGCCCAGCTGGCGGGGGAGAAGGGTGGCTTCGGCTGCTCATCGACCGCGACGGGCACCAGCGCGATGTTGGCGTGGGCGGGGGTCTTCCTGTTGGTCGGCGGCGCCCGGCGCAAGCGCGAGCTCCCGTCCGACGCCTGAGCCGGCTCAGTCCTCGCCACGGGTGAGGCGCCAGTTCAGCACGAGGCAGTTGAATGGACTTGGCGCCGCTTCTTCGCTGCCCAGGATCTTCTTCTGTTGGTCCTTGGTGGCTTCCAGCCGCAGCAAGCAGGGCACCACGATCGCCAGCGCGATGGTGTCGGCGGCTTGGGTCAGCGCCCACTCCCCAGGGGCGGCCTGGTCGCCCAACACGATGCTGGGCTGGGTCTGGTCGGGGAAGGTCAGGTCCAACAGCGTCTTGCCCTTGTCGTCGTAGGCCGTGCGCTTCAGGTCCGCCGCGAAGAACCGGGCAATGCGGGCGGTCGGCGCGTAGGTGCTGCCGGACGGTGGCACCCCGTTGGCGTCAGCGCCCATCATGCGCTCCATGTGGCGGATGAGCTGGCCGTTGCGGGACCGGTCGTCGGAGTCGGTGAGGTAGATGCAGTGCTGGCGCTCGCCCTGGCCCAGGGCCTGGATGCCGGTCTCAAAGTTCTCCGGAAGCTCCGACTCGCCCACGATGCCCAGCGTCTCTTTGAGCAGGGTCTCGCGCTCTTTGTCCTCGCGCACGGCTTCGGCGCTGCCTCGGTGAAAGGCGTCCAAGGCCGTCTCGATGCCGAGGTTGCGGGCCTGCCGCCAAGTCAAGCGCAAGGTCCCCCGCGTACACGCGTCATTGCCCTCGGAGTCGATGATGCTGTCGAATTCATCCCGGGCACGCTTCGGGTTGGCCGCGAGCCACAGCGCAAGCGCCTTGGTCTCGTTGTCGATCTTGTCGCTTTGTTCCAGCGCTTTTCGCCACGCGATGAAGTCCTGCGCCTTGCGGCCGGTGCGCTCGGTGATCCAGGAAAACTGGCTGGGGTCGCTCAAGTAGATCTTGGCCCGCTTCTTCACCTTCTCGCGGAGAATGTCGTCCTTTTCCAGGGCGCTGCCGACCTTGGTCTCGCGGACGATGGCGCCAACAAGGCGGTGAAAGGCCTGGCTCTCGGGATCTTCGGCGTCGCTGCCCTGGCAATAGGCCAGCTGGGACTGGCAGTCGTCGACCCGCACCTGGCTGGTCGCGAGGTCCGAGCGGGTGCGCTTGCCTGAGCAGAGGGTGGCCGCGCCGAAGACGTACCCGCCGAGAAGGGTGACGCCGAGAATGATGTTGCGGGGCTGATAGATGGCCCCGGACTTCACAAAGGTCACCGCCTTCTGCACCAGCTGCATCGGCCCCTTTGTGAGCAGCGTGGTCCATGCTTGGCGCTTGACCTCGGACTTCATGGAGTCGGCGCTCAGCCGGGAGCGGCCCACACCCTTGCGCTTGGCCGCTTCTTCCCGCTGCGCCTTGACCTCTTCGGGAAGCTCGTCCAGCTCCACGATGAAGCGCGGTCCGTCCGGTGTGACGAGCGCGACCGCGTCGCCGGGCCGCACGGCCGTCGGGGTCTGCACCTGGACCGGCCGCCGAGCACCTTGCTTCCACAGGTAGACCGTGGCGGCCCGTTCTGCGGGCGTGAAGATGAGGTTGGCGGGGCCCTGCCGAATGACCCGCAGGTGCTCTGGCAGCACGCCGAGGGTCTCGGGAATGACAATGTGGCAGCGATCGGGATCGGAGCCGAGGCGGATCTCGAGGCCTTCGAACGGTCCGAAGCGGGTGCCGCCGAACTCGGGCGTGAGGCGCAGATAGACCGCGAGGTCGTCCTGGGACATCGGTGGGAACCCTCCTGTGGCAGCATGCTACCAGGGTGCGCCCGTGCTTCGCTTCAGGCACCATGGCACGCGCTAGCGCGGTCCGCAGAGCCATGGGGGCGCCGCATCGGGAGAACCCGCAGTGAACATCTTCCTTCTTCCGTACACTTGGATGCGGCACCTCGCCATGGCGTTTTGGTGCGGCGGTGCCGGCATGATGGCTTGGTGGCTGGTGCTGACGGTGGTGGTGCAGTTCGGCGTCTACTGGCCACCGAGCTGGGATGGCCCCGTGTTGATGTGTGCGGTGTCGGCCGCCGTGGCGTCGGCCAGCATCCTCGGAGAATGCGCGCTGCGACGTCGTTCTGTGGGTCGCACGATGATGTTCATCGGCCTGACCGCCGCGGTGTCGGTGGTGCTCACCTTGGCTTGGTACTTCCTGTGGTCGGGGCTGTTCTCGAAGATCGTGTACGGCGGCTATGACGCGCTCATCTCGGGTTCGGACGGGGCCCGCAATGCTGAGGACGCGGCCGACGACTCGCTGGTGAGCCTCGCGTTCCGTGCAGGTGCCTTCTCGATGGGGGGCCTCGCCTCGGGGATGGCCGCGATGATGGTGCGCAAGCTGGAGTCGCCGGTGGGGCACACTGCGGGTGGCATGGCCTCGGGCATGCTGGGCGGGGCGTGCTGGTATGTCCTGTGCTCAACCACCCTTGGCTCTGACTTGTATCTCTCAGGCATGACACTGGGTTTGATCTGGGGCTTCGCATATGGCCTGCTGACCTGGCCGATTCCCGACGAGCTCTATGCGGGCTGGCTTCGCATCTTGTCTGGCAGCCGCTTCGCCCGGCGGATTCCCATCGACGCACTCGACGGCACCCCCAAGGAGCGCTTTGTGGGCCACTTTCCCCGGGGGCTCGACCACTTCGCGCCCGTGTCCGAGGGGGTGCAAGAGATGCACCTGTCGGTCGCTGTGGACAAAAACCGTCGATACACCGCTCGCGGACTCAGCCTGTATGCGACCACCGTGCACCGGTTCCTGGAGCGGGTGGACCTTCGCTACGATCCCCGCCGTCCGGCCCCTCTCGAGACCCGAATCGCGTCTGGCGACCGCATCGTGATCGGGGACGGGACCAACGCCATGGAGGTGGAGTTCCTGCTGCTGCCCAAGGAGGAGATCTGATGGCGCGCGCAGGGCTCAAGCTGCTGTTGTTTGTGGTGGTGGGCATTGTCGCGGGTTGCGAGAGCGTGCTCATCCCCATTCCCGGCACGACCACCCGGGTGACCGAGCCCCGCCAGTCCGAAGGAAAAGAGCTGCGGATGGAGCTGTTCGTGCGCCCCGACCAGTGCTCACGGGCCAGCATTCCCCAGACGGAGTACCACCTGTGCCTGCCCCATGTGGACCGGGCATCCGGTGAAGTTCGGATTGGGTTTCGGCTCTGGGATGCGGACATCCCCTATGACCTGCCGGCCTTCAAGGATCAGCTCAAGGTGATCCACCAGGGCACAACCATCGTCGATGGCTCCGAAGGCATGAAGTACGAGGTGGTGCCCCATGATCCCGAGCGGGAAAAGGGCACCCTCTACGTGCTGGTCATCGACGGCTCCGGTTCGATGAAGCAAAAGAACCGGGAGGACGGCCCCACCCGCATGGCCCAAGTCAAGCAAGCGCTGATGCTCGACGATGTGGCGAACGCCTTCTTCCCTCCGGATGCCGGTGGTGACTACAACTCGGTGCTGCTCATGCAGTTCACCGAGGGTGATCCCCAGCCGGTGGGTGGCAAGCTGACCATGCTGGGCAACCGAAAAGAATACCGCCAAGCGGTGCGCCAGCTCAAGCCCTTGGGCGGGTACACCCACTTGTACGAAGCGGTCTCGTACAGCATCGGCCCGTTGCTGGAACAAGAGGCGGTTCTCAACGCCATCGAGAGTGGCGGGATGAGCGTCACGGTCGTGATTCTCACGGACGGCTTCAACAACATGAAGGCCAGCGACACCTGCGCAGACAACGCTCCGCGGCTCGACGACCTGCTCAAGCAGCTGCGGCGGGCCCGCAACGGCGATGGGGTTGACCTCCGCAAACGTCCGACGGTCCACACGGTGGGGCTGGGGCAGCCATTCCGCCGCAAAGAGGTGGAGGGCAAGACGCTGGAGGTCACGCCCACGTTGTTGTGTGGCCAGCGCTACAAGGACCGGCGCATCGACGGCGACCTGGAGACCGAAGGCATCGACAAGACCAGCCTGGACCTCATCGCTCGAGCGGGTGGGGGTACAACGTATGTGCGCCGAGGAAAGGATGGGCTGGCGGAGGCCTTCAAGGGCACGGCAGCGCTGCGATATCGTTGGTTTGAGCTGCGGTACCGGACCGACCCTCACTATCTGCGCCGGATGTTCACCACCGAGCTGGAGCTGACCGGCATCGCCACTGCGGGCGCACAACTCGATCTCCACCCGAGCGCCTGGCTGGATGCGCCACCGGGTGCAGTGGACGCCGACGGCTGGCACCTCGCGCAGCCCTACCGCCACACGATGACCATCATCATGCCCATTCTGGGATTGCTGGTCTCCCTCAGCTTTGTGGGTGCGGCGACCTTCAACGTGGGTCGGATGCTCCGGGGCCGCTTCCGCCCGAAGGTCCCGTCGGGGGTGCGCCGCCAAGTGAGTGCGCCGCCGCCGACCCAGCCGCCACCTGGGGGACCGCCGCAGGCTTGAATCGGTCTGTCATTGTCCCTTACAATTGGCCGAGCCCAGGTGTAAGCCTGACGCCATGCCCCGCGTGGCACCTCCCGACGACGTCTCGTTGGTGGGAGGTCAACCTTGGTACAGTCTCGCCCCGTCCATCAGAGAGCCAGCCCGTTGACACGATATATCGGCCAGTACGAGATTGTGGATGAGCTTGGGGCGGGCCAATACGGCACGGTCTACCTCGCCGCCGGAGAGGTCCCTGCACGTGGTCGGCGGCCGCCTCGGCGCCGATTGGTGGCCATCAAGAAGCTGCGGAACACGGCGGACGACGAGTCAGTGGCCCAGCTCACGCGCGAGTTCTCTCTGCTGGATCAAGTCAAGCATCGTGGCATTGTCCGTGTGTTTGACTATGTGGAGAATGAACACTCCGTCGTGATGGAGTACATTCACGGGTCCACGCTCGCCAAGGTGCTTGAAGAGCTCGACAAGGCCCGGGAGCAGGTGTTCACCGAAGCGGCGGTCGAGATTGGTTGTGAGATTGCCGATGCGCTGTACCAAGCGTACACGACGCCTGGGGACAACGGAGAACCGCTCCAGCTGGTGCATCGCGACCTGAAGCCCGACAACATCATGCTGACCCGCCAAGGCGAGGTCAAGGTGTTGGACTGGGGCCTCGCTCGGGTGGACAACACCGACTTTCGAGGGAGCGACCCCGACCGCATCAAGGGCACGCTGCTGTACATGTCGCCCGAACAGGCGCGGGGCGACAACGTTGACCACCGGTCCGATGTCTTCTCGCTCGGGTTGATCTTGTTCGAGCTGCTCATGCGGGAGCCGCTGTACCAGGTCAACGAGCGTGCGGGCGACCCGCTGTCCGAGGTCATGCGCGCCATCGAGACGGGCGACACGGCGGCGCGGTGTGCGGAGCTCCAGACCCGGCTGCCCCAGATCGGCCCGGTGCTCACCCGTGCTCTGCGTCCCCAACCCGGCGACCGCTACCCGACCGCCCAGGACATGATGGTGGACCTGCGCCGCACGCTCTACCGAGAGCGGGGCGCTGACCTAAAAGAGTTCTGCAACTTCTTCTTTGGTGACATCGCGGACATCGGGGATCCTCCGGCGCTGGACCAGATCGGCACGCGGCCCCGTCCGGGAGGTGCCGGACGGCTGTCCATTGAAGAGCGCCTGCGTCGGTCGATGGCCCGCGACAAGCATGCCAGCGACGTCACCTCGGGCGGTGTTGCGTCGGTGAATCCCGTCACAGGTATGGGAGGCGACATGTCCGGTGGAAGAGGGCCCGTGCGGCCTCCGGTGGGTGGCGGAGCATCTCGCGCCACTCCATTTGCTCCGTCTGCTCCCCGTGCGCCGGCCCCGGCTCCTCGAGCTCCCGCTCCTCGTGCGCCAGTGGCTGCACCGGCTCCCCGGGCACCCGCACCGCCCCGTGCCCCCGCGGCTCCCCGCGCGCCGGTGGCCAACCGGATGGCCCCACCGCCGCCGATGCCGCCGCCGCCCTCGCGTGGCCCGGCCCCCCGTGGTCCGCTCAAGCCCGTCGGCTCGCGCAGTCCGGACGAGACGGGCATGCTCCAGATGGTGCCGCTCAACGATGATGACGATGAGGTTGAGGTCCAGGGTGACCCCAGCGCGACGATGTTCTTTGCCATTCCGGCCCCCAAGGCTGAGCGCAGTCGAGGCACGGCCCCCAGTGCCCCGCCGCCACCGTCTGGCGGAGCGCCTCCGCCGCCCCGGGGCATGGCGCCGCCGCCGATGGGTGCGCCTCCGCCGCCGCCCCGTGGTGGAGGGTTCAGTGGTGGTCCGCCGATGCCGCCGCCCCAGCGTCCGCCGATGGGGGGAGGGCCGGGTTCACTCGGTGCTGCACCGCCGCCGTCCGCCATTCGAGGCCCGGTCGCGGGTCAAGGCTTCGCCCAACAGGGTGGTGCGGCCACGCCGTTCCACACCCAGGGTCCGCCCCCGCCGCCGGCGGGTGACAACTCCCAGCGCACCAACTCCCAGCGTGTCTATGCCCTGGTGACGGTCGCGTTCATGATGGTGTGTGTGGTGATGGGCGTGGCGGTCTGGATTCGCACCTCACAAGACGACAAGGGCAGCGAGCTGGCCAAGGTCGACGTGCCCATCTCGGATGCTGCGCCCGCCAAGAAAAAGAAGGATGAGGGCAAGAAGAAGCGGGGAGGGGACACCGCCGAACCCCAGAAAAAAGAGCCGAAGAACACGAAGAAGTCGACTGGCCGGCGGAATCCGACCCCGTCGAGCGCCCCACGGGCCCCGGCCCCGCCGAAGGCACCGGCTGGCCCAGCCCCGCTCACCGTGATCCTGAAGACGGCGGGTGCCGCCCAGGGCATCGAAGTCACCTGCAACGGTGGTTTCCGTCAGCGCGCCAACTTCGCGGGTGGTCGGGCGGTGGTGGCGTCGGTTCCCCAGGACACCTGCACCCTGCGCTTCAAGGGTGGTGTGCCGGCCGCCTACCAGAGCTCCAAGGTGAAGGGCGGCGCCACACTGAGCTGCACGATCAACCCGCAGGAAGGCAAGGCCAACTGCTCGTGACGGGCAGCGATCGACCCGCGTGAGGTAGAGTCCCGCCCTGGACCGACCAACAGGGAGGAAGGGCCGCATGTTCCCCGCTGCTACCAAGCGCCTCATGCAATCGCTGCGCCTTGCGCTCATGGTCGCCCTTTGCGCTGCCTGGGCGCCGAGGGCCTATGCCGAGGCGCCGGATTCGATCGCGTTTAAGAAAGACAAGCCGTCCAAAGAAGAGAAGGACGAAAACGAGAAGAAGGCCGACGAGGAGGAAGAGAAGAAGAAGAAGGCGCTGTACGCCCGGACCATCGTCATCCCTTGGCTGAAGAACCCGACCAGCGCCAACCACCGCAACGAGACCCTCCAGCGAGAGGTCCGCGCGGCCATCTCCCGGTCTGAAGCGCTGTTCTTCCCCGAGGTCGACCTCTACCAGAACGGTCGCCGGGTGCCGGACCGCACCCTCGCCCCGACCCAGCAACCCGCGATGGTCAAGGACGTCGTGGCGCCCCAGATCATGGCCCAGGTCAATCGCGTGGCGGCCATCGCTTGGAACGCCATCGACCCGAACGCCTGGTCTGATGAAGCTGCCCGGCTGCGCAAGGCGACCGACCTCATCTGGTTTGTCGATCGCGTCGAGCTGCGGGAGCCCTTGTTCCTGCTGTACGCCCAGATCGGCCGCGCCGCCGAGAACAGCAACGACCCCCGCCCGCCGTACTTCGAGTCGGTCGGTGGCATGACGGTCAACTACTACAACTACTTGGCCGCACTACTTGCGTTGCAGGAACCGGCGCTGATGTCGAAGCTCACCGACCAAGAGTCGGCGGGTGCGATTCAGTTCCTCCTGAATCAGCTCCAGCAGGGCGTCTTCCCGAGCTTCAAGGGTGACTTTGCCCTGGGTGGCCAGTACGAAGGTGGGCAGTTCACCACCGAGTATGAGCTGTTCATCAACGGCATCGCCGCTGAGCTCGACGGACGGGGCCAGATGGACCTGTTCCTGGGCCGCACGGACGTCTACCTCCAGCGCAAGGACACCGGGCACGGCCTCGCCGAGCGCCTCGAGTCCGACAAGCTGGACGAGAAGACCTACTTCTTCCTGGAAGAAGCGCGGAAGAAGATCGGCATCGACTTCGTCAACCAGCTCTTTCTCGACAAGAACGCGTGCATCCCGGAAGTGGATGGCGACATCCTCACCTACTTGGCGATCTACCACAAGCTGCATCCCCAAGCCGACCTGTTCATCGCGGTTCCCGAGGGTGGCAACCCCGGCAAGACCTACATCTGGAAGTACGTGCCCGACACGGGCATCCTGCGCAACATCTCGCGCATTGACAGCTTCCCGGTGCGCTTCGCCCTGCTGTTCTCCAGTGGTGTGATGTGGAATGGCGCGAACTACGCCGTCGACTCGAACCTGGAAGACGAGAGCAGCCTCGCACCGCAGGATCTGGCCAACACCGACCGTGCCCAGCTCAGCCTCGACCCGGCCCAGGTGCCCTTCAACTTTGAGCTGCGGGGCCACTACAACCGGCTGATGGTCAACTTTGGCGGCGAGTGGAGCATGGCCCTCGCGGACCGCGAGTGGGCTGAGTACTACCAGACCCCCGGCAAGCAGGACCAGACCAACATTCGCACGCTCCAAGTGAAGGGCTGTGAGCTCGAAGAAGCCAACGTGGATGTCGACGGCGACGGCACGGGCGACTTGGTCTCGACACCTGATGGCAACCGGCCGCCCAAAGAGACCTGCTCTGAGGTTGAAGACGTCTACAACATCCGCAAGTTCAACCGGAACATCTGGTTGGGCGCGGGTGTGGTCTTCGGCCGCAATGCCGCCATCGGCTTTGGTCCTCGGCTCGCCGCGCGCTTCGGCTGGGTGAACATGAGCCACAGCTTCCAGACCACGCTGCACTTCGGGTGGTCGATCCAACCGCCGATTCCCGAAGCCAGCAAGCGGGTGCGTCCGCTCATCGACATCGACGCCCGGGGTGGTGTCGGCATCGCCCGTCCCCGCTCCCTCCAGATGGATCTGGCGAAGATTGATGAGGATGAAGGGCGCATCAAGCCCGTCGTGGGGCTGACTATCGGTGTGGGTCTCACCTTCTGAGGTCCCCGGCCCCTCCCAGGCCACCCCCCTCCGCAGCCTCGATGTGCCCCGTGCGCGTCGAGGCTGCACTGCTTCAGCTGGCGTCTGGTGCATGAGCACCTGTCGCCGAGGGGGTTAGGCTGGGGGCGTCGTTCGCCGAGGAGGTCTCCGATGCTTGCTTTGCTGCTGTCCGCCGCCGCTCTTGCTGGTCCCCTGACGGTCGACTGGGAAAAGACCGAACCGGTCAAATTCCACGCCGAGGGGCGAGTCCAGACCCCCAATGGCTTCCTCTACGTGGCGATGAACCGAGAAGTGCGGGCGATGAGTGTCGACATCGCTGGGGACTTCTCGTGCACGGGCGAGTCCCGAGGCAAGCGTGGCTGGAAGGTCATCTGCCAAGTGGACGACATGAAGCTCGCCGGTCGGGCCAGCCCGGGCGTGCGCGATGGCCAGTCCAAGCTGGACTCTCTGCTTGATGAGGGGGCGGAGCTGCTCCGTGGGGCTGCCGTCGAGATGGAGATCCGCACCGACGGCGTCATCCGAACCCTGGATGTCGAGGGCATCGCCGGCGAAGATCGGAACTTGTCGATCAAGCGCAACCAGGTCGAGCAACTGCGCCAGCTCATGCGGCGGGTGTTGTCGCCCATCGGTGTCCAGATGCCCAAGGACGCTGAGGGTGCAAAGCCCTGGAAGCACAAGGGCATGCCACTGTTCTACGAGATCATGAGCATGTCGGGCACGGCCGGCGGCCTGCTCCACAAATACACGCTCGACACGTCCCAGGGTGATCTGTTCGTGACCGGCGAAGGCCACGGGAACTTGAACGTCCAGGGCGCAGCTTCGGTGGCGGGCAGCATGGGGTCGGATGCCGCTGCAGGCACCACCACAACCCCCGCGTTCAACATGGTGGGCACCAGCCAGACCCGGTGGGACCCGACCTCGATGCTGCCGGCCTACTCCGAGGCCGCCGTCAACGGCACGGCCACCGCCAGCAACATGAACTTGGCGGGTGGGTCGCTGTACTCCTACGCCGGATTTGTGGCGCGGGTGAACGCTGACGGCTCGATCGAAGGGCTCGAAGCGAAGAAGTAAGGTCAGTCCAAGTCGCGCACGAACTCGTAGTACTCGCCGAAGTGCACGCGGCTGACTTGCTTGCCCATCTTGATGAGCTCGCGGGCGATGGCCTCGACGGCGTGCCGTTGCCCCACGGACTCCCCGCGGGTGGCCGCCAAGATGCAGGCATTGATCGCCGAGTTGATGATGTTGCCGCCGGCGATGATGAAGTTGTCGGCGAGCTCCTGCAGGTTGAGATCGTCGTCCAGGGGTGCGCCCGCGGGAAACGCACGCTGCCAGAGCCGGAGCCGCTGCGGTCCGGTGGGCATCGGGAATTCGATGACCGCGCCAAAGCGCCGCAGGAAGGCTTCGTCGATGTTCTCCTGCAAGTTGGTGGTGAGGATCGCGCAGCCCTCGAAGACCTCCAGGCGCTGGAGCAGGAAGCTGACTTCTTGGTTGGCGAAGCGGTCCTGAGACGACTTGGTCTCGCCACGGGAGCCGAACAGCGCGTCGGCCTCGTCGAACAGGATGACCGCCGTGCCCCCTTCTGCGGCGTCGAAGATCCGCTTGAGGTTCTTCTCGGTCTCACCCACCCAGCGGCTGACGACGCTGGACAGATCCACCCGATACATGTCGAGCCCGAGCGTGTGGGCGATGACCTCGGCGGCCATCGTCTTGCCGGTGCCGGGCCCGCCGCTGAACAGCGCCTTCATGCCGAAGCCCCGAGCGCGCACCTTGCTCGCCCCCCAGCGGTGAAAGACTGTCTCCTGTTGGGACAGATAGTCGGTCAGGTTTTGGAGCTGGCCCTGGATCTTCTCGGTGAGGATCAGATCGCTCCACGTGTAGCGGGGGATGACATGCTCGGCGAGCCCCATGAACTCGGGCTTTGAGCACTCCCGCGCGGCGGACCACAGGGCTTCTTGGTGGGGTTCCCGTCCGCCGCACTCCGCCTCGGCGCGGTCACAGATGCGGTCGATGGTCGTGCCGCCGACGCTGTAGAACCGCTCCGACAGATCGACAATGGGTGCCTCGCTCCACTTGCGGCGGGCAAATGCTTCTTTCCAGGCGTCGATGCGCTCGTCGAGGTTCGTTCGCGCCACTTTGACCGTGAGGCTGGGGCGATCATCTCCGAGGAGAACCTCAATTGCGCGTCGGTCCGAGCCGCCGATCATGACGGGGAAGGGGAGGGTGGCCAGAGCGCCGCCCAGCTGCATCATCTGGATGCGCAACGCGGGGTCTTCTTGGGACTCCAGCACGTTGATGACGTAGGGCAGCGCGTTCGACAGCCGCAGCTCCCGAATGAGCTCCCAGGGCTCTTCCAGATACTGCTTGCAGCGCTCCAGATCGACACGAACCAGCGGCCGGTCGGCCTTCTGGGCGATGGCGATGCCGACGCCTTCCCGTGAACCGGACGTGCCTCCGATGACGGCGATCGTCACCGGGCGGCTACAGCTGGGCAGGATGTCTTGAATTCGCGCCTCAGTCTTGGCGGGAATCAGCAAGTTGCCTTCGGTGGACAGCGGCTTGAAGCCCACTCCGGCCGGCAGCTCGACCTCTTCCATCAGCCATTGCAGCAAGCGACCCGACGGATGCACCCGCCGGCTCGTGTGGGTCTCGGCCCCTTCCGGCGGATCGAGCAACAGCAAGCGGTTGCGGATGAGGGGCGCGTTCTTCATCAGCCGCGCTTGGAGGGCGAGGCGGTCCGTGCGCTTGGTGCGCAGCACCCGGGTCGACAGATCCACCGTGAGGAAGGCCTGGTTCAAGTTGTCGTTGAGATACGCAAAAATACGACCGTAGCCGGCGCTGATCTCCGGCGCGAGCGCGAGCAGCAGCAGGTCTGTGTCGTCGCCGTCGAGGTGGAAGGCCTCCCGCAGGCGACCAAAGCGACCAGCGGTCTCGTCGCGCAAGCGTGCGCTGGCGTTGACCGCGTACTCCAGCCCGTCGGGAATGTTCTGTGGCAAGTCGATCTCGCCGTGGGCCTGCAGGAGCGCATCCACCTCGTCGTCGGTGATGACACTTCCCCAGAACTGGCCCTTGGCCCGCATCGCTGGCCGGGCACGCTGACGACGGACGGCGCGCAAGAGGAGCAGGTCCGTGCGCCGGAGGCGACGGGCCATCTCTTCATAGACGGTGCTCACTCAATGCTCCAGAATCTTGACGAGGCCCGCGTTGTCGGCGGATTCTCTACAGGGTGCCTTTCACGTCGGCATGGCGCAGAAAGCGCGACTCCACGGCCTGGTCCTGCGCGGAGATGGCCTTGCGGGCCAGCATGTCCACGATGTCAAACCGGCTCCAGCCCTCAGCGATCAACGCCGCGTAGCCCTTGGACGGGTCGGGCGGACGCTGCTGGTGGCTCTCGGGCTTGTCGGAGGCATCGACGGTGTTTGCCCCGCCGCCACCGCCGGCGCTGTCTCCGGCGACATGGGCATGGCCGTGTCCGGCACCCTTCACGCCCGACAGCCCGCCACCGGACTCCGCGCCACCGGCTGCTGCGCGGTGAAGCACCATCCGCTCGACCGCTCGGGCCGCCACTTCCTCGGCGTCCCGGAAGTTGCTGCCACCGCCACCGCCGTCGCCATCGCCGTACATCGCGTGGTACTGCTCATGGGCGAACAGCGCCTGATCTTCGGGCCTGGACGGATCGAAGTCATCGCTGACAATGACGTGTCGATCGAGGGTCATGGCCCGCGCACCCACCGCGTCAAGTGCCTCGGTGGCGGTGGGACCCTGGAAGACCACACCGCCACCAGGCAGCGTGCGCCGGGTCAGCCCATTGCCGTCCAGGCGTGAGGAGAGACGATCGACGAGATTGTTGGACTCGCGGTCCTTTCGGTTGATCGGCATCGGGCCTCCTTATCGGTGGGCGAGTGTATCCTGCACGGCGGCAGGAGACAGTGGTGCGGGCAGGACCGGGTGCGCGAAGCACCGGGCTTGAATGAGGTCGGCGACCAGGCGCTGGGCCTTGAGGAGGTCGACGGTCTCGATGTATTCGTCAGGTCGGTGGGCCAGATCGATGCTGCCCGGGCCGAACACCAGCGGCTCCAGTCCCAGCCGCGCGAGGTTGCCACCATCGGTCGCAAACGGCGCGCCGCAGGGCTCTGGGTTGCGGTCGGCTCGGCGGGCGCAGTCTTGCAGCAAGGCCATGTGGTCGCACGAAGCGGAGGTGAGCAAGGCATCCGCCCGTTGCAGCCGGCGCAAGGACACGGCCCCTCCCGCAGCACGCGCCCGCGAGTCCAGCGCGGCCAACCGGTTCAGAAGCTGTTGTTCCAGGTCATCCACAACCAAGCCTGGCAGCGGACGCACCCCGATCTCCAGCGTGCAGCGCTCGGCCACGATGTTGACCGCGCTGCCGCCCTGAATCCGACCGAGGTTCACGAGCGTGTGCGGCGTGTCCAGAAACTCTAAGAATGCCGGAGCTTGCGCCAGCTCCATCGCCCACGACTCGATGGCGCAGGCCGCCTCCACGGCGAGCGAGATGGCGCTGAGGCCGAGGGATGGCCGGGAGCTATGGGCACTGCGCCCACGGATGTCCACCGCAAATGTGGCGTGCCCGGGATGCAGCCTCAGCACGCGAAAGTCGGTGGGCTCCCCGATGACCGTCGCGGTGGGCAGGTCCCGGTCCTCACCCTGGAGCTGCTCCGCAAGGAGCGCGCTGCCGAGGCACCCCACCTCTTCGTCGTGGGTCCAGATGAGGACCAATTCTTGCTCGAGCTTCCGCAAGTCGAGGCCGTCGATCGCATGCAGGGTCGCGGCGATGAAGCCCTTCATGTCGCACGTGCCCCGCCCGTGCTGGCGACCGTCTCGCTCGGTCAACACGAAGGGGTCGCTGGTCCAGTCCTGATCGTCCGTGGGCACCACGTCCATGTGCCCCGACAGCGTCAGCCCACCCACGCCACGGGGACCGCACCGGGCCACCACATTGGCCTTGCCGGGGGCGCTCTCGAAGCGCGTGACGTGCATCCCCGCCGCCTCGGCACGCGCAGCGAGGTGTGCCGCGAGCGCATCGAGGGGCCGGTTGCTGACGGTGGGCCACCCCACCAGTCGGCCGAGGGTCTGGACCACGGGCTCAGGCATCGGCAGCGTCTTCCTCCTCTTCTTCTTCCTCCACCTCGTTCCACCAGGGCTTGCGCGTCTTCCTGAGCGGAGGCGCGTTGTCGACCGTGTCCTGAATCGCGAGGATCTCCTTGGCGATGGTGAGCTCCCGAGGACGATCACACCGGGCCGTCATGCCTGCAGTGACGCCCTCAGCGGCCTCTTCAGGTGCCTCCACAGCGGTCTTCTCGTGGGTCTGCAGCCGGTCGGTCACCATGTTGGGCAGGGTGGCCATGGTGGCTTCTTCCACTTCTGCAGCCCGCTCCAGCAGAATGCTGCCCCGGCTGAGGTTGCCACTGACAAGGGCGTCTGCGGCCTGCTTGTAGAGCGTTGTGACCTCGTGCCAACGGGTGGGATCGGGCAGGTGGTACCCAGACTCGCCCTTGGCCACCTGTCGGTGCCACTTTCGAACATCACCGACCTGTTCGCGCTCGACGAGCTGCACGTCTTGGATGTTCTTCAGGCGACCGATGATGTGGTCCAGCATCGTGGCCTGCGCGATCCCGCCTTGCGTGAGCTTGCCCGAGACTGCGTCATTCCCGAGCTTCCCAGACAGGTGGCGAAGCCGACGGCTGGACCCGTCCGCAGCACCCAGAGCGCCGCCGGAGCGACGCGAGCGGGTGTGAAGATGGGTGTTGCCGACCTTCTTTTCGTTGGAGCGCATGGGCAGGACCTCGGAGGGGGTTGCAGGGGTGCATCTCAAGACGGCGATGCGTGGCCGCACAACGGGGCCGGTGCATCCACGGTAGCACGCATGTTGGGGTGCTCCGGAACGTCGTTTCGGTGCTGCAACCGGCGTGAAACCAGGATCATGTTCCCCGTTGGGTACGGTCTGGCTTGTCGGGGGCACCCGCTGCAGCTCACGCAGCCTGGAGCCAGCGCCTCCCACCGGTTCTTCTTTCCCTGTTCCTCCTGTGGTTCGGCGCTGTCCCAGCGGCGGCTCGGCGGGGAGCGATTGGGCACGAGAATCAAGTGTAGTTCGGGATCTTGGATGGGTTTGATTGGTTACGTTCCGATGTCAAGCCGATCGACACAACCCGCCCCGCCCCATACTGTCTGAACGTCACCACCCTCACCGTTCCCCGCTTGGAGCTCCCCCTCGTGTTTGACCCCCGCCAACGCCTCTTCTCCCACCGGATTCCCGGTGAGCGCTTGCATGAAGAGCGTGACTATGTCGGTCGCCTGATGGACCGCGGCGTGGAACAAGAGCGCAAGGACCTCGTGTCCAAGCATCGCGAGCCGGTGGAATACAAGGTGCGGATGCAGCGCCCTCGCATCGAGGCTGCACCCAACGCGCCCCAGCTCATGCGGGTCTGGCGCAATCCTTATCAGCAGCCTGTGGTTCGCTTTGCGCGCAACAGCTCCGGTGAGCGCGCTCGCCCGGCGAAGCGGGATCGCATCAATGTGGCCGCCGCGCTGCGGGAGGGGCGACGCCAAGAGCGCCCCAAGTTCCCCAAGCCCACCGATGTGCACATCCGTCCCGAACCTCGGGTTCGCCCCGAGCTGGGTGACTGGCTTCGCGGCCAGGGCCGGGATGGTGAGCAATGAGCACCGCTGGCATTCCGTTTGGCAACGCGCTTCGTGGGCCGATGTCGGGAGTGAACCTCATCGGTGAGGTCACTGAAGCCGTGCATCGCTTCGTGCTCGATGGCTACGACATTCGCGAGCAACCGCCGCGGCTTGAGGAAGACCTCAAGTTCGTGCCGAAGGACCGCGAAGAAGTCGTGTACGTCTACATGTACCGGCTCACCGAAAACGACTCACTCAAGAATCGGAAGCGGCTCCGGCAGGCGCCAGTGTTCCTTGGGAACACGCCAGAAGAGGGCGGCGAGGTCTATTACCACCGCCCCCCCCTGCTGCTGGACCTGTACTACCTGTTCTGCGTGCACAGCAAGTTCCGCTCCGACGCTGAGCGTTTGTTGGGCTGGCTGATGCTGCGCCTGCACGAAGCGACCCACCTGATCTACCGCCCCCGGAAGTTCTTGCTTCCCGACGGTCGTGAAGTGGACAGCCTCGGGCGCCCCTATGACTTGGACTGCACCACAGAGAGTGACGATCTTTGGATGGAGAAGGTTTCGCTCGCGCTGGCCGACGACCTGACCGTCGGCGACGCGATCAACCTCTACAGTCTGCACGAGGCGCCCTACCGTCCGTTCGTCACTTACCGCGCTCGGGTTGCGCTCGACGGTCCTCTTGTCGCAAGCTCTGGCGGAACCACGGTTCGGCTGCCGCGCTTGGACAATGCGGCAGCGGGGAGAGAGCAGGCAGATGCCCGCTCGAACTCTTCAGGTCGCATGAGATCTGGCGCACCAACCGGAGGGCGACGACCGCCTCCCGGTCCGCAGTCCCATTTTCTGCGTCGGAACACCGACGCCGAGCCCGACACGGAGGATTGAGAGTTCATGGAATACCACACCCCTGGCGTATACATCCGTGAAGTCGACAGTGGGCCCAAGCCCATTGCGTCCGTCGCGACAAGCATCCCGGGTTTCCTGGGTCTCTTCGACTTCAAGGCACCGGTTGACGCCGTTGCCATCACTGGCACCGACGGCACCCGTCAGATTCGGGGCAAAGTGCTCCCCCAGCTCGTCGACTCGACGGGCAAGGTGAAGGGAGATGGCGTCGCAGCGACGACCGCCCTCACCGAGGCATTCCGCCTCACCCGCAGCGGCGTGAAGGACGTCAAGGCGTACTTCGAGCTCCACGGGGCTGCGAAGTCCGGTGGCAAGGCTCCCAAGTTCGGTCCCGGTGGCAAGGGCCGCGTGAAGATCGAGTGGGAGACCAAGGCCGTTGAGGTGTCCGAGACCATTCTCGACACCAAGGGCAAGGTCGTCACCGAAAACGACCAGCTCGTCGACGAGCTGCTCAACCAGCTCCACGAGACCTTCGAGCTTCAGGCCCCCGAGCCGAAGACCGCCGCCGACGTGCTGGCTGCCTACGGCTTCGAGTACCAGAGCGCTGAGGGCACTGCTCTCCGCTCCGAATACTCGGTTCCCCCGATGGGCATCACCAACAAGGGCGAGTTCTTCCGCTGGCTCCAGAGCTTCTACGCTGAATACCTGATGCAGACCGAGAACCTTCTCGACCTCATCGGCGAAGAGATCGATGACCCGGACGACGCGGCTGACGCGGTGTTCGAGGCCCTCGGCAAGGACGAGTCCCTCAAGGTTCGCTTCCGCGAGTGGCTCAGCCAGCCCTCCGTCTTCTCCTTTGTCGCCGCCGTCAATGGCTTCTACGACAATGGCGGCGGCAAGTGCTACGTCTACCTGATGGGCGTGAAGGACCAGGGCATCTCGATTCGCGAGAACCAGGCTGACAAGCTTGGCCTCTACGCCTTCGACGACGCCGACGACATCGCCATCATGGCGGCGCCTGGCCTCGCCTTCTTCCAGCAGAAGGAAGTCCTCGAGCATTGTGAGACCCGCAAGGACCGCTTTGCTGTGCTCGACGGCCCCATCGTCTCCGATGGCGCCATGGACATCCCGGCTTCCGAGAAGGGCTACGGCGCGATGTATGTGCCCTGGCTCAAGATCACCAAGCCGAGCTGGTTCACGGGTGAGCAGGACCACATCGAGGTCAAGGGTCCGAATCGGCGCAAGCTGATCAAGACCGCCCGCAACGAGGTCTTCGTGCCTCCCAGCGGTCACCTCGTCGGCATCATGGCGCGGGTGGACACCGAGCGCGGCGTCCACAAGGCTCCCGCGAATGAGCTGGTCATGGGCATCACCGGCCTCAGCCAGAACATCAACCGCATCGAGCAGGGTCAGTACAACGACCGGGGCATCAATGTCATCCGGGAGTTCAAGGACCGCGGCATTCGCGTCTGGGGCGCTCGTACCCTCGCGACCAAGTCCGACCCCTCGTGGAAGTACATCAACGTTCGCCGTCTGTTCATCATGGTGGAGCAGTCCATCATGGTCGGCAGTCAGTGGGCGGTGTTCGAGCCCAACGATCACACGCTGTGGAAGAAGCTCACGCGTGACGTGCGCTCCTACCTGATGCGGGTGTGGCGCAGTGGTGCACTCTTCGGCCAGACTCCCGAAGAGGCGTTCTACGTCAAGTGCGACACTGAGACGAATCCCCGGTACCTGATCGATGCAGGCCAGGTGAACGTGCAGATCGGCATCTGCCCGGTCAAGCCTGCAGAGTTCGTGATCTTTAGTATCGGCCAGTGGGACGGTGGTGGCCTCATTGAAGAGGTCTGAGTTCCACTGACTGTAAACCGCCCGGCGCGCTAACCATCACGCCTCGGGCAAAAACCAACAGGAGAGCAACAACATGCCCACTGAAGAACTGTTCGGCGCTTACCACTTCCTGCTCGAAATTCAGGGCGTCATCAACGACAACAAGGTCATCGTCGGCGGATTCAAGTCCGTCTCCGGCATGGACTCCGAGACTGAAATCGTGGAGTTCAAGCAGGGCAACGACATGGTCGTCCGCAAGAAGCCCGGTCGCACCACCTACAACAACATCGTCCTTGAGCGTGGCTACACGGCCACCGACGATCTGTGGAAGTGGCGCAAGAACATCGAGGACGGCAAGATCGACCGTCGCGCTGGCTCGATCATCGTCCTCGACAACGATGGCGAGACCAACGTGGCGCAGTACAACTTCTACGAGGCGTGGCCCTGCAAGTGGCACGTGCCCGAGATGGCCGCCGACCAGTCCGGCATGGCGATCGAGAAGATCGAGCTCGCCGTCGAGAAGGTCGAGAGAGTGAGCGCGCATAATGGAGCTGAAGACCGAGTACGAGTTCATCCTCCCGCGCGGGTACGTCGACAAAGACGGCAACCTGCACCGTGAGGGTGTGATGCGCCTGGCCAACGCCAAAGACGAGATCGTTCCTTTGAACGACCTTCGTGTTCAGCGGAATCGGGCGTACTTGATCATCGTGCTTCTCAGCCGGGTGATCTCTCGTCTCGGCACGCTGAAGGAGGTCAACACGGGGGTCATCGAGAACATGTTCGCGAGTGACCTTCGTTTCCTCGAAGAGATGTACAACAGAATCAATGAGGACGAGGCCACGGTTTCCGTGACTTGCCCCGAGTGCGGCGAGAAGTTCGATAAGGAGTTCGGCCGCCTGGGGGAATCGTAAGCTACCCCTTGGAGAGTATCTTCAAGGAGGTAGCATTCATTGCCTACCATTTTCATTGGGACCGGGACTCCATCCTGGAGCTGCCGCATCGAGAGCGGCATCACTGGGTCAAGGAAATCTCCGGGATCAATGCAAAGATCAATGAGACTCGCTGATTCTGCGGCGGCCCTGCCTCTTTTGGTGGGGCCGCCCGCCACCTTCCGCATCGCGGAATTTCACCCGTAGTCGTTGTCGCTCTCTCGCGTGCCGACACCCTGCACGACCCGCTGAGGACCATCAATGAGACCGGGCATCGTCGTACAACACACTGGACTTCCTGACCGCTCAAGCGAGCTGGTCCGGTGTGATATTGCGGGGATCATCGGCTTCATCCGGCGGGGGCAATGGCCCACCGGTGCGTCCGCTGGCGACTTTGTTGAGCTGGTCCTTCGCCGTGAGAAGGACCTCTGGGAGCATCCGGATCGGGACCTCTTCGATCCGGCTGCCCGTCAAGCTGTGCGCTCCTTCTTCGCCAATGGCGGAGACACGGCCCACATCTTTGGTGTGTGTGTCAATTCCGACCAGGACCTGAAGACGCCCGTCTCGGCGCGCTCGGTTCTGGGACCGCTCTTCGACCGCCTTCGCGACGAAGAAGACATCGCGTTGCTGCTGGTCCCAGCCGCAGCTTACCTCCGCTGTGAGCTGCGCCGAAATGGCGAAGTGCTCGCGGATGCCGAAGTCCTCTACGGGGAGCTTCTCGCGCATTGTCGTGAGATGAACAATCGTTTTTTGGTGATGGATGCCCCACAGGGCCTGCACGGCGCACCGCTGTTGCGTTGGGTTGCAGACTTTCGTCGGCGCCACGCCGCGAATGGCTCATATGGGGCGATCTACTATCCTTGGCTGCTGAACGGCGAAGACATCTTCCCTCCGTCGGCAACCATGGCTGGCTCGTACGCTCGACTTGAGGTCGAGAATCGGCCCTTTGGTGTGGCTTGGCCTCCGGCCAATCGTCCGCTCCGGGGTGTCACCCACGCCGAGGTTGAGCTCGAGTGGGACGAGGCTGGTGCGATGGCTGAAGCTGCGCTGAACCCGATCGTGGTCCAGCCTGGCCGGGGCCTTGTTGCGTTTGGTGCCCGGACGCTCTCGCTGTCGAGTGGGCTTCGCTTCGTGAACTCGAGGCGAGTGCTCAACATGGTGCTGGAGCAGCTTCGACGGGACAACCAGTGGGCGGTCTTCGAGACCAACAACCCCCATCTCTGGGACGTGCTGGAGCGAGACGTCATGTTTCGACTCGGTGAGTTCGCAAATGGTGGCATGCTGGTTGGCAGCGAAGACTCAGAGAGCTTCACCGTGCGTTGCGACCGGGAGACCAATCTCCCTTCGCTGCGTGACGCTGGGATGGTCAATGTCCAGGTGCGGATGCGCCCGGTCGGGACTGTCGAACACATTGTCGTCGACCTTCGGCTCGGCGACTCCGCCACCCCAGGAGGTGTGTGATGGCAAGTTGGATAGGACGCGGCGGAGGGCGCAAGCCTGGTCAGCCGGCCGTCGATACAGAAGGCGGGACTGGGCGTGGTGGTGGCCGTGCGAGTGGCCAGCCAACCATCAGCTCCCCGTCTAGCTGGGTGGGCAAGGGCAAGGGGCGTGGCGGTGGCCAGCCGAGTGTCGCGGGGGCCAATGGCTCCGGTGCACGAAGCGAGTCCGCCACCGCTGCTTGGCGCAGTGCCAAGGGCACAAGCTCCGGCAAGGTGGCCAATGTTGCTGACCCCGAGGGCAATTTCATCTTTGCCCTTGAGATCGACGGCATCGAAGTCGCCCAGTTCCTGGAGTGCTCCGGTCTGAAGACCAGCACCGAGCCCTTCGAGATTCAGGAAGGTGGGATGAACCATCGGGTGCACAAGCTCCCGGGGCAGTCCCGCTGGGAGAATCTCCAGCTTCGCTACGGCGTCACGGCTGACGTGTCGCTCCTGAAGTGGCGCGATGAGATTCTTCAGGACAAGTGGGGCGCCAGCAAGCGCCGCAATGGCTCCATCGTGATCAAGAACAACCAGATGGAGGTGGTCCGGCGATACAATTTCGTCGGAGCGTGGCCTGTGGGTTGGGAAGGTCCAAGTCTGTCGTCGACCGGCGCGGAGCTCGCCATCGAGTCCATTGAGCTTGCCCACGCTGGAATCAGCGTCGGCTGAGCCGCAGCCCTGTGCTGTATGTGTGCCCTGAGTCCGTATTCTGCACTTGAGTCCGTTTGGAGTAGACGCCATGTCCGAGAGCACCAGGCGAGTGGCCGGCGAGACGCTTTCGTCCACAGTGGGCGGACGCATGTCGGACCGCATGGCTTCTGGAAACAGCGGCGCCCTGTTTGCGCGCCTGGGGGTCAGCGATCCCTGGGGCCAGATGGGCGGTGCATTGGGCGGTTCTCTGGCCCGCCTGCACGCCGCTCGGACCTCGCGCGAGCTGCGGCTGAAGGATCGCCTGTCGCGCGCCGACCGCTTCTCGAACGGTGTTGGCTCCCGGTTCTGGCCGGGCGAGCGACGCTCCCAGTTCGCATGGGGTCGTGGATTCTCGGGCGAGTACGTCTTTCCCAAGCTGCCTCTCGAAGAAGTGGTTGAAGAAGAAGAGTCGGTCGCACCCCGCCGGCGTCGCCGTCCGATGGGCCCGACCATGCGCCCGGTCGAGAATGCTTGGCACTCGGGCACGTTCATCCCCGCCCGGGTTGCCGCGCCCACGTCCCGCCATGGTGGCACGGCCGCTCGGCGCGCTCAGCGGCGCTCCCGCGCTGTGGCTGACCGGCCGATGGCGCGCGCCGGTGCGCGTCTGGGTTCCGTGGTCCAGGCCAACAATCCTGTCGCCCGAGAGCTTCTTCAGGGCGCTCGCCCCTCCGCGACAGTGCCCGCAGACAAGGCTTCGCGGCTGCGTCGCGTCGTGCAGCAGGGCGCACTTGCGCATGCTGCTCAACGGGCGCCGGTGGCCGAGGCCGATGTGGCGCGGTCGGCCACGCCCACGGCTGGTGCGGCGAGACAGACTTCGGCCGCCCGTGTTGCGGCGGTTGACCTTGCGGCTTCGGCGGCATCGACCGTCGCACTTGGTGCGGTAGCTCGTGTTGCCGCCCGGTCCTCGACTTTGGCTGCACGTGATGTGTCGGTGTCCCGTGACCTGCGCTCACCCATCGCAGTCCGGCAGGCTGCCCGCTCCCGCGCTGCCGCTGTGCGCAGCGTTGTGGGACCGATGGCCCGCTTGGTCCAGACTGGTGTTGACAAGGCGCTCCCGGACGCATCCGTCTCACCCCTTGCCATCGCAGCATCGCGTCTGAAGCCGGACGCAAAGCCCCGCGGGCTTCGCCCCGTCATGTGGCAGTCGCCCGTCCACAGCGCAGTGTTCGCGGCAGCGGAAAGAGAAGCTGAGGCTGTGGTCGAGTCGAGCTCGAGTGCAACGCCGTCCCGTGCGGTCCGCTCGGCGTTCCCCGGAGCCGATGCCCGCCCCTCGGTGGCTCGCTCGCCCCGCTCACAGGCGACGAAGTCGGACCGCCGTGCCCCGTCGCGGTCGCTGGCCGCCCAGGTTCCTAGCCCCCGTGCCGTCACGGCCCCCACGCCGTCACGGTTGGCGCCTCGCTTGTCCCGCAGTCCGGTGACCCGCTCGCCGGTCGTGGCTGCGCGCTTCGACCCCCGAGCTGTGGCACGGTCGGTGCCTGGTGCGAAGCTTGATCGTCGTCCCGTCTCCGCTGCACGCGTGGCCGTGGATGCCGCACCTTGGGTTGTGGCCCCGCGTCGCGCCCCTGCTCTCCAGGCTGCGTCGCCGACCGCTGGTTCTGCAGCTCCCGGACAGGCCGTCTCTGCGCCTGCCCGCCAGAGCTCTCGGCAGCTCTCCACGGCGTTCGCCCGGGTGCTTCCGCAGGCTCTGCCGAATGGCCCCGTCGGTGCCACCGGTTGGGCTGACCGTCGGTCGTTGGCCGGTTCGGTGCGGACTGCTTCTGTGATGGCGCGCCCCGTGCCCGCCGCAGGTGCTGCTCCCCCGACGACCGGGCCGTCTGTCCTCTGGTCGGAGGCGCCGGCTGTCCAAATGCCCCGGGCTGCATCGCTCCACTCGGCGGCGATGGTGGCCCGTGCCGCTGTGGGGGCCCGTCGAGAAGGCTCTGTGCTTCCGCGGCCGATGCCTCGGGCTGCCCGTCACGGTGCCGTGCGTGAGCTGTTTGTGGGACGGCCCGAGCTGATCACGGCGTCGCTTCCCGCCGCTCCTGAGACGACCACCGATGCAGCATCGCAAGCCGCGATGGCTATTCCTCCGTCGGTCACTCGGACCAAGGCCTCCCGCGCCGAGGCGGGTGGTGTGGTTTCCCGTTCGACTCCAGTGGCCGCGAAGCCTGCTCAGCGGCGTGCTGCAGCGAAGGTTCCGTCAGTCCTCGACTTTGGCCTGGGTTCGACCTCGCCGACTTCTCGAGTACCGGCAGCACCGGCTCGCGCCGCTCCGGCGGCTCGCGGTGTGTCTGCCCCGGCGACGCGTTTGGCCGGTGTTTCGCCCCTCAATCGGGCCGTCAGTCGTGCACCCCGCACTGCCGTCGCTTCTGCGCCCCGAGTGCGCCCTGCCGAGCGTGCGGCCGTGCGCCTGGATGAAGCGCAGCTTCCCGCTGCGTCTCGGTCCGTCGTTCCCCGTCCTGGGGCTGCCGCCAAGCGCGGGCTCCACCCGCTCTCGGCCAGCCAGCGCGCTGTGGTTGCGCCCTCCATGCAGGTGCTCGACGCGGTCGTCGGCTTGAACGTTGACTCGGCCCTTGTGTCGGGTGCCACGTCGGCTCGGCCTTCTTCCAGGTCTGCATCCGCACCGAGCCGCGAAGCCAACGCTGCAGTCGCGGTGACCGCACGCCCGGGTGTTGTCGCCCGAACGGCCGGCACCACCAACGCGGCTGCTCGCTTGGATGCCCCCGCGGGCCCGACGAGCCGTGATGGTGCGGAGCGCTCGGCTCCCGTGTCTGCTCGCCGCACCCGCTCCACGCTCTCTCCGGTTGTTGCCGCGGTGCTCGCAGCGCTGCCCTCCGGCGTGGATGAGATTGCAGCGCCCGCCCGTCTGCGGTCGGCCGTCCAGCAAGTTGCGGCCCGCCGTGAAGTGTTTGCGTCACTGCCGGAGCACCTCCAGAGTGACGTGCTCGGCCAGATTGTGGACCGTGTCGAGGCCCGCGCCGACCGTGAGCAGCTCTCGGTTCGTGTGACCCCGCCGCCTGCTCGTCGTCGGCCTGACCCGTGGAGCCCGCTGGCATCGCCCATTCAGAGTGCGGTGTTGGTGCAGGCCCCGGCGGAGTCTTTCGATGGTGATCTGGACGACGAGGGAGCCACAGGGACGGCCTCGGCCGCATCGCCCCGCATCGTCAAGGGGCCGCCCGCAAGCGTCGTCGCACGGGCTGAAGCCCGAGAAGCCGCTTCGCTTGCTCGTTCCAGTGTTGCTGTTGCCGCCGCTCGGGATGACCGCGCGGATGCTGCTCGCACGCCGGCCACGGCGGTTGCGTCCGCCCGTGCAACTGCCCACAGCCGGGCTGCTCGCGCAGTGCCCAGCTTCGATGCCGCCACGGTCCACGACTCTCGGGCATGGCGTCCTCGCCGGGCTCAGGCTCCCAGGGTGTCTCGGATGGCCCGCCGCGCGGGTGGATTCGATCCCGTCTCGGTGATGCCGGTGAGCGCCGACTCTTCGCCGGCTCCGCAGGCCACTCCGGCTGTCCGCGCCTCCCGGCGCAGTGCAACCTCGCCGGCGGTCAGCCGGTCCGCCCGCGCTGTCTCCCTTCCGTCTGCTCGTGCCGTGCGTGCCGCGGTGCAGGGCTTGGTGGAGCGCCGGTCCCGGCCGAGCGCCCTCGCCTATGCCCGCTTGTCGTCCAGTGCTGACAGTGGGGTGCGTCGACCGGTCGGAAGTGCCCCGTCCGCGGTCTCTTTGACCCGGTCTGCCAACGCAAGCGCACCGTCGACCAACCTGTCCGCTGGAGGGGCCCGGTCCGCTGGGAGTTCTGCTGAGCGGACCTCTGGCGTGATGCTCCGCACCCAGTCGGTATCCGCACCCCGCGCTGTCGCCAGTCGTCCCCTCGACTGGGCCGATGTGCGCACCCAGCAAGAACTCGCGGCCCCCGTCCATCCTGCACGTGACGCTGCGCGAGCCACTGCGGTCTACCGTGCCACGGTCGACGGCGTTCACCTCGCGAGCTGGGAAGCACCGGTTGCTGCCGACGTTGCCGAGTCCCCGGTCATTGCGCGCCAGGGTCGGCATGTCGCTCGCACCCAGGACGGCCGCTTTGTGCCGTCTCGCCAAGCCCACGCCATGGTATCGACCGGTGTGGCGGGTGTGAACCGCACCGCCGCGTCGTCCGGTGCCGTTCTGTCTGCTGCAGGTCGGGGTGAGACCGCTGTGTCCCGTGCGGCCCGCCAAGCGCCGGAGTCCACGTTGGCTGCTGCGCCGACCGCCCACTTCGACGGTGTGCCGTCGGACGGTCGTGGTGCCGGCGAGTCCCGCGCTACTGGCTCGGTCTCTGGAGCGACGGCCACCCAGCGTGCCCGCGGTCCCGGTTCGCCGGTCTACCCGTCGGTCGTTGGGGCGTCGTCTCCCTTCGCGTCAGCTGGTGCACCTCGTGCATCTGGTGCAACCCGAACTGCCCGTGCGGCAAGCCGTGGGCGCTCGGCCTACCTGCCCCGTCCCGGACTGGGCGAGACCTTCGATGCTCTGAGCCAAGATCAGAGCGATGTGTCGTCCATGCCCGTCTGGGCCCGACGCGCCAGCGGCGAACCCCTGGACTTCTCGGCGGCTGCGCGCGCTGGCGGCGATCTCTTCGCCAACCTGGCCCGCGCCCGGCGTCCCGAAGATGTGGTTCGTGTCATCGTTTCCCAGGGTCACGAGCTCCAGACGATCGCCTCGTCCTTGCCCCAGCCGGTCATCGAGGTCATTGAGACCATTCGCCAGGAAGCCCGAAAGGACCTCCAACAGCGGGTTGATGCTGCACGCCGGGGCGAGCCGCGCGAGTCCAGGCAGGCTGCCGCCGCGCCTGAAGCGAAGGGCCTCCAGTCCTCGCCGTCCCGCGCGCCGAATGTCAAGATGGTCCGCTCGCTCAAGGCTGCCGGGCGCAAGCCGGGTGCCCGTCGCGCGGCTGGCGTCGGTGGTGACCGTGTGATGAAGCTGGCCCAGCGGCTGGAGTCCCTCATCCACATTGCGGAAGGTTCTGGGGATCGTGATGCTGCACGTCGACAGGTGCGCATGGCGGAAGACAGCGCGGCAGCTCGCGCTGAGGGTCAGGGCGGCGCGGGCGCTTCCGGCGCTGGCAACAAGAGCAAGAAGCTCGACGTCGAGGCGCTGAGTCTCGAGGTCCTGTCGATGGTTGAGCAAGAACTCAAGACGCGTCGTGAGCGGCGCCCGGAGGACCCTGATGGCTTCATTGGGTATTAGCGTCAAGAAGGCCAGCTTCGTCAATCTGGACGGCGGCTCCGGCCCCTTCTTTGTCCAGTACAACCCGAGCCAGTTTCAGTACAAGAAGGGACTGAGCTGGAACGACCACGAGGTCCAGGGTGAGGTGGCGAAGTCCCTTGAGTACCAGAAGTCGGCTCCGGCTTCATTGTCCATGGAGCTGATGTTCGACACGACCAACGAGTCGGGCACCGTCGACGTGCGCTCCAAGTACGTCAATGGGCTGCTGGTTCTCACCAACCCGACGATCGACGCGCAGGACGGCCAGAGCGCCGAGATCAAGAAGAAGCGGCCCCCCCGCGTGCTGTTCGCATGGGGCTCCTTCAAGATGACCGGCGCTGTCGAGAACGTGGACGTCACCTACATGATGTTCGCGGAGAACGGCGAGCCCGTCCGTGCCAAGGTCACCGTCACCATGAAGGAGTGGCTCCCCGAGAACCACTCTGCTGGTTCGGGCGGCTCCGGCATGGGCACTGACAAGGTCAAGCTCGTCACCGTGGGTCCCGGCGAGACCGTGTCTGCCGTGGCCATCCGCATGGGTGTGAGCACTTCGCAGCTGTGTTCGGACAACAACATCGACAACCCAATGGATGTGCCCGCCGGCACACCGCTGGTCGTTCGGTCCTGAGGAGCACACCATGGCTGATCAGTCCAGCAGCGCCACCGGCTACAAGCTGACGGTAGGCAGCGCCACGTTTCAACAAGATCAAAGCGACGGCATGCAGCACCTCGTGGTCGAAGACCACGTCGACATGGTGACCATGCTGACCGCACGGGTGGCTGCGACCGAAGATCCGGATCAGGCCAAGTGGGACTTCAAGATCGGAGACCCGGTCGAGTGCAAGATGGGCAAGGGCGAGGATGCCCTGTTCAAGGGCGAGCTCGTCTCCATCGAGCCGGGCTACCAGATCGAGGGCCACTCCACGATGACCCTGCGGGCGCTCGACAAGACTCATCGTCTCGGTCGCGGCCGCAAGACCCGCAACTGGGAAGACAAGAAGGACTCTGACGTCGCTTCTGAAGTGGGCGCCGAGTGTGGCTTGAGTGTGACCGTGGACCCGACCAGCGAGGTCCACGGCTACATCCTGCAACGCAACGAGTCCAACATCGCGTTCATCAAGCGGCTTGCTGCGCGCAACAACTACCTGTGCCGGGTGGTTGGCGACAAGCTGGAATTCAAGAAGGCCAGCTTCCAGGGTGCTGCCACGCCGGTGGAGATGGGCAAGTCCCTGCGCTCGATGCGCATGCACTACAACTCCTCCGACATGGTCCAAAAAGTCATTGTGCGTGGCTGGGACGTGAAGGCCAAGAAGGAGATTGTGGGTCAGGCGTCTGCTTCGGACGTGACTGCGATCGGTGGTGGCGACGTCGGCGCGACCCTCGCGGGCAAGTTCGGCGACTCCACGGCCTACATCACCGACGTGCCGATCTCTTCTCAGGGTCAAGCCGACTCGGTGGCCAAGTCAGAGATGGAGCGCATCGCGCGCCAATTCTGCAAGGGCTCCAGCACGGTCCAAGGCGACGACAGCATCCGCGCCGGATCTGTGGTCGAGTTCAAGGGCCTGCCCAAGGGCCAGAACGGCAAGTACTACGTGATCTCCACCCGTCACGTGATCAACCACCGGTCTGGCTACACCACCGAGATCAACTTCTGCTCCAACACCACTGGCAGCTGATCTCCTCGACCGACCACGCCCCCGTTGGCTGCTCGTGAGGCCCCTGCCCACGACGTGCTGGCGCGGGCGTGTTGTCTTTTGCGGACTCGGCCCGGCTCGCGGTGCACCACTGGCCGCTGGCGCCTGACCACTCTCCTGTCGAGCAAGCCCAGAGTGCGCATCGCCTCGACGCTCTCGGCCTTGCCCCTTCCCCCAGTTGTCCGCACCGGGGTAGGGTGCCCGCGATGTGCGGCCCCCCGCAGGAGGGAGTGAATGGCGATTCGAAAGGAGTTCCTCGGAAGAGGCTTCGCGTTCCCGTTCCACTTCGACCCGGCCGGCGGTGGCGTCGCGATGTCGGAGTACGAGGAAAACATCCGCCAGAGCGTGTCGATCATCTTGGGCACCCAGCCCGGTGAGCGCCAAATGCTCCCTGAGTTTGGCTGCCGCATCCACGAGCTGCTGTTTGCCCCTGCCAACGGCTTTGTCGGCCAGCTCGCCGCACGCCATGTGGAAGACGCGCTCCGCCGCTGGGAACAGCGCATCGAAGTGGAAGACGTCTCTGCCGTGCCCGACCCGACCGGCGCCATCCGGGTCGAAGTGGTCTACAAGATCGTCTCCACCGGCTCTGTCGAGCGCATCGAGCAAGTGGTGGCCAGCACCCCGCGCTGATCCTCCCCGACTGTGCCCGCCGCGTTTTGTGTTTCTGTGACCTCCTGAGCATTCTCTGCCGGCTTCGCTGGTGCCGCGCTCCCGCCCTTCGGTGAGCCGCGCCACTCCGGCCCCCACCGACCCTCTCTCCGCGAACGACAATGCCCATCAAGCCGCCGAACCTTGACGACCGGCGCTACGCCGACATCGTCTCCGAAGCCCGCGCGCTCATCCCCCAGTATTGCCCGGAGTGGACCAACCTCTCTGACGCAGACCCGGGCATGACCCTGGTGCAGCTCTTCGCGTGGATGACCGAGCTGACGATCTACCGGCTCAATCGGGTGCCGGACAAGACCTACATCCACTTCCTGAACTTCATTGGGGAAGAGCGCAAGCGTGCCCGTCCGGCGGTGGCCCCGGTCACCTTCACGATGACCCGGGATGGCGGCCGCACCGAGCTGCCGGCATTCACCACTTGCTCCACGCGCCAGACCGAAGAGAAGGCGTCGCTCGACTATCTGACCACCGATCGCATCACGCTCCACGACGCCCATGTCGTGCGGGTCATGGCGGTCAAGGGTGGCAAAGATCCGGCGGTCCGTGAGGTACCGTATACTCAGCATGCCGGCCACGAGAGCGTGCTTACCTTTGCGGGCGGCCGGGGCATCCAGCTCTTTGATCTGGACCCCATCACGTACGGCCCCGACGCCTACACGCCCCATCAGTTCCTCTACATCTCGCACGGCGACCTGCGGCTGATGAACATCGACCCCGAGGGCGAGCGCCCGGTGGGCCGACTGCGCATGCGGCGGGCCGGGGACCTGATGAGCATCGTGCCCTTCTTCCAGTGGGAATACCCCACGGCCGAAGGCTGGGTGCCCATGACCGTGCAGACCGAGGACGAGTCCCAGCTCGGCATGGACGAGCACTCGCTGGCGACGGCACTGCCGGGCATCAACCCCATCCCGTTCCAGCTCGGCAGCCGCCAGGTGCCGCTGCCTGAAGAGATCTCCAGCGCCCAGTGGTGGATCCGCGGCCGCCTCGACTACGAGCGCTGGCTGGCCGACCGCATGGAGAGCGACCTTGAGGTCTATTGGCGGGACGACCGCGGCGGCGAAGAGCGCAAGCTCAACAACTGGACCGTGCGCCCCCGGGGCCGCTCGCTGGAGTACTTCCTCCAGGACCTGCCTCCGATCAAGGGCGGCTGGACCATCCGCTTTGCGCTGGTTGACCGCAATGTGCCCGCCGGACGCCACAGCTACCTGCCCAAGTACCGGTGGTACTACCGGCGCGCCGAGAGCTGGGAAGAAGTGCCCAAGGATCGGGTCCGTGTCGAAGGCACGATGGTCATCATCACCGGTCCGCTCACAGACATGGCCACGGATGGCTTCAACTTGCGGGCCGAGCGCATCGAGACTGTGTTCCTGCGGGGCTTCTCCAGCGACCTGGAGCTCGACCTGACCTGGGACCGCCCGGTCGAGGTGATGCTCTTCGGCGGCGACGAACGGAACACCGCGCAGCCCCTGGAGATTGGCGAGGCCCCTTGGTCTCCCTTCCAGATCAACCCCGCCATCCCGCCCACCATCGGCCGGCGCTTCTTTGTCGGCTCGGATCTGTTCGAGAACCGCAAAAAAGCCGAAGTTCTCATCGAAGTCGAGATGGGCTTCGAGATGAACGGCGAGCTCATCGAAGAGCCCGAGAAGCTGTACCGCCTGCAGCTGACCTACCGCGCTGAAGACTCCTGGCGGGTGGTCTGGACCGAAGACAAGGTCTACAGCGGCTTCACGTTCTCGGACATCGACCCCGACGGCGCGAAGCGGGCGGCCAAGCGCCGCATTCGCTTGACCCTCGACCCCAAGACCCAGCTCAAGGGCTTGTCCCGATATGACATCGGTGGCCAGGAGTCGTGCTGGCTTCGGCTGGAGCTCATCAAGTCCTCGCTCACCGGCAAGGACGAGAACAAAGACCAGCACCCGATCGCGCTCAAGATCTACTCGATCAAGTTGGGCGTGGACAAGGCCATCGGCCAGTCGTCCTATGAGCAACCCATGCCCAACCCCCGCATGGCCCAGCTCGACTTCCGGGAACAGAACCAGCGCCTCACCCGGGTGGTGACCCGCGCAACGGGCCGCCTTGGTGAGTTCTTCCCCTTCTTCCCATTCATCGAGATCGAGGAGCCCAACCAGGCCCTCTACCTGCAGTTCGACCGGCCCTTGCCCGCTGGAGAGCGCCACGCCATCCAGTTCCGGTGTCGCGGTGAGGCCTTTGTGCCCGGCGACTCTCGCTTTGGCGTGGAGTGGGAGATCCTCGAAGACCGGGGCCACGGCCGCACGGGCTGGTACAAGCTCGACAGCTTCACCGAAGCCGGCGCAGGCCGAGAAGGTCGCAAGCGTAGGGCATTCGACATGTCCCGCTCCGGTGTGCTCGAGTTCCCGCTGCCCGATCTGCCGGACGTGCCCGAGGAAGGCTTCTGGATTCGCGGCCGGTTTGTCTTTGCCCAAGACGATGAAGCCGAGCAGCTTCCCGTGGACCTCGACCAGCTGCCTTCGCTGCCGCCCGTCACCCACGTGATGCTCAACACCGTCAACGCGGCGTGCTTGTTCACGATGCGCACCGAGCGGAACAGCGGCCGGGGCGTGCCCCACCAAGCCATCCAGCTGCTCCGTCGCCCCATCTTCATCCATCCCGAAGAAGGGGAGCGTCAGGTCTTTGAGCGCCCCGAGCACTTCGACGACATCATCGTGTTTGTCGAAGCCGACGACGGCACCCGCGAGCAGTGGGTCCGCGCCAACAGCAAGTGGCAGACCTACGACCCCCAGCAGGACCGCTGGAAGACCGCAGGCAAGGACGCCAAGGTGTTTGTGGTCGACCCGGTGGAAGGCACGCTCACCTTCGGCAATGGCATCCGTGGACGCATGCTGCCGGTGGGCTCCAACAACATCCTGATTGACGTCTACCGCGTCGTTCCCGGGGCACGCGGCAACGTCGCTCCCCAGGAGATCGAGCTGGTCGAAGGCCGCTCCGAGCTCGAAGTCACGAACGTCCTGCCCGCCGTCGGCGGCCGGGACGCCGAGACGATCGACGAGATCAAGCGTCGCGCCCCGTCCATCCTGACCAGCCGCGACCGCGCCGTCACCCGCGTCGACTTCGAGCAGATCGCCCGAGACGCGTCGAGTGAGGTGGCCCGTGCCGCGTGCGAAGGCCGGATGGAGGACGACGGCAAGGTGCAAGTGGTCGTGCTTCCCCACCGCCGTGAAGGCGAGCGGATGCCCGATCCCTTTCTGGCGGCGGGCCTTCGGGACCACGTCTCCCGCTACCTCAAGCGCCGCTGTCTCATCAATGTCGACCCGGACGTGCGCCTCGCCCGCTTCCTTGAGCTGGATGTGAGCCTGGAATTGCGGGTGCGCCCCAACGCCAACATCAACCAGGTGCGGGAAGCCGCCGAGGCCTTCATTCGGGCCTTCCTGGACCCCTACGATGGTGGACTGGACGGCGAGGGCTGGCCCTTTGGCGGCACCCTCTACGCCCAAGACTTCGCGCGCATGGTCTCCGAGATTCCCGAGGTCCGCCACGTCTCTGACGTGCACCTCTACGACATGTCCAAAGAGTCCAACGACGCCGTGCCCGGCTGGGAAGAAGGGGAGGGCCACCGTGAGCTCTTCCTCACCCAGCACGACCTCTTTGTGGTGCGGCGTGTGCGCGTCCGGACCGAAGAGAGCGGCCAGTGAGCGCCCTCGTTCCCGTGCCTGCCGGCGGGAGCTGGCTCGCGCCCAACCCTGGGGGCGGGCCGCCCGACCGCGTGCCCGACGACTACCGATATCTCGAAGACATCGTGCGCATCGGCTATCCCGTGCGGGATGCCCGGTCCTACCTCAGCCGCCACCTCGGCAACCCCGTCGGCTACCGTCTGGTGGAAGCCCGGCGCGGTGAGACCGTCGGCATGGTGCGTGAGGTTGAGATCAGCCCGATGGGCGATGGCGACCCCATCTATGTGCGCTCGGTGCGCTTGCTGCCGGACGGCTCTCCCGCGAGCTTCTACGCCCCGCCCGAGATGGTCGAAGTCCAGACGGTCGTCGAGACCACCGACCAGCGGGCGGTGCCGCCGCTCGATCCCCGGGATCGCATCCTGCTGCATGTTCCCGTGCGGTCCTACCTGCGCTTCTTACCGGGCATCTACCGGGGTGCGGTGCCCACCCGTCGCCAAGATGTGAAGGCCATCACCGAGCGCAGTGCCCGCCAGTGGGGCGCCCGGTCGACCACCACCACGTCCCAGGTGCAAGTCCACCACGCCGATCAGTTCCGTCGGTTCTTGTTTGTGTTCCAGCACATCATGACCACGCTGACCGAGAAGATTGACGCCATCCCGGCCCTCACCGATCCCCTGCAAGCGAACCCCGCGTTCCTGCCGTGGATTGCGAGCTGGGTCAGCTTCGAGCTCAACGAAGCGCTGCCGCTGCACCAGCAGCGTGAGCTGGTGCGCCGGTCCATCAAGCTGTACCGAACCCGAGGCACGGTGGAGGGCGTCACCGAGATGATTCGGGTGCTCACCACCGCCGACGTCGAGATTGTGGAGCGCATGCCCCCGCGCACCACCACCCTGACTCGCGCCGGCATCACCCTCGTGAAGGGGCGCAACGTCGCCGAGCGCTATCGCTATGACGACCCGCCCCCTGCCTACATGATTCGCCCCGGCCGCAAGGCCACTACATTCTTCGTTGTGCTTCTGAAGGAGGACCGCAAGTCCTTCAAGAGGCGCTTCGGTGAGCGGGCCGAAGTCGAGCTTCGGCGCATCTCTCAGATCGTGACCAACGAGATGCCGGCCCACGTCACCTTCACCATCGAGTTCGAGGAGCGTGTCTCGTGAAACAGGATCCCGTCCTCCGTCGGCTCAACCCCTTTGAGGGGCTGGCGCTCACGGCTTCGGATCTGCGAGACGAGCAGACCTACCATCGCCGCAACCTGCAACGCCACAACCTCTACTTGCATGGCCACGGCATCGTCCAGGGTCTGCAAGTTGAGCTAAAGCCGCGCAAGGACCGGTATGTCGCCATCATCCAGGGGGGCTTCGGCATCACCCGCATCGGCCAAGGCGTTCACCTGCCCGAGCCGGTCGCGGTGCCGCTTGAAGTGCCCCGAAAAGATGGCGAGTACATGCTGTGGCTCTTCCATGTGGAGAGCCCGGACGAAGGCGACATGCGCCCCGTCTTCGACACCTCGGAGACCCGGGAGGCCCGCACGCAAGAGCGCTGTGCCCCTCGGTTGCATCCCGTCGACGAAGACCAGCCTGACGCCGTTGCGTTGTGTCGCATCAATGTTCGGTTGGGTCGCATGGTCCAAGTGCTGCTGCCCGTGCCCCGTGCCGGTCGCCAGTCTCGGGCTGCTGAGTCTTATCTGAAGCCGCGCGTGGTCGACTTCATCCGCATCAACCGCAAGGTGATGGGCAACCTGTTCCGCACCGCGTTGCTGCAGGATCTGGACCTCGGTGCGTTGGCCTTCAACTCGGCGCTTGTGTCTTCGGAGTTCCTCCTCATCGAAGAAGGGACCTCGGACCGGGTGCTGTACCGGACGGCTGGCTCGCTCATCAACTACGCGCACGACTTCTACAGCCCGCTGCAGCGCACCATCGACCGCATCGAGCGCTTCAAGGAGTTTGTCCGTCGCGTCAACGCCGAAGTGCCCGCACCCGAGCAGGGTGACGAGGTCTGGTTGCGCTGGTTCGACAAGTTCGAGCGCCTCTTGCCGCCGCTGACCAAGATCTCTGACGAGCTCGAGAAGACCGTCGAGGCCCAGCGCTGACCGAGGGGTTGAGTCGTGGATGTGCTGCCAGGCCAGCCGGACCAGACCGTGCACCTTCGGGTGCAGGTCGTCGACATGCAGTCCTTCACCTTGGATCTGCAGGTCCCGACCTATCTGCCCGCCCGGGACCTCACCCAGCGTGTGGCCCGGGACGCCGGTCTGGAAGCCCACTGGCCGGATGGACGCCGGCGTCTGTACTGGCTTCGGGCCCGGGGACGCTTGGTCACCGACAGCGAGACGCTCGCTGAGCTGAACGTTGTGAATGGTGAGCTGGTCTATCTCTTGCCCGAACCGCCGGCCGGCTCGGGTGTGTTGGAGCAACCGCCGGACTACCCCCAGAACCAGGGCTACCCAGGCAAGGGCTTGGTCAACATCGGGTTGTCCTTGGCGATGGTCGCACTGTGGGCGCTCGGCTGGGGCCTGGCGCTGACCGTCGAGCGCACCCTGCTCACGGTCATTCTGCCGGGCGCCGGGATGGGCTTTCTGCTCACCAGCTTGGCCCGCCATGTGTGGGGAGGTCAGGGCAATTCGCCCCGCATTCCCATCACGTCGGGCCTGCTGTTCTCGCTGTGTTTTGTGTTGGTCTTCTTGCCAGGCATCGTGGCGGGGGACGACTTCGGCCGCGTCTTCAACGAGAGCGTCGGCGGCTTCTTCCTCGGCATCGTCGGTGTGCTCGGCGGCTGGGTGGCGTGGTGGGGCTCAGTGGAGCCGCTGCCCAAGCAAGAAGAGCAGACCGCGGTCCAGCAAGCGGCCGTGATCACCGTGCCCTGCGGCATCTGCACGCTCGAAGTCACGCCGGATGTGCGCACTGACTGTGTGCATGCGTGCGGCCAGAGCTTCCACACCGGCTGCTACAACGCCCGACTCGCGGTCTATCGCGGTGACCAGCGCTTCTGCGCGGTGTGCAGCGCGCGGGTCGCTTGAGTCCAGAACCTTCCCAAGATGGAGCCCCAGTGCCGGGCGAACAACCGAACAATCCACTGCACGGGATCACCTTGAAGGCCGTCGTGCAGGACCTTGTTGGCCGCTACGGGTGGCAGGAACTGGGCGACCGCATCCCCATTCGTTGCTTTCAGTTTGAGCCGAGCGTCAGCTCCAGCCTCAAGTTCCTGCGCAAGGTGCCTTGGGCCCGCGAGAAGGTTGAGGCGCTCTACGTCTCGGACAACCGCAAGCTCGACAAGAACCGCGCGCGGAACGCTCGTCGTGCGGCCCGCCGCGCCTACAAAGCGTCGTTGGAGGGGGCTGGGGCAGCGGAAGAATAGGGCGGGGTACCCGCGGGTTCGGGGCCCTTCTAAAGCAAACGGGCCCGCACCCGACCGTTCTTGATGCGGCCGGTCTTGAGGTAGCGCATGGCGTCGGCGGCGTGGGCGCGGTCGATGGCGACCGAACAAGCCGAGCGCTGAAGATCGATGGACCCGATGCTCTCGGGAGGGATGCCCCCGTCCTTCACGAGCGCGCCCAGGACGTCACCCTTGCGGATCTTCTGTTGCCGTCCCGACAGGATGAGCAGCGTGCGGTACTGCGCTTCCACAAAGGTGGGCTGCTCCGGCCGCTCCGGGGTCTCGGCCACCGGAATGCTTGTGCCGATGTAGGCTTCGACCCGCTCCAACCGCCGCTTCTCGTGGTCTGATGCCACGACGCTGAACGCGAGACCAGCGGCACCGGCCCGGCCCGTGCGACCCACGCGATGCACGTGCTGCTCGGGGTCGGACGCAATCTCGGCGACGATGACCATGGGCAGCTCGGCGATGTCGAGTCCCCGGGCAGCGACGTCGGTCGCCACCAAGAAGCGCTTGCTGCCGTTGGAGAACTGCAGCAACACCTCGGCCCGATCCCGCTGCTCCATGCCGCCGTGCAGGGCGAGCACGGACGCCCCACGTCGGTACAGGGTCTCGGCCAGGGTCTCGCAGTCCTGGCGGGTGTGGCAGAAGACGAGCGCGGAGTCCGGCTGGTGCAGGCTGAGCAGCGAGCAGACAACATTGTGGCGCTGGTTGGTGGCGCAGTGCACCACATGCTGCACGATGTCGGCGGGAGAGCGGGCGGGCCCGACTCGAATCAGCGTCGGTTCGCGCTGGGTTGCCCCACTGAGCGTCTCGATGGCTTCGGGGAGGGTGGCCGAGAACAGCAGCGTCTGGCGGTCCGGTGGGCACTGGTCCACGATGCCGGAGACCTCGTCCACAAAGCCCATGTCGAGCATGCGGTCGGCCTCGTCCAGCACCAAGGTCTTGAGCCCGCTGACGTCCAGGTTGCCCCGCCGGATGTGGTCCGAGATTCGGCCGGGGGTGCCCACCACCACGTGAATCCCACGCTCCAGTGCGACTTGTTGGGGACGACTGGCGCGACCGCCGCACAAGCTGGTGACCGTTGTGTTGGGCAAGCGGTGGGCGAGGCGACGCAGGGCTTCAGCGACCTGGTCGGCGAGCTCGCGGGTCGGGCAGAGCACGAGGGCTTGGGTGGTCACGACGGTGTTGTCGACGTTCTGCAGCAGCCCAAGCCCGAAGGCCGCAGTCTTTCCGCTGCCCGTCTGGGCTTGGCCGATGACGTCCTTCTGGTCGAGGATGAACGGCAAGGCCTGGGCCTGGATCGGCGTCATCTCCTCGTAGCCAATGCGTTGGATGGCTTCGAGAAGCTCGGGGCGGAGAGGAAGATCGGCGAATGACAGGCTCATGGGCCTTCGGTATCGCGTCCGGACCGCCGGGGGTGCTCAGCGAGGTGACAGCAGCGCGTCGACCGTCTCGGGCCCCAGGTTTGCGCGCAGCTCGCCGAGGCGGGCCTTGATCAGGTTGACTGCGGCCGAGGCACCCCGTTGCTGGAGCAGACTGCCCACCCGGACGAGCACCAAGATGCCGCCCTCAACGTCATCTTGGCCAATGAGTCCTTGGGACCAGCTCATCGCAGCGTCGGCGATTCCCAGCCAGTTGCCCCGGCGCTCGGCGGCGGTGAGCAGGCGTCGGGCGAGGTCGACCAACTCGGCCCACTGCTCGGCCATGATCAGCAGTGCCGCGAGGATGGTGCCCTCGGACAACACGGTCAGGTCGTCGCTTCGGGCTTCGGCAGCTTCAACACATCTGCGCAGGACCGCTCGGGCCTCGTCGTGGAGTGCGGCTTCCACCAGCAGGTTGCCGAGCATTGCGTCGACATGCACGGCAGCTGCGCCATCTTCGGAGGCCCGGGCGATCTCCCCGGCGGCGACCAGCATGTCCCTTGCTCGCTGGGGGTGGCCACCCTCCAAGTGGATCTGGAAGAGGCGAACGAGCACATCGTAACGAAGGTGATCGTCGGTGGGTGCGTGCAGCACCTCAAGGGCCTGCTCCAGGTGGGTGCGGGGGTCGCCATGGCCGCAAGCGGCGGCGGCAAGGTGCCAGGCATCGGCCAGCTCTGGGCGCCCCTCCGCGGCGAGGGCCAGCTCCCGCAGCCGGGCGCGCGCGGCGTCGAGGCGCCCCTCCCGGGCCAACGCATAGACGGCCGCCAGCCGGTGTCGCGCCGACAGGAGTCCGGCGCCCCGTGCGCTCGCGAGGCGGGCGGCTTCCATGAGCTGGCGGACGGCATTTTCCCGCCGGTCCTCGGTGGCGAGGCGGCCATTGATCGCGAGCAGCTGCTCTTCGACCAGGGCGCTGGGATGTCGGGCCACATGGACCGACATGCTGGCCAAGAGCTGGACCAGACGGCGCTTGTGACGGCCGAGCATGGGCAGACTGTGGGCTTCGCGCAGCGCTGCTTCGAGGGTGGCGGGGACTGTGGGCTCAAGCATCGACGGCTCCCGCGATGGTCTCGAAGCTCCACTCCCGCAGCGCCAGCAGTGTCTCTCGGGCGATGCGCAGCTCCCCGACGATGCCGTCCGCTTCCCCTGGCCGCAGGCTGCTTCGGGGTCGCCCGCCGAGGCGCTCCAAGCGTCGGCCGGCCCGCAGCACCGTCCGCGCGAGCTGAAGCAGCGCGGGATCGGCCTGTTGGAGCACTCCCCGCACCGGCGCACCGGGGCGCACGCGCCACACGGCGAGGGCGGCGGCGGCCAGCTCCACATGGGCACGCCCGATGGCATTCATCAGGTAGCGGGCGGCGTGAACGCCCGGTTGGAGGACCTCACGGCTCACTGGGGGGTCTGGGTCGTCGACCGCTTCGTGGCCGGTGGCGAAGAACGCGAGGGCGGCGTCCAGCTCGGCCAGCGTCGGGTCGTCTTCGTGGGGCACGTCGAGGGCGTCGAGGACGATGGGCGGCACCCGGGGGAGGTAGGGCTCGGGAACCAGCCGTGCGAGGGCACTTCCGCCCAGTCGCCCGGGCTCCGGCAGGTGACGGGCATCGGTGCGTCGGGTGGCCGTGGCGCCGACGAGGGCGTCCAGGACTTCGGGGGCGTGCAGGCGGCCTTGCTGCGCCATGGGTCGGGCAGCGGCCACCGCTTCGGGCCAGACCTCAAAGGCCAGCGCCAGCACCACCGCCCGGTCGGTGCGTTCCCCGGCGCCCTCCAGGGCCTCGGCGCACACGGAGAGGCAGGCCAGACGGGCCGCGCCGCCCGCATAGCCACCGACTGGCGGGGCCAATGCCGCGGTGGCCCGAGCGAGGGTGCGTGCAACGGAGCGGGCCCGGGGCGACTCGGCGGCGGTGGCCAGGAACCGCCCGATCTCTGAGGGCCTGCCGAGCGGGTCGCCGGGGCCCTCGTCGTCGATCATGTCCTCAGGATCGATGGTCAGGCGCCCCAACCGCAAGACGTCCTCCAGCGCGGGTTCGACGGCGAGGTAGCACGCGTCGCCCAGGCGCTCGGCGTCCATCCGCGGGGGAGTGGGGCCGAGCAGATCCTCGATGGACTGCACATCTTCGGTGCGAAGCGTGGTGGGTGGGCGCTCCTCGAAGGGGTCGTCCACCGGGCTGGGCAGGTTCTTTCGAGGGGAGGGGGCGAGCCGTCCGGTGCGGGTGGGGCTGTCGTCGTCCTCGTCATCGTCGTCGCCGCCAAACAGCTGACCGACCTCCCAAGGGTCGTTGTTGCCGTCGTCGGGGTCGGCACCCCCGCCACCGCCGCCGCCAAAGCTAAAGCTGTCGATGTCCCGGCCACCCTCGACCTCACTGTCCTCGCCAAGGTCCTCGGCGAGGCCCACATCGACGACCAGCTCCTCTTCTTGCTCCATCTCGGCGCTGTCGAAGGCCTGCTCATCCATCTTGGGCGTGAGCATCGACGCCAGCGCGGCGTTGCCCATCTGTCCGGCCACACGAGTCGCTTGCTCGGTGGTGAGCTCCTGACCCTCCTCAAGCTGCTCCAGGACCTGCTGTTCCTGGTCGTTCTCGCCCTGTTCAGGCTGCTGGACGTTCTTGCTGAGCCGTCGCTGCTCATAGCCGGTGGCCATGCTGATGCCTCCCCATGCACGCCCGCTGCGCGCGCCACGATACACGCGCCGGGACCTGTCCGACGACCGCGGACCCCGGACACCCCGCAGACGACGCAGCACGGGGGGCTCCAGCGGGTCCCGTGCAATGGGGCGGCGGGCGGTGGCGGCCGCCGAGGTGATAGGGTTCGAGGTCTATGGGCGCACCGACGCGCTGCACACTTGGCGGATGCCGTGTGCAGGGGGATGGGCCCAGTCTCAACTGCTGCCCGGGACCGATGTAGTGCGGTCCTTTCTCATGATCCTGCCAGCGCCTCCTCAAGAGTCGCGACCACGGGGCATTCCCGAGAGAGGTGGAGGCCATGGACACGATCGCCGGCATGCGCACCACAGGGCGCCAGCTCAGGGGCCCGGCATCTGATCTCGTGGAAGTGGAGGGGGACAACGGACTGCGCCACACGGCAGTCTGTTTTCACCCTCAGTACCGCTCCCATAACGGGATCAACGATGCACTCACCGTGGTGGCAGGCTTCCTGGAGACCCCCCTTGTGGCGGGCCTCATGGAGCTGGTCGCCCAGGACCCCGAGCACGGAGCATTTTGCTATCCGACGGGCCAAGTGTGGTCGGTGGCAGAAGTCATCCGCCTGTTGGCCGACAATGGCCAGACCGCGGGGATTCGCGCCGGCCTGGAGCTGATGTATGGCTGCGGCCAGGTGCTCCAGGAAGCGGCCGAAGCCGGGGAGCGTGAGGGGGTCTACTCGCACGGCGGCCTCACCCCATGGCGGGTGATGCTGCGGCGGGATGGGCAAGTCATGCTCATTGGCTACGCGCTGCCCCAGGTGGAGATCCTCAACTTTCGTGAGGACCCCAGCGCCATCCCCCGCGAGGACAGCTTTCGGTACTGCCCCCCAGAACGAATGCGGGCTGAACCTGAGGATCTGTCATCAGATCTGTTCGGGCTTGGCCTGATCGCCTTTGAGCTGATCACCGGCAAGCCGGTCTACGACGGGCTGGTCAATGACATCCGCCAGCAAGCTGCGCGGGGTGAGGGCTCTCGGCGGCTGTTCCGTTTCCGGGACGTGCTGCCGGACGAGGTGGGCCGGTTGCTCAGCCGGTCGATGAAGCCGGAGTTCGGCGACCGCTTTGCGGATGGCAATGAGTTTGCCGACGCGGTGCTTCGGGTGCTCAACAGCGCCGCGGCGACGGGGCCTTCGCTGATGGAGCTGATGGAGCGGGTCGGCGGGCTTGTGCCGCGGACCGGGTCGATGCCGGAAGAGACCGGGACCATGGTGGGCACCCGGGACGAGTTCCGCGCCATGCTCGCCGAAGACGACACGGGGGCGGTGCGGTCGAGCTTCTCCCCGGGGGCCAGCGCCCGCGCCCAGCCGGCGCCGCCCAGGACTGCGCCTGCCTCGGCTCAGAGCTCCCGAAGCACGCCCGCGCCCTCGAGAACGGCACCACCGCCGTCCAGATCGGCCCCTCCGCCCGCCGCACCCCCGCCGCTCGCTGCCCCCCTGCCCGTCGCAGCACCGGCCTCCGCCAGCCGACCCGCGCGGGTGGCCGGTGTCCGCCGTGCGCCTCGAAGCGCCGCCGAACCGGCCACCGACGGCATCGCGGGGCTTCGCCAGTCGGGTGTTCGCCGCAGCCCCCGCCGTCGACAGCCGGTGGCCGACGCCGAGGCCTTGCCGTCGCCCCCTGGCGCGAGCGGGTTGGCTGGCCCCCCCCCTGCTGCTGGCCCCGCACCGACCTCCAGCCGCTACGCCCGGGCGACCCCCCGCCGCGCCCCGGCGCCCGCGCCGCCGAGCGCCATTGAAGGTCCCCGGGCCACTGCGCCGCCCCGCGCTTCGGCGCCCCCCAAGCCAGGGGTCATCACGCCGGACATGCTCCAGTCGATGTCCCGCCCAGCCCGCCGCGCGCCCCGCAGCCGCGCGCCGGCGCCCGCGCCTGGGGAGAGCCTGACCGAGAGCGGCAGCGCCTCCACGAATGACCTGCTGGCGAGGATTCGGGCCTCGGCATCCATTCCCCGCAGCGCCACCGGGGGCATCTCTGGCCCGCCCAGCGCCGGCAAGCTGATCAACGACCTGTTGCGCAGCTCCGGCAAGTCGCCCGTCCCGAACCCGACCGCCCCAGACGGCGAAGGGGTGCCCCGGTCGAGTGGTCGCTTTGGTGCTCCGGATCGGGGCCACACGGCTGACCCTGCGCCTGCACCGCCGCCCACCCCGCCCCCTGCTGCTGCTCCCCCGCCGGCTCCGCCCCCCGTCGCTCCTGCGCTCCCCGACTCTGGGCCCACGCTGAGTCCGGCGCCGTCGCCCTCGAGCGAAGAGAAGACCGCCGACCGCAAGCCCGTGGTGGCCCGGCCGAGCCCCCCACCGGTGCCCGCGACCAAGCAGGCGCTGCCCGCCGCCGAGCCCCCGCCGTCCGCCCCGGTGTCACCCGCTGGCCCCGGTTCGCTCAGTCGCAACCCCGACGCCATCCCCTCGAACGCGGGCAAGAGCGGCAGCGGCAGCTTCAGCATTCGCCGTGGGCCCGGCGGACGGTCCACGCGGATGAGGCTGCCCCTCGGCGCCACCGCGGCCGAAGCCGTCAGCTGGATCGTCGGCAACCTCGTGCCCGTCCGCACCACGCTGTCGGGGGCAGTGGTGGGCTGGTACCGCTTTTCGATGGGCGGTGAGCGAGTGCCGCCCGCCCGCAGCTTGGCCGAGCTGGACCAGTCCCAAGAGCTCGTGTTGGAGCACGTCGGCAACCGCACCGTGATGGCGCTGTTTGTCATCGAGCATGGCGAGACGCCCACGTCGGTGATGAGCCCTGTGGGGACGGCCATTCCCGTGGCCAGCCTGACCGACCACCTCTGCGCTTGGCTCCAGCTTCCCAGTGGCCGCTGGCGCTTGTGGCTTGGTGACCAGTTGCTCGATGCCCACGGCATTCTGGAGGATTATGCCGACGGTATAGCCTCCGCTTCTCCGCTCCAGCTGCGCTTGGCCGCCGAGACTGCAGTGAAGAAGTCTGCCTCGGACCGGAGCTGAGCTGATGTTGTGTGATTCCGGAGGTTGCCCATGAGTCAGGAACGCTGGGACGTGGTCCTGCGCTTCACGGCTGGGCCGATGTCCTACCAGGGCGAGGTCGTGGTGCGCGGGCCCGTGGTGCGTCTGGGCGCGGCGCCAGGTCCCGGTGGCTTGGCGCTGGAGGGCTACCGGGGCGTGGACGACCGGCAAGCCGTCATCACGGCCTACGACGGTGGCACGGTGGCCATCGCGCCGGTCGGAGCGAACCAAGTCCGGGTGGCGACCCACGAGAACGTCGAGTGGAAGGAACTTCACCCGATCCGCAAGCCGGTCTATTTGAGCCCCGGGTCCGTGTTCCACCTCGGGCCGCCCCACCGGGGCTGCAGCATCGAGTTTGTTGAGGCCCGGCGTCTCGGTGTGTGGGAGCAGAAGCGCATTCTCTCTGATGCGTCCCAGGGCGGGGCCAGCCACATGCCTTCCAACGTCGCCGAGCTCGACGCCGGCGCGGGCATGCCCCGGTGGTTCATTCCGGCAGTGCTCGGCGTGTCCATGCTCACCATGGTCATTGTGGGCACCCGCCTGTTCGACACGATCTACCGTCCGCCGGCCCGCATGGGGCCAGTCGCTGAGGGTGAGACCGTGTATAAGCGCGTGGATCCTCGCAAGGTAGAGCTGGACCCGAGCTCATTTGAGGGCATCGACCAAGCCTTCGCGCTGTTCGTGATGGGCCCGAATTCCCGCCAAGCCGAGATGCCAGCGCTGGCCGAAGACTCCACCTTGTGGGACAGCAAGCTGCTCGACTATGTGCGCCGCTCCGTCACCATGCACGCCCGGGCCAAGCGCTTCTGGGCACGGCTGCGCGCGGTCGAACCCGACTACCGCTTTGTGCTCGGTGAGGTCCGTGAAGCCGGCCTTCCCGACGTGCTGGCCGCCATTCCCTACCAAGAGTCGTCCTACAAAGCCACGGCCAGCTCGCCGGTGTGCGCCGAGGGCTGGTGGCAGTTCATGCCCGAGGTGGCCCACCGGGTCAACATTCGGGTGTCCGGATGCAACATCGCCGGACGGGAGAGCAAGTGGACGCCGGACCGGGTCACACCGGTGCGCAACGTGGTCAAGAACGCGGCCTATGTGGGCCGGGGCGACGGCACGTATCGGTGCAAGATTCGGGGCTGTGATGTCGATGAGCGGCAAGACCTCGGGGTCAGCACGCGGGGCGCCCTTGAGGCCCTCAAAGAAGCGTGGGACGACGCCGTCATCGCCGACTCGGGTGCGGCGGTCCAGATCACGATCCTGAGCCACAATGCGGGCTACGACAACAGCCGCTTCGACGAGAAGCGCGTCAACATGATCAACATCCTGCCGGCCTACAAGCGCCACCTCAAGAAAAACGGCGTGCAGCGGGATCCGGGCTTCTATGGTCGCAACATCACGTGCGTCGGCGAAGAGTTCGACGACATCGTCGGCAAGGCCAACGCGACCTGCGGCGGTGTCATCGCCAACCAGTCCCAGCACTACGCGTACAGCATCATCGCCCAGCACATCCTGGCGTCCTGCTTCTATGCGGAGAACTACGGCACGGTCAACGATGTGTGGCAGGACTACCTGCGCTACACCTACGATGACGGCTACTGCCGCACGTTCGAGATTCCCAAACTTGAGAGCAACCGGGGCTGAACCATGAGTCTGCGGCCCTTCTTTGCGGTGCTGGCCCTCTTGGGGGCGCTGATCATCTATGCGCGTCTGATCTATGGCGAGCTGCGCTGCAACGAGCAGAGCGAGACCGAGTGCATCAACCAGATCGCGCCGACGCGGGTGAGGGCCCAGCAACAGGTGCGGGTCGACGACCCCCTGATCGACATGCGCTTCTACGAGACGGAGCGCGAGGCGAACTTCCTCGCGATGGGCTTGCCGGCGAAGATGGCCAAAGAAGCCACCCGTCGGGCGAACACCATCCACACGTCCAAAGAAGGGCAGCGGCTCAAGGCCCTGCTCAAGGACGCGGCCCAGCCGGTTGAGCTTGCCGATGCACTGTGCGGCCAGCCCAGTCGGGTGCGCCCTCGCTACGCCGCAATGCGGTTCTTGGTCACGGAGCGGCGAGGGGGAGACCGCTTGCCGATCGAGCTGCAGCGCACCGGCCAGATTCGGATGGAGGCCTGGGCTGAGACCACCCAGATTGACTACATCTTCAAGAAGTTCGAGCTGATTGAGGCCCGCAAGGATGACGCGACGCTCATGGGCATCGCCGCCGTGCTGGCTGACCAGGAAGAAGCTGCGGTGGAGGGGAACGCTCCCTGGGCTCCGAGCATCGGCCTGTCGCGGTGGTCCTGGGACACCGTGAAGAAGAAGTTCCCCGGCATCGAGGGCAAGTGCATCAACTACTTCGCGCTGATGCACGTGGCCGTGGAGTACGCCTTGGCTGAAGGCGGCATATGCCAGGAGTAGCGCCGCGGGACTGGCCTGCGCGCGCTGCCGGTGGAAACAGGCTACGGTCGGGCTGTCGTGCGCGCTGCAATGGAGTGCGCCATTGCGAGACCACCGTTTTCGGGTTTGTTCATGGAGCCTCGTCGGCGTTTCCGATTCCTCAAGGAACTCTCTGAGGGTGCCTTTGGAAAGGTGTACCTCGCTGAGATGATCACCGGGGACAACTTCAAGAGCGCTGTCGCCATCAAGCTCTTGCACGGCAAGTGGGCCACCCACAAGGAGATCGTGCAACGGAGCCGGGACGAAGCACGTGTGCTCGGCTTGCTCCACCACCGCAACATCATCCGCGTGGACGACCTGACGTCCATCAACGGCCAGTGCGCCATCATCATGGAGTACCTGGACGGGGTGGACCTCAAGACCTTGGTGAACAGCACCAAGGAGGGTCAGACCATCATCCCGCGCAAGGTCATCTTCGAGATTGGCTCGCAGATCGCATCGGCGCTGGACGCGGCCTACAACAAGCAGCCCCTCCAGGGCGGCAAGCCGCTGGCACTGATCCACCGCGACATCAAGCCGTCCAACGTGATGGTGACGGTCGCCGGGGACGTGAAGGTGCTCGACTTCGGCACCGCGCAAGCCCGCTTTGATGATCGCGAGGCCCACACCCAGGCCCTCGCCTTCGGCTCTGCCGCCTACATGGCGCCCGAGCGCTTGCTGGGTGATCCCGACGCGCCGTCGGGGGACGTGTTCTCGCTGGGCATCGCGCTGTACGAGCTGCTGGCCCTCGACACCTTCGGCAAGATCCACATTCGGGAAGAGCGCTTCGAGAACAAGCTGACCCGCCAGCTCGACAAGCTGGACTTGACCGATCTGGACGACGAGCGCGCTCAGCAAGTCCGCATGACCATGCGCTTGCTGTTGGCCTACGATGCCGACGCCCGCCCCACTGCCGCACAGGTGACGGAGCTGCTGGAGGCCCTCGCTGACGAGATGCATGACGGCAGCGTGCGCCGGTTCTGCCGTGAGGTGGTGCGCCCGATCCGGGACCAGCTCAACCCGGACCAGGACCCCAACGACCCGCTGACGGGCAGCACGGTGTTCGAGGACACCGCAAACTTGTTGGACGTGAGCGCCGACGACGAGGCCGCACCTCCGGAGACCCCGGAGCTTGCGCCGGACCCCAGCGGCATCGCCGATCCCAGCGATCTGGATGTGCCGGCCACTGCATCTCCTCCCCGGCCGCCGCCGCCGCCTTCGCTGGTGACGGCCAGCCCCAGCATGCCCCAGACCCCGCCGGATCCCGCCCACGGCATCTTTGGTGCACCGATGCCCGGCTCGGGGGATGCCCTGCCTGACTTGTTCTCGGCGCCGACCGTGAACCTCCAGTCCGCTCGCGCGGCCGGCTACATGTCGGGCGGTGGCCTGCCGCCGGACCCTTCGGGTGTGGCCGACCCGGGCAGCGCGTCGGGTGCGCGGCCTCGAGTGGTGGCCTCGACCGGTCCGGCTCTCGGCCCCGGTCAGCTTCGTGAAGCCGCCAAGCGTGCAGCATCACGCCAGTCTGCGCCCGAGCCCGCCCCGGCCCCTGCGCCCCCCCCGCCGGCGCCTGCTCCGGCCCCTGCGCCCGCCCGCCCCCCGGTGGCGGCATCGGCCCGCCCCCCCGTGGCCGCGGCAGGTCGCACCTCGAGCTCGCCGCCTGCGCGGGCAACGTCGTCGGTGCGGTCGGCTGCCCGTGCGGATGCCCCGCCCCCCACCCGCAGCGGTGGCGGTGCCGGAAAGCTCATTGTGGTCGCGGTTCTCGCCATGGTCACGCTGGGCGCAGTCGGCGGTGCGGTCGCGTTCAGCGGCATTCTGGACGGCGTGTTCGACACCGAAGCGCCGCCCCCGCCCAAGACCGACGGGGGCACGGCTGGCAACGACACGGTCTCTGGTCGGGATGGTGGTGTGGTCGAAGTTGCCGAGATGACCGACAAGCGCGGCGTCGTGGTGCTGACCGTCACGCCGCCCAGCTCGGCGACAGTGCACATCGACTCGGTCGCGAGCGACTTCAAGGAAGAGTGGAACTCCTCCGGCAAGCTGGAGCTGCGAGGCCTCGACGAAGGCCGCTACCGCACCAAGGTGGCGCCCAAGGACGGGTCTGCCCAGCGGGGCACGTTCGTGGCCAAGCCCGGCATGGTGTGCACCTACACATGCAAGGCCAGTGCGTGTGAGTGGACCGAGGTGAGCTGCGAGGCTGTGCAGTGAGGCAGCCGCCTTGCCGCGCCCGGTGGCTCATCGTCTCGTTGGGGCTCTGGGGGCCGTCGCTGGCGCTGGCCGGTACGTTGGCGGCGCCGCTGTCCGACGCACGGGCAGCGCTCGATGCGGGCCAGCCGGCTGCTGCCCTCGCGGCGCTGAAGGGTGCGGAAGATGTTGCGGCGAGCGCCTCCGCTGTGGCCGATCCCACCGAGCTGGCGCAAGTCTTTTTGCTGCGCGGGATCAGCCGCCGGGCGCTGGATGGGCGCACCGATGCCGCCATGGACCTCTGGCGAGCGGCGGTCACCATCGACCCGGCCATCGCTTGGGATGACGCACGGGGTGCGGGCCGGGATGACCACGCCGTCTTTGAGGCGCTCAGGGATGAGGCGCGTGCGCGAAAGATGGTCAGCCTCGGCTTGCCCCAAGCGACCGGTGCTGCGGTGCTCTACCTCGATGGGCGGCGAGTTGTGGCCGGGGACGAGGGTCACCGCGGGCGGCACCTCGCCCAGGTCACCTGCGATGACGGCACGACCCATGGCCAGTGGTTCGACACCCGCCGCACCCCTCGGTGGCTGAAGCTCTGCCCCGGCGGCGTGGACACCAGCGTCGTGGTCGCAGCGGCACCGGTGGAGGACGGCTGGGCCGAGTTCGGACCCAGCTTCGGGGAACCTGCGCCGGTCCAGGAACCCGCCCAACCGCAAGCCCAGGCGGCCCCTGCGCAAGAATCCGCGCCGGCCACGCGACAGGGCATGTCGAAGGGATCCGTCGCGCTGGTGGCCTCCGGCGGCGCGTTGCTGGCGAGCGGCGTGGTGCTGAATTTCGTCGCCCTGGCGCCTGCATGGCGTGCCGTCGAGGCTGCCCAGGCCGATCCCGGGTCGCTGGACCGTGCCACCGCGGACGCCACCACCCAGCGCTTCAACAGCTGGCGGGCGGCAACCCTCGGGGTGGGTGTCGTCGGGATTGGGCTGCTCGGCGGCGGACTCGCGGTGCACATGGGGTCGACGAACCTCGCGCTCACCCCCACCGGCGCCGTGCTCCGCGGGCAATTCTGAGTCGGCCCACCAGGGCGTCAGTCCTGGGACGGCGGTGCTGTCGCCAGGCCAAGCAGGGCTGACCCTAGCGAGCGGTGCCTGCGTTGGGCATCAGCTCGGTCACGATGGGCCGCCGGGGCAGGTCGCCCATGTCCACGGCCATGGTGCTGTTCAGCTCCCAGTCATCGCCGGTCCATGCACGGTCCAGTGCGTGCAAGGGAAGGCCGGGCAGGGGACCCAAGCGGTGGGGCCAGGACGGGGGCACCGGCAGCTCGTGCAGGCCGGCCCCCAGCAGGGTGCCGGCGGTCTTGCGGAAGGTCCGGGGCACCCCAAAGTCGCCGGTCAAGATGACCCGGCCGCTGCCGAGGGCCCGCGCCAAGGCGGCCACGGACTGGGCCCCGCTCTGGAGCTCTGCCGGCCAGCGCGTCCAGCCCGTCAGGTTGCCGGGCCGGGGCATGCGCACGGCAATGAAGGGCAGCACACCCACTCCCTCCACTTCGGGGAAGGTCAGCACCGCCCGACCGCCGCCACCGGGCTCGCCGAGGGGCACCGTCCACGACTCTTCTTGGCCGCCGCAGTACTGGAACTTGCCCCGCACCACCACCGCCAAGCCAGCCTTGGTGTGGGCGCCCGGCAAGAAGAGGGCTTCCCCGCCCATGCGGGCCGCGAGCTGCTCGGCCCGGTCCGGCTCGTTTAGGCCGTGAAGCACGATGATGTCGGCGTTCTGGGCGGCAATTGAGTGGACGGAAGGGGCCGGCAAGGCGGGGTCCAGCGTCCAGGACAACACCCGCACCGGCACCCGGCGGTCCGCCGGTTGGGCCGAGCACGCGTGCATCCGCTCGGCCCACTCTGGCTCCAGATCTTGCACGGCCGTGGGCACCGGCGGCCGGCGCAGCGCCACCCCACCCAGGAGGAAGCCCGCAGCCGTGGTGGCCGCGGTGGCCCAGTGGTTCTCCCACAGCATCCAGAGCACCAAGTGCACGCCGAGCAGAAACAGCAGCGGCTCTGCCCACAAGACCACCGCGCCGGTGAGGGTGGCCTCCCCGAGCGCACTCGTCGCCAGCCCCAGCAGAGCCGGACCCGCCAGGGCCATCATCGCGGCGGGGGCCCACGACATCAGCGAGGGGCTCGCCGGCGGCGACGCGCCTTCCGCGGGGGGCGGAGGGGCGCCAGGGGAGGGGGGTTGCATGGGGCCGATGTTATCCCACGGTGCGGCTCGGCGAGCGGGCCAGCCAGGGGAGCACGCATGACAGGCCGCAGACCGCGTCGCAGGGGCCGGCCGGACCGGACCACAGTGCCAGATCATGGTGTGCTGGCCGAGTCTCTGGTGGCCGAGGCCGAGACCGCTTTGGCCCGGCATCAGCGGGTGAAGGCGGCGGCGTTGTTGCACCAAGCTGGCGATGCGTTCCGTCGCGACGACCGTCCGGCCCGGGCAGCGCAGGTGCTCACGCGGAGCCTGGCCCTGACCGAGCCCTCAGACCCCCAGTCCGATCAACGCCGTGCCACCGCGCGTGTCCTGCTGGCGGGCGTTCTCGCGGATGCGGGTCAGCTGGACGTGGGCACCGATGTCGCCCGGCAGGTCCTCGCGGGACCGGTCCCCCACAACCTCTCCGTGCTCGCCCACGACGTGCTGGCATCGCTGCTTCTGGGGCAGGCCCGAGTCGACGAGGCGCGGGCGGTGGTGGCGGAGCTCGCACAGCTGGCCCCCGACCTGCCGGTGCTGCCGTTTCGGTACGCCGCCCTGGCGCGGCTGGACGGGGACCTCAACCGCGCAGATGCCCTGTTGATGGACGTCTTGCGCACGTCCCCCCGAACGGATGCATGGCGCGGACCCCGGGCTGCCGCCGGCATGGAGCGCGCTGAGATTGCCCTGCTCATGGGCCGACTCGATGACTCGATCCGGGGCTTCGCCGAGGCCGTGGATGCCTGGGCGGCCGTGGGTCGACGGGCGGGTGGATTTCGGGCGGCCGCCGGGCAGGTGCGGGCGGCGCTCGCGGACGGACAGACCCCGCTTCCCTCCGTGCTGGATGGGCCGGTGGACTACGCCGCACAACGTCAGATGCCGACGCTGGAAGCCGAGGTGCGCATGGCCCGGGGCAGCGCACGGCAAGCGGCGGGACTCGGCGGCGCCAGGGAGGACCTCGATCGGGCGGTGGGCCTCGCAGAGGGCGCCGGCGCAGTGTTCTTGGAGGGGCGGGCCCGTTGCGCGCGGCGGGCGCTCGGGTGGGGGGCGACGACCTGCTCCGCACTCGCCTCTGCCTCGCTTCGGACCGCGTGTGGAGCCAGCGGGTGCCCGCGGACCCCTGAGCTCAAGCCCCGCGGCTGACCTCGCCGATGTGGTCGAGCACCCGCAAGTGAATGCGGTGCACGATGTGGTCCACCCAGAACGACCAGTACACGTTGGGCCCCATGTCGACCGTGTACCAGGTCCGCCCGACCAGCCGCGTGCGGCCCCCGGGCAACGCCTCCAGCTCAAACTCACCCCGGCGGCTTGCCAAGGTGCCGTCCAGAATGTGGGGGGCGTGGACCAAGTTCCAAGGTGAGAGCTCTCGCATCGGCGCTGGTTGCTCCACCACGTCGAAAGCCAGCCGGTGGGGCGGATCCCAGGTGGTGACCGGCTCGACGAATGCACCGGTGGTGAACTCGCAGTGCCGCACGGCGCCGACGCCTTCTCCTTCGATGCGCGCCCGCAGCGGTGTGGCCACACCGGCACTGAAGAACCAGGGCAGGTCACCGTTGTCGGGAATGTCGGGGAAGGCCAGCACGACGTCCCAGACCGCTTGCGAGGGAGCGTCCACGACCACCTCGCTCTGGACCATGTGCTCCACCTGCTGCACCACTTGGGGCTCCAGGCCGAGGAGGCCCGGCAGCACCAGCATCGCACCGCCCAGCGCCCGCCGGCTCGCCGGGTTCTCCAGCTCCGCAAGGGCTCGGCCCAGCAACGCGCCGCCGATGCCACACACCACTGCGAGGGGGGCGGCCATTGCGAGGCAGATGACCCCTTCGAAGGCGAGCAACAACAAGACACCCCCGCCCACCGCTTGCGTGGCGATGCCCACAAGCGCTGTGTCGAGCAGCTTCTGCTGGGTTCTCAGGTTGTAGAGGAAGCCCGCGAGCGCGCTCATGATGAAGGGTCCCCCGAGGAACAAGCTCGCGCCGTACTCTCCAAGAACCAGCGTGCTCAGCGCAACGATGGGAACGACCAACCCCGCTCCGGCGGCCACACCCACCATGGCTGCCGCAACCCCACGGTCTCGACCCGCGAGTGCCCGAGTCCCCACAGCAGCCGCCGCGCTCCGGGTGGGCAAGACCGCCAGGATCGTGATGACCAGGTAGTTCAGGAAGGGGACAAGGAACAGCAGTCCCCACGCAGGATGCAGCCCGGCGTCTCGGGAGCGCCGCACACTCATGCTCGCGCCAATCCACGCGAAGGGGAGGGTCCAGAGCGCCAGAAAGACCAGCAGCAGGTCACTCCAGCCGCCGGTGGCGATCGAGCTGAGCGCCGAGAGGGGCGACAGATAGGCCAGTGGCGACAGCCAGGTGCCCGTGATCGCAAAGATGCTCAGCGTCTCGACGCCGTGCTTCAGGGCCATCAACACAAAGCCAGTGGTGAGGTAGGCCCGGCGGCCCACGGGGACACGGAGCCCCGCCACGCGTGCGATGCGCCCGGGCGCCGAGGTCTGCAGCTCATCCATGGACGGCTCCCGTTGCTGTGTGGCGCGCTTCGGGGTCGGCAGCCGCCGGTCCGCAAAGCTTCACGGCATCCCCTGCCGACCGCCCAGCGCTGCCGCCCCGAGCCTACCTGACAACGACCTGATGCAGGTCACTCAGGTGTCGCCTTGGCCGCGGACTTCCACTCGGGGGGCTCGGCTGCGCCACCGGCCCACCACATGCACCCGCCCGTTCGCGCCGGTGCGGATGTCGAGTCGGCCGTAGGGGGTGGGCAGATCGGTCGCCGCCGCGAGGCCTGGAAGCACCGTGATGCGGTCGCGCTGCACCCAGACCCGGTCCAGGGCGAGCAGGACGAACAACGCGGCGGCCAGTGGATCATCGCCTTCCCCCAGCGCTCCCCGCGCAGGGTGCCGGGCCGTCGGAAGCGCACCGGTCGAGGATGCCAGTGCAGCAATCGTGCCCAGTGCATCGAAGCGCTCGTCGATGCGGGACACCGCAGCGGCGAAGAGGGTGGTCGCCGCGCAGTGGGCACCGCCGCCGAGCAGCACCCCGCCGCCGTGCCAGCAGCGCTCCCGGAGGAAGGCCACGGTGTCGGCCACACCGCTGTCGCTGGCGGGCACCAGGCCCAGCCAGACCGCTGCGAGCATGGCCGCTGCAGAGCCGTCCGCCGCCCGATCTGGAGACGCCGACCAGGGGGCTTGGCCCAACAGCTCCGGCAAGCCCTCCCGCTCGGCGCCGCCCGCCAGTGCCCAGGCCCGGTGGTGCGACTCTTTGCGCAGCACGCTCGCGCTTGACAACAGCGCTGCCGCGCGCCACAAGCGGGTCCAGCGCAGGCTGCCGTCGGGCCCGAACAGCGACTGCCCGCCAGGTTGGGGGGCATCTTCGAGCAGCCGGTCCAGCAGCCGGCACCAGCTCTTGCTGTGCTCGCGCACCCACGCGGTGTCCCCGGTCCAGCGCACATACTCGGCGGCGGCCCAGGCCAGCGCCGCAGGCTCCTCGGGACCAGCACCGAGCATCCGCCCGCCCCGGCGGACTTCAGAGAGCTGTCGTGCGAGGCGATCCCCGGCCCTGCGGGTGAAGCCCAAGCGGGCCAGTGCCAACGCGGCGAGGCTGGCCGCCAGTCCCCGGCGCTCCGGTCCGGTCAACAAACGGTCCCGACACGCTTCCAACAACGCCTGATGTTCCCCCAGGCGAACCGCACAGCCGCTGCTCAGCAAGCCCCGACGGTCGGCATTTGCGCTGGCCCACAGGGTCGGCGCGGACGTCCGGAGCAGCGCCGACGTGGTGCCGGCGGGCGGTGCAATGATGGCAAAGGCGCTGGTGGACTCGCCCGGCCGCAATGAGAACGGCCAGACCTCGACCCCGCTGGCCTGGCCCGCCGGACAGCGCACGTCCAGGGGCGTCGCATTGGGCAGCGGTGCGCGCTCCCGCCGGCACGCGCCCAAGAAGGCCTGCCACGGATCGGCCCCGCGCCCGTCGGACGCAAAGCACTCGGTGCCGGGGCGGGCCATCGCAAGCAGGGGCACGCCGTCGGCCTTCCACAGACCCTCTCGGTCCCGCTCCAGCCGAAAGATGGGTGCGACCCCCTCGGCGGTCATGGGGCGCAGCGCCAGTGCCAAGCGTCCGGCCACGGGCGCCTCGGCGGTTGACGTCGCACGCAGGTGCAGGGCCCAGGCCACTCGGCCCTCAAGGATGAGCGGCCAATGCACCAAGACGATCTCCAGGCCATTGTTCTCGACGGTTGTTCGCACGCCCACACCGGTGTCGCTGCGGGCTTGGACTTGGCGGGTGCAGTCCACGGTGCGCTGCTGGCCAGGGCACCGGCCCACCACCCGCACATGGTGGTCCACGGCCCACCATGCCGTCACGCTCGGGCCATCGCCGACGCCAATCCAGCCGCCGGGATCCACCCAAGCCACCCGGTCACCCTCCGGCAACCCCAGCAACGTGCGGTCCCGGGCGGCGAGCACCGGGTGCATGCCCAGTGTCGGCAAGAACGCCGGGTCGTCGGGGTCCAGCTGGTGCATCATCGCGTTGGGCCACGGCGAGCGGTCCCGGGCACCGAGCACCCGCGCCGTCAGCATCGCCCGGGTCACCTGGGCGGCACCGCCGGGCAACAGCTCGACGGACGGCATCCGCCCCACCATCGCGGTCAGTGCACGAGCGCAGCTGGCGGTCTCTTCCACCCGAAGCCCACCCAGGTTGCGGGCGAGCCGGCCCAGCTCCAGCCTCACGCGCCTTCTCCGCCCCGAGGGGTGTCCCCTCGCCAACGCCGGCTCCGCCCGACCTCTTCTTGGTAGGCGAGCACCTCTTCGGTCTCCCGGCTGCTGTCCCAGCCCAGCAGCGAGGCCATCCGTGCGGCCACCTTCTCCACTGCCCCGAGGCCTTGGTCATGGTCGCGGAAGAACAGCTGCGTGCGCCGAATCAGCACATCGCGGGTGGTCTCGGCAAGCTCGAGCTTCACGGCATGGTCGACCTGGGCCATGATCTCGGGACGTCCCGGCACGATGGGCTGGGCGAGCAGCTGGTCCGCGGCGGCCGTGGCGGCAAGGTCCACACCGCGCATGCCATACGTGCTGGCGAGGTTGCGCGCAGTGTCTCCACTGATGCGGCCCAGTCCAGCCTCAATGACCGCTGCGAGTACCTTCTCGCCCTCGTCTCCTTCCGGCCAGCCTCGTGCACCCGGCAGCGGCTCACGGTCCGTGCGTGCGGCCCGAAGCTCATCGGGAAGCTTGCCTTGGAGCATCAAGACCGACACCGCTTGGTCGACCACCTCGGCCGCCATCCGCCGGTAGGTCGTGAGCTTTCCGCCAGCGATGGTGATCAGGAAGTCGGTGTCTACCCGGATCTCGTGCTCGCGGGACACCGCCGACTCGTCGGACGCGTCCTCTTGCCCAATGAGCGGTCGCACACCGGCCCATGTCGCGATCACGTCGTCGGACACCAGCGAGGCGGCCGGGAAGTAGTGGTTCGACGCCGCGAGCAAGTACTCGACGTCCGATGCGTCGGCGCACACGTCGCCGGGGTCGCCCGTGTAGTCCGTGTCGGTGGTGCCGATGTACGTGCGGTCGCCCCAGGGGATCGCGAACAGCACCCGCCCGTCTTGGGGATGGAAGCACACCACGGCGTTGTCGACGTGCAGCCGGCTCTTGGGCACGACGATGTGCACACCCTTGGTCGGCCGCAGGCGCGCCGTGTGCCCGCCTTCGCCGAGCGAGCGTGTCCGGTCGGACCACGGCCCCGTCGCGTTGACGACTGCGCGGGCCGGCACACTGCGCTCTTTGCCGGCGATGGTGTCGCGCACCCGAGCGCCACTGACCCGTCCGGACTCGTCCCGAAGCAGGCCCACGACCTTGCTCCAAGACAGGATGTCCGCGCCATTCTCGGCCGCATCCAGCGCGGTCTCCAGCGTCAGCCGGGCATCGTCGGTCGCGCAGTCCCAGTACAAGGGCGCCCCCCGCAGCCCCGTGCGGTTCAGGGCCGGCTCCAGCGCCACGACCTTCTTCGCGTTGAGGTTCTGGTGGATGCGGGGGGAGCGGAACAGGCTCAGGCCGTCGTAGACCCACATCCCCAGGTTCACCGTGAACACACCCCGGCGGCTGGTCTTGTAGACCGGGAAGAGAAAGCCGAGGGGCTGCACCAAGTGGGGCGCTATCTCCATCAGCACTCGCCGCTCGCTCACGGCCTCGAAGACCAGCGAGAACTCCAGCTGTTCCAGGTAGCGCAGCCCGCCGTGGACCAGCTTGCTCGACCGAGAGCTGGTGCCGGAGGCGAGGTCGTCCTGTTCGACCAGGCAGACCTTCAGGCCACGCCGGGCGGCATCCCGAGCGGCGCCTGCTCCGGTGATGCCGCCGCCGATGATCAGCAGGTCGTAGACCCCGCCGCGATCGACAAACTGGAGACTGCGCTGCACAATCTGCGCGCGAGAAGGCATGGCGGATCCCGAGCTAAAGGGGGAGGCCTCCTATCGGACCTCGACGCCCCCTGCGCCGGTCGCCTCAGCGGGTCAGGCTGATGTCGCACTCTGAGTCGGTGCCGAGAAAGCCGGAGATCTGCGCTGCGAGGGTGTCTTCGCCATCGAAGGCAAGCTCGTCGAATCCGGTGCAGTCGATCATCGTGACGTCGTCTTCGGCCAGGATCCCGCACTCCAGCGACAGCTCCAGCGACTGGGGGCCGGAGGGCTCACCCTGGAGCACCTCACCCACCATGGCGATGGTGACGCTTTCTCCGTCCACGACCAGATCTTTGATCTCGCCCTCGGCGTCGTAGATGCCAGAGCCTTTGTCTTCCAGGATGGAGAATTCCATGCCCACCGAGCCCGCCTCGGCGCAGTCCACGGTGCCCACGTAGGTGCCCGACAGGCTCTCGTTGCCACAACCGACCGCCAGCATCGTGGCGGGCAGGAGGGCCAAGGCCAGCGATGTGTGCCGGCAGAGGGCGGGGCGTGCGGCAGATTTGGGCTTCATGTCGACTCCAGAGGTGCAGGGCCGCCGTCGAACTGGCCCGAGAGGAGGGCCACAGGCCCACATGAGGGGGCGCTAACCAGATGGGTGGGGGGCCGGTTGTCCAAAGCTCGTCAGCCGCCGGCCACCACCGTCAACCAGCCCGCCACCACGTGCAACACCGGTGTGAATGGGCTCATCCCGAGCACAAAGGGGACGGCCACAACGCCCACCAACAGCAGCGGACCCAGTGCCTGCACCCGGTCCCAGGCGGGCCGCAGGCGGGCCGGACACAGCCCGTCAAAGATGCGACTGCCGTCGAGCGGGGGCACCGGCACCAAGTTGAACACGGCGAGAAGCGCGTTCAGCATGGCCATCGTGTAGAGGGCTTCGGTGAGGCCGCCCGAGAAGCCGCTGCGCACCGCCAGGCCATACGCGAGCCCTGAGGCGAGGCCGAGGACCAGGTTGGACAGGGGGCCGGCGGCCGCGGTCCAGAGCATGCCCATCCGCAGCGAGACGTCGGCACGAAAGTTGTTGGGCTGCACCGGCACCGGCTTGGCCCAGCCGAACGGCACACCGAGCATCGGCAGCAAGAAGGTGCCCACCGGGTCGATGTGGGCCAGCGGATCGACGGTGAGCCGGCCTCGTCGCGCAGCGGTCTGGTCGCCGAGCTGGGACGCCGCCCAGGCATGGGCCCACTCGTGCACCGACAGCGAGAGCAGCAGCGGCACCAGCCAAGTGATCCGATCGAGTATATACTCCAAGATGGCTTCCATCACGCCACTCCCGGGGTGATCGGGCGGCCCGCCCGCATCACATCGTCGGCGTTTGCCGCGGCGGTGCCTTCGCCCGCCTCGACCCAGCGCACCTGCATCTTGGGGATCAGTCGGCCCTTGCCGCTGTCCGTGCGGATCTTGAGCCAAGCGGCGTCGGCCCACAGCAGCTCCCCGCTGATCTGCTGGTCGTCCGCCAGCTGCACCCGCACGTGCACGGTGCCCTCGGCCTTGGACAGCTTGGCGGCGCTGTCGACGAGCAACGCGTCCAGCTGGTCAAACAGCACCGCTTCCTCGTCGCGGCGATCGAGCTTTGCCGTGAAGTCGTCCATGCCCACAATGGCGGGCTGATCGTCCTTCGCGTCGAGCTTGCGCCGCACTGCGGTCATTGCGGCGCTGTTGCACAGGTTCTCGAGGTCTGCGCCGTTGAGCCCCTCGGTCCGCCGGGCCAGCGCCGCCAGATCCACATTGATGTTCAGCTTCTTGTTCTCGGTGTGGATCCGGAGGATCTCGATGCGGGCGTCCAGATCCGGTGGGGGAATCGACAGGCGCACATCAAAGCGGCCCGGTCGCAGCAGGGCCCGGTCGAGGATGTCGGAGCGGTTGGTGGCGGCGATGACCACCACATGGCCCTCTTTGCCCTGGGCCTTCTCGATGCCGTCAAGGCAGACCAGCAGCTGGTTGAGGGTCTGTTCCCGCTCGTCGTGGGCGGTGGAGATGCCCGCGCCCCGGCGACCACCAATCGCGTCGATCTCGTCGATGAAGATCACGGCGGGGGCGGCCTTTCGGGACTCTTCAAACATGTCGCGCACCCGGGCAGCGCCCACGCCCACAAACATCTCCACGAACTCGCTGGCACTCACGACAAACACGGGCACCCCGGCTTCCCCGGCCACCGCGCGGGCCAGCAAGGTCTTGCCGCAGCCCGGTGGACCCTCGAACAGCACCCCGCGGGGGAGCCGCACGCCCGCGGTCTGCCAGTGCTCGGGGTGGCGCAAGTAGTCGACCACATCGCCCAAGCGGGCCTTGGCCTCTTCCGCGCCGCCAACATGCTTGAAGGTGGTCTGGGTTTGGGGCTCCAGCAGCCGGGCCCGGCTCTTGCGCAGCTCCAGAACGCCGGTCGGCCCGCTCTTTTGGCGTCGCACAAACCACATCAGGATCAGCACCAGGAACACCACCGGGATCAGCACCGTGAGCACGGTCGCCAGCGCGCTTGACTCGTCCTGATGCGTGGTCACGGGCAGGTTCTGGGTGGACACCATCATCCAGTCGTGGGAGCTCGGGTTGTGTACCCGGTAGGCACTCCCGTCGACGAGGTACACCGACACCCCGTCGTCGGCGACCTCCAGCTCGGCGACTTGCATCGCTCGCAGATCCTGGGTGAGCTGGGCATTGTCGAGGGTGGGCAGCTCGGGCGCCGCGCTGCCCTTGAGGACGTAGGCGCCGGTCAGCAGCCCAATCAGCAGCATCCAGACCGCGAAGGTGCGCAGCTTTTTGTTCTTCACCCGGCGCTCCGGTCTCCCACACGCCCTGAGTCGGGTCGGCGGCCACCCAGGTTAGCGCGGGGCCCGGTCCGGTGAGGCTGGAGCGGGCGGGTGATAGCCTGGACCGCCTGGATTTTGGGGTCGCACCACCGACCCAAGGAGCGCCGTGATGTCCGAGAGTCCCATCCACACCGATGTGTTGAAGTGCCGCACCCGTGCCGAAGGTCGTGTGCTGGAGATCGAGCTGGACCACGGGCGGGCCAACGAGATGGGCAGCGTGGCCTTGGCCGACTGGGAGCGCATCGCCGCGGAAGTCCAGAACACTGATGTCCGCGCCATCTTGACCTTCTCAAGGCGCCGCAGCTCCCGGGGCACGCCGCTGTTTATCGCCGGTGCCGACGTGACCGAGCGAGTGGGCTGGTCGGACGGGGATGTGAAGGCCCATGTGCGCCGTCAGCGGCGGGTTCTCGCTACCCTGCGTCGCGCGCCGGTGTTCCACGTCGCGGTCGTGGACGGTGTGGCCTTGGGCTGGGGCACCGAGTTCCTGATCTGCTGCGACTACCGCGTCGCCACCCCGGCGGCGCAGTTTGGGCTGCCCGAGACCGGGCTGGGAATTCTGCCGGGTGCCGGCGGCACGAGCGAGCTGTGGTCCCTCATCGGCGTGTCGCAAGCGCTGCGCCTGGGCATGACGGGTGAGCACATCCGCGCCGACGAGGCCCTGCGCATCGGACTGGTCCAAGAGACGGTGGTGGACGTGGAAGCCGGGCTGCTGCGGGCGCTGGCCCTCTGCGAGGCGGTCGCCCGACGCTCTCCGACCGCGGTGGCGGCCTTCAAGCGGGGCGTGCTCGCCTGTGTGGGGCAGCCCCGCCTGGCCCGCGAGGAGCAAGAAGCACGGGGCTACGAGCACTGTGTGGACAGCGGCGAGGCCGCGATCGGACGGGCCAACTTCAAGGCCCTGCTCAAGGGGGGCGATGTGACCTGGGGACCGCGCAGCGTGCCGGATTGAGGCCAGGGGTGCTGGCGCTGGGGCTGGCCCTGGCCAGCTGCGCGCAGCCGACCACTGTGGCCGGATGTGGGGACTTGGGGGACGCCGCCGAGCGAGAGGACTGCCGGTGGCGGATGGTGGAGCCACTGGCCGGGGATGACGCCGCCTTGGCCGCTGCCCTCGCCGAGGTGACGCCGGCTGAGAGCCGGGACTTGCTGCTGCTGCGCTTGTCCATCGCCCATCCCACCCGGGCGGGCGCGTTCTGCCGCCAGGTGACCACACCCGGGGCCCAGGAGAAGTGCAAGCAGGTGCTCGGGCGGCCCCATCTGGGCACCGCACCCCGCAACCCTCGCCCGCCGGGTTCGCCTTGAGAATGGTCTATTTATCAGTGTTTTCGCTGTTTGTGGGCTGCGCGGAGGGCCCCGATGTGGCGGCGTTGGCGCTCCAGCCCTACCCCCGAGATCCCGACGCCGTGCGGGCCCGGTGTGCGGTGGAGCCCATCGCGGAGCTGGCCATCACGTGCCGGGTGCAAGCCGCTGCGGGCTACGGTCGGTCGGGTCGGTCGCAGGACGCCGATGCGGTGTGCGCCGAGGTTCCCACGGGCACCTGGCGGGATGAGTGCCACTTCCGCGCGGGCGAAGAGCTGGGCCGGGAGGGCCACACCGTCGACGCGCTGGGCCACTGCGCTCGGGCCGGGTGGTTTGGGCGAAACTGCCTCACCCACGCGGGCTGGTTCTTGCCCCGGGACCCGGACGTCCACCCCGGGCTGCCGCCGGCTCGAATTGCCGCCGCACAGTCGGAGATCTTGGCCCAGGTCGACAGCGCGCTGCGGGGGGCCGGCGATGGCCTGGAGGGCGAAGGGCACGACATCCTCGCCGCACGCTTTGGCTACAACGTCTACCTGGGAAGTGGGCGCAGCGAGCCGGCACCGGCACGGCTGCCCGGCATGGTGGGGGCGCCGCTGCGCACGGGCTTTGCGGTGGAGGTCGCCCGCTTGCTGGAGGCCCGGGGGGAGCGCCCGACGGTGGAGGCCATCATGGCGGTCTGGGCCGAGGCGCGTCCGCCCTTGGTGGGCCCACCCTTGCATGAGGCCCACCGGATGGGCCGCTACCACACGCCCATCTCGGCACCGGGCGAGCAAGGTCTGCCCCACTTGCCGGTCTACGGTGGGGGCATGCGGCTGGTGGGGGCCGACGTCGACGAAGACATGCTGATCTGCGCGCTCGAAGCCCTGTTTTGGCTGCAGTCCACCCCGGCCGAGGCCTTTGTGCCCTGGCTGGACCACCCCCAGGAGCGGGTGCGATGGACGGCGGCACGGCTGGTGCGCCTCGCCCGACCCGCGTCGCTGGACATGGTCGGCCTGTTGACCGAGCTCTCCAAGTCGGGGGTGGACGCCAACGTGCGCTGGCACGCTGAAGATGGGCTGCGCACCCGGAGCTGGGCCGACGAGCCACGCTGAGGGCCTCACTTCTGGGCGCCCAGATCAGTGCTGTCGGGTCTTGATGACCCGTGCCGGCGAGCCGCCCACAATGACGCCGGCATCCACACTTCGGGTGACCACGGCACCCATTCCGACCACGGCGCCGTCGCCAATGACTACGCCATCCGTGATGCAGGCGTTGGCGCCGATCCAGACATCCACCCCGATGCGGATGCCCTGGGATCGGGGGGGCTGGTCTCGGATGGGGCGGTCCGGGTCCATGCCGTGGTCCCAGGCGTACAGCCGTGCCCCCGCCGCGATGCGGGTGCCGTCGCCGATGTGGATGCCCGCGGCGCCCCCGTCCAGGCTGACCCCATGGTTGATGCCGACGTGGTCCCCAATCTGAAGCGGACCGTGGAGGAAGGCGCCCGCGGCGACGTGGCTGCCGGCACCAATGCGGATGGGGCGATGGGGCTCGGCAAACAGCGCCGCTTCGGGGGCGATGAAGCACGCCGGGTCCAAGCTGAGCTGCTCGAGTGCACACCGGCGGGCATGCTCGGTGAGCTGCCACTGCCGGGCCCACGCTTGGTCCTTGGGCTTGAGCCGGAAGTACAGCCAGGGCATCCAGCTCATCCGGTGGCGGTGCTGGGCCCGATAGTCGACAGGGTCCATGAACAGGCCGGGGTGGAGGGAGCGTCGCCCTAGCGCGGGCGGGGCCCTCCGTCCGCTGGCGGGCACGGTGCCCCTCATGACCCAGGGGCTGGGATCCGCAGTGCGGGGCAGGAGTCCGACGATGCGCGCACTGAGACCCACACTGCTTGCCCTGCTCGGGATGGTGCTGCTCGGCGCCGGTCCCGCCCATCCGCTGGGCGAGCTGCCGCCGGGGGCCCACGGCGATGCCATGCGCCTGGGCAGCGAGATGGTGCGGGCCGCCCAGGACGGCGACTGGGCGCGGGCCCGGGCGCTCCGGGAGCAGTTTCTGAGTGCCGATCCCCACGTGCTTCGGGAGATCCCGTGGCCGCCGCTGATGGCCGCTGTGGCCGCCTCGGGTCAGCAGCCCCCGCTGGACGGGCTGCGGTTTTCGTTTGGCGAAGAAGTCGATCTGGACGATGTCTTGGTGGTGTTTTGGGTGCCCCGGCGCGGCGACATGCAGCCGGTGCTGGCGCGCCTCGACGCACGGGAGGGCGGTCCCAAGGTGGTGGCGGTGGCCGTTGACCCCTCACCCTCGGAGTGGGTGCGCATCGAGGAGCTGGCGGATGCCCACCCCGACCTGAGCTTTGCCACCATGACCGCCGCCCACGCCGCGTCGTGGAGTCCGGCGATGCCCGAGTCTTGCCTCCAGATCACAGGCGGTGAGCTCGTGGACCGGTTCCGCTGTGCGTCGCTGGTGCCGGCGCCTCCGCGGCCGGGGAACCTGCGGTAGGCGCGCAGCCAGAAGATCGCAGCGTGCCCTCGCGGCCCGCCCACCAGCGCACTAGTGGCGGGAGATGCCGACACCCCCCCGCGCCCCCGGCCACGTCCTCCGCATCGGTGTGGTGGCCCTTGCGGTGGTGCTGGGCGCCACGCTGGTCTTCACGGCCTGGGCACAGTGGGAGGGGCTCGCCGAAGAAGCCCACCGGCTGGAGCAAGACCCGGGCAAGGACCTGCTGCGGGGCCTGGAGCGGGACCGGGAGACTGTCGCGCTCGCGCCGACCCGGGATGCGGGCTTTGCCGCCCTGCTCGCGTCGTGGTCCCATGCGGGCCTTCGCTATGTGGCGCTGGTCTCAGAAGATGGCACCGTCATCGAAGAGGCCGGGGACGGGGTCCACCCGAAGGGAACGCCGCTGCCTCCCCGATCCACATGGTCCGTGCACGACGACCGGGTCTGGATGGTGGAGGCCCCCCGCGCGGAAGGCTCCAATGTGGCCGGTGGCTCACGGGACCCCGAGGTGCGGGCTCCCCGTCGCCAGCCTCCGCGACTGGTCATCGAGTACGTGCCCGAGCGTGCTCTGGCCCTGCAAGCCACGGCCCGCCGGGGACTCTGGCTGGCCCTGTGGGTGGCGGGGGTGCTGGTGCTTGGCGCGGGAGTCTACTGGCGCAGCTCCTTGGCTGCCGAGGCCGCCGCCGCCCGAGCCGCAAAGCAGGAGCGCCTCGCTGCGCTGGGCCAGATGTCTGCGGTGCTGGCCCACGAGCTGCGCAACCCGCTGACCTCGCTGAAGGGGCATGCCCAGCTGCTTGAAGAGTTCCTGCCTGAGGGCCGACCCCAAGCCAAGGCCGCCCGCGTGGTCGCCGAAGCCACCCGCATGGAGACGCTGATCTCCGACTTGCTGGAGTTTGTGCGGGCCGGGCGCATCCAGCGCCGTGCCGTCGATCTCCGGGCGCTGGTCGAAGCCGCCGCCCATGCGGCCTCCGGTGCGGTTCCGGTGGCGCCGGCGCCCGGCTGGACCGTGGACGGCCCGAGTGTGGTGCTCGATGTGGACCCCGAGCGGCTGCGCCAAGTGGTCGTCAACCTCATCGAGAATGGCCTGCAGCACGGTCCTCCGGTGCAGGTTCAGCTCGTGCCTGGGTCCGGTGGTGTCACCATCCGGGTGCAGGATGCGGGACCGGGCATCCCCGCGGATGACCGAGAGCGTGTCTTTGCGCCCTTCCACACTACCCGCACGCGGGGCACAGGACTCGGCCTCGCGGTGGCCCGTCGAATCGCAGAGGCCCACGACGGCACCCTGCTCGTCGAGGACAGCGCGCAGGGCGCGTGCTTTGTGTTGTGGTTGCCGCGCCCGACGTGAGCCGAGCGCTCACTCCAGGTGGGCTTCCATCGCATCGACAACACGACTGAGGAAGTCGACCGATCCAAACGCACTCGCGTCGGTCAGCCCCCCGGGCGAGAAGACATTTGCCTCCACCACCTTGTCGCCGATCACGTCCAGGCCGCACAAGAAGAGCCCCTCGGCCCGGAGCACAGGTCCCACAGCGGACGCGACCGCTTCGAGCGCGGGCGTGAGCACCGCCGGCACCGCCGTGCCCCCCACGTGCACATTGCTGCGGAAGTCGTCGCCCCCCGGAACTCGCCGGACCGCGGCGGCGACCCCATCCACCTGAAGCACCTCACCATCGAGCATGATCAGCCGAACATCCCCCGCGAGGGCCTCCGGCACAAATTCCTGCGCCATGGCGTGCCCGGCACGGGTCAGCAAGTCGATGATCTGGTTTCGGTTGGTGTTCTGGCCGGGCAGCAGCCGAAAGACATCCCGGCCCTGCGTGCCGTCGAGTGGCTTGAGAACCGCGCCGCTGCCGCAGCTCTCGACAAACGTGCGCAGCTCGACCGGGTCCCGAGACACCACCGTGCGGGGGCGGGTGTGGGCGGGCAAGGAGCGCAGGAAGAGCTTGCTGCTGGCCCGCGCGAGGCCAGTGGGGTCGTTGAGCACGACCGCGCCGCTCTCCTGAGCTGCCCGCGCCAGCTCAAAGAGCACTTGGTGGGCCCATGGGCGGGGGTCCCGGCCCGGGTTGGTGCGCAGGAGGACGAGGTCCCCTTTGCCCAGTCTTAGCCGGTCCTGAGTGGCGGCCCTCATGTCAGCCACAATGCCATGAACATCAGTGTTCTGGGTCTGACGGGCCGCGATGCTGGCCTCGCCAGTCTCGTCCATCCCGAGGGAGTCGACACTGGCCACCCAGCACTCGTGGCCGCGGGCCGCCAGCGCCGCCACCATTGCGGTGGTGGTCTGGACTGCCCTGATGCCGAGCGCATCGTTCACAATGGTGACTGTACGGGCCATCTCAGTCTCCACTTCCGTCTGCGACAGCGAACTCACCGGGCTTGGCAGGCACCCCCAAGTGCACGAAGCGGGTGCCCATCGGTGCGACCGGATCCACCGAGCGACCGATGACCACGCCGTGCTCGGGGGCCTCGTATGCGAAGCGTGTGCGGCCAAATTCGTCGCGCTGAAGGGCCAACACTTCGCCCTTGTCGACCATCTGTGCGACCTTGGGCTTCACATCGAGGAGGCCGCCACCCTCGGTGCGCAGCCAGTAGGAGCGGCGGCACAAGACGGCTTGGGGCAGGTCTTGGCGGGCCTTGCGGCCGGGGACCATGCCCTGGTCGGCCAGCACTGCCCAGACGCCTTGCACAGTGCGGCGAATGTAGTCGCCATGGAACCGGTGGGGGTTTCCGATCTCCACCGTGATGGCGGGCACATTCATGGCGGCCGCGGTGCCCCGAAGCGTGGGGTCAGCCGGGGGGTTGTGGACGATGATCTCCGGCCGCTGCAGTCGCGCCATGCGGGCTGCCACAGGGTTGAGCATGTCGGCCCGGATGTACAGCGAGTTCACGCGGCCGAAGCTGGCCGTGTGGAGGTCGATGAGGCTGTCGAGGCCGGGCAACACCCGCTGGACGAAGTTGTGGACATAGACCTCAGCCGGCGTGCCCCGGGGCTTGCCGGGGAACACATGGTTCAGGTCCACGCCGTCCGCGAAGCGGCGCTGGCGCAGGGTCAAGCCCGGCACGTTCATGGCCACCACGCCCACCACCGTGCCCTTCAGGGTGCGGGGGTCGATGCGGTCCATGATGCGGTGGATGACCGGAATGCCGTTCAGCTCGTTGCCATGGACCGCCGCAGTGAGGCCAACCGTCGGACCCTCACGACGGCCCCTGGCGACCATCACCGGTGCGCGAATGGCGCGGCCGAGGCCATCTTGGCCAAGATGCACCCGAAGCAGGTGCACGGTACCGGGCGCCAGCTCGTCGAGGTTGAGGGACTCGACGCGGCTCACACCGTCGTCGTTGTTGCCAAGAATGGGAATCACAGGATCTCCGCTGCGAGAGTGGGATCAGGGTTGACTTCCAGGAACTTCTTGGCGCGAAATGCGCCCTTGGAGGTCACCAAGCCACAGGCCATCCGGTCGATGGCGGTGACGGACAGCACAGTCTGGATGTAGGCTTCGGTCAGGTCATCCAGGCCAACGCCAAGCTCGTTGAAGTCCCGGCGGTCCATGAGCAACAGCCGGTCGGGCTCGGTGGTGAACTCGCCCTTCTCGTTCTTCACGGACAGGTTCGTGCCGAGCATGGACCACGAGTCGGCACCGCTGTCGAGGGCCGTCTGCAAGGGGCTGCGGGCGCGACGGGCGTACAAAGACAGCGGGTAGAAGCCGTCGGGGCTGCCGCCGATCATGAAGCGCAGGTCAAAGGCGAAGATCTTGCCGGCTTTGTTGGGCACGGTGCCCACATGGTACAGCCGACCCTCCCGGCCCACGCTGGACCACTCGGCATTGCCGATGAGCGCCTGCACAATGAAGCGGTCGTAGTGGTTGGGCAGCGCCATGAAGGCGTCGAGCTCCTGCTGGTTGACGATGGTGTAGACCCCCTGGCCGGCGTTGGAGTAGGGGTTCTTCACGACCGCCTTGCCGCCCATGCGCCCGACCCAAGCGGGCACTTCAGAGGGGGCCACGTCCCAGATGGTCTCCGGCACCCGAATGCGCATGCCGCTGCGCAACAGCTCGCCGTTGTAGATGTCGTAGGCCTTGGCCGCCAACAGCTTGTTCCGGCCACCCGCGAGGCACGCGAGCACGGGGTTGAAGACCGCCGTGCGGGTGACGGGGGGAATGCGGGTCCACGGGCTCTGGGTCACGTACCGGAACGCCGCTTTCACCGGCGTCCACTTGCCGTCGAGCTTGCACTCGACCAACCCATCCACGACTCGCATCAGGGGATCGGCTGCCCCCTCAGGCGTGTGGACGAGCCAGACCGGCTCCCCCAACAGGTCCGCCAGTGTGGTCGCGTACCCGGTGGTCTCCATGGGATTCTTGTCCCAGAGCACCGCAATCACCCCGTCCTTCGGCAGGTTCCGCCGATTGAGCATGGGGATGAACGAGCGCTCCAGCAACAGCCGGTAGCTGCCGTGCTCGTCTTCGTCGGTGCGCAAGGGCATCGACTTCTGGCCCGATGGGCAGGAGTTCACTTCGATGACCACCACACCCCGCCGGCCCGTCTCGGTGGCGGTCAGCAGCAGGTCGGCGCCGGCCCACCGCAGGTACCGGGGCGTGTAGTTGAGCGCCGCCGTGACCGACGCCGGATCGACTTCCGGGTGGAGGTGACAGTAGCGTTGGGCGATTCGCTCGTTGCCGAGCGACAGGAAGTGACGGACCAGCGCGTGGAGCTGGGCGTTGGGAACCCGCGGGTAGAAGTGGTTCTGGACGTCGAAGTTGCCCGGTGGAACACACACGGCCGCGTGGTTGATGTCCTGGCTCGCAAACATTGGAAATGGCCTCTGGGCAGCGGATGACGCGGCCGGTGGGAACGCCGGCGAAGTAGCCGAGCGAGTGGGGGGCGCCCGCAGAAATTGCGCTGGGGACGGGAGTTGGGGCGGCAACCGAGGGAAGGTTCGCTGGCCCCTTGCCGGGAGTGGTCTCGTGGTGGGCAGCGCCAGCGGGTGGGAGTTGGCTACTGGCGGTCCGATCCCGTGCGATCGTCAGACAATATGGGCCGGCCCGACACTCCAGTCCAGCAACGACCCGCCTCTCCGTCGGGTGGGATGGGGCACGGGCACGCCCCCGTGGCGATTCTTGGCGCGTCGTGGGTAGTGCACCTCAAGTGGGAGCGAGACCAGTGCGGTCTGATTCGGAGCAACCCTCATGGCCGCTGTCGTGGATGTGTTCAGATCGCGGTGCTGGCGACTGACCTCTCTGGTGTCTCTGACACTTTGGAGCTGCTTTATGGTTGCCGACGCCTGTGTTGCCGAGCCGATGATTGCCGGACAAGCGCATGCTGAGCTGTACTTGGCCCGCGTCATGCGTGAGTGCGCCTTGGTCCTCTTTGCGCACTACGACACCGTCCTGCACGATGACTCTCCCCTTGGAAGTGCCGAGCTGGTGGCGGTTGTCGGGTACCACGGCGTCGGCATTCGCGGCAGCTTGGGCATCTCGGTCGATCGGGCGCTGCTGCTCGACGTGAACCGTCGGATGCGCGGGGAGCGGGGCGATCAGAAGCAGCTTGTTGACGTGATCGCGGAGCTGTCCACTCGGCTGGTGGGACGCTTCCAGGCTCGACTCGAGCCCCACGGCTTGGCGATTGCCATCTCCACACCCATGGTGATTCGGGGCCTGTGCATGGCAATGTGCGGGAAGGCCCCTATGTTTGCGTGTGGGCTGTCGGCCACGCACGGTGGGGTGTCGATCTGGCTGGATGCGGTGCTGGGCGAAGCGCTCCCCATCGCGGTGCCCGAGGCGCCGGCCGAAGCGGCCTTGGGGGACCGCGAGGTGCTGACATTCTGAGCCGACAGGAGGCCAATCCCGGTTGTTGAGAGTAGGCCAATCATCGGTGTTATAGCGTGATGGGGGCGGGCGATCAGCGGGTGCGCTTGCCCTTGCCCTTCTTTCCGGGAAGGCCAAACCGCTGCTTCGGGCTGCCCGAAGGGGCCGCATCAGCCGGCGCTTCAGCGTGCGCAGGGGCGGCGCTCCCACGACGTGCGCCAGCCTTGGCCAGTCCATCCACCATGAAGATGAAGCCGTCGGCGAGCTTGCCTTCTGTGCGGTCATTGGCGGCGATGAACCACGCCGACCCGTCGTCACCCACGGCGAAGTCGTTGATCCAGGGGTACTTCAAGCCGAGCAGCTTCTTCAGGTCGACCGCCGCAGCCAAGGAGCCGTCGTCGCTCCAGGCGGTCAGGCGCCGGAAGTTGCCGTCCAGGGCGCAGATGCCGGGGGCGCAGGGGTTCAGCGCGTGGATCCAGCCGAACCGGGTGTCGCTGCTGATGTCTCCGCCGCCGCCGAACCGGCGAAGCTCCTTGCCGCTCCGGTTGAAGACCGCGATGGTGCGCGTGTTGTCGGGGTCCACCTTCTTCGCGATGCTGCCGCCGATGTAGATCTTGCCGTCGACCACGACCGACGCATTGACCGAGTCAAAGACGCCCTCGCGCTTGTCATCGCTGCTGAGGTTCTTGAGGGCCCACTCGCTCTTGGTGCAGCTCGTGGCGCCGAGCTCTGCCAGCTCGACCGTGGAGTTGACCCAGGGCACGATGGCCCAGCTGCCCGATGCATCGATCTCGCCGTAGCCGGTGGCTTCGCACGTGTAGGCTAGCTTGCCGCCATCCAACACATACGTCGAAGAGATGCCATTGCTGGCGAACACCCGATCTCCAGCAGCGCTGAGCCACTCGATCTTGCGCTCAAAGGTCATGCTGCCGCCGTCGCCGAAGCTGCTGTCCAGCTCGAGCGTGCATCCGCCGTCCCCACGGCTGAAGCGGTAGACCACGCCTTCTCCGTCGGCCACGTAGACGTGGTCTCCGGCGGCGGCGATCGACTTGAGTCGGCTCATCGAGCTCTCGCCGGTGAAGCGCTGCCCGCCGAGATCACAGGTGGTTGCAGTGAGGGTGCCACCCGCGAAAGGCTGGGCCTCCGGGGCGGGGATCACGGCGTCGCCGGCCAGCTCAGGCGCCGGCGGGGGGGCGTCATCACCCTCGGCCTCGTCATCCCCGCCACATGCGAGAATGCTGATCAACAGCACAGAACCGGAAAAAATGGACAGCTTTCGCATCGAGACTCCCTGCAAAGACTGCAGGAAGGTATCGCGTCGACATCCGCAACGAGACCGATGTGGGGGCCCCCTGTGCTGGCCGGAGCGCGTCGACCGACCATCAGCCTCCTCTCGACGGGGGCCCAAACTGGCCACGCCAACGGGCTATTGGGCCGTGACGGCGCGCAGGGGCAGAGCTCCATCGGTGTCGGGTGCTGCGGAGCCGTGGGTCTGCTCCTCCATGCCCGCCCCCGTCGCTCGGACACTTCGTTCGGGAACCTGCGGGCCGGCATGACCAAGGGTGTCCATTGAAGGTCGTACTCACCGGAGCCACCGGCTTTCTCGGGGCCAACCTCGCTCGCCTGCTGGTGCGGCGCGGCGACGAAGTCCGCTGCATCGTGCGCCGGCCGAACGCCTGCACCGAGGGGTTGCCCGTGTCGCTGCACACGGAACCCATGTTGGACACGCCGGCCGCCGTCGATGCTTTGGCCCGAGTGCTCGACGGATGCGACGGCATCTACCACTTGGCCGGCACCTTCGACCCGGGGCCGGGCGGGCTCCGGCGGATGCGGGCGGTCCATGTGTACGCCACCCGCGCCTTGCTTCGGGCCGCGGACAAGGCCGGGGTCCGGCGGATGGTGCTCTGCTCATCGAGCATCACGGTGGGCTTTGGCTCGCTGTCCGCCCCCGGTGATGAAGACACCCCGCTCGACCCCGACGCCCTCTTTGGCCAGGGCACGGCGATGCGCGGCTACTACGACACGAAGCGCCAGGCGGAGCATCTCGGGGCGGCCTGGGGCTCGGTCGAGGTGGTCACGGTCAACCCGGACTACATCATTGGGCCCTGGGACGTGAAGCCCACGAGTGGCCAGCTCATTGTGGCGGTTGGACGGCGACGGATGCCGGTCTACCCCCAGGGCGGAAAGTGCTTCCAGCGTGCCGAAGACACCGCGCTGGGACATGTTCTCGCGATGGAGAGGGGCAAGCCCGGTCGACGCTACTTGCTGGGCAGCCACAACCTCAAGTACAGGGCATTCCTGGGGCTGGTGGCCGATGAGGTCGGGGCTCGCCCACCGATGTTCCCGCTGCCGGACGTGGCGGTGCGTGCCGCGGGCCGGGCGGGCAGCTGGCTGCAGTCCCGAGACCCCCACCGGTTTGCGGGTATGGACGCCCGGGTGCTGCGCGCGATGCAACAAGACCGGTTCCGCTCGGGCGCTCGCGCCGAGACGGAGCTGGGTCTGAAGCCCTCACCCATCGAACTTGGCATCAAAGAGGCCGTCCAGTGGTTCACCGAACACGGCTACTTCTGAGCGCCGCACTGGTGCTTGGCGGCTGCAAGGCAGAGTCGCTCGGCGTGCAAGTTGTGCGGGGCGGGCCCGAGGCGATCTCGATGGAAGATCTGCAGCGGGACGCATGGCTGGTGGGCGGCGGCGAAGGCAAAGACGGCTGGGCCGGGTTCGAGCACCGCCTGCAACAGATGCACACACTGCCAGCGTTCGGGCGGTCCTACCGAGGCCGCGGGGCCGATGCGGTGGTGTGTGGGCGCAAGGATGGCCGCGGAGACCGCATCTTCGTCATCCTGGCGGTCAATGAGGGCGAGGGGGCGGGGCTGCTGCGGCTCGCCAGCTTGATCAGCCTGACGAAGGCCTGGGATGTGCAGCGACCGCCGCCCGAGACCCTCATCTTCTGTGGCGTCAACGGACCCGCTGGGCTGCAAGCGCTTCACGGTGCTGCCGTGGCCCCCCAAGATGCCGTGACGACGGCCTTTGTGCTCGGTGGTCCGGCGCAGTGGGGCGCAGGGTTGGGGAACGAGGTCGTGGCCCTGGAGCTCGGCGACCTGCCACCAGACCCGGGCGCCATCGACTTTCGCGTGCTTCAACAAGCGGTGGTGGCAGCGGACACTCAGATCCGGGAGGCGCTCAGCGCCCCGTGACTTCTTCTTGGGGCCAGACGGGGTCGCCCGCATCGGTGTGGAGTCCTTCTTCGAGCGCGACGAGGTTGGCCCTCAGCGCGGCTTCTTTCTCTTCGATCTGTGCGGCCAGCGCCCGCATCTTGGCGATCTCGGCGTCCGGCGTGGACGCGCCGCTGGCGACCTGGCGTCGGGCTTCGTCGGTCAGCGAGGTCAGCTCGTGGGCCAGCCGGCGGATCTCCTCGGCTTGGTCGGCAATCTCGCCGGCCCGGGCCGCCGCAGTGGCCGAGGGAGTGCCCTGGGGAGCAGGCCCCTCATCGCCGATGGAACAGGCGGAGAGGACCAGGGCAGCGACAAGATGGGGGATACGCATGGCCGGTTCTTATCCAGTGCGGCCGCATCCGTCCGCCCTGCGGGGTGCGGGATAAGCGACGGGCGAGGAGACCCATGCACATCGATCCCCAGCACCTCAGCACGCGGCATGTCTACCAGCTCGTGACCTCCATGATTCAGCCCCGCCCCATCGCGTGGGTGGGCACGCGATCGTTGTCGGGAATCAGCAATCTGGCGCCATTTTCGTACTTCATGGGGGTGAGCAGCGACCCGCCCGCGCTGGCCATCTCCATCGTCCGCAAGGGTGGGGGCCAGCTCAAAGACTCGGCCCAGAACATCCTGGACACCCATGTGTTTACGGTCAGCATTCCTTCGGTGGCCCACATCGCTGCGGTCGCAGGATCGGCCTCCGGCTACCCGAGTGATGTCTCCGAGTTCGATGCGCTGGGGCTCGACAGTGTGCAGGGCACGGTGGTGGATGCGCCCTACCCGGCCCTGGCCAGCGCCACCGCCGAGTGCCGTCTGATCCACACCCACGACCTGGGCACGGTGCACTTGCTGGTCGGCGAGATCGTGGCCTTTCACATTGCCGACTCGGTGCTGACTCACGGCAGAGATGGCCAACCTCTGGTCGACTCTGCAGCGCTGGCACCGCTCGCCCGGCTGGGGGGCGTTGAGTTTGCCGCCGTGGGCGAGCGTCTGGTCCAACCCACCCCCCGTGTGCCGACGTCTTGAGGCCGGCTGCGCTGGTGCTGATGGTCGGGTGCGCCGACCCGGTGTCTGGGCCTGTCCACTACCGGCGGGCCCTGACGACCGCGGCCACCTTCGAGGCGGCCTGGGCGGAGTGTGTGCAGATCGCCGATCTGGGTGACCAGGGCGACTGTCAGGCTTCCGTGACGGAGCGCTTCGAGCGCCGCAGTGCCGGCGACTGTGAGGCCATTGAGCACGCCGTGTGGAAGGACGAGTGCCGCTTCTTGCTCGCCGAGCGGCTGGGGGCGGCCGGCGACCTGGACCTCGCGCTGGACACCTGTGTGACGTCCCGCTTCCGCCGGCACTGTGCTTGGCACTTGCTCGAAGATGCCGTCGAAGCGACCATCTTGCTGCCGGACGCCGAGGCCGAGTCGGCGGTGGACCGCTTTGCAGCCCACAATGTGTTGCCGGACGCCGGCTTCCAGTTTTGGCGGGTGCGCCACCGGCTCCAGAACGCCAACGGGGTGTCCCTGGATGAGCGCAACTGCGTGGGCCTGCGGCTGGAACACGCCTGCACCCGGGCGTTGCACATGCATGTCCAGACGCTGCTCGACGAGCTGGCGCGCCGGGGGCCCGAGCGGGTGTGTGCCGCCGAACCGGGCCAGCGAGTGCAGACCCGGGGGGTGGTGTCGTGGGTGCCCGGCCCGCTGGTGGTTCACAGCGAGACGGAGTGGGTGACCCGGCGCTGTCCGCAGGGTACGGCCGTGCCCCAGGACGCCGCGACTGACGCTGTCCCCGCGGGGCACGACGATGGAGAGCGCCGACCATGATTGACTACGACCACCGGAAGTGGCGCTCGGTCACCTTTGTGCTCCAGGGCACGGTGCTCTCGGCCCTCTGGCCCCGCATTGTCGGCTACAGCGCCTACGCCGGGGTGATCTGGGCGGGCGCCACGTACGGCCCGTTTCAGTTCCCAGAATTCGGCACCCTCGCGCACTCCCTCGTGGGCGTCGCCATGGGCATGCTGCTCGTGTTTCGCACCAACGCCGCCTACGACCGCTACTGGGAGGGGCGAAAGCGCTGGGGCGCGATCATCAACACCAGCCGCAACCTCGTGCGGTCCGCCCATGCCCACGTCGGGGATGTCGGCCCACTGCCCGCTCTGGTTCATGCCTACGCGCTCTCCCTGAAACAGCATCTGCGGCGAAGTCGGGACCTCTCGGAGCTTGAGGACGTGGTGGGCCAGGACGTGGTCGCCAAGGTGTCAACCATGGCCAACCCACCCGCGCACCTGTCGCTGCATATGAGCGTCTGGGTGGCCAAGCAAGTGAAGGACCGTGGCCTGAACATCGAGGTGGCGAGGATTCTCGACGGATACATCGGCGCGCTGCTCGACCACCAGGGGGCCTGTGAGCGCATTCTGAAGACACCGGTGCCGTTCGTCTATGTTGCCCAGGTCCGCCAGCTGCTCATGGTCTACCTGCTGACCTTGCCCATCGTCATGGTGCCCCAGATGGGCGTTGTTGCGGTGTTTGTGACCGCCATGGTGTGCTTTGCGTTGTTGGGCATCGAAGAAGCCGGCGTGGAGATCGAGGACCCCTTTGGCCAGGACCTCAACGACCTCCCACTCGAAGCGATGTGCGCGACCATCGGCACGGACGTCCGCGAGCTCGGTTCTGCTGTGGTGTGAGCCCCTCGCGGCCGCTATCGACGCACCAGAATGTCCATCGTTGCGCTGCCGGGGTTGTCGGCGGTCGTGCACGCGGCGACCCCCTCCAAGGTGCCCACGCGCATCGTGTCGGTGGACTCGGTGCGGTCGATGACCCAGTCCGCACCACCGATGTAGCTGGTGTTGGCGGTGTAGTCGGTGATCGCCATGCCACACAGCGAGCTGCCCCAGTTCTGCGCGACGCCCCAGCTCTCACTGGCGAACTGAAACCCGATGTTGTTGCAGCCGGTGAGCGAGCTTGGGTAGGTGCAGTGGGCTTGCACGCTGCCCGAGGCGTACGCGAAGAGGGTCTCCGACCACCGGAAGCCTTCGGTGTTATAGTAGGTTCCCGTATATCCGGTGCCATAGACCACGGCGCCGGCGGCCACTTGGGTCCATCCGCCCCCGTCCGTGCTCATGTCGCAGACGTAGCTGCCCAGATCGAGGGTGTACGTGCCGCTGAGCGCGCTGGGATTGTCGTCGAGGATCTCGGTGCAGTCCTCCGCGGGGCAGGCTGCGCCCGTGCCGAGGACCCCCTCATCGACCGTGCCATTGCAGTTCTCGTCCGCCCCATCGCAGGTCTCGGCGGCCCCAGGGTACACACCGAAGTCCCCATCATCACAGTCGGTGCTGTCGGCCACGTGCGCGGACGGCGCGATGCAGGACAAGACGGGGGCGCTGGCATCGCCGTAGCCGTCCCCATCATCGTCCAGGTACCAAGTCGCCGGGTCCACCAGATCGGCGTCATCATCGTCGATGTCGCCATCACAGTCATTGTCGACGCCATCGCACTCTTCGTCGGCGTCCGGGTTGATGGCGAATGCCCCGTCGTCGCAGTCTTGGTTGTCGCTGCCGTACGAGGACGGCGCCTCGCAGCTGTCCAGGGTGTTGCTGGGATCCCCGAAGCCGTCGCTGTCGAGATCGGCGTACCAAGTGGCCTGGCCGCTGACGGCAGTGTCGTCGTCATCAACATCCCCGTCACAGTCGTCGTCGAGCTCGTTGCAGATCTCCGTGGCGCCCGGGTGCACCCTGCTGTCTCCGTCGTCGCAGTCGGTGCCCGAGGCCACGTGTCCGGTGGGCGCAACACAGGCGCCCGTGGTGCTGGAGGCGCTCCCGTAGCCATCCCCATCGGTGTCCGCGTACCAGGTCGCGGCGTCCAGGGCGCTGGCCTCATCCACGGCACCATCGCAATTGTCGTCGACCCCGTTGCAGTACTCGTCGGCCCCCGGAAACGTCGTCGCCAAACCATCATCGCAGTCCGTCGCGTCGGAGACATGGCCCGTCGGTGCAGAGCACCCCAGCGCCGTGGTGCTGGGGTCACCGTGGCCGTCTCCATCGGTGTCGGCATGCCAGGTCAAGGCGTCGCTGGCGTCGGCCTCATCGATGGTGCCATCGCAGTCGTCGTCGATGCCATTGCACGTCTCGGTCGCGTCGGGATTGACCGCTGGCAAGGCATCATCGCAGTCGCCCGAGGCCAAGGCATAGCCGTCGGGGACGCTGCATGCTTCGGTCACCACCCCGAGCTGGCCCCAGCCATCGCCGTCCACGTCGGCAAAGTACGTGGTGGTGACGCCCTCATCGACCTCACCATCGCAGTTGTTGTCGACCTCGTCACAGACCTCGCTGAGTCCTGGCGCCGCGGTGGGATCGGTGTCGTCGCAGTCGTCCCCCAGGGTCACTTGGTCGGCCGTCGGGGCACAGGAGTCCTCGGCAGTGTCCGGGTCGCCGTGGCCATCGCCGTCGCTGTCGGTGTAGACCGTCGTGAGCAGACCATCGTCGATGACACCATCACAGTCATTGTCGATGCCGTCGCACTGCTCGTCGCCCCCGGGGAAGACCGTCGCGTCCCCGTCGTCGCAGTCCGTCGACCCAGGCACGGTGCCTTCGGGCTGGGCACACCCGTGCACGGGATCACTGGGATCGCCGTATCCATCGTCATCTTGGTCGGTGTAGAACGTGAGCACCACGCCCTCGTCGACCTGCCCGTCGCAGTTGTTGTCGATGCCGTCACACAGCTCGCTGACGCCGGGGTTGACCGAGGCGTCCCCATCGTTGCAGTCATCGTCGGAGAAACCGTCACCGTCGGCATCTTGGGTGCTGCCTTCGAGTCCTTCTTCCTGTCCGTCGAGGCTGTCGGACTTCTGGCCAGTGCAGGCGGCAAGCAGGAGGAGCAGCAAGGTGCGCATGGGGGGCCTCGTCGGGGTCACTTCGGTCACGCGGTCGGCGCCAGCGGCGGGGCGGACGCAGGGTCCTCACGCTGGCAGCACGGGCATGGGCCATTGTGTCACGGGCGGTGGGCGCGCCGAACACCCGTGACGTCAGCCTGGGTTGGGGGCTCCGCGAACCACCCACTGGGCGAGCGCCCGCGCACCATCCGCCGCCAGGGCGAGGGGCCGGGGTCTGGAGAGCGCCGCGGGGATGTCGTGGGCCAGGTCGTGGGGGTTCGCGTGGGACAGGTGCGCGCCCCAAGATGTTGCTGCGTCGATCAGTGACTGGGCTTCGGGAAACGCGCCGCGGGGCACCCACAACAACCGGGTGCCCGCGGCCATCGCCTCGCCGAGAATGCCGTACCCAGGCTTGCTCAGCACCAGATCTGCGCTGGCAACCAGGTGGGGGTAGGCCACGTCGGAGATGACCGAGCAGTCCGGCCGGTCGAGACATGGACCGTGGGCCGCGAGCAGGTAGCGCACGCCGGGAATGACCGGCAGCAGGGCGTTCAGGTCGAGCCCGAAGCCCCCAAAGCTCACGAGCACTCGCTGGTCTGGGGAGGGCGGCAACACGGGCTGGCCCACCCGCGCCAACAACCCGAAGGGCACGACCGAAGCAAAGCCACGCAGCCCCGGGCCGGGCCACAGCGACGCCGCAAGGTGGGGGGCCTGCCAGCGTGCGAAGCGTTCCGCGAAGTCTCGGAGTCGGGGGTAGTGGCTGTAGATCCACGCCCAGTCGAAGTTCCCGACGGCGACACAGGGCACGCCGGTCAGCCGTGCGGCCTCCATCGCCGGGGGGGCCGTGTCGACGATGACCTGGGTGAAGCCCGACAGCGCGTCGGCGAGGGCATCGATGCGGGCCGGCGAACACACCGCTTCGAGCCGCACACGGGTGTTCTCGATGTCTTCGGAGAGGCTGTCCGGCTGCACAATGCCGACGTCCGCGGTCCACGGCACCACCGTCGGATCGGGCAGCCACTCCGCCACCAGCGCCACGGGGGCGGCGGTGAAGAGCGTGCAGGACACACCCTCGTCCCGAAGTGCACGGGCGAGGGCGGTCTGGCGGGTGACATGGCCGTAGCCGTGGGCCGAGCACACGATGGCGACCGGGCCCACCGGCGGCTCAGGTGGCCAGCAGGGCAGGGGACTCGATGTAGCGGCGCATGGCTTGCAGGAACTCCGCACCCAGTGCGCCGTCCACCACCCGGTGATCACACGTCAGCGTGACCCGCAAGCGATGGGAGGGCACCACGGCGCCGGCATCGTTGAAGACCGGCTCCTTCGTCATCGTGCCCACCGCGAGAATACACGCCTCGGGCGGGTTCAGGATGGCCGTGAACTCTTCGATGCCCATCATGCCGAGGTTGGAGATCGAGAAGGTCGACCCCGTGTACTCGGCCGGCTGGAGCTTGCGGTCCCGGGCCTTGGCGGCGAGGTCACGCATCTCGGTGCCGATGGTGGCCAGCCCCTTGCCGTCCGCGTTGCGGATGACCGGGGTGATGAGTCCGTCGGGAAGGGCCACAGCCACGCCAATGTGCACGTCGCCATGGCGGGTGATGTGGTCCTCTCCCCAGCTCGCGTTGACCGCGGGCACATCCTTGAGGGCCCGGGCCGCCGCCTTGATGATGATGTCGTTGTAGGACACCTTCACGCCGGCCGCCTTGAGCTGGCCTCGGAAGGCCACCATGGCATCACAGCCCAGGTTGGCCGTCAGGTAGAAGACGGGAGCATCCTGCCACACGGCCTTCAGGCGCCGCGCGATGGTCTTGCGCATCTGGGAGTTGCGGATCTGTTCGCTGGCACTGGCGGGTGCAGCGGTCGCCGCAGCGGGGCCAGATCGGAACGCTTCCACATCGCTGCGGAGCACCCGTCCCCGGGGCCCGGTGCCGCTCACGTCGCCCAGGTTGATGCCCCGCTCGCGGGCGGCCCGTCGGGCAGCCGGTGCGGCGCGGGTCTTGCCGGACGCGGGGTCCACCTCAAAGACAAAGTCCTCGGGCATCTCCATGAAGTTGGGGTCGACGGTCTTGCCGGACCAGCGAAACCCGGTCAGCCCAGCGCGGGCCGTCGGTTCAGCGACGGTGGGCGCTGCGGGAGCCGGAGCCGGAGCAGGGGGCGCGGCGGCAGCAGGTGCCGGCGCCGGAGCAGCGGCGGGAGCAGCGGGCTTGGCGGCACCAGCGGCGTGCTCGGCGAGCAGGGCGGCGATGTCCTCGTCCGCCGACTTGCCGATGATGGCGATGGGCACACCGGCCGGAATCTCGGCGCCCTCAGGCTCCAAGATCTTGAGCAGCACGCCCTCATCGAAGACCTCAATCTCCATCGCGGCCTTGTCCGTCTCGACCTCGGCGATGACGTCCTGGGGAGCGAGCGCATCGCCCTCGGCCTTGCGCCACGCGAGGATGACCCCCGCTTCCATGGTCGGTGATGCCTGGGGCATCAGGAAGAACTCGGCCATCATGACCTCCCGAGGGTCTGGCGAACCGCGGCGACAATGCGGTCAGGCGTGGGATTGACCATCTTCTCAAGCGCGGTGGCGTAGGGCTGGGGCACGTCGCGGTTGGTGACCCGAAGCACAGGGGCCTCAAGGTAGTCAAAGCAGACTTGCTGCAGCCGCGCAGCGATCTCGGCACCGACGCCGGCGAACAGGTGGCCCTCGTGGACCACCACGCAGCGTCCGGTGCGGGCCACGGAGCCGTAGAGCGTCTTCTCGTCGAGGGGCCGCAGGGACCGCAGGTCGAGGAGCTCGGCACTGATGCCCTGAGAAGCCAGCGCGTCGACGGCCGTTTCGCAGTTTTGGACCTGCTTGCCCCAAGACACGAGTGTGACGTCGTTGCCGGTGCGGCGCACGTTGGCGACGCCCAGCTCGATGATGAATTCCTCGTCGGGCACTTCGCCCTTCACACCGTAGGTCAGCTCACTCTCGAGGAAACACACGGGGTTGTCGTCCCGAATCGCCGCCTTGAGCAAGCCATAGGCATCGTGGGAGTCGCAGTAGGTGACCACCTTGAGGCCCGGGAAGTGGGCGATGAGGCTGTCGACCGACGTGCTGTGCTGGGCGCCCAGGTTCTCGGCGGCACCATTGGGCCCGCGAAACACGACAGGCACGTTGTACTGGCCACCGGACATCTGGTAGATCTTGGCGGCCGAGTTGATGATGTGGTCGATCGCCACCAGCGAGAAGTTCCAGGTCATGAACTCGATGATGGGGCGCATGCCGACCATCGCCGCGCCCACGCCGAGCCCTGCGAAGCCACTTTCCGAGATGGGCGTGTCGACCACTCGGGAGGGGCCGAACTGCTCCAACATGCCCTGGCTGACCTTGTAGGCGCCGTTGTAGTATGCGACTTCTTCACCCATGAGGAAGATGCGCTCGTCGCGCTGCATCTCCTCGACCATGGCGCGGCGCAGTGCCTCGCGAATCTGAAGCGTGGCCATTCAGCCCTCCTCCGGCCAGCGGCCGGGCACCCAGGGGCCTTCGGCCTCGGGAAGCGTGAAACTTGGGGCGTCGTCGCCGACACCGAGGGACGTGGTCTGGGGCGCGTAGGTGTAGTCGTAGAGCACTGCGGGATCGGGCTCCGGGCTCTCGGCCGCGAAGTCCACCGCCGCTTGCATCTCGGCCTCCACCTCGCCCTTGATCCGCTCAAACACGGCATCTTCGACGCCGAACTTGGACTGCAGCCGGTCGCGGGCAATCTCGAGAGAGTCCTGCGACTTCTTCTCGTCGAGCTCGCCCTTGGGCCGGTACTTCGCGGGGTCCGACATGCTGTGGCCACGGTATCGGTACGTGGCGATCTCCAGCAGCACGGGGCCGTTGCCAGCCTTGGCGTAGGCGGCCGCGCGCGCCACACGCTCGCGCACCACTTCGACGTCGAAGCCCTCAAATGCATCCCGCGCCATGCCCACACCATCGGCCCGCAGGCTCATGTCGGTGACGGCTGACTGGCGGTGCAGGGCGGTGCCCATCGCGTAGTAGTTGTTCTCGCAGATGAACACGGTGGGCAGCTTGTAGAGCTGTGCGAGACAGAGCGCCTCGAAGAAGGCGCCCTGGTTCGCGGCGCCATCGCCGAAGTAGCAGACGCACACCCGGTCTTCGCCACGTGCGCGGATCGCCCAAGCGACCCCATTGGCCATTGGGACGTGGGCGCCGACGATGCCGTAGCCGCCGAGGAAGTCGACGTTCTTGTCGAAGATGTGCATCGAGCCGCCATGGCCGCGGCTGGACCCGGTGGCCTTGCCGTACATCTCAGCCATGATGCTCTTGGCGGGAACACCCTTGGCCAGGGCATGTCCGTGCTCGCGGTAGGCGGCGATCCAGTAGTCCCCGCCGGTGGCTGCCGCCGCGCCGACCGCGATGGCTTCCTGACCGATGTAGAGATGGCAGAAGCCGAGGATCTTGCGCTGGGTGTAGGCCTTGGCGGCAAGCTCCTCCATCCGGCGAATGCGCAGCATCTCGGTGTAGAGGTGGAGCAGGCCGTCGGCATCGAGGGCCGGCAGTCCGCTGCTCTCGGGGAGGGGCGGTGGAGCGGGGGCCGCGGAACTCTGTGGCATGCGGGGCAGCCTCCTGGCCGTTTTGGCCGGTGTGGGGGGGCCGATGGGTCACCTCGGCCAAGAATCGCGCGGCAGTGTGTCGACGCCGCAACGCAACGGTGGAAGTTCGAGCCGAATTCGCGCTGGGGCCGTAACCCGTGGCGGACCCGTGCTGGGCGCCTTGTGGCGACGGCGCCACTGTGCTTCGATCGGCAGCCTTCGTGCACCGATACCGCCTCCCCCACAGGGACTGATGACCGCCATGCTGCCGCTCGCTGCCTTCATTCCGGCCGAGACCACCTTCCTCGACCGTGGACTGTCCTTCCTGGGCATCCCGATCCTCATCGGCCTCGCTTGGCTGCTGTCCACCAACCGCAAAGCCATCAACTGGAAGACGGTGGGATGGGGGGTTGCGCTCCAGGTCATCTTTGGGCTGATTGTGCTCAGCCCGCAGCTTCAGGACTTCTTCTTTGTGGTCGTGGACGGCGCGGTGAAGAAGCTGATCTCCTTCTCGGAGGATGGTGCCACGTTCGTGTTCGGCTCCATCGAGATGCACCAGATCACGATGCCCGACGGGGAGTCCCAGACGTTCATTGGGCAGGTCTCGCCGCCGCTGAAGACCTTCGCGTTCTGGATCTTGCCGACGATCGTCTTCTTTAGCTCACTGATGGCCATTCTCTACCACCTGGGCATCATGCAAAAGGCGGTGTGGGGGGTGGCTTGGGTCATGCAGCGCACCATGGGCACCTCCGGGGCCGAGTCGCTGTCGGCGGCCGCGAACATTTTTGTGGGCCAGACCGAAGCGCCGCTGGTGATCAAGCCGTTCATCGAGAAGATGACCCGGTCTGAGCTGCACGCCGTGATGACGGGGGGCTTTGCGACCGTCGCTGGGGGTGTGATGGCCGCCTACGTGGGCTTCTTGAAGGACATCCCCAACATCGCGGGCCACCTGGTCACGGCGTCGATCCTCTCCGCACCGGCCGCACTTGCCGTGAGCAAGGTGATGGTGCCCGAGGACGGCACTCCGGTGACCTTGGGCAGCCTCAACATGGTCATCCCGAAGAGCGCGCGCAACGTCATCGAAGCGGCCGCGAATGGGGCCTCCGAGGGCGTCAAGCTGGCCCTGAACGTGGGCGGCATGCTCATCGCGTTTGTCGGCATCATCGCCATGTTCAACTTCTTTGTTGGTGCCCTGACCGGCGGAGCCCTCTCTCTGGAGTTGATTCTTGGATACGGGTTTGCCCCCATTGCTTTCGTGATGGGTGTGCCCTGGAGCGAGGCCTTCGCGGTGGGCACGCTGCTGGGGCAGAAGATCGTGTTGACCGAATTTGTGGCCTATATCAGCCTGGGCCAGATGGTCGCTGCTGAGACGCCTGTGCTGTCCGAGCGCTCCGCGATTATCGCAAGCTATGGGCTCTGTGGGTTTGCCAACTTTGCGAGCGTGGGGATCCAGCTTGGCGGTATCGGCGGCATTGCCCCGAACCGCATGGGCGACCTTGCTGAACTGGGCATGCGGGCGATGATTGCAGGCTCCATCGCGGCATTCATGACCGGCACCATCGCGGGCATTCTCATTGGCTGAGCGGTCCGAGTCGGACGACGGCCAGCGGGCCCGGGTGGGCCTTGTGGGCATCATCGGGGCGGTCGCTGCGCTCCAGGTGTCCTACGGCGTCGCCCTTCAGGACGATGCCTACATCAGCTTTCGCTACGCGCGAAACTTGGCCCAAGGCAACGGTCTGGTCTTCAACGCCGGTGAGCGGGTCGAGGGCTACACCAACTTCTTGTGGACGGTGCTCTTCACCCCCGCTGAGCTCGTGGGCCTCGATCCTGCGCTGGTGGCCATCGTTCTCGGGGTCGTCTTCACCGCGTTGCTGATCCACTCGACGTGGGAGCTCGGGGGGCGCCGCCTGCTCGCGCCGGCCCTGGTGGCGGTCTTTCCCGGCCTTGCTCTGGAAGGGGTGCAGGGCCTCGAGACCGTGTTCTATGCGTGGTTGCTCACCCGCGCCTTGATGGGCGGTCGCAACTGGGCCGTGTGGTCGGGCCTCGCTGCCCTCACCCGACCCGAGGGCTACGCGTTCTTCGGGATCTTGTGGTTGCTCCGGGCCGGTTGGACCGATCGCCGAAGCACGCTGCTGTTCCCCCTCATCACGGTCCCTCACCTCGCGTTCCGGGTGGCCTACTACGGCGACATTGTGCCCAACACCTTCCACGCGAAGGTGGGTGACCCGGCCACGTTGGTGGGCGCGGCCTGGGAGCGGGGGCTGGCCTACCTGGGCCGCAACGCGAGCGACTCGGTGCCGATGGCGGTGGCCTTCGCGGCGGGGCTGCCAGTGCTGGTGTCACGTGGGCTGCTGAAGACCGATGCTCGGCTGCGAGAAGCGACGGCGATGGTGGCGTTTGTCTTTGTCTATGTGCTGGCGGTGGGCGGCGACTTCAAGGGCACTGGCCGCTTTCTCATCCCCGTGCTGCCCTGCATCGCCGTGCTGGCCCAGATGGGCCTTGTGGAAGCCGCAAAGACCCGCAGCGTCACCGTTCAGCGGGGCATCACTGGCGGCCTGGCGGCCCTGGCCTTCATCGCGTCCATCCCCGGCTTCCAGGCCATGCGTGGCTTCGCGGACTACTTCGCCAGCGACCTCCAAGATCGGCAGCTGGTCGGCCAGACACTCAAGGCCAAGCTGCCGCCGGACACCCTCATCGCGGTGCACGCCGCCGGCATCTTGCCCTACTACGCAGACGTGCCCACGCTCGACATGTGGGGCCTGAACGACGCCCACATCGCCCGCGCGGAAGTCGAGGACTTGGGCACGGGCATCGCCGGGCACGAGCGCCATGACTACGGCTACGTGTTGTCCCGAAGGCCCCAGATCATCCTGACCGAGAAGGACTTGGTCACGCCAGAGCCCCTTGTCTTGGGGGATCCTGGCGTGTTTGGGCCCGAGTTTGCTGACCTCTACGCCCCGGCGAGCATGCCCCTGCCGGATGGACGCAGCATGAACGCCTGGATCTTGCGGCGGGACTGACCGGCCTACCAGCCCGCGCCGCGGTTCGAGTCTTCGACCATTCGGGGCATCGCCACGAGATCGATGAGCTGGCCCACAAAGCAAAACCCGCCCGTCAACAGCCAGATGGTGCCGGACACCCAGCGGCCCATGTAGAAGCGGTGAAGCCCGGCGAGACCGACGAAGCCGCCGAGCCAGAGCAGGTAGGCGATGCCGGTCTGGCGTGGGGTGGCCACCGTGCCGTCGGAGCGGGGAACGAGTGCGTCACTCATGGGCCCTCCAGAGAGTGAGATGCCCTGCCCATACGCCGCCCGGCATCAGGCTATTTCCCGCCGCATCCAAGGAGCCACCATGCCGATCGAGGCCTACCGCCACCACCATCCCCGCATCCACCCCACCGCCTTTGTCCATCCCCACGCTGTTGTCATCGGTGATGTGGAGATCGGTGCCCGTGCCTCGGTCTGGCCGGGTTGTGTGCTGCGCGGCGACCAAGGCAGCATCAAGATCGGCGATGAGTCCAGCATTCAGGACGGCACCGTGATCCATGCCACCCGGGGCCTGAGCGACACCCGCATCGGTGCCCGGGTGACCGTGGGCCACAAGGTGATCCTTCACGGGTGCATCGTCGAAGATGACGTGCTGGTCGGCATGGGCGCGATTGTGATGGACAATGCCCACGTGGGACCGCTCAGCGTGGTTGGGGCGGGTGCGCTCTTGCTGGCGGGTCGCCGGTTCGAGGCCCGCTCGATGCTGGTGGGCAGCCCCGCCCGTCGGCTTCGCTCCGTCTCTGATGACGAGGTGGAGCGGATCATCCGCCACGGACACCTCGAGTATGTGCGACTGGCGGCGGAGTACAACGCAGGCTTTGACAACCAAGGACCTACCAGCTCTTGACGCGTCACTGATTTTGCCGTGGAACGTGATAGTCTGGTCGCCCCCGCGGGAAGGCGTCCGTCTTCCCCACCCCGCGCCCACTGTGGCGCACCCGTCCCCGAACGTGCTCTGGGACGCCCGCCCCTTCGATCCCGCCCCCACCTGTCCGGTTGCCCCATGCACATCCGCAAGCTGGAGCTGCGAGGCTTCAAGTCGTTCCCCGATGCGACGGTCTTCCACTTCTCCCGGGGGATCTCGGGAATTGTTGGCCCCAACGGCTGCGGCAAGTCCAATGTGGTCGATGCCGTGCGCTGGTGCCTCGGCGAACAGCGCGCCAAGCGCCTCCGTGGCCAAGCGATGCAAGACATCATCTTTGCCGGGTCTGAGGGCCGCGCGGAGCTGGCGACCGCTGAAGTCAGCCTGACGTTCGAAGCCACCGACGAGCCATTTCCCGGCGAGTACGCCCGCCTCGACGAGATCCAGGTCACCCGCCGCATCACCCGCGATGGCAACAGCGAGTACCTGATCAACTTCCAGAAGGTTCGCCTGAAGGACGTCCAGGAACTCTTTCTCGACTCTGGGGCCTCGAACCCACTCTACTCCATCATCGAGCAGGGCCGCATTGGCGAGATCGTGCGGGCCCGGCCCGAAGACCGGCGCTCCCTCATCGAAGAAGCGGCCGGCATCTCTCGGTACAAGGTCAAGCGAAAAGAGGCCGAGGGACGGCTCAACGACACCCGCCAGAACCTTGAGCGGGTGACCGACGTGGTGGACGGCCTCACCGACCGGCTCAAGCGCCTCGAAAAGCAGGTCGGCAAGGTCATTCGGTATCGGCGGCTCAAGACGCTGGTCCGCCAGGGCGAGATCCTGCTCGGGCTGGCCCGCTACCAGGGCCTGAGTGCGGACCGGAAGGTGCTGACGGAGCGCCTTCGGGGTGCCCAAGCCCAGGAGCGCACGCTTGCGCGGGACCTCGAACGTCGGGATGCCGAGACCCGCAGTGATCGGGAACGGGAAGCCCACCTCGACGCCGTTGTGGGCAAGCACCGGGACCAGCTCTCCGAGGCCGAGGCCTCCCGGCGCGAGAAGGAGTCAAACCGGCAGTACCTCCAGCGGGAGCGCGACGATCTCTCGACCCGCATGGAAGCCTCCAACCGCCAGCTTGGGGGGGCCAAAGAAGACCGGATTGCTGCCCAGCAGCGCATCGCCGGCATTGGCCGAGAGTCCCAAGAGACCGCCGAAGAGCTGCGCTCCCAAGAAGCGCTGTTCGACACCGAGAAGACCCAAGCGCGCGACGTCGAGAGCGCCGCACGGGAACGACGCCGCCGGGTGGAAGCCGGGCGGAACGCGGTGCTGGAGCACACGCGCGAGCGGGCACGGATCGCCGCCAAGTTGGAGGGTGGCCAAGCCCGTGAAGACGAGCTGAAGCGGCGGCTGGAACAGCTCGAGAGCGATGCGGGTGACGCCGGTGGCGAGCTTGCCGAGGTCGACCGCCAGATCGCCGAAGCCCGAGCGGAAGTGCTCGCTGCCGAAGCCTTGGTTCAAGCGGTCTCCGAGCGCCAGCGGGGCTTGGCAGGCGAGCTGAAGAACGCCGAGAACAATCGCACCGAGGCCACAGGCAGCCACCGCCGGGCCGATGAGCTGCTCCGCCGCGCCGAGCGCACTGGGGCACGCGTCAAGGCCCAGCTCGACTCCTTGTTGTCGGTCCATCGCAGCCGATCCGGGGTGGACGCTGACCTCGTGAAGTTGCTGTCGGCGGCGGGTGTGTTGGGCACCCTCGCGGACTGCCTGGAGGTGTCTTCAGATCGGATGGCCGCGATCGAGGTCGTGCTGGGTGCCGCCCTGGATGCCGTGCTGGTCGAGGATCTCACCACCGCCGAAGCCGTCCTTGGCCAAGCCGAAGGCCGTGTGACGGTGGTGGTGGTGGGCGCCGCAGAACCTGGCGACTTCACCGACACGGCCTTGGTGGGTGTGCGGGCCAACGCGGCTGGACACATTGCTCTGAAGGCCCTGATAGGGGATGTTCGCACGGCACCCAGCCTGTTCGAAGCCGGCAGTGTGACCGACTCCGATGCGGTCGTGGTGCTCGGTGACGCGCCCCTGCTTGTGCGGGGCTCGGTCATCCGGGCGGGCCGCCAGGGCAGTGCCGGTGCGGCCATTCTCGACCGCAAGCGCCAGATCGCTGCCTTGGAAGCCGAGCTGGACATCGCCCTCCAAGCGGTGGCTGCAGCGAAGCGCGCCGTGGATGAGGCCCAGGTGGTCCAGAACGCCGCCAACGACGCCGTTGATGTGGCCAGGGGCGCGCTGGAAGCCGTGAAGGGGGAGGCCGCCGAGGCTCGCTTGGGCCTGGACGGGGGCCGACGCCGCCAGGGTGAGCTGGAGCGGGGCCGCAAGCGGGAAGCCGAGCGCGCCAGCCGCCTGACCGACGCGAGGGAACGGGCCGACAAGGAGCTGCTCAAGCTGGGTCACGACCTGATCGAGCAAGCTGCACGAGTTCAGCTCGTTGAAGCGGCCATCGACCGGCTGGAGGGCGAGCTGCGTGCCGAGCAGTCGGCCCTCATCGACGAGTCGGGCGCGGTAGAAGCGGCCCGGGAACGGCTTGCTGAACGTGCTTCCGATCTTGCTGCGCTCCGCGAGCGGATCCGCAGCCAGCAGCTTGCCCACACCAGCCAAGAGACACTCTTGAGGGCGGCGACGCGGGCCGAGCACGAGGCGTCGACCGCCCTGGGTCAGGCCAAGGTCCGGCTGCGCGAGATCGAGGCCGACGAGGGCCGCTGTGCCGAAGAACTCGGTGAGCTGGCCATTCTGCAGGAAGTGGTGCGCGGCGCCCTGGACGAGGAGGGTGGCCGCCTCGCCCAGGTACGAGAACGGCTTGCCAGTGCGGATCTTGAACGCGACGCTGTGCGCACCCGTCGGGACGAAGCCACAGCCCAGCGGATGGAGCTGGAACAAGCGGTCGCCAACACGAAGCTCGGCATCGCCCAAGTCCGCGAGGCGCTCGACGAGAAGTACGAAGTGTCGGTCGCCGGAATGCTGGATCGCCTGGACCGCATGGGGGTGGTCACGCTGGACGCCGATGAGGGCGCCGATGGCACCCAAGTGCCAGAGTCGGTGCGACCGAAGGACCGGCCGGACGAGGACGTCTACACCCTGCGCATCACAGCCGCGCTGCTCGACGATGAAGCGGAGCTGGCCGGCTGGCAAGAGCGCCAAGACAAGGCCCGCCGGGTGCTGTCCCGCATGGGCGAAGTCAACCTCGTTGCCCTCAGCGAGTATGTAGAGCTGGCCGGCGAATACGAAGGGCTGGACACCCAGCGGGCCGACCTCGAGCGCTCGGTCGACACCATTCGTCGCACTATCGCGCGCCTCAACCGGGTCAGCCGGGAGCGCTTCCGCGAGACCTTCGAGCGGGTGGACGGCTACTTCCGCGAGATGTACCCGCGGCTGGTGGGGGGCGGAAAGGCCCAGCTCAAGCTGACCAATGAAGACGATCTCCTCGACACCGGTGTCGAGGTCTACGTCCAGCCTCCGGGCAAGCGCCTTCAGACGCTCACGCTGCTGAGCGGTGGCGAGACCGCGATGGTCGCCATTGCACTGATCTTCAGCCTCTTCAGGGTCAAGCCATCACCCTTCTGCTTGCTGGACGAGGTGGACGCACCCCTCGACGAAGCCAACGGCGCCCGGTTCAACCTGATGCTGTCCGAGATGGCCAGCCTGTCCCAGTTCATTGTGATCACGCACAACAAGAAGACGATGGAAGCGGTGGAGACGCTGTACGGCGTGACAATGCCCCGTCCGGGCGTGTCCCGGCTGGTGACGGTGAAGCTGGACTGAGCCCGATGGGGGAGGGGCTGACGCGAAACACCAGCTGGTGCTGGCTTACGGGGCGGCCGTCGCGATAGGCGCCCAGCCGGAGGCCCCTCCATGCAGCTCCCGATCTCGCTTCCAGGCGGCTTGATGCTCGGTCAGACCGAGATCATCGGGCTGATTGGATTCTTGCTGGTCGTCACCCTGATGTGGGGAAGCTGGTTCTACCGGCGGCGGCGTCAAGCGGCGTGGCTGGAGGGCGATGACGACGCCCCGGGGCCCGCCCACCCTGCCCGCGGTCGCTCGACTGGCGGACAAGACGGCTTCTTCGCCGGTTTTGCGCGAAGCCGCGGCGCACTGTTCGCGCGGCTGCGGGGTGTGGCCGATGCAGAAGGCAAGGCCAGGCTCGAGCTTCTGGAAGAAGCGCTGGTCGCCTCGGATGTCGGAATCCGCCCGGCAATGGAGCTGGTTGAGGTTGTCCGAAAGAAGGGCAAGGGCGCTGATCTCGCGGGGTTGCGCGCCATCCTTCGCACGGAGCTCCTGACCCGGATTGGCCCGTCCGTCCCCATCGTCCGCCAAGCTGAGGGGCCGACGGTCATTCTGGTGGTCGGTGTCAACGGCAGCGGCAAGACCACCACGATCGGCAAGCTCGCCGCTCGGTACAAGCGGGAGGGCCGCTCGGTCCTTCTGGCCGCCGGCGACACCTTCCGGGCGGGCGCAATCGAGCAGCTCAAGGTCTGGGGCGAGCGCGCGGGTGTGCCCGTCGTGGCCCACCAAGAGGGTGCGGATCCTGCGGCGGTGATCTTCGATGGCATCCAAGCGGGTCTCGCTCGGGGTGCCGATGTCATCATCTGCGACACGGCCGGTCGGCTCCAAGCCCAGTCGGCGCTGATGGACGAGCTGGCCAAGGTGCAGCGAGTCATGCGCAAGGCTGTGCCCACCGCACCGCATGAGGTGCTGCTGGTGCTGGATGGTACGATTGGCCAGAATGCCCTGTCTCAGGCCCGTGTCTTCAAGGACGTGGTCGGGGTGACGGGGGTGGCGCTGACCAAGCTGGACGGCACCGCCAAGGGTGGCGTGGTCTGTGCGGTGGGCTGGGAGCTCGGCATTCCCGTGAAGCTCGTCGGGTTGGGCGAAGGCATGGACGATCTCCGAGACTTCGACCCCGAGTCCTTTGTGGACGCGCTCCTGGGCACTGCCGAGACCGACTCCGCAACATCCGGATAGAACTGAGCTTCCCTCCCGTCGCAGGCGAATTCCATGCAGGTACAGATCACGATCCGCGGCCGCCAGTACACGGTGCGGGGCGACGACAATGAAGAAGAGGTCGCCACTGTCGCGCGGGAGCTGGATGCCCGCTTGGCCGAGGTGGCCAGCCGCACCCGGTCGTTCGACGAGTACACGATCGCACTGCTGACCGCGCTGAACCTGGCCAGCGAGCTGCGACAGCTTCGCACCCAAGTCAAGAACCGGTTGTCCGAAGTGGACCGGGAAGCCGCATCGCTGGCCGCCATGCTGGACTCGCTGATGCCTGCTGACGGTGATGGATCCACAGAAGGTGACTGAGTCGACCCACGAAGGGCCGACGGGCACAGCCGCGGTGGTCGCTCGGGCTCGGGATGCCTGGCAACAGCTGAGCTCGACCGCACAGGACCGCCTGGTCGGTGTGGCGCTGTTTGTCCCATCCGCAACGGTGTTGGCCATCGCACGGGTGCTGGTCGCCGACCCCCTCGGCCACGGCACCCACCAACAGCTCGGCCTCGGTGCGTGCACGGTGCTGACCCTGACCGGGTGGCCGTGCCCCATGTGTGGCATGACCACGTGCTTCACCCACATGGCGCACCTCTCCCCAGTGGAAGCGACCCTTGTCCAGCCCTTTGGTGTGGTCCTCTTCTCGGTGACGGTGGTGCTGGCTGTCGTGGGCGCGCTGGACTTGGTCTGGCCCCGCCAGCGGTGGCGTCGGCTCCTCGCGTTTGCGCTTCGCCATGAAGGCGCGCTGGCCGGCGGACTCTTGGGGGGCATGGCCCTCGGCTGGATCTACAAGGTCCTGGAAATGGGGCTCATCTGATCCGCGCGGTGGCTCGGCGAAAGTCGAATTTCTTGGCGAAAGGCCTTGCCACTTTGGGTGGGACTCACTAAAAGCGCGGGGCTTCGAGAGAGTGTTGCTCT